>NZ_JBICSH010000006.1:0-605599 GCF_043196965.1 Nonomuraea sp. NPDC049309 | reverse complement strand
GCCGACCACGTACCACGCGGCCGGGAAGCTGGCAGAAGTCGCAGGAGCAGGGCGCGATACACCGACCCGCGCGGAGCACGACGCCGCCGCCGGGCACGGGCAGCCAGCCACGTACCACGCGGCCGGGAAGCTGGCAGAAGTCGCAGGAGCAGGGGCGCGATACACCGACCCGCGCGGAGCACGACGCCGCCGCCGGGCACGGGCAGCCAGCCACGTACCACGCGGCCGGGAAGCTGGCGAAAGTCGCAGGAGCAGGGCGCGATACACCGACCCGCGCGGAGCACGACGCCGCCGCCGGGCCCGGGCAGCCGACCACGTACCACGGGGCCGGGGAGGGTGGCAAGAGTCGGAGGGGACGGGGTTGACTAGGGGGTATGCATGCGATCATCGTCTCCGCCCACGGCGGTCCAGAAGTTCTCGAGTACGTCGAGCGTCCCGATCCGGTGCCCGGTGAGGGTGAGGTGGTGGTCGATGTGGCCGCCAGCGGCGTGAACTTCATCGATATCTACCACCGCTCCGGCACCTACCCTCTCAACCTGCCGACCACGATCGGTTCCGAGGGCGCGGGCACGGTGTCCGCCGTCGGCCCCGGTGTGCGGGACGTCAAGGTGGGTGACACGGTGGCCTGGGCGAGCGTGCTGGGCAGCTACACGGAGAAGGCGGTGGTGCCGGCCGACCGGGTGGTGCCGGTACCGGACGACGTGCCGGCCGAGCTGGCCGCCGCGGCGATGTTGCAGGGCATGACCGCCCACTACCTGACGCACTCCACGTTCGAGGTGAAGGAGGGCGACCGGGTGCTGGTGCACGCCGGGGCGGGCGGCATGGGGCAGCTGCTGATCCAGCTGGCCAAGCTCAAGGGCGCCACGGTGTTCACGACGGTCTCCACCAGCGAGAAGGAGAAGCTGGCCAGGGAGGCCGGGGCGGACGAGGTGCTGCGCTACGACGGCTTCGCGCAGGAGCTGCGCGACTCGATCGACGTGGTGTACGACGGCGTCGGCAAGACCACGTTCGACGGCGGCCTCGAGGTGCTGCGCCCGCGCGGCCTGATGGCCCTGTACGGCGCCGCCAGCGGCCCTGTGCCGCCGGTCGACCCGCAGGTGCTCAACAAGCAGGGCTCGCTGTTCCTGACCAGGCCGACGCTGGCGCACTACGTGGCGGAGCGGTCGGAGCTGCTGCAGCGCGCGTCCGACCTGTTCGGCTGGATCGAGAAGGGCCAGGTACGGATCAACGTCTCCCACCGCTACCAGCTGGCCGAGGCGCGGCAGGCGCATGAGGACCTGGCGGGGCGGCGCACCACGGGGAAACTGCTCCTCATACCCTGACCTTCATGGACGTCGCCACATCGATCTGGTCGTTCGCGGCCGTGGTCGCGCTGCTCACCGTCACGCCAGGCCTGGACACGGCCCTGATTCTGCGGACGTCCCTGCTGGCCGGGCGGTGTCCGGCCTGGGGTGTGACGCTGGGCATCCAGCTCGGGACGTTGATGTGGGGTGTGCTCACCGCCGCGGGGCTGTCGGCGCTGCCGGCGGCCTCGCAGGTGGCCTGCGACGAGCTGCGGTGAGCGGAGCGGCGTATTTGGTGTGGATGGGGGTGCGCATGCTGCTGGCGGGACGCCGCCGGGCATGAGGGGGCGGAGGGGCAGGAGGTCCGGTTCTGGCGGGGGTTCAGGAGAGGGCCGGCGACGAACCTGCTCGATCCGAAGGTGGGGGCGTTCTACGTGGCGATGCTCCCGCAGTTCATCCCCGATGGGGCGCCGCACGCGCTCGTGGGGCTGGCGCCGGCCGGGGTGCACGTGGCCGAGGGGCTGGTGTGGAGCATGGCGGTGATCGGGTTCGCGTCGCTGATGAGCGGGTTTCTGCGGTCGGCCAGGGTGCGGCGGCTCCTCGACCGGGTGAGCGGGGTGGTGATCGTCGGGTTCGGGGTACGGCTGGCGGTCAGCGACTGACGACGCCGGCCGGCGTCACGGGGGGCGGCGGCCGCTTTCCGGTGCAGACATCAACCCAGGTTGGCGGGGTAGGGGGCGTGCGTAACCGATAGAAACGGGGAAATGGTCATGAGCCGCATCGGAGAGTGGCTGAAGAAGGCTGAGGATTTCGCCAGGGGGCACTCGAAGCAGGCCGACCAGATCGTCGACCGCGCCGAGGAGTACGCCAAGGAGCGCACCGGCCACAAGTACGACGAGCACATCAGCAAGGGCGCCGACACCATCCAGCACCGTTACGGCGGCGGGCAGGAGCAGCAGCCCGGCCGGGAGGCGGGACAGCAGCAGCCCCCGACGCAGGAGGAGCGGGAACGGCGCATGCCGCCTGAGGGCTGAGCAGCGAAGGATCCGGCGGCGGGCCCCTCACGGGGCGCCCGCCGCCGACGTGTGCGGGGACGCCCTGACGAGGCGCCCGCCGCCGAAGCGCGCCGGAAACGTCCCGACGAGACACCCACCACCGCCGCACACCACAAACACCCCGGCGAGACGCCCGCCACCGAAGTCTGTCGGCTGTTCCCGCCGCCCGGGTGCGCGTCCTCACCGGGGCCGCCCGTCGCCTGGAACGTCCGCGCCAGGGCACTCGCCGAGGTGTCCGCGGCCGGGGCCGTGTCAGCGGCGGGCGTCCTCCAGGACCTTCGCCGCGTCCCGCTCGAACGACGGCCTGGCCCCCAGCGTGAGCAGGCCGCCTATGACCATGGGGATGATCAGGGCGTACATGCCGGTCAGCAGCGAGCCGGTCGCGTCGGAGAAGATGCCGACGACGAGCGAGCCGAAGGCCGTGCCGACGGTGAGGAAGAGCTGCAGGACGGCGAAGCCCAGCCCTCGGGAGGCGGCGGGCACCACGTCGGCCAGGCAGGCCGTCATGTTGGGGATCGCGATCGACATCAGCGAGCTCGACAGCAGCGTCAGGGCGGTCAGCGCGCCGATCGAGTCCATGGACAGCGCCACGGCCAGCACCACCGCGCCTGCCGTGATGCCGCCGCCGCCCGCGAGCAGGCGGCCGCCCTTGATCGTGCCGTGCCACTTCCTGCCCAGCCAGGAGCCGACGAGCGTGCCGGTGAGGGTGCCCGCGATGGTGAGCAGGCCGCTGAGGGAGCCCGCCGTGGCGACGTCCGCGCCGAGGGTGCGCACCATGAGCGTGGGCAGCCAGAAGAACACCCCGGCCAGCCCGAGGCTGAGCAGGGCGAGCCCGACGCAGACGAACAGCAGCGTCGGGATGACCACCACGCTGCGGATCTGCCTGAGGAACGGCGGCTTGTCCTCTCGCGACGCGCCGGCCCCTGGCGCGTCCGCGGTCCCGGCCCCTGGCTCGCCCGGCCCGGCCCAGGACGCGGACCCGCCAGCCCCGATCCCGGACCGGGGCTCGCCCGGCTCGGGTGAGGCCGCGTCGGCGCCGGACGGGTGGGGGGCGATCGCGCCGGCGGCGACCAGCCGGTCCAGCTCGCCGCGGCGCGGCTCGCGCAGCATCCACACCAGCAGGGCCGTGAGCACGCCCGGTACGACCATGATGAGGAACGCGGTCCGCCAGGAGAACGCGGCGGCGAGCTGGGCGCCGAGCAGGGTGCCGACGCCGCCGAGGTACGTGGTGACGCGGGTGAGCCCGTACGCCTTGGCCCTGCTGGCGGGCGGGTAGTAGTCGGCCAGCAGGCTGCCCGCGGCCGGGTTGTCGATGTTCTCGGCGGCGGCCAGCAGCACGCGCATCAGGTAGAACATGGCGAACCCGGTGGCGAGGCCGGAGCCGAGCGTGGCGAGCGCCCAGCAGAAGACGACGATCGCGATGATCCGGGTACGGCTGAAGCGGTCGGCCAGGTAGCCGGCCGGCAGGGAGACCACGGCGGCGGCCAGGGCCGCGGCGGTCGGGATGGAGCCCGCCGCGGTGTCGCTGAATCGCCATTCCTGCTGGATGAGCGGGAGCACGCCGGACAGCAGGTTCGCTTCCATCCTGTCCACGAGCCCGACGATGAACAGCACCACCAGGGGTGCCCAGCCGAACGGTGCGCGGGATCGCGCGTCGATGGTGCCCGTACGTGGCGAGCCGAACGTCCCGACCATGCCCACCCTTTCGCATAGGTAACTCTAGAATCGCGTTCTAGGGCGATGTTCTAGACAGAGTGACAGAGATCACAGAGTTCGTAAATGGCCGGTTACCGGGAAATTTCGTGATCTGCGGCTTCGGTACCGTGTGGGCCATGGTCAACGGCGCACTCCTGGTGGCGGGCACCACCTCCGACGCGGGCAAGAGCGTGGTCGCGGCGGGCATCTGCCGCTGGCTGGCCCGCCGGGGCGTGCGCGTCGCGCCCTTCAAGGCGCAGAACATGTCGCTCAACTCGTACGTCACGATCGACGGCGCCGAGATCGGCCGCGCGCAGGCCGTGCAGGCGCGGGCCGCCGGCCTCGAACCGGCCGCCGACATGAACCCGATCCTCCTCAAACCGGGCAGCGACCGCCGCAGCCAGGTCGTCCTCATGGGCCGCCCGGTCGCGGACGTGGACGCCATGGAGTACGGCGCGCTGAAGGACCTGCTGCGCACGACCGCGCTGGAGGCGCTTGAGCGGCTCAGGAAGCAGTACGACGTGGTGGTGTGCGAGGGCGCGGGCAGCCCGGCGGAGATCAACCTGCGGCGCGGCGACATCGCCAACATGGGCCTGGCCAGAGCCGCGAACCTGCCCGTCATCGTGGTCGGCGACATCGACAGGGGCGGGGTGTTCGCCGCCTTCTACGGCACGGTCGCCCTCCTGGACGCCGCCGACCAGGCGCATGTGGCGGGGTTCGTGGTCAACAAGTTCAGGGGCGCCAAGGAGCTGCTCGAACCCGGGCTCGACATGCTCAGGAAGCTCACCGGCCGTGAGGTGTACGGGGTGCTGCCCTGGCTGGACGGGCTCTGGCTGGACGTCGAGGACTCGCTGGCGCTCGACGGGCGGCAGGTGGCCGTGCGGCCCCCGTACGGGCGGCGGACGCTGCGGGTCGCCGTCGTACGGCTGCCGCGCATCTCGAACTTCACCGACGTGGACGCGCTCGCCGCCGAGCCCGGTGTGGTCGTGCGCTTCGCCACCGGGGCCGCCGAGCTGGACGACGCCGACCTCGTCGTGCTGCCCGGTTCGCGGGCCACCGTCGCCGACCTCGCCTGGCTGCGGGAGAACGGCATCGCCGCGGCCCTGCGCGCCCGTACCGGGCCGATACTCGGGATCTGCGGCGGTTTCCAGATGCTCGGGCGGGAGATCGTGGACGACGTCGAGTCGGGGGCCGGCCGGGTCGAAGGGCTCGGGCTGCTGCCGGTGCGGTTCGTGTTCGGGGCGGACAAGCGGCTCGGCAGGCCCGAGGGGACGGCGTACGGGGAGCCGGTGCGGGCGTACGAGATCCACCACGGGATCCCGGCCGTGGAGGGCGGCGAGCCCTTCCTGGACGGCTGCCGCTCGGCGAACGTCTTCGGCACCACCTGGCACGGCGCCCTGGAGAACGACGGCTTCCGCCGCGCCTTCCTCACCGACGTGGCCCGCCGAGCCGGCCGGGACTTCACCCCCGCCCCGGACACCGACTTCGCCCGGCTACGCGAGCACCGCCTGGACGCCCTCGCCGACCTGGTGGAGCAGAACCTGAACACGGACGCCCTCCTCCGCCTCATCGACCAGGGCCCTCCGAAGACCCTCCCCACCCTCCCACCCGGCGCCCCACCCGCGTAACGGGACAACCGCCGAAAGCGGGCGCCACCGCGGGCCAGGGCTGACACCGGAGACGCCGAAGCGAGCCGCGCGCGACGAGACATGATGACACCGCGGACGGAGGGCGAGAGGGAGCAAGCCGGCGAGCGACGCCAGGCGCCGGTGAGGCGACGCCGCAAGCGACGCGCCGAAGGGGGGCGACACGGCGGGTAGGCGCGCCTGAGCGCGCGACGCGGCGGGCCGGGGTCAGTCAGGCCAGGGCTTCGGCGATGGCGGCGCGGTCCTGGTACTCGCGCCAGTGCACGATCCGCCCGTCCCTGGCGCGCAGCACCACGACGAACGCGGCCTGGACTCGCGTGCCGGTCCCCGGGACGGTGCCGACCAGCCGGTACTCGGCGACGATCACCTCGGGGTCGGCGGTGTCGTGGATGGTCACGTCCCTGAACTCCTCGAACGTGACGGGGAGGGACGCGCGGCCCGCCCGGGACATCGCCACGACCTTCTCGCGTCCCTCGATCGTGCCGCGCCCGTCAGGGGCGTGCGGCTGCTCCACCACGACGTCGGCGGCCAGCATCTCCTCGTCGAGGGCGGGCGCTCCGGACAGGACGTTGCGTTGGAAGCGGGCGAAGAGGTCGCGCGAGGTTCGCTCGGACATGGCTTTCCTCCGGAGGCGAGACTAAACTGAGTAACAGACTCACTTTATGAATATGAGTCCCTGACTCACTTTTGTCAACGAGCAGACGGATGACCGACAGCAAGCCCATGCGCGCCGACGCCCGGCGCAACCGCGCCCGCATCCTGGCCGCCGCCGAGGAGGTGTTCGCCGAACGCGGTGCCTCCGCGTCCACCGAGGAGGTCGCCGCCCGCGCCGGCGTGGCCATCGGGACGGTGTTCCGCCACTTCCCCACCAAGCGCGACCTCCTCGCCGCGATCATGAAGGATCTGCGGCGCCGGCTCATCGAGAAGGCGGAGGCGCTCATCGCCGGCGGCGATCCGGCCACCGCGTTCTTCGAGTACTTCACGTTCCTCGTCGGCAGCTCGGCCGGAGCCGGTGCCGTGGTGAGCCTGCTCGCCGATGAAGGCACGCCCATCGAGCCGGGCGAGCAGATCATGGCGCTCGACCACGTCTTCGCCAGGCTGCTCGACGCGGCGCGCGAGGCCGGGACGGTCCGCGCGGACGTGCGTCTCGACGAAGTCATGGCCCTGCTGACCGCCGTCACCCACGGCGCGCTCGCCGCCGGCTGGCCGGACGACCTCCGGCACAGAACGGTGAACCTGCTCCTCGACGCCTTCCGCCCCCGCTGAGGCCCACCGGCTCCGAGATCAGCGCGGGCAGGGCCTGCCCTTGTGGGCGGCCGCGTCGGCGCCGGCGAGGATGGCGTCGAGCTTGTCCCTGGCCGCGATCAGCTCGTTGATCTTGGCGTCCATGCGCTCGCGCTCGGCGCGCAGCCGTTCGAGCAGCTCGGGCACGACCTCGCCGGTCACCACGCACGGCATGATCGGCTCGATGGCCTTGCTGGCGAGCCCGGCGGCGAAGAGCTGCCGGATGAGCCGGACCCGTTCCACCGCGCTCTCGGGGTAGACGCGCTGCCCGCTGGCGGTGCGCTCGGAGGCGAGCAGGCGCTGCTCCTCGTAGTAGCGCAGCGCGCGCACGCTCACGCCGGTCCTGGCGGCAAGCTCGCCGATCCGCATCCCCGTCCCCCTCCCGTGACGCCGGCAGCAGGGTTTCAGGGTAGTGCCCGGTCCTGAAGGTACGGCCGGGCGCGCTTACGATACGCGGCATGACCACGCACGAGTTCACGCTGACCGCCGAGGGCCCGTTCGATTTCGCCGACTCCCTGCGCTTCGTGGAGGACTGGCCGGTCACGAGCAGGCTGCCGTCGGACGGGCGGTCGCTGCGCTTCGCCTACTGCGCGGAGGCCGACTGGCGGCCGATCGGCGTGCGTGTGACGGCCGCCCCTGGCGGCGTGCGGGTCGCCACGACGCGTCCGGCCGGTCCGGCGATCAGGGGCGAGGTGGCGCGAATCCTGTCGCTGGACGTGGACGGCACCGGCTTCGCCAAGGTGGGCGAGGCCGACCCGGTGCTCGGTGATCTGCAGCGGCTGCGCCCCGGGTTGCGGCCGGTGTGCTTCTGGAGCCCGTGGGAGGCGGCCTGCTGGGCGGTGATCGTGCAGCGTTCGTCGATGGTCGTGGCCTCCGCGATCAAGCAGCGCATCGCGGAGCGGTACGGCGCCGAGGTGGAGGTGGACGGGCAGCGGCTGGTCGCGTTCCCGCCGCCCGTCTCGCTGCTGGACGCGGGCGGGCTCGGGCTGCCCGCGCAGAAGGAGGAGTGGCTGCGCGGCCTGGCCAGGGCGGCGCTCGACGGCCTGCTCACCACCGAGCACCTGCGCTCGCTCACGCCGGAGGAGGCGCTGGCGCAGCTTCGGGAGCTGCCGGGCGTGGGGCCGTTCTCGGCGGGGCTGATCCTCATCAGGGGCGCGGGCGCGCCGGATGCGTTCCCCGGTGACGAGCCGCGGCTGTTCGCGAACCTGCGCGAGGCGTACGGGCTGCCCGAGGACACGCCGCCGTCGGCGTACCGGCGGCTGGCCGACGCCTGGCGGCCCTACCGGTCGTGGGCGTCGTTCCTCTTCCGCGCGACGGCGTACGGCGTCATGGACGAGCGCGGCTGACGACCGGCGTGCCGGATGCCGGCGTGCCGGAAAGGCTCAGGTCTGCCGGCGGTGCACGCCCACCAAGTGCCCGTTCTGCCGGATCCTGGCCTCCTCGTACGGGGACAGGGGCCGGGAGACGTACGACCGCGCGATCGAGTCGGCCTCGCTGCGGTCCACGCCCCAGCCGATGGTGTGCCAGTGGGGGTCCCCGCCGGAGGTGTCCAGGACAGCGATCTCGAACAGCTCGGCGGCGGCGGGTGGCGTGCAGCGTACGTGGCCGCGTGCCTCCCCTGCGGCCGCCTGGACGTTCCGGCTACCGGTCCCCGGCTGTTCCATGTGGGCTCCTTCCTCGGTGGTGGCGCAAACATGGTCCGGAAGTGCATGTGCCCCGATAGCGCGAAGGTCAGTCCTCGAGGATCGGCAGGCGCAGCACGAACCGGGCGCCGACGTCGGAGTCCTCGATGGTCAGCGTGCCGAGGTGGGAGGTCGCGATCTCCCTGGCGATGGGCAGGCCGAGCCCGGTGCCGCCGGCGTCGCGGTTGCGCGCGGCGTCGAGCCGGGTGAAGCGCTGGAAGACGACCTCGCGCTGCTCGGGCGCGATGCCCGCGCCGTCGTCGACGACTTCGAGCACGGCCTCGTCGCCCTGGCGCCGCACGGTCACGATGATCTTGCTTTCGGCGTGCCGTTCGGCGTTGTCGAGCAGGTTCGTCAGCAGGCGGGCGAGCTGGAGCCGGTCGCCGGTGACGACGACGCCGGTCTGCAGGCTGGTGACGACCTCCTTGCTGCGCGGCCGGGCGGTCTCGGTGGCGACGAGCTCGCCGAGGTCGATGGGCGCGCGCTCGTCGGGGGCGCCGGCGTCGAGCTTGCTGAGGGTGAGCAGGTCGTTCACGATCGCCTGGAGCCGGTCGAGGCTGGCCAGCACCTTCCTGCCGGTCTCCTGCCAGTCGGCGTCCTCGGGGTGGAGCAGGGCGTCCTCCACCTGCGTGCGCATCGCGGTGATCGGGCTGCGCAGGTCGTGGGAGGCGTCGGTGGCGAACCTGCGCTGCCGTTCCATCGCCTCCTGCAGCCCGGTGAGCGCGCCCTCCAGACGTTCGAGGGTCTGGTTGCTGGTCTCGGCCAGCTCCCTGATCTCGTCGTCGGTGTCGGGTACGGGGACCCGCAGGCCGCCGCCGCCCGCGCTGATCTCGGCGAGCTTCCTGGTGATGCTGCCGACGGGGGCCAGCGTCTTGGCCACGATGCGGGAGACCCCGAACCAGGTGAGCGCGATCAGCGCGGCCGACACGCCGATCTGGAAGAGGATGGTCTGCGGGCTGACGTACCAGGGCACGGCGGGGCCGAAGGTGTAGACGTGCCACTCCCCCTCCGGCTGGTACGCCGTCACGGAGATGACGATTTTGCATTTGCCGCCGAAGGCCCGCAGGCCGCAGAGCGTCCCGCTGGCGTTGGCCTGGTCGCGGCCCGGCAGCGCGGTGGTCAGGCGCGGCTGCCCCGCCAGGTTGGGCGTCCAGGCGACCGGCCGGCCGGTCTGGTCGACGACCTGGATGCCGTCCACGCCGTGCGGCTCGAGCACCTGCGGCAACCGCTGCTGCTTGATCATGATGAGCACGCGTACGGCCACTGTGGACAGATCGTGGGCCCGGATCTCGGCGACCTCGCCCCTGATTCCGAGCAGCACGAAGACGCTCACGATGACGTTCAGCAGCAGCATCGTGATACTGGCGAACATCGCAAGCCGCGTCCGCAACGACCGGCCCCACAGTCTGCCCACGCGTCTCCCCCGGAGGCCAGAACATCACAGCGGTGACGTCGGCCGCCATCTTCGGGAGATTCCCTGACAAAGACCCTTAAGGATCGGCGGGCTACTCGATGACCAGCTCGACCGGCATATTGCCGCGCGTGGCGTTGGAGTACGGGCACACCTGGTGGGTGGCCTCGACGAGCGCGCGGCCCTCCTCGGGGCCGATGTGGTCGGGCAGCTCGACCCGCAGGGTCGCGGAGAGCTGGAAGCCGCCCGTTCCGTTGGGCGACAGGCCGATCTCGGCGGTGACGGCCGCGTCGGCGACGTCGAGCTTGCGCTGCCCGGCCACCAGGCGCAGGGCGGAGGCGAAGCAGGAGGCGTAGCCGGCGGCGAAGAGCTGCTCGCAACACCGCGGCCGAATACCCCGACCCCGCGCACCCCGTGCGGCAGGCCATCGCCGAGCACCGCCGCTGGAACCGCGACCTCTACCGCGACCTGCTCGCCGAGGCCGGGCACCCCGACCCGGAGCGTACGGCCGACCTGCTGCTCGTGCTGCGCGACGGGCTCGTCGTCGGGTTCGACCTCGACGACCCCGCCGCCGTACGGGCGACGGCCCAGGAGGCGCTGGCCAGGCTGGTCGGCCGGGACGCGGGGCTCGACGTCAGCGCGCCGGCGGCGGTCCCACCGACTCGCCGGGCACCAGAGCACACGGGATGAGCACGCTGGGCGGTGCCTCGCCGGCGCCTTCGAGGCGGTCGATGAGCGCGTCGGCGGCCATCCGCCCCAGCTCGGCCGCGGGGGCGGCCATGACGGTGAGCGAGGGCTCGATCATCTCGCCGAGCTCGCGCGTGGTCGCCGCCGAGATGATCGACAGGTCACCGGGCACCCGCCTGCCGAGCGCCCTGGCGCCCTTGACCAGCCCGGCCGCGGCGCCCTCGTTGACCAGGACGGCGGCCGTCACCTCGGGGAAGTCGTCGTGCAGCCGGCGCGCCGCCTCCCTGCCGCCCGCGCTGGTGCTCTCCACGGCGATGACCGCGGGCGGGTGGCCGAGCGGCGTGATCGCGTCGAGGTAGGCCGACTCCACCCGCTTGATGCGGCCCGGCTCCCCGGCCGCGCCGGCCCGCTGGGTGACCAGCGCGACGCGCTCGTGGCCGTGGCCGCGCAGGTGCTCGACGGCCTGGTGGATGGTGGCGGCGAAGTCGATGTCGACGTACGGCAGGTCGTCGTCCTCGGTGCGGCCGATCAGCGCGAACGGCACCTGCGAGGCGAGCAGCCGCTCCACCCGCGCGTCGCGGATCTGCACCTCCATCAGCAGCACGCCGTCCACCAGCCCGCCGGCCAGCAGGTGCGACATCTGCTCGTCGTCGTTCACCGGCCACAGCACCAGGTCGTAGCCGCGCTCGCGGGCGCCGTGGGCCGCGCCCATGACGAACTGGATCACCGTGGCGTTGGGCTTGGGCTCGAGATCGGGGTGCGCGAGCGCGAGTATGCGGGTGCGCGAGCTGGCCAGGGCGCGGGCGACGACGTTGCGCCGGTAGTTGAGCTCCTGGATGGCCGCCTCGATGCGGGCGCGGGTCTCGGGCGCGACCCGCTTGGTGCCGTTGATGACGAACGAGACCGTGGCGATCGAGACGTTCGCCCGCTCGGCGACGTCGCGCATCGTGACCATGTGATGCCGCCTCCCGACTCGTCAAGGCCGCGCCAAGCACCTGTGACTATATCGCCCGCCGGTGTTTCGTAAAGCGCTTAACTTGTTATTGACATCACGGTGAGGAAGGCGCAACATAGCGGTCAAGCCGACACGGTTAAGCGCTTTACAACACGCCGCCTCCGGCCCCGCCCCGAGCGGCCGGATCACTTCCCGCAGCCCTTTTCTCCTTGTCACCGATCCATTTCCGGCTCTGTTCGCCCCCCTGATCCACCCCCTGATCCACCTCTTTGATCGACCCCTTTGATCGACCCCTTTGATCGACTCCGTGGCGACCCCCCAAGGAGTAGCTCACATGGAGACAGCACGAAAGCGTCACGGGAAGGCGCCTGCAGTGGCTGTCGCAGCGGTCCTCGTTCCCCTCGCCCTGTCGGCGTGCGGCGGGGCGGCCGCCGGCGCGCGGAACACCGGCCCGCGCCGTCCACCGTAGTCCTGGATGACGAGCGACCGCCGTGCTCGCGTCCATCCCCGCGGGCCTGTTGCTGATCTTCGCTCAGCGCTACATAGCGGCCGGCGCCGTCAGCGGCGCGGTCAAGTGACGAGTGGAAAGGACGTCCGCATGAACGCTCGAACCCTCAATGTCCTGGTGTGGGGCGAGAACCGGCACGAGCAGGTCGAACCCCACGTGCGGGAGATCTATCCCGACGGCATGCACAACGCCATCAGGCGCGGCATCGAGGCCCGGCTGGGCGAGCGGGCGAAGGTCTCCACGGCGACCCTCGACGACCCCGAGCACGGTTTGACCGAGGAGGTGCTGGCCGGCACCGACGTGCTGACCTGGTGGGGCCATGCCGCGCATGCCGAAGTGGCGGACGAGGTGGTCGAACGCGTGCACCGGCACGTGCTGTCCGGCATGGGCCTGGTGGTGCTGCACTCCGGCCACTGGTCGAAGATCTTCACCAGGCTGATGGGCACGACCTGCACCTTGCGCTGGCGCAGCGCGAACGACCGCGAGCTGATCTGGACGGTCGACCCGACGCACCCCATCGCGCGGGGCGTGCCGCACCCCATCGAGATCCCCGCCCAGGAGATGTACGGCGAGTTCTTCGACATCCCCACCCCCGACGAGCTGATCTTCATCAGCTCGTTCACCGGCGGCGAGGTCTTCCGCAGCGGCTGCACGTTCCGCCGCGGCAACGGCAAGATCTTCTACTTCAGCCCGGGTGACCAGGACTACCCCGTCTACCACCATCCCGACGTGCTCCAGGTGATCGCCAACGGGGTCGAGTGGGCCGCCGGCGACCCCGACCGGCGGGCGCTGCCGACCCTGCTGCGCTATGAGATGGGCGACTTCTTCAACGGGCACGACTACCGGGGTGCGATGCACAACAAGGAGATGCACAACAAGGACACGCACAACAACGACGCGCACGTTGAGGACGCCGAGTGAACGCCGGGCCGCTGCGCGTCGTCCAGGTGGGCGCGGGCGCGATGGGCATGGCCTGGCTGCGCACGCTGGCGGCCTCCGGCGACGTCGAGGTGGCCGGGGTGGCCGACCTCGACGTCGAGCGGGCGCGAGCCGCCATACGCGAGACGGGCCTCGAGGTCCCGGTCGCGGGCTCGCTCGGCGAGCTGCTCGCGCGGGCCGAGCCGGACGCGGTCGTCAACGTCACCGTCCCCGCCGCGCACACCGCGGTCAGCGTCGAGGCGCTGTTCGCCGGAGTGCCCGTGCTGTGCGAGAAACCGGCCGCGCCGACGCTGGCGGAGGCCATGGTGCAGGCCGCCGCCAGCGAGGCGTCGGGGCGGCTGCTGATGATCAGCCAGTCGCGCCGCTACTACGCCGCGCTGGCCGAGTACCGGCGGCTGATCGCCAGGCTCGGCCCGCCGGGCCTGCTCTCCACGACCTTCTTCCGCGGGCCGCGCTTCGGCGGCTTCCGCGAGGAGATGGCCCAGCCGCTGCTCGTCGACATGGCCATCCACGCCTTCGACGCGGCCCGCTACCTGCTCGGCACCGAGCCGGAGTCGGTGACGTGCGAGAGCTGGAACCCGCCGTGGAGCTGGTACCGCGGCGACGCCTCCGCCACCGCCACCTTCCGCTTCGAAGGCGGCGCCCGCTACGTCTACAACGGAAGCTGGTGCGCCGACGGGCTGGAGACCTCGTGGAACGGCGCGTGGCGGGCCGTCGGCCCCGGCGGCAGCGCCACCTGGGACGGCGAGCAGCGCGTCACCTCCAGCCTCGACGGGGCCGCCGACGTGCCGCCGGGCGAGCACGAGCAGATCGCCGGGGCGCTGGTGGAGTTCGTCGCGGCGGTGCGCGGCGGCCCGTCGCCGTCCGGGGCGATCGCCCGCAACATCGGCAGCCTGGCCATGGTGGAGGCGGCTGTCCGTGCGGCCGAGACCGGCGAGCGGGTCTCGATCGAGGAGCTGCTGTCCGGCGCGTACGCCGAGGCGCTCACGCTCCCGGTGCGCGAGGAGATCCACGCCCGGCTCGCGTCCTGGCCGTCGCCCGCCGAGCACCTCAGGAACGCCTGATGTTTCCCGCCCTCCCGCTCGGTCAGGGGAAGGGATGACATTCCGGCGAGCGGGAGGGCAACGGGCATGAGCACCGACGACAAGATCCGTAACAAGGCTCAGGAGCTGAAGGGGCGGGCGAAGGAGAACATCGGCGACGCCACCGACGACGAGCGGCTGCAGGCGGAGGGGCGCGCCGACCAGACCGAGGGCGGCCTGAAGCAGGCCGGCGAGAAGGTGAAGGACGCGGGCAAGAAGGTGAAGGACGCCTTCAAGAAGTGACTTCGCGCCGCCGGTTGGGCGCCCTCCGAGGGGGCGGCGCCCCGCCGGCGCGGCGACGACCTCGACCGCGTGCCGGGAGCGCGGCAGCGTAGCGGCGCCCCCCGTCCGACGGCGCCGGCTGCCGGCCGCGGCGGGTCAGCGGACGCAGGTGGGGACGGGGCCGAGGCGGACGGTGACCGTCTCCCCGTCCGGCAGGCCCAGGACGACCGCGTCGTCCGTCACCGTCACCGCCGGCGCGGGCGGCTCGGCCTGCGTCCCCGACAGGTGGACGAGGCTGACGTAGACGGCGGTGCCGCCGGGATGGCCCGTCGCGACGGCGTACGGGGTGGCGGAGCAGGGGCCGAAGGCGTTGGCGTGCTCCGCCGTGGCGAGGCCCGTGCCGGTGAAACCGTGCAGGGCGCGTATGGCGCTGGTCAGGCCGTCCGCGCGGCGGGCCGATGCCACGCCGTCGCCCTGACGCAACTCGGGCGGCGCGGCATCCGCCAGGGCGTGGCCGCCGTCGCGCACGTGGTGCCCGGCCGGCGCGGTGACCTGGTGGATCCTGATCTCCGACGCGCCCGCCGCGACGACCGCCGTCACCACGCGTACCTCACCGTCCTGCCAGGCCGAGGCGGCGAACCGGTCGGCGACGGCGAGAGGCTCGATGACCCGCCGCAGATGCGTGGCGCCGTCCGGCGCGATGACGGCCAGGTCGTTGTCCACGCCGCCCGCCTCGGGCCCGGTGTGGCTGGTGTAGGCGAGCCGAAGGTAGTGGGGGTCGGGCGGGCCGCCGGGACTCCTCACGCGGTCGCGGTCGCTGCCATGGTTGAACAGGCGCACGACGCCGTCGCCGTGCGTGGCCTCGATCAGCCAGCCGGGCGCGGGCATGGCCACGCTCTGGTCGGCCAGGTCGATCGGGGCCGGCTCCTCGGGGTCGGTCCAGACCGGGTGCTCGGGCGGCAGCAGCAGGCCGAGGAACGCCTTGCTCGCCCAGTACGGCGACGCCGGGCCCGAGTAGGGCTGGACGACCGGCGGGAAGGGGTCGTACCAGCCGAGGGTGAGCAGGCCGCGCTCGTCGGGCGCGCCGCGCTCGGCGAAGTGCCGCAGCACGCCGCCGGCCAGGCGGCGGGTACGTCCCGGCGGCAGCGGCGTGGCGCCGGTCAGCGCGCCCAGCCACAGCGGCGCGACGGTCGCGAACCGGTACGTCAGCGACCGCCCCTGATGCACGGGCCCGCCGTCGGCGGCGAAGAAGTGCTGGTACTGCTCGAGGAAGAGGCGCAGGCGCCCGGCGTACCGCTCGGCGCGGGCGGCGTCGCCGGCCATCCTGGCCCACAGCGACGGATAGAGGTGCAGCGCCCAGCCGCAGTAGTAGTCGTAGTTCTTGCCCTTGCCGTCGGTGTACCAGCCGTCGCCGGTGTACCACTCCTCGACGCGTTCGAGGCCGCCGGTGATCTCGCCTGGCTCGTACGGGCCGCCCACCTCGGCCAGGAACTGCTCGACGATCACCCGGAACATCACCCAGTTGTTGTCCGGCGTGCGCTTGCCGATGAACCCGGCGAGCCAGTCCACCACCCGCTCCTGCTGCCGCGGCGTGAGCCCGTCGTACAGCCAGGGCCGGGTCTCGTGCAGGGCGATCGCGATGGAGGCGGCCTCGACCAGCGGCTGCGCCATGTCGGTCAGCTCGGGCCAGGCGTAGGGGTGGCCGGGGTCGGTGCCGGAGACCAGGCCGGTCGCGTACCGTTCGATCAGCTCGGGCGGCACCTCGCCGCGCGCCCCCGCGATCCTGAACGCGGCCAGCAGGAACGTGCGCGCGTAGCCTTCGAGCCCGTCGCTGACCGTGCCGGAGATGCTGGGCCTGCCGGGCAGCCGGTATTGGGCGAAGCCCTCGGTGGCGTACGGGACCACCGAGTCCAGCAGATGGTCGGCCATCGCCTCCCAATGGGCCCTGGTCCAGCCGGTGTGTCCGGACAGCCGGTCGTCGGGCGGGGGGAGGTGCAGCGGCATGAACCGCATCCTAGGTTGATCGACCGCCCGGGTTCGAGACCGGGCCGAGCGCCCGGCGAGGGCAGCGGGTCACGGGCGGGCGTCGTCCATCGCGGGGGTGCGGGACGGTGTCTGGAGGGCCGGGACGGGGTGGACGGCGGCGATCAGGGGCCAGGTGAGCGCAGCCATCTCCGACGGAGTGCGGGGGCGGCCGCGCTGGAGCCAGTCCGAAGCGACGCCGATGAGCGCTCCGGCCGTGAACGCGGCGACCACGTCGTGCGAGTCCGGCGAGCCGCCACGATCGCCGGGCTCGCCAGAACGGGCGACGGGCTCGGACGCACCCGCGCCGCCCCGGACGGAAGGCTCAGACGCATGAGCGGCGGGATCGGACACACCGGCGCCGGCTCGGACGGCCGGCTCCGGCGCACCGGCGCCGGCTCGGGCGCACTCTTCGTGCAGGCGGGCCTGGATGGCGGCGGCGGTGCGGCGGCGGATGTGGTCGGCGACGCGGGCGCTGCCCTGGGGGCCGAGCAGCGCGCGGTAGAGCCCGGCGTGCTCGGCGAGGCTGGCGAAGAACGCCTCAAGCGATGCGGCGGCCTCGGCGAGCGGGTCTTCGGCGTCGACGTCCGGCATGGGCAGCGACTCGATGAGCCGGTCGATCATCGCGGTGCAGGCGGCCTCGGCCAGCTCGTGGACGTCGCGGTAGTGGTCGTAGAAGGTCGAGCGGCTGACCCCGGCGAGCTCGGCGACGTCGGCGACGGCGATGCGGGACAGGTCGCGTTCTTCGACGAGCCGGAGCAGGGCACGGGCGAGGGCGGCCTGGGTGCGGCGGACGCGCCGGTCACCCGATGGTGTGCTGCTTGCTCTCGAGGTCGCCACGCGCTTCAGCCTACCTTCTGACGACAGGTGTAGGTTTTCCTACATGTGCAGGGTAATGTTCGGGGCGAGACGCCGGAAAGGACCTGGACGTATGCGCATATACGCCGCTGGAGGCGGGAGGAAGGCGGAGTGACACCGCCAGAGAGCATCCTGATCGTCGGCGCTTCGGCCGCGGGTCTCGCCACGGCCGAAGCCTTGCGGCGCAACGGCTACACCGGGCGGCTGACGCTGCTCGACACCGAGCCGCACCTCCCCTACGACCGGCCGCCGCTGTCGAAGCAGGTGCTGGCCGGGGCGTGGGAGCCGGAGCGCGCACAGCTCCGCATGCAGCAGCAGCTCGACGCCCTGGGCGCCGAGTTCGTACGCGGCGAGCCGGCCACGGCCCTGGACGTGGAGGCGCGGGCGGTCACCACGGCGTCCGGCCGCGTGGTGCGCGCCGATGCCGTCGTCATCGCGACGGGCCTGGTCCCGTCCCGGCTGCCGGGTCAGGACGGTCTCGCGGGCGTGCACGTGCTGCGCGGCCTCGACGACTCGCTCGCGCTGCGCCTCGGGCTGACCGCGGCCAGGCGGCTGGTGGTCGTCGGCGAGGGCGTGCTGGGCGCGGAGATCGCGGCGACGGCCAGGGGCATGGGCCTCGACGTGACGCTCGCCGGCATGGGCCGGGCGATACTCGCCGACCAGCTCGGCGACGTCATCGCCGATCACCTGACCCGTACGCATGCCGAGCACGGGGTGCGGCTGCGGCTCGGCGTCGCCGTCGAAGCGCTGACCGGCGCGGCCGGTCGGGTGACGGGCGTGCGTCTGGCCACCGGCGAGACGCTCGACGCCGACGCCGTGGTGGTGGCCATCGGCGCGCGACCGGCCACCGCGTGGCTGGAGGGCAGCGGGCTGCGACTGGGCGACGGGGTGGAGTGCGACGCGCGCTGCCGGGCGGCCGACGGCGTCTACGCGGTGGGCGACGTGGCGTCCTGGCGGCACGAGGGGCTGGGCCGCAAGCTGCGCCTGGAGAACCGGACCAACGCCACCGAGCAGGCCCAGGTCGTGGCGGCCAACCTGCTGGGGGCGAACCGGGCGTACACGCCGATCCCCTATTTCTGGACCGACCAGTACGACGTCAAGATCCAGGCGCACGGCCTGCCGTCCGCGGCGGCCGAGACGAGCATCGCGGAGGGCGACCCCGAGCAGCGCCGCTTCGCCGCCGTCTACCGCGAGGACGGCCGGATCACCGGCGTGCTCGGCTGGAACATGGCCAAGCAGGCCCGCGTGCTGCGCCAGCAGCACCTCACGCCCGCGTGAGGTGGCGTCACCGAGCCGCCTGCGCAGGGCGGCGGATCATCCGTACACGAGGAGAGGCCGCATGAGTGCCACAGAGCAGGTCCTGAACTACCCGATCCCCAACGACGCGGCGCTCGACCCGCCCGCGGAGTGGGCGCGGCTGCGCGAGGAGTGCCCGGTCGCGCACGTGAAGCTGCCGAGCGGCGACGGCGCGCGGCTCATCACGAGGTACGAGGACGTCAAGGCGGTGCTCGCCGACCCGCGCTTCACCCGCCGGCTCACCGCCCCCGACGCGGCCCGGCTGTCGGCGGACGGCGGCGGGGCGTTCAGCAGCGACATCACGAAGGTCATCCCCGACGGCGGCGAGGGCCACCAGCACTGGCGGCGGCTGGTGGGCCGGTGGTTCACGGCCAAGCGGATGGCGGGCCTGCGGCCCTCGATGACGCGGATCGCCGACGACCTCATCGACGACATGGTCGAGCGCGGCGCGCCCGCCGACCTCAGAGCGTCGCTCGGCTTCCCGCTGCCGGTGTACGTGATCTGCGACATGCTCGGAGTGCCGGCCGAGGACCGCGACCGGTTCTCGTACTGGTCGGACACGTTCCTCAACCTCACCCGCTACACCAAGGAGGAGATCGACGCCGCCCAGGCGGAGTTCTTCCAGTACATGTCCGGCCACGTCGCCGCCAAGCGGGAGCAACCGGGCGACGACCTGCTCAGCGAGCTGCTCGCGGCCGGCGGCCCCGAGCAGGGCGGGCTGTCGGACCTGCAGATCCTCGTGACCGGCATGGGGCTGCTGGTGGCCGGGCACGAGACCACCGCCAACATGATCGGCAAGATGGTCGCGATGCTGCTCGCCGACCGGAGCCGGTGGGAGCGGCTGCTCGACGACCCGTCGCTGATCCGCACGACGGTCGAGGAGTCGCTGCGCATGGACGCGAACGCCGGCATCGGCCTGCCCCGCTACCTGCCGGTCGAGGCGGAGGTCGGCGGCGAGGTGCTGCCCAAGGGCACCACGGTGATCTGCAGCATGGCGGCGGCCAACCGCGACGAGCGCGTCTTCGCCAACGCCTCCGAGATGGACATGACCCGCAGCCCGAACCCGCATCTCGCGTTCGGCTCCGGCGCGCACTCGTGCCTGGGCCAGGCGCTGGCGCGCACCGAGCTGCAGGTCGTGCTGGAGGTGCTGCTGCGCAGGCTCCCGTCGCTGGAGCTGGCCGTGCCGGTGGAAGAGCTGGAGCGGGTGGAGGGGCTGGCGGTCGGCGGCCTGCGTACGCTGCCCGTCCGCTGGTGACCCCCGTCCGAGAGGAGACAGGAACCGATGAAGGTCATCGTCGACGAGGACAAGTGCTGTGGCGCGGGGCAGTGCGTGCTGCTCGCGCCCGAGGTGTTCGACCAGCGCGAGGACGACGGCATCGTGATGCTGCTGGACGAGTCGCCGGGCGCCGACCGGCATGCCGCGGTGCGCGAGGCGGCCGCCGTGTGCCCTGGCGCCGCCATCGAGCTCGTGGAGTGAGCACCGCGTGGGCGTGATCACCAGCGGGCTCGCGTCATGACCAGCGGGCTCGATGCCATGAGCAACGGCCCGATGCGATGAGCAGCGGGCCCGCCTGATGAGACGTGAGCCCGCTTGATGAGACCGGGCCCGTCCGGCGGTCGTGGCGACCGGGCGGGCTCCCACCGGGTGCTGCGCGGACCTCCTCTCCCCGCGCGGCCCCGGCGGAACACCGGGCGAGGCGCGGGCCTCCTCCCTCCGCGCGGCCCCCGGTGTGACACCATCCACGCCCTGCCGGCCCCCTTCCGCTCTTCGGAGCCGGCCGGGCGCAGCCACGCGTACGCCCCGCCGGCCCCTGCCATGCGCAGGGGTCAGCGGGGCGTTCTCGGTATGCCCGCGATGATGGAGCGGGTACGGGCCGGAGCCCCGGACGGCAGGTCGGCGAGCACGTCCGCCAGCGTGACCCCCGCCAGGCTGCGCCGCCAGGCCTCGTGGGCCTCGTACATCTTGGCCGCCAGGACGCACGTCTCCCGGCAGTCCTCGGGCGGCAGCGCGCCGCGCCCCCGCATGCGGATCTCCCGGCACTCGTACGGCGAGGCGCCACCGTCCACCGCCTCCACGATCTCCAGCAGCGTGATCTCATCCGCCGGCCGCCCCAGCCTGAACCCGCCCTTCGGCCCCGTCGTGGCCGCCAGCACCCCCGCCTTGACCAGCGCCTGGAGCTGCTTGGCCAGGTAAGGAGCGGGAAGGTCGTAGTAGTCGGCGAGCTGGGCGGCCGACGCGGTCGCTCCCGGTTCGAGCTGCGCCAGCGTCGTGGCGCAGTGCAACAGCCATTCGGTGCTCACAGGCAGCTTCACGACGACCAGCATAATCTGCGATATTGCGGATCCAGAAAGTCCGAGATAAGGTCCGTGACATATCGGACCACAAGGGGGAGATCATCATGCGCATCGCGATCGCCGGCGCCACCGGCAACATCGGCTCCAGGACGGCCGCCATCCTGGAGGGCGGCGGGCACGACGTCGTCCGCATCAGCCGCTCGCTCGGCGTCGACCTGACCACCGGCGAAGGGCTCGACCAGGCGCTGGCCGGAGCCGACGCGGTCATCGACGCCATCAGCGGCCAGCCCGCGAGCGTGGAGGAGACGGTCGCCTACTTCGGCGCCACCACCCGCAACCTGCTGGCCGCCGAGCAGCGCGCCGGGGTGCGGCACCACGTGCTGCTGTCGATCGCCGGCGTCCACCGCGTGCCGGGCAACGCCCACTACGCCGGCAAGCGCGAGCAGGAACGGCTGGTGGAGTCCGGGCCGGTGCCGTGGACGATCGTCCCGGCCACGCAGTTCCACGACTTCGCGGAGATGGTCGCGAGCTGGACGGAGAAGGACGGCGTGGCCACCATCGCGCCGCTGCTCATCCAGCCGATCGCGCCCGATGACGTCGCCGCCGTGCTGGCCGAGGTCGCGCTCGGCGAGCCTCAGGGCCGCCACGCCGACATCGCCGGGCCCGACCCGCAGGACCTCGTGGACATGGCGCGGCGTACGCACCAGGCGCGGGGACGCGAGGTGAAGCTGGTGCCGACCTGGTCGGGCCTGTTCGGTCCTGCGATGGCGGGTGACGTGCTGCTGCCGGGCGAGCGCGTACGCATCATGCCGACCACGTTCGAGGAGTGGCTGGCCGAGCAGAAGTGAGCCGGCTCGTCCCTTCGACGGGCGCATAAACTGCCGGATATGCGGCGTTTGAGCAGTACGGTGGTCGTGGTCGCCGGGGACAAGGCCGCTGACGTGATCGCGGGCCTGGACGACCGGCACAACGTCCACGCGATCCGGCGCGGCGAGCGCACCGCGGCCGAGGTGACGGATCTCGCGGCCAGGTCGGCGGCCACGTACGTGGTGCACGACGCCGACCCGCTGGCCGACGTGGCCGCGGCGTGGACCGCGTACTTCGACGGCACGGGCGTGGTCGGCGCGCTGGAGGTGGCCATCGAGGCCGCACTGGCCGACCTGCGGGCCGACCGGCTGGCACTGCCCGACTACTACCTGGTCCTGGAGTCGGCCGACATGCCCCAGACGTGGCGGCACTGGTGGCTCGGCGTGCTGGCGGGGGCGGCGCCCGTACGGGTGGTGCCGGTGCCCGCCTCATCGTCGGCGGTCGCCCACGAGCTGGGCCGCCTGGCGGCCGGCCGATGGTGGCCGTCCGACCTGGAGACGTGGCTGCGCGGCCTGCCCAAGGTGGTGCCCGACCAGCTGCTGACGGGCTCTGCCCCGTCGTAGCCGGCGGACGGCGCGGCGCGGCCGCCCGCCGGCGGGGCCGCGAACGTACAGGAGCGCCTCGTCGCGCATGGCGACGGCGTCGAGAGCGAAGAGCGCGCGCTGCCCGTGTTCTTCGGCAGCGCGGATGTCAGGTGAGGCCGCTCCCCTGCGGGGCGAACGCGAGCGCTCCCGCTCGGGGCGAACCGGCCGTAAGGACTTCTCGGAACGCACCTGCCCGGAGCGGCCCGGCCGTGCGGACCTTTCAGTGGTGCGTGCTCGGCGGCGGCCGGCCCGCGTGTGCAGTGATGGCGGGCCCGGCCGTGGCCGCCGTGAGTGCTCCTCTCCCGGCCTCCGCCCTGCTCGGGAGGAGCGGCTCTGAGAGGAGACGGTGGAGCGACTCCGGCGCTCGCCGGATAGGGGCCCGGTGAGGGGCTCGACCCTGTCCGGCGGCGCGCGGCGAAGGCGGCGAAGCGGGCGCCTCCGGCGCGAGGAGTCACGTCACCGGCTCTGCCGGACGGAGGGGGCGCGAGGTCGTCGCGCCCCTCGGCGCGTCCGTCAGCGAATCCGTGTGCGGATCCCTGCGCGGATCCGTCAGTGAGCGGCCTCGTACTGCTCGACGACGGAGGAGGCGATGCGGCCTCGCTCGCTCACCGGCAGACCCTGGGCCTTGGCCCACTTACGGATCTCGGTGGCCTTCTCGCGGCTCACGGCACGCGAGGAGCCGCTGCGACGGCCGCGGCCGCCCCGCTCGGCGCGGACGGCCCTGGCCTTCGTGATAAACGGCGCCAGCGCCTTCTCGAGCTTCTCTCTGTTGGCTCCCGACAGGTCGATCTCGTAGTTGGTGCCGTCGAGCGCGAACCTCGTCGTGCCCTCGGCTTCACTGCCGTCGATGTCATCGATAAAGGATTCAACAATGCGCTTCGCCATTAGGTGCTCCAAATACGTTTACGTTGCAGGTACTGTAACGCTCTTCAGCAGGAATCGCATCTCAGGGGCGTGTCGTGCCTCCGATGGCCCGTCCTCCGGCGCTTTCCCTGGTCAACACTAAAGAATACCCTCCACCTCCCGATTCCGGGTACGGACCGGCGAGGCCCGCGGTTCGGCCTTCAAAGGCGCCGAAACGGCGGTGTTGAAGAGCAATTCAAAGGACACGGTCCGGCCTCGGACATAGGCGAACTCGTCACATCGCCCCGCCCCGCGCGGCACTGCTTCAACGGTTACTCAAGACCCGCAAGGGCCGGACGGCGCGGCGCGACGCGCCATTGACGGGCTTGCGACCCGGGAACGTTCCAGCAATCCGAACCACTTGCGCGGGCACTGCCGGCCCCCTAAGTTATGGCCCATAACTTAGGGGGTGGTCCGGTGCGGACGGGTGGCCGCCCGGCGAGCTTCACCGTCGACGACGTGATCGCGGCCGGCAAGCGGATCGGGCTCAACGAGCTGACCATGCAGCGCGTCGCCGACGCGCTCGGCGTCACCACGGCGGCGATCTACCGCCACGTGCCGAGCCGCGCCGAGCTGGAGACGCTGGTCGGCGAGGCCATACTCGGCGAACTGCAGATGGTCGACGACCCCGACGAGCCGCTCGTTCCCCATCTGGTGAGCTTCGCGCTGCAGCTGCACCGCTTCGCGCTCGCCCATCCGGGCTGCGCCTCGTACATGCTGCGCCTCTTCCCGCGCGGGACGTCCGGCGTCCGGCTCATGGAGGAGGAGCTGCGCGCCCTCGGCCGGCGCGGTTACGATCCCGCCGCCGCGACCGTCATCGCCTCCGGCATCGCGCTCATCGCGCTCGGCCTCACGGTGGCCCAGGAGGAGCGGGCCACCATCGCCGGGTCGCCGGTCGTCGCGCAGGCGCTCGCCTCGATGGGCGACTCGGCGCTGCTGCGTCAGGCGATGGCCGGCATCCCCCACCACACCCCGGAGGACCTCTTCGTGCTGCTGCTCAGCGCGGCCGTCGAGGGGCTGGTCGCCCGGCTGCCGCCGGGTGCGCCCGTCCCGGACTCGCCCTGGGCGCACACGCCCCCCGGTGACCCCACCATCCCGACCACGGAGACGACGCCCTGAACACCGACGACAACGGCCTGCCGCCCCTGTCCCCCGAGGACCCCGCCACGGTCGGCCCTTACCGGATCGAGAGGCGGCTCGGCAGCGGCGGGCAGGGCGTCGTGTACGCCGGCCGCGCCCCCGGCGGCCCTCTCGTCGCGATCAAACTGCTGCACGCCCACCTCGTCGCCGACGACGACGCCCGCGACCGCTTCCTGCGCGAAGTGGAGACGGCCAAGCGGGTGGCGCCGTTCTGCACGGCCCAGCTGCTCGACTCTGGATTCGCCTGGAGCAGGCCGTACATCGTCAGCGAGTACGTGCCGGGGCCGTCGCTGCAGGTCTCCGTACGCGACGGCGGGCCGCGCGGCGCGGCGGCGCTGCACCGGCTGGCGATCAACACGGCCACGGCGCTGGCCGCCATCCACGCCGCCGGGGTGGTGCACCGCGACTTCAAGCCGGCCAACGTACTGCTCGGGCCCGACGGTCCCGTGGTGATCGACTTCGGCATCGCCAAGGCGCTCGACCAGAGCCTGTCGGTGATCAGCAGCCAGCCGTTCGGCAGCCCGGCGTACATGGCCCCCGAGCAGATCTCCGGCGGCGAGGTGGGGCCGCCCGCCGATCTGTTCGCCTGGGCCGCCACCATGTACTACGCGGCCACCGGCCGGCGCGCGTTCGGCGGCGAGGGCATTCCGGCGACGCTGCACGCGGTGCTGACGAGCGAGCCCGACCTGACGCCGCTGGACGAGCGGCTGCGCTGGCTGCTGCGCGACTGCCTGGCCAAAGATCCGGCGCGCCGCCCGACGTCGGCACAGGTGGTCGAGCGGTTACGGGCGTTCGCCTCGCTGACGGATCCGCGCATGCCCGGCCTGGGTCCCGCGCTGAACCCCGCGAACCCGCCGTCCGACCCCGGGAACCCGTCCGGGTATCCGCCATCCCCGGCAGACCCGCCGTCCGGACCCTTCGGCGCCGTGCAAGGACCGTCCTCCGCCGATACCGGTCCGAGCGCGCAGGTGCAGGGGGCGGCGCTCGCCACCGGGCCCGCTCCTAGCGGCAGGACGCGCGCGCTCAAGGTGGCCGTCCCGGTCGGGGCGGTGGCCGTGATCGCCGCCGCCGGGATCGGCTGGTACGCCCTGTCGCCCGCCGTCTCCCGGCCTGAGGCGGCCGCCCTCACCCCCTTACCCACCGCCACGCAGCCGCCGGGGCGGCCCACCGCCGAGACGGCGACCGAAGAACCCGCAGAAGAGCCCACGGGAAAGCCCACCGAGAAGCGCAAGCCCACCGAGGCCAAGACCCCCAGGGCGAAGGACCTGGCCAGCTCACGGCCCAGATCCGCCACACCCACCGCATCGCGCCGCGCCCCCGCCACGACCGCCGCCCCGACCCCCGCCTCCGTTCCGACGCGGACCACCGTTCCGACGAGGAAGGCGACCGCGACACCCACCCGCAGACCGGCGACCCGCACCCCCGAGCCCACCACGCAAGCGTCGAGGTCACCGGCGTCCAAGCGCACCTCCGCCGCGCCCGCCCCCGAGCCCACCACGGGCACGGTCTCGTGGCAGGACGTGGACGCGTACTGCAAGGCCAAGGGCTATTCGGGTTCGTACACCGCCGGGTGGACCTACACCGGCTGCAACGGCTCCGACTCGACGATCGACCTGGCGGCGGTGTGCCGGTGGAAGTATCCGGACTACTCCAACGTCAGCGCCAAGATGCCGGCCAATCCGTGGATACCGACGACGACATGCGACCTGTCCTGAGCCGCCGCAGGGGCGGCTCTCAGGGGTGATTCCAGGGATGACCCGGAGGGCGAAGCGGGCCCGCCCCGGAAGAATGGTGAGACATGACGATGAGGAGAGCGGTGCTGATCGCGGGTCTGGCCGGGCTCGCGGCCGTGACGACGGCCTGCGGCGTGGGGGGCTACGCGAGCGAGGACTCCGTCTCGTACGACGTCCCTGACAAGGTGGCGGCGCTGCGGGTCACGACCGACAGCGGCACCATCGAGGTGGTCGGGTCCGACCGCGAGGGCGTCCACGTGACCGAGCGCCTGCAGTGGCGCAAGGAGAAGCCGGCCACATCCCACGACGTCCGCGGCGACACGCTGGAGCTGACCTTCACGTGCCCCACCGTGTGGGGGCTCGGCGCGGCGGGCGTCACCTGCGACGTGTCCTACCGGGTCGAGGTGCCCAAGGCGACCCGGCTCAAGCTGACGTCCGACTCGGGTGACGTGACGCTGATCGGCGTGGCCGGCGACGTGGAGGTCACCAGCGACTCCGGCTCGATCAAGGGCGACGAGCTGACCGGCAAGCGGGTCGTCACGAAGTCCGACTCGGGCGACGTGAAGCTGGCCTTCGCCGGGCCGCCGGACGCGCTCACCACCGAGACCGACTCGGGTGACACCCAGGTACGCGTCCCGGACGGGCCGTACCGGATCACCGCCAGGACCGACTCCGGCGACAAGGACATCAAGACGGCCGGCGACGCCAAGGCCCCGCGCACGATCCAGCTGACCAGCGACTCCGGCGACCTCGAACTCGCGCCGGCCTGACCATCGAGCCGCCGGGGCGCGCGTGCGTGCCGGCCCCCGCACCGGCCCGACCTGGTCGGCTCAGAGAACGCGGCGCTCCGGATGTGGGCGCCGCCGGCCAGGACGTAGGGTCGAGATCGTCACCGTATCGGCCTTCTGTGGAGCGTCCATGACCGTCACTCCGGCGCACCTGCGGGCACTCGCGAACCGCGCAGAAGCACTCGCCGCCGAGGTCCGCGCCCTGTGCGCCACTCCCCCTGTCACCACCACGGACGCCGCCGGCGCATCGCCTGGCGCCGACCCCCTGGCGGCGGCGCGGCAGGCCGCCGACCGGCTGGCCAGGAGCACCGACGACCTGCGGCGCGCGGCGGCCGAGCTGGCCCGGCTCCAGGTGGAGCCGTGCGGCCTGACCTGGGCGGTCTGCCCCGAGCACGGCAACACGCTCTCCTCCATGGCGGGCGTGTCGAAGTGCCGGGTGTGCGGGTGGAGCCGGAGCACCCCGCGGCCGGGCCAGCCGTGCGGGGCACCGGTGACGTGGAAGGTGATCGACCGGTCGGGCGGCGAGACCCGCATGTGCGACGGCCACGTGCTCGGCGCCCGCGCCGTCTCCCAGGGCGCCACGTTCATCCGCATCGACCAGGAGCTCACGTGACAACGGGTGCGGGAGGGACCGCGCGGTCCCTCCCGCACCCGTTGTCGGCTAATCGACCTCCACCACGGGCTGGGCGAACTGGGCCTCGTGCAGGCGGGCGTAGGCGCCGCCCGCGGCGAGCAGCGACTCGTGCGTGCCCTGCTCGACGATCTGCCCGTTCTCCATGACGAGGATGAGGCTGGCGTCGCGGATGGTGGACAGGCGGTGGGCGATGACGAAGCTCGTCCGCCCCTTGCGCAGCTTGCTCATCGCCCGCTGGATGAGCACCTCGGTACGCGTGTCGACCGAGCTGGTGGCCTCGTCCAGGATGAGGATCGCCGGTTCCGCGAGGAACGCCCGCGCGATCGTGATGAGCTGCTTCTCGCCCGCGCTGACCGCCGAGCCCTCCTCGTCGATCACGGTGTCGTAGCCGTCGGGCAGGGTGTGGGCGATGCGGTCGACGTGCGCGGCCTCGGCGGCGGCCTCGATCTGCGCGCGGGTGGCGTTCTCCGCGCCGTAGCCGATGTTCTCCGCGATCGTGCCGCCGAACAGCCAGGTGTCCTGCAGCACCATGCCGATGTTGGAGCGCAGCTCCTCCCTCGACATCTTCGCGATGTCCACGCCGTCGATCGTGATGCGGCCGCCGGTCACCTCGTAGAAGCGCATGATGAGGTTGACCAGCGTGGTCTTGCCCGCGCCCGTGGGTCCGACGATGGCCACGGTCTGGCCGGGCTCGACGGTGAGCGACAGGTTCTCGATCAGCGGCCGGTCGGGGCTGTAGGAGAACGACACGTTCTCGAACGCCACCCGGCCCCTGACCTGCTCGGGCCGCGCGGGCTCGGCCGGCTCGGCCGACTGCTCGGGGGCCTCGAGCAGCTCGAACACCCGCTCGGCGGAGGCGACGCCCGACTGCACCAGGCCGGCCATGCTGGCCACCTGGGTGAGCGGCTGGCTGAACTGGCGGGAGTACTGGATGAACGCCTGCACGTCGCCCAGCGAGATCGACCCCGACGCCACCTTGAGCCCGCCCACCACGGCGACCAGCACGTAGTTGAGGTTGCTGATGAACATCATGGCCGGCTGGATGACGCCGGAGATGAACTGGGCGCGGAAGCCGGAGGTGAACAGGGCCTGGTTGTGCTCGGTGAAGGTCTCGGCCGACTCCTTCTGCCTGCCGAACGCCTTGACCAGCGTGTGGCCGCCGTACATCTCCTCGATGTGGCCGTTGAGCTTGCCGGTCGCGGCCCACTGCGCGATGAACTGCGGCTGCGACCGCTTGCCGATGAACGCGGTGACGAAGACCGTCACCGGCACCGTGACGACCGCGATCAGCGCCAGGATCGGCGAGATCACGAACATCATGGCCAGCACCGCGACGACCGTCAGCAGCGAGGTGACGAGCTGGCCCATCGTCTGCTGGAGGCTCTGGGCGATGTTGTCGGTGTCGTTGGTGGCGCGGCTGAGGATCTCGCCGCGCGGCTGGTCGTCGAAGTACCGCAGCGGCAGCCGGCTCAGCTTGCCCTCGATGCGCTCGCGCAGCCGGGCGACGGCCCGCTGCACGACGGTGGTGGTCATGCGGAACTGCGCGATGCCGAGCCCGGCCGCGAGCAGGTAGACGGTCAGCGCCCAGCCGAGCACCTGAGCCAGCTCGGTGAAGTCGATGCCCTGGCCGGGCACGACGTGCATCGAGGCGACCATGTCGGCGAAGGTGTCCTGGCCCTGGGCGCGCAGCCCGGCCACCGCCTGCTCCTTGGTGACGCCGGCCGGGAGCCGTTCGCCGATGACGCCGGAGAAGATCAGGTCGGTGGCGTGGCCGAGGATCTTCGGGCCGATCACCGTGAGCGCGACGCTGGACGCGCCGAGCAGCAGGATGACGATCACGCGGGCGAGTTCCGGGCGCAGCAGCCGCAGCAGCCTGCGCAGCGTGCCGCCGAAGTCGTGCGGTTTCTCCGGCGGCCCGCCCATCATGCGGCCTGGCCCGATCTGCGGCTGGGGCCGGCGCGCGGGTGCCTGGGTCGTCATGCCGCGGCCTCCTGTTCGGTGAGCTGGGACAGGACGATCTCCCGGTACGTCGGGCAGGTCGTCATGAGCTCGGCGTGGGTGCCGCTGCCGACCAGGCGGCCGTCGTCGAGCACGAGAATGCGGTCGGCGTCGCGGATCGTGTTGACCCGCTGGGCCACGATGATGATGGTGGCGTCGGCGATCTCCTCGGCGAGCGCGGCTCGCAGCCGGGCGTCGGTCGCGTAGTCGAGCGCCGAGAACGAGTCGTCGAAGAGGTAGATCTCCGGCCGGTGCACCAGGGCCCTGGCGATGGCCAGGCGCTGGCGCTGGCCGCCGGAGACGTTGGTGCCGCCCTGCGCGATCGGCTCCTCCAGTTTGTTCGGCATGGCCTCGACGAAGTCGCGGGCCTGCGCGATCTCCAGGGCGCGCCACAGCTCCTCGTCGGTGGCGTCGGGGCGGCCGTACCTGAGGTTGGAGGCCACGGTGCCGGAGAAGAGGTAGGGCGCCTGCGGGACCAGGCCGACGATGCGGGAGAGCACGGCGGGGTCGAGGTCGCGTACGTTGACGCCGTCGACCAGCACCTCGCCGTCGGTCGCGTCGAACAGCCTGGGGATGAGGTTGAGCAGCGTGGTCTTGCCGCTGCCGGTGCCGCCGATGATCGCGGTCGTGCGCCCGGGGCGCGCCGTGAACGTGATGTCCGACAGCACCGGCTCCTCCGCGCCCGGGTAGCGGAAGCCGACCGAGCGCAGTTCCAGCTCGCCGATGCGGCGCTCGGGGGTGACGGGCTTCGCCGGCGGGTGCACGGTGGGCTCGGTGTCGAGCACCTCCTTGATGCGCTCGGCGCAGACCTCGGCGCGCGGGATCATCATGAACATGAACGTCGCCATCATGACCGACATGAGGATCTGCATCAGGTAGGAGATGACCGCGGTCAGCGCGCCCACCTGCATGTCGCCGTCGGCGATGCGGTGGCCGCCGAACCAGACGACGGCGATGCTGGAGAGGTTCACGATCAGCATCACCGAGGGGAACATCAGCGCCATCAGCCGGCCGGCCTTGAGCGAGACGTCGGTGAGCCGGTCGTTGGCCACGGCGAAGCGCTCGCGCTCGTGCTGGTCGCGGACGAACGCCCTGATCACCCGGATGCCGGTGATCTGCTCGCGCAGCACCTGGTTGATGCGGTCGATGCGCTCCTGCATGAGGCGGAACAGCGGCCGCATCCGCACGACGATCAGGCCGACGATGACGACCATGACCGGCAGCACCACGAGCAGCAGCGACGACAGCGTGGTGTCCTGCCGCACCGCCAGCACGATGCCGCCGACGCACATGATCGGCGCGGTCACCATCGCGATGAGCGTCATCATCACGAGGAGCTGGATCTGCTGGACGTCGTTGGTGCTGCGGGTGATCAGCGACGGCGGGCCGAACTTGTTGACCTCCTGGACGGAGAAGTCCTGCACCCGGTGGAAGACGGCGGCCCGCAGGTCCCTGCCGAGGGCCATGGAGGTGTAGGCGCCGTAGTAGACGGCGACGATCGAACAGGTGATCTGGATGAGCGTGACGCCCAGCATCACGAGCCCGACGCGCAGGATCGTGCCGGTGTCGCCCTTGACGACGCCGTCGTCGATGATGTCGGCGTTGAGCGTGGGGAGGTAGAGCGTCGCCAGCGTCTGGACGAACTGGAAGAGGACGACGAGCGTGATCTCTTTCCCGTACGGCCTGAGCTGGACGCGCAGGAGACGGAACAGCATCAACTACTGCTTTCTTTGTCAGGAGTGGGGGTTTCCGGCTGGTCGAGCAGCCGGCCGAGCAGCACGAGATCGTCGTCGTGCCGGTCCTGCGACGGACGCACGAGCAGCCCGTCGAGGAGCAGGGACACGATCCCGGCGTCGTCCATGTCGTCGATCTCGTCGGCGCCGTAGCTCGACTTGGCCTGCACGGCGACCGCGATCAGCATGAGCAGCAGGTGCGCCGCGGTCCGAGGGGAACGGTGCAGCCGGTCGCGGTCGGGCTCCATGAGGTCGGCCAGCGCGTCGATGATCCGGTTGCGGCTGCCGACGAGATGCCGGCCGAACTCCTCGTCCTCCATCGCGAGGTCCCTGGCGGCGATGTGCAGCCTTTCGTTGATCGCCATGCCCTGGCGCACTTTGCCGACCACCTGCACCAGGCGGGCGCGCAGTTCGAGCTCGGTGCCGACGGCCTCGATCTCCTCGACCGCCGGAGCGGGGTCGAACGCGCGCACGAGCGCCGCCCGCACGAGCGAGGCCTTATCGGGGAAGGCACCGAAGATCGTGCCCTCGGCCACGCCGGCGGCCTCGGCGATCTGCCGGGTGCTCACCGCGGTCCCGTGCTCGCGCAGCAGGGGGAGCGTGGCCTCGACGAGTGCGGCCCGGCGGTCCTCCGGTGCCATCGCCGGCACCCGTCGCCTCTTACTCGCCGGCGCCCTTCGCCTTATCGTCATGGGATCGAGGCTAATGAGTGAGTACTCGCTCGTTCAACCGGTTTTTCGGCTTGTCGCCCGGTTGGTGGCGGCTTATGAGCGAGGAACGTCCTGGCAGGAGGGCAGATCGGCGGCGTCGAGAAATCTCCGTACGGTCTGCTGCGGCGTGCCGTCCCGCCACGCACGGCTGCGCTGCGGCCGGGTCGCGCCCGCGCGGCGCACGACGTCCTGGGTGATCAGGGCGAGGCCGCGGCGGTCGTAGGTTTGCCTGAGCGACCGGGCGACGGTGGTCTCGCCGGAGCCGCCGCGGATGACGACGAGGACGGTGCCGCGAGGGCCGCAGAGCGCGCGCGGCACCGTACCGGAGGCCGCCGGTCACGAGAGGCGGCCTCCGGAAGGCGTGCCCGGCTCAGGCGGCGGCGCCGAGGTAGCCGTTCGGGTCGAGGACGTACTTACGGGCCGCGCCCTCGTCGAACTCGTGGTAGCCGCGCGGCGCCTCCTCCAGCGGGATCGGCGTCGCGTTGACGGCCTCGGCGATGTGCACGCGGTCGTGCAGGATCGCCTGCATGAGCTGCCGGTTGTAGCGCATCACCGGGCACTGGCCGGTCGTGAAGCTGTGCGACTTGGCCCAGCCGAGACCGATCCTGATCGACAGCGAGCCCTGCTTGGCGGCCTCGTCGGCGGCCCCGGGGTCGCCGGTCACGTACAGGCCGGGGATGCCGAGCGCGCCGCCCGCCCTGGTGATGTCCATCAGCGTGTTGAGCACGGTCGCCGGGTGCTCCTTCTGCGCCTCCTTACCGTGGCCGCGCGCCTCGAAGCCGACCGCGTCCACGGCGCAGTCCACCTCGGGCTCGCCCAGTATCTGCTCGATCTGGTCCTTCGGCTCACCCTGCGAGACGTCCACGGTCTCGCAGCCGAAGCTGCGCGCCTGTTCCAGACGCTGCTTGTTGAGATCGCCGACGATGACGACGGCGGCCCCGAGCAGCAGCGCGGACGCGGCGGCGGCCAGGCCCACGGGGCCCGCGCCGGCGATGTAGACGGTCGAGCCAGGCTGCACCCCTGCCGTCACGCAGCCGTGGTAGCCGGTCGGGAAGATGTCCGAGAGCATCGCCAGGTCGAGGATCTTCTCCATCGCCTGGTCCTTGTCGGGGAACTTCAGCAGGTTCCAGTCCGCGTACGGCACCAGCGCGTACTGCGCCTGCCCGCCGACCCAGCCGCCCATGTCGACGTACCCGTACGCCGAGCCGGGCCGGTCCGGGTTGACGTGCTCGCAGATGCCGGTCTTGCCCTCCTTGCAGTTGCGGCAGCGGCCGCAGGAGATGTTGAACGGCACGGACACCAGGTCCCCGGTCTTGATGAACTCGACACCCGGCCCCGTCTCGACGACCTCGCCGGTGATCTCGTGGCCGAGCACGAGCCCCTGGGGCGCGGTCGTGCGGCCGCGGACCATGTGCTGGTCGCTGCCGCAGATGTTGGTCGCGACGGTCTTGACGATGGCGGCGTGGGGCACCTTGCGCCCCACGTTGGCCGGGTTGACGCCAGGGCCGTCCTTGAGCTCGAAATCGGGATAGTCGACTTCGTGGACCTCGACCTTGCCTGGGCCTTCGTACACGACTCCCTTGTTGCCGGGCATGGGGCAGTCTCCTTGTCAGAAGGTGACGAGCGTGTGGTTCTTCACGGCTGTTCAGATCACCTCCCCTGCCTGGACATGAGGGACAGGAGCTGACATAGATGCATAAATCAGCATCTATTGCCGAGAATACCTTTCGGCGCTCGCCCGCTCGGGGCCGTGACCGACTCAGGGACCACCGTTGACCGACCCGTGCCGTCCGGCCGGAAGAAGCTTTCATGGTTCCGATAATTTTCGGAGACTGTCGAGCCACGTGAGAGCTGCCATTATCCAGCTCCTTAACGAGAATGCTCCGAAACATTTCTGGATCTCATTGACACATTTCGGGGACGTACTCACAATGACCGGCAGGTGCAGCCCCCCGAAATGATCAAAGGGACCAGCCATGATCGAAAGGAAACGCCGCAGCGCGCTCGCCACCGCGCTATTAGCCGGGCTCCTCGCCACCTGCCTCGCCGTCACCGTGACCTCCACCGTCGCCTCGGCCAGCGCCGCCGCGCAGCGCAACGCCGCCGACGACTGCAGCGCGGGTTACGTCGGGCTGACGTTCGACGACGGGCCCAACCCCGGCAACACCGCCAACCTGCTCAACGCCCTCACCTCGAACGGCCTGCGCGCCACCATGTTCAACATCGGCCAGAACGCCCAGAACAACCCCGGCCTGGTCAGGGCGCAGCTCGACGCCGGCATGTGGATCGGCAACCACAGCTGGTCCCACCCCCACCTGACCCAGCTCGGCAGCGCGCAGATCACCTCAGAGCTGCAGAGCACCCAGCAGGCGATCCAGCAGGCGACCGGCAGCGCGCCCCGGCTGTTCCGCCCGCCGTTCGGGGAGACCAACGGCACGGTCAGGTCCGTCGAGCAGCAGCTCGGGCTCACCGAGGTGCTGTGGGACGTCGACTCCCAGGACTGGAACGGCGCCAGCACCGGCCAGATCGTCCAGGCCGCGAGCAGCCTGCAGAACGGCCAGGTCATCCTCATGCACGACCAGTACGCCACCACCCTGGCCGCCATCCCCCAGATCGCCGCGAACCTCCGCAGCCGCAACCTGTGCGCCGGCATGATCTCCCCCACCACCGGCCGGGCCGTCGCGCCCGACGACGGAGGCGGCCCCACCACCCCGCCGCCCGGCGACTCCTGCACCGCGACCATCACGCCCGGTGAGCAGTGGAACGACCGCTTCAACCTGTCCGTGACCGTCTCCGGGTCCAGCTCGTGGATCGTCACCGTCACCCTGTCCCCGCCGCAGCGCGTCATCGCCACCTGGAACGGCACCCCCTCGTGGGACTCCAGCGGGTACGTGATGACGATGCGGCCGAACGGCAACGGCAACACGTTCGGCTTCACGATCCTGCACGGCGGCAACTGGAACTGGCCCTCGGTCTCCTGTCGCACCGGCTGACCCACCCCGTGGGCGACACCCGCCCGGCGTGACCACACCGCCCACCGCAAGCACCGCCCTCACGCGAGCCCGCCAGGACCGAGCAGACCGGCGACCCTCGCACGAGCACGCCACGCGAGCGAGCCGGGCGTGCGCCCGCGACCATCCGCCCGCGGGAAGGATCAGGGCACCCGCCCACGCGGAGGGCCCAGGGCACCCGCCCGCGTGAAGGGCCCAGGGCACGCGCCCGCGTGGAGGGCGGGGCGGGAACGGCAGCCTGGTCCCGGCGACCGGCCCCTGCGGTGGGTGAGGCTCCGGCTCCGGGGGCGTGAGGGCGGATGCGACGGCGGCCCGCACCCGCCGGCACGCCTGCGCGAAGTCAGCGCGACGGCGGCCCGCACCCGGCGGCACGCCTGCGCGAAGTCAGCGCGACGGCGGCCCGCACCCGGCGGCGCGCCTGGGCGAAGTCAGGCTGCGACGTCAGGCGTGGGCGGCCATCGCGCCGGCAGGCGTCCCAGCGGGCGGCGCGATGGCCAGACCGCCGCCGCAGCCACGGTCACCGGTCCGGGCAGGAGGTGCGGGGGTCGGCTGGGGTGAGCGACCGCCGCCGGCGGCCGGGGGCGCGAGAGGCCGGCCGATCCTGCCCGGACCGGCCCTCCACGCCTGACCGGCCGCCGCCGACGCCGCCGGCCGCCCCAAACCGCCGGCCCCGCCGGGGCCGGGGTCCCCTCTCGGCCGGCCTGGGCCGTCCACTCCCCCGGACGGCCCAGGCCGCTGACCCCACCGGAACGGGACACCTCTCTCGAGCGGTCGGGGCCGCCCACTCCCCCGGACAGTCCAAGCCACTGACCCCACCGGAACCGGACACCCTCCCTCGACCCGGCCCACACCGTCCCCCACCCAGTCCGGGCCGCCCACTCCCCCGGACAGTCCAAGCCACTGACCCCACCGGAACCGGACACCCTCACTCAACCCGGCCCACACCGTCCCCCACCCGGTCCGGGCTTCCCGCTCCTGGTTGGCCCGCGGCCTTTCGACGTCCCCGGCCGGGCGTGGCGGCCTCGCGCCCTTCCAGGGCAGCCGGCCGGGGACCCGGCGGCGGACCCACGAGCCGGGGGCCCGCCGCCGGGCCGGCGTCACGAGAGTGGCGCCGGCCCCGCCGTCGTCCAGTACCCGGCCGACCACGTGTGCTTGTCTGACACCGCAGCCCAGTCGCTGCCATCTCACGAGGCCATCGCACGGGCGCAGCACCGGCTTCGCCGCGTCAGGGTGCAGCACGGCAGTGCGGATGCCACGCACGCAGGCACGCGGCATCGGCACCACGGGAGCAGCTCCGGCCCACCCGGCATCAGCGAGAAGCGACCGGCGCAGGCAGGCTGTCCTTCGAGCGATCCGAGAGTTACATCGGCGAGGGCGCAGGCGGCAGGCACCCGGCCGGTGCGGCGCTTCTGGTAACGGCACCCGGCCGGTGCGGCGCTCTAGCAGCGGCGCGTGCTCTGGCAAGGCTCAGCCAGACGATCACCCCGGCCTCCGGCCGCGACGGCGGGCGAGTCGCGCTCGCGGCCACCGCGTGGCACGGACTGACGCACAACGCGGACTGACACGTAGCGCGGACTGACGCGTAGCGTGAGCTGTCGCGTAGCGTGAGCTGTCGCGTAGCGCGAGCTGACGCGTAGCGCGAGCTGACGCGTAGCGCGAGCTGACGCGTAGCGCGAGCTGACGCACAACGCGGACTGACACGTAGCGCGAGCTGACGCGCAACCTCAGCTGACACACACTCCGGACTGACCTGTAGCGCAGGCTGGAGCGGAGTGACGCGCAACGTGAGCCGGCGCGCAACGCGGGCCGGCGCATAGCACAGGCCGGCACGCAGCACGGCTCTGGGTGTGGCGTGGTTGCGGTGCGGGTGTGGTGGTCGAGCGGTCGTGACCGCGCCGGGTTCCCCCAGACCCGGGACGATCATGATCGTTCGTACGTTGCGGATGTTGCGGGCGAGGGCCTTACCAGTCCCAGCCGCCGCCCCAGCCCCACCAGCGCCTTCTCCTCCAGCGCCAGCGCCTTCTCCGCCAGCGGCATCGCCAGCCTCGGCGTCCGCAGCCGCCCCCTTGGTCGTATCCCGGGATTCCGGCCATGGTGATTCCTCCCCGTGTTTACTCCCCTCGGATTCACACTAGGTCGGAAATCGCCACAAACTAGGGCATATTTCCGGATTTCGCCGAGCTTTGACGGTGAATTCACTACGTAAAGCGGCTAACGCGCAGGCCCCTCCCCGGCCTCCATCTCCGCCGACAGCCAGGCCGCGATGTGCCGGGCGTAGCTGTCCGGCAGCGGCAGCGGATCCCCGCCGATCGTGAACACCGCGCACAGGATGTTCACCCCGAACAGCCGGTCCCAGATCCGAGCCCGGCGGTAGGTCCCCGGGTCCACGGCGGCGCGCACGTTCCGCCAGCCGTGCCGGCTCATGAACGCGGCGTCGATCGCCGGATCGAACAGGTGCGCCCGGTCCCAGTCGAGCACTCCGACCAGCGTCCCGTCCGGGGCCCAGTGCACGTTGTCACCGGCGAGGTCGCCGTGCACCAGCACGTCGGGCACCGCCTCCAGCTCCAGCGCCGCCGCGAGCCGGCGCTCGGCCTCGGACCGCAGCCGCGCCGGCAGCCGGGGCAGCACGTCGTGCTCGATCACGCGCGCCCAGTGCCCGTCGTGCGCGCGGGGCGCGGGCAGCAGCCTGCGCAGCTCGTCCGTCACGGGCAGCTCGCGGATCGCCGACAGCAGCTCGGCGATCCGCCGGGGATCGCCCTGGCCTTCGGGCAATCCCGCGCCGGAGATCCACGAGACCGCGACCGCCCGGCGAGAGCCGAACTCCATCACGGGCGTCAGGGGCTCCGGCACCTGGAACGGCGGCCCCGCCGCCTTGATCGCCCGCAGGATCTCGACCCCGCGCGGCATCTGCGCCGCCCCGAGCGGACGCTTGGAGACGCGGACGGCGGCCACCCCCGGCAGCAGCACGACATCGTGCACGTTCCCCGGACCGCGCCGCGCCTTGTCCAGCGGCGCTCCCGGCACCAGCGCGGCGGCGATCTCCAGCAGGTCGTCGGGCAGCCGTTCGTTCTCAGTCGATGGCACCGCGCGAGACTATCGGCTCCCGCCGGAGCCCCGAGGATCAAACCTGCACAAGGGGCGCGTGTCACCGGAGGGACGGCGGCCCGTCCGCGCCTAGCGTGAGCGCATGGACGACCGGATACGCCATCACTGGGCGGCCTTCAAGGAGTCGCCGTTCGTGCCCGCGGCCGTGCTCGTCCTCATCGTGTCCGCGGGCGCGGGGCTGTTCGCCGGGTCCTACACGTACGCCATGGCGGACCCCACCCCGCACCGGGTCCCGGTCGCCGTGGTCGGGGTGACCCACGAGACCGTGCGCGGTGAGGCGTTCGCCGCCGGGATGGAGCAGGCGCTGGACGCCTCGCTCGACCTGACCTATCAGCCGTCACTGCAGGAAGCCCGGCGGCTGGTGGAGGAGCAGCGGGTCTTCGGCATCCTCGAGGTCCACGGCTCGGACGTCAGGCTGAACGTCGCGGGCGCCGCGGGCGCGTCGGTCGCGCAGCTGCTCACCGAGGCCGCGCCCCAGGTGGCCGCCCGCATCGGCGTACGGCTGACCGTGCGCGACATCAAGCCGCTGCAGCGCGGCGACCCGCGCGGCCTCGCGCTGTTCTACATCACGCTGGCCGCCGTGGTCATGGGGTTCATCGGCGCCGTCCAGCTCAGCGTGCACGCATCGGCGCTGTCGCCCTGGGAACGCATCGCGGCCACCGCGGCGTACGCGGGGCTCGGCGGGCTGTCCATCGTGGCCGCCGTCGACTGGGTGCTCGGCGCGCTGGACCTGCCGGTGCCGGAGTCGTGGTTCATCCTGGCGCTGACCATGTTCACGTCGGGCATGGTGTTCACGATGTTCAACACCCTCGTCGGGCGCTGGGCCATGGTGCCCACCTGGGGGTTGATGGTGCTGCTCGGCAACCCGTCGTCGGGCGGCGCGGTGTCGTGGCCGCTGCTGCCGTCGCCGCTCGGCACGATCGGCCGCTGGCTGCCACCGGGCGCCTCGGTCAACGCCCAGCACACCGCCGTCTACTTCAGCGGCCATCAGCGGCTGACGCCGTTCCTGGTGCTGGCGATCTGGGCGCTGGGCTCGATGGCGGTCTTCCTCCGCTACCGCGAGCGGCACCCGGGCGTGGGCCGGCGGCCCCGTACCGGCTCATGACCGCAGCGACACGGGCTCGTCGAGGCGCAGCGCGAGCAGGGCGACGTCGTCGCCGAACCGGTCGCCGCGGTGCGCGAGCAGCCGGTCGGCCATCTCCTCGAGGGACAGATCGCACAGCGCGGAGGCGGCGGCCGCGAGGTCGGCCATGCCCTTGTCGATCACCTCCGCGGGCTCCTCGACCAGGCCGTCGGTGTAGAACAGCAGGGTCGAGTGCGAGGGCAGGATCCGCGTGTGGTCGGGGCGCGGCAGCTCGGGTGCGACGCCGAGCGGGTGGCCGCCCTCGGCCCGCAGGTAGGAGGCGGTGCCGTCCTCGGTGACCAGCAGCGGCGGCGGGTGCCCCGCGCTGGACCAGCGCAGCAGCCACTCGCGGTCGCCGTGCTCCTCCAGGCGGGCCAGCAGCACGGTCGCCATCGGCCCGCCGTGCAAGGCGTGCAGCACCTCGTCCAGGCGGTCGAGGATGCGCGAGGGCGGGCTGCACTGCTCCCAGGCGATGACGCGGAGCATGTTGCTGATCTGGCTCATGACGACCGCCGAGCGCACGTCGTGGCCCATGACGTCGCCGACCACCAGGCAGGCCACGCCGTCGGGCAGCATGACGACGTCGTACCAGTCGCCTCCGATGGGCGGGACCGCGCTGGAGGGGCGGTAGCGGGCGCACGCCCGCAGGCCGTGCATGTCGGGCAGATGGGGCAGCAGGCTGCGCTGGAAGGTCTCGGCGCTGCGGCGCAGGCGCTCGTACAGGCGGGCGTTCTCGATGGCCACGCCGGCCGCGCTGGCCAGGGCCGCGATGAGGCGCTCGTCGTCGCCGGTGAACGGGCCGCCGCCGCGCTTGTCGGCGAAGTACATGTTGCCGTACACGGTGCCGCGCACCAGGACGGGCACGCCCAGCAGGCTGTGCATCACCGGATGGCCGGTCGGGTAGCCGCGGAAGGCGGGATGGGCGGTCACGTCGTCCACCCGCATGGGGTGGCGGCGGGAGACCAGCTCGGCCAGCAGACCGTGCGCGGTGGGCATGCGGCCGATGGCGTCGGCGACGCCGTCGTCCACCCCGTACGTGACGAGGTCGGTGAACTCGCCGTTCTCGTCGAGCACGCCGAGCGCGCCGTAGCGGGCGTCCACCAGGCCGGCCGAGACCTCCACGATGGTGTGCAGCGCCTGGGTCAGCTCCAGCTCCGAGCTGATCGCCAGAATGGCGTCGAGCAGCCGCTCCATCCGGCCGTGCGGCTCCTGGATCCGCCGCGGCCCCGCCCCCGTCGGCTGGACGCTCTCGGGGCCGAGCGTGCCCAGATCGTCGCCGTACGCCACGTTCTCGCGCTCCTGCTCGCTCACCTCCACCTCCCCCGGGACGCTTCGCCACCCTCATGCCCAACCGCCCTGGCATGACACCTGGTCAGCGGGGGTGCGCGGCGCGAGGCCGCACCCGCATTCCGTTGACTTTCAGCGCTTACTCAGGTTGACCCTTTAGCGTTATGGGATGGTTACCAACCTGGCCGCCGAGAAAGGCAGCGGCCTGCAGAGGCATACGCAAGCGCCCGAAGCCCGGCAGACCTGGCTCGACGCGCTCCGCGGCCTGGCCGTGCTCGCCGTGCTCTTCGAGCACCTGCTGGACGCGCTGTTCCCCGAGGTCCGTACGACCGTCAGCCCGTGGTTCGACTTCGGGCAGTACGGCGTGATGGTGTTCTTCCTCATCAGCGGGTACGTGGTGCCCGCCTCGCTGGAACGGCGGGGCAGTGTCACCGGCTTCTGGGCGGGGCGGTTGTTCCGCCTCTACCCGCTGTGGATCCTGGTGGCGTGCGCGGGGACCCTCTTCGCGCTGGTGCCCGTCTACTGGGAGCTGCCCGAGCAGGTGGCCGGGCACCCCGTCGCGGGAGCACTCGCCCACCTGACCATGCTGCAGGACTTCCTCCAGGTGCCCAGCGTCGTCAACGTGTTCTGGACGCTGTCGTACGAGATGGTGTTCTACCTGCTGGTGACCGCGCTCTTCCTGCTCGGGCGGGGCCGCCCGCGCACCCTTCGCGTGCTCGCCGTGGCCGTGGCGGGCGTGCTGGCCGGCGGGCTGCTGCCCGCGGGCGCGCTGTCGGCCGCGCTGGGTCTCGAGGCGACCGTGTTCGCCGTCACCGCCGTGGGCGTGCTGGCGCTTGCCGCCGTCCTCGCCGGCGGTCCCCGCCTGCGCCTCGCCGGGGCCGGCGCCATGACCGTGCTGGCGGTCGTGCTGCTGTGCGTCAACAGCCGCATCGGGGCCTGGCAGAGCATCGCCATCCTGGCCACCATGTTCGCCGGGACCGCGCTCTACCGGCTCGACCACGGCCAGCTCAGGCGCGGCGTGGCACGCTGGGTGATCGGGCTGGTGCCCGCCGCGTCCATCGCCGCCGCCGTCTGGTACGGCCCCGGCTGGGGCATGCCGGACGACGAGGCGATGGCGTTCCGGTGGAGCTGGTCGGCGGCCGTGGCGGCGGCCTGGCTGACGTTCCTGGCCTGCCGTCTGCTCCGCTCGTACGCGATGCCGCGCCCCTTCGTCCGGCTCGGCCTCATCAGCTACTCCGTCTACCTGGTGCACCCCCTCTGGGTTCAGGTGCTGCGGCGGCTGGTCCCCGACCCCGGGCCGGTGCCGCTGCCCGCCCGCATCGGCTACGGGCTGGTGGTGGGCTGCACGGTGGTGGGATCGGCCGCCCTGACCTACCGGTACGTCGAGCGGCCCGCCCACGCCTTCGGCCGCCGCCTCCGTACCAGGTCCGCGGACCGGGCGGTCAGAGCGTCGAGCTGAGCCCTTCGGCGATCTTCCACATCTCGGCCTTGACCTTCGCCATGCTCCCGAGGTCCGCCACGTACCCGGGGCTGATGAAGATCTCCGCCCACTGCCGCTCGGCGAGCTGCACGATCAGCGTCGGCGTGCCGTCGGTGCCGTCCACGCCGACCTCCTGGACGACGTAGTAGCCGGTGCGGCCGCCGACGGTGACGTCCTCGCCCTCCTTCTCGGCGCGCATCGTCTGGATCTCGTCGGTGATCTGCACGACGGCGTCGTCCTCGTACACGTAGAGCTGGACGCAGTAACCGCCGTGCTCGTCGCCTGCGTAGTCGTAGGAGGTGGAGTAGCTGTCGCCGAGGTCGACCGACCAGTTCTTCCACCGCAGGCCCTCGGGCAGGTAGCCCACCTTGACGTGTCCGAACTCCCGCCCGTCGCCCAGGTCCCCGAGGTCCGGCACTTTGGACGGCTCTCGCGGGACGTCGTCGATGGGCGGCGGCTCCGGCGCGGGAGTGACCGTGACCCGGTCGGGGTACGTGGCCACGGACCCCGCGGCCACGTACCCGGCGGGCACGGCCGCGGCCGCCACCGCCAGGGCCGCCGCTGCGAGCCTGAGCCGTCTCCGCCGCTTCCCGGCGCCGGCGACCACCCGCTCCAGCAGATCGGGCGCGGCGTGCAGGCCGGCGGTCTCCTCGGCCATGGCCTGGCGGAGCGCGTCCTCAAGCGTGGGCATTTCTGATCACTCCTTCCAGTTCCTCGTCGCCGAACGCCGCACGCAGCTTCGCCATCGCCTTCGACGCCTGGCTCTTCACCGTCCCGACAGAGCAGCCCAGCACCTCGGCCGTCTGCTGCTCGCTCAGGTCCTCCCAGTAGCGCAGCACGATCACCGCGCGCTGCCTGGGCGGCAGCGCGCGCAGCGCCTCCATGAGCACGTGCCGCAGGTCGGCGTCCGTGGCGCGGGCCGCCCGCTCCGGCGGGCTGTGCACGGGCACGATGCTGAGGATCGCCCGGCGGCGGGCGCGGCTGATGGAGAGGTTGATGATGGCGCGGCGCACGTAGGGCTCGGGGCTGTCGTGGCGGACCCGGTCCCAGTTCCGGTACGTACGCTCCAGCGCGGTCTGCAGCACGTCCTCGGCCTCCGTCGCATCGCCGCAGGCGAGGTACGCGACGCGCAGCAGGCTCGTGGCGCGTGCGGCCACGAACGCGCCGAAGTCGTGCTCCGCGCCGCTCACGATCGTCTTTCCACTGTCACGCCCTCTAGTACGCCTGGGCCGCGAGCCGCGTTGCCCGGTGGCCCCCGATCCTCTCGCAGGCAACTCCCGGGCGGGCCCGGGCGTATAGGAGGGCGTGATGAGACGTATGAGAACGATCGCCCGCGTGGTGACCGCCGCCGGTGCGGGGCTCGCCCTCCTGGCCGCGCCTGCCGCCGCCGCGCCGCCCGAGGGGACCTACTGGCGCACCCGCATCATCATGGAGTGGACGCATTCGCTCAGGTTCGGTACGAAGGCGCACCCGTACCGGCTCTCCGAACGGCTGGCCGCCGAGCGGTGGGCCACGCGTGACGGCCGGTTCTGGTCCGGCAGCCGGAACCTGGGGGCGCGGCCGGCCGGCCCCGCCGACGAGAAGGCGTGGCGGCGGGACGGCTCCCCCACCACATGGAACAGGTCGATCGACGGCAGGACCGTCAAGCTGTCCGCCGGGCCCGCCCCCGGGCACGTCGTCCCGGAGCGGAACAAGAAGCGGTTCGTTCTGGCGGGGCAGCTGCTGACGTACGACGAGGTGCAGCGCCTGCCCGCCGACCCCCGGCGCCTGAAGGCCTGGCTCAACCAGGCCGCGCGGGTCCGGAAGATCCCTGAGAAGGACCTCGACTCCTGGGTCCGGAACGACGTGCGCCGCCTCATGTTCGACCTGCCCGTCCCCAAGGAGGTCCGCGCCGGGGCGTACCGGCTGCTGCGCACGCTGCCCGGCATGCGCGCCGCGGGCCAGGCCGAGGACGCGCTCGGCCGCACCGGCGCCGCCGTCGTCTGGACCTGGGCCGAGGGCGGGAGCTCGGGCACGGAACGGTTCATCGTCGACACCGCGCGGATGGTGCTGCTGTCGCACGAGAACATCAGGAAGGACGGCGCGCGGCCGGCCGACAGGACGACCACGACGCTGGTCGAGGCCGGCTGGACCGATACGCCGCCGGCGGCACCCGCGCTCCCTTGACTTCTCCGCGCGAGGCAGCCCCGCAGACGGCTCGGGCGTAGAGGAGGGCGTGATGAGACGTAGGAGAACCTTGGTCCGCGGCCCGGGCCGGCAAGGTCAAGGGAAGCGCCATGACCTCATGGCTCACCGCGTCGCTGATCACCGTGTGCCGGCGGCAGTACCGCCGCAGCCGGTCAGTGGCCCCGGGCCGGTGACGGCTCGGCGTCCGGCAGCGGCTCGCGCGCCCGGCCCAGCCCGCTCGGCCACCAGGCGCGCCCGCCGAGGTCGCGGACGAGCGCGGGCACCAGCAGCGACCGCACCACGAGCGTGTCGAGCAGCACGCCGAAGGCGACGATGAACGCGGTTTGCACGAGGAACGTCAGCGGGATCACGACCAGCGCGGCGAAGGTGGCGGCGAGGACGACCCCGGCCGAGGTGATCACCCCGCCGGTGCTGACCAGGCCGCGCAGCACGCCCTGGCGGGGCCCGTGCGCCTGGGTCTCCTCGCGGACCCTGGACATGAGGAAGATGTTGTAGTCCACGCCCAGGGCGACCAGGAAGACGAACCCGTACAGCGGCACGGACGCGTCGCTGCCGGTGAAGCCCAGCAGGTGCTCGAAGACGAGCATCGAGACGCCGAGCGTGGCCAGGAAGTTCAGCGCCACGGTGGCGACCAGCAGCAGCGGCATGGCCAGGGAGCGCAGCAGCACGATGAGGATCAGCAGGATGATCACCAGCACGACCGGGACGATGAGCAGCGTGTCCTTCCGTGCGGTGTCGGTGGTGTCCACCTGCTGGGCGCTGTAGCCGCCGACCAGCACGCCGTCCTCGGCGTGCAGCGCGTCGCGCAGCCGCTTGACGGTCTCCTTCGCCGGCTCGCTGTCGGGCTCGTCGCGCAGCGTGGCCTCGATGAGCACCGTGCCGTCCACCACCTTCGCCTCGCCGCCCGGCCGGCCGGTGGCGCTGACCGGCGCGGCGTCGAAGACGCCCTCGACGGCCTTGGCCTTGTCCGTCACGGCGGCGGCGCGCTCGGCGGGCGCGACGATGACGGCGGGCTGGCCGGAGCCGCCGGGGAAGTGCTCGCTCAGCGCCGCCTGCGCGGCCACGGAGGGCGCGTCGTTGACGAACGTCTCGGCGAGCGGCACGCCCCTGGCGTTGAGCTGGGGCGCGAAGAGCGCGAGCGCGGCGAGCGGCAGGACGGACGCGACCCAGACCAGGCGGGGCCTGCGGTCGATGAGCCCGGCCACGCGGTCCCAGATGCCGCGCGCGCCGGCCTCGCCCTGGCGCGGCTTGGCCGGCCACAGGGCGGCGCGGCCCAGCAGCACGAGCGTCGCGGGCAGGAAGGTGAGCGCGCTGAGCGCCGCGCAGGCGATGCCGATCGCGCCGACGGGGCCGAGCGCGCGGTTGTTGGTCAGGTTGCTGAGCAGGAGGGCGAGCAGCCCGAGCGCCACGGTGGCGGCGCTGGCCAGGATGGGCTCGATCGAGCGGCGCAGCGCGACGCGGCCGGCGGCGTAGCGGTCGCGTCCCGCGGCCAGCTCCTCGCGGAAGCGGGCGGTGAGCAGCAGCGCGTAGTCGGTGGCCGCGCCGATGACGAGGATGGACAGGATGCCCTGCACCTGGCCGTCCACGCGGACGATGTCGCGGTCGGCGAGGAAGTAGACCACGGCGCAGGCCAGCCCGAGCGCGAAGACCGCGCCGGAGATGATGACCAGCGGCAGCAGCACGCTGCGGTAGACGGCGAGCAGGATGACCAGGACGGTGACCAGCGCGACGGCGAGCAGCAGGCCGTCGATGCCGGCGAAGGCGTCGCCGAGGTCGGCCCTGGTGGCGGCGGGCCCGCCGAGGTGCGTGGTCAGGCCTTCGACGGGGACGGCCGCGCGGATGCGCTCCAGTACGTCGCCGAGCTCGCCGCTGCCGATGTCGGGGCTGAGCTGCACGATGCCGCGCAGCGCCCGCTTGTCGTCGGAGGGGAAGGCTGGGGTGGGGCTGCCGACGACGCCGGGGGCGCCGCGCAGCCCGGCGAGCGCGCCGGTGGCCGCCGCCGTCTGCTCGGGGGTGATCTCGCCGCCGCCGGAGGTCCAGATGACGATGACCGGTTGCGCGGCTCCCTGCCGGAACTTCTCCTGGACGTCCAGAACGCGTGTGGACTCGGCGCTCTGGGGCAGGAAGGCGGCCTGGTCGTTCGTGGCCACCTCGGTGAGCTTGCCAGCGAACGGTCCGAGCCCGCCCCCCACGGCCAGCCAGGCCAGCACGAGAAGTGCCGGGACGAGCCAGCGGATCGATCGCCGCGCCATGGCGGTCACCCTTTCGTCACGCCTCGTAGCTCAATCAGTAAGAGTCTCAATGATTGAGCTAATGTAGCATGGACGCCATGAGCGGCGGCGAGGGGGACGGCGAGGGAGACCTCGACCTGCAGTCCTTCGCGACCCGGCTGCGCCGGATGACCGCCGAGTTCAACCGCATCGCCCACGAGTTCGCGCAGGCGCAGGGCCTGCACACGACCGACGTGCAGGCGCTCATCATGATCTTCGACGCGCCGGGTCCCATCACGCCGGGCCGGCTGCGCGAGGAGCTCAACCTCACCTCCGGCGCGGTCACCGCCTGCCTCGACCGGCTGGAGCGGGCCGGCCACATCCGCCGGGTGCGCGACGCGCACGACCGGCGCGTCGTCCACCTCCACTACCGCGAGGCGGCCCAGGAGCTGGCCGCCGCGTTCTTCCGTCCCCTGGCGGAGGGCACCGAGCGGGCGCTGAGCCGCTTCAGCCCCGCCGAGCTGCGCACCGTCGCCGCGTTCCTCGACACGATGAACGAGGAGCTCGGCGCCCTCCGCTCGGCCCCTCGCTGACGCGCCCCCGCCCCGCCGCCGGACCCGCACCGCGCCTGACGCCCGCCGCCAGGCCTCCGCGTCCCGTCCCGGCCGGCCGCCGTCGGGAGTGTCCCGCCGGGTTCAGGTCGCGGTCGAGACCACGACGCGGCGGTTCTTCGCGCGGCCCTCGGGATCGTCCGAGCCGTCGCGCTTGGTGTTCGGCGCGACCGGCTTGCTCTCGCCGTAGCCCCGCGCCTTCAGCCGCGACCTGTCCAGGCCACCCTCGGTGGCCAGCCAGTCCACCACCGCCCGCGCCCTCCGCTCCGACAGCGCCTGGTTGTGGTCGTCCGAGCCCTTGGCGTCGGTGTGGCCGTCCACGTTGATCACGGCGTCATCGGCCGCCTTCTTCGCGATCTCGCGGGCCACGCGCTTCAGCTCGGCCTTCGCGGCGGGCTTGATCGTGGCGCTGTCGAAGTCGAACAGCACGTCCGCCTTGATGCTGAACGCGATCGAGTCCTCCCCTTCGAGCGCGTCGCTCGCGCCCGCCTCGTACGCCTTGAGCTCGGCCGAGGGGATCTCCACGGCCGGCACGTCGACCGCGGGCACCTCGACGGCGGGGATGTCGATCTCCGGGATGCACTCGTTCTTGTCGTTGCAGGCCTCCCGGCGCCAGACGGAGCGCCGGTAGAGCGACGGCCGGTAGAGGGAGGGCCGGTACACCGACGACCGGAAGACGCTGGGCACGAAGCCGCCGTCCTTGGGCACGACCTGGCACTCCTCAGGCGCCGACCGGCCTTCCTGGCGCCTGGCCTCCTCCCGATCACCGTCCACGTGCACCGGGTCGAGCTCGATGTCGCCCACCTTCACCCCGGGGATATCGACCGGCGGGATCTCCACGGCGGGGATCTCCACCGGCGGGATCGACGCCTTGCCGAGGCACCCGCCGGGAGCGGGCGCGATCTCGGTGCACTGGGCGGGGACGCGCTGCGCGGGGATGTCGACGCCGGGGATGGTGACGGAGGGCACCGTGACGCCGTCGATCACGACCTCGGGGATGACCACGGGGTCGGTGCGCACGGCGGGGATCTCCACCGCCGGGATCAGCTCCCCATGGGGGCAGCTCGTCGGCTCCGCCGCGGGCGTGCCCGACGCCGCGGGCGTGCCCGACGCCGCGGGCGTGCCGGGCGGCTGCGGGGTTCCAGGAGGCGCGGCGGCGCTCGTCGCCGGAGAACCGGTGACCGCCGGCTTGTCATCAAGGCTCACCATGCCGAGCGGCGCGCCGCACCCCGACAGCACCATCGCGAGAAGTGACGCCACGAGCACAGCTTTCGCCATGCGGAATCCTCCCCCGTACACCAGGTGATCCATGATCGCGGGCAGGAGATCCACCGCCCGACTGCGCATTATCTCCTCACCTCACACATTCATGTGCATTTGCCCGTTCTGCGGGGAGTGGAGAGGTCCGCAGGTTTCTGAGCAAGAGGTGATGGACGTGGACAGTGACGAGGGCGCGATCCGGGTGGGAGTGGAGGAGGAGTTCCACGTCGTCGATCTCCGCACCCGCCGCCTGACCGCGCGGGCCGAGCTGCTCCTGGAGTCGCTGCCGCCGGAGAGCTTCACGCAGGAGCTGCAGCGTTCGACCGTGGAGTCCAACAGCGCGCCGTTCATGAGCCTGGACGACCTGGCGCGCGACCTGGGCGGGCTGCGCAGGCGGCTGGTCGGGGAGGCGGACGCGGTGGAGCTGGGCATCGTCGCGGCGGGCAGCGCCCCGCTGGTCGAACGGCGCGAGCAGAAGGTGTCGCAGGAGCCGCGTTACGAGCAGATGCTGAGCGACTACCAGCAGCTCACCCGGGACCAGCTCATCTGCGGCACACACGTGCACGCCGAGGTGCGCGACCCCGATCTCGCGGTCGCGGTAGCGCACCGGCTGACGCCGTGGGTCCCGCCGCTGCTCGCGCTGTCGGCCAGCTCGCCCTATTGGGACGGCGAGGACACCGGGTACGCGAGCTACCGCAGCCGGGTCTGGCAGCGCTGGCCCACGGCCGGCCCGATCGACAAGTACGACTCGGCCGCCGAGTACGACGACATGGTCAACGAGCTGATCAAGACCGGCGTGATCACCGACCCGGGGATGATCTACTCCGACATCCGGCCGTCGCAGCACGTGCCCACGGTGGAGCTGCGCATCTGCGACTCCTGCCCGCGTGTGGAGGACATCGTGCTGATCGCCGGGTTGTTCCGCGCGATGGTGGCGAGGGAGCTCGAGGAGATCCGGCAGGGCGTGGAGCGTACGGTGCAGCTCACGGCGGTGCGCGCGGCCTCCTGGCAGGCGGCGCGCTCGGGCCTGGAGGGCGAGCTGATCGACCCGGTGAACGGCGTGCCGCGCCCCGCGCCGGTGGTGATCAGGCGGCTGGTGGAGGGCCTGCGCCCGCAGCTCGAACGGGCGGGCGACGCGGGCCTGGTGTCGTCCCTGGTCGAGCGGGCGCTGGCCAGGGGCAGCTCGGCGGAGCGGCAGCGGCGCGCGTTCGCCCGGCGGGGGCGGCTCGCCGACGTGGTGGACCTGCTGCTGGCGGAGACCCGGGCGTGCGGGTGGGACCGGCAGGGCGATCCGCCCGCCTACCGGTCGGCATCGTGAACGGCCTCCCATGTGCGGGCTGAGCGGCGAGATCCGCTTCGACGGCGGGCAGGCCGACATCGGGGCGGTCGGGAGGATGGCGGAGGCGATGCACGCGCGCGGCCCCGACGGCTCGGGCCTGTGGTCACGCGGCCCGGTCGCGCTCGGACACCGCCGGCTGAAGATCATCGACCTGTCGGACAAGGCGGCGCAGCCGATGGTGGACGCCGAGCTGGGCCTTGCGGTGGTGTTCAACGGCTGCCTGTACAACCACGCCGAGCTGCGGCGGGAGCTGCGCGGCGCGGGCTACCGGTTCACCTCCGCCTCGGACACGGAGGTGCTGGTGAAGGCGTTCCACCGGTGGGGCCCGCGCTGCGTGGAGCGCTTCAAGGGCATGTTCGCCTTCGCCGTGCACGAACGCGCGACCGGCCGTCTCGTGCTGGGCCGCGACCGGCTCGGCATCAAGCCGATGTACGTCGCCGGGGGCGGCGGGCGGCTGCGCTTCGCCTCGTCGCTGCCCGCCCTGCTGGCCGCCGGGGGCGTGGACACCGGCATCGACCCGGTGGCGCTGCACCACTACATGACGTTCCACTCGCTGGTGCCCGGCGAGCGCACGATCCTGGCGGGCGTGCGCAAACTGCCGGCGGCCACCGTACGGGTGATCGAGCCGGACGGCGCGAGCGCCGATCACCGCTACTGGGACCCGCCGCACACCCGCGCCGCGCTCCCCGAGGCGGCCGGGCCGACCGCGGCCGAGTGGCGGGAGGCGATCCTGGACGCGCTGCGCGCGGCCGTGCGCAGGAGGATGGTCGCGGACATGCCGGTGGGCGTGCTGCTGTCGGGCGGGCTGGACTCCAGCCTCATCGTGGCGCTGCTGGCCGAGGAGGAGCCGGAGCCGCCGGTCACGTTCAGCATCGGGTTCGAGGCGGCGGGCGGCGAGCAGGGCGACGAGTTCGCCTACTCCGACCTGGTCGCGGGCCGCTTCCGTACCGATCACCACCGCATCCGCATCCCTGGCACGCGCCTGCTCGACGGTCTGGCGGGCGCGGTGCGCGCGATGAGCGAGCCGATGGTCAGCCACGACTGCGTGGCGTTCTACCTGCTCGCGCAGGAGGTCGCCGAGCACGTCAAGGTCGTGCAGTCGGGTCAGGGCGCCGACGAGGTGTTCGCGGGTTACCGCTGGTTCCCGCCGCTGGCCGGCGTGCCCAGGGCCGAGGCCGCCGCCGTGTACGAGCGCGCGTTCTTCGACCGCCCGCACGAGGGGCTGGCCGCGCTGCTGGAGCCGGACCGCCTGCTCGATCACGACGCGAGCGGCGCATTCGTCCGCGACCACCTGGCCAGGCCGGGCGCGGACACCGCGCTCGACGCCGTGCTCCGCCTGGAGACCACCGCCATGCTGGTGGACGACCCGGTCAAGCGGGTGGACAACATGACGATGGCCCACGGGCTGGAGGCGCGCACCCCGTTCCTGGACCACGAGCTGGTCGAGCTGGCCGCGGCCTGCCCCGCCGAGCTGAAGCTGGCGCACGGCGGCAAGGGCGTGCTCAAGGACGCCGCGCGGCGGCTGCTGCCTGAAGCGGTCGTCGACCGGCCGAAGGGGTACTTCCCCGTGCCCGCGATCCGGCACGTGCACGGCGCGCTGCTCGATCTCCTCCGCGACGCGCTGACCTGCAGGGCCGCCCGCGAGCGCGGCCTGTTCCGCCGCGACCGGGTGGACCGGCTGCTCGCCGATCCCGAGCGGGACAGGACGCCGACGGGCGTGAACACGTTGTGGCAGCTCGGCCTGCTGGAGCTGTGGCTGCAGACCCACGGGCTGTGATGGCGCGGCCGGGTGACGACGCGCTGACCGCGTGGACCTGCCACGCGCCCGCGCTCGCCCCCGGCGACGGCGCGGTGGCGTACGTCAGCGACCAGGACGGCGCGCCCCGCGTGTGGATCAGGCCCCTGCGCGGCGCCGGCGAGCCGTGGGCGGTCCCCACCGGGCCGCAGCCGGTGGTGGACGTGCGCTGGTCACCGGCGGGGACGCACCTCGCCGTGCAGGTCGCGCCGGGCGGCGGCGAGCACACCCAGGTGTGGGCCGTCCAGCCGCACGGCGGCGACCTGCGCATGCTGGCCGCGCCCTCCGGCGGCTCGGCCGTGCCGGTGCGCTGGACCGGGCGCGGCGAGACGCTGCTCGTCACCGAGACGGCTGCGGACGGCGTGTCCAGGGCCGTGCTCGTGGACGCCGTCGCCGGCGCCCGCCAGGTGATCGCCGCGGGACCGCTGCTGCGGCCGGTCGCCGTCAGCCGCGACCACGCGAGGATGCTGCTGCGGCGCGGGCCGCGCGGCCACCGCCGCATGTACGTGGTGGACCTGGTGTCGGAGGCGCTCGGCGCGCACGAGCCGAGCAACGAGCGTCCGCTGCTGCCCGGCCTGCCGGGCAGCACCGACGACGGCGCGCTCTCCCCCGACGGCGGGACCGCCTACCTGGTGTCGGACGCGGGACGCGACCGCGCCGCACTGCTCGCCGTCCACCAGGGGGCCGAGGCCGAGGTGCTGGCCGAGCGGCCGGACGCCGAGCTGGACGCCTTCGCGCTCAGCGCGGACGGCCGCCGCGCGCTGCTCGTGTGGAACGCGCACGGACGCTCCGAGCTGGACGTCCTGGACCTGGAACACGGCCGGCTCGAGCACCTGCCGCCGCCGCCCGCCGACGTCGTCACCTCGGCGAGGATCGGCTGGGAGGGCGACCTGGCCGCGCTGGCCGCCGAGAGCCCGCAGGAGCCGTCCCACGTGCTGCTGTGCGACCTCGATCACGGCGGCTACCGGCACGTCGCGGGCGCGGGCCGGCTGCCCGCGGCGATCGGGGCCGAGCCGGTGCGCTTCACCGCCCGCGACGGGATGGAGATCGCGGCCTGGCTCTACCGGCCGCCGCACGCGCAGGGCCCCGCGCCGTTCGCGATCTTCCTGCACGGCGGGCCCGAGGACCAGGAGCGGCCCGCGTTCAACCCGCTCTACCAGGGGCTGCTGGCCGCCGGGATCGGGGTGCTCGCTCCGAACGTGCGCGGCTCGGGCGGCTACGGGCGGGCCTTCCGCCAGGCCGACGACCGCGAGCTGCGCTTCCACGCGATCGACGACGTGGCCGACTGCGCGGCCGGGCTGGCCCGCATCGGCGCGGGCGACCCGTCCAGGCTGGCCTGCATGGGCTGGTCGTACGGCGGCTACCTGACCCTCGCCGCGCTCGTCACGCACCCGCGCCTGTTCCGTGCGGGCGTGACCGTGAGCGGCATCGCCGACTTCGAGACCTTCTACGCCCGCACCGAGCCGTGGATCGCCGCCGCGGCCGTCCCCGAATACGGCCATCCGGAGGCGGACCGGCGGCTGCTGCGCGCGCTGTCGCCGCTGCGCTCGCTCGGCAGGCTGGCCGCTCCCCTGCTGGTGGTGCACGGGGCGCAGGACACCAACGTGCCGCTGTACGAGGCCGAGCAGGTGATCGCCGCGGCCGCGGCGCTCGGCCTGCCGTGCGAGCACCTGATCTTCGGCGACGAGGGTCACGAGATCCGGCGGACGGCCAACCGGGCGGCCTTCGTCACCAGGGTCGTGGCGTTCCTGTCGGCCCACCTCAACCCCCGGTGACGGCGTTCGGCGCGTTCAGGCGACCTCGTGCCGCCAGCCCGAGGCGAGCGTGGAGGTGACCGTGACCTCGCCGCCCGCGCGCACGACCGTGAACCCGGCCGGGGTGCCGGTCGCCGGATCGGTGACGGTGAGCGCGGTCTCGCCGTCGGGCCCGGGGTAGACGCGCAGCGTCAGGCCGTCGAGGTAGTCGTAGTCCGGCCGGTCGTCGCGCGCGCCCAGCGGCAGCACCGCGCCCTCGCGCACGTAGATCGGCATCGACGTGAAGCCGTGCCGCTCGGTGCGCCAGCGCCCGCCCTCGACGCGCTCGCCGGTCAGGTAGTTCGTCCACGTGCCCTCGGGCAGGTAGAGCTCCACCGTGCCGTCGGCGCTGAAGACGGGGGCGACGAGCAGGTCGGTGCCGAGCATGTACTGGGTGTCGAGGTGGGCGACGTTGCGATCGCCGGGGAACTCCATCGCCATCGGCCGCATCACGGGCGTGCCCCGCTCGTGCGCCTCGATGCCCGCCTGGTACAGGTACGGCATCAGGCGCAGCTTGAGCCTGGTGAACATCCGGGTGACCTCGACCGCCTCTTCGTCGAACGCCCACGGCACCCGGTACGACGACGAGCCGTGCAGCCGCGAGTGCGAGGACATCAGCCCGAAGGCGACCCACCGCTTGAACACGCCGGGATCGGGGGTGCCCTCGAATCCCCCGATGTCGTGGCTCCAGAACGCGAACCCGGAGAACGCCAGCGACAGGCCGCCGCGCAGGCTCTCGGCCATCGACTCGTACGAGGAGCCCGAGTCGCCGCCCCAGTGGACGGGCAGCCGCTGGCCGCCAGCGGTCGCCGACCGGGCGAACAGCACCGCCTCGCCGCGCCCGCGCCGCTCCTCCAGCACCTCGAAGACGGCCTGGTTGTAAAGCTGGGCGTACAGGTTGTGCATGCGCTCGGGCGAGGATCCGTCGTGGTAGACGACGTCGAGCGGGATGCGCTCGCCGAAGTCGGTCTTGAACGCGTCCACACCCTGGTCGAGCAGGCCGCGCAGCTTCGACTGGAACCAGCGCGTCGCGGCGGGGTCGGTGAAGTCCACCAGGCCCATGCCGGCCTGCCACATGTCCCACTGCCAGACGCCGCCGTCCGGCCGCCGCAGCAGGTAACCGCGCTCGGCCGCCTCGGCGAACAGCGGCGAGCGCTGCCCGATGTACGGGTTGATCCACACGCAGACCCGCAGGCCCTTGTCGTGCAGCCGGGCCAGCATGCCTTCCGGGTCGGGGAAGACGCGCGGGTCCCAGGTGAAGTCGCACCAGTTGAACTCGCGCATCCAGAAGCAGTCGAAGTGGAACACCGACAGCGGCAGGTCGCGCTCCGCCATGCCGTCGATGAACGAGGTGACGGTCTGCTCGTCGTAAGCGGTGGTGAACGAGGTGGACAGCCACAGCCCGTACGACCAGGCGGGCAGCCGGGCGGGGCGGCCGGTCAGCGCGGTGTAGCGTTCGAGGATCTCCTTGGGCGTGGGCCCGTAGATGACGAAGTACTCGAGGCTCTCCCCCTCGACGGAGAACTGCACGCGCTGCACCACCTCGGAGCCCACCTCGTACGAGACGTGCCCCGGGTGGTTGACGAACACGCCGTAGCCCCGGTTGGTGAGGTGGAACGGCACGTTCTTGTACGCCTGCTCCGATGAGGTGCCGCCGTCGGCGTTCCAGATGTCGACCGTCTGGCCGTTCTTGACCAGCGGGCCGAAGCGCTCGCCGAGCCCGTAGACCACCTCGCCGACGCCGAGCGAGAGCTGCTGGGCGAGGTGGGCCGACGGCCCGCTCCTGCGCTTGCCGACCGGCCCGGGGTCGGTCTGGGCGTCGGCGTCGAGCCGGAAGTAGCCGATCGACTTGTGCCCGCTCTCGGTGAGCCGCCGCTCGCCCGCGTGGAACGCGAGGTTCCAGGGGGCGCCGGGCGTGACGGTGGCGCTGAGCGCGCCGCTGGTGAGCGTCGTGCCGTCGGTCTTGGCCGGGCCGTCGCCGTCGCCGGGCAGGTCGAAGCCGCGCTGCTCGCCGCCGCCGACGTGGTGGTCGATGCGGACGCGGATGACGTTCTCCAGCGGTGACGACAGCCGCAGGGTCAGCACCGGCCGGTTGAGCGTGTCGCCGCGCCGGGTGATGACGGTGGTGGGCGCGGTCACGGTGATCGCGTCGTCGTGCGTGTCGATGTCGTAGGCCTCGGCCGCGTACAGCGCGGTGACGCCGGGGCGGAGCTGCCAGAGCCCGTCGGTGAACTTCATGCTCCTAGCCTTTCAGCCCGCCCCGCGAGCAGGTCCGGCCGTCAGGACCGCTGCGGCACCGGGTGCTTTCGCCGGCGCTTTCCTCCGGCCGGAATCGCGGGCCGGAGGGGTGGCCCTGCGATTCCGGACAGACAGCGGGCTCAAACGGACTCGAACGGGCACGGCACTCTTGCCGGGCCTGGGGCCCTCCGTAGACTCCACCCCGTCGGCGCCCCTGAAACGCGGGCGATGCGGCAAGGGCGGTTGATCGAGGGGTCCCCATGCCTGCTGACATGCGTGACGGCGCGGGCGACGTCTCCGCGCCGGATGGCCTGAGCCTGGGCGCGCTGATCCGGACCTGGCGCGATCGGGCGCTGCTGACCCAGGAGGAGCTGGCCGGGAAGACGGGCGTCAGCGTACGGACCATCCGCAGGCTTGAGGGCGAGCCCGGCTACCGGCCCCGCAGCAGGTCGCTCAGGCTGCTCGCGGAGGCCCTCCGGCTCGGCCCGCTCGAACAGGCCCTCTTCGCCGCCGCCGCGAAAGCCGCAGGAAGCGGGAGGAGGACCCGCAAGGACGCGGCGGCCGGAACGGTCAGCGGCCCGGATGCGGCGGCCGGGACGGGCAAGGGACCGGACCTGTCGGCCGGGACGGTCGCCGGCTCCGGTGAAGGCGATAGCGCGTCCACATGGCCGGCGCCGCGGCAGCTTCCCCGGGCCGTGCCGGGGTTCGTGGCCAGGGCGGAGGAGCTGGCGGAGCTGGACACGCTGCTGGGCCCGCGGGCGGGCGACGGCGGCTCCCGCGTCTGCGTCGTCTCCGGCATGGCGGGCGTCGGCAAGACGTGCCTGGCCCTGCACTGGGGGCACCGGGCGCGCGCGTGGTTCCCCGACGGCCAGCTCTATGTGAACCTCAGAGGCTTCGGCCCGGCGGGCGGCGCGGTGGACCCCCGGGACGCCCTGGCCGAGTTCCTGGAAGCGCTGGGCGTGCCGCCGCGCCGGATCCCCGGCGACCTGCCCGCCCGCGCCGCGCTGTACCGGACGATCCTCGCGGACAAGCGGGTCCTCATCGTGCTGGACAACGCCAGGGAGGCCGATCAGGTCAAGCCGCTGCTGCCCGCCGCGCCGTCCTGCGCGGTGCTGGTGACCAGCAGGAACGCGCTGACCGGCCTCGTCGCGACGGAGGCGGCCGCCGCGCTGCCCCTCGGTCTGCTGGGTCCGGACGAGGCGAGGGAGCTGCTGGCGGCCCGGCTCGGCGCGGCCCGCGTCGCCGCCGAGCGCGCGGCGGCCGACGCCATCGTCGCGCGCTGCGCCGGGCTGCCGCTCGCACTGGGCATCGCGGCCGCGCACGCCGCCGCCCACGCGGCCACCCTGGCCTCGGTCGCCGCCCGGCTCGCCGACCGGCGCAGGCGGCTGGACACGCTCGACGCGGGCGACCCCGCGGCCGACGCCCGCGCGGTCTTCTCCTGGTCGTACCGCGCGCTGGGCGCCGAGACCGCCCGGCTGTTCCGGCTGCTCGCGCTGCATCCCGGCCCCGACTTCACGATCCCCGCGATGGCGAGCCTGGCGGGCCTCACGCCCGAGCGGTCACGTCCGCTCGCCGGCGAGCTGCGCGACGCGCACCTGCTCACCGAGCACCTGCCGGGCCGCTACACCATGCACGACCTGCTGCGCGGCTACGCGGCCGAGCTGGTCAGGCCGCACGCGGGCGAGCGGCGGGCCGCGCTGCGCCGTCTGCTCGACCACCACCTGCACACCGGCCACGCCGCCGCCCGGCTGATCAACCCGCACCGCGAGCCCATCACGCTCGCCCCCTGCCAGGCGGGGGTGACGGTCACCCCGCTCGCCGGTTACGAGGAGGCGTTCGCCTGGTACGCCGCGGAACACCGCGTGCTGCTCGGCCTGATCTCCCGGGCCGCCGCCGAGGGGTTCGACGCGCACGCCACGCAGCTCGTCTGGGTCGTGACCGACTTCCTTTACCGGCAGGGCCACTGGGACGAGTGGCGCGCCACCCAGCGCGCGGGGCTGGCCGCCGCCGAGCGGCTCGGCGACGTACGCGCCCAGGCCATCGCCCATCGCGGCATCGCCATGGCCTGCTCCAACCTGGGCCGGCACGACGAGGCCCGGCCGCACATCCGGCGGGCGCTCGACCTGTACGACCGGCTCGGCGACACCGTCGGCCAGGCGCACACCCACCTCAACCTGTGCGCGCTGCTCTACCGCCAGGGCCGCCACCGCGAGGCGCTGCACCACGGCGGGCGGGCGCTCGACCTGTACGTGGCCGCGGGCGACCTGTCAGGCCAGGCGATGGCGTACAACACGACCGGCTTCGTCTGCGCCGAGTTGGGCGACTACGAGCAGGCGCTGCGCCACTGCGGCCGGGCCGCCGCCCTGTACGAGCGGCTCGACGACCCCAGCAACCAGGCGCAGACCTGGGACAGCATCGCCCATGCCCATCACCGGGCCGGGCGGCTCGCGGACGCGGCGGAGTACTTCCTGCGGGCGATCGCCCTGTTCGAGAAGCTGGACTGCCGGCCGTTCCTCGCCCGTGCACTGGTGAACCTGGGAGAGGTCCACGTGGCGGCGGGGGCGCCCGATGCGGCCCGCGCGGTGTGGCGGCGCGCGCTCGGCCTGCTCGCCGAGCCGGACCGGCCGCAGGCGGATGCGGTACGCGCCAAACTCGCCGCCCTTCCCTGAGGCCGAGCGTGGGGCGGGCGGCGGTCAGCCTTCGGCGAGCGCCTCTTCGCCGACCTTCGCGCGGAGCCGGTCGTTGGCCTGTTCGATCGCCTCCAGCACGATCGCCCGCCGCTCCTCGTCCACCTCGCCCAGCGTCTCCTCGGCCAGCTCGGTCCAGACGCGTTCGATGGCGGGCACCAGGCGGTGTCCCGACTCGGTGACGACGATGCGGACCTGGCGGCGGTCGGCCGGGACGGGTTCGCGGCGGAACCAGCCGCCGGTCTCCAGGCGGGCGAGGCTGCGGGTGGCGGTGGGCTGTTCGACGCCGAGCCGGGCGGCGAGCTGGGAGACCGTCATGCCGTCCGGCTCCTGCGCCAGCACCCACAGCAGCACGTCCTGGCCGGGATGCAGGCCGAGCGCGGCGAGCTTGCGCGCCTTGGACGCCCGGTAGAGCTGGCTCATCTTGTTCAGCGCCCGGTTGACGCGCATCGCCTCACGTACTTCCACAAGACCTCACCCTACTGATATATAGTCGGCTATCAGATAGCCGACTATAGAATGAGGGATCGCGATGGACCTCGGACTGACGGGACGGGTAGCGCTGGTCACGGGCGCGTCAGGCGACATCGGCCGCGCGATCGCCGCGTTACTGGCGCAGGAGGGCGCCCTCGTCGCCGCGACCTGGCAGCGGAACGAGCAGCGGGCCCGCGAGCTGGTGGACTCGATCATCCGCGAGGGAGGCAAGGCCATGGCGGTCCGCCTCGACCAGCGCGACGAAGGGTCGATCCGGGCGGCGGTCGAGCAGGTGCGGAGCGACCTCGGCGAGATCGCGGTGCTGGTCGCCAACGCGGTGTCCTGGCCGGCCAGGGGACCCGAGACATGGGAGAGCCTGACCGGCGCCCTCACCGCCAACGTCACGGGGACGCTGTCGGTGATCGAGGCCGCGCTGCCCGGCATGCGGGCGGCCGGCTGGGGGCGGATCGTGGTGATGTCGTCGGACGTCGTCGCCCAGCCGATACCGGGCAGCGCGGCCTACCCCGCCGCCAAGGCCGCGCTGGAGACCGCCGCCGAGGTGCTGGCGGTCAGGGAGGCCCCGTACGGGGTGCTCACCAACGTCGTCAGGCCGGGCTTCACGCTGACCGACCGGGTGCTGACCACGCCGGGCTTCGGACAGGAGGTGGTGGACGCCGAGGCGGCGAAGACCCCCACCCGCCGCATCTGCACCCCCCAGGACGTGGCGAGCGCCGTCGCCTACCTCGCCTCGGCCGCCAACGGCCACGTCAACGGCGAGATCATCTCCATCGGCGGCGGCCGCCACCTCACCCGCTGACGCCGGGGCGGCGCAGGTCCACGACGGTCGCGGCGAAGGCCAGCGGTCCCGGCAGCAGCGGCACCAGCAGCGGGATCGACCAGCCGAGCAGCACGGCGAGCAGCACCGCGCAGGCCAGCAGAAGCGTGCCGCGCGGGTCGCCGGCGAGGCGGCGCAGGGCCTCGCGGGCCGACATCCCGTACGGCTCCGGCAGCGCGGTGGCCCGCAGCCCGGCCGTCGCCGCCGCCAGCGCGAGCAGGGCCAGGGCGGGCCCCGCGACGCCGGCGCCGGGCAGCCCGGCACGGATCAGCGCGACGTCGACGAGCAGCACCCCGGCGAGCAGCGGCAGGGCGAGCCCGGCGGCCAGCGTGCGGGGAGCCAGCCGGGCGCGCAGCCGCCGCGCGTACCCCGTGAAGGTGACGTGCGCGCCACCGGTCGCGGCCTGCCTGAGCGAGGCGGACGCGGCGGCGAGCGCCGCCGGGATCGTCACCACCGGCAGGGCCGCGACGGTGGTCAGCAGCCCGGCCAGCAGCATGTCCGCGAAGAGCGCGAACCCGGGCCCGAACGGCTCCCCGGGTGCACGCCGGAGGTGCGCCGCGGCCGAGCCCTCCGGCGCGTGCGGGGGCCGGCGCGGCGCGTCCGGGCCACCCGGCGCGAGCGGCGGCCGGCGCGGCGCGTCCGGGCCGCCCGGCGCGTCCGGGGACGGGTGAGGCGCGGCCGAGCCGCCCGGTTCGCGCGGGGAGCGGTGCGGCGCGGCCGGTCCTGCGGGGGTGAGGCGGGCCATCGCGTCTCACCCCTTCAGCCCGGAGGTGGCCATGCCCTGGACCAGGTAGCGCTGGAACACGAAGAAGAACAGCACGATCGGCAGCACCGAGATCACCGACATCGCGAACATGGGCCCGTAGGCGGACGTGCTCGACTGGTCGACGAAGGCGCGCAGGGCGATGGTGAGCGTGAACTTCTCCGGCGCGAACAGGTAGATCATCTGGGTGAGGAAGTCGTTCCAGGACCAGATGAACGTGAAGATGGCCGTGGTGATCAGCGCCGGCCGGCTCAGCGGCAGCGTGATCGCCCAGTACGTACGGAACGCCCCGCACCCGTCGATCCGCGCCGACTCCTCCAGCTCGCGCGGGAGGTTGCGCATGAACTGCACGATGAGGAAGACGAAGAACGCCTCGGTGGCGAGGAACTTGGGCAGGATCAGCGGCCAGTACGTGTCCACCAGCCCGAGCCGGTTGAAGATGATGTACTGCGGGATCAGCACGACGTGGTGCGGCAGCATCAGCGTCGCCACCATGAAGCCGAACATCACCTTGCGCATCCGGAAGCGCAGCCGGGCGAAGGCGTAGGCGGCCAGCGAGCACGACAGCAGGTTGCCGATGACGCAGCCGCCCGCGATCACCACCGTGTTGAGGAACAACCGGCTGACCGGCACGCCGGACACGCCTTCGAGCGCGGTCAGGTAGTTCGACCACTCCAGGCGGCTGGGCAGCAGGTCGAGGCTGGTGACGACCTCGTCGGCGGGTTTCACGGAGGTGGCGAGCAGCCAGGCCAGCGGATAGAGCAGGATGAGCAGACTGACGGCGGCGATCGCGTGCGGCAGCCATCGCCGGACGGTCGCGCCCCACGAGGCGCCGGCGGTGGTGGACGCGGTGGTCATCGTCCCTCCTCGTCGGCGTAGAAGACCCAGGACCGCGACGTCCTGAACAGGACCAGGGTGATCGCCCCGATGGCGAGCAGCAGCAGCCAGGCCATCGCCGCCGCGTAGCCCATGTGCGAGGCGGTGAAGCCGCGCTCGTACAGGTAGAGCGTGTAGAACATGGTCGAGTCGGCGGGCCCGCCGGAGCCGCCGCTGATCGCGAAGGCGGGGGTGAAGACCTGGAACGACTGGATGATCTCCAGCACGAGGTTGAAGAAGACGACCGGCGAGAGCATCGGCACGGTGACGGAGACGAACCGCCGCCAGGCGCCGGCGCCGTCGAGCGCGGCGGCCTCGTACAGGTCGGGCGGGATCTGCTGCAGCCCGGCCAGGAAGATCACCATGGGCGCCCCGAACTGCCAGACCGCGAGCAGCACCACCGCGAACACCGCGAGATGGGGGTTGCCCACCCAGCCGCCGGTGTGGATGCCGAACGTCTCCAGCACGTCGGTGACCGAGCCGCCGTCGTTGAACAGCGCCCGCCACACCAGGGCGATCGACATGCTCGCGCCGAGCAGCGACGGCGCGTAGAAGGCCGAGCGGTAAAAGCCCCTGCCCCGGTTGAGGTTCTTCAGCAGGACGGCCGCGCCGAGCGCGAGTCCCAGCTTCAGCGGCACGGCGACGACGACGTACAGCATGGTCGTGCCGACCGAGCGCCAGTAGCGCGGGTCCTCGAAGAGCATCTCGGCGTAGTTGCGCAGGCCCACCCACTGCGGCGGGTCGAACAGGTCGTAGTCGGTGAACGACAGATACAGCGACACCGCCATCGGCAGCAGCGTCAGCAGGCCCGCGCCGATCATCCACGGTGACATGAACACGTAGGCGGGCCACTGCTTCTCACGCACCCGGCGGGGCTCGCCCGGCGGGGCGGTGCGGGCGGAGCGCGCGGGCGCGCCGGTCGTCAGTGCGGTCATGACCTCAGCTCCCGGTTCGCCTCGTCGATGAACTCGCGCGCCGCCTGCCTGGGGGTGGCCATCTCGAACATGACGCGCTGGTAGTTGCGGTTGAAGGCGGTCTGGAGCGCGACGTCGCCGCGCGGCGGCGCGGGCGGCGGCGGGTCCATGCCGTACTTCTCCATCGTCTGGGCGTACCGGTAGATCTCCAGCTCGGGCCCCTTCAGGTTCTTGGCGACGTCGGCGGCGATCACCCGGTTGGGCGGGGTGGAGCGGGTGAACTCCAGGACGGAGCCCGCCTCGCGGTCGTTGAGCAGGAAGTCGATCAGCCGGGCCGCCTCCTCGGGGTGCTCGGTGTGCGCTCCGATGCCGAGGAGCATGCTGGGCTTGAAGTACGAGCCCGAGCGCCCCGCGGTCGTGGGCACCGGCGCGAAGTGGATGGAGTCGCCGAGCAGCGTCGTGTAGCCGGGGAACGGCGCGTCCCAGGTGAAGTCGGCGGCGCTCAGCCGCCGGCCCATGGGGCTGGTCTCCACGCTGCCGGACTGCGCGGTGTCCTCGGCCGAGGCGATCGCGCCCTCCCTGCGCATCCGGTCGCAGAACGTCCAGAACTCGGCGAGGTCGTCCTCGGTGAACGCGATGCGCTTCTGCTCGGCGTAGAGCTGCCCGCCCCTGCTGCGCAGCCAGACCTCGAAGATGTCCTCGTTGCCGCCGCCGTCGTTGGCGCCCGTGACCCGGCGGCCGTCGGGAGCCCTGAGGCCGAGTGCGGCGATGGCCTTGTTGGCCTCCTCGAAGTCCTCCCAGGTCCAGCCGGGCTTCGGCATGGGGACGCCGGCCTTGGCGTACAGGGCCGCGTCGTAGGCGTAGCCGGTGATGCCGCGGCCCTGCGGCAGCGCGTACTGCCTGCCCTCGTAGGTGCCGGTGCGCAGCAGGCCGGGGTCCATCTCGGAGGTCCTGATCGTGCCGTCCTTGATGAACTCGTCCAGCGGGAGGAGGGCGCCGCCGGCCGAGTACTGGGTGATCTGCCGGTAGTCGAGCTGCGCCACGTCGGGGATGCCGCCGCCGGCCGCCTGGGTGGCGAGCTTCTGCATGTACGCGCCGAACTCGGAGTTGGACGTGCGGACGGCGATGCCGGGGTTCGCCCGCTCGAACAGCCGCACGGCCCGCTGCGTGCGTGCGGCGCGGTCGTCGTTGCCCCACCAGGTGTAGGTGAGGGTGACGCCGCCGCGCGGCGAGGCCTGCGTACGGGTACCCGAACAGCCGGCGAGCGCGGCGGCGAAACCTGCGGCCAGGACGGTGCGCCGGCTGACGAGGTGCCCGCTCACCAGGCATGCTCCGTGAGGTGGGCGGCGACCCGGTCGCGGTCCCACGCACCGTCGGCGATGACGACGCGGTAGGAGCGGCTGAGCGTCTCGCCGGGGTCGAGGACCAGTTCCTCGTAGAACGCCCACGAGGGGGCGACGGCGGCGAACGGGTCGCTGCGGACGAACCAGTGCGCGGGGTGCGTGCCCTTCTCGCCCGCGTGGTCGTTGGAGGGTGCGTGCTCGAAGACGAGCGTGGCGTGGCCGTCGCGGCCGTCGTGCTCGCCGACGTACGCCAGCCAGGGCGCCTGGGTGCCCATGAGGTCGCCGCCGTCCGCCTCGGCGGTGAAGACCCGCCCGCCGCGGAAGGCGCGCGGGCCGCGCCAGAACAGCCCGGTGTACCCGGCGGCGGGCCTGCCGTGGGTGGTGGGGCTGCCGAAGCGCAGCGGCTCGTCCCGCCGGTTGGTCACCGACGAGGTCCAGATCAGCGACCAGCTTCCCGACGCGGGATCCACGTCGCGCACCTCGATGCGGCGCTCCTCGTCGGCCCACAGATCGCCACTGTGCGGATGCCAGGTGAGGCGCTCCGTGATGACAGCGCTGTCAACACTCGTACGCACCTCGTCGAATCCTTGATGAGCCATGGATCCGACCCGCTCGGGAAGCCGGCGATAGCCCTCGCCGTGCACGTACGTGTGGCCGCCCCACAGGTTCTGGCCCGACAGGTGCGAGGCGGTGAGCTGCAGTCCCTTGTGCCAGCGGTGGTCGTTGGGGCGGTAGTCGGTCACCACCGCGCCGGACAGCGTTCTGATCGGGTGCAGGTACGGCTTGGGCGCCTCCCATGCCGCCTCCGGCCGGTAGACGTACGCGAACAGCTCCGTGCCGCTCGCCTCGTGGGCCACCGTGATGCGATCGCCGTGGACGTGGGTGAGTGCCAGGGACATGCGTGATCCTTTTCCTTGCAGACCAGCGGCCCGACCGAAGTGGCCGCCGTGTGAAGACGGGGTCGCCGAACTCGTCCGGGGGCTGTGGCCGCGCAATCGACCGGCGGGCCGCCCGGGGTGAAAGAGGGGTTGTCAACGGGCTCTCTGCAACGTTGTAACAGCCGCGTTTCCGTGGGGTCAACCCTTCACGGGAAAACGCTTTCACACGATCTCGGCAGCACTCCCCCAGGCGGCCCATCGCGAGGAGATGGAATCCGACACGCTGCGCACCCTGCCGGAGCGGCACGTACGGCCCGACGAGACCACCGCCGTCGAGGGCACGCACATCGCCGGAATCGGGCAGCCGGACCCGCCGTCCCCCTCGATGTCCTGCACCGTGCGCGCGGTGCCCGCCCAGGGGCCGAGCGGCTCGTGGTGGGCGACCGGGTGCTCGAACACCGGCCGGGCGGCCACCTCGTGGCGCCATCGACCTGCCGTGCACCGGCGCGGCGGCCGGGTGGGCGTCGCGCCGGACCCGGCCGCTTCCGGCGGAGGTCCGGCGCCGGATCGCCACGCGGACGCTTTGACACCTCCATAGATAACCGCTATCCATTTGGCTAACCGTTAGGGGGTGCGCATGCAGGACGCGGTGCTGGCGATGCTCGCCAAGGAGCCGTCGCACGGCTACCAGTTGCACGCCCGGCTGCGCCGCAGCCTTGGCCCGCTCGGTGAGGCGATGAACCGGGGCCAGATCTACGTCACGCTGAGCAGGCTGGAGAGGGCGGGGCTGGTCGTCTGCGAGCGCGCCGACGGCCTGCCCGACCGGCCCGAGCGCAAGGTCTACGCGCTCACCCCGGCGGGGCAGCAGCGGGTGGCCGCCTGGCTGGCCGAGGTGGGCTGGCCGAAGCCGGACCTCGCGGAGTTCCATCTCAAGCTGACGGCGGCCGCCGCGGCGCGGCTGGCCGACCCGGTGGAGCTGGTCGCGGCGCAGCGCCGCGAGCTGCTGCGCCGCCTGCGCGAGACACAGCAGGCGGTGCTCGCCGAGCCGCCCGAGTCGGGCGCCGGACTGCTGCTCGAAGGGATCGTGCTGCGGCTGCAGGCGGACCTGCGCTGGCTCGACGCCTGCGAACGCGCGTGGACCCACCAGGAGGACACATGATCGCCCTGCAGGCCCGCGCCCTGGTGAAGACGCACGGCCAGGGGCAGAGCCGGGTCCGCGCGGTGGACGAGGTCGATCTGGAGGTGCCGGAGGGGCAGTCGCTGGCCGTGATGGGGCCGAGCGGCTGCGGGAAGTCCACACTGCTGCACGTGCTCGGCGGCCTCGAACGGCCGACCGGCGGCGAGGTGTGGCTGGCGGGGCAGCGCATCGACACGCTGAGCGAACGGGCCCTGGCCCGCCTGCGGCGGCGCTCCGTCGGCTTCGTCTTCCAGGCGTTCCACCTGGTGGAGGAGCTGTCGGCGGCGGAGAACGTGGAGCTGCCCGCGCTGCTGGCCGGCCGTTCGCCCCGGCAGGCCAGGCGGCGGGCGTCCGAGCTGCTGGAGCATGTGGGGCTCGCCGGGCGCGCCAGGCATCTGCCGTCGGAGCTGTCGGGCGGGCAGCGGCAGCGGGTCGCCATCGCCCGTGCGCTGGTCAACGAGCCGCGTGTCGTCCTCGCCGACGAGCCGACCGGGAACCTCGACAGCGCGGCGACCAACGACATCCTGCGCCTCTTCGAGGACCTGCGGCGCTCAGGCCAGACCCTGGTGATCGTCACCCACGATGAGCGGGTGGCGGCCACCGCCGACCGGCTGATCACGATGCGCGACGGCATGTTCGTCGGCGACACGATGATGCCGGGCACGGGCGGCGGGTGGCTGTCCGGGCTGGGCGGGTTCATCGGGCTGGAGGGCTGAGCACCATGGGCTTCCTCGCCCTGCTTTTCCGGCTGGTGCGCGCCGATCTGCGCCGGCAGCGCGTTCAGGGCGTGCTGCTGCTGGTCGCGGTGGCCGTGGCCGCGGCGACGCTGGCCGTCGGGGTGTCCCTGCCCGCCGTCAGCGACTCCCTGTACGCGCAGACGCGCGCCGCCACCGCAGGCCCCGACGTGGTGGTGCTGTCCGGCGACACGGGCCCCGCCGTCTCCTCGGCTCTCGCCTCCCTGGCGGAGGATCCGCGTGTCGTCGCCCATCGGGGCCCGTACCGCGTCGTCTACGCCGATCTCGTCGCGCGCGGCGGCATCGCGTCCCCGGTCGTGGTGCACGCCATCGGCGAGCGACCCGCACCGGTCGAGCGGCCGGTGGTGACCTCGGGCCGGTGGGTACGCCCCGGCGGCGTGGTGCTCGAACGCGGCTTCGCCACCGCGCTCGGCGCCGGCCCCGGCGACCAGGTCACGATCGCCGGCCGGACGTACCCTGTCGTCGGGATCGCCGTCACGGCGGCCACCTCCATCTACCCGTGGGCGGCGCAGATCGGCCCCGGCGGCGGCCCCAGCGACTACAGCGGCCTGGCCTGGCTGACCACGTCCGACGCGCGGGCTCTGGCCCGGGCCGGCGAGCTGCCGGTGACCACCGCCATCGACCTCAAGCTGCGCGACCCCGCCACCGCCGACACCTTCCGCGACGCCCACCACGAGCTCGACGGGATCCGGGTGAACTTCCACTCCTGGCAGTTCAAGGCCCGGCAGGACAAGGTCATCCTCAGGAACGCCCAGCCGATCCTGGTGCTCGGCGGCTGGCTGCTCGATCTGCTGGCCGTCACCGGCGTGGCCGCGCTGGCCGCCGGGCGCGCCGCCGAGCAGACCCGCAGGGCCGGGCTGCTCAAGGCCGTCGGCGCCACACCCGGTCTGATCGCGATCGTACTGCTCGCCGAATACCTGGTCCTGGCGCTGGCCGGCGACGTGCTCGGGCTGGTGGCCGCCCGGCTGGCCATGCCCGCCATCGCCAGCCCCACCGCCAGCCGCATCGGTGACGTCTCACTGACCGGCCCCGCCGTGGTCGCGGCGACGCTGCTGGCCGTCGCGGTGGCGGTGCTGTCCACCCTGCGTCCCACGCTGCACGCCATGCGTACGGCGACGGTCACGGCACTGGGCGCCGGCGTCCGCCGGCCGGCGCACCGGCCCTGGTCGACCGCGCTGTCCGCGCTGCTGCCCACGCCGTTCCTCCTCGGGCTGCGGCTGACCGTCCGCAGGCCGGGCCGCGCCGCGCTGCAGGCGTGCGCCACCGCGGTCACCGTGATCACGCTGGTCGCCCTGCTGGCCCTGCACGCCCAGCACGACCGCGGCTACGGCCTGGGCGGCTCGCAGGCCCTGCCGAACCTGCGCGGCGAGCACGACCGCGCGCTGTTGCTCGCCGTCACCGTGCTGATCGTGGCCCTCGCCGTGGTGAACACGCTGATCCTCACCTGGACCACCGCCATGGACGCCCGGCTGAACCTGGCCATCGCCCGGGCCGTCGGCGCCACCCCTGGGCAGGTCGCCGCCGGGCTGTCCGTCGCCCAGCTGCTGCCGGCGCTGTCCGGCGCGCTCGCCGGCGTCCCGCTGGGCTCCGTGCTGCTGTCGCTGTTCTCCGCCCGGAACGCCGAGGCGCCGCCCACGCCGGGGGTGCTCGGCGTCGCGCTGGCGACCGTCGTCGTGACGGCGGCCCTGGTCGCCCTGCCCGCGCGGCTGGCGGCCCGCAGACCGGTGGCCGCCACGCTCACCGCCGAAGCGGCATGAGCGGCGGGGCGGCCCTCAGCGCGAAGGCGGGGCGGCCCCCGCCGCGTAGGCGGCGCGATCGGCGAGGGCGGCGACTGGCGGGAGCCGGCGGCGGCGCTGTTCGACGGACAGGGCTCGTGGGGCAACGGCGCGGCGATGCGGGTGGCGCCGCTCGGCGCGTGGTTCGCCGGTGATGCGGCGCGGGCCGCCCGCCAGGCCGAGCTGTCGGCGCGGGTCACCCACACCCATCCCGAGGCGGTGGCGGGCGGGTCAGTCGCCGCCCGCGCGCAGGGCGGCGTCGAGGTCGCGGCGGCGGGCCAGGGTGGCGTGCGCGTACGACGCCGCGAGCACGCACAGCGCCAGCCCGGCCGCCAGCGCCAGGGGCGTCAGCAGGCCGGGCGCGTGATCGGTGACGGGCAGGCCGCCGGCGAAGACCGACACGTCCACGCCGGGCCCGAGCGCGGCCGGCAGGATCATGCCCAGCGCCACGCCGACGGGCGCGGTGATGAGGACGACGGGCAGCAGCTCCAGCAGGACCAGCCACCGGGCCTGGCGGTCGGACAGCCCGAGCGTGCGCAGCAGCGAGATCGTCCGCGTCCGCCCCTCGGCGCCTGCGACGAGCGACATGACGATGGCGACCAGCGCGTACGCTCCCAGCGCCGCCGTCACCACCACCATCGTCGTGCGCACGGTCGCGGTGAGCGGGTCGGCCTGGATGTCGCGCAGCGCCTGCGCCTGCGTCTCCACGGTGGCCGACGGGAGGAGCCGCGTCAGCTCGGCGGGCGTGATGTCGCCCTTGATCAGCAGCGTGTTGGCGGCCGGCCAGGGCAGCATCTCCCACGGCAGGAGGATGAACTGCCCGCTGGAGTAGAAGCCGGGCACGGAGCCGATCACACCCCGGCTGCTCACCGGCACCTGCGACAGCCACGTGAGGTCGAAGGTCCCGCGCTGCCCCAGCGCGGGCGAGAGCAGCGCGGACGTGTCGCCGGGCAGCGCGGGCGGGGTGATGGGCGCTCCCTCGGTCACCCTGCGCCAGGCGTCGAGTTGCACGGCGACCGTGTACGGCTGCTCGCCGGTCTCCGGAATCTGCGCGCGGCCGGTCAGAGCGAGCGCCACCTCGTCGACGCCTGGCGCCCGGCGTATCCGCTCGATGACATCGGCCGGGATGTCCTCGATCGAGGTCACCTTGATGGGGGCGCCCACCTTCTGCCAGGACGCGAGAAGCTGCGTGGTGGTGATCCCCTCACGGGTCACGGCGGCGAACACCGACAGGCTCAGCGCGGGCAGCAGGATCAGCACCGGCAGCGCGCCGGTGAACCGCTGCCGCGCCGCCCTGGCCAGCCCAAGGAACGGCACCGCCGAGCGCCCTCTGGCGGCCAGGCGGACGACGAGCCGCAGCGGGTACGGGTGGCACCGCAACGTGATGAGCGCGGCGGCGAGCGTCAGCGCCACCGGGATCAGCAGCAGGTACGGGTCCTGCTGCGCGGTGCCGGACGGCCCGCGGGCGCGCAGCGCGTACGCACCCGCCAGCGCGAGCACGACGACCAGCGCCTCCGCCGTGACGCGCCGCGCCGACGGCCGGACGGCGGCGAGGTCGGTGCGCCGCTCCCGCAGCGGGGCTCGGTGGGCCAGCGCCACGCGGGTCCCGGCGAAGGCGATCGTGGCGACGGCCACGATCGCGGGGCCGATGTGCACGATCGGCAGCGCGGGCCCCGGCAGCAGGAACGACAGGCCGTACCCGGCGAAGGCGGCGGGCACCACGGTGAGCGCGGTCAGCCCGGCCCCCGCGGCCACCACCTGCCACAGCGCGGCCCCGCGTGCCCTGGCCAGGGCGAGCGTGCGCTCAAGACGGTCGGTCAGCAGCCGCACGGCCAGCGCGATCACGCCGAGCGCCACCGCGAACAGGCCGCCGAGCACCAGGTACAGGATGGTCTGCGCGGCCGACAAGGCGGTCATGAAGCTCTCGATGAGCTGCGGCAGCCCGCTGACGACGCGGTAGCTGATGCCGCCGTCGCCCTGGACGTCCACCTGCCGGTGGAAGTCGGCGACCGCGGCCGGGATGCCGGGCGCGCCGAGGGCGTCCGCGTTCGAGGGGTCGAGCGGCAGGATCCAGCGGTAGGTGAGGCTGCGCGTCCTGTCGCTCAGCACGGCCAGCCCGGCGTCGGCCATCAGCGTGGTGGTGTGCAGCTCCTCCGGCGCGTCCAAAGGCACGACCCTGGTCACGTGGAGCACGTCCGCGTCGTGGCTCCAGGCGGGGTCGGCCGGGTTCGCGGCCCGGTAGACGCCGACGATGCGGACGGCCGTGGAGACGCTCGAGCCGAGCAGCCTGGTCTGCCCGATCCGCAGCCCCATCCTGGCCTCGGCGTCCTCGGAGATGCCCACCTCGATGACGGGGACGGTCGAGCCCATGTACCGCATGGACGAGGGCGCGCCTGGCGGGCGGCCCCGCACCCACGTCACGCGCCGGTCGGCGTCGGACAGCCAGCCGAGGTTGACGAACTCGCGGATGTCGCTGGTGCCGTCGGCGGGCATGCGGAAGGTCTTGGCGCTGATGTGGCCGCCCGGCGCGACGAGCGGGCGCAGCGCGGCCGGCACGAGCCCGCGCCAGCGCCGTCCCGCGGCCTCGAACTCGGCGCGCGAGTGCATCTCCCCGGCGGGCAGCGCCGGGGAGCCGGTGACGACCAGGTCCGTACGCGCCACCCCGGCCGTGGCCAGCGACCGGCGCAGCGCCTCGTCGTACGACGCCTGCATGGTCCTCGGCAGGCCGGACACGAGCAGGCAGGCGACCGCCGCCAGCACGGCGAGCAGCGCCACGGTGCCCGCGTGCGCGCGTACGCCCAGGGGGATCCTCACCGCTCCTCCAAGCTCTGTCCCCGCCACATGCGCCGCGCCAGCCCGGCGACGATCACCGCCAGCGCCGCCGTCACCAGGGCGAGCATCACGGCCACCGGCGGCCACGGGAGCCGGAACAGCACGGCGGGCTCGACCGCCGCCGCCTGCCCGGACAGGACGATCCGCGGGACGACGAGGTTCCCGACGGCCACGGCGAGCGCGGTGCCGGACACGAGCGACAGGCCGGCGACGAACGCCTGCTCGGTGGCGAGCATGCCGAGCATCTGGCCCGGCCCGGTGCCGAGCGCACGCAGCACGGCGAACTCGGCCCGGCGTTCGCGCGCGGCGGCCACGGCGTTCACCAGGAAGCCGAGCACCGCGAAGCCGAGCGCCGCGGCGAACCCCAGCGTCAGGCCGCCGTGCAGCGCCCCGACCAGCGGATCGCCGCGCAGCCGTGCGGCCAGCTCGTGCCGGTCGACGACGCCTGCGTCCCATTGGGGGTTGCGGCGCAGCACCTCTCTGGCGGGTGCGGTGTCGGCGGCGGCGAGCCACCATTCGGTGGCGGGGCGGGACGGCAGCGCCGCGGCCAGCTCGTAGGCGTGCAGCGACTCCCAGTCGGCGAGCACCGCCTGCCGCCCGGGCTCGCCGGTGGGCATGCTCGCCACGATGCCCGCGACCCGGATCCGCATGACGTTCCCCGCGAAGCGCACGGACCCGTCCTGCCCCTCGCGGAGCTTGAGCGTGGCGGCGAGGCCGGGGGTGAGCACCACGGGCAGCGGTCCCGGCTCCAGGCGGGCGGCTCCGAAGGCGGTCACGCCCTGGGAGTTCGTGACCGCCGGGGGCAACGGGACGTCCGTGCCGTCCGCGCTGAGCCCGGTGAGCCGCAGTTCCGCCTGCTCGTCGCCGGCCAGGCCGCGTACGGACAGCGGATAGGTGATCTCGCCGGAGCGGCCGGCCGGCGCCGCGAGGTCGAGCCGCACCGTGTTGCCGCCCGCCCGCAGCTCGCCGAGCGGCAGGTCGTGCCACGTGCCGAGCGCGTCCGACAGCACGAGCCTGCCGGTCGCGGCGGCCGGCGACTCCACCCGCACGGTGAGGGCGCGCGGCCTGCCGGGCAGCTCGAGGCGGCCGGCCCGCTCGCCCTTGATCGCGGCGGCGAGCTGCGGGACCGTGCGCGGCGACAGGTCGGGGCGCAGGTGGAACACCTGGGGCAGCCGGTCGGCGTCCAGGGCGAGCAGCAGCGCGCTCTCGCCGCCCACGTCCGTCTGGGCACGGAAGGCGGGCGACGCGGCGGTGACGCCGGGCAGCCCGGCGAACGCCGTGCCCCTGCCGAGCACGCCCAGCTCGGGCCCCTCGTACGGGCCGGGCACGCGCAGGTCGGCACCCGCCTGATGGTCGGCCTGGTCGCGGTGCGAGTCCCGCCAGGTGGCGGTGGTGGCCATGGAGACGACGCCGACCGCGATGGCCAGCGTCAGCAGCAGCGCCGGGCCCGCGTACCTGAGCGGACGCCTGCTGACCTGCCAGGAGCCGAGCGCGGCGGGGAGGGTGGCGCGGCGCGCGGTGAGCCGCTCGGCCAGCCGCGACACGCGCGGCACCAGCCGCAGCCCGAGCAGGCCGCCCGCGAGGAGGGCGAGCGCGGGGCCGGAGATGATGAGCGGGTCGATGCCGAGGCCGCCCGCCGCCGTCGCGGTGACCGGCCCGCCGTACCGCTGGAGCTGCCAGATCGCCAGCGCGGCCGCCGCGAGCAGCGCGATGTCGCCGCCCGCGCCGTGGATGAGCGCGCGCCGCAGGCCACGCCCGCGCGCCGACTGCTCCTGCACGTACGTGCGCCGCCCGCCGGACACCGACGGCAGCGCGAGCAGCACGGCGGCGGCCAGCGCCATCCCGGACGAGACGAGGTAGGCGCCCGCGTCCGGCGCCACCGGCGGTGCGGTCATCCCCGGCAGCAGGCCGATGAGCGCGATCAGCGGCGGCGCGAGCAGCGGCGCGACCGCGGCGCACGGCAGCGCGATCAGCAGGGCCTCGCCGCCCGCCAGCGCCACGAGCCTGCCCGTGCCGGCGCCGCGCGAGCGCAGCAGCGCCGCCTCCATGCGGCGGTGGTCGGCCAGCAGTCGCGCGGTGAGCACCAGCGCGTACCCGGCGAGCAGCAGCAGCTGCAGCATGGAGATCAGCAGCACGGAGCGGGTCACCAGGGACGCGCTGTCGAGCTGGGTGAACAGCGCGGGCAGTTCCGTGGCGGCCAGGCAGCTCACGCAGCCGCCCGCCATGAGCCTGGCGCCGATCCCCTCGGCGGCCGCGGCCAGGGGGCGCAGCCGCTCGGCGGTGAGCGCGCCGAAGTCCGGCTCGGCGGCCCAGACCGCCCTGACGCCGGTGGCGAAGCCCGCAACGAACGTCTCGCGCGCCACCATCAGCGGCCCGTACGTGGTGTACTCGCCGCGCTCCACGCCCCGGCTCAGCAGCTCCTCGCCCGCCCACCGCTCGCTCACCGGGTCGTCGAGCCGGAACACGCCGACGATGCGGACCTCGACCGGTTCGCCGCCGCTCCTCGCCTTCGTGACGAACTCCGCGCCGCTCGCGAACCCGGTCGCGGTGGCGGCCGGCTCGGAGATGACCGCCTCCACGCTCTCCCCGCCGGGGCGCGGCCACCTGCCGGTGACCAGGCGGGCGTGCCGGTCGAGCCCGTCGTGGCTGCCGAAGCGGAGCAGGCCCGGCAGCTCCGCGTCCTCCTGGCCGGGCATGACGTACGAGTCGGAGCGCAGGCTGGTGGTGACGGCCGGGGGCGCGCCGAACGCGGCGGCCAGCTCGTCGCGGACGAGCCGGTCGTACCGGGGGAAGGTGGTGGCGTCCACCTGGGCGGTGACGGTGACGCTCGTCTGGCGGTAGGGGGCCTGCTGTACGGCGCGGCGCACGCCGGGCCCGGCGATGGCGGAGGCGTACATGGTCATCGCCACGAGCGTGGTCGTCGCCAGGAGGATCGCCCCGAACGCGCCGAGCACGAGCAGCGGCTCGTCCAGGGCCCGCTTCACGACCAGCGGCGCCCGCATGTCCGGACTCTCCTTCCCCGTTCCCCCTCGACCATCGGGGGTGGCCGGGACCTGGTGCAAGAGCGGCCGGCGAGCTGATACGGGAAGGTGATCCAGGCGCAGGCACCGGCGACCGACGATCCCGGCGGCGACCTGGGCCGGCTCAGCGGGGGTCGGCGGGGGCGGCGGTGTCCGGCAGGGGTGCGGTGGCGCGTTCGGCCACGCCGCGCAGCAGTTCGACGAGTTGTTCGCGCTCGGAGGCCGAGAGCGGGCCGAAGAGGTGGCCGCCGACCTCGCCGGCGGCCTGCCGCGCCGCCGCGAGGGTCTGTTCGCCCTGGCTCGTCAGCACGATGGAGTAGGCCCGCCGGTCCTGCGGCGCCCGCTCGCGGGCGACCAGCCCGCTCTCCTCGAGCTCGTCGATGATCCGGACCATCGCGGACTTGTCGATGCGCAGGCGGTCGATGAGGTCTCGCTGGCTGACCGGGCCGTACAGGGGCAGCGCGAGCAGCACGGCCAGCCCGCGCACGTTGATGCCCAGCGGGCGCAGTGCCTCGTTGAGCCGCTGCCGGCTCCGGTTGTGCGCCTCGGCCAGCAGCATCCCGAGCCCCACACGGTCAGCGGCGAAACCGCCGTCTCCGGCCAGAAGGCGCTCGAGCAAGTCCTGAAGCATAGGCCCACTTTAGTCGCAGTCGATATAGTCTCATAGTGAGATTATCTCGCAGAGATCTATATAGTCACCGAAGAGGAGACCCGCATGCCTGAGCCCACCCGCAGCCGCACACGCCGGGCCGCCACCCGGCAGGACGGGCCGCGCCCGCTCCCCCGCCACGCAGGAGAGCGGCGGTGACCGGGCCCGGCTCCGGCCCGGTGATGGTCGCCTCGGACGTGACCAAGACCTACGGATCGGGTGACGGCGCGGTCAACGCGTTGCGCGGGGTCTCAGCGGCCTTCGGCAGCGGCGAGTTCACCGCGATCATGGGCCCGTCCGGGTCCGGGAAGTCGACGTTCATGCACTGCATGGCCGGCCTGGACGTGGTGACCTCAGGCAGCATCACGATCGGCGACGTCGACATCACCCGCCTGTCCCGCGCCCGGCTCACCGAGCTGCGGCGCGACCGCCTCGGCTTCGTCTTCCAGTCGTTCAACCTGCTGCCGATGCTGACGGCCGGGGAGAACATCCTGCTCACCGCCCGGCTGGCCGGCCGTGACGTGGAACCCGGCTGGTTCGACACGATCGTGGACGCGCTCGGCCTGCGCGGCCGGCTCAGCCACCGCCCCGCCCAGATGTCCGGCGGCCAGCAGCAGCGCGTGGCCGTCGCGCGGGCGCTGCTGACCAGGCCGGAGGTGCTGTTCGCGGACGAGCCGACCGGGAACCTCGACTCGAACGCGGGCGCCGAGGTGCTGGGCTTCCTGCGCACCGCCGTGGACGACTACCGGCAGACGGTGGTCATGGTCACGCACGACCCCGCCGCCGCCGCGTACGCCGACCGGGTGCTGTTCCTGGCCGACGGGATGATCGTGGACGAGCTGACCGGACCGACCATCGACGCCGTGCACACCCGCATGCGCAAGATCGAGGGCTGAGCGACATGGGCAACCCGTTGTGGCTCATCGCGCGCCGCACGTTCGCCGAGGGCTGGGTGCGGCTCACCGCCACGCTGCTGGCGGCGGTGGGCGCGATCGCGCTCGTCTCGGCCTCGATGCAGTTCGCGCTGCGCTCGCAGGAGGCGGTGGCCGGCAGCGACGCCAGCGAGTACGCCGGCGCCGACGTGCTGGTGCAGGGCGGGACGGTCGATCCCGCCGACCCGTTCGCGCCGCCGGACGGCCGGGTTCGGCTCGACGCGCTCGCGGCCAAGCCGGGCGTGGCCGCAGCCGCCGGCGACGCCACGATCGAGGTGACGGCCGCCCGCTCCGACGGGCAGGCGATCATGGCGGCGGCCGAGGGCCGTACGCTGCTGCGCCCCTGGGTGGCCGAGCCGCGGCTGAGCGCGTACCGGCTGGAGGCGGGCAGGGCCCCGGAGGCCGACGGCGAAGTGGCGCTCATCCGGCACCTGGCGCGCGCCGGCGAGCTGAACGTCGGCGACACCATGACGCTGACGCTGCCCCGCGAGACCCGCCAGGTGCGCGTCACCGGGATCGTCAACGTCCAGGACCGCGGCGCGGTGGCGGCCGGTGACCTGGTGCTGGCCCCGCCCGAGACCGTACGGCGGGCCGCGATGCTCCCGCCGGGCGGCTGGCAGAGCGTCTGGCTGAAGGCCGCCCCCGGCGTCACCGCCGAACGGCTGCGCGACGAGCTGGCCCGCGAGCTGGGCGACACGGCCACGGTGCGCACCGCCGCGTCCGTACGGGCCGCGCAGAGCGAGGCGACGGCCGGCGAGGGCGCCTCGGTCGCCGCCATCGTCGCCATGCTCGCCTCCGTGGCGATCTTCGTCGGCCTGTTCGTGGTGGCCAACACCTTCGGCACCCTCGTCAGGCAGCGCACCCGCAGGCTCGCGCTGCTCGGCGCGATCGGCGCCACGCCCCGGCAGATCGGCCGGCTGATCCGGCTGGAGGCGCTGGTGCTGGGCGCGGTCGCCGCGGTGGGCGGCGTGGCCGCGGGCTTCCCGACGGCCGAGCTGATCATCTGGCTGTTCGCGCGGGAAGGCTTCGACGTCTCCGCCTCCGACCCCCGGCTCGGCGTCGCCGCGCTGGGCCTGCCCGCGCTCGCCGGAATCCTGATCACCCAGGCCGCCGCCTGGCGGGCGGCCCGCCGTGCTCAGGCGGTCTCGCCCATCGAGGCGCTGCGCAGCACCGTCGCCGAACCGGTCGAACGCCGCCTGCCCCGGCTGCTGCTCGCCGGCGGGCTCTTCGCGCTCGCCCTCCTGCCCTGCGGGCTCGCGGTCCTGATCGGCGGCGACACACCGGGCACCGACCGGATGATGCCCACCACGATGATGATCCTCGTCGCGTCGATGCTGGCCGTGACCGGGCTGGCCGTGCTCTCCCCGCTCTTCGTCGGGCCGCTCGGGGGCCTGGTGGTGCGGATCGGGAAACCGGTCAGCGGGGAGACCGGGCGGCTCGCGCGGGCCACGATCACCCGCAGCCCGCGCCGCATCGCCTCGGCGACCTCGTCCCTGATGCTCGGCGTCGCGCTGGTCACGTCGCTGGTGCTGGTGACGCTGTCGGTGAACGACCGGTTCGCCGAGGCCGGGCAGGAGGTGATGGTGGCCGAGCACGCGATCACCTCGACCGCGCGGACCGCCGAGGGCACACCCGCTCCGCTGTCCCGCGACGCCGCGGCCAAGGTCGCGAACGCCCCGGGCGTGACGGCGAGCACGCTGCTGACCCGGAGCGAGGTCACGCTGGTGTCCCCGGGGCGTGGCGGCGAGCCGTACCAGTTCATGGTCAGCGGCGCGGAGCAGGCCGGCCTGCGGGAGGTCCTGCGGCTGGGCGGCCGGCCGCCCGTGCTGCGCGACGGCGAGATCGCGCTCTCGTCCACCGTGATGAGGGAGCGGGGGCTGCGGCGCGGTCAGGAGATCGTGGTACGCGGCAGGCAGGGCCGCATCCGGCTCAAGATCGCAGGCACCTATCACGACCCGTCCCACGTGTTCGCCGACGAGGCGCTCGTGGCCCCTGCGACGATGGACCGGATCGACTCCACCGCGGCCGCCCACGCGGTGCTCGTCCGCGGCGGCTCGGCGCAGGCGCTGCGAAGCGCCCTGGCCGGGACGCCCGGGGTGGAGGTGCTCGGCAGGGACGCCTACGTCACCGCGGCCTCGCAGGCGCACACCAGGCCGCTGCGCGCGACGTACAGCTTCGCCGGCATGGCGCTGCTGCTGGCCCTGTTCGGGATGGCGACCACGGTCTCGTTGAGCGTCTTCGAGCGCACCCGCGAGTTCGGGCTGCTGCGTGCCGTGGGCGCCACGATGCGGCAGATCCGCGGCATCGTCCGCTGGGAGGCGGCCACCGTGGCGCTGCTCGGCACGCTGCTCGGCCTGGTCATCGGGATCGGGGCCGTGGGGCTCCTGCACGCGGTCAGCGGCAGCTCGTTCCTGCGGCCGGCGCCGCCGTGGTGGCTGTTCCCGGTGCTCGCGGCGGGGGCGGCGGTGGCGGCGCTGGTCACCTCCGCGCTGCCGGCCCGGCGGGCCGCCGGCGTGCCCGTCCTGGAGGCCACCAGGGCGGAATGAGCCACCGGACACGTTGAGGACCGGCTACGGGGAGGTGATCCGGCCGGTATGTCCGCGCCATCGCAGGCCGCCAGAACTCGCGGCGTGCGGGCGGCGTCCAAGCCAGTGTGACAATGATCCGAGTGCTCGCCGCCCTGACCGCGGCCTCCGCCACCGCGACCCTGAGCGCGCTTCCCGCCCGCGCCGCCTCCGGCCCCGCCTGCCCCGCACCGCCGAAGGCGGCGCTGAAGGCGACGCTGAAGGAGCGGATCGACAGGCCGGCGAAGGGCTCCACGGCCATCAAGGCGGTGCGCGTCGGCCACCTGCCCGCAGGCTTCACCTATGGGGAGCCGGAGGCGGCGCGGCACGGCGGCGTCACCGAGTACGGCTACCACTGGTCCGACGACCGCGACGACACCGACCGCGCGCACCGCCACCTCTGGGTCCGCGTCGTCTGCTGGCCGCAGGCGCGCCACCTGGCCCAGCTGCGGCGGCTGCCCGTGGGCGTCGGCACGTTCACGAGCGCGGGAAAGACCGCGCGCGTGGGCGGCAGGAAGGTCCTCGCCAAGGCCGGCGACGGGGCGCTCGGTCACGGCCGGTACGTCGGCTGGGTGGCGCGCAGGGGCGTCGTCGTCACCGTGATGGCGAGCGAGCCGCTGGTGAGCGAGCTGCCCGCCATCGTCAGGAGCATCGAGGTCTGAAGACGCGGCCGGTCCCCGGCGGCCGTCAGCGCCGGTCCGGCGCGGCCTCGGCGATCAGGGCGGCGACGGCTTCGGGAGCCGGGACACCGCCCGCCGCGAGCACGCGGCCGTCCGGGCCGGTGATCACCGCGTACGGCGGCCACGGGATGCCGTTCGCGTCGAAGACGTCCGGATCGGACACCAGCGGCAGCTCCACTCCGTGCCCGTCCAGGTAGCGGCGGGTCTCGTCCGGTCCGGCGGCGGTCACCAGCACGACGGGCATCCGCCGCCCGGCTTCGGACAGGGCGGGGAGGATTCCGGTGCACAGCCCGCAGGCGGGTGAGATCAGCGCGTACATGGCGGGGTCCGCGGGAGGCTCGGCGGGCCGTCCCGACAGGATGAACGGCTCGCCGGGCCGCGGCCCCGGCGGTGCGGAGCGCCGCGCGGGCGGCGACGCCGCCGCGAGCAGCGCGACGGCCGCGAGCAGGACCGCCGCCGGCACCTGGACGAGCTCGTACGGCACGTCCTGCGCGTACGTCGCCATCAGCGCGAGGACCAGCAGCAGCCCGGTGCGTACGAACGTGCGCACGCTCACCCGGTCCCCCGAACCGCCGAAGCAGCCGCATGCGACGTCGAGGCGGCGGGCCAGCGCCGAGCCGATCGCGATCAGGAACGCCGCGAAGAGCAGCGCCGCCAGCGTCCCGCCGATGCGGCGGGTCCCCGGCACCGCGAGCAGCACCGCCGCGACCGGCTCCGCGGCGATGACGGCGAGCGCGGCGGCCGTGGCGAGCCGGGCGGGCAGCAGGCGGTAGCCGGCGATGTCGCGGGCGAAGCCGCGCACGTCCCTGACCTTGCCGAGCGCGGCGGCCACCAGTATCACCGCCACCACGGCGAGGACGAGTTCCTGGCCATGACCGACGCGGGCCGCCTCGACCTCAACCGCTACGTCGGCGAGAACGGCCTGTTCACCGACGGCGGCGGCGCGCGGGACCTCGGCGCGCTCGCCAGGCGGCTGCTGGCCGTGCTCGACGCCGTGCACGAGCGCGGCGTGGTGGTGCGCGACCTGTCGCCCAAGAACGTCGTGCTCGGCGACGACGGCTCCTGCACGCTCATCGACTTCGGCACCAGCAGGTACGACGGCCTGCAACTGCCCGGCTGGACCCGCGGCTACAGCGTGCCCGACCAGCACACCGGCCGCGACGCGGTGCCCGCCGACGACTACTTCTCGCTGGGCGCCACGCTCTTCTTCGCCTCCACCGGCATGAACCCCCTCATGATCGACCCCGACCCGGCCGTCAACGCCGAGCGCACGCTCATGTGCCTGGAGCGCATCTTCCCCGGCGTGACGACGGGGGTCGTGGGCCTGCTGCCCCGGCTGATGAGCCTCGACGCGGACACGCGCACCGCCGCGGCCGCCGACCTGCGCGCGGGCAGGCTCACCGGCTCGCCCCGCCCGGCCGCACCGTCATCTCCCCAACCGGCCGCCCCGCCGTCCTCCCGGTCTGCCGCGCCGCCGGTGCGCTACACCGGCGAGCTGCTGTCGCGGGTCCTGGAGCACACCGTACGCGCGTGCTCCCGCTTCGCCGAGAGCCTGATGGACGGCCCCGACGACGCCCGGCGCGGCACCCCGCCCGTCACCAACGTCTACGCCGGCTCGGCCGGTCTCGGAATGGAGCTGCTGCACCACGCCGCGAGCACGTCCGTCGCCGCCGACCTGGCCCGCTGGACGGCCCGCGTCATGCCGGTGGGCGCGCTGCCGCCCGGGCTCTACTTCGGGCGCACCGGCACGGAGGTGTTCCTCGCCGCCGCCCGGCTCGCCGGCGTGACGGACCTGCCCGCGCCGCCACCGCTCGACCTGTCCGGCGACCAGCGGGCCGACCAGGCGCACGGCGTCGCCGGCATCGGCACCGGGCACCTCGCGCTCGCCAGGCTCGACCCCGGCGGCGGGCACCTGGCGGTGGCCGCCGAGTGCGCCAGGCGGCTGCTCGCCGGCGAGGTCACCGCCTCCGAGGACGCGGTCGCCCCCGCCCAGGCGGGCACCGGCGTGGCGGTGGAGGCCGCGTACGAGCACGGCGCGGCCGGCTGCGCCGACTTCCTGCTCTCCTACCACGAGGTCACCAGCGACGGCCCGGCCGGCGAAGCCGCGGCCCGCGAACTCGCCGCGCTGGCGGAGACGGCGGAGGCGCTGCTCGGCGAGCTGGCCGGCCCCGACGCCCGCCCCATGGGCGCGTCCTGGTGCCAGGGCATGTCCGGCATCGTCACCACCCTCGCCCACGCCGCCCGGGTCTACGGCGACGCGCGCTACCTCGACCTCGCCGAGCGCGGCGCGCGGGCCTGCCTGGCCATCGCCCCCGCGGCCTGGGTGGTGTCGCAGTGCTGCGGCCTGGCCGGGATCGGCGAGTCGCTGGTGGACGTGGCGATGGCGACCGGCGACCCCGCCTACTGGCGCGGCGCGGAAGAGATCGCCGAGCTCATGCTGCTGCGCGCGGGCGGACCGTTCGACGCGCCCGTCTTCCCCGGCAACGACCTGGACAAGGCGGGGCACACGTGGGGCACGGGAGCGGCCGGCGTCCTGTCGTTCCTGCGCCGCCTCCACCGGCGCACCGGCGCCCGCCTGTGGACCCCCGCGGGCACGTCCGCCTGACCGGTCAGCCGAGCTCCTTGCGTCCCTTCTCCGTGAGCGTCGCCATGTGCACCGCGAGCCCGAACGTGGTGAAACCCGACCTCGCCGCCTTCGTGAACTCGGCGATCACCTTGTCGGGCGGGTAGTCGTCGACGAGGAAGTCGTAGGCCGCGTCTCCGTGGTCGCGGATGGCGGCGAGAACCGTCTTGGTGGTCAGCTCGGGCTTTCCCACGTTCGCTCCTCCAGTAGTCGCCTCGCCACCACGGTCGCACCGGCCGGAGCGGCCCGCCATCCACCTCAAAGCTGGTTTTTGATCACCTCGGGCGTGTCCGGCACCGGCTGCGCTAGATGGCGGGCCTCCTCGCCGGGGGTGAGCAGCCGGGCCTCGCGCAGGATCTTCAGCGACTCCCGCCAGGACTCCCCGGCCTCCTCATGGCGGCCCAGGTCGTGCAGGGTGTGGCCGTACCACCAGTGGGACAGGGCGAGCCCCATGGTGTAGCCCGCCTCGCGCTGCAGCCTGATGCCCTCCCGGTACTCCCCGGCCGCCTCCTCCAGCAGGCCGTGCGCCCGCAGGCAGTCGGCGAGCGCGTCGTGGGCGGCGCCGAGGCCGCCGGCGCCGCCCTCGTCCCCCAGCATCGCAAGGCCGCGCCGCGCCTCGTCCACGGCCTCCGCGGTCCTGCCCTGCCGGGAGTAGACCAGCGCCCGGTTGTTACGGACGTACGCCTCGTGCACGGTACGCCCCGTTCGCCGGGTGATCTCGATGGCGCTCCCCAGCGCGGCGAGCGCGTCGTCGTAGCGCCCCATCTGCGTGTAGGTGATGCCGAGATCGTTGAGGATGCCGGCCGCCGTGTCGGGCAGCCCCGCCCGCTCGCCGCAGACCAGCGCCTCCTCCAGGCAGCGGACCGCTTGCTGGAGATGCCCGAGCTGCTGGTGGATGGCGGCGAGCTCCTGCAGCAGGTTCCGCCGGACCGTCCAGTGCTCTTCCCCGCCGGCCCTCTTACCGGCCCCCTTCGTGGCCCCGGTCCTGGCCTGCCGCAGCACCTCCTCCCCCGCCTCCAGGGCCTCGGCGAACCATCCCCTGCGGTCGAACAGCCACAGCAGATGCTTGGCGAGCTCGGCCGCCGAGCGGCCGGACAGCCGCGTCGCCTGGCGCACCGCGGCGAGGAGGTTGTCGCGCTCCCTGTCCAGCCAGGCGTTGGCGTCCTTCAGCGTGGCCAGCGCCTCACCCGCCCGCTCGGGGGTGACGTCGCCGATGTCCCCGTGGTCGTTCAGCAGGTGGTTGGCCCGCTGCGCGGTGGCCAGGTAGTGCTCGATCATGCGGCCGACCGCGCTCTTGCGCTCCTCGCCGGGGATGTCCTGCTCGCGCGCGTACAGGCCGACGAGGTCGTGCAGGCGGTATTGGTCGGATCCCGCGCGTTCGAGCAGGCGGGCGTCCACCAGGTCTTCGAGCGCGTCCTCCGCGCGGTGCTCGGGCCAACCGGCCAGCGCGGCCGTGGCGGGCGGCGTGTACGCCGGCAGATCCGCGTGCCCGAGCAGGCAGAGCAGATGAGCGGCGTCCCGGCCCCCGCTCTCCTCGTGGAGCTGCTGGTGGCTGACCGCGAGGCTCGCGCGCACCGCGAGGTCGTCGTACTCCAGCAGGTCGAGCCGCCTGGCGGCGTCGGCGAGCCGGACCGCGAGGTGAGAGAGCGGGCGGTCGGGGCGGGCGGCCAGGCGCGCGGCCACGATGCGCAGCGCCAGCGGGAACCCGCCGCAGAGCCGGACGATCTCCCCCGCCGCCTCGGGCTCGGCCTCCACGCGGTCCGCGCCGACGATCCCGGCGAGCAGGGCGGCCGCGTCGGCGTCGCCGAGCCCGCCGAGGTGCAGGTGCCGGGCGCCGTCGAGGGTGGCGAGCGGATGACGGCTCGTGACGAGCACACGGCAGCGCGGCCCGGCCGGGATGAGCGGGCGGACCTGCCGCACGTGGCGGGCGTTGTCGAGGATGACCAGCAGGTCGCTCGCGACGGTCAGCGAGCGGTAGCGGGCCGCCGCCTCCTCGGCGTCGGAGGGGATCGCCGGGCCGTCGAGACCCAGGGAGCGCAGCAGGCGGCGCAGCGCCTCCGCCGGGTCGAGCGGGGCGAGCCGGTCGGTGGAGCCGTGCAGGTCGAGGTAGATGACCCCGTCGGCGAACCGGTCGGCGACGAGGTGGGCGACGTGGACGGCGAGCGCCGACTTGCCGATGCCGCCCGGCCCGTCGATCACCGTCACCGGGCCATCGCCCAGCAGATCGGCGCGCAGCCGCGCCACCTCGGCGGCCCGCGCCGTGAACGCCTGGACGTCGGCGGGCAGCTCGGCCGGCCTGACATGCCAGGACCGCCGCTCGCCCGGCGGGTCCAGCGCGGGATCGCCGGCGAGCACGGCCCGGTGCAGCCGGCGTACGTCCTCGCCGGGCTCCAGCCCAGCTCATCGACCATGGCCTGGCGCAGGCGCCGGTAGACCTCCAGCGCCTCGGGCACCCGCCCGTCGCGGTAGAGGGCGAGCATGAGCTGGGCGGCCGGGCGCTCGCGCAGCGGATGCTCCCTGACGTGCGCGATGAGATCGGCGGCCAGCGCACGATGATCGCCGGTGGCCAGGCGCAGCTCCGCGTGGTCCTCCAGGACGGCGAGCCGCTCGACCTCCAGCCGTTCCGCCTCGATCACCGCCCAGTGCGCGTCCAGCTCCGCCAGTGCCGGGCCGCGCCACAGCTCCAGCGCGCGGCGGAACAGCACGTCCGCGGTCGCCGCCGCGCCGTCCGCCCAGGCGGCGCGGGCCTGCGCGGCGAGGTGGGCGAAGGCGTGGACGTCCACCTGATCGCGGTCGATCGCGAGACGGTAGCCGCCGGGAACGGTCTCGATGGCCTCCGCCGCGCCGTGAGCGGCCAGCGTCTCGCGCAGCTTCGAGACCACGATGTGCAGCTGCTTTCCCGCGGTGGCGGCCGAGCTGCCCGCCCACACGTCGGTGAGCAGCGACTCGGCGGCCACGGCTCGCCCCGCGTCGAGCGCGAGGCGGGCCAGCACACCGACCCGCCGCCGCCCGGTGATCGCGACCGGTGTCCCGCCGGCCTCGACCGCCGCCGGCCCGAGCAGTTTGATCTCCAGCCCCACCGTACGAACGCTCCCGTCGCCAGCCGAGACCCGGAATTCTACGACCGGAAGGTCCGTGCCAGGACGGGCCCGGACGCCGTCCTCACGTGACGGCCCTGCCCACCCGCCTCATCCTCCGCGCATCCCGGTGGATCGGAGATCGCGCCTGATACGTTCGTGGCATGCGCTGGGAGGATCACCTCACCACCAACGCCATGCGCGCCGACTTCGCCATCGACGTTTCGAACATCGTCCGCTCGGCGCAGCTCGGCGGTGATCGTCCCGCCGACCTGCGCCGCTTACTCGGGCTGATCAAGGGCCTCGTGGCCTACACCCGCGACAGGTCCACCAAGGTCTACGGCGTGCTCGACTGGTCGCTGCTGCGCAGGCGGGACCTGCTCTCCCCCGACGAGCGCGGCAGGCTGCACGGCTGGCGGCGGGCCGGGCTGATCGAGGTCATCGAGTGGGCGGACGGCCGCCTCATCGAGCTGGCCGAGAGCGGCGGCCTGCGCGTGGTGTGCTTCGACAACTACCTCGACCTGCACCGCGACCACCCCTGGTTGCCCGGCAACGAGGACCGCTTCCTCGAGCCGTTCCTCGGGCCCGGCGGCATCGGCGTCCGGCCGCGGGAGATCCCCATCCGGCCCGAGTGGCAGCTGTCGGGCAAGGAAGAGGAGCGCCTGCTCAAGAAGGAAGGGCTGCACAAGGACGGCCGGCCGCGCCGCGAGCTCCTGGAGCGGCTGTGGGCGTGCGACGTCCCCGGCTGCCCGCTGTTCGGCGAGGACCGGCGTGACCACCAGCCGCTGCCGCGCTACCGGTCCGGCGCGGCCCGCTGCCCCGCGCACGGAGGCCCGCTGACCGACATCGGCCCGCGCCCGCGCCGCGTCCAGATCAAGGTGCGGGTCGGCGGCGACGTCCAGGCCCGCTTCGTCCTCGACCCCGGCCAGACGATCCACGTGGGCCGGTCGCCGGGCCGGGACGGATACGCGCTCACCGCCGACATGGGCGTGACGCCCGAGTCCGGGGTGAGCCGCGACCACGCGAGCCTCCGCTGGACCGGCTCCCAGCTGCTCGTCACCGACCACAGCCGCTTCGGCACGCGCGTCCGGCGCAAGGACGGGCAGGTTCTTACGCTGCCCGGGGAGCGCGCGTTCACAGTGCGCAAGCGCGACGAGATCATCCTGGCCGACGGCGTGGAGCTCCTGCTCAGCGGGCGCGAGTTCGTCTTCAGGGAGAGCCCGTCGCAGCCCGCGGAGCCGGGCACCGCCGATGCCGCGTCCGTCACCCGCCTGCCCGGAGGAGACCGCGATGCCGCAGCGGGATGACGCGCTGCGCGGCCGCTACCGCCTGATCCGCGAGCTCGGCAAGGGCGGCATGGGGACGGTCTGGCTCGGCCGCGACGAGGAGCTGGGCCGCGAGGTCGCCGTCAAACTCGTGGAGCCCGACTACGTCAGCCGCGAGGCGGTGGCCAGGTTCAAGCGCGAGGCCCGCGTGATGGCGATGGTCAAGCACCCCTACATCGTGGTGATCCACGACGTGGGCGAGGACCGGGGCGTCGTCTTCCTCGTCATGGAACGCCTGCTCGGCAGCGACCTGGGCAGGCTCCTGCGGGAACGGGACAGGCGGCCGCTGCCCGTCGCCTCCGTCGTGGAGTACGGCCGGCAGATCTCGGCCGCGCTCGCCGCCCTGCACGGCGCGGACGTTCCCGTCGTGCACCGCGACATCAAGCCGTCGAACCTGGTGCTGGACCAGGGCGGGATACTCAAGGTCTGCGACTTCGGCATCGCCTCGCTGCCGACCATGGACGTCACCCGGTACACCAGCACCGGCGGGTGGATCGGCACCCCGCTCTACATGTCGCCCGAGCAGTGCCGCGCTCACGAGGTCGGGCCGGCCTCCGACGTCTACTCGCTCGGCGTGGTGCTCTACGAGCTTCTCACCGGCGGGCTGCCGTACCACGTGGCCGGCCACCGGGAGGAGGCCTACATCCAGCAGGTGCTCACCGCGATGCCGACGCCCCTGGAGGACCGCCGCGCCGACACGCCCCCGGAGCTGGCCGAGCTGGTCCACCTGATGATCGCCAAACGGGAGTCCGACCGGCCCGACGCGGCGGCGGTGCACGCCGCGCTGTCGGGCATGGCGGGCGGCGCCGGGACGGGCGGAGACGGCGTGGAGCGCGAGCTGCTCGCCGAACTCGACAAGGTCCGCACCGCCTACGACGCGGGGCGCCACGCGGAGGCCGGCATGCGCCTGGTACGGCTGACCGAGCGCGCCTCGGCCACCCTCGGTCCCGACCACACGGTGACCCGGCGCATCAGGGAGTTCGGCGACCCCGACCGGACCCGGTGATCTCGTCCGGACCCGGCGCACTCAACCCGGGCCGGTGAGCTCACCCGGGCTCGGTGAACTCACTCGGACCCGGCCTGCTCACTCGGGCTCGGTGAGCTCCCATACCTTCACGGTGGCCACCACCCCGGAGAAGTCCTCGGGGAACCTGCGGATCTCCAGCAGCGCCACCCGCTCCTCCCCGGTGATCACGCAGACCCGATCGCCCTTCTTGAGCTTGCCCGCCCTGTCGTTCCCCTGCGTCAAGACCAGCTCCTTGCACTGGTCCCGTGACGGTTCCCCGGTCTCTTCCCAGACCGCCATCATGCCACTCGCCGAGCCGATCACCGCGGACGGCGCGGCAAGCCCCTCGTCCACGTCCTCATCGATGGACCTGCCCGGGTTCACCCGCGGGGGCACCGGATCGAGGTCGATCCCGTCGCCGTTGAAGCGTACGGTGCCGCTCCACTGCACCTTCGCCGCCTCAGGCGTGCCCTCGGTGGCCGGAGTGGTCGGCTCAGACGATGGAGACGAGGGCGCCGTGCCGGTGGCCGGTGCGGTCGAAGGCACGGTCGAAGGCACGGTCGGGGGCACGGTGGAGGGCGGTGCGGACGGCAGGGCGGCGGGCCGGGAGCCGGCCGGCTGAGCAGGGGCTCTGCTCTCCTCGCTCAACGCCAGCGTCCCCCAGGCGCCCAGACCCGCGCCCGCCAGCACGAGCGCGGCGGCGCCCGCCGCGATCAGGGCGCGCCTGCGGCCCGGCGAGGTCCCTGGCACGGTCCGCGCGTCCGACGCGACGGCGTCCTGCGTGTGACCTCTGCCGTCGGGATCGGGCCCGGTGGCTCCGCCGCCGGCGGGGCCGGATCCCACGGCTCCGCCGCCGATGGCGCCGGACTGCCCGATCCCGCCGCCGGTGAGCCCGGACGCCACGGCTCCACCGCCGATGGCGCCGGACTCCGCGGCATTGCCGCCCGTGGGCTCAGGCTCGGCGGCCAGGGCGGCGACGGCCGCCTGCCGCGTCTGGACGGCCTGGTCGATCGCCGGCGGCAGCGGCAGGCCCGGCATCGTGCACCGCGCGATGACCTCCTCCAGCGCGGGCCGGTCCATCGGCTCGCGCGCCATGCACGCGCTGATGACATCGCGCAGCTCCGGCGGGCAGCCGGGCAGCTCGGGCGGTGGGCCCTGGCCGACGCGTAACGCGACGTCGTAGTCGTTGCCCTCGCCGTGCGGGGGCAGGCCGGTGGCCGCGTGGTACATGACCGCGCCGAGCGCGTAGACGTCGGACGCCGGCGTCGAGGACAGGCCGCGCACCCGCTCGGGGCTCATGTACTGCGGGGTGCCGACGAACCTGCCGCTGAGCGTGAGGTTGGTGCCGTCGGTCGCCTTGGCCACGCCGAAGTCGATGACGCGGGGGCCGTCGGGGCCGAGGATGACGTTGTTCGGCTTGAGGTCGCGGTGGATGATGCCGGCCGCGTGCACCGCCTGCAGGGCTCTGGCGATGGCGACTGCCACGCCGGCCACCACCGGCACCGGCAGCGGACCGGCCAGGCGCACGGCCTCGGCCAGCGACGGGCCCGGAATGTAGGCCGAGGCCATCCAGGGCGGGTCGCCGTTCGCGTCGGCGTCCAGGAGCTGGGCGATGTGGATGCCGTTGACCTGCTGCGCTGCGCTGATCTCCTGCGCGAAGCGGGCACGGAACGCCGGGTCGTCGGCGTACTCGGAGCGTACGATCTTGACCGCGACCGGCCGCCCGCCGGGGCTGAAGGACAGGAACACCCGTCCCATCCCGCCGGCGCCCACGCGGGCCCGCAGGCGGTAGCCGCCCGCCGTGCGCGGGTCGTTGTCTCGCAGGGGGTCGAACACCTGATCCGTCACGGAGACCCGTCCCTACCCGTCGCCGAACGCGCCCACTATACGATCACCATCGCGCGTGCGAAAGGACGGGAACCGGGCGCCATGGCTCCACGAGAGCCCTCCAGGACCCGTTCATCTCCGTGTCCGCACCATCTGCGGGCATGGATTCCGCAAGACACGCCGCCACCGCGGAAGCGCTGATCATGCCGACCTACGCTTCCCGCATGGCTTTTGTGATCCCAGAGCTCAAGGTCGGCCTGGCCGAGCTCGGCGGCGGGCCCGACGCCCGGTGCGCCAAGTGCGGCAAGCGCGCCGCCTTGTACTTCGTCGATCCGCCGACGGGGAAGCCCACGTACGTGTGCACGGCCGACGCGGGCGCCGAGATCGAGGCGATGCTCCTGCGCGCGGGCGACTGACCGGCTCACCGCTCCTGCGCGCGGGCGACCCGACCGGCTCACCGCTCCTGCGCCCGGGCGACCCGACCGGCTCACCGCTCCTGCGCCCGGGCGACCCGACCGGCTCACCGATCGGCGTTTCGCGATGTGAGTGCGGGGTGTGGAGGATGGGTCGCGGCCGTTCCGCGGGGTGCCGCCGCGGAGTTGAAGGCCGTTCTGTCCGTTCGAGCCCTGGCACGGGCCGCCACCCGGGGAGCACTCATGTCGACGCTGGTGTTAGTGCATGGTTTCTGGCACGGTTCGTGGTGCTGGAGCGAGGTCGTCCCCCACCTGGTGGCCGGCGGGCGGCGGGTCGTCGCGGTGGACATGGCGGGGCACGGGCTGTACGCGCGGCATCCGCGGTGGTTCACCCGGCGGCCGTACGACGCAGAGGCGGTCGTCACCGAGGTCTCACCGGTGGCGGACGTGACGCTCGACGACGCGGCCGGCCTGCTGCTCTCCCAGGTCGAGCTGATCGGCGGCGGCGAGCCCGTCACGGTGGTCGCGCACAGCGCGGCGGGTCCCGTGCTGGCGCGGGTCGCCGAGCAGAGCCCCGGCCTGGTGGCGCACGCGGTCTACCTCACCGCGTACATGCCGGCGTCGGGTGTGCCCGCGGCGGCGTACACGCGGATCCCCGAGGCCGCGGGCGACCGGGTGGCGCCGCTGGTGAAGGGCGATCCGACCCGGGTGGGCGCGCTGCGGCTCGACTTCGCCACGGACGATCCGGCCTACCGGCAGGGGCTGCGCGAGGCGTTCTACGGCGATGTGGACCCGGCCGTCGCCGAGGCCGCCACCGCGCTGCTGACGCCCGACAGCCCGTTCGGGATCATGATGGGGACGACGGAGCTGACGCCTGGGGGCTGGGGTTCGGTGCCGCGCACGTACGTCGTCTGCACCCGGGACATGGCCCTCCAGCCCGCCGTGCAGCGGAGGTTCATCGCCGAGGCCGACGCGGCGTTCCCCGGCAATCCGACCTCCGTGGTGTCGCTGGACGCCTCGCACTCGCCGTTCCTGTCCATGCCGGGCGAGCTCGCGGCCCTGCTGCTCCCCCTCGGCCGATGACCCCGACGGTCGATGGCGCTTCTTTGTTCATCGTTGCCACATGGCTGATCGGGAAGAGGATCGCCGGCGCGTCATCGACGCCACGACCGCGCTGCTGCGCGTGAAGGGCCGCGCGGGTGTGACGACGCGGACGTGCGGCACCTGGTCATGACAGAGGCCGTGATGAGCACAACCCGGCTGATCAAGGATCCGCATCGACGACCCCTCTCAACGGATCCAGGGCCTCCAGAGACGGAGTTCATCCGTCGGCTCAGGCCGATCCTTCTCGACAAGGAGTAGGCCCCGGACCACTCGTCGGCAGGCCTGATCGCGAGTTCCGCCTTCTCGCGCAGATATGGGGATGGACGCCGAATTCGCGGGGCCCGTACGGTCGCGAACACGGCGCTCAGCGCGCGGGCGCCGAACGGGGCCACGCTGCGCCGGCGGTCGCTGCAGGTGGGTGAGGTGGTGCGGCGGGTGATGGCGGTGCAGGCCCAGCGGGCGGCCTCGCCGCATATCGCGCCGTGGAACCGGGTCGCGAGCCTGGACGCCGCGTCCGCGGCTACCGGGTGGCACTCGGGACGACGATGCGGATGACGCTGCGGGTGCTGGTACGGCGTTACCTGGAGGCGTTCGGGACGGCCACGGCGGCGGGCGTCGCGCGGTTCGCGCTGGTGCAGCAGGCGGGGGTCCACGGCGCACTGTGCGCCGTGAACGGCGGGGCCGGGCAGTCGGGGTGGCCCGGCGGCAAGACGCCGCGGGGAACCTGCGGGAGCGCCGTACCCGGACGGGGACGTGGCCGGCCGGACGCGAGCCCGCATCCGTATCGCCGCATCGACCGCTGGTGGGGCCGGCCGCCCGAGCTCACGACCCTCCTGCTGCCCGCATCGTCCCCATCTCGATCCGCTCCCTGGAGAGGCGCCTTCCGTGAGAGCCCCAACCAAGATCGCAAAAAAGTCTTTGCAAAATGGTTTTGCGGATTTACGGTGGTGCCATGACAGCAGCCACAGCGCCCCTCACCGCCCAGGCCGCAGCCCGCCGTTACGCGCTCGTCAGCCTCCTCGCCTGGCTGCCCGCCGGGCTGATGGGAGCGCCCATGGTCCTGCTGATGCTCCAGCGCGGCATGGACGTCGCCACCGTCGGGCTCGTCATGGCGATCCACTCCATCGCGATCGTCGCCCTGGAGCTGCCCACCGGCGGGCTCGCCGACGTCATCGGCCGCCGCGCGACGATCGCGGCCTCCGCGCTGTTCGCGCTGGCGAGCCTGGTGCTGATGGGCCTGGCCACCGGGTTCGGGCTGTTCGCCGTCGCGTTCGTGCTCAAGGCGGTCTCCCGGGCGCTGGCCAGCGGCCCCGCCCAGGCCTGGTACGTCGACACCATGCACGCCGCCGCCGGCCCCGGCGCGGACCTCAAGCCGGGCCTGGCCAGGGGCGCCTCCATGGGATCCGTCGCCCTGTGCGGCGGCACGCTGATCGGCGGCATCGTCCCGCTGGCGCTGCCCGCGTCCTGGTCGCTGGGTCCGCTCGTCCCGCTGTCGGTGCCCATGCTGCTCGCCGCGGCCGCTGCGGCCGTGCAGCTCGCCGTCACGCTCGCGGCCCTGCCCGAGCCGCCGCGCGAGCGGGCCGCCTCGTTCGGGAACGTGCTGCGCGGCGTCCCCATCGCCGTCACCGCCGGCCTGCGCAGCGGGCTGCGCGAGCGCGCCATCACCAGGCTGCTGCTCGTCGCGGCCGGTGTGGGCGTCGTGCTCACCGCCATCGAGATCTTCACGCCGGGGCGGCTGCAGGAGCTCACCGGGCAGCCGGAGAGCGCGGGCATGGTCTACGCGGTGGTCGGCGCGATCGGGTACGCGGGCAGCGCGCTCGGCAGCGCACTCGCCCCGCTGACCGCCCGCCTGGCGCGCGGCTCGCGCGCGGGTGCGATCACCGGCACCTGCGTGACCGCGCTGTCGCTCGCCGTCCTCGCCGCCTCCACCTCGCTCGGCGGCACCCTCGCCATCGTGCTCGCCGGCCTCGGTTACGTCACCCTGTACGTCGGCTGCGGCGTCAGCGAGCTGCTGCGCGGCGAGATGCTGCACCGGCGGGCCTCATCGGCCGAGCGCACCACGCTGCTGTCGGTCGACTCGCTGCTGCTGCAGGCCGGAGGCGCGGTGGCGGCGGCCGGGCTGGGCTGGGCAGCGCTGCACCTCGGCCTGGCCGCCGTCTGGTGGATCACCGCCGGCGTCATCCTGGCCACGGCCGTGCTGTTCCCCCGCGCAGCCCGCACCCGCACCGCTTCCGGCGAGGCTCTGCAGCCGGTCCCGGCCGGGGCCGCCGGATGACGAGAACTCCGGCCGGACGGGGAAGGGCGGCCGCGGGACGGGGTCAGTTCGCGACCACGGCGGTCAGCTCGTCCAGGATCAGGGTGCCGGTGTACTGCATGTGCGGCCTGATCTCGTTGAAGTAGACCCGGCGCAGGGTGATCGGGCACGCGATGCCGGACGGCACCTTGTACGTGATCTGCTGCCAGCCCGGCTCGGTGATGAACGCGGGCTCGATCGTGTGCAGGGTGCCGTTCTTGTCGAAGACCTCCAGGCGCGTCCGCTGGTTGTAGCCTTCGGACTTGACCCACAGCTTGAACGCCGTCGGCTTGCCCGCCACCGGGAAGCGGTCAACGACCGGCCAGATGCCGATGCCGCGCGTCTCGGTGCTCTGCGTGAAGTCGTAGTCCAGCCGCAGGCCGTCGGCGGCGCGGCCGCCCGGGGTGGAGGAGACGGACCCGGTGGCGCGCATGGTCCACACCCGCCGGTTCGCGGTGTCGCCGAAGGAGTCCACGACCTCCTGGGTGGTGCCGATGCCGACCACCAGGGCGGTCTTGAGGCCGCCCGCGGTGATCGTGATGACCTGCTCGCCCGAGCCGGCGCGGGCGGTGACGGTGAACGAGCCGGTCGCGTCCGGGGTGACGGTCAGGGCGCCGGTGTCGTAGGAGAGGGTGACGTCGGCGGGGTCGATGGGCGCCTTGTATCCGGCCGCGTCCACGCCGTTGACCTCGCACGTCCCCTTCGCGCCCTGCTGCGGGAGGTTGAGCCGGCGCGGGCCGGTCTCCAGCCGGGCGGGCTCGCCCAGCACGGTCATCTCGATGGTGCCGGTGGCGTCGCCCAGGCGGCGGCGACGGCCGGTTCGTCCGGCCCGCCGCGACCGCAACGCCCAGAACGCCGCCGCTCTCGAGACCGCCTACCGGAACCTGCGCGACGCCGGCGTCACGGGGCTGTCGTACCTGTCGGCCGACGAGCTGCCGGAGGCGGAGGAGCTGGTCGACGGCTCGCACCCGAGCGATCTGGGCATGATGACGTACGCGAACGCGTACGAGAAGGTCCTCACCCCCATCCTCGCCCGCCACCACCGCTGACCCCGCCCTCCGTCAGGACGGCAGCCGCTCGTGCGCCCGCACGCCGAGCGTGTCCTCGAGGTAGCCGGACACGGTGTGGTCGTCCCAGCGGGCCCCCGTGAGCGCCACGTACCCGTCGGGGCGGACCAGCACGAGCCCGTCGCCGTCCACCCCGTAGAGAGCGTGCGCGTCCCCCTCCGCGTCGACGAGCACGCTCTCGCCGCCCTCGTGCGGAGATCCCGGCTTGACGATGCGGTGGACGTGCACGTCCTCGCCGGCCCGGGGCGCGGGCCTGTCCCCGAAGACGAGCAGCGTGAAGTGCGGGCCGCGGAACAGGTCGAAAAGCCGCACCCGCGCCCCGCTCGCCGGGGCGGTGCAGCGCGCGTCGGGAGCGCGGTCGCCGGCGCGGATGCCGAGCGCCTCGTCCAGGTCGCGGGCCAGGCCGCCGCCCCGGTAGGTGATGCCGAGCTGGCTGACGTCGGCGAACGGGTCCTTGCCCTGGAACGCGCCGACGATGCGCTCGGACACGCGCGCCGCGTCGCCGCTCGTCCAGTGCTTGCCCCGCGCGGTGGTCGAGGCCAGCACGTGCCGGGCGACCGGCAGGCGCTCCTCCTCGTACGTGTCGAGCAGCGCCTCGGGGGCTCCGCGCAGGACGTAGGCGAGCTTCCAGCCGAGGTTGTAGGCGTCCTGGACGCCCGTGTTCATACCCTGGCCGCCGGCCGGGGTGTGCACGTGCGCGGCGTCTCCGGCCAGGAGGACGCGGCCGTCGCGGTAGCGGTCCACCATGCGGATGTTGACCCGGTACACCGACAGGTAGATCGGGTCGCGAAAGCGCACCCCGGGCAGCCCGACCCGCTGCCGGAAGATCTCGGCGAAGGTCTCGACCGAGATCGAGGACGGCTCCGGCTCCCCGTCCCGGGGCAGCGGCGCGGTGAAGAACCAGGTGCCGCTCTTCGGCATGGGGGCCAGCGTCAGCATCGCGCCGGGGCCGATGGCCCACATGTGCGCGACCGAGGCGTCCAGCCCGTCCACGCTGAGGTTGCCGTACAGCATGCGCTGCCGCTCCCACGTCTCGCCGAGGAAGCCGATCCCGGCCCGCTTGCGCACGGTGCTGCCGCCGCCGTCGCATCCGACGAGGTAACGCGCCCGGACGTCGCGGTGCCGGCCGTCCGCCCTGAGGCATGCCGTGACCTGGTCGCCGTCCTGGGTGAAATCGACCAGCTCGCACCCCTGCTCCACCCGGACGCCGAGCGAGGCCAGCCGCTCGCGCAGGACCTCCTCGGTGAACTGCTGTCCCACCATGAGGCTGCCCGGGTAGGGCGCGCCGGGCACGGGCGGCGCGTCGTACATCACCGCCTCGCGCACCACCTGGCCCCGCGCGTCGTAGAAGCGGGTGGGAAGAGCCGGCTCCGCGCGTTCCACCAGGTGTTCGAGCACCCCCAGGTCCTCGAACACCTCCTGCGTGCGGGCGCGGACGCCGCGGGCGCGCGTCCCCACGGGGTGCGCGGCGGCACGATCGATGATCCGTACGGCGACGCCCCGCCGGGCGAGGTCGCACGCCAGGGTCAGGCCCACTGGTCCCGCTCCCACGATGAGGACGTCCGTGGCGTCCGAAGCCTCCGCGTCCGGCACGCCCGAAGTCTCCACGTCCGGCACGCCCGACGCCTCCATGTCCGACGTCTCCATGTCCGTCATGTCCGAGGTCTTCATGGGCACGCGCTCCTTTCCCGGCCCCCGAATGACCGCGCGCCCATTCTTAGTGGGCGGCCGCCCACTCGTCAATTCGCGACCGCGCCATCGAGCGCATCAGCCGAGCGCGATCCGGACCTCGTGGCGGCCGGTCAGCGTCTCCAGGAACCGTTCACACGCCCGAACCCGGCCATGGCGTCGCCCCCCACACACGGCCATCACCATTGGACGGCGGCTCGCGTCGCGACGCCCGGGGGCGTTCGGGGTCGTAGCGGCCGCAGTGCGGCTCCCGATGCGTGTTCGCGGCGCCGAGGGCCGCCTGCCGCTGTGCCGGCGACGCCGAAGACCATCGCGAGGCCCGGCGTCTCCCGGTGCGGGTCGAGGCGCCCGCCGCCGCGGAGGCGCGCCGATCGCGCCGTCAGTGATGGTAGGCGTGGATCACCGCGTGCCCCTTGCCCCGTCCGATGATCCACTTGTTGATGGGCGTGGTGACGAGGAAGGCGACCAGCAGCGAGACCGCCATCGCGCCCCAGAACAGCCCCGAGGCCAGGGTCGCGTTCATCGCACCCGGGATGATCAGCATGACGCCGTTGTCGACGATCTCCATGACGAGGATCGACAAGGTGTCGGCGGCCAGGGCGAGTTGCAGCGCCCGGCGCCACTTCAGGCCCGCGCGGAACAGGCCGCGCAGCGTGAGCGCGTACCCGAAGACGAACGCCAGCGCGACGGCCAGCAGGATGCTGAGCAGGTCGTGCCAGTCGAGGGCGGTGGCGATGACCATGCCGAGCACCTCGCCGATCGCACAGCCCGTGAGACAGTGCAGGGTCGCCGAGGCGGCCACTGCCCACGTCGCCTTCGTCGGCCCGTGATGACCGTGCTCCTCGGGCCGACGGTGCCGGCCGTGACCGCCATGCGGGCCGGAAGCGGACGCGTGAGAGCCGTGCTCGTGCATCTCATGCCTGTCGCCATGCATCGGTTCCCTCTCCCCCATCCGGTACGGACGGCCCGCTCACGCCGTAACGAGGGACACTATACCCCCCGTGGGTATAGTGTCGCTCCGGCGGCGTCCCCGATCAGGAGCGCACGAGCCGGGCGATGGCGTCGGAGGCCTCCTTGACCTTGGCGTCCGCCTCGGGGCCACCCTTCTGCGTGGCCTCGGCGACGCAGTGGGCGAGGTGCTCTTCGAGCAGCGCCAGGGAGAACGACTTGAGCGCGCTGGTGGCCGCCGACACCTGCGTCAGGATGTCGATGCAGTACTTGTCGTCTTCGACCATGCGCTGCAGCCCGCGCACCTGCCCCTCGATGCGGCGCAGGCGCATCGCGTAGTCCTGCTTCGTACCGGTGTATCCGGGCATGCTCACCCCTCCTCGTCAGCCGCTCACCACAACACCATACCCCCCTACCGTATTTCCGCCGGCCTGTTTCACCGCGGCCGGACGCCCGGAATCACGGAGATCGCCGCCGGCGTCGGCCCGGGCCCGGAATGCCGATGGGCAGGGCTGTACCGCGTCAGCAGGTGCGACAGCCGCGTCCTGTCCCGGCCGAGGGCGGCGGCCAGGGCGTTTCGCCGCGCGGTTCCGCCGGACTCGTACAGGGAGACGAGCACGCTCGGCTCCGCCTCGGAGACGCCGGAGGCCGCGGTGGTCCCGGCGGCGACGCCGGCGCGGCTCGCGCCTCAGCCGCCGGAGCGTGGCGTGGTTCGCCCTAGCTGTCGCGTCGGGCCAGGGCGAGGCTGTACGCGACCGCGAGCAGAAGTGCCCAGACGGTGAGGGCCGCTCCGGCCTCGGCTGGGGGAAGTTCGGTGACCGCGTAGGCGGGGGTACCGAGCAGGCTGAGGCTGAGCTGGTCGGGCAGCAGGCGGATGATCTCCGGCACCTGGAACACGCCGGTGGCGATGAGGACCGGGATGAGCACGAGAATGGCCAGCGGTGTGATCGTGCTGCGCAGCAGGCCCGCCAGCCCGTACGCCACGATCGCCATCAGCGTGTACGCAACGAGCCAGCGGCCCAGGTCGAGCACGATGCCGGCGGCGTCCGTCCCGTCCGCGATGGTGATGCTCAGGCGCGCCGGGGCGAGCACGATCAGTGCGGCGGGAACGGTCACGGTCAGCAGCGCGGCGAGCTTGGCGAGGGCGAGGGCGACCCGGTCGGGAACGGCGGCGAGCGTCAGGCGGATCTGCCCCGACTGGTACTCGCTTCCGGCCGCGTAGACGGGAAGCACGAGGAAGACGTAGATCGGTGCGAACACCACGGTGCCGAGCTCCGACAGGGGTACCAGGCGGCCGCCGATGCCGAGGCGCACCAGGTCGGCGGCGTGGACGACGCCCAATGCCGTGTTCAGCAGCAGAGTGATCCCGGCCGCGATCAGCGTGGCCGGGTGCGTGAGGATCTTCGTCACCTCCGCCGCCACCAGATCGCGGCGGCGGATGACCGGCGAGGCGTGGCCCACCGTCTGGCTCATGGTCTGCCGGCTCATCGGGCGTCCCTGCGGCGTACGACGAATCCGGCCAAGGCCACGCTGAGGAACGCCCACCCGATCAGCACGATCGTCGCGTGCACGGGACCGGCGGTCAGCGGCGGGGCGGCGCCTTCACGCAGCAGCAGGTTCCGCGCCGCGCTGTAGGGCAGGAACGCGTCGATCGTCGGGGAGACGAGCGCGACGAGCTGGGTCATCGTCAACCCGAGGAGCACGGCGACCGTGATGATCCCGATCAGCGTACGGCGGACGATGAGCGTGATCCCGAGCGCGGCGAGGGTGATCGTGACGGTGAGCAGCAGAATGCGGCCCTGGCCGAGAATCGCTTCCTGACTCCACAGGATCGACGGATTCCAGTCCTTGACGACCGTGTACATGAACCCGGTCGCGATCGCGGCGAACGCCACACCCACCCCGAGCGCGTACAGGCCGGTCGCGATGGCCTTCCCGACGACGAGGCGGGTACGAGACGGCACGGCGAGCACGCTCACCCCTAGCTGCCCCGCACGAACCTCCGATCCCGCGATCACCGCGCCCAGCACCCACACGAACAGGCAGATCTGCAGCGACCCCGCCACCAGCAACTCGACCAGCGCGGGAACGGCCGGCTCTGTCCTGCCGACGAAAATCTCGATCATCCCGTCCGGCGTGAGCGAGGCCATCGCCCTCCTGAACAGCCCCGTCCCCTGAACCTGCACCAGAACATGCAAGGCCAGGAGAATGCCGGTGACGATCCACACCGTGGGCTGGGTGACGATCTTCGTCAACTCCGAACGAACGACAGCGACCATCGCCATCACCAGCTTTCCCCAGGACGGCTGCCGGTGAGGCCGAAGAACGCCTCCTCAAGCGAGGGGTAACCGGCGGTGACCTCGTCCAACGTGCCCCGGGTGACGATCCGGCCGCGGTTGATGATGACCACGTCGTCGACGGTGTCGGCGGTCTCGCCCATCAAGTGGCTCGACAACAGCACCGTATGCCCCTCCTGGGCGTAGCGGCGCAGGAACGTGCGCACGGTCCTGATCCCGGCAGGGTCGAGTCCGTTGACCGGCTCGTCCAGCACCAGAATGTCCGGCTCGCCGAGCAGCGCCGCCGCCAGCCCGAGGCGCTGCTTCATACCGAGCGAGTACTTACGTACCCGGGTCTTGCCGGCGTCGGCCAGCCCGACCTGTTCCAGCACCTCGCCCACCCGCCGCGCGGAAATGCGGTTCGACTGGGCGATCCACCGCAGGTGGTCGACACCGCGGCGTTCCGGCAGCGGCGCCGCGCCGTCGAGCATCGCCCCTACCGTCCTGAGCGGTTGCGCAAGCCGCTGGTACGGCTTGCCGTTGATACGCGCCGATCCCGCGGTGGCGTGATCGAGACCCAACAGGATGCGCAGGGTGCTGGATTTGCCGGCGCCGTTCGGGCCGAGGAAACCGGTCACGCGGCCAGGTTTCGCGGTGAACGTCACGTCGTCGACGGCCGTCTTCGATCCGTAGCGTTTCGTCAACCCGGTAATCTCGATCATGCGTGACGTAGCTCCTCGCGTTGCTGATAGGTAGCGGCACTCGCCACCGTACGTTCATTCACGACCGTCCCAATTATGGGCACTCCGGATAAGATCTGCGTGAACCCCTGAGCCACTGTGGCAATGGTCACTGGTAATACACCGGAATCCCCATACTCAGCTCAACCTGCCGTGACCGCGTCATGTGTGACGAACTGACGCTCGGCGAGTTCGCGATAGAGAGCAGATTGCGCGAGAAGCTCAGCGTGAGTCCCTTCCGCGACCACTTCGCCCTCATCCAGCACGATTACCTTATCGGCGGCCGTCACCGTCGAGAAGCGATGCGCGATGACCAAGACGGTGCGTGCATCGGCCGAAGACAGAAGCAAGTCTTGGACGATCGCCTCATTACGGCTGTCCAAATTCGATGTGATCTCGTCGAGGAGTAAGATCGGACATCTCGCGAGGACCGCCCTGGCGATCGCCAGACGCTGCCGTTCCCCGCCGCTCAGACGCGAGCCCAGCTCTCCGACCTCCTGGTCGAGATAGCGCCTGGCCGACCGGGCATCGGCCGCGAGGCCGACCTTGACCAGCACGTCCGCGCACTCCTCGTCACTGGCCTCAGGCGCGGCGAGGAGCAGGTTCTCCCGCACCGAGCCGGAGAGCACGACCGCTTCCTGATCAACGTAGGCGACTTGCGCGCGCAATTCGTCTCTGGAAAGTCCCTGAACATCCCGCCCGCGAAAGAGAATCCGACCTTCCGAAGGCTCATAGAAGCGTTCGAGAAGTGCGAACAACGTGGACTTTCCAGCCCCGGACGGCCCCACGATAGCCGTCGACCTGCCCTCTTCGATTGCGATCGATACGTGGTGCAGGGCCGCTTCTACCGGCTCATTCCCTGATGAGGGAGGATAGCGAAAGGACACATCCTCAAGCCGGAAGATCGCGCTGTCGCCTGTTTCCGCGTACGCGGTGAGCTCCGGCTTTTCCACATCGCGCTCGATCGGCAGCGCTTCGACTTCGAGGATGCGAGACAGCGCTCCGAACGCTTCGCCGAGCATCGAGACGATGCCGCCGAGCATCGTCATCGGAGCCGCCATCAAAATCAGATACATGATGAAGGCGCTCAGTTCGCCGGTCGACAACGCTCCCGAGGCCACCCGTAATGCGCCCGCACCGACGACCGCGATGAGGAGGACCTGCACGGAGATTCCGGTGAAGGTCTGGATCACGGCCCTGAGCCGGGCCGCGGACATACCTGCGTCCAGAGCTCTGGCGGCGTGCGCCACCGAGGCATCGGCCTCTCGTTGGACCGAACGCGCGGCTCGAATCGTCTTCATCGAACCCAGGACACGGGACACGGAGCCGGCGAGGTCACCCACGGCGTTCTGCAGACGAAGCCCGGCGGGACGCGTGCGCCGCCCGATCAGAGCGATCGAGATGAGGACGGCGGCGACCGCGATGACCGTCAGGCCAAGCAGCACCGGATCGATGAGCGCCATCATCACGACCGAGACGATCACCGTGACGCCGTTGCTGGCCATTCGCATCGTTGTGAAAGTTGAAAGCGACGTTCCGTGACTCTTCGAAAACGCGACGCCGATAATGATCGATCAGCATTTACCGATGATTATTCTGATCGTCTCTTCCGCTTCATGCGCTGCGACGGGCCTCACCTCTCGGTCTTCGACCGCATGCCGGAGCCACGGTGCCTGGAGCACTTACTCCTCCTCCGACTACGCCGGGCCGTACGGGAACGACGAACCCGAACCTCGCATCGATTCGTCTCGTCTTCGTCCCACGAGACGTCCGGATCAGTAGCGTGTACGGCGTGAGGATCGGAGCGTCGGCGCTGATGGCGTCGGTCCTGCTGGTGGCGGGCTGCGCGGCGGGACAGCAAACGAGCACCCCATCGACCGCGAAGGCGTCAGCGGCCGAGACCGGTACACCTGAGCAGCGGCGGTCGCCGGCCCCGGGGCCCGTCGTCACCCCGGCCGCCGTCCCGGGCGGCTGGCGGTACGCCTACATCAGCGAGCAACCCGGATCCCGCATCACCGGCATCACCGCCGCCGGGCCGCAGGAGGCGTGGGCGGCGGGGACCGTGGAGGACCGGCTGCTGCTCCTGCGCCACGACGGCACCGCCTGGCGCGAGGCCGAGCCGCCGCCGGGCGCGTCCGCCGTCCCGTCTGCCGGGGAGGTGTGGATCGCCGCCTCCGCCCCTGATGACGTCTGGCTGCTGCTCCCCGAGGTGGTGCCCGGCGAGAAGCACCATCGGGCACTGACGGCGGTCCGCTGGGACGGCTCCGCATGGCACCAGGTGCCCGGGCGTATCGAATCGCCGGGCGTCGCCTCCTTCGCGGTGCTCGGCCCCTCCGACGCCTGGGCGGTCCTCGGGGCCGGCGAGCAGGAGGCGGTGCACTGGGACGGACGTTCATGGAAGAAGGTGCCGATGCCCGCGAGCGCCTCGGCCCTGGGCGGTACGCGCGAGACCGGGCTGTGGGCCGTCGGCTTCCGCACCTCGGGCGAGGGCGTCACCGAGACCGAGGAGGCCCAGCCCGCGGCCATGCGCTGGGACGGCGGGTCCTGGCGGCTGGTGCCCACCCCGACGTACGCGTTCCCGCCGCCCAAGCCGCCCGAGGGCACCGCGTCGCTGGAAAGCGTGCTCGTCCTGGGGCGTGACGACGTGTGGGCGAGCGGCCAGCACACGTTCAACCACGGCGAGGTGGACGACGAACCCGCCGACCCGCCGCCGATCCTGCTGCACTGGGACGGCCGGAGCTGGACCCGGCTGGACGCCTCCGGCGACCGCGACTACTGCTGCCCGCGCCTGGCCGCGGGCCCGTCCGGCAGCGCTCTCATCGTGAACGGCAGCCCGCGCCTGCGGGAGAGCTGGCGGTTCGCGTCTGCGGGCGCGTCGCCGGTCAAGCTGCCGAGCCTGCCCAAGGTTCCGGGGTTGAAGAGAACGCAGTTCTTCGAGGTCGCGGGGACGGCCCGCAGCGGGATGACGTGGGCGGCCGGCACGCTCTCGGCCGACGGCGGCTTCTGGAGCCGCGCCGCCATCGCCGCGCTGAGCTGAGCGGTTTCTTCAGCGCGTACGCCGGCCGGAGGTGCGCGGCGGCGATCGGCCGCGGCACGCGTTCATGGACCGGGACGCCTGCCGCGACGCACCCCTGCGAAGCGGCCGCTCCATCGTCACCGGCCACGGTCCCCGACGTGGCAGAGCCTCCACGGGCGACGCACCGTGGAGGCTCTGACCGCTGTCATCTCAGAGGCGCGGGTCCTCCTGGATCTTCAGGGCGCTGATGATCGCGTCGCGTTCCCCCTTCTCACGGAGGAACTCGATCTTCAGATCGCCGCCGCCGTGCTCGACGGTGACCGTGTTCACGTCGGCGGTCAGCGCGCCGGCCTTCTTCTGCACGTCGTGGTCGTAGAGCACGGGCTTGCCGCCGACCAGGACGTCGAAGGCACGGTCACCGACCTTGACCTTCTCGATCTCCGCGAAGTCGAGGCCGATCCGGTACTTGCCGGCGGGCGCGTTCTTGAACACGTAGGAGAACGTCTCGCCGGTCCGCTGGGTGCGGAACAGGTCGTCATCCTCCGTGCCGGCGATGTCGGCCTTGGTGGAGCGCGTCTTGCCGCCGACGTAGCCCCACGGCTGTGCGCCGGAGAGCTTCTGGTCGGGTGCCCAGACGAAGCCGTCGGCACCGGTGTGCCCCGGCCCGCCCGCGTCGACGCCCTGCCAGTAGGCCGAGGTCGCCATGCGGACCGGCAGGTAGTGGGTCTCGCCCTTGCCGGCGTTCGACGCCACGAGCAGGTCTCCGGCCAGGACGCCGGGCTCGGCGGCGGCGTTGTCGACCGTCACGGTGACCGTGGTGGACTCGCCGGCCGCGAGCGTGACCGCGCCGGACGCGGCCGCGCCGGCGAGGGTCAGCCACGGAAGGTCGGCGGCCTCGTGCCCGCCGTCGTCCGTGCGCTTCTGCTCGCTGATCCGCACCTCGAGCGGGGCGGAGCCGGTGTTGGTCACGACCACGTCGGCGCCGGCCTTCTGCTTCGGGCCGAGGAGCCAGTCGAGCTCGCCCGCCTTGACGTCCGCGATGCCCGTGGTCAGCGCCGCGTCGAACACCTCGGCCTGGTCCTTCTTCGCGATGGTCACGGTACGGCTCGCCGTGACGTAGTTCGGCGCCCAGATCTGCACGGTGTTCTCACCGATCAGCGCCTGGGCCTTCCACCGGCCCTTCGCGTCGGCGGTGATGACCCGCTCGCCGCTCGGCCCGGTGAGGGTGACGATCGCGCCCGCGATCGGCTTGCCGTCGTTCGCGTCGGTGACCGTGCCCTCGATCGTGCCCGAGGCCGGGAGCGTGTACTCCAGCCCCAGGCCGGCCGTCAGCTTGGGCTCGTTGAAGGAGTACTGGTGAGCGGGGTTGTGCGTCAGGCTCTCCACGCCGACCGTCGCCGACGACCCGCGGGTGAGCGGGTTCTCGCCGCCGACGCCGGGGCCGTACCCGATCTGGATGCGGCCGTCGGCGATCAGGGTGACCGAGAAGCTCACCCGGGCGGTCTTGTCGTCGCCGAAGGTGACGTTGCGCCACTCGATGACCTCGGCGGCCAGGCCGTCCACCTCGGTCATGCCGAAGTAGATGCCCGCCTCGTCGTCGATGACCAGGTCATCCCAGAACGGGAAGATCCCGTCGTAGGCGTACGGCGTCGGCAGCGCCATGTTGTTCCAGACGGAGCTGGCCCGGTCGAAGACCAGCGCGCCGTTCGAGTTCACGCACACGCCGTCCCAGGCCGTGTCGTAGAACGGGAACAGGAAGCTGGAGTCGAACCACAGCACGCCGCACATGTCGTCGCCGTGCCACCCGGAGTCCCGTGCGCCCTGGCGGTAGAGCCCTTCGGTCACCTTCACCGAGTACGAGCGGCCGGCGGGGGACACGGGCACGGGGCCCGGATCCGGCTCCTCGGGCTGCGGCTGCGGCTCCTCGTCCTTGTCACCGCGCGGGTCGAGCGTCACCCGCAGCGCCGCGATGCTGGGAGCCCGCAGGCCCTTGCTGCCCCGCAGCTCCACGGTCAGCGGGCCGCCGTCATGCTGCACGACGGCGCTGTGCCAGTCGGCGGCGTTCGGGCCGACGCCCTTGACGGGGTCGTAGGCGTACTGCGACAGCTCGTCGTCGATGAGGACGTCGAACACCCGCTTGCCCGGCTTCACCTTCTCGATCTCGGCGAACCCGAGCTCGACGGTGTAGGTGCCCTTCGGCGCGTCGGGGAACGTGTAGAACAGGCGCGTGTCCTGCGTGGTGCGCTGGGACTGGAACAGGGCGCCGTCCTCGGTGCCCGCGATCGGGTCCCGCGTGGTGACCGTCTTGCTCTTCCCGGTGTAGCCCCACTTCTTGCCGCGCGACTCCTGGTCGGCGGACCAGGTGAAGCCGGAGGCGTCGGTGAACGAGGGGCCGCCGGCGTTGACGCCGACCTGGTACTTCGTGGTCGTGAGCGTCACCGGGACGTAGGTCTTGGACTGCCGTCCCGCGTCGGAGCGCACGATGATGTTCGCGCCGAGCGTGCCCGGGTCGGCGTCCTTCGAGGTGATCGAGACCTTGACCGTCGCCGTCTCGCCCGGGGCGAGGGTGCCGCCGGTCGTGGAGAGCGACAGCCACGGCAGGTCGGTGATCAGGTCGTCCTCGACGTCGACCAGCAGGACCTCGTCGGCGAGCTGGTCGGTCGCCCACAGCGCACCGGTCGCGTCGGTCTCGAGGCCGCCGCCCTGGCCGGCCTTCTGGCCGGGGAACCACCACGCGTTGACCAGCGAGCAGTCGTCGGGGCGGATCTGCAGCAGGCGGGTGGGCCTGTCCGTGGTGCGGTCGGTGTACCAGATGGTGTTGGAGGCCTGGTTGTAGGCCAGACCCATCACCTCGCGCAGCGGCGGGGCGCAGAACGACAGCAGCTCACCCGCGTTCTCGTGCGACGTCCCGGCGACGGTGCCGATCAGGCCGTTCGCCCGGCCGCCGACGTAGAACACGTCCTCGGCGGGGTTGTAGGCGAGCCCGGTGAGCTGGAGGGTGGACCAGTCGCCCTTGATCTGCCGGGTCTCCTTGCCGGTCTGCCGGTCGAAGCAGTGGATGAAGCTGGCCGGGCTGTCCTCGATCTGGCACATGTCGCCGGTCTTGGTGTCGAGCGCCATGTCGAACGCCCGGTAGTCGGGGTTCCACTTGGCGTCGAAGACCTTGCCGGTCGGCTTGCCGGTCACCGTGTAGACGGTGTTGGTCCGCGCGTCGTAGTCGTGGACCCAGACGTCGCCGTCGTACCCGATGCCGGAGGGCTCCTTCTCCTCGATCTTGCCCGGGATCTCGATGCGGGTGATGACGTCGCCGCCGGAGGTCTTGCCGACCTTCGCGGCCGCCTTCGCCTCCGAGGTGCTCGACGTCTTCGCCTTGCCGTCGACGTTCGACGGCTTCATGCCCTTCGCGCCGGCCTTCCACGCGGCGAGGTCGATCTTGCTGTCCGCGCCCTTGCCGGTGCGCGTGGTGGCGCCCTCGGCGTCGAGCTCGGGGTGCCGCGCGGCCTCGCCCAGCGTGTACGTGAGCGGGGCGGAGCCGGTGTTGGTCAGCGTCAGCGTGCCCGTACCGTTCTGGCCGGTCCCCATCACGACGTCGAGACCGCTCGCCTTCAGGTTCGCGGCGCCGGTGCTGAGGCGCGTGTCGATGGTCGCTCGTGCGTAGAGCTTGTCGAGGGTGAAGTCGTACGACGCCGTCACGTAGTTCGGCGCCTCGACGGTCATCGTGTAGTCGCCGAGCGGGAGCTGGCGGCGGACGATACCGGTCCCGTCGGTCGTGACGCTTTCGACGAGGCCGTTCTTGTCGGTGATCGAGATCTTCGCCCCGGCCACCGGCAGCTCGTCGTTCTTGTCGATGACGGTCGCGTCGACGTAGCCCCAGTCAGGGAGATCGTAGGTGACGATCAGCCCGTCGTGGAGCACCGGGACGTTCTCGGAGAACCGGATGCCGTCCACGCCGGCCCAGCCCTGGATGCCGGTGGTGGTCTTGGCGCCGCCGGTCACCGGGTCGTCGGTGCCGATGCCGTCGCCGTACCCGAGGATCACCTTGCCCGAGCGGGTGAGCGTGGCCGAGAAGTTGACCGGCTCGGTGTACTCGGACCGGAACGGGTAGGCCCAGATCTTGGCGTTGCGGTACTCGATGACGAACGCGTCCTCGCCGTCGACCTTGGTGGCCGCCGTGAAGACTCCTCCGTCGGAGGTGAACTCGACGGGGGTCTGCACCCAGAACGGGAAGACGCCCGCGCCGCCGCTGCCGGGTCCGGTGGTGGTGGTCGGGGAGATCACGCCGCGCAGGCCGATCGAGATGCTGTCGTGGCTGCCGTTGTAGAGCGCGATCGGGAACGGCAGGTCCACCGTCGCCCACACGCCGCTGGTGAAGGTGACCTTGTCGGTGCCGCGCAGGTACTCACCTTCGGAGACGGAGCAGCTGTAGCCGCCCTCGTCGACGATGAGCCCGACCGGGATCTCCAGCGGCTGGTTCTCGGCGCCGACGGTCAGCGGGACGGACGCCGGGGAGAAGCAGGCGTTGGGCGTGACGGCGAGCGCGTACTCGCCCTCCGGCACGCCGGCGATCGTGAACGTGCCGTCGGCGTCCGTGCGCACGGCCTCCAGCGGCGTGTTCCTGACGGACACCTCCGCGTTCTTGACGGGCTGCTTCTTGTCGTCGACGACCTTGCCGCTGATGTCGTGGCGGGCGGCGGCGGTGAGGGCGAACTCGACCGAGGACTCCTCGCCGAGGGCGATCGTGGCGCTCGCGGTCGCGGTCACGTACCCGAAGACCTTGGTGCTGATCTGGTACTCGCCGACCGGGAGGCTCACCTTGAAACGGCCGTCCTCGTCGGTCCCGACGGACCGGGTGAACGGGCCGGTGATCGTCACGTCGGCGCCGGAGACCGGCTTGCCGTCGGCGGTGACCACGCCGGTGAGCGTGCCGCCCTGACGGGGCGCGAGCTTGAGCAGGCGGACCAGGTCGAGCCGGCCTTCGCCGTACTTGTTGTTGAAGCCGGCGGTGCCGCCGCACTCGGTGTCGTCGACGTCGACGGCCGACTCGGCCAGCAGGCGCCGGGTCTCCTCGATCTGCCCGATGAGGGTCGGGTCGTAGCTCCACAGGGCGGCGACGGCGCCGGCCACGTGGGGAGCCGCCATCGACGTGCCGGACAGCGAGGCGTACCCGTTGTTCGGGTAGGTCGAGGTGACGTCGACGCCCGGAGCGGAGATCTCGGGCTTGATCTGGTCGTCCTCACCCTCGCCCTTGCGGGAGAACGCCGCGAGCGTGCCGTCCTCGCTGTACGCGCCGACCGAGTAGGCGGTCTTGGCGGCGCCGGGCGTGGAGACGGTGTCACAGGCCGCGAACGGCGAGGTGTTGCCCGCCGACCAGACGCTGAAGATGCCCGCGGCGGTCCAGGCCTCGTCGATGGCCTGGAAGAAGTCCTCGAAGTTGTGCTCGAGCTTCTGGCCCCACGAGTTGTTGATGACGTGGGGGCGCTTGGACGGGTCGGGGTTGTTGCCGTTGACGTCGGTGGGGGCGAGCAGCCACCAGCCGGACTTGAGCAGCGACTCGACGCCGTCGCTCTCGCAGCAGCCGTTCGTCGCGATCCACTGCGCTTCCGGCGCGACGCCGACGTGGTTGCCGCCGTCCTGGCCGACCATGGTGCCCATGGTGTGCGTGCCGTGCCCGTCGTCGTCGCACGGCGTTCCGGTGCACGAGCCCCGGGTGGCCATCCAGTTGTAGTTGTGGTCGAAGGTGCCGTCGGGCTTGGCGCCGCGGTACTGCTTCACCAGGGCGGGGTGGTCGAACTGCACGCCCGAGTCGAGGTTGGCCACGGTGATGCCGGCACCGGTGGCCCCCATCTCCCATGCCTTGGGGGCCTGGATGGCCTCCAGGCCCCACGTGATGGTCTCCTCGTCGAGTGCGGTGCGGGCGGCCTTGTCGTCCGGCGCCTTCTCGTCCACGGGGTCGATCAGCGCGACCTGCGGCGAGGCGTGGATCTCGGCGACCTGCTTGATCGAGGCGACGTCGAGCGCGAGCTCCTGCGTGCCGCCCTTGACCAGGACGGCGTTGACGAGCGGGTAGGAGGTGTACTTCACGCCCGCCGCGTCGAGCTCGCCGGCGACGGACGCCGTGGAGGCCTTGGCCGCGGCCGTCAGCGCGTCGTAGACGTACTGGCCGCGCGCGGTCCAATCGGTGATCTTCTTCGCCGGCTCGAGGTCGGCCTTGGCGTCGAACGTGATCCAGAAGTCGGTGACCGGCTCCGAGCTGAAGCGGTTCTTCAGGTCCGACGCGATCTTGTTGGCGGGTGCGCCGGGGTCGAGCTCAGCGGCCGACGCCGGTAATGGCGAAAGGACGCTCAGGCCGACCGCTAAGGTCAGCGGAGCGACGAGGGCTTTCATCTTCACGTACGGGGTCCTCCGGCCTACAGGGGTTGGTAGGGGTCGTGACTCTCGTCATCGCCGTCATCGCCGCCATCCCGGCCATACCGGCCATTCGGGGCATCCCGGCCGTCCGGGACGTCGAGGGCGTGAGGGGCGTCGAGGGTGTCAGGGGTGTCAGGGGCACCCGCATCCCCGCGCGACGTCTCCAGCGGTCGCTGACGCTCGATGAGGGAGTCGTCACGCGCGGTGGGTCGCTCAGGCATGCGCTGCCCCAGGGCCATGGATCATGGGAGCCATGCTCGGGCGAACGGAGCGATCTTCGCTATACGGCGGATACGTTATTTTTCATGACGAACCGCCGGAGGAATCCTCTTCTGCGAACACTCCGGACTCTACGGCCTTAACGGCGAGCGCCGTCCGGGAGTTCACCTTCAGCTTGCGCATCGCCGCACGCAGCTGCTGATCCACCGTGGCCGGTGACTTGCTGAGGATGCGGCTGATCTCCCGGTTCGTCTTGCCGGCGACGACCAGGCGGACCACGTCGAGCTCGCGAGGCGAGAGCCGGTCGCCGTACCCTCGCCGTCCGCCGCGCCACAGTCGCGGCACCTCGGCGCCGCGCTCGCGCAGCCGCTGCGCGACACGGTCCGCATCGCCGCGGGCGCCCAGCCTGAACAGGTTCTCGTACTGTGCGGCAAGCAGCTCGAGGCCCTGGTCCATCCGGCCCTGCGCGATGAGCGCCTCGGCCTGGCGCTCGCGGGCGAGCATGGCGTCGTAGGGGCGGGGCAACGCGTCCCAGGCGCGCGCCGCCCGCTCGTACGCCCTCGCCGCGCGTGCGTGGTCTCCGTCCGCGGCGGCCAGCAGAGCACGGCACACGGCCAGGGCGGCGCGCGGCGCGGGCGCCGTACGGCCGCGCAGCCCCCTGGCGAACCGGTCGCACAGGCGCGCCGCGGCCTGCGGGTCCCCCGCGGCGAGATGCGCCTCGACCCGGGCGGGGACGAGGTCCGTCGCCCAGACCCAGATGCCCTTCCTCCGGACCGTCTCCATCGGCTCGTCCGTGATCTGCAGCGCCCGGCCGCCGTTCCCCTCCGTCAGCCACAGCCTGGCCAGCGCGGCGGCGGCCTCCATCGTGTCGTCGGCCGCGCCGAGCCGGGCGGACTCCTCGAGGACCAGCCGGAACTGCTCCCCCGCTGCGCGCCGCCGGCCCTCCGCGGCCGCCAGCCTGGCCGCCAGGCGGATGCTTCCGAGGTAGAGCGCCGGCCGGTCCCTGTCGGCGTCGGCCAGCGCCGCGCTCTCCTCCGCCAGGCCCTCCCACCGGCCGGTGAACCACGCCAGGTTGGCCTGCTCGAGCCGGACGTTGTGCTGCAGCCGGAACGCATGCTCGGCCTCGGCCAGGCGCATGGCCACGGCGAGGTGCCTCTCCGCGTCGGCGTACCGGCCCCAGATCAGCGCGCCGGTCCCGACGTTCGTGTGGATGCGGGCCACGTCGAGACGCTCCGCCGTGCTCGCGCCGTCGACGGGCAGGGCGGCGACGACGTCCCAGGCCTCCTCCTCGCCGAGCATGAGCAGCGCGGCGGCCCGGTTGCCGGCCAGGTTCAGCCGCTCCGCCGGGGAGTCGACTTCGGCGGCCAGCTCGGCGGCGCGATCCAGCCAGCGCCGATGGGTCGACGCCGGCCACGGTCCCGCGTACGCCCATCCCAGATAGGTCATCGCCCTGGCCGCCTCGACCGGGTCGTGATCGAGGTTGGCCACCGCCTGCTCGAGCTCGCTGAGCGCGGCCTGCGCCTCACCCCCGATGATCAGCAGCCGGCCCAGGGGATTGCGGATCTCGGCCTGCTGGCGTGCGGAGAGACCGGGCGTCTCCAGCACCGAGCGCAGCGTACGGATCACCCGGTGGTAGACCTCGTCGAGCGGTTCGCGGCGGCCCAGCGCGGCCACTCCGGCGATGCGCGCGACCCGCGCCTTGTCCGCCGGAGGCAGCTCGGGCCACGACAGCAGATCGACCAGCAAGTCGACCGCCTTGGTGTGGTCGCCCGAGGCCATGGCCAGCTCGGCGCCCTGCTCGGCGTACCGCGCCCAGGACCGCGTCTCGCCCGCCTCGCGGAAGTGGTGGGCGAGGCGGGCGACAGGCAGCGGATGGACGCCTTCCAGAGCCCGGCCGGCCCGCAGGTGGAAGCTCTGGCGGTCGATCAGCGGAATCGCCTCGTAGACGGCCATGGCGGCCAGCACGTGCCGGAACCGCCACTGGTCGTGGTCGTCTCCGTCCAGGAGACCGACCTCCGCCGCCTCCGCGATGGCGCCCCGGCACGCGGCCGGCGACAGGCCGGCGGTCAGCGCGATCGTGGCCACCGATGACCGCTCGGCCAGCGTGGCCGCCGCCCGCAGCACCTGCTGCGCCGCCGGCGACAGGCGGCCCACCCGCTCCCGGGTCGAGTCGCGCACCGTCGGCGGCACCTGGAGCTTGCGCAGCTTCAACCGGACCCACTGCCCGTCGCGGAAGACGAGGTCGGCGCGGTCGTACATGAGGCGGACCGACTCCTCCAGCATCAGCGGAACCCCGCCGGTCCGCTCATGCATGAACGTCGTGAACTCCTGCGATATCGGGTTGCCGTCCAGCATCGAGGACACCAGCGCCGCCGTGTCGCCCGGTGGCAGCGGCGCCAGGGCGATCCTCAGCTGGGTCACGCCGGCGGGCAGCCGGGACGTCAGCCGCAGCAGCAGCGATCCGGCCTCCACCTCCTCCGGCCGATAGGAGATCACCAGGCTCGGCCCGTCCGATTGCTGCCGGGAGGCGACGAACAGCAGGAACTCCAGCGTCACCTCGTCGGCCCAGTGAGCGTCCTCCAGCACGAGAACATCGACCTGCAGCGCCCGCAGCAGCTCGTCCAGGGCGCGGAACAGGCGGTGCCGCGCCGCCTTCGCATCGCCCACGGGCGGCAAGGCGGGCGGCAGGTCCGAAGACCACTCAGGGAACAGGGGCCGCAACGCGCCCGCGAGCTCGGTGAGCCGCAACCGCGACACCGGGCGGTCGATCCCGCGGAACGCATCGACGATCGGCCCCAGCGTCAGCGACTCGCGAAGCGGCGGGCACACCGAGACCAGGGCGGAGCGCGGGCCAAGCCCGGCCAGCCACTCCCGCAGCAGCCGGCTCTTCCCGATCCCCGCCTCGCCCTCCACCAGCACGATCGCCGGCGGCCTGGCCAAGGCGGCGCGTAGCGCCGCCAGCTCACGATCGCGGCCTACGAACTGCGGCGCGGAGACCGTCGGCGACGTCCCATCGTCCTCGGGCAAGGGGTCGAGCATGCGAGATGTTCTCGCTTTTAGCCGTTTTCGCGCAACTTCTCACTCGCCAGCGTCCGCATCGTGAGCTGCGCATTCCTTCCGAACCCGGTCGGCCGCCACGGCAGGGCGGGGTTCCTCCCCAACGCGGTCGGGCGCCACGGCAGGGCGGGGACGCTCTCCGGCCGGGCTCTCTTCAGCCGGGCTCTCTTCAGCCGGGCTCGCGCCGTCCGTGCGCCACGCCCGCCCTGACGTCCCGATGGTCGTCGGGGGCGCCGGACCGCAGGCGCCCCCTTTCGTCAGCGTCAGGCGCACCACCAGCGGATGCCCTGGTACTGGCGGCCCCAGCGCTGCCACCACTCGATGCGGGACCGGTACGGGGCCAGGGTCAGGCAGTCGGAGTCCGGCCCGCGCCGCTTGACCTGGAAGGTGACGGAGTAGCCGCAGTTGTTGAGGACTTGCACCCTGTGGGTCATCTTGGTCGTCCAGTGCGTGACGCTGACGCATCTGGGGCCGGCCTGGGCCGTGGTGGCCTGCGCGGGCGCGGCGCCCAGGACCCCCAATCCCATCACACCGGCGACGACAGCGGCGCCGAACTTGGCGGTGATGTTCATATCCCCTTCTCCCCTCTTCCTTGTCCGCTTCCGGATGAGGAGAACGTAGGCCGCCCGGTGTTGAGCCCCTGTTGAGTCCGCGTTGAGCGGCCACCCGCACCGGGGCGGCCAGGACGCGGGCAGCACGACCGGCGGCTTGGCCGCATGAGATGGGCGGGCGACAGCGTCGGTGCCCTGCGCAGCGGCGATCAGGGCGCCGGCGTCACTGGAACGGACGTGCTGGAACGCATCCGATCCCGCGAAACCGCAAGTCGGAACATGATCAAAGCGCGCCCTGCAGGATTCGAACCTGCGACCGTCGGATTAGAAGTCCGGTGCTCTATCCAGCTGAGCTAAGGGCGCTCCCGCCTTATTGTGCATGATCCGGCGACATGTCATGCACAGGTTTTCCTCGTGTCAGTCTGTCAGGCCTATCACACCCCACATGAACGCCGTCCCGACCACGGTGGCCGTGAGCGTCCAGCCGGTGGCGCGGCGGGGCGTGTGCGCCTCCGGGAGGATGTCGGAGGTGGCGAGGTAGAGGAGGAAGCCGGCGAAAAGGCCGAGGTAGGCGCTGAGGATGCCGTCGGGGATGGCGAGGAGGACGGTGAGGGTGGCGCCGGCGACGGGGGCGAGGGCGTCGAGGCCGAGGAGGGTGAGGGCGCGGCGGCGGGAGTTCCCGTACAGGGACGTGATCGTGTACGTGTTGAAACCGTCCGTGAAGTCGTGAGCGATGACACCTATCGCCACCGCCACCGCCAGGGAGGCGTCGGTCTGGTACGCGGCGCCGATGGCGGCCCCGTCCAGGAGGCTGTGGACGACGAGGGTGGCGCCCGCGGTGAGCCCGACGCCGGGGCGGGAGCGGGTTCCGCCGTCGTGCGGCACGGGCGGGGCGTGGGCGTGCTGGTGGGTGGCGTAGTCGGACTCGTGGGTGGCGTGCATGCCGACCGAGCGTTCGATGACGTGGATGGCGAGGAACGCGAGTGCCAGGGTGAGCATCGGCACGGGCACCCCGTGCACGTCGTGCGAGTCCAGCGACAGCGCCTCGGGGAGCAGGTCGAAGGCCACCACGCCGAGCATGACGCCGGCGGCGAAGCCGAGCACGAGGTGGCGTTGCCTGCCGACGTGGTGGGCGACGATCCCGCCCAGCAGCGTCATGACGACGGCCGCCAGCGACAGGAGGATGGGCATGAGGACGCAGGGTAACGGGCCGGGGCGGGTGAGGCGCGGTTCGGCACGGCATGGGCGTGCGTGGGGCGAACCGGGCTCAACAGGGGTGCGAACGGCCTTCACAGCGGTCGAGCTCCCGGTTCTTCGGTCTGCCGGTCGAGGGGCGGAACGTGCGGCGACAGGCCGATGGGCGCACGCTCGTCTCCGCCGCCAGGTGGTGAAGCCGGCCTCGTGGGCGGCCCGTGTCCACGGCAGGTCGCCGGCGGGCGGGCGATGTTGGGGAAAAGTCCGGGCGGGTGGCCTCGGTCCGGGTCTAAGCTGTCGTGGCATGGTCGCGACGCTCCTGCACGAGATTCCCCTGCAGGGCGGGGACGTGACAGACGGGGTGGTGCGCGTCGGAGACACCGTGCGCAGACCGGCCGGTACGTCGACGCCCGCCGTGCACGCCCTGCTCAGGCACCTTGAGGCGGCCGGGTTCGACGGGGCTCCGCGGGTGCTGGGGTTCGACAGGTTCGGCCGCGAGATCCTCACCTTCCTCCCGGGTACGACCGGGCTGCGGGTGGAGAGCGCGAGCGACGAGGCGCTGGCCGGGCTCGCCCGGTTGCTGCGGCGGTTTCATGACGCGACGGCCGGTTTCCCGCTGACGATGGACGGCTGGGCCGAGGGCTCAAATGACGACAAAGCCCCAGAAATCATCGGCCACTGCGATCTGACACCAGAAAACGTCATATTTCGCCATGACGCCCCCTCCACCCCCTACGCCCTCATCGACTTCGACCTCGCCCGCCCCACCACCCGCCTTTTCGACATCGTCACCACGCTGCGCCACTGGGCGCCCATCTCCGACCCCGTCGATCGCGCGCCGCTCCTGCGCACCGTCGACGTCGGCGCCAGGCTCAGGCTGTTCTGCGACGCGTACGGACTGCGCCCCCGCGACCGGCGGCGGCTGCTCGCGCTGGCCAGGCTGCGCTTCCACCGCTCCTACAGCGTGATGCGCACCCGCGCCGCCGCCGGGGGCAACTGGGCGAAGATGTGGGCGAGCGGCGCGGGCGAGCGCATCCGGCGTGCCACGGCATGGCTGGATGTGCACGAAGATGAGCTTCATGCGCGTTTGGTGTGATCCTCTCGGCCTCGCCCTCGGCGTGGCGCTCGACCGGCTGCTGGCCGATCCGCACAGCCCCGCACATCCCGTCGCCGCCTTCGGGCGGGCCGCCGGGCGGCTGGAGAGCGTGCTCTACGCCGACGACCGGGCGCGCGGGGCCGTCCACGTCGCGGTGTGCGCCGGCGGGGCGGCGGCGCTCGGCGTGCTGGCCGTACGGATCGCACCGCATCGTGCCGTACGTACGGCGTTGACCGCGCTGGCCACCTGGGCGGTGCTGGGCGGCACCACGCTCGCCAGGGAGGGCGAGTACATGGCCGAGGCGCTGGAGAGCGGCGACATCGAGCGCGCCCGCGCCCGCCTCCCCCACCTGTGCGGGCGCGACCCGCGGCACCTGGAGGCCGATGAGCTGGCGCGGGCCACGGTGGAGTCGCTGGCGGAGAACACCTCCGACGCCGTGGTGGCGCCGCTGTTCTGGGGCGCGGTGGCGGGGGTGCCGGGGCTGCTGGCGTACCGGGCGATCAACACCCTGGACGCCATGATCGGGCATCGTTCGCCCCGGTACGAGCGGTTCGGCTGGGCGGCGGCCCGGCTCGACGACCTGGCCAACTACGTGCCGGCGCGGCTCACCGGCGTGCTCACCGTGCTGACCGCGCCCGACCCCGGCGGCGCGCGGGCCGTGCTGAGCCGGGACGGCCACCGCCACCCGAGCCCGAACGCGGGCCGCTGCGAGGCCGCGTTCGCCGGCGGGCTGGGGGTCACGCTGGGCGGCACGAACGTCTACGAGGGCAGGACCGAGGAGCGGCCGACGCTGGGCGACGGGCCGAAGCCCCAGGTCGCGGACATCCGGCGGGCGGTCAAGCTCACCCGGGCGGTGGGCCTGGCGGCCGCGGGGGTGGCCGTGGTCACGGCCTGGACGCTGCGCCGCCTGGCCCGCCCCTGACCTCGCCACGCCCCGGCGCCGCTCAATCCTCAAGATCCACCACGATGGGCGCGTGATCGGACGGCCCTTTCCCTTTGCGCGCCTCCCGGTCCACGTACGCCGACCGCACCCGCCCCGCCACGTCGGCGCTGGCGTAGACGAGGTCGATCCGCATGCCCATGTTCTTGGGGAACATTCCGGCCCGGTAGTCCCAGTAGGTGTACGGGTGCGGCCCCTTCATGGGCGTCGGCACCACGTCGTGCAGCCCCAGCTCCCGCAGCTCGGCCAGGGCCTGGCGCTCCTGCGGCGTCACGTGGGTCGAGCCGGCGAAGACCGCGGGGTCCCAGACGTCGGCGTCGGTCGGGGCGACGTTGTAGTCGCCGCAGGCGGCCAGCGGCCCCGCGGGCAGCTCGGCGGCGAGCGCGTCCCTGAGCGCGGCGAACCAGGCCAGCTTGTACGCGTAGTGCGGCGAGTCGACGGCGCGGCCGTTGGGCGCGTACAGGGACCAGACCCGCAGCCCGCCGCAGGTGGCGCCGATCGCGCGGGCCTCGGGGCGGGCGGCACCGGTCCCGCCGGGCTCGGCGAAGCCCGGCTCGCCGGGAAAGCCCGGCGTCACGTCGTCCAGGCCGATCCTGGACAGCAGGGCGACGCCGTTCCAGCGGCCGTCGCCGTGCGCGGCGGCGGCGTAGCCGAGCGCGCCGACCTCCGCCACGGGGAACGCCTCGGCCGGGCACTTGGTCTCCTGGAGGCAGACGACGTCGGGCTCGACGGCGGCCAGCCAGTCGAGCAGGCGGGGCAGCCGTGCCTTGACCGAGTTCACGTTCCAGGTAGCCAGGCGCATTCTCCCAGCCTGCCACGCGATGCGGCCTCAGGACGGGAGCGCCCTGCTGATCTTCGCGGCGAGGGCCCCGTGCGGCAGCGGCGCTGGTAGCTCTCCAGGTCGAACGGCACGCGCGTGATCGGTCGGTCATCCGGGTCCCCTCGGGGGAGATCGTGATCTTCAGGTCGAAGGATCCCGCGGCGCGGGGGTACGGAAAGAGCCGGGCGGCGGCGCGTACCGCCCGGCGCCGTCACCCGGACGCGATCAGCGGCTGGTCCAGAGGGGCTTGTTGTCCTTGGAGTAGATGATGATGCGCCCGTCGTTCGACACCGCGAGCCACGCGCCGGGGTTGCCGGCGGTCTTGGTGGTCCACAGCGCCTTGTCGTTGTCGTCGACGACGACCCAGTTGCCCTCGCGCTGCATGATCGTGCGCGCGCCCGGGTGCCCGGCCGTGGGCGTGGTGAACAGCGGGCGCTGCCCGTCGTACAGCACGGCGTTGCCCTCGTTCTGCTGGACGAGCTTGTAGCGGCCGTTGGACGACTGCACGGTCTCGCCGGGGCGCAGCACGTGCCCGGAGGGCAGCTTGCCGATGTACGCCTTCGACGACCACAGCGGCTTGTTGTCCTTGGAGTAGATCACGAGGTTGCCGCTCTCCTTGGGCAGCAGCAGGTACGCGCCGGGGTTGCCGGCGGTCGGCGTGGACCACAGCGGCTTGTTGCCGGCCCCGTAGATGACGAGGTTGCCCTCCTTCTGCATGGTGGTGCGGGCGCCGGGGTTGCCCGCGGTGGGCGAGGTCCACAGCGCCTTGGTGCCCTCGTAGAAGACGAGGTTGCCCTGTACCTGCTGCACGAGCCGGAACCGGCCGGAGGTCAGCGACTGGCCGGGCAGCAGCCACTGGCCGGGCAGCAGCCGGTCCTTGGCGGCGGCCGCCTGAACGGTGCCGGTGGTGGCGGCGGCGCCCGGCTGCGCCATGACGGTGACGGCGACCGGCGCCGCGAGCAGGGCGCCCGCCATGACGGCCGTCGCGGCCTTCTTGGTGATCAACGTTCCTCTCTCCCTCTTCGGACGGAGATGCATTCAGACGGAAAGGTGAAGCCAAGAAGCTGACAGAAGGCGTTGGCGTTCCGTTGGTGCGCGCCGTCCGCCCAGGTGAGCGCCCGGTCACAGACCCGTACGAACCCCACTTGAGCAGCGTTTGGCCGTGTTTAGCGGCGTTTTAGCGGCATGGCGCATGCTGTCCTGGATGGATCGCATGGAGTTTCGCCTGCTCGGGTCCATTGACGCAGGTGTCGGGGGACGCCGCCTGGATCTCGGGCCGCGTAAGCGTCGTTTCGTCCTGGCCGCGCTGCTGCTGGACCTCAATCGTCCGGTGCCGGTCGAGCGGCTGATCGACGCCGTGTGGGAGGGCACTCCCCCGGCCAGTGCGCGGGTCACCGTGCAGGGACATGTCTATCGGCTGCGCCGCGCGCTCTTCGGCGCGCGGCTGGAGACCACGCCGTCCGGCTACGTCCTGCTGGCCGACCAGGACGAGGTGGACGCACTGCGCTTTCGCCGCCTGGTCGCCGCCGCGCAAGGGGCGGACGACGCCGAGGGCGCCGAGCTGCTGGAGAAGGCGCTCGGGCTGTGGCGGGGCCCGGCGTTCGGCGGCCCCGGGGGCGGCCAGGCGCTGGAGCTCGCCGCGATCGAGCTGGAGGAGGCGCGGCTCGCCGCCGTCGAGGAGCTGGCCCGCCGGCTGCTGCGGCTGGGCCGTCCGGAACGGGCGATCGCGCCGCTGCGCGCGGCCGTGGCCGCGGAGCCGCACAGGGAGCGGCTGGTGTCGCTGCTCATGACGGCCTTCTCCCGGGCGGGGCGGCAGGCCGAGGCGCTGGAGCTGTACGACCGTACCCGCCGCTCGCTGGCCGACGAGCTGGGCGTGGACCCGGGCCCCGAGCTGCGCGGCACGTTCGCCGCCCTCCTCAGCCCTCAGCCCTGAGGCTCAGTCCTCGGTTGCGAGGCGCGCCAGCGCGGTCAGCGCCTGGCCCTCGAGCCGCCGCATCCCGTGGCGGGCGGCCGCGTCGAGCGCGTCGCGGGCGTGCCCGGCGGCCTCCTCCGCCCGCCCGCCTTCGAGCAGCACCTCGGCCAGCCACAGGCGGGCGCGGGTCTCCTGGTAAGGGTGGGTGCGCTCGCGGTACTCGGCCAGCACCTCGGTGAGCAGCGCGACGCGCTCGTCCAGGCCGAGCGTGCCGTCCACGCGGGCGAGCGTGGCGCGGGCCTCGGCCAGCTCGCCGTTCAGGCCGCGCTCGCGGGCGGCGGTCACGGCCCGGCGGGCGAGGTCGGCGGCGCGCGCGGCCTCGCCTTTGAGGTGGTGCGCCATGGCGGCGCTGGCCAGCGTGCCGGAGACCTGCGCGCCGGGTGCGTGCTCCAGGGCCTGCTCGAAGAAGCGCACGGCGGCGTCGAGGTCGCCGAGCGCGAGGTGGACGTCGCCGAGCACGGAGTACGCCCGCGCCTGCCAGCCGGGCGGCTCCGCCAGCGACCGGCGCAGCGCGATCGAGCGGAGCTGGCGCTCCAGCGCCTCGCGCGGCCGGCCGGCCCACAGCAGCTTGATCGCGTAGTTCTCCAGGGTGGCGGCCAGCTTCAGCGACGGCTCAAGGCGCTCCCACATCCGGATGACGCGCTCGTGGGCCTCCATGCTCGTGTGCAGGTCGCCGAGCCTGGCGCCGGCGGCGACGATGTTGGTCAGCGCCGCGAGCCTGCCGGTCTGCCAGCCGGCCTCGTCGTAGAGGCGGGCGGCGGCCTCGTAGTGGTGGACGGCCTGGCGGGGCTCGTTCTGCAGGTAGTGGGCGTTGGCCAGGGTGTGGTGCATGCCGGCCCGTCCGGCGATGTCGCCCGCGCGCTCGGCGGCGGCGAGGGCGCGGGCGGCCAGCTTGATGATCACGCCGGTGGGGTGGCCGCCGTACATGAAGGCGCGCAGGACCTCGACCAGCCGCCACAGTGTGCGCCCGCGCGCCTGCTCGATCACCGCGAGCAGGTTGTCCTGCTCGGCGCGGAACCAGGCGCGGGCGGCGGCGACGTCGGCGAACTCCTCGGCGGCGGCGCACGGCGGCAGATCCTCCGCGGTCAGCGGGAACAGCTCCATCGTGGGCGCGACCAGGCGCGCGGCGGCGCGTGCGGTGTGCAGGTAATAGGCGTGCAGCCCGGCGGGGTCGTCGGCGCCGTCGGTGCAGTGCTCGCGGGCGTAGAGCGCGACGAGGTCGTGCAGCCGGTAGCGGCCCGGCGCGTGCTCCTCGACGAGGTGGGCGGTGGCGAGCCCGGCGAGCAGCCGGGCGGCGGCGGCCGGGTCGGTGCCGGCGAGCGCGGCGGCCGAGCGCGCGGTGAAGTCGCAGCCGGGCACCAGCCCGAAGCGCCGGAACAGCACCTGGGCGCCGGGCGGCAGCGCCGCGTACGAGCCGGCGAACGCGGCGGCGACCGTGGCCTGCGGGTCGCCTTCGACGGCGAGGGTGTTCAGCCGGTCGGCGTGCAGCTCCTCGATGTAGGAGCGCAGCCCGGCCCTGCCGAGCAGGTTGGCCCCGGCGATGGCCAGGGCGAGCGGCAGGTGGCCGCACAGGTCGGCCAGCTCGGCGGCGGCCTCGGGGTCGGCGGCGATCGGGCCGGCGCCCACGAGGTCGGCGAGCAGGTCGCGCGACTCCTCGGGGCTGAAGGTGCCGAGCCGTACGCTCTGGGCGCCCTGGAGGGCGAGGCCGCGCAGCGCGTCGCGGCTGGTGACGATGACGCCGCAGGAGGAGCCGCCGGGCAGCAGGGGGCGCACCTGCTCGGCACCGGCCGCGTTGTCGAGCAGGAGCAGCACGCGACGGGTGGCGAGCGTGGAGCGGTAGAGGCCGAGCTGCTCTGCCGCGCCGGCGGGCGCGGGCACGCCGAGCGCGCCGAGCAGGCGGGGCAGCACCCGCTCGGGCGGCAGCGGCTCGCCCTGGCCGTGACCGCCGAGGTCCACGTGGAGCTGGCCGTCGGGGTAGTCGGGGGCGACCTGGTGCCCGACGTGCACGGCGAGCGCCGACTTGCCGATGCCCGCGGGCCCGGTCACCACCGCGACCCGGCCGTCGCGCAGCAGCCCGCGCAGCCGCTCGGCCTCCTCACGCCGGCCGACGAACCCGGCCACGCCGCGCGGGAGCTGGCGCGGGACGACGGGACGGTGGCCCTCGACGATGCGCTGGTACAGATCGCGCAAGCGGGGCCCAGGATCGACGCCGAGCTCGCCCGCGAGCAGCCGCTGCACCTCGTGGAACAGCTCAAGGGCCTCGGCGGGCCTGCCGTCGTGCCAGAGCGCGGTCATGGCCAGCGCGTGCGGCGTCTCCCGCAGCGGCTCCTCGTCGCGCAGCTCCTGCAGCAGGGCGGGCACCTCGCGGTGGCGGCCCAGCTCGATCAGCGCGGCGGCGTGCTCTTCGATGAGGTCCCAGCGCTCGCGTACGAGCGGCGCGCGCACCCGCTGCTCGACCCAGTCGGTGCCGACGCCCTGCATCGGCTGCCCGCGCCACAGCTCGAGCGCGCGCTCCCAGGCGACGACGGCGAGGTCGGGCCGGCCCGCCGTGCGGCCCTGCGCGGCCAGCCTGCGGAAGCGGACGAGGTCCACCTCGTCGTCGCGGGCGACCAGCGCGTAGCCGGCGTTGGTGGTGACGATGCGCTCGCCCAGCGCCTTGCGCAGCCGCGACACCTTGAGCTGGACGATGGTCTTGGCGGTCTTGGGCGGCTCGCCCTCCCACAGGGCCTCGATGAGCTGTCCGACCGGTACGTGCGCGCCGTGCCGCGCGGCCAGCACGCCGAGCACGCACTGCTGCTGCGCCCCCTCGACCGGCACCGGAGCCCCGCCGTCGCGCACCTCCACGGGGCCGAGCACGCGGATGTCCATCCCGACCGAGCATAACGGCCGGGCGGATCACCGCTGACGCGTGCGCTCGACCCCCACGGTGATCTCGTTGCCCAGGCGGCGGCCCAGCGACAGCTCCAGGTCGTCGCCGCTCCAGAACTTGCCGGGGTCGTACCAGTTGGGCCGCCGTCCGGCCGGCAGCAGCCCCATCTCCTCGTAGGTGACGGCCACCACCTCGGCGCAGTAGGCGCTCTCCAGGGCCTGCTGCCGGCGGCGGCGCCGGGCGCGGCCGGGCAGGCGGCCCCTGGCCCAGCGGGCGGCCAGCCTGGCGGTGGAGGGGAACGGGGTGCCGTCGAGCCTGGCGACCGTGCGCAGGGCGGCGTCCTCCATCTCGGGGGTGGCCTCGGGGTCGAGCTGGCGCAGCCAGACGCGCTGGCCGTAGCGGTCGGTCCAGACGGTGACGGCGTCGCGCAGGTCGTGCAGCTGCACTCCGCGGTGGTGGCTGCCCGACCACAGGTCGAGCAGTGACTTGCCCAGCTCGGCGTGCCACATCATGGGCGGCAGGTCGTCGATGACGATGGCCATGCCCACGTGGTTGACCGGGCTGTTGGTCACGGTCTGGATGGCGCGGTCGGGGACGGAGCGCCCGCGGAAGATCCACAGGTCGCCGGTCCGCGTCACGCCCACGGCCTCGTCGAGTGTCAGCACAGGGCTAGCCTAGGCAGCATGCGCTGGTGGAAGTGGCTGGGTCTGGCCGGGATCATGGGCGTCGCGGCCACCGGGGCGGTGATCGCGCGGGCCGAGCGGCGGCGCCGCGCGTACACGCCGGAGGAGATCAGGGCGCGGCTGCACGAACGCGTGGAGCAGGCCCACAGGACACAGCAGGCGTAGCGGGCTCAGCCGGACGGCTTGAGGTCGTAGACGAAGACCACGTTGGGGTAGGCGGGGTTGTCGTCGTACCCCTGCACGCCGCCGACCAGGGCGCGGCGCGACTTGACCACCCACGGCACCGCGGCGGCGGCCCGCTGCTCGAGCACCCTGTCCGTGGCGCGCTCGTAGACGCGCTGCGCCGCGAGCCGGTCGGTCACGGTCAGCTCGGGCACGGTGTCGAGCATCGCGTCGAGCTGCTGGTCGTTCAGGTACGACAGGTTGAACACGGGCGGGTCGGCGCTGTGGAAGACCTGCCCGAAGTAGGAGTAGCCGTCGGCGTAGTCGGGCCACCAGTACATGGCGAAGATGTCCTGGCCGCGCTTCTTGCCCAGGTCCCACTGCTCGTTCCAGCGCATGACGCGCGACCTGAGCGTGACGTTGAGCGGGCGCAGCGCGCTGCGCAGCCGCCTGGCCAGCACCTGCCAGTCGGCCTCGCCCTCGGCGTAGGTCATGGTGAGCCGCAGCGGCCGCCCGCCGGGTCCGTAGCCGGCCTGCCGCAGCAGCCGGGTGGCGGTCTCCAGGTCCTGCTTCGGCGTCCGGTTCTGCACGTGGCCGAGCAGCCCTTCCGGGATGACGCCGCTGGCCGGCGCGACCGAGGTGCCGAGCGCCTTGACCAGGGCCTCGTAGGGGATGGCCCGCTGCACGGCCTTGCGCACCCTGATGTCCTTCAGCGGGCCCTGGGCGGTGTTGAAGAGCAGGAGCGCCGTGGTGAACGAGGGCCGGTCGGAGGTGCGCAGGCCGGGCGCAGCCTGGGCCCGCTGGAACAGCTCGGCGTCGAGCCTGTCGACGAAGCTCGCCTCGCCGCGCTGCAGCATCCGGTACGCCCGCTCGGGGTCGGGCACGACGCGGAACTTGATCGTGTTGTAGTGGGGCCGCTCCCATCCGCCCCAGTAGGCGTCGTAGGCGGTGAGCGTGAGCTCGTCCTCCTTGCCCTTGTTCCACCGGCTCACCTTGTACGGCCCCGACCCGGCGTCCCTGCCCTGCTGGAACCACTTGGTGAGGTCGGGGGCCGCCTTGGTGTCGTAGATGTAGGCGGCATAGCCGGCGGAGGCGACCAGGTCGAGCGGCACCGGATACTTCAGCGCGAACGTGACGGTCAGCGGCCCGTCGACGCGGATGGAGGAGACGGCGTCCCAGATGTAGCTCGCGCCGGTCTTGGCCTTGATCGTGCGCTCGATCGACGCCTTGACCGCCTGGGCGTCCATGGTCCTGCCGGTGTGGAAGGTGACGCCGGAGCGGAGCTGGAACGTCCAGGTGCGGCCGTCGGCCGACGAGCGCCACGAGGTCGCCAGGCGGGGCGCCGACTTCTTGGTGACGGGGTTCCAGTAGGTCAGCGTCTCGTAGACGTTCTGGAAGGCGATGATCTCGTTGCTGTAGGAGCGGCTGGGATCCCACTCGGTGACGATGTCGGTGTTCTCGACGTAGACGAACGGGGACTCCCCCGACGGGGCCCGCTGCGGCTCAGGAGGCGGCGAACACGCCGCGAGCATCATCAGTGCGACGGCCGCTGCGAGTCGACGGCGCAACGCATCTCCCTCTGGTGGCCTGGCGTACCGTAGGAACCTACTCCAAGATCATTATGGAAGGCGCCACGGTGTCGGAAACTGCCGAAAAATTGGGCATTCCGGTGATCGTATTGCTATCCTCGGGGCTTGTCCCGTCCGGGGTTGCCAGCAAGGGACCGACCGGAGTGAGGTGCGATGGGTCGTAGCAGAACGATCCGCATGAAGATCATCGGCCTCCTGTTGGTGCCGCTGGCGTCCATGGTGGTGTTGTGGGGGGTCATCACCGCCGTCACCGCTACCGAGAGCTTGGAGCTGCGTCAGTACAAGACAGTCTGGACGAACCTGCGCCTTCCCGCGTACAAACTGATCAACGAGATTCAGCGTGAACGTCTCGTCTCGGCCCAGCTCCTGAAGAACGCCGCGAGCAAGACCGCCCTGGCCACGCAGCGGACCCGTACGGACGCCGCCCGGGAGTCGTTCAAGCAGCTCTCCAGCAACTCCAAGGACAGATCGGAAGAGATCCGCAGACAGGTGGACGCGGTGAACACGGCTATCGACAGGCTCGACGCGATCCGGGGAGAGATCGACACGGGCCTGTCCGACCGTCTGCACACCGTGGAGTCGTACAACGCGATGATCGACACCCTGTTCGGTCTGCACCGGCGGGTCGCCCTGATCGACGACATCCCGATCTACGAGCAGTCGCGCGTGCTCATCGACACGGGCTACGCCGAGGAGCTGCTGACCAGGGAGCAGGCCATCGGGCTCGGCACGATCGAGCCGGCCGAGCGGCGGCTGTTCACGCAGATCGTCGGCAACCGGCGCTTCCTGCTGGACCAGAGCCTGGCCGAGCTGGACCCGGAGCTGCGCGACCCCCATGTCGCCCTCATCACCTCGCCCGCCTACCAGCGGATGCGGATGATGGAGGACCAGATCATCGCGGGCGGCACCGCGCGCAACTGGCTCGGCACCACGGAGACGCTGGCCAGGGCGTTCCAGGACGCGCAGATACGGGCCGGCACGACGCTCAACAAGCGCGCCGACCCCATCGCCGACCAGGTGCTGTGGCGGGCGCTCGCGCTGGCGGGCACCGCGCTGGTGCTGGTGATCGTGTCGATCGTGTTCTCGCTGCGGATGGGCAACCGGCTGTCGAGGGAGCTCGCCGCGCTGCGCCTGGCCGCGCTCGAGGTGGCCCAGGAGCGGCTGCCGCACGTGGTGGAGAAGCTGCGCAGGGGCGAGAAGGTCGAGATGCCGGAGCTGTCGGTGGCCAGCACCACGGTCGAGATCGACGACGTGGGGCAGGCGTTCTCCACCGTGCAGCAGACGGCGGTCGAGGCCGCGGTCGGGCAGGCGCAGCTCAGCGAGGGCGTCGGCCACGTCTTCCGCAACCTCGCGCGGCGCAGCCAGACGCTGCTGCACCGCCAGCGCATCCAGCTCGCGGACATGCAGCACCGCGCCACCGACCCCGATCAGCTCGACGACCTGTTCAAGCTGGACCACCTGACCACCCGCATGCGGCGGCACGCCGAGGGCCTGATCATCCTGTCGGGCGCCACGCCGGGCCGCGGCTGGAGCCGTCCCGTGCCGCTGCTGGACGTGGCGCGCGGCGCGGCGGCCGAGGTGGAGGACTACCAGCGCGTGGTCGTCGAGCCGATGTCCGGCCACCGGCTGGCCGGGCCGGTCGTCGGGGACATGATCCATCTCATCGCCGAACTGATCGAGAACGCCACCGTCTACTCCCCCGCGCACACCTCGGTCGTGGTGCGCGGCGAGGCGACGGCGAGGGGCTTCGCCTTCGAGGTGGAGGACCGCGGGTTCGGGATGGAGCCAGAGGAGCTGGCCGAGTACAACGAGCGGCTGGCCAGCCCGCCGGAGTTCGACCTGGCCGACAGCGACCGGCTCGGCCTCTTCGTCGTCTCCCGCCTGGCCGCCAGGCACGACATCCGCGTGACGTTGCGCGGTTCACCATATGGAGGGACCACCGCGATCGTGTTGATCCCGGAAGAGCACGTGGCCGAACCAGAGGCCGAGGCTCCCCAGCAGGAGCAGGCCCGCCCGATGCGGGTGGTGCGAAGTGACTGAAGAGCGCTGGCTTGACGAGGAGGCGGGACCGATCGTCCCCGCCTACCTCCTGACCAGGGGCCGTACGGTGCCCGCGAGCGAGGCCATCGACCTCATGGGCATCATCATCACCGCCGGCGGCCTGACGCCGCCGCGCGGCCTCGACCCCGAACACCTGATCATTCTGCAGAAGTGCACGACCCCCACCCGGCTCGTCGACGTCGCCGCGGAGCTGAACCTGCCCATCGGCGTCGTCCGGGTGCTCGTCGGCGACCTGCACGCCCAGAAGCTCGTGCAGGTCGAGCTGCCGCCTCCCGCGCCGGACGCCAAGGTCCTGCTCGAGGTGATCAGCGGCCTGAAAGCGCTGTGACGGCCGCCTGAACCCCTTTCCGGGGCATTCAGGCGGCCAGGACGTCCTCGGCCCTGTGACAGGCCACCCGGCGGCCTTCCAGATCCCTCAGCTCGGGCGCCCGCTCGCACTCCTTGACCGCCATCGGGCAGCGCAGCCTGAACGGGCAGCCCGTCGCCGCCGGCACCGCCTCCGTACGCCCCCTCGCCTGCGGGGGCCGCCCGCCCAGCTTCGGCACCGCGTCGCGCAGCGCCCTGGTGTAGGGGTGCGCCGGGCTCGCCAGCAGCTCCGCGGTGGGCCCCGACTCGACGACGCGGCCGGCGAACATCACGTGCGAGGTCTTGCAGAGCCGCTCCACCACGGCCAGGTTGTGGGTGATGAGCAGGCGCTCGGTGTCCAGGGACGCCAGCAGGTCGAGGACCTTGGCCTGGACGGTGACGTCGAGCGCGCTGGTGGGCTCGTCGAGGATGAGCAGGCGGGGGCCGACGGCCAGGGCGCGGGCGATCACGACGCGCTGGCGCTGGCCTCCGGAGAGCTGGTGGGGCCGCCGGTCGGCCAGCTCGGGGGCGAGGCCGACCTGGTCGAGCAGCTCGGGTACGCGGTGACGCTCGGCGCGCGGCAGCGCCTCGGCGATCGAGCGGCCGATGCGCATGCGGGGGTCGAGCGCCTCGCCCTGGAAGACCGGCTGGACATCCCTCCGAAACTTCCTCATATCCACTTTTTTCAGCGTTTGGTCGCCGTACCAGATATTTCCGGACATGGGGGTGAGGAGGCCGAGGAACGCGCGCGCCAGCGTCGTCTTGCCCGACCCGCTCTCCCCGATCAGCCCCACGCCGCCCTCGGCGATCTCCAGGGTGACGTCGTGGACGACCGGGCGGCGGGCGTACCCCAGCGTCACCCGCTCCGCCCTGAGCACGGGTCCTGTCATGGGAGGGCCTCCAGCAGCTCGCGGGTGTAGGGATGGGACGGCTCGGCCAGCACCCTGGCGGCCGGCCCCGACTCGACCACCGCGCCGTCCTTCATGACGAGCACCCGGTCGGCGATCGTCGAGACCAGCGCGAGGTCGTGGGAGACCAGCAGCAGCGCGAGATCGCGCTCCTCGCGCAGCCTGCGCAGCACGCCGACCACCTCGGCCTGCACGGTCACGTCGAGCGCGCTGGTGGGCTCGTCGGCCAGGATCACCTCGGCCCCCAGGGCGATGGCCAGCGCGATGGCGAAGCGCTGCGCCTGGCCGCCGGAGACCTCGTGCGGGTAGCGGCGCAGGATCGCCGGATCGAGCAGCACCTCCTCGACGGCCTGCCGCATGGCCTGCTCGGAGTCGTCGCGGCCGTGCAGCCGCAGCGCGCGGCGCATCAGCGTGCCGAGCCTGGTGGCGGGGCTGAGCGCGGCCTGGGGCGACTGCATGACCAGCGCCGCCCTGGCGCCCCGCAGCGCCCGCAGCTCGCGCGGAGCGGCCGTCAGGACGTCCACACCGCACACTCTGACCGTGCCCGAGACCTCGGCGTGCTCGGTGAGCCCGAGCAGCGTGAGCAGCGTCGTCGTCTTGCCCGACCCGCTCTCCCCCACGATCGCCACGCACTCGCCGGCGGCGACGTCCAGCTCCGGCACCTCGGCCACCGGCCGCCCGCCGTAGCTCACCCGCAGATCGCGTACCTCGATCACCTGACCGCCCTCCGCGGGTCGAGCGCGTTGCGCAGCCCCTCGCCCAGCACGTTGAACGCGAACGCCGTCACCAGGATCGCCAGGCCGGGGAAGGTGACCACCCACCAGTTCGTGGTGAACAGCGCCTGGCCCTGCTGCACCATCAGCCCCCACTCCGCGGTCGGCTCCTGCGCACCGAGCCCCAGGTACGACAGCGCCGCCGAGGTCAGGATCACCCCGCCCGCGTCCAGTGAGATCTGCACCAGAACCGGGGTGAGCGAGTTGGGCAGCACGTGGCGCAGCACGATCAGCGGGGCGGGCACGCCGAGGCAGCGGGCGGCGTCCACGTACGGCCTGGTCGCGATGGAGGCGGCCACGGACGCCGACAGGCGCGTGTACCAGGGCCACCAGGTCGCCGCGATGGCCAGGATGACGGTGCTCACGCTGGGCTGGAGCACCACCGCCAGCGCCAGCGAGAGCAGCAGCGCGGGAAAGGCGAGGAACACGTCCGTGATCCGCATGATCACGTCCCTGACCCAGCCGCCCGCGTAGCCGGCGACCACGCCCAGCGTGACACCGACCGCGGCCGAGACCGCCAGCACCGCCACGGCGATGAACAGCGAGGTGCGGCCGCCGTACAGGATCCTGGTGAGCACGTCGCGGCCGACCTGGTCGGTGCCGAACCAGTGCGCGGCGCCCGGCTCCAGCAGGCTCTCCATCGGGCGCGGCTCGTCCGCCGGGTACGGCGCCAGCCAGGGCGCGAGCACCGCGGCCAGCACGATGAGCACGATGAGCACCGCGCCGAACGCGGCGAAGCGGTCGGGGACGCGCGGCAGCGTGCGCCGCAGCGGCTGCGCGTCCTGGACGGGCTGCGGTTCCGTGGTGCTCATCGGGTCCTCGTTCTGGGATCGACGAAGCCCTGCAGGATGTCCACGACCAGGTTGGCCAGGACGTAGACCAGGGCGACGAGGAGGGTGACGCCCGCGATGGCCGGGGTGTCGAGCGACCTGATCGACTCGGCGGCGTAGCGGCCGAGGCCCGGCCAGTTGAAGACGGCCTCGACGAGGAAGCCGTTGACGATCGCGTACGCGAAGACGAGCGCGATCAGCGACAGCACCGGGTTGAGCGCGGGCCGCAGGGCGAACTTGGTCAGGATGGACGTCTCACCGAACCCGAGCGCCCGCTCCAGCCTGGCGTGGTCCTGCCCCGACTCCTCGATGAGCGCCGCCCTGGTCATCTGCGCGATGACGCCCGCCGGGTAGGCGGCCACGACCAGCGCGGGCAGCACGAGGTGGTGGAGCGTGCTGGTGAGCATCGGCCAGTTGCCGGTGATGAGGGCGTCCACGGCCGTGATGTTCGTCCACAGCGTGAGCGGGCTCGTGGTGTCGAGCGAGGTGTCGTACTCGCCGGCGACGGGGAACCAGCCGAGGTGGCTGCCGAAGACCGTCTGCAGGGCCAGCGCCAGCCAGAAGACCGGGACGGAGACCGCCAGCATGCTGCCCAGGCGCACCGAGGCGTCCGGCAGCCTGCGCTTGTAGCGGGCGGCGAGCACCCCGAGCGGGATGCCGGCGGCGACGGCCAGCAGCAGCGCCGCCCCCACCAGCTCCAGCGAGGCGGGGAAGGCGAGGTAGAGGTCGTCCAGCACCGGCTGCCTGGTGCGCAGGCTGGTCCCCCAGTCGCCGCTCAGCAGGTCCCGCGCGTAGTTCAGCAGCTGCACGGGCAGCGGATCGTCGAGCCCGAACCGCTCGCGGGCCTGCGCGAGCTGCTCGGGCGTCGCCTTCGGCCCGGCGAAGGCGACCGCGGGATCGCCGGGCACCATCCGCATGACGGCGAACGTGAGCACGACCACGCCGACCACGACCAGGAGCGCCTGGCCGAGCCGGCGGGTCAGGTAGCGGAGCATGGCCTAGCGCTTGAGGTCGTAGAAGAAGACCACGTTCGGGTAGGCGGGATTGTCGACGTATCCCTGCACGTCGGAGGTGAGCGCCCGCTGATACGTCTGCACGTACGGCACGGCCACCGCCGCCTCCTCCTGGAGGATCTTCCGCTGCAGCTCCTCGTAGGCGTCCATCGCGGCCTCCTTGTCGGTGGCCGTCAGCTCGGGCAGCTTGTCGATCAGCCCGTCGACCTCCTCGTTCTTCAGGTACGACAGGTTGAACTGCGGCTTGTCGTTGCTCCTGAACACGTTGAGGAACCACGAGTAGGCGTCCGGATAGTCCGGATACCAGTACATGACGAAGATGTCCTGGCCGCGCTTCTTGCCGAGGTCCCACTGCGCGCTCCAGTTCATCGGCTTGGCCTGGAGCGTCACGTTGAGGTTCTTCAGCGCCGAGCTGAGCAGCGTGACCAGCAGCTTCTGGTCGTCGTCGCCGTTGCCGTAGGTCAGGCTGAGCTTCAGCTCGGGGTTGTCGGGGCCGTAGCCGGCCTCCGCCAGCAGCTGCTGCGCCCTGGCGAGGTCCTGCTTGGGCTGCATGTTCTCGGCGTGGCCGAGCAGGCCGGGGGGCACCAGGCCGCTCGCCCGGTGCCCGGAGCCCTCAAGCGCCGCCACGAGGCCGTCGTAGTCGATGGCGAGCTGCAGTGCCTGGCGGATCCTGACGTCCTTCAGCGGGCCCTCCGCGGTGTTGAACAGCACCAGCAGGTTCTGGAACGACTCGGTCTCCGACACCTGCACGCCCTGCGTGTCGCGCGCCTGGTCGAACAGCTGCGGGTTGAGCCGGTCGACGAAGTTCACCTCGCCGCGCTGCAGCAGCTGCCAGGCGGTGGTGACCTCGGGCGTGACGCGGAAGGTCACCTTCTTGTACTGCTCGGGCCTCCAGCCGCCCCAGTAGTCATCGAACGCCTTGAGCGTGAGCTCGTTCTCCTTGCCCTTCTGCCAGGAGTCGACCGTGTACGGGCCGGTGCCGGCGGTCTTCTCGCCGTCGGCGTCCACCGCGTCCACGTCGTAGATCCAGGCGGCGTAGCCGGAGGCGGCGACGAGGTCGAGCGGTGCGGGGTACTCGAGGTCGAAGACGACGGTGCCCGGGTCGGGCGTCTCGATCTTCTTGACCGGATCCCAGATGTAGGCGGCGCCGCCCTTCTTGTCGATCGTGCGCTCGATCGCCTTCTTGACGGACGCGGAGTCCATCGTGGCGCCCGAGTGGAACTTGACGCCCTGCCGCAGCGTGAACGTCCACTTCTTGCCGCCGTCCGACGACTCCCACGAGGTCGCGAGCAGCGGCCTGGCCTGCTTGGTCTGCGAGTCGTACCTGGTCAGGCCCTCGTAGATGTTGGACAGCGCGATGATCTCGTTGGAGTACGAGGTCGCCGGGTCCCAGTCGGTGACGACGTCGTGGGTGGGGGCGTACACGAACGTCTTGTCGTTGACCTGCCCGCTGGCCGGAGCTCCGGTGCTCGCGCGGGGCTGGGGCGTGCCGCCGGCGCCGCGCACCTGGCCACCCGCGCACGCCGACGCGGTCAGGGCCAGGACACCGGCCACCCCGGCGACGAACAGTCGCTTGTGCCAGCGCATGGGGGGATCCTTTCGCTATGTCACCGGGCGAGGGGTCCGGCTGCTTTGACGTGCACCCGCACGGCGGGCTCGGAGAGATAGCTCAGCGGCACCTCCAGGAGGTCCACGATCTCCACCGTGGAGGGGTCGGCCCCTGCCGCCACGGCCCGCGCCCGCGCTTCCTCTTCAGCGCTTTCGATGGCCTGTGCCCGGCTTTCTCCCGCAGGCAAGATCGTATCGACTCTGCCGCTCGCGAGCGCGATCGCCGCCCCCACCGCGTTGGCCACCTCGGCGTGCTCGGGCCGGATCACCCGGCTCGCCCCGGGGATCTCCTCGGGCAGCAGGAACGCACCGCCGCCCACCGCGACCAGGGGGCGGTCGGTACGGCCGAGCGTCATCCTGTCCACGGCGTCGGCGAGCATCTCGTCCGCCCTGGCGACCGCGTCGCGCAGCAGCGTGCCCTCGCGACCGCCTGGCAGGCGCCGCGGCCAGTCCTCACCGCCCGCAGGCACCCGGCCGGCCGCGACGGCGGCGTCCGTCATCGTCGCGGTCGTCCCGCCGAACACCAGCGCCTCCGTGGCGATCCGGTAGCCCACCGAGTCGGGGCCGACGCCGCCGGGGCGCACCACGGTGCCGCCGCCGAGCGCGATGGCCAGGATGTCCGGCATGCGGAAGTTGGTGAGCACGCCGCCGATCTCCGTGGCCGCCGCCGACTCCCTCGGGAACCCGCCCGCCAGCACGCCCAGGTCGGTCGAGGTGCCGCCGACGTCCACCACGATCGCGTCCTGCACCCCCGACAGGTACGCCGCGCCGCGCAGCGAGTTCGCCGGGCCCGAGCCGATCGTGGAGACCGGCAGGCGGGCGGCGTGCTCCAGGGTCATCAGCGTGCCGTCGTTCTGCGCCAGGTACGGCCGCGCGCTCAGCCCGCGCTCGGCCAGGGCCGTGGTCAGGGCGTCGGTGACGTGGGCGGCCACGCCGTACAGGGCGGCGTTCAGCACGGTCGCGTTCTCGCGTTCCAGCAGGCCGAGCGAGCCGATCTCGTGGCTGACCGACACCGGCAGGCCGTACTCGGCGGCGACCAGCTCCGCCACCCGCCGCTCGTGCGCGTCGTCGGCGGGGCTGAAGACGCCCGTGACCGCCACCGCATCGGCCTGCACCCGGTCGAGGAAGCTGCGCACCGCGTCCAGGTCGAGCGGGCCGATCTCGCGGCCGTCCACGTAATGGCCGCCGGGCACGATCGCCTCGCCCGCCGAGACGGCCTTGCGCAGGTCGTCAGGCCAGTCGGACAGCGGCGGCACCGCCGTGGTGGCCGGCGCGCCCAGGCGCAGCACCGCCACCCGGCCCAGGCCGCGCCGCTCCAGGATCGCGTTCGTGGCGTGCGTGGTGCCCAGCATGACGCGGGTCACCTGGGAGCGGTCCTCGACCTGGGCGAGCACCGCGTCCAGCGCGGCCCGCAGGCCGCCGGTCACCTCCGGTGTGGTCGGCCGCTTGGCCTTGGCGATCACCCGGCCGCCCGCGTCCAGCACCACGGCGTCGGTGTTGGTGCCGCCGACGTCGATCCCGATGCGCAGGTCAGCCACGCGCCACCAGCTCCTCCACGGGGACGTAGTCCAGGTCGTATCCGAAGGCGCGCGGTCCCGCCGTCTCCAGGCCCTTGCCCGTACGCCAGAGGGGGTCGCAGGGCCAGGCCAGCACGGTCACGCGCTGGCCGTACCGCAGGGACTCGGTCTGGATCGCGACGGCGGTCTCGGTGTCCACGACCGTGATGAGGTCCGGCACCATCGCGCGCACCCGGCCGTCCTCGATCGCGACCAGGTTCTCGTTCTGCAGCTCCACGCTCAGGCGGCGGCCCCGGTCGTCGCCGGTGCCCTCGATCGTGGCGGTGCCCCGTACGAACCCGCCCGTCGTGCGCCGCTCCACGTCGGTCAGCTTGCCGGTGATCAGCCGGACCGCGCCCAGGCTCTCGCGCAGCGCCTCCAGCGGGTCGGCGGCGCCCTGCGTGGCCCTGCCGACCTCCAGGGCCCTGGTCACCGAGCCCTCGATGACCGCGCCCCGCGCCGTGTCCGCCGTCAGCACGTAGTCGGCCATCAGCGCGTGCGAGCCCACGGCCACGCAGACCGCGCGCGCGATGCGCTCCGACCACAGGCCGTCGAGCGGGCGGATGGTGACGACGTTGCCCGCGACGTCCGACATGATCACCAGGTCGGCGGGGATCCCGGCCACGTACATCGAGACCATCTGGACCTCGGGGAAGGCCCGCCCCATGCCGTCGACGTCGAGCAGCGGCAGGCCGAGCTGGGCGGCCCAGGCGACCGGCGCGACGCCGTTCGCGCCGCCGATCTCCGACGACATGATCGCGCTCGGCGGCCGGCCGAAGATCCGCTCCACCTCCTCGGCGATGCGTTTCGGCTCGTCCTCGCCGTGGATCATCTCGTGGCTGACGGTCGGGGCGCCGATGCCGGACAGTGGCACCACGAGGGCGTCGCCCGGCAGGTCGTCCAGCCTCACCAGCGGCACCGGGCCGTACTCGCGGACGGCCCGCACCGCCGCCAGCGAACCCGTGCGGACATCTCCCCCGCCGCCGGTGCCCAGCACGGCGCAGCCACGGGCGAGCGCCTGGATGTCATTCGCATCAATCCTCATTGGCGACTCAACCAACCACATGGGCGCATATTTCGCCAGTCCAGCGCGTTTCGCGCGGGTGAAAACGTTCACCCGGACGGCATCCACTGGTGGCCATTGGTGGCCATTGGTATCCATTGGGGAGTGTGGTGAGGCGAGGAAAGGAGGTCGCATGCGGATCTCGGTGGCCGCCGACAGTAAGGACGGCGTGGCCGAACGGGTCGTGACGGAGCTGCGCAAGCGCGGCCACGACGTCGTCACCCACGGCGCGCTCAACGACGGCGAGCGCGACGACTGGGCGTGGGCCTGCGAGCGCACCGCCCGCGACGTCGCGGAGGGCCGCGCCGACCAGGGCGTGGTGTGCTGCTGGACCGGCACGGGCGCGTCGATCGCGGCCAACAAGGTGCCCGGGGTGCGCGCGGCGCTGTGCGTGGACGCCTACACCGCCGGCGGGGCGCGCAAGTGGAACGACGCCAACGTGCTCGCGCTGAGCCTGCGGCTGACCTCCGACGTGGTGCTCGACGAGATCCTGGACGCCTGGTTCGACGGCCGGCCGAGCGACGACCCCGCCGACCGCGCCAACATCGACCACGTGAACGAGATCTGACCCACCCGGCCGCGTGGCCGCGCCGGCCGCGCACTCCGCGACCTGCGGCCCGGCGCGGCCACCCCACCCCGACACCCCGGCCACCACCCGCCCACCACCGAGCCCCCACCACCGAGCCCCCACCGCCGAACCCCGCACCGCTGCCATCGCACCCTGCCGCCGGAGACGCCGCTGCGAGAAGCCGGATACGGCGGCCTTCGGAGGCAAGGCCGCCGATGGGCGGAGCGCGGAAGGCGGGCTGACGGCGAGCACACGGCAGGGCGGATGGGCGGAGGGCCGGAAAACGTCGGTGGCGGGCTTTAGGGTGCTGGGCATGACCCTCGTCCCGCCGCGCGGCGAGCTTGCGTGGCACCCCGGCCGGCCCGCCGGTGGTGCGGCCACCCGACCGCGCCGACCTCGTCGTCGTGCCGTGCGGCGGCCCGGGGAGGCGGTCGCCGTTCACCCTGCGCGCACTCTGGTCATGAAGGACGGCGTCGTCCTGCACAATTGACCGGCGGGACCATCGAAAGGCAGGCAAGTGCTCTCTATTCACCAGCGGATCGCCGCCGAGCTCGGCGTGCGCGAAGGCCAGGTGCAGGCGGCCGTCGAGCTGCTCGACGGCGGCGCGACCGTGCCGTTCATCGCGCGATACCGCAAAGAGGCCACCGGCGCTCTCGACGACGCTCAGCTGCGCACCCTGGAAGAGCGGCTGCGCTACCTGCGGGAGCTGGAGGAACGCAGGACGGCGATCCTGGAGTCCATCGAGTCCCAGGGCAAGCTCGACGACGAGCTGCGCGCCCAGATCATGGCCGCGGAGACCAAGGCCAGGCTCGAGGACATCTACCTGCCCTACAAGCCCAAGCGGCGCACCAAGGCGCAGATCGCCCGCGAGCTGGGCCTGGAGCCGCTGGCCGACCAGCTGCTCGCCGACCCCATGCTCGACCCGCTCGCCACCGCCGGGAAGTTCGTCACCGAGGGCGTCGCCGACGCCTCGGCGGCGCTCGAAGGAGCGCGGGCCATCCTCATCGAGCGCTTCGCCGAAGACGCCGACCTCATCGGCGGCCTGCGCGAGCAGCTGTGGCAGCGCGGCCGGCTGGTGTCGAAGGTGCGCGAGGGCAAGGAGGAGGCCGGGGCCAAGTTCGCCGACTACTTCGACTTCGCCGAGCCGTTCACCAAGCTGCCCTCCCACCGCATCCTCGCCATGTTCAGGGGCGAGAAGGAGGAGATCCTCTCCGTCACGCTCGAGCCCGACGACAGCCCCGACTACGAGATGCGCATCGCCGCCCGGTTCGGCATCTCCGACCAGGGCAGGCCGGCCGACAAGTGGCTGACCGAGACCGTGCGCTGGGCCTGGCGCACCCGCATCCTCGTCCACCTCGGCATCGACCTGCGCATGCGGCTGTGGCAGGCGGCCGAGGACGAGGCGGTGCGGGTCTTCGCCGCCAACCTGCGCGACCTGCTGCTCGCCGCACCGGCGGGCGCACGGCCGACCATGGGTCTCGACCCGGGCCTGCGTACGGGCGTCAAGGTCGCCGTCGTCGACGGCACCGGCAAGGTCGTCGACACCGCCACCATCTACCCCCACGAGCCCAAGCGGCAGTGGGACGAGTCGCTCGCCGTGCTCGGCGCGCTGGCCCAGCGCCACAAGGTCGAGCTGATCGCCATCGGTAACGGCACCGCCTCCCGCGAGACCGACAAGCTCGCCGGCGAGCTGGTCAAGCACATGCCGTCGCTCACCAAGGTCGTCGTCTCCGAGGCCGGAGCGTCCGTCTACTCCGCCTCCCCCTACGCCTCACAGGAGCTGCCCGACCTCGACGTGTCGCTGCGCGGCGCCGTCTCCATCGCCCGGCGGCTGCAGGACCCCCTGGCCGAGCTGGTCAAGATCGACCCCAAGTCCATCGGCGTCGGCCAATACCAGCACGACCTCGCCGAGTCCAAGCTGTCGCGCACGCTCGACGCCGTCGTCGAAGACTGCGTCAACGCGGTCGGCGTCGACGTCAACACCGCCTCGGCCCCGCTGCTCACCCGCGTGTCCGGCATCGGCGCCACGCTGGCCGAGAGCATCGTCCGCCACCGCGACGCCAACGGCCCGTTCCGCACGCGCGCCGCGCTCAAGAACGTGCCCAGGCTGGGCCCCAAGGCGTTCGAGCAGTGCGCGGGCTTCCTGCGCATCCGCGGCGGCGACGACCCGCTCGACGTCTCCGCCGTGCACCCCGAGTCCTACCCGGTCGTGCGCCGCATCCTGACCCACGCCAAGACCGACCTCAAGTCGCTCATCGGCAACACGGCGGTGCTGCGCTCCCTCGACCCGCGCGACTTCACCGACGACACCTTCGGCCTGCCGACCGTCACCGACATCCTGCGCGAGCTGGAAAAGCCCGGCCGTGACCCGCGGCCCGCGTTCAAGACGGCCACCTTCAAGGAGGGCGTCGAGAAGCTGTCCGACCTGACGCCCGGCATGATCCTGGAGGGCGTGGTCACCAACGTGGCGGCGTTCGGGGCGTTCGTCGACATCGGCGTCCACCAGGACGGCCTGGTCCACGTGTCGGCCATGTCCCGCACGTTCGTCTCCGACCCGCGTGACGTGGTCAAGCCCGGCGACATCGTCCGCGTCAAGGTGCTCGGCGTCGACATCCCGCGCAAGCGCATCTCGCTGACGCTGCGCCTGGACGACGACATCACGGCGGAGCCCGGCGCCGAAGGCTCCCGCCGCGGCGCGGGCCGCGACGGCGCCCGTGACGGTGCCCGCGACGGCGGGCGCGGCGGCCGCGGTGACGGCGGCCGAGACGGGCGCGGCGGAGGCGGCCAGCGCGGCCGCGACGGTGGCGCAGGCGGCCAGCGGGGCCGCGACGGTGGCCGCGGCGGCCGCCGCCAGGACCGCCCCGCCCCGACCGGCGCCATGGCCGAGGCCCTCAGAAAGGCCGGCCTCGGCGGCGACCTCCGCTGACGACCGGTCCACGACCGTGGCGGCGACCCCGGCTGACAGCCGGGGTCCATCGCCCACCTCGACAGCGACCGCCGACAACCGGTCCGCGGTCCCGGCCCGCATCACAACGGGCCGGAACCGCGAAAACCCCCAGCCGGAGCCCCACCAACTCGACACCTCCACCACGACCGGCCGGAAAACAGGCACCACCGACACCCGCGCAAAACCGTCCCGACCGAAACCCCATCGGCACAACACCAGCCCACCACCACCGACCCGAAACCACACCACCGACACCCGCACAAAGACCACCCAAGCCGGAGTCGCACTACCGGCCCGCACCACCGCCACCGGTGTCCTGCGCTGCCCACGCCTGCAGCCTCAGAGCCGCCCTCCCCTTCCACTGCCGCTGACACCGGACCCGCCATACCCGCCCGCATGACACCGCGGCCCGGCCGGAGCCGCGCGAGGCTGCGACACCGTCCCTCACGTTCGGGAACCGGTGGGGCAGGGGGCCTGGGCCGGAGCGATACGGTGCAAGGGTGAGCACCTCCGCGTTCGATACGGCGATCACCCAGGCTCGTGACCTGCTCAGGTGGCGGTCACCGCTGCGGACCGAGCTCTGGGCGGCCAGGCTCACGGCCAAGCTCGAAGGGTCGGGTCAGGTGGAGGAGTTCCTGCGGCGGGCGACCGAGGACGGCGGGATGGAGGCGCGCCTCGCCCTGGCCGCGCTCGCCGCCGTCAACCGCCCCGCGACTGCGCCCGGCGACAAGCCCGCCACTGTCCCCGGCGAGCCCCCCGTGCCGGGTGACGCCTACGCCTCTGCCCCCGCCGAAACTCCCACCACTCCCCCAGCCCAAACCCGAACCCCCTCCCCCGACACAACCGCCACCCCGGCCCCAGGAGAAACCCACGCCCCTGCCCCCGCCGAAACTCCCACCCCTCCCCCAGCCCAAACCCGAACCCCCTCCCCCGACACAACCACCACCCCGGCCCCAGGAGAAACCCACGCCCGTGGCTCCGGTGAAACTCTCACCCCTTCCCCGGGCGAGGCCCGGGCCTCTTCCCCGGGTGAGACCCGGGTCCCTGGCTCTGTCGTGGGTGACGAGGGCGGAGGCAGGTCGCCGGCGGGCGGCGCGTCCGAGGGCGCGACTGGAGGTCCGACCGCTCCGGGCGCGACCGGAGGTCGGACCGCTCCGGGCGCGGTAGGCGCCGGGCGCGACGAAACCACGACGGGGAGTGCGGCCGGGCGGTCGGCGGAGGTGGACGGAGGAGCCGGGGGCACCGGGGCGGCGGGCAACGTGTACGCGGCGGCCGGGGACGGCGTGGTGAACAGCCTGGCCGGGTGGGTGCGGCGGATGGGGCGGGTGCGCTGCGACGGCGGCTGGTACGGCAAGGCCGACCCCTACGGCGAGCAGGCCCTCGCGGTGCTGTCCTTCCGGTACGAGAACGGCAAGGAGCCCCACATCCTCGTCGTCGGCATCGACCAGCCGAGCGGCGGCCTGGCGGTGGACGCGCTGGTGGAGGAGGCGAAGTTCCTCGACGAGCTGGACCTGCGGCCGACGCCTCCCGGGGGCGTGGCGAGGCGGGTGCTGGAGGCGTTCGAGCTGACCGACCGCGTCATGGGGGCGCGGGTCGCCGACACGCTGCCGGAGGTCCGGCCGTTCGCGATCACCCGGGCTCGTGCCGTACTGGCGCAGGCCTCTCACGATGCGGAGTCGCAGCAGGAGCCCTCTGCCGAGGCCGGGCTTGAGGGGCTGGACGTGTCGGCGCCCGGGGTGCTGGAGGCGTTCGAGGTGCTGATGGAGTTCGTGGGCGAGCGGACGCTGTGGTGGAGCCCGGCGCGGGTGTCGCAGTTCCTGACGCGGTGGCTGCCCCGGGAGGCCATCCTGTCGGAGGCGGCGATCGAGGCGATGCCCGAGGTGGTGCGGGCCTGGACGATGCGTCAGGGCGGCCATCCGGACGTGTTGCGGCAGATCGACCGCGATGCGCCGCGCCTGCCCGGCCTCATGGCCGACGAGTCCCTGGCCTCGCTGAACAAGCGCCTCGCGATGGCGGCCAAGAGGGGTTGAGCGGACGGCCGGGCCCTCACCGGTCGACGGACCGGCTCGCGCTCGTCCGATCCGCATCGTCCGCCGTACGCGCCACGGGCCGGCACGCCCTGGCCGCGGCTCAGGCGGGTTAGAAGCCGCGGCTCAGGCGGGTTAGAAGGCGTAGCGGATGCGGCAGTACGGGAGGCGGGTGCCGATGAGGTCGGTGAGGGCGGCGACGTAGCGGCCCTTGTGTCCGGTGCGGTAGCGGACGTTCCAGCCGCCGGTCTGCGACCGCTTGGCCTGCTGCAGCTCCGGCCGCCACAGCACCTCTTCCGCCTTGGGGTGCCAGCCGAGGTTGACCTCGTGCAGCCGGTCGTTGTGGGTCAGGAAGATCACCTCGGCGGCGAGCTGCGCGCGGGCCTCGGGGCTGAGTGCGTCGTCGAGCTGGGTCAGCAGTTCGGCCCAGTCGTCGAGCCAGCCGTCGCGTACGACGACGGGGCTGAAGTTGACGTGCACCTCGTAGCCGGCGGCGACGAAGTCGTTGATGGCATCGATCCTGGCGGCGACCGGCGAGGTGCGGATGTCGAGCAGCTTGGAGTCGGCGACCGGCATGAGGCTGAAGCGGATCCTGGTGCCGCCGCGCGGGTCCCAGCCGAGCAGGTCGCGGTTGACGTACTTGGTGGCGAAGCTGGCCTTGGCGTTGGGCAGGCGGCCGAACAGGTCCACCAGGTCGCGTACGTTCTCGGAGATCGTGGCGTCGACCGAGCAGTCGGAGTTCTCGCCGATGTCGTAGACCCAGTCGCGCGGATCGACCTGGTCGGGCTCGGGTTTGACGCCCTGCCGGCCGGCGTGGCGTTCGAGGTAGCCGAGGATCTTGTCGATGTTGGCGAAGACGGTGATGGGGTTGCTGTAGCCCTTGCGGCGCGGCACGTAGCAGTAGGCGCAGGCCATCGCGCAGCCGTTGGCGGTGGACGGCGCGATGAAGTCGGACGAGCGGCCGTTGGGCCGGGCGGTGAGCGACTTCTTGATGCCGAGGACGAGCGATTCGGTCTTGATGCGGACCCAGCGGCTGACGTTGGTCTCGTCGCCGTACAGCTCGGGGATGCGGTGGTGGCTTTCGACCTCGATCAGTTCGGCTCCCGGGAAGCGGGCGAGGATCTCTTGCCCGCGCGGCAGCTCGGCTGCGGCCGGTTCGAGGTAAATGCGCCGGATGTCCAGCAGAGAGTTACTGATCGTGATTGCCATATCACGTCCAGGCTACCGGCCGGTTCCCGATGGACGGGCACGTGGCTCTCAGGTGTTCTGCCAGGTCACGGCAGGGATGTGAGAGCGGGCGGCGGCCACACGGGCGCGGCGGGCGGTCGCGGCCGACAAGGCACGGCGGGCGGTCGCGGTGCTAGGCGGGCTGGTCGGCGGGGCAGACGTAGGCGGTTCTGGAGGCGATCTGGCAGGTCGCGACGGGGGTGCCGCAGCGGCGGCAGTGCTCGCGCTTGTAGACCCAGCGCTCGTCGGGCGCGCCGGGATCGCTCACCACCTGCCCGGCGTCCCGTCCCAAGGCCATGTACGTCCGCGCCGCCTCCCACAGCCGCCCGGCCGTGGCGGCGTCCACCTCGCGGGCGCCCGGGTGCAGGCCGGTGAGGAACAGCAGCTCGGCCCGCCAGGCGTTGCCGACGCCCGCCCACACCTTCTGGTCGAGCACGGCCGCCCCCACCGGCCCCCGGAACGCGGTCAGCCGCCGCACCGCCTCCTCCGTCGAGGCGTCCTCGCGCAGGGGGTCGGGGCCGAGCATGGCGCGCAGCGCGTCCACACCGCCGGGGTCGAGCTGCTCGCACAGGGAGGGTGCGATGAGGTCGTACGCGACGTCGTCCGTGGCCAGCCGCAGCCGGGTGCCCGCCTTGGGCGGGGTGGCGGGGTCGGCGTAGCGCAGGAAGATGCCGCGCATGCCGAGGTGCACGTGGACGGCGGGCGCGCCGTCGAAGTGGTAGAGCAGGTGCTTGCCCAGCGCCTCGACCGAGTGCAGGGCGCGGCCGTCGTACGGCGTGGCGTCGAAGCGCCCTTGCGGCCCGGCCGCGCGCACGACGCGCCCGCCCAGGTCGGCGTGCTGCTCCCGCGCGTGGCGGTGGATCAGGTGTCCTTCCGGCATGCAGAGCCCCTACCCCGATGCCGCCCCGCCGCGCCGCACGAGCACGCCGCCGGAAGCGAGCACGCCGCCGGAAGCGAGTACGCCGCCGGAAGCGAGTACGCCGCCGGAAGCGAGCACGCAACCAGAGGCGGGGAAGCGGCCAGAGGCAGGCGAGCGGCCGGAAGCGGGCTAAGGCTCAGCGCTCGATGCGCGGGCGAGCTGGGCCTCGGCGCTGGCGAGCAGCATGTCGAGCGCGATCGGGTACGCGCTGTCGTTCATCCTCGCCACCAGCAGCGGCGCGGTGGCGGCGATGTGGGGGTGGGTCTCGGCGGGCAGCCGGGCGTACGTCTCCTGCCAGACCTCCTCGTCGGCCTCGCGGGCGGCCGGGGGCAGGGCGAGGGTGGCGGCGTCGAGGATGGAGAACGCGAGGCTCTGGTCGATGAAGGCGTGATAGATGCGTACGGCGTCCTCGTCCGGGAAGCCGCCGTTCCGCAGGATGCCGAGGATCATCTCGTCGCCCGCCACCTCGTTGGGCCGCCCGGTCACCCGGCTCGCGGTCAGCAGCGCCGCCTGGGGGTGCGCCAGGTAGGAGTGGTGGATGCGCAGGCCCAGCTCGCGCAGGTCGGCCCGCCAGTCGCCGGTGGGCGTGAAGCCGCTCATGGCGTGCCCGAACAGCTCGTCGGCGATGGCGAGCACCAGGTCGTCCATGCCGCGGAAGTACCGGTAGATGGTGCTCGCGTCGGCGCCGAGCGCCAGCCCGAGGCGGCGCGCGGTGAGGCCGGCGGCGCCGTGCTCGCGCAGCATGCGCAGCGCGGTCTCGACGATGAGCCCGTGCGTGAGCACCTGCCCGTGCTTGGTGGGGCGCCGCCGCCGTCGCGCGGCCTCGGACACCACCCGCTTGGCCATCAGCGGTCCTCCTTATGCCAACACCATTGACGTTGTTCAGCGTACGGGCATTGGATAGCGACACAACCCCCAAAACACTGCTAAAAGGGGACTTATCGCCATGCGTATCCTTCTCGTGGGCGCCGGCGGTGTGGGCACCGCCATCACCCGGATCGCCGCCCGCCGCCCGTTCTTCGACCACATGGTGGTCGCCGACTACGACCTCCCCCGCGCCAAGGCCGCCGTCGCCGCGCTCGGCGACCGCGCCGGGAGGTTCACCCCGGTCAGGGTGGACGCCGCCGACACCCGCGCCGTCGCGGACCTGCTCACCGAGCACCGCTGCGACGTGCTGCTCAACGCCACCGACCCGCGGTACGTGCTGCCGCTGTTCGACGCCGCGCTCACCGCCGGCGCCGATTACCTCGACATGGCCATGTCGATGTCCAAGCCGCACCCGGAGCGCCCGTACGAGGAGGTGGGCGTCAAGCTGGGCGACGAGCAGTTCGCCAGGGCGGCGGAGTGGGCCGGGCGCGGCCGGCTGGCGCTGGTGGGCATGGGGGTCGAGCCCGGTTTGGCCGACGTGTTCGCCCGGTACGCCGCCGACGAGCTGTTCGACGAGATCGAGGAGATCGGCGTCAGGGACGGCGGCAACCTGACCGTCGAGGGCTACGAGTTCGCGCCCTCGTTCTCGATCTGGACCACGATCGAGGAGTGCCTGAACCCGCCGCTGATCTACGAGAAGGAGCGCGGCTGGTACACCACCGAACCGTTCAGCGAGCCCGAGATCTTCGACTTCCCCGACGGGATCGGCCCCGTGGAGTGCGTGAACGTCGAGCACGAGGAGGTCGTGCTGGTGCCGCGGTGGATCCCGGCGCGGCGGGTGACGTTCAAGTACGGCCTGGGCGAGGAGTTCATCGGCGCGCTCAAGACGCTGCACGCGATCGGCGTGGACCGCACGGAGCCGGTGGCGGTGCGGACCGGCCGGGGCACGGTCGAGGTCTCGCCCCGCGACGTGGTCGCCGCCGTGCTGCCCGACCCGGCCGAGCTGGGCGAGCGCATGCACGGCAAGACCTGCGCGGGCACGTGGGTGAAGGGCGTCAAGGACGGCAGGCCCCGCGAGGTGTACCTGTACCACGTGGTGGACAACCAGTGGTCGATGCGCGAGTACGGCTCGCAGGCGGTCGTCTGGCAGACCGCGGTCAACCCGGTGATCGCCCTGGAGCTGCTGGCCGAGGGCGTCTGGACGGGCACGGGCGTGCTGGGGCCCGAGGCGTTCGACGCGCGGCCGTTCCTGGACATGCTCGTCGCGTACGGCTCACCGTGGGGCATGCGCGAGCAGTGAGGGGGCCGGACGAGCGCACCCGAACGGGACGTTGGATCATAAAGGTGCCCCGACCCGTACATGGGAGGAAGACCTCTTGAGCATCGCCGACGACCCCGATCGCGCACCTGCCCGCTCTCACCTGTACGCCATGGGACTGTCGGAGGAGGAGATGCGCCGCCCCGTGGTCGGCATCGCCTCCACCTGGACCGGCACCATGCCCTGCAACCTGAACCACCGCGACCTCGCCGCCCACGTGGCCGAGGGCGTGCGGGCGGCGGGCGGGCTGCCCATGGAGTTCAACACGATCGCCGTCTCCGACAACCTCACCATGCACACCCCCGGCATGCGCACGTCGCTGATCAGCCGCGAAGTGATCGCCGACTCGATCGAGCTGATGGGCCGCGCTCACCAGTTCGACGCGCTGGTGGCCATCGTGGGCTGCGACAAGACCGTCCCGGCCGCGATCATGGCGCTGGCCCGGCTGGACGTGCCGTCGGTGGTCCTCTACAGCGGCAGCATGATGCCGGGCCGCTGGCGGGGCAAGGACGTGACGATCCAGGACATGTGGGAGGCGCTCGGCGAGCGCGAGGTGGGCCGCCTCGACCAGTCCGAGCTGGACGACCTGGCCAAGCACGCCTGCCCTGGCGCGGGCACCTGCGCCGCCCAGTACACCGCCAACACCATGGGCGCGGTCGCCGACTTCCTCGGCCTCGCGCCGTTCGGGATCGGCGACATCCCGGCGGTGGCGGAGGAGAAGAACGCGGCGGCCCGCCGGATCGGCGAGATCGCCATGGACGCCCTCGCCCGCGACGCCCGCCCGTCGAAGGTGCTCACCGCCGACGCGCTGCACAACGCGATCGTCTCGGTGGCGGCCATGGGCGGCTCCACGAACGCCGTGCTGCACCTGCTGGCCATCGCCCGCGAGGCGGGGCTGCCACTGGAGATCGACCGCATCGGCGAGGTCTGCCGCGAGGTGCCGATCATCACCGGCCTCAAGCCGAGCGGCGGCGACTACACGGCGCTCGACCTGTGGCGGGCGGGCGGCACGTCGCTGGTGGTGCGCCGGCTGCTGGAGGCCGGGCTGCTGCGCGAGAACGTCACGCTGGTGGACGGCCGCACGCTGGCCGACGTGGCGGCCTCCGCGAAGGAGACGCCGGGCCAGCAGGTGGTGGCGAGCGCGGACAAGCCCTTCAAGAAGCGCGGCGCGCTGGCCATCCTGCGCGGCTCGCTCGCCCCGGACGGGGCCGTGCTGAAGCTGGGCGGCAAGGAGGACTTCCGCCACGAGGGCCCGGCCAAGGTGTTCGACTCGGAGAACGACTGCTACGTCGCCATCCAGGAGGGCCGCATCGTGCCGGGCGACGTCATCGTGGTCAGGTACGAGGGCCCGGCGGGCGGCCCCGGCATGCGCGAGATGCTGTCGATCACCGGGCCGCTGGTCGGCCGGGGGCTCGGCAATTCGGTGGCGCTGGTGACCGACGGCCGCTTCAGCGGCGTCTCGCACGGCCTGGTGATCGGGCACGTGGCGCCGGAGGCGTACCACGGCGGGCCCATCGCGCTGGTGCGCGACGGCGACACGGTGGTGATCGACAGCGCGGCCGGCACGCTCGACCTGCTGGTGCCGGAGGACGAGCTGGCCCGCCGCCGCGCCGAATGGAAGCGGCCCGAGCGCGAGGTCGAGCGCGGCGTGCTCGCGAAGTACGTCGCCACGGTCCGCTCGGCCTCCGACGGCGCGGTCACCGTCTGAGCCGGGAGCCGCCGCTGAACGGGCACGCGGACGCCCCTGGACCGGGCAGCGGCCGGGGACGGATATGCTGCGCAGTGACGTTTCGCGTGCCCTCACCTGAATGGAGACCTGCTCGATGATGAAGGAATTCGCCGTCGAGGTCGTGATGTGGCTTGTGCCGGTCGTGGTGCTGATCGGCGTGGCGCTCCTCGTCACCACCTGACCAACGGGCGAGTCCCTCCAAGACTCCCTCCAAGACGCCTGTCCAGGCTGCGCATGCGGAGAGCCCTCAGGGAGCTCTTCCAGCCGGGCAGGCGTCAGTCCGTGAACGGCGGCGACTCCGCCGCCTCGCTGAGCTCGGCGATGGCCAGCTCGGCCGTGCTGCGGATGTCGAAGAACTTGTCCAGCGCCGTGATGGCGAACAGGTGCTTGCACCGGCCGTTGAGCCCCGACAGCAGCAGCCGCCCGCCGGAGGCGGTGACGGCCTTGTGCAGGTAGACCAGCACCGACAGGCCGGAGGAGTCGCAGACGCTCACGGCCTGCATGTCGATGACGAGCAGCGGCGGCTGGGTGAGATCGAGGGCCTTGGTCACGCGGTCGCGGACCTCGGCGGCGGAGCCGAAGTCGAAGTCCCCTGTCAACCGCGCGATGACGCAGGGTCCTTGGAGTCCGAGGCTTATCGACAAGGCCTGCTCCGAAGTCACCCAGTTCCACCTACCCGCGTCGCTCTCCCGATCCACCCACTCTATGAGAAGTAGCGCTTCGGGTTGAACACCAGCATCTGCTCAATCTGGCCGTCGGTCACACCCGAGTCCCGCAGTGCGGCCAAGACGTCGTCGTGAATGTGATCGTAGCGCCAGTTCGGCGCCACCGCGTCGCGGGTCTCCTCCCATGAGCCGCCGAAATAGTCCATGAAGCAGGCCGTGTCGTGGCTGAGGACCATGCGGTCGGCGTAGCCGCGGGCGGCGAGCGCGGCGATCGTGGCCACGCGTTGCGCGGTCGGGTTGTACATGTCGAGGCCGAAGCGGTCCATCCCGAGGGTGGCTCCGGTGTCGGCCAGGCGCATGAGGTAGTCGAGATCGTTGCTGTCGCCGGCGTGCCCGACGACCACCTTGCTCAGGTCGACGCCCTCCTTGGCGAACAGGTCGAGCGCGAGCAGCCCGCTGCGGGCGCGCGCGCTGGTGTGGACGGTGATCGGCGCCCCCGTACGCAGGTGCGCCTGCGCCACGGCCCGGCAGATGCGCTCGACGCCGGGCGTGAGCCCCTTGGCCTCGACCACGCACTTGAGGAAGGCCGCCTTCACCCCGGTGTCCGCGATGCCCTCGGTGAGGTCGCGGACGAAGTCGTCGATCATCGGGTCGGGGCGGTCGACGAGCAGGCCGGGGCCGCGGTGCTCGTACTGGTGCGGCACCTCGTCGTAGGAGTAGAGGCCGGTGGCGGCGATGATGTTGAGCTCCGGCACCTGGTCGGCGACGCGCTTGACGCGCGGGATGTTCCTGCCGAGGCCCCACACGGTCGGGTCGGCGATCGTGCGCACGCCCTTGGCGGCCAGAGCGCGCAGCTTGGCGACCGCGTCCGCCACCCGGGCCTCCTCGTCCCACCACGCTCCCTTGCCGTAGTTGTCCACGTGTTCTGCGGCGAGCACGAACACGTGCTCGTGCATCAGGGTCTGTCCGAGTGCATCGACGTCGACGGGACCGCGAAGCGTCTCGACGGTGGGCACGCAGCACCTCCATACCGGGTGGTCGGTAGGCCGCCAACGTAAGCCCGGCCCCGAAGATCGTCAACGACCGCTGCGCGGGAACAGCGGGCGCGGCTTGGCCAGCCGGTCGCCGCCGACCGCCGCCGCCACCCGCCGCGCCGCCGTCGGCAGGAACGGCTCGAGCTGCACGGCCAGCTCCCGGCACGCGCCGACCAGCCGGCCCAGCGACACCTCCTGCGCGGCGCGCGGCTGCGCCCAGGGGCGGGCGCTCTCGACGTACCGGTTGGCCTCCTCGACGATGCGCCACACCTCAAGGGCCGCCCTGCGGAAGTCGAAGTCGGCGAGCGCCTCGTCGACCGAGACCTCGACCAGCGGCTCGTCCTGCGGCGGCACGTGGCCGTCGAGGAAGCGGTGCACCATGGTCGCGACCCTGCTGACCAGGTTGCCGAGGCCGTTGGCGAGGTCCTCGTCCGCTCTGGCGCGCAGCCGTTCCTCGGTGAAGTCCGCGTCGCCGACGCGCGGCACCTCGCGCAGCAGCCACCAGCGCACGGCGTCGGTCCCGTACGTCTCCACCAGCGCCACCGGATCGGCCCCGTTGCCCGCCGATTTGCTGATCTTCCGGCCGCCGGCCGTGATGTAGTCGTGCACGAAGATGGCGGTGGGCAGCGGCCGCCCCGCCGACAGCAGCATGGCCGGCCAGTAGACCGCGTGGAAGCGGATCACGCCTTTGCCCACGATGTGCACCTTGTCCTTCTCGTGCACCCACCACCGCTCGTACGCGCCGGGCTCGTCCAGCGCCGTCACGTAGTTGGCGAGGGCGTCCCACCAGACGTAGATGACCTGGCCGGGGTCGCCGGGCACGGGGATGCCCCAGCCGCGGGCGCGGGCGGCCGAGCGGGAGACGCTGATGTCGGCCAGCCCCGCCGAGACGAACGCGAGCACCTCGTTGCGCCGGGCTGCGGGCTCGATGCGCAGCCGGCCGCTGGTGATGAGGTCGAGCAGCGCGTCCTGGTAGCGGGAAAGCCGGAAGAACCAGTTCTGCTCCGACACCTGCTGCAGCGGCTCTGCGTGCCCGTCCGGGCAGGGGCCCTCCTGGTAGAACTGCTCGCAGCCCACGCAGTAGAGCCCCTCGTAGTGCCTCCGGTAGAGGTCGTGCTCGGTGGCCCGCCAGATCTCCTCGACGCCCGCACGGTGCGCGGGGTGCGCGCTGGTCCTGATGAAGGAGTCGAACGACACGTCGAGCGGCCCGCGCAGCGCCTCGAACGCGGCGGCGTTGCGATCGACCAGCTCGCGCACCGGCACGCCTTCCGCCTCGGCGGCCAGCACGTTCTTCAGCGAGTTGTCGTCGGTGCCGGTCTGGAACCGCACGGGCTCGCCGCGCCGCCTGTGGTGCCTGGCCAGCACGTCGGCCTGGACGAGCTCCAGCGCGTGCCCGAGGTGCGGGCGGGCGTTGACGTAGGGGATGGTGGTCGTGACGTACATCGGATGCCTCCGGAAAGCGGGGCCCCGGACACGACGAGAGGCCCCGGATAGCAGGGCCTCAATGTGGACGTGCCTATGGAAGCCCCCTAAGGAGCCATCATGCGGCGGCACGTCGTGATCATGTGGATAGCTTACGCCATGGGCGCGTCCGCTTTCACGCGTCTTTCCGGGGACCCGGGACGACCAGCACGGGCCGGTGCGCGTGGTGCAGCACCCGGTCGGAGGTGCTGCCGAGCAGCAGCGAGCGCACCCCGCCCAGCCCTCTGGTGCCGGTCACGATGAGGGAGGCGTCCAGTTCGTCCGCCACGTCCACGATGGTCGACCAGACCGCCACGGAGTCCACGTCGCATCTGGGGGTGGCCTCGAGCCCGGCCTCGCGGGCCAGCTCGGCGCCCTGCCTGGCCAGGTCGCTCATCGCCGCCCCGATCGCCTCGTCCTCGGCGCCCGCCTGGTCGATCGTCACCATGAGACCGGCCGACGCCCTGGCCGAGGTCATCGCCAGCCGCTCCCACACGGTCAGCACCACGGCGTGCTCGCCGGGGAACATCCGCCCCGCGAACTCGATGGCGGCCTTGGCGTCATCGGACCCGTCGTACGCGATCAGAATCGTCATCTCGTCAGCTCCTCGGGAGGTAGGTCAGGGCCTCCCTCTTTCCGGGAGCGCGGCGTTCACGCCCGAAAAGTAGATCTTTCTTACGCGAGCTTCCCGGCCAGGGCGGGCACCCGGCGGGCGGCCGGGTCGAGCATCGCCAGCCCGGCCAGGGCCAGCACCCCGAGCTCCGTGACGACCACGACCCGCTGGGTCAGCCCGGCGGGGATGTCGTCGTTGGACAGCGGGATGCCGAACATGCGCACCACGTACGGGACGACGACCAGCAGCAGCGCGCCCACGGCGATCATGCTGAGCACCCGCATGGCCCTGGCGTAGCGGACCTTCGCCCTGGCCAGCAGCAGCCCGGCGAGCGGCATCATGACGAACGCGGCGAAAGCGGCGTACCTGTGGATGCCGCCCGACAGCGACAGCGGCACGCCGGGCCGGTCGGTGGGGAACGCGCCCACCAGGAACATGCTCGCCGCCCACCCCAGCAGCAGGCCGACGACCCAGCGGCTCGCCCCCGACCGGCGCAGCGCCTCGGCGATCAGCGAGGCGCCCACGGTGAACAGGGTCAGCGACGCGGGCAGCAGCCAGCCGACGGACTGCCACACGTACTCGCTGATCACGGCGTGCATCGGGTCGAGGTCGGAGCCGGCGTGCAGGGTGAGCATCGCGCCGCTGCCGGCTCCGATGGCCGTTAAACCGCTGACAAGCAATCCCTTCATGCCTCCAAGCTCGTGCAACGCGGGCTCGGCGAACATCGGAGATCGGCCCGAACCCGCCCTGAAGGATCCCCTAATACCTTCGGCTGACTCGGCCCCGGGAACGGGCCCTGACCTGCGGTTTCCCAACCCTGGGTAGGGATTTCCCCCTCAGGGTGCCGGTGGTCTCCCCGACCCGGGTCAGGGGCTCAGGTGGTGAGGTCGAAGTAGGCGCGGACGGTGGTGGCGCCCGGGCGGGTGTGGATGCGGACGAGGTCGCTCAGCAGGTTGACGATCAGCAGGCCGCGCGAGCCCGCCTGGCGCGGATCGACCGGGCGGCGGCCCGCCAGCGGGTCGGTGATGTGGCCGCGGTCGCTGACCTCGCACACCAGCCGGCCGTCGGCCTGCCAGACGCGCAGCAGCCCGGACCCGCCGCCGTGGTCGAGGCTGTTGGCGCCGAGCTCGGCCACGGTGAGCCGGATGTCGTCGAGCCGGTCGCCCGCGATGCCCCGTGCCGCGGCCTCGCCGGCGGCCAGGGCCCGCGCGTCGGACAGGTTGCTGCGGTCGAAGCGGAGCGAGACGCAGCTCTCGGGCTCGGCGAGCGGCCGGTTGTGGCCCTCGACGACCTGTTCGGGCGCGTAGTCGGCGCTCGGCCGCGCGCCGGAGGCGTCGCGCAGCACGGGGTGGGTGCGCGCGACCTCGCCGATGACCTCGCCGCCGAGCGCCGCCACGTCGTACGGGCACATGATCGTCGCCGTCCGCCCCGCGAACGCCATGTTGATCAGCGCCTCGTGCTGCGCGCAGGCCGGATACTCGGCCGGAGTGCGCCCCGGCCAGACCGGCTCGCCGACGATCCGCACGTGGCGGCCGGGATGGTCGTCGGCGAAGCCGTGCAGCACGGCGGGGATGATGCGGCCGGGGTTGCGGCCCGCCTCGGCCATGTCGAGCATGAGCACGTCACGGGCGGCGGGGCCGAGCGCGTCCCTGATCAGCGCGAGGCGCGCACCGGGCACGGCCACCGCGACGGGGTCGCCGGCGGCCAGGCCCTCGGTCACGAAGGCCGTGGTGGCAGCCACATATTCCCGCTCACTTCGGTACAGAAGCGCGGGATGGTGGAACGGGTCTGCCGGCATCAAGCCATCAGGCTACCGAAGGTTGGTGTCATCACCGCACTTCGTTGGGTACCTCATGGGTGTGAAGAGAGTTCGGATCGTTCAGCGTCCCCGTCCGGCCAACCGTCCCTTGCCCCTCGATCTCCGCACCCCTTCCGGCCGGAAGCTCCCCTTCTGAGCCGCCCGCGGCAGCGCGTGCGTCATCCGCGCAGGCGCTGGTTCACCCACTGGTGGAAGAGCGAGATGTGGTGCTCGCTCGGCACGAGCACCCCGCCGTCGCGGTAGGCCCGTGACGACATGCCGGGCTGGGTGCGCTCGCACGCCTCGAAGTCCTGCTCGTTGACCCGGTGGAACAGCTCGACCGACGACGACACGTCGGCGCCCGACTCGATCACGTCGGGGTGGTAGAGCCAGTCGCACTCGACCACCGTCCGGTCCACGGCGAGCGGGAACATGCGGTGCAGGATCACGTGGTCGGGCACCAGGTTGATGAACACCTGCGGCTTGACGGTGATCGCGTAGTAGCGGCGGTCCTGCTCGGGCGTCACGTCGGGCAGCCTGCCGAAGCCGGGGCCGCCGTCCACGGTGAACCCCTCGACCCGCTCGGCGAACTCGGCACCGTGGCCGACGTAGTACTGCGCCGCGTAGCCGCCGGCGAACTCCGGGAGCACGGCCGTCAGCTCCGGGTGGATGGTGGCGCAGTGGTAGCACTCCATGAAGTTCTCGACGAGGAGCTTCCAGTTGGCCTTGACGTCGTAGACGATGCGGCGGCCGAGCGCGAGGTCCTCGACGTGGTAGTGCTCGATGGCGGCGGGGTCGCCGAGGCGTTCGGTGGCGGCGTGGGTGACGGTGTCCTCGAACGAGGGCGGCTCGGCGGCCAGGCAGACCCAGGCGTAGCCGAGCCATTCGCGCAGGTGGACGGGGATCATGCCGTACGCGACCCGGTCGATGTCCGGCATCTTGACCAGGTTGGGCGCGGCGGCGAGGCGGCCGTCCAGGTCGTAGGACCAGGCGTGGTAGGCGCACCTGATCGTCCTTTTGACCTCGCCGGCGTCCTCCACGCATAAGCGCGCGCCGCGGTGCCGGCAGACGTTGAGGAAGGCGCGCAGGCGGTCGTCGCGGCCGCGCACCACGATGACGCTCTCGCGGCCGACCTGGACGGTCCTGAACGCGCCCGGCTTGGCCAGGTCGGCGGATCTGACCGCGCAGAACCAGAGGCTCTCGAAGATCTTCTCCTGCTCCTCGGCGAACGCCTGGGGGTCGGTGTAGGCGCTTCCTGGAAGCGTGGGGATCAAACTCGACGTGGTGGTCAACCGGCACCCCTTGTTGCGTATTACGCACCGAGTTGCTCTATATGCGACATAGTCAGGCGGGCTCAGGGGGCTGTCAAGAGGTAGCTGCTGTAGCGGCGCAGCAGCACGGTGTAGACGCGCGTCATGAGGCCGTCGGGCAGCAGCCCGGCGATCGGCCGCTGCATGTCGGTGGCCTCGGTCGCGGCCAGCCTGGCGGGCCTGCGCACCACCTTCGACCTGGCCCGCTCGTACGCCCGCAGATCCCCGATCGACCGGGTGAGCAGCCAGGCGTCCTCGAGCGCCTGGTTGGCCCCCTGCGCCATGGTAGGCGGCATGGTGTGCGCCGCGTCGCCGGCCAGCGTGACCGGCCCCCTCCCCCACACCCTGGGGATCGGCTGGCGGTGGTGCGGGAAGAAACCGATGTCCTCGATCGCCGCCAGCACGGACGGCACCGGCTCCGCCCAGCCGCCGAACCGCTCCCGCAGCCGCCCGACCACGTCCGGGTCCCCGGCCCAGAACGGCCGCCCCGGCGCCGACCTGACATCGAACCACCACAGCAGGCGGCCCCCGCCCGCCGGGATCAGCCCGCACAGCCCCTGCCGCCCGGCGACCATCACCGCCCTGCGCGACTCGGTCAGCGGGGTCGGCGCGGTGATGAATCCCTGCCAGGTGACCCACGGGCTCAACGTGGCCCGGTCGGCTCCCCACAGCGCCGCGCGCACCACGGAACGGCGGCCGTCGGCGCCCACCAGCACATCGCCGCGCACCGTGCGCCCGCAGGAGAGCCGGACCTCGGCACACTCGGGCACCACGTGCTCGGCGCGCGCGCCGTACGTCACCGGCACGCCGTCGGACAGCAGCTCCACCAGCTCGCCGCGGGCGACGTGGACGACCGGGTGGCCGAAGCGGCGCTCGGGCACGGTCAGGTCGAGGGTGAGCAGGCGGCGGCCGTCGGCGGCCCACGACTCCAGCGTCTCCAGGCGGCGGCCGGCGCCCGCCCAGCCGGCCTTCAGCTCCTCCAGGATGGCCGTGCTGCCGGGCCAGAGCGTGACGGACCCGCCGTCGGTGCGGGGCTCGGGCGACTCCTCGTACACCTCGACGTCGTGGCCCGCGCGCAGCAGGCCGCGCGCGGTGGCGAGCCCGGCGACGCCGGCTCCGATGACGATCACCTTCATCACGACCCCTCGCTGCCGGCACGCGGCCGTGCGGTTCTGCCGCTACCCCGTGCGGACGAGATCGTGCGGGGCGGGCACCGCGCCTTTACGCTCGCCTGATACGCGTGGTGTTAGTGGGGTGCAAGTGACCATTAAGTCACCCCCCATATCGTGCTTTTCCGTAAGTTGAACCAACGGAAGGCACATACATGACTCCCCCTCGTCGCATCGCCGTTGCGGCCGCGACGCTCACTCTTGCCGCGATGACCACCGCGTGTGGCGTGTTCGGCCAGGCCGTCGACTGCACCACCGCGGCCAACGAGGCCGTGAAGATCACCACCGAGTGGAGCAACGCGATCGGCGCAGGCGCCGACAAGGACGCCGTCGCCTCGGCCTCCAAGACCGCGGCCGAGAAGACCCGGGAACTCGCCGGCAAGTACGAAGGCGAGGTCAACGCCGCTCTGACCGACCTGGCCGACGGCTTCGCCTCGATCGAGAACGGCGACCTCGCCGGCGCCACCGACCTGATGAGCAAGGTGAACGGGTTCCAGACCAAGATCACGTCTGCCTGCTCCTAAGGGGGACCCGCGGCCGCCGTGACCACCTGTGGGGGACGGGTGGGGGCGGCCGTGGCCGATCCGGGCCGGGAGGGCCGGTGTGGCGCGCGGCAGGGGGCAAGCGCCACGCCGGTCCTCCGGGCACCGGCATCGCGAAGGAGGCCTGCCCGGCGGGCGGCATCGCGGAAGGGCTACGCGGTGCGGGCGCGCCGGGCGGCCTCATCCGAAGGGCGGCCTCGTCAAGGACGGGGTCTTTGCGGACGGGACCGTTGTGGGCGCGGTCGTGAAGGCGGGGGCGTACAGGGCTACGCGGGGCGGGCGCGGCGGGCGGCGATGGCCTGCTCGTACGCGCGGTCGAAGCCGTCGAGCACGGCATCCCAGGAGCCGGCCGCAGGGGGCGTCGCGCGGTTGTGCGCGGCGATGGCGGCCCGCAGCTCCGCGTCCCTGCACAGCCGGGCGACCGCCGCGGCCAGCTCGCCGAGCGAGCGGCCGAGCAGGCCCTCGACGCCGTCCTCGACGAAGTCGGCCACCCCGCTCTGCGTCCGCGCCACCACGGGCAGCCCGGCCGCGCGCGCCTCGAGCGCGGCGATGCCGAACGACTCGCGCGGCGCCGGCGCGACGAACACGTCGGCGGACTCCAGCACCTTGGCGATCTGCTCGCGGGTGTAGCGGCCGGGCAGCGAGACCCAGCCGGTCATGCCGTGGCGGGCCAGGAAGCGCTCCATCTGGCCCCTGGCCGGTCCGTCGCCGACGATCGTGGCCCGCATGGGGATGTGGGCCGGCACCTGCGCGCGGGCGGCCAGCAGCAGTTTCAGCAGGCGTACGGGCTGCTTGCGCGGGGCCAGGCGGCCGACCGCGACCACGTGCACACCTGTCCGGGGGCCGGGCGCGCCCGGGGGCGGCGCCCAGCCGGACAGGTCGAGGCCGTTGGAGACGACGCGGACCGGCACCAGCGGCCCCGCCACGGCGCGGATCGGGGCGGCGGCGGCGTTGCTGACGGTGGTGGCCACCAGCCGCCACCGCTCCCACCCGTACGCCAGCCGCAGCAGCCGGTAGAGCGACCGCGTCAGCGGATCCCACATGCTGTGGACGGTCACCACGCACGGCACGCCCGCGCGGTGCGCGGCGCGCACGCCCATCCACGCGAACGGCGAGACCGCCCCGGCGTGCACGTGGACCACGTCGGGACGCGCCGAGGTGATGCGGCGCGTGAGCCGGCCCACCCCGAACGGATGGACCGGCAGGTCGAACGGCATGGGAGCGACGATCCGGTGAACACCGGGCAGCGGCTCCCCCCTGGTCGCCGTGGCCACCGACACCTCGTGCCCGGCCTCCCGCTGCACGCGCACGAGATCGGCGACCTGAACCTCGATCCCCCCGAGTCGCGGCAGGTAACAGTCACTCACGTGAAAGATCCGCACCCCTCTCAGACTAATCTGGGCCTGTGCCTCCACGTACCGCTGTGTTCTTCCATGCCCACCCTGACGACGAGGCCCTGCTGACGGCGGGCACCATGGCGAAGCTCGCGGCCGAGGGACACCGCGTGGTGCTCGTGGTGGCCACCGCGGGCGAGCGCGGCCTGGCCGACATGGAGCCGGGCGAGGCGCTGGGCGAGACCAGGCTCAGGGAGCTGTACGAGTCGGCCGCGTTGCTGGGCTGCGCCCGCGTCGAGTGCCTCGGCTACGGCGACTCCGGCCTCAGCCCGCAGGGCGGCGTCGCCGACGAGCGGCCCGACAACGCGTTCATCGACGCCGACACGGAAGAGGCGGCCAAGGCGCTGGCCGCCATCCTCCAGGAGGAGCGCGCCGACCTGCTCACCATCTACGACCCGGCGGGCGGCTACGGCCACCCCGACCACGTCCAGGTCCACCGGGTGGGCAGGCGGGCGGCGAAGATCGCGGGCACGAAGATCGTCTTGGAGGCGACGGTCAACCGCGACCCGCTGCTGCGGCTGCTGCGGCTGGCGAGCAGGTGTTACCGGTTCCCTCCCGAGTTCGACATACGCACGTTCGAGAGCGCGTACTCGCCGGGCGAGGTCATCACCCACCGGGTCAACGTCCGCAAGTACGCCAGGCAGAAACGCGCCTCCATGGCCGCGCACGCCTCGCAGGCCACCGGCGGCGACACCGACCGCACACTCGCCGTCATGCTGAAGGTCCCCCGCCTGCTCTACCGCTACGTCTTCGGCACCGAGTGGTACGTCCGCCGCGACGTGCCGCCCGGCACTCGGCTGCGTCATCCTTTCGATGGGTGGCCGGCCTGATACTCATGGGGGACGCACGGGTCCCGGCCGACCGGCAGACTGGACCCCGATGAAGAACAAGTGGCTCCAGATCAGCCTTTCCGTGCTCTCGCTCGGCCTGGCCGTGCTGCTCGTGGTCTACCTGCCGCAGATCGTGCGGACGCTGACCGGCAAGCCGGTCTCGTGGAGCGAGATCGGCGCGCAGTTCGCCGCGCTCACCGGCGGCGAGATCGCGCTGATGACGGCGCTGTGGCTGCTGAGCCTGCTCGCCTACACGTTCGTGCTGACAAGCTCACTGCCCGGCCTCAACAACCTCCAGGGCCTGACGCTCAACGCGGCGGGCAGCGCGGTGAGCAACCTGCTGCCGTTCGGCGGGGCCGTGGGCGTGGCGGTGTCGTTCGCCATGACCAAGGGCTGGGGCTTCGGCAGCCGCGCGTTCGTGGTGATGACGCTGGTCAGCGGCATTTGGAACACGCTGTTCAGGTTCATCCTGCCCGCCGTCGGCATCATCGCGCTGCTGGCCGCGGGCAAGGCGCCCAACGCCACCGTCGCCAACGCGGGCTGGACGGGCGCGATCTCCATCATCGCGCTCTGCCTCGTCGTGGCCGCCGCGCTCTACTGGGACCGCGCCGCGCAGGCGCTCGGCAGGGCGCTCGACGGCATCACCCGGCTGCTGCGGCTGAAGAAGGTGCACGCCTCCGAGGCGTTCCACCGGCTCCGCGCCGACACCGCGGACGTCGTACGCACCCGGTGGCCGGGGCTCTCGCTCGGCATGATCTTCTTCCTCGGCTTCCAGTGGGCCATCATGGCGGCCTGCATGTCGGCCACCGGCGCCTGGCCCGGCCCTGCCGAGTCGATCGCCGTCTTCGCGCTGTCGCGGGTGCTGACCAGCGCCCTCATCACGCCGAGCGGCGCGGGGATCATGGAGGGCGGGGTGGCCGCGCTGCTCATCGCCTTCGGTGTGGCGAGCAGTTCGGCCGTCGCCACCGCACTGCTTTTCGGCTTCTGGACTTACACTATCGAGATCCCGTTCGGCGGTCTGGCACTCGGCGCCTGGGCACTGCTGCGCAGGCGGGGCGGCCGGAACGCCGACGCAGAGCCCCCGTCCGCGATCTCGAAGGCCACCTAGTGACAATCCCAATCCCAACGAGTGCTATTCGACCACGGCCCTTGTGCGTGATTCGCAGGCCCGCATAGCGTGGCGGCTGACATGGTGGCGTTCCGAGTTCTGGGGCCAGTCGAGGCGTACGAACAAGACGACGAACTCGACCTCGGCGGGTTGCGACAGCGGGCCGTCCTGGCCCGCCTGCTCGTGGCCCGCGGTCAGGTCGTGCCCGTCGACACCCTTCTTTACGACTTGTGGGACGACGACGCGGCCAAGGGCGCGCAGTCGGGCCTGCAGGTCTACATCTCACGCCTGCGCAGAGTGCTGGAGCCGGGCCGTCCCCGCGGGGGCCCCAACCGGCTGCTGGTGACGGTCGCGTCCGGCTACGCGCTGCGCGTCGCCCCCGACCAGGTCGACGCGCTCAGGTTCGAGCAGCTCGTCCGCGCCGCGGGCGAGCACCTCGAAGAGGGCGACCCGCAGGCCGCGCGCAGCCGCCTGGAGAAGGCGCTCGGCATGTGGCGCGGCACCCCCTACTCCGACTTCGCCGACCAGGCATGGGCCGAGGCCGAGGTCAACCGCCTGACCGAGCTGCGCCTGGTCTCGCGCGAGCGGCACGCCGACACGGGGCTGCGGCTCGGCCTGCACGCCGAGACCGTTCCAGACCTGGAGGCGCTGACCACCGAGCACCCGCTGCGCGAGGAGGGCTGGCGGCTGCTGGCGCTCGGCCTCTACCGCTGCGGCCGGCAGGGCGACGCGCTGGCCGCGCTGCGGCGCGCCCGCAACATCCTGGCCGACGAGCTGGGCATCGACCCCGGCCCCGCGCTGCGCAAGCTGGAGTCCGACATCCTGGCCCAGTCGCCCGAGCTGGATCTCGCGCTGCCCGCGCGCGCCGCACGGCCCGCGCCGCCGGTCACCGACACCTGGCCGCCCCGGCCGGCCGCACACGTCGAGCCGCCGCCGCTGGAGCCCGAGCCGTTCGTCGGCCGCGACGCCGAGCTGTCCAGGCTCACCACGGCGGCCCAGCGCACCGGCAGGTTCCAGGTCGCGATCGTGACCGGCGTGGCCGGGGCGGGCAAGACGACGCTGCTGCGCCAGCTCGAAAGCAGGCTCGCCACCGACGGCTGGACCACCGCCTCCGGCGCCTGCCCCGACTCCAGCGCCACCCCGCCCGGCTGGGCGTGGGTGGAGATCCTGCGCGCGCTCATCGAGCGGTTCGGCGCGGGCGAATACGCGCAGCTGCTCGCGCCGCTGCTCGACGACACCGCGCCCGACCCCGACGAGGACGAGGCGTCGGGCGGGTTCCGGCTGCACCGCGCGGTGGGCGGCTACCTCGCGGGCGTGGCGCGGCGCGGCCCCGTGCTGCTGACCGTCGAAGACCTCCACTGGGCCGACGACCAGACGCTCGCGCTGCTGCGCGCGCTGCCCAGCCTGCTCGCCACCAGCAGGGTGCTGCTGGTCGTGACGTGCAGGGAGGGCGAGCTGGACGACCGCCAGTCCGACGTGCTCGCCGCCCTGGCCAGGCTCGGCCCGGTGCGCGTGGGGCTGTCGGGGCTCGACCCGGCGGCGGTCGCCGAGCTGGTCAAGGCCACCTGCGTACGCGAGATCGACGAGGACGCCGTCGAGTCGATCGTCGAGCGCACCGGCGGCAACCCGTTCTTCGTCCGCGAGACCGTGCGCCTGCTCGACGCCGAGGGCGCGGCCGACCGCGCCAGCGCCACCGAGGTGCTCTCGCAGGTGCCGTCCGGCGTGCGCGACGTGCTGCGGCGGCGCATCTCGCGGCTGCCCGCGGGCGCGCAGCAGATCCTGCTGCAGGCCGCGGTGATCGGCCGTGACGTCGACCTCGACGTGCTCATCGCGGTGGCCGGCGACGAGGACGCGGTCATCGAGGCCGTCGAGGCGGCACTGCTGGCCGGCCTGGTGACCGAGCCCGGCCCCGGGCTGCTGCGCTTCGACCACGACCTCGTACGCGACACGATCTACTCCGACGCCTCCCGGCTGCGCCGCACCCGCCTGCACGCGGCGGTCGCGGCGGCGATCGAGCGGCACACGCCGTCCGACGTGGCGGCGCTCGCCCACCACTACTTCCTCGCCGACGCGGCCGACAAGGCGGTCCACTACTCGGGCCTCGCCGCCGAGCAGGCCGAGCGGCGCTTCGCCCACCGCGAGGCGGCCACGCTGTGGGAGCAGGCGATCGCCGCGTTCGACCGTTCCCGCGCCGACGAGCAGGGCGACCAGGCGCGCGAGCGCGCCAAGGAGCGGCTGAACCTGATGCTGCGGCAGATCAGGGCGCTCGCGCTCTGCGGCGACATGCACGCCGCGCGGCTGCTGCGCCGCCAGGCCATGGACGCCGCGCTGCCGCTCGGCGACCTCGAGATCACCGCGAAGGTGGCGGCCTCGCTGGCCGTGCCGCACAAGGGCATGGCGCGCGACTTCACCCGTACGGCGTGGGAGATCGTCGACGTCACCGAGAAGGCGCTCATGGAGCTGCCGGAGGGCGAGCAGCGGCTGCGCGCGAGCCTGCTGACCACGCTGGCCTTGGAGCTGGAGGGCTCCTCTTCGCCCGAGCGGGGCAGGCAGGCCTCGCTGGAGGCGCTGGAGCTGGCCCGGCAGAGCGGCGACCCGGCGCTGATCGCGGCGGCGCTGAGCGGGCGGCTGCGGCAGTCGTACGACATCCCGGCCGTCGACTCGCGCGAGAGCATCGGGCGCGAGCTGCTCGAGGTGGCGCAGCGCTCGGGCCAGATGGCCACGCAGGCGCTGGCCCACCTGGTGCTGCTGGAGTGCGCGGCGGCCAGGGGCGAGTTCGCGGTGGCCGACGAGCACGCCGCGGCGGCCGACCAGCTCGCCAAGCAGTACGACCTGTCCGCGCCCGCCGCGGTCGTGGTCTGGTACTCCGGGCAGCGGCTGATGATCTCCGGCGACTACGAGGGCGCCGAGCGCGCCTACCGCGAGGCGGCCAGGATGACCGCGCGGGCCGGCATGCTGGAGGGCCGCCAGGACCTGCCGCTGATCACCACGTTCTGCCTGCACCTCGTCGCCGGGCGGGCGGCCGAGATGGTCGCGCCGCTGGCCGAGGCGCACCAGCGCGGCGCCAAGTGGACGCTCGACGCGTACGCGCTGGCGCTGGCCTCCGCCGGTCGCCTCGACGACGCCAGGGCGGTGGCCGCCACGCGTCCGCCGGTGCGGCCCGACTTCCTCTACGAGCTGGCCATGACCTGGCGGGCGCTGGCCGGCATGCTGCTCGACGACCGCGAGCGCATGGTCGACTGCTACGACAAGCTCAAGCCGTTCGCCGACCGGGTGGCCGGCGCCGGCACCGGCGTGGTGGCGCTGTGGCCGGTGGCGCTGACCCTCGGCGACCTGGCCATCCGCCTGGGCCAGCCCGACGCGGCCAGGCAGCACTACGAGAAGGCGCTGGAGGTCGCCGAGCGGATCGGCGTGCCGCGCTGGGTCGAGGCGGCCAGGCAGTCGGTCAGCAGCTCACTCGGAAACGGCGGCTCTTGACGGTCTCGCCGCCGCCGGTCGTGAGCTCCACCCGGTACCACCCCGGGCTGCCGGACAGCTCCGCGCGCCACTCGACGGCCCGGCCGGCGGCGGCGAACCCGTCGTGATCCGACAGGTACGTGCGCCAGGTCTTGGTGGCCGGGCTCCAGCGGGTCAGCTTCCAGCGGTAGAAGACGGTGCCCTCGGGGTCGGGGTTGGCCAGGTACGTGCGGGCCACGTACGAGCGGGCGCAGCCCGTGCCGCGGGCCCGCACGGGGCTCACGGTGACCACGCCGGGGATCGCCGCGGCCTGCCCGTCGGTTGCGAGCCGCCCGCCCCCCGCCTGGCCCTGGCCCTGCTCCCCGGCCGGGGACGTGCTCGCGGCCGGGAGCACCGTCGCGGTCGTCGCGGTCCTGGCCGGCTCGGCGGTGGACGCGGTGTGTGCGGTGCCGTAGGCGGAGAAGGCGACGCACGCGCCGGTGAACGCGAGGGCCGCGGCGAAGAGCTTCGCCGCGTTCGAGGTCCTGTTGATCAGAGCGATCGCGCTTCTCACCGGCATCGTCACCACCCCTTCTCGCTCGCCTCTAGAGTGAGACGGGGCGCTTGAGCACCGGTTGTCGGTGAGTTACACCCTCTGCGGGCGGCTTGCACCCGGGTATGGCAGCCGGGCCTAGGCTGAATTAAGGTAAGGCTGTCCTAAGAATTTCGGGAGGGGTGGTGGGCCGTTCATGTGGCACGCGATGATGGCCGTCCCCGCCCCCACCCAACCGTTCTGGCTCAACCTGCCGTACTGGCTGGTCGGGGTCCTCCTCATGGTGGCCCTGTTCGGTGCGTTCCAGGTCTACTACTGGGTGGGCCGCAAGCTCGGCGAGAAACTGTACGAGTCGCGCGTCGGCGTCAAGATCGGCCGCGACCGCATCGCCAAGATCGAGAGCGTCGTCGAGCGCTGGGGCGCGCTCGCCGTCTACGGCTGCTTCTGGGTGCCGATGCTGCGCCACACGCTGCCCTGGGTCGCCGGTGCGCTGCGCGTCTCCTACCCCTGGTACGTCGTGGCCAGCGCGCTCGGCTGCGCGACCTGGGCGCCCATCTGGTGGTTCGGGCTCACCGCGCTGGTGTGGGGCTGGCTGGAGCTGGCCGCGCGCTCGCCGATCACGGCCGCCGTCGCAGCCGTGCTGGCCGTGGCGGCGGTGGCCTGGCTCACGGTACGCCGCCGCCGCAGGCGCCGCGCCGCCGAAGCTCAGCCCCTGATCCCTCAGGACTCGTAACCACCCCGGCTCTGACCGAGCAGCCCCAGCCCCGGCTCCACCCGCACAACCCCGCTCACACAGGGATGGAGCTGGATCCGTCCGCATGATCCCGCTTATTCAGGCACAAACCCGGTTCCGCTCACACAGCACCGGCCGGGCAGGCGCGGACCCGGCCGGACCGCCGCGCCCGCGCGACCACGGGCGTGGGCGCTCAGCTGTGAGCGACCTGCCCGACCAGCGCTGGGCGACCAGCCCGGCCAACCCTGGGCAACCGGCCCGGCCAGCGCTGGGCGACCAGCCCGGCCAACCCTGGACGACCAGCCCGGCCAACCCTGGACGACCAGCCCGACCAACCCTGGACGACCAGCCCGACCAACCCTGGACGACCAGCCCGACCAACCCTGGGCGGCCGGCTCGGTCAGCTCTGGGCGGCCGGCTCGGTCTGGACGACGACCGGGGCGGGCGTGCTGTGATCCTCGATCACCGCCCCGGGCGCGGTCCTGCGCACGGTTTCGATACCGTTCACGCATGCCACTTTGGTGGGGAACCCCTCCCCCACCGCCAGCGTCTGCCCGTTGCCGGCGACCAGCGCGAACCGGTATCCGCCCTGCTCATCACCGCTGATGACGAACTTTCCCGTCATGGCCAACAGCCCCCCGCCATATCGGATCTATGAAGGATTTACCCCCATCTGAGCGCGACGCGTGGCCCAGTTCGGCAAACGAACCCTTGATCTCCTGTCACCATGATTGGCATGCGTATTGGGGGTTTGATTAGCTCTGCGGCGGTCGCGCTGGTTGTCGGGTTCGCCACGCCGATCGTCGGATTCAGCGCGCCGGCGCAGGCCGCGAGCGCTCCCGCCGTCAAGGCGAAGGAGGCGTACGTCATCGACTCCGCAGGAACGGTCCACGTCGGCAAGCGGGCGACGAAGCGGGTACCGGTGGCCAGCCTCGTCAAGGTCATGACGGCGTACGTGGTGCTGCGGGAGGCCGACCTCAGCGACGTGGTCACGATCAGCGCCGCCGACGTCAAGTACGCCGCCAAGGGCGGCGCCGCCACCGCGGGCCTGCGCAAGGGCGAGCGCTTCACGGTCAGGGACCTGCTGTACGCGCTCCTGCTGCCCTCCGGCGCCGACGCCGCGAACGCCCTGGCCCGCCACTACGGGCCCGGCAAGGCGGCCTTCGTCGCCAAGATGAACCGCACCGCCCGCGAGCTCGGCCTCAGGAACACCCGCTACACCAACGCCGACGGCATGCCCACCCCGTCGAACGGCGGCTACTCCACGGCCGCCGACCAGGCCAAGCTGGCGCAGTACGCGCTGCGGAGCAGTGTCTTCACGAAGGTGGTCGGCAGCAAGGTGCACAAGGTGTCCAAGACCGCCGTGCACCGGGCGCACACCTGGCGCAACACCAACAAGCTGCTGTCGCGGGCCGACGGCGTGCTCGGCGTCAAGACCGGGTACACGAACGCGGCCGGCTACTGCCTGCTCTTCGCGGGCGAGCGCAACGGCGTGCAGATCGTGGGCGTGCTGCTCGGCGACCAGAACGAGCGCCGGTTCGCCACCGCGGAGAAGCTGCTCGACTATGCGGGCGAGCAGGCGGCTTTGAACGACCGATCGCTCGCCTACGCAGGCGGCCGGGCAGTGCTCCGCTGACCACCGAGCCGACCCCGCAGGCGGCCGGGCAGTGCTCCGCTGACCACCGAGCCGGCCACGCAGGCGGCCGGGCAGTGCTCCGCTGATCACCGGGCCGGCGACGCCGGCGGCAGGCGCTGCTCACCCGGCCATCCATCCGGTTGCGCGAGCGGCGACGGCGCTCAGCCAGCCGAGGCGGCCGACTCTGTCAGCCGTAAGCTCGCGAACCGGTCAGCCGAAGGTGATGGTGCCGTGGCCGGGGTAGGCGTGCAGGCCGCTCGCGGCGCAGCCGAGGATGGCCGTGGGCGGTGCGATGCCCCCCGCGACCCGCTTCCCGGCCAGCCACCCCGTGCGCACGGTGCCGGTGAGCAGGGTGTCGGCCGGGTGCCTGGCCACCAGGCGGTCGGCCTTGATGGCGAGCTTCGAGGCGCCCGCGGGCCGTCCCGTGGCGCCGAACCAGGTGATCACGGCGGTGCCGCGAACCCGGCGCGCGGTGGCGCAGGACGCCTGGGCGGTGGCCTTGACGTTCACCCAGGCCGACCGCAGGAACGGGGCCGAGTGGTCGGGTGAGGTGCATCCGGTGAGCTCCAGGTAGCCGCGCGCGGAGATGCGCCGCGTCGTCAGGCCGACCGTGGGCGTGAACGTCAGCGGATGCTCGGACGGTGTGGACACGGCACAGGTCAGCGCCTCCTTTCCCGCCCTCTTCGGCGCGGCGGCGAGCCGCGCGGAGGCCGCTTTCTCCCCGGCGACGGCGGGCCGCCCGGAAACGCCTTCCTCCCCGGCGACAGCGAGCCGCCCCGAAACGGCCTCTTCCCCGGCGACGGCGGGCCGCCCGGAAACGGCCACCTGCGCGGCGTCTGCGGCGAGGGGGCAGGCCGGGAGCAGCAGCCCCGTCGCGGCGGTGAGCGTGACGATCCAAGCCCGGTTCATGGACCCTCCGGCGGGGGCGCGTGCGCGCACGTTCGGTGATCGGACCATGACAGTGTGCCGCATCGTCCGTGCCGTCCGCCCTGTCTGGCGTCCCGACGGCCCGGCACGACACACCTGTACGTTTTCCGATGGATTCGGCCCGCCGTCCGTTCCCGAGTAGGGTGAGCCCCACACCCCTCCCAAAGGACGTCCTGATGGCGGAATTCGTCGAGGTCCGCACTCTGATCGAGGGCCACGAGGCGGCGGCCGACCTGGCGCACGGCATCCTGCTCTCCGGGCTCGCCACGTCGATCGACATCGCCGAGGTCCCGCACCCGTCCGCCGCCGGCGCGACGGCCTGGCAGCTCACCCTCGTCACGACCGAGCAGCAGGTGCCCGCGCTGGAACGCCACGTGCGCCGCACCGGCGGGGACCGGCCCATCGACCGCGTGCCGATCGCCCACCACTTCGACGGCTACCCTGACTGGCTCACCGGCGACGACCGGTGATCCGGGCCGGCGTCCCCGCCGCTCAGCGCCTGCCGCTCGCAGCGCCGTTCACAGTGCGTCCGGTGGCCGTTGACAGCCGCCGTTCGGTGCCGTTGACGGCCGCCGTTCGGTGCCGTTGACAGCCGCCGTTCGTGGTGCCGGTCAGTGCCGGCGCCGAACGGCCTTCGCGCCCGCCCGCTGCACGGCCGCCCTGACCGCGCTGAAGACGGCGCCCTGGACGGCGGCCGCCACCAGCACCTCGGCCAGCCCCCGCTCCAGGTCCTCGGCGTCGGGCGCCTCGTCCTGGCCGGAGACCAGCGTCCAGGCCCGCCTGAAGAGCGCGGCGGCCAGCACGCCGCTCAGCAGGCTCACCCCCAGCGATGCGGCTTTCTCGACGGGCTGCATTCCTGCTCCTTACGTTCGCGTGGGGAATGCCCGTGCCCGCAGCCACGCTCCTAAACGTCCCGCTGGTCAGCCCGCATGAGCCCGTGGCAGGCGATGGCGGCGGCGGCCACGACGTTGAGGGAGTCGACGCCGGCGGCCATGGCGTCGGGGCTCATCGGGATGCAGACCGCCTCGTCGGCCTCCTCCAGCCAGTGTGAGGACAGGCCGTCGCCCTCCGAGCCGAGCAGCAGGGCCACGCGGTCGGTGAGGTGGACGCGGTCGATGGGGGTGGCGCTCTGGTCGGGGGTCAGGGCGAGGGTGCGGTAGCCGGCCTCGCGGAGCCGGGCCAGGCCGTCGAACCAGTCGTCCATGCGGGCGTACGGGATGGAGAAGACCGCGCCCATCGAGACCTTGACCGCGCGCCGGTAGAGCGGGTCGGCGCAGCGGGGCGAGAGCAGGACGCCGCCCACGCCGAGCGCGGCGGCGGAGCGGAAGATGGCGCCGACGTTGGAGTGATCGACCAGGTCCTCGAGGACGAGCAGGCGGCGGGCGGGGCCCTTGAGCAGGGTGTCCATGGAGGGCAGGGGCAGGCGTTCCATGGAGGCGAGCGCGCCTCTGTGGACCTGGAAGCCCGCGATGCCGGACATGATCTCGTCGCTGACGACGTAGACGAGGGCGTCGCCGAGCACGTCTTCGAGCGGGGCCAGCCAGCGGCGGGTGGTCAGGACGGAGCGGATGGGGTATCCGGCGCCGATGGCCCGCCTGATGACCTTCTCCCCCTCGGCGAGGAACAGGCCGCGCTCGGCCTCCAGGCTCTTGCGCAGCTCGACGTCGCGCAGCCGGGTGTAGTCGGACAGCCGGGGGTCGTCGATGTCGGTGACGTACTCAAGCACCTTCCGATACTGCCATGCGCCGCCTGACCTGCCAGACCAGCGCATGGCACGCGAGCACCGCGAACAGGCCGATCACGGTGCCGATGCCGGTCTCGGTGATGAGGCTCGCGATGCCGAAGCGGGGGTCGGGCTCGTCGGCGAGCGGCCAGAGCAGGGCGCCGGCCAGGACGCCGAGCCCGGATGCGGTCAGCACGGCGGCGCGGGCGCGCGCGGTCATGCGCAGCCGCTCGGGTACGGGCGCCGCCGGCATTTTGGACAGCCCCCGCCATGCCCACCAGGCGACGACGGCGAGGCCGATGGCGGACGAGGCGTACTGGAGGAGGCGGAAGAGGGGGATCACCCCGAGGACGCTCACCGACAGCCATCCGCCCCATTCGATGACGCCGCGGGAGTGGGTGAAGGAGTCCCACACGACGTGGGTGAGGACTCCCGCCACGGCGCCCGCGGCCATGGGCAGCGGGCGCAGGCGTTCCGGGGCGAGGAGCGCGGCCCGGCCGGCGAGCGCCGGCGGCAGCAGCGCGATCAGCGGGTCGCGCAGCACGAGGTGGAAGAGCGGCAGCAGGACCAGGACGGCGAGCGGGTCGAGGGTGACGATCCCCGGCCAGGAGTGCCAGACCCGGTATTCGGGCAGGAACGGCAGGAACAGCGGCAGGTCGGGCGCCATCGCGCCGATGGCCAGCGCCCACGGGTCGAGCACGCGGCGGAGCCGGGCCGATGGCCCGATCAGTGGCAGCACGGCTGCGATGTGGCTGGGCGTGAACGGCACCGGACCCTCCCCTTGATCGGGTTTCATTATGCGGGCGAAGCTTGATCGGCTTTTGCCGCGATCATTCCCTGTCGCGTTCCGTAGTGGGTACGCTACTTATCGCTGTCGACGGCCGGATCAGCCGGGAGTTCGGGGGTTCATGGTGCCTGATCAGCGGATTCATGAGCATCCGGCCGCGTCAGCCGACTGGCTGCGGGCGGCGCGCGCCGCCCGCACGCTCTCGCTGATCACGCTGGGCTGGCTGGGCGCGGAGAGCGCGCTCGGCCTGGCGGCGGGCCTTGCCGCGCACTCGGTCGCGCTGATCGGCTGGGGGCTGTCGGCGCTGGTGGAGTCGGTGGCCAGCCTGATCGTGGTGTGGCGGTTCACCGGCGCGCGCACCCTGTCGCCGCACGCGGAGAGCACGGCGCGCCGGGCGGTGGCGGTGAGCTTCTGGCTGCTCGCCCCCTATCTGATCGTGCACGTGGCCCACGATCTCGACGCGGGCCACCGTGCCGCGCCGAGCGTGCTGGGCATCGCGGTGACGGCGGTCAGCCTGGCCGGCATGCCGGTGCTGGGGCTGGCCAAGCGGCGGCTGGGCAGGCGGCTGGCGTCGGCGGCCACGTCCGGCGAGGGCACGCAGAACCTCATGTGCGCGGCCACGGCGGCCGGGGTGCTGGCCGGTCTGTACCTGAACACGCTGGGCCTGTGGTGGGTGGATCCCGCCGTGGCGGTGCTGCTCGCGGCCGTCGCGGTACGCGAGGGACGCCGCGCGTGGGCCGGTCACGCTTGCTGCCATTGACCGCAACAGATCGTAATCGTCGCACCAAAAGTGGTGTTTTCCCACAGAGACCGCACCGAGTATCGTTCCCGGAGTATTGCGGAGCATCTCCCGCTAGGGTCTCCGAACGGTCTCTAAAACACCTAAGAGGACATCGTGGGGCGACACCGCACAGACGATCTCGGCGGCGATTACCCAGCCGGCGAACCCCTCCCGCGCAAGCGACCGAGGAACAGCCGCGGCAAAGTACTCGTACCGCTGGCCGGCGCCGTCGCCATGGCCGTCCTGCTAGGTGTCGCGGCGTTCGTCATCTTCACCCGCGACCATGACTGCACCGGCGGCAGGATGCCGCTGCGCGTGGTCGCGGCCCCCGACATCCAGCCCGCGCTCAACAAGATCGCCGGCCGGTACAACAAGGCGATGCACACGGTGGACGGCAAGTGCGTCGAGGTGACGGTCGCCAAGGAGGACTCCGCGAGGACCGCGAACAAGGTCGCGGCCGGCAAGGCCGACGCCGACTTCTGGGTGGCCGACTCCAGCCTGCTCATGGAGAGCATGCGCCAGACCCCGGACGGCGAGGCGCTGCCGCAGGTGGAGGGGTCGATCGCGACGTCGCCCGTGGTGCTGGCGGTGGCCAAGTCGGCGGCCGGCAAGCTGACCGACGCGCTCAAGCCGAGCTGGATCTCGGTGATCTCGGCGGCGAACGTGGCCAACGTGGACGGCCCCGGCAAGAAGGTCAGGGTGCTCGCCCTCGACCCGCAGAAGAACTCCGCGGGCCTTGCGGCCCTGCTCGCCGCGGCCGGCACGGCCAAGGAGGCCGGGCAGGACAAGGCGCTGGTGGGCGCGCTCAAGGAGCTGTCGGGCCAGCTCGTGTCCGACTCGACGGCGCTGCTCGCCAGCCTGACCGTCAAGCCGGGCAGCAAGGTGCCCGTGGGCGTCACCTCCGAGCAGGCCATCTTCGCGCACAACAGCAAGAAGCCCGACTCGCCGGTCGTCGCCCTCTATCCGAAGGAGGGCACGCTCAGCCTCGACTACCCGGTCACGGTCCTCGCCAAGGACCCGCAGACGGTGAAGGCCGCCACGGACTTCAAGCGGGAGCTGTCCTCGGAGGCGTCGGCGAAGACGCTGCGCGAGGCGGGCTTTCGCGGAGTGGACGGCAAGGCGGGCAAGGCGCTGGCCGAGGCCGACGGCTTCGACGAGGACACCCCGGCCCCGCTCGACCCGCCGGACGGCCCCACCGTCGCGCGCGTGGTGCAGACCTGGACCCGGCTGAACCTCGGCACCCGCCTGCTCACGCTGCTCGACGTCTCCGGCACCATGGCCCTGCCCGTGCCCGGCACCGGCATGACCCGCATGCAGGCCATCAACAAGATCGCGACGGAGGGTCTCGCGCTGTTCCCGCCGGGCTCCGAGATGGGCCTGTGGACGTTCTCCACGCACCTGGACGGCAAGGGCAAGGACTGGAAGGAGGTCGTCCCGCTCGGCCCGCTCAGCGAGCCGGTCAACGGCACGCTGCGCAAGGAGATGCTGGTCAAGACGTTCGCCCAGCTCAAGGCCAAGGAGACGGGCGACACCGGGCTGAACGACACGGTCAAGGCGGCCTACACGCAGCTCACCAAGACGTACAAGCAGGACAAGGTCAACACCCTGCTCATCCTCACCGACGGCGCGGGCAACGACGACCCCGACGGCGGCGTCACGGACAGCGAGCTGCTGCGCTTCCTCAAGCAGACCTACAACCCGAAGCGGCCGATCAGCATCCTGCTCATCGCCTTCGGCCCCGACGCCAAGAAGGGCAAGCGGCAGATGGAGGCGCTGGCCAAGGCGACGGGCGGCGAGGCGTACATCGCGGAGAACATCCTCCAGGTCCGCGACTTCTTCCTGCGGGGCATGGAACGCCGCCTCTGCACCCCGAATTGCGACAACTGATGTGAAAGACGTCCTCCATGCCCATTCGGCATGGAGGGCGAACCCGTACGAACCAGGCCGCGTCTTCCTTGCGCGTGGGGCTCCGAAGCCCGTTTCACCCGCCGGGGAGGGAATGTCCGTGCCTGGATGGCCGACCATCGACCGCGCCGACGAGCAGGAACTGATCGATGCGCTGCGGCGCGCGGACGCCGAGGCTCCCGCCAGGCTCTACGACTTCTACGGCGAGCGGCTGCACGACTACGCCTTCGCGCTGTCGGGCGATCGCGACATGGCCGCCGACTCGGTGCACGACGCGCTGGTGACCGCACAGGGCTGCGTCGAGCGCCTGAAGGAGCCGGCCAAGCTGCGCGCCTGGCTGTACGCGCTGACCAGGTTCCAGGTGCGCGCCCGCCTGGCGCACCGGCCCGGCACCCCGCCCGCGGGCCTGCCGCTGCCCGACCCCGCCGAGCACGACGATCCCGAGCTGGCCGAACTGGTTCACGAGACGCTGGGCGAGCTGCGCAGGGGCGAGCGCGAGGTGCTGGATCTGTCGCTGCGCCACGGCCTGACCCCGGCGGAGGTGGGGGCGGTGCTCGGGCTGACCGGCAGGCAGGCGGCGGCCAGGCTGAGCCGGGCCCGCGACCACCTGGAGATCGCGGCCGCGGCCGTCGTGCTGGCCAGGACGGGACGGGCGCACTGCCCCGACCTGTCGGCCATGGTGGACTCGTGGGAGGGGCCGCTGACCCCGCTGCTGCGGCGGCGGTTGTCGGGGCACATCGGCGGCTGCGAGGTGTGCACGGAGAGGCGGCACCGGCAGGTCTCGGCGGCACGGCTGCTCGACATGATGCCGGTGGCGTACCCGAAGATCTCGCTGCGCCGCCGGGTGATCGACACGTGCGTCAGCCCCGAGCTGGACGAGACGCGCGAGCTGATCACCGATCGCGGCGACAGCCTCGATCGCAGCGGGTTCCCCGTGGCGCAGGACGAGCGCCGCCGCCGCGGGCCGCGCCGGCTTGCCCCGCTCATGCTGGCCGGCGCCTGCCTGCTGGCCGCGACGGGCGCGGTGGTGGTGATCAACGGATCGGACGCCGCCGAGGTGGGCGCGCTCCGGCCGGAACCGGCGCCCGCCACGACGCCGCCGCCCGCGGATCCCCTGGAGGAGCCCGAGTTCACGGAAGACGCCGAGGAGACCGAGCCGGAGGAGCCGGAGGAGGAGCCGAGCCCGTCCCCGTCGGCGACCCGTACGCGCCCGTCCGCCGCTCCCCCGGCCTCGCGCCCGGCCGCCGCACGGCCCCGGAGCCGCCCCGCCGCCCGGCCGACCGCCACCCGCCGCAGGCCGGCCCCGGCCGCCAAGCTGATCGCGACCTGCCCGCGGTCGATCACCGGCACGGGCGAGATCGGGCTGCGCGCCCGCAACGCGGCGGTCTCCTGGGTGGCGACCGCCGCGCAGGGCCTGGAGGTGTCTCCGGAGAGCGGCTCGATCAGGGCGGGCGCCGCGGTGAAGATCCGGGTGACGGTCGCGGAGCCGTACGAGCCGGGCACCGGCAGGATCGCCTTCACCTCCAATGCGGGCACCGCCACCTGCACGGTGTCGTGGCAGGGCGAGGAGGTCCCGGAGCCGCCGGCCGGGCTGCCGACGGAGGACGGCGAGCCGACCGAGGCGCCCACGCTGAGGACGGTCGCACCGTCCGCGGACAGGTCCGGCTCGGCACTGGAAACGACGGATGCGGAGGCACTGCGTAAAGCCGACGCAAACGGACAGTAGATCGCCTAGTCTGAACGACAAACAGGGATATATCGGACCCTGACTCGAAGATCCTAGGTCACATAGGGCATTCTGGTGTGCTTGGGGACCGCTTCGGGGCCGGCGATCACTTGACCGTGTGCTGAAAGTCACACGAACTTCTTGCGCCTGCCAGTAAACCGGCGCGCGTCGCCAAGCGTCGGCATTGACGTGTCGAGGCGCCGATTGATCCCATCAATTGCGATCGATCTGCGTTCTCACCAGCAAGGCAGGAGATTGACAGGAGATGCTCAAGCAGCACCGCAGGGCGCTGGCCTGGCTGGTCGCGCTCGCCTGCATCGCAGGTGCGGTCATCGCCCTGTTCGATATCGAGACGCCTCTGCGTCCGTTTCTGATCTCCTTGTTCCTTCTGGTCGTTCCAGGGGCGGCAGTGGTGGGACTGTTGCGCGATCGTGACCCCCTTGCCGCACTCTCCGTGGGAGCAGCCGCGAGCCTGGTGCTCAACGTGTTGCTCGCCGAGGCCATGCTGCTCTTCGACGCGTGGTCGCCCCGAGCCGGTGTCGCGACGGTCGCTGTGCTCGGCGGGTTCATGTACGTGCTTCGGGTGTTGTACCGGGGGAACCGCATGCAGACCGAACAGGGGGCCAGGGCAAGGTGAATATCGAGGTAGTCCGGCCCAGAGAACTCGGCGACTCCGAGCGCGCGCGATGGCGCGCGCTGCAGAAAGCCGATCCAAGTCTGGACAACCCGTTCCTGTCGGTCGAATTCGCCGTGGCGATGGACCGTTTGCGCGACTACGTGAGGGTGGCGGTCATCTCCGACGGGGGGCGCATCGTCGGGTTCTTTCCGTACGAGCGGCACAGCTTCGGCATCGGCAAGCCGCTCGGCGGCTTCCTCACCACCTGCCACGGCCTGATCGCCGAGCCCGGGCTCAAGCTCGATGCCAAGGCCCTGCTGCGCGCCTGCAAGCTCAGCGTGTACGACTTCGACCACCTCGTGGCCGGGCAGCCGACGTTCGCTCCGTACGAGTCGGACGTCAGGCCCGCACCCGTGATGGACTTCACCTCGGGCTTCGACGCCTGGCTCGAGCAGGTCAAGGCCAACTCTCCCAAGAACCTCAAGACCGTCAGGTACAAGGAACGCAAGCTCGGCAGGGAGCACGGCGAGCTGCGCCTGGAGTGGGCTTCGGCCGACCCCGAGGTGCTGCGCACCCTGCTGGCGTGGAAGTCCGACCAGTATCGGCGGACCGGCCGGGTGGACAGGTTCGCCCAGCCGTGGATCGTCGAGCTGACGGACATGATGCATGCCGAGAACTCAGCGGACTTCGCGGGCGTGCTGACCATGCTCTATGCGGGTGACGTGCCGGTGGCCGGGCATTTCGGCCTCCGTACGGCCACCACGCTCGTAGGGTGGTTTCCCGCTTACGACACCGAGTTCGGCCGCTACTCGCCCGGAATGGTGCACCACATGCGGATGGCCGAGGCCGCCGCGAACGCGGGGCTGCACATGGTGGACATGGGCAAGGGCGGCAAGGAGTACAAGGACTGGCTCAAGAGCGGTGTCCTCTATGTCGCCGAAGGTCGCGTCTCGCGGCCGTCGGCGACGGCCGCGGTGCACTGGATGGGCCGAACTCCTTTCAACAAGGCCCGAACAATCGTCATGGATCGGCCGTCTCTTTATAAGGCGGCCGACCGCGTCCTCAAGGGCTTCGGTCGGGTGCGCACCTCGATGCAACATCAGGAGTCACCCAATGCGGTAAGTCAGGAACCAACGGGAGCACGTTAGACCGCTCCCGAGCAAGACCCCGGTACAGCACCAACACCCTCACTCCACTGGACCGTCGAAGCACCGTCCGTCGGTTTCGCCGTTGCCGCAGCACCCGGGAACGGTTCACAAACCGGCGGGCGGTGCCGGTCCGGGAAGGAATCCCTCGCTATGAGTCCCGAGATAACCAAGCACAACGGCAAGGTCCACTCCGCACCGCTGCGGTCGATGCCGCCGCCTTCCAGCTTCACGCCGGTGACTCCGCACCTGGCCATCTCCCCGACCGTCAGCGTGGTCGTACCGGCGATGAACGAGGCGGAGAACCTCCCCCACGTCTTCGCCACCATCCCCCAGTGGGTGGACGAGATCGTGCTCGTGGACGGCAACTCCGTCGACGACACGGTGGCCGTGGCCAAGCGGCTGCGGCCGAACGTCAAAGTAGTGACGCAGAAGGGGAAGGGCAAGGGCGACGCCCTCGCCGCCGGCTTCGCCGCCTGCACCAGCGACATCATCGTGATGATCGACGCCGACGGCTCGACCGACGGCCGCGAGATCATCAACTTCGTGGGCGCGCTGGTGACCGGTGCCGACTTCGTCAAGGGCTCGCGCTACGCCGCCGGCGGCGGCAGTGACGACCTGACGCTGAACCGGCGCCTGGGCAACAAGATCCTCACGGGGATCGTCAACATCATGTACAAGACCCAGTACACCGACCTCTGCTACGGCTACAACGCGTTCTGGGCGCGTCATCTCGACGTGCTCGACCTCGACTGCGACGGCTTCGAGGTGGAGACCCTGATGAACGTGCGTGCCGCCAAGGCGGGGCTCAAGGTGCAGGAGGTGCCGAGCCACGAGCACAACCGCATTCACGGCGAGAGCAACCTGCACGTCGTCCGGGACGGCTTCCGCGTGCTCAAGACCATCCTGAAGGAGTGGCGCCGCCAGCCCACTCCGCCCAAGCCCGAGCCCGCAGCCACCCCGACCGCCGACCGAGGCGTCGCGTAAAGGATCTCTGTGAACACGTCTGTTGTCATCTGCGTCTACACCGAGGAGCGGTGGGAGGACATCAGGCAGGCAGTCGAGTCGGTCGAGAACCAGACGCGCCCGGCACACGAGCTGATCCTGGTGGTCGATCACAACCCCGACCTGCATCTCAAGCTCAAGCGCGAGTACCCGCAGGCCATCGTGGTCGAGAACACGCACGAGAAGGGGTTGTCCGGCGGCAAGAACACCGGAGTGGCCACGGCCAACGGGGAGATCGTCGCGTTCCTCGACGATGACGCCGTCGCCGACCCCGGGTGGCTGGAGGCTTTGGAGGAGGGCTTCCAGGAACCCGGTGTCGTGGGCGTGGGCGGCCGCACCGAGCCCCTGTGGGCGTCGGGGCGGCGGCCCTCGTGGTTCCCGCACGAGTTCGACTGGACGGTCGGCTGCACTTACCGCGGCATGCCCGCGGTAAGGGCGCCGATCCGCAACGTCATGGGCGGCAACGCCGCCTTCCTGCGCGATGCGGTCACCGAGGTGGGCGGCTTCCACAGCGGCATCGGCCGCAGCGTGCAGGGACGCAAGTCCCGCCCGCTGGGCTGCGAGGAGACCGAGTTCTGCATCAGGCTCTCGCAGCGCAAGCCGGGCTCGATCATGCTGTACGAGCCGCGCGCGGTGATCGGGCACAAGGTGTCCAAGCAGCGCGAGCGGTTCGCCTACTTCAGGTCCAGGTGTTACGCGGAAGGGCTGTCCAAGGCGCTGGTGACCCGCGAGGTCGGCACCCAGGACGGGCTGTCGAGCGAGCGGGCTCACGCCATGAAGACCCTGCCGCTCGGCGCGCTCCGCGGCGTCGGCGACGCCCTGCGGGGCGATCTGAGCGGGCTCGGGCGGGCCGCCGCCATCGTCATCGGGCTGGCCTGGACGACCTGGGGTTACGTCGTCGGTTCCGTACGGCTCAAGGTCTCCCGGGAGGCGGCACGGGACGCGGCACGGGAGGCGGCACGGGAAGGGACACAGGAGGGAACACGGTCATGACCCGCGTACCGATCCTGATGTACCACTCGGTCACCGACACGCCCAACGCCGACACCAGACCGCACGCGGTGCGGCCGTCGGACCTCGAAGAGCAGCTGGCGTACCTGAAGGAGAGCGGCTTCACCCCGCTCACCCTGGGCGACCTGGTGGCCGCGCTGAACAAGAACAACGGCCGCGCGATGCCCGACAAGCCGATCGTGGTGACGTTCGACGACGGGTACGCCGACTTCCACAGCCACGCGCTGCCGCTGCTCGAACGCTACGGCTTCCCGGCCACGGTCTTCCTGACCAGCGGCTGGGTCTCCGACGCCGGCAAGGACGCCGCGGGCCGGCCCCTGGACAGGATGCTGTCGTGGAGCCAGGCCCGCGAGGCCGCGCAGACCGGCATCGAGATCGGCGGCCACAGCCACAGCCATCCGCAGCTCGACCAGCTCCGCATGGAGGACCTGCGGCAGGAGCTGCGCAAGAACAAGGGCCTGCTGGAGGAGAAGATCGGCGCCCCTGTGGCCACCATGGCCTACCCGTACGGGTACTCCAGCGCCCGCGTGCGCCGTGAAGTGCGTAAAGCCGGATACTTCGCCGCTTGCGCCGTGAGCAACACGATCGCCGCAGATCGTCACGACATGCTCGCCATCCCCCGGTTGACGGTCGGCAGGAACACGACCATCAACATGTTCAAGCGCGCCGTCGAAGGCACCGCCGTACCTCTCATCTACCTGCGCGAACGCATCCTCACCAAGGGATACGCGGTCGTCCGCAGGACCCGGTACGGGCTGCAGCGGGTGCGCGGAAATGTCTAAGGTCTGGGCGAGAGTCGTCACCGACCTGCGCAACCCGTTGTTCCGCCAGGGCTACGCGCTGATGGCCAACACGGTCATCACGGGTGTGCTCGGCATGGGCTACTGGCTGCTCGCGGCCCACTACTACACGCCGGAGGAGTTCGGCCGCGGGCAGGCCGTCATCACCGCGATGCGGCTGTTCGCCTCGCTGACGGCGCTGGGCTTCGTGGGCGCGCTCGCGCGCTTCCTGCCGATCGCCGGCCGCCGCACCGCCGAGCTGATCCTGCGCGGGTACGGCCTGGCCGCCGCCACCGGCGGGGTGGCCGCGCTCGGCTTCCTGCTGACGCTGCCGCTGTGGGGCAGGACGTACTCCGTGCTCGCGGGCTTCGGGCCCGGCCTGTTCTTCCTGGCGTCCGTGGTGGTGTGGGCGGTCTTCACGCTCCAGGACGTCGTGCTGACCGGGCTGCGCCGCGCGCCGTTCGTGCCGCTGAACAACCTGATCTTCGGCCTGGTCAAGATGGGTTTGCTGGTGGCGCTGGCCGGGGCGCTGCCCAGCGGCGGCATCTTCGTCTCGTGGGTCATCCCGACCGCGCTCGCGCTCATCCCGGTGCAGTGGCTGATCTTCGGCGTCGTCGTACGCCGGCACGTGCGCGAGTCCGACCCTGGTCAGGAGCCGCCCAGGCTGCGCGAGGTCGGCCGCTTCCTGGCCGGCGACTTCCCCGGCACGCTGTCGATCCTCGCCATCGTCTACCTGGTGCCGGTGGTGATCGCCACCCAGGTCGGCGAGGCCACGTTCGGCCGCTTCTCGATGGCGCACACCCTGGCCAGCATGATCGAATTGCTGGCCATGAACATGGCGGTGTCGCTGACCGTCGAGGGCTCCTTCGACCGGGCCGCGCTGGCCGAGAACTGCCGGCGTGCGCTGCGGCGGGCGTTCATGATCGTGGTGCCGATCATCACGGTCGCGGTGCTCGGAGCGCCGCTGATCCTGCGCATCTTCGGGTCGGAGTTCGCCGAGGAGGGCACGCTGCTGCTGCGGCTGATGGCCGTGGCGGTGCTGCCGAGGGTGCTGATCGAGGTCTATCTGAGCGCTCTGCGGGCGCAGAGCAAGGCGCGGGCGCTGGCCGCCGTGCAGATCGGGCTCGCCGCGCTGGTGCTCGTCTCCACGATGGCGCTCTTCCCGTACTTCGGGGTCAACGCGGTCGGGTACGGTCTGCTGTTCAGTGAGCTGCTCGTCGCAGTTGTGATCCTCGGAAATCTTCGCAAAATCCTCAAAGTTGATGAAACGGGTCGGTCGCCTGTCACCCAGGGGTCGTCCGGGGCCTCATGATGGTCAACGTGAGGCAACGGGACGGCGATGGCAAGACCACGGGGACCAGCGACGCCCCCGACGTACGTGGTGACAAGGAGGACTCGGACGTGCCCTTCGATCCGGACGCCACCGGGGTCATCCCGAAGCTGACGTTCGAGCCTTCCGCCGAGGAGGGCTCGGACGCGGCCGGGGAACCCCCGAAGAGCGGCGACGAGGGTGCGGCCGACCCTGAAGAGACCACGGCCATCCGGCTCCCGTCGAACCTCACGTCCGGCGGAAAGCCCGGCGCGCCCGGCACGGGCACCTCCGGCGGAAAGCCCGGCGCGTCCGGCACGGGCACCTCCGGCGCGACGCCGAGCGCGTCCGGCGCCAAGCCTGGTGCCGAGGACGCGACATCCGACGCCTCCGGTGCCTCCGTTGCGGGCGAGGATGTCGCGGGCACGCAGCCCATGAAGATCGCCGCCGCATCGAAGCCCGCCGGCCCGCCCAAGACGACGAACGCCACGGCGCAGACGGCACCCACCGGCCAGGCGCCCGCTACCGGCGGGACCGCCACGAGCGCGGCCGCTCCGAGCACACCCGCCTCCGGCGCGACCCCCGGTCCTGCTGCTGCGGGGCAGGCGAGCGGGGAGCACCCGAGCGCTGCGCCCGCGGCGGGAGCCGCGGGTGGCGCGGGCCACTCCCCTGGCGCTGGTGGCGCGCATCCGGCCCAAGCCGGACCCACCGGAGCCGCGGGAGCGGCCGCCGTCGCCGCCGAGCAGGGGCTCGGCGGGCCCGGGGCCGGTGCGGCAGGAGCCGATGGCGCCGGAGCCGGTGCGGCAGGAGCCGATGGGGCCGGAGCCGGTGGGGCCGGGGCCGGTGGGGCGCGGAGTCTGGCGGAGCTGGTGCAGCCGATGGCCGCGCCCGGGCAGGCGCCGGGTGGGGTGGCGGTGCAGAGTCCGCCGATGGGCCCGCCCGGGGCCCAGCAGGGCGTGCCCGTCCAGCAGCAGGCCGCCCCCGCGCGGCAGAAGCAGCCGGGCGGGATCAAGGCCAAGCTGAGCGCGCTGCTCGCCAGCGCGCCCAAGTGGCTGCCCGTGGTGCTGGTCCTTGAGGGCCTGGTCATGTACATCCTGGCGATCAAGGCGCCACCGGGCCCGATGCGCGGCGTGGACCCGGCCGACATCGACGGCCTCGGCCTGATCTCGGCCATGCCGGCGACGGCGTTCTTCGCCATCCTGATCATGATCGTGTCGTTCTTCGTCACGGTCTCCCAGAGCACCGACCGCAAGTTCCTGCTGCTGTTCCAGATCGCCGCGATCACGTTCGCCCTGCACGGGGCGGGCGCGCTGGTGGCGGAGCAGCCGCGCTTCCCGACGGCGTACATCCACGCCGGTTTCGTGGAGTTCATCGGCAGGACCGGCGACACGGCGATCAACATCGACGCCCGCATGGGCTGGCCGGGCTTCTTCGCGCTGTTCGCGTTCGTCACGAAGGCGGCCGGCATCACCGACATGACGCCGATCCTGCAATGGACGCCGCTGCTGTCGAACCTGCTCTACCTGCTGCCGTTCGTGCTCATCCTGCGCCAGGTGGTGGCGACGACGCGGGCCCGGTGGTTCGCGGCGCTGCTGTTCATCCTGGTGCAGTGGATCGGCCAGGACTACTTCTCGCCGCAGGGCTTCACGTTCGCGCTGTATCTGGCGTTCGTGGCGATCCTGCTGCGCTGGTTCGGCCGGGTGGAGCCGCGCACGAAGCCGATCCCGCCGAAGGGCCTGCGCAAGTGGATCGCCAAGCTCGACGCGATGACGCCGGGCGAGCTGGCCAACACCGGCACGTTCCGCGCCGACAAGCTGCTGATGCTGCTGATGCTCATCGCGCTGTTCGCGGCGTCGGTGGCCTCGCACCAGATCACGCCGTTCATGATGCTGGGCGTGCTAACGGCGCTCCTGCTGTTCAAGCGGACGACGCTGACGTGGGCGCTGCCGTTCTTCCTCGGCCTGGCGGTGCTGGCCTGGATCAGCTACATGACGGTGGGCTTCTGGGCCAGCCAGATCGACACGATCTTCGGCGGTCTGGGCAACATCGTGGCGAACCTGCGCAGCAACACCGGCGACAGGATCGAGGGCACGGACCCGGCGCACGCGATCGTGCTGCAGGCCCGGCTGGGCATCCTGGTGGTCATCCTGGGCTGCGCGGCGGCGGGGTTGTTCCGCCGGCTGCGGCGCGGGGTCTTCGACCGCTCGGCGCTGATCATGCTGTGCGTGCCGGTGCTGGCGCTGGCGCTGCAGAGCTACGGCGGCGAGATCGGGCTGCGCATCTACATGTTCGCGCTGCCGGGCGCGTGCCTGCTGGCCGCGTACGCGTTCTTCCCGAACCTGCCGGCCGACAGCGCCGACGTACGCGACGAGACGGTGCCGCTGCGCAAGCGCAACGTGCGCTTCAACCCGCAGCTCACCAGGAAGATCTCGCTGGTGCTCGCGGCCTGCTTCGCGGTGATGTTCGCGATGGCGTTCCTGGTGGCGAGGTACGGCAACGAGAAGTTCGAGCGGGTCACCACCGGCGAGGTGGCGGCGCTGCACTACGTCTACGAGCACGACAAGCCGAGCGCCCGCGTCCTCTACCTGGTGCCGAAGGAGGGCCCCGAGGTCACGCCGTCGATGCCGTGGGGCGAGCGGGACATCGAGCGGGTGAGCTTCGCCGAGCAGGCGCTGGTGTTCAAGGACCCGACGCGCATCGACAAGGCGGTCGAAAAGCTGAAGAGCCAGCCGCGCAACTCGTACTTGATGGTGAGCCGCGCCCAGGTCAGCTACCTGCAGCTCAACGAGGGCTTCCCGGACGACTGGGGCGAGCGGTTCCGCGCCGCGCTGGACAAGTCGCCGGACATCAAGCGGGTGTTCGCCAACGAGGATGCGGCGCTGTACACGTGGAAGAAGTTCGTGCGCGGCACGGAGATCCCCGAACCGACGCCGTACCAGGGCCGGGGCGACCCGACCTCGCCGTGGACGCCGGTGGGCATCGCCGCGCTGGCCGTGACGTGGGTGGCGCTGTTCAGCTACGAGATCATCCGGCTGAACGGCCCGAACCGGGCACCGCGGGCCCGCAAGCGGCTGCTGATCCTCGCGGTGCCGTCGTTCCTGATCGCGTTCGGCGTGATCATCGAGCGGTTCATCTACATCGCGGCGAACAACTGACCCGCGCTGCCGGGGAGGGTGATCGGCGTAGTACCTGAGGGGTACGCGGCCGGTCCCCTCCCCGGCGTGACGACGATGACGGGGGCCGCTCCGTAGCGTCGCAGGCATGCGTCGTCCACCTTTACGCCTTCCCTCACGTCGCGGCCTGCTGAACGTGATCGTGGCCGCCTCCATGGCGGCTGTCGTGGCGGCTCCCCTGTCGGGCAGGGAGATCCCCGCCCCCGTGCCTCACAAGCCGCCTCCGGGGCTGTCAGAGGCCCGCTACGCCGCCGTCCGGCAGGACATCGCAGCGGCGGAGCGGATGGCGGCCGGGCACGGCCACCGGCGCCGTGCCGAGGCGCTGCGGGCGATGGCGGACCCGGCGCGCCGCTTCCTGTTCTTCGACGGCCGTGACGGCGGCAGGTCGGCGGAGGTCTTCGGCGACCTCGCCACGGCCGAGCGTGTCGCGGTGCTGGTGCCCGGCTCGGACACGAGCATCGAACGCTACGACAAGCTGCTGTCCGGCGCGCTGGCCCTGCAGGCGGAGCTGGGCGGGCGGGCGGCGGTGGTGGCCTGGCTCGGCTACCCGACGCCCACGACGTACGACGCCGCGCTGCTGACCCCCGGCCGGGCCGACGCCGCCGTCCCGGCGCTGCGGGCGCTGCTGGAGGAGCTGCAGCCGGCCGAGGTGACGCTGCTGTGCCACTCGTACGGCGCCGTCGTCTGCGGCCGGGCCGCGCCCCTTCTGCCGGGCGTGACGGACATCGTCCTGTACGGCGCACCCGGCACCGGAACCGCCGCCCCGCTGCGCACCCGGGCCAGGGTGTGGGCGGCGAGGACCTCGGGCGACTGGATCTCTCTGGTGCCGCACGTGCAGGTGGGCCTGCCGTTCGTCACGCTGGGCCTGGGCCTGGACCCGGTCGCTCCCGAGGCGGGCACGCGCGTCTTCCCCGCCGGGGACGGCGGCCACAGCGACTACCTGCGGCCCGGCGCCCCGGCGCTGCGCACCATCGCCCGGATCGTCTCCGGCGATGCGTGAGCACGTCCACGGGCCGGGAGCGACGCGTTCCGGCACGAGACCGGCGAAGGGCACTTCGGCCGTGCCTTCCGGGACGAGACCGGCGAGAGGCGGGGCTGCGGCGATGCGTGCGCTGATCGAGCGGGTCGAGCGGGCCACCCCCGCCGGCCGTGACCGCGCCATCGACGGGCTGCGGGCGCTTGCCATCGCCGGTGTGGTGCTCGGCCACTGGCTGGTGACGGCGCTGGTCGCCGACAGCGGCACCCTGCGCGTGGCCAGCCCGCTGCGCGAGCTGCCGGTGCTCACCCCGGCGTCCTGGCTGTTCCAGACGCTGGCGGTGTTCTTCCTGGTGGGCGGGCTGGTGGCGGCCCGTGCGCCGGCGCGCGCCGATCAGGGATTCGGGACGTGGCAGCGCAGGCGGCTGGCCCGGCTGTTCGCGCCGGTGGCGGCCGTGGTCGCCGTGTGGTCGGTGATCGCGGTGACCATGCTGGCGCGCGGGGTGGCCGTGGACACCGTGCGCGCGCTGGCCGCGCTGGTGTGGTCGCCGCTGTGGTTCCTGCTGGTCTTCGGGGCGCTGACGGCGCTGACCCCGGTGGCGGCGCGGATCGGCCCCGCGTGGCCGGTGGCCGCGGTGGCGCTGACCGATCTGGCGCGCTTCTGGCTCGGCGGTCCCGGCTGGCTCGGCTGGGTGAACGTGGTGGCGGGGTGGCTGGTGCCGTACTGCCTCGGAGCCTCGTGGGCGGGCGGCCTGCCGAGCCGGCGTACGGGGTGGGCGCTGCTGCTGGGCGGCGCCGCCGCCACGGCCGCGCTGGTGCTGTGGGCCGGTTACCCGGCCTCGATGGTGGGCGTGCCGGGCGCGGCGGTGTCGAACCTCGACCCGCCCACGCTGGCCGCCGTCACCTTCGGCCTGGCGCAGTGCGGGGCGGCGCGCCTGCTGGCCGATCCCCTGCGCCGGGCCCTGCGCCGCCCTCTGGCCTGGGCCGCGGTGGCGGTGGTGAACGTCCACGCGATCACGATCTTCCTCTGGCACCAGACCGCGATGATCGCCGTGACCGCCCTCGGCCTGCTGACCGGCGGCATCCTGCCGGGCCTGCACACCGCCCCTGACTCGGCGGCGTGGGTGGCGGCCCGGTCGGCCTGGCTGCCGGTGTTCGGGGCGGCGCTGGTGGCGTGCTGCGCGCTCGCCGGGGTCAGGGGATCCCGCAGGAGCGGAAGGTGAGCGATCAGGCGCCGCCGCGTCCCGACCACTTGATCTCGTACGGCCGGAGCGTGACCTGCCGCCCGTCCACGGTGGCCGTGACGTCCTGGTCGCTGGTGTTGACCATGACGAGCTGCTGCTGCTGGCCGATCGCCCGGACCTTCGGGTCGGAGGTGCTGATCTGCTCGGCCTGCACCCCCGCGGGGAACCACCGGGTGAAGCCGCTGAGCAGCCCCGCCATCGGCATCTCGCCGCCGGCCTTGGGCTGCCACAGGCAGCCGGGGCACTCGCCCTCGCCCTCCTGCTGCGGGTTCCAGTACAGGGCGCTGGTGACGCCGCTCTTGACGAACTCCATCAGGGCGGCCGCCTGCACGGCCGTGCGCTTGTCCTCGCTCCAGCCGGAGTTCTCCGGCTCGACGTACCACTCGGCCCACCACACGGGCAGGTCGCCGCTCTTCTTCCGCAGCCAGTCGGTGATCGCGCTGAACTTGCCGAGCGCGGTGAAGTCGTCGGGGACGTTGCCCTGGTCGGTGGTCATGCTGGCGCCGTCCACCACGATGAAGTCGGCGCCCTTCTTGTGCTCGATCCAGTATTCGACGGCGTCGAGCGCCCGCTGGTCGACGGTGCCCCAGGGACCGCTCAGCTCCGACGCGCCGCCCGCGGCCCTGGAGTCGATCGGCATGTAGGGGCCGCCGACCTTGATCTCCGGGTCCACCTTCTTCAGGGCGTCGTAGACCTTGTTGTACATCTCGGTGTAGCCCTCGGCGTCCCAGCGGTTGGTGTCGGCGTTCCAGAAGCCCTTGAACTCGTTCCACACCATGTAGTGCTTGACCGTCGGGTACTGCTCGGCCACCCGCGCGGCCAGCTTGGCGAAGTCGTCGAAGTGCTCCTTCTTGGGCGCGACCGTGTGGTTCTTGCTCCAGTCGGTACGCCCGGCCTGCCCGCCCTTCATCCAGTCGGGGGCGCAGCAGAGCGTGATGACCGGGATCGCTCGCGAGGACGCCATGAACGTCAGCCGCCGGTCGAGGTCGCGGAAGTTGAACTGCCCGGGGCTGGGCTCGGGGTTGCCCACGCCCCAGCCCATGATGTGCTGGTTCTGCAGCATCGGGACCCGGCCGAGCATGCCCCTGGCCTCGTCGGCGACGTGCTCGGGCTCGTTGTCCGCGCTGAACTGGGTGTGGGTGACGCCCCAGCGCGGCCAGTTGTCGAGCTCGGGCGGCGGCTCGAGCGTGGGAGCCGGCTGGGTGGGCATGGCGGTGGCGAGCTCGCCGCCGCTGAACTCGCCGCGGGCCTTGGTGCGGATGGAGGCGTAGATCATGATGCCTGCCACCAGCACCACCGCGAGCGCGCCCGCCCCGAGCGCGAGCGGCCACGGCGATCGTCTGCGCGCGTGCCGGCCGTCGGTCGGAATCACTGAACGCTCCTCATCCTCGCAAGGTCGTAAAGCGGGAGAATCCTGAACCTACAAGGTCTGAACACTGAGAAGGGCCGGGTAGGGATACCCGGCCCTCTCAAAGTAGTGCGCCGAACCGCCTGGATCAGGTCATCATCCGACATTCGGCGGCCGCTGGCCGCTCGCGGGGCCGGGCACGCCCGCGTACCGGTACGGCACGGGCTGCCGGCCCGGCTGCACGACGAGCAGTGTGCCCGGGGTGTCGGTGTAGAAGGCGCTCTCGACGGCGGCGGCCACGTCGTCGGCCGTGAGCAGCGGGAAGCCGGCGTCGGCGAAGACCTTGCGGGCCTCGGCCACGAGCGGTGTGTCGGTGAAGCCGGGGCAGACGGCGGCGATGCGGATGTTCTGTGCCGACAGCGGCTCGGCCAGCGCCCGCACCAGGCCCACCACGGCGTGCTTGGTCATCGTGTAGACGGGGTCGGCGGAGTAGCCGACGAGCCCGGCGAGCGAGGCGGTGGCCACGATGGCGCCGCCGCCGGAGCGCTGGAGCAGCGGCACGCTGGCCGCCACGCCGAAGGCCACGCCGTCCACGTTGACCCCGACCACCTTGCGGTAGCGCGCGGCGTCGAAGTCCGTGAAGTCCACCCGGCCGGTGATGCCGGCGTTGAGGTGCACGAGGTCGAGCCGGCCGTAGCGGCGCTCGGCCAGCGCGACGGCCTCGCGCGAGGCCTCCTCCTGGCTGACGTCGGCGGCCAGCCAGGCGCCGTCCACCTCCTTGGCCACGCGCTCCACGCCCTCGGCGTCGACGTCGACGAGGACGCATCGGACGCCGCCCGACGCCAGGCGCCGCGCGACCGCGGCGCCGATGCCGCTCGCCGCTCCGGTGATCAGTGCAACAGTGCTCATGACGCTCCTTGCCGGACTTCGAGGCGGTCAGTGCTGGTCGAGCATGCGGTGTGCCCGGGCGATCAGGGTGGGCACGGCCGCACCGATGCGGTCGAATCCCTCACCCACGGTCTTACCCTGGCGGAACCGGGCGTGGATACCCTCCACGATCACCGCGAGCTTGAAGTTGCCGAACGCCACGTAGAAGCCGAGGTCGGAGATCTCGCGCCCGGACACCTTGGCGTAGTGCGCGGCGAACTCCGCCGCGCTCAGGAAGCCGGGCGCGGCCGTCACGTCGCCGGCCACCGGGATGCTCGCCCGCTCCTCGTCGTCCCTGTCGTACCAGTACGTGAGCGTGAGCCCCAGGTCGGCCAGCGGGTCGCCGAGCGTGGACATCTCCCAGTCGACGACCGCCGCGATGCGCAGGTCGTCGAGCCGCAGCAGGGTGTTGTCCAGCCGGTAGTCGCCGTGCACGAGCGTGCCGGGGGCGCCGGCGGGCAGCCGTTCGCGCAGCCGCTCGACCAGGCGGTCGTAGGCGGGCAGGTCGGCGGTCTTCGAGCGCTCCCACTGCTGGCACCAGCGGTCGAGCTGCCTGGCGAGATAGCCATCGGGCCGGCCGAAGTCGCCGAGCCCCACCTCGCGGTAGTCCACGGCGTGGATGGCGGCGAGCACCTCGGCCAGCCGCTCCGACAGCCGCCGCGCGCGCTCGGGCGGCAGGTCGCCGAGCTCCTCGCGGGTGCGCACGGCGGCGCCCTCGACGTACCCCATGAGGTAGAACGGCGCGCCGATGACGTCCTCGTCGGCGCAGAACGCGACCGGCTCGGGCACCGGGACGGGCGTCGGCGCGAGCGCCGAGATGACCCGCCATTCGCGGCGCATGTCGTGGGCGGTCGGAAGCACGTGACCGAGCGGCGGCCTGCGCAGCACCAGCCGGCGGCCTTCGGTCTCGACCAGGTAGGTGAGGTTGGACCTCCCGCCCGAGATCAGCGAGACGGCGCCGGGCTCGCCGGCGTCGGGCACGTGTCGGCCCATCCAGGCGACCAGACGGGGGTGGTCGATGCCGGGCACGCTCCCAGATTCGGTCATGACCCCACATTAGAACGTCATTCGGTCCTGAGCGCTAGCTGGGAATCTTGTAACGTTCCGGACCTGCGATGATGCCCGGGGGGCGAGATCCTTTACTCTGGGTGTACACCCCTGGCCACAAGCTGGATAGCGAGTGCATGTCCGACAGTAGGAGCCCATGCGCGTCACCCTTGCTCTGCCTCGTGAACTGGGTCAGCCGGAAGTGAACCGCTGGCGTGCGCTGCAGGCAGCGGACGCCGCCTTCGACAACCCGTTCCTCTCCCCCGAATTCACGCTCACTGTGGGTGAGCTTCGGGATGTCGTCCGTGTCGCCGTCATCTACGACGGCCAGGAGATCGTGGGCTTCTTCCCGTTCGAGCGACATCCGCTCGGCATCGGCAAGCCGGTGGCGGCGGGCCTGACCGACGCCCAGGGTCTCGTGTACGCCAAGGGCGCCGAGATCGATCCGCTGCGCCTGATCAGGGAGTGCGGTCTTTCCGTCTACGAGTTCGACCACCTGGTCTCCAGCCAGCCGCTGGTCAACGCGCGGGCCGAGCGGCATCCCTCGCCGATCATCGATCTGCGTGACGGGTGGGAGCCGTACACCGAGACGCTGCGGAAGAACTCCGGCAAGACGTACAAGTCCACGCTGGCCAAGTCGCGCAAGCTGCAGCGCGAGGTCGGGCCGCTGCGCCACGAGTACGCCACCACCGACCTGGCGCCGCTGCGCACGCTGCTCGGCTGGAAGACCGACCAGTACCGGCGTACCGGGCGCACCGACAGGTTCGCGCACAAGTGGATCGTGGAGCTGGTCGAGCGGCTGCTGGCCACGCAGACCGAGAGCTTCGCCGGGGTGCTCGATATGGTCTACGTCGACGACCGGCCGATGGCCGGCCACTTCGGGGTGCGCACGCGCACGACGCTGGCCGGCTGGTTCCCCGCCTACGACCCGGCGTTCGCGAAGTTCTCCCCCGGCCTGATCCACCACCTGGCGATGGCCGAGCGCGCCGCCGCCGCCGGCATCCAGATCATCGACATGGGCCGGGGCCAGAAGGAGTACAAGGAGAAGCTCAAGAACGGCGAGCTCGAGGTGGCCGAGGGCCGGGTGGCCAGGGCCGGTGTGGCGGCGGGCGTCCACTGGCTGATGCGGGTGCCGGTGCGCAAGACCCGGGCGACCGTGCTGGCCAACCCGATCCTGCTCAAAACCGCCGACAAAGCGTTGAAAACCTACGGGAGACTACGTACTGTCCTACAAGGGTGAAACGCATCGCAGAGCGCACAGACCGTTACTGTCTGTCGCTTCCCTCCAACCGGCTGGGGCTCTACCTCGCGTTGCGCCACTGGTGCACGCCCGGGCAGCGGCTGCTGATGTCTCCCATATCGGCGGACGAGATCCTGTTTCTCGTGCTCGCGGCAGGCCTGCGCCCGGTGATCGCGCCGCTGTCGCCCCGTGACGGCAACATCGACGTCTCCCGCGCCGATCTCGCCTCGGTCGACGCCGTACTGACGACCAACCTGTACGGCCTGCCCGACGACGCGCCCGCCTTCGCCGGAAAGGTCCTCATCGAGGACGTCGCCCACGCCATGGAGACCGACGTCGGGGGCCGCCCGGTCGGCACGTTCGGGCAGGCCGCGGTCTTCAGCCTGTCCAAGCACCCGGGCGCGGGCTCGGGCGGCGTGCTGGCCGTCGAGCACGAGTCCGACCTCCAGGCGCTCACCCGCGCCCGCGACGCGCTGCTCACCCGCGGCTCCCTGCGCGCCGACCTGATGAGCGTGGCCACCTCCATGGCCCGCCAGGCGGCGCTCAGGCTCGATCTCGTCCGCCCCGCGCTCAGGCTCGCCCGCCGCCTCGGCATGGAGGAGCCGCGCGAGGGATACCGCATCCCGCTGGCCGCGGACGAGCTGAAGCAGGCGCTGGAGCAGGCGCCGCTGCTGCCGCCCTTCGACCCGTGGGTCCGCGCCGACCTGCACGCCTACCGGATGCGCCGCGGCCCCGTCGTGCGCTGGTACCAGGCCAGGCGGCTGGAGAAGGTGCGCCGCGAGCGCGCGCGCCGGGTGGCGGGCGTGCGGCGCCTGGCCGAGCTGCCGACGGTCGCGCCCGCCGTGCTCGACGACCTGTCCAGGCCGCTGTTCCGGGTGCCGCTGCTGGTGGAGGAGCGCGACGCGGCGATCGCCGAGCTGGAGCGGCACGGCGTCCCGACCGGCTACCTGTACGACCCGCCGTACGACGACTACGCGCCCGGCTTCGTCGATCCCTCGCCCGACCCGGGACCGGCGCGCTGGTGGGCCCGCCACGTGCTGCCCGTCGACCCGCTGTACGCCCACCGTTCCCTGCCCGTCCTGCGCCGGCTGCGGCCGCCCGCGCGCGGCCCGCACGGCTGACCCCCACGACCGATCCGCACGACCGATCCGCACGACCGGCCCGCCCAGCCGGCCCGCCCAGCCGGCCCGCCTAGCCGGCCCGCTCAGCCGCCGAGCCCTTCGCGGATCAGGCCGGCCAGGATGCGGCAACCGCGCCGCACGTCGGCCAGCGACGCCGAGCCGTACCCGATCACCAGGCCGTGCACGCGCGGCTCGCCGTGGTGGTGCCGGGCGGTGGAGTCGAGCAGCAGCCCTCGCCGCCCCGCCCGCGCGATCACCTCGGGCACCAGGCCGGGCGGCAGCTCGGCGACGACGTGCAGGCCGGCCGTGTCGCCGCGCAGCCGGCAGACCGGGCCGAGCAGCTCGACCACGGCGGCGCGGCGGCGCGCGTACTCCAGGCGCATCCTGCGCAGGTGGCGGTCGAGGTCGCCGCGCTCGATCAGGGTCGCCACGGCCTGCTGCACGGGGCCGCTGGTGCGGTCGGCCACCGCCTCGCGCAGCGCGGCGACCTCGGCGAGCAGCTCCGGCGTGCCGACCAGCCAGCCGACGCCGACGTCGGGCGCGAGCGTCTTCGACAGCGTGCCGAGCAGCACCACGCGGGCCGGGTCGAGGCCGTAGAGCGCGGGCAGCGGGGCCACGTCGTAGCGGAACTCGGCGTCGTAGTCGTCCTCCACGATCGTCGCGCCGGTGCCGCGCGCCCAGGCGAGCAGCCGCTCACGGCGCGGGATCGGCAGCCGGCCGCCGAGCGGGTACTGGTGCGCCGGTGTGGTGTAGAGCAGACGCAGGTCGCCGGGCAGGCCGTCGACGATCACGCCGTCCTCGTCCACCCGGCACGGCACCACCTCCGCGCCGCGGGAGGCGAAGATCGTGCGCGCCGCCGGGTAGCCGGGGTCCTCCACGCCCGCCTTGGCGCCGGGGCCGAGCAGGGCGCGGGCGACCAGGTCGAGCCCGTTGCCGGTGCCCCTGGTGACCAGGACGTTCTCGGGGCCGGCGACCACGCCCCTCGCCCGCCTGAGGTGCTCGGCGAGCAGCTCGCGCAGGCGCGGCAGGCCGTACGGGTCGGGTGACGCGCCGGGCGGCAGGTCGGCGGCCCTGCGCCAGGCGCGCTTCCACGCCGCGCGGTCGTAGTCGCGCACCCAGGGCTCGCCCGCTCTGAGGTCGATCGCGCCGGCCGGCGGCCGCGGCGGGGCGGGGGTCCGGGGGCGCTCCGGCTTCGGCTCCTGCCGCGCGCTCGCGCCGCCCAGGGTGAGGTCGGCCACGAAGGTGCCGGAGCCGTGCCTGCCCTCCAGCCAGCCTTCGGCGTAGAGCTGCTGGTACGCCTCCGTCACCACCGTCCTGCTCACCCCGAGCTGCACGGCCAGCGCCCGGGTGGACGGCAGCCGCTCCCCCGGGGCCAGCGCGCCGTCCAGCATGGCGCGGCGCAGCCGCCCGGCGAGCTGGGCGGCGAGCGGCTCGGCCGACTCGCGGCAGAGGGAGAGTGGCAGGTCAACAGGCGTGCGCATGAAAGTGGTCTTCGCAAAGGGGTCGGTAGTGGCCCTACAGCGTAGGTCCACTTCGTCGTTACGGTCGAATCATGCTCTCCACCACAGCGCGCACCACGCTCGGACGTTCGAAGGAGCGCGGCAGCACCGACAGGAACGACCTGTACGAGGTACTCGACACCGGCCTGATCTGCCACCTCGGCGTGATCGTGAACGGGCATCCGATGGTGATCCCCACCGGCTACGGGCGCGCCGGTGAGACCCTGTACCTGCACGGCTCGACCGGTGCGACCTCGCTGCGCGCGGCCGACGGCAACGAGGTGTGCGTCACCGTCACCCACCTCGACGGCATCGTGCTGGCGCGCTCGATCTTCCACCACTCCGTCAACTACCGCTCGGCGATCATCTACGGGCGGGCGCGGCTGGTGACCGACCATGACGAGCGCATGGAGGGCCTGCGCGTGCTGTCGGAGCGGCTGGCCCCCGGCCAGTGGGACTACGCCCGCCGCCCCTCGCGCAAGGAGCTGGCCGCGACGGCCGTGCTGGCGCTGCCGCTGGCCGAGGCGTCGGTGAAGATCCGCAGGGGCGGGCCGAAGGACGAGGAGGAGGACTACGCGCTGCCGGTGTGGGCCGGGGTGCTGCCGCTGGTCACCTCGTGGGGCGAGCCCGAGCCGGATCCGATGCTCCCAGAAGGTATCGCCACGCCTGTTCACATCCTCCATCGGGAGTAGTTCCATGAATTTCCGGAACCACCTGGAAAACCCGACTCCTTGATCACGCGTCTCATCAGGTGGGCCGGCTCCTGATGGGAGAGGCATATGGAGTGGAGCGCTCCGGGTTACACGGAGATCAGGCAGCTCGGGGCGGGTGCGAGCGGGCGCGTCGCGCTGGCGGTGCACGACGCCACCGGGGTCGAAGTCGCGATCAAATACCTGTCCGGCAAGCTGCTGCGCGATCCGGCCGCGCTGGCCAGGTTCCAGGCCGAGGCGCGGCTGCTCACCACGCTGCGCGACCCGCACATCGCCACGATGCTGGAGTACATCCAGGACGCCCGCGGCGCCGCCATCGTGATGGAGCTGGTCAACGGCGTCTCCCTGCGCGCCCTGCTGCGCGAGAACGGCGCCACGGGTCCCGAGGCCGCGCTCGTCGTGCTGAAGGGCTCGCTGCTCGGGCTGGCCAGGGCGCACGCGGTCGGGCTCGTGCACCGCGACTACAAGCCGGAGAACGTGATCGTCCGCGACGACGGGCTCAGCAAGCTCGTCGACTTCGGCATCGCGGTCCGGCAGGGCAGCGCGTCCCGGCCCGAGGGGACGCCGCCGTACATGGCGCCGGAGCTGTGGGCGGGCGAGCCTTCCTCGCCCGCCACCGACGTGTACGCCGCCACCGCCGTCTTCTTCGAGTGCCTGACCGGGCACCGGCCCTACCGCTCGACCGAGCCGGTCGTCCTCGGCTACCAGCACCTGCACGCCCCCGTGCCGGTCCAGGACGCCCCCGAGCCGGTGCGCGGGCTCATCAGCCGCGGCCTGGCCAAGGACCCGGCCCGGCGGCCCGCGAGCGCGCTGGCGTTCGTGGCCGAGCTGGAGGCCACGGCGCGGGCGGCGTACGGAGAGGACTGGGAGGAGCGCGGCCGGCGGCGGCTGGCCGCGCTCGTCGCCCTGCTCGCGCTGCTGCTGCCCAAGCCGAGGACGCCCGACGCCGAGGTGACGACATCGCTGGCCAGGACCGTCTTCCGCGGCATGCGGGCGAACGCGCGCAGGCTGGCGATGGGCGGGGCGGTCACCGCCGCGGCGGCCGTGGCGGTGGTCGCGCTGATCAACCGGCCGTCGCCGGTCGAGGAGGCGGCGGCGGTGGCCGCACCGCCGAGCGAGATCGCGGCGCCGCCCGCCGTACCCTCGGGGGTCGGGGAGACGCCTGAGGCCGCGTCGAGCTCTGAGCCCGCCGAGCCCGGGCCGTCCGGCTCCTTCATCACCGTGCCGGAGCCCGGCACGCGCTCCACGGCTCCGGAGACCGGGCCCGAGACAGCACCCGAGACAGCACCCGAGACTGGGCGGCCAGAGCCCGGCACCCGGTCCGCCGCGCCCGAGCCCGACCGCCCCGAGCCGTCCGGCGAGGAGCCGGAGAGGACGCCGGAAGCCGGGCCGCAGAGCCCCGCGCCGCAGCCGCCGCGCCCCGAGGAGAGCGCCACCGGCTCGGGCCCGGCCACCCTGCGCCCCGCCGAGCCCCCCACCGGCACCCCGGCGCCCGGCGGCGACAGGACCACGCCCGCCACCTCCGTGCTCGGCCTGACGCTCGGCCGCATCACGGTGGGCTCCGACGGGGTGGCCCGCAGCACGCTCACCCTCCGTACGAGCGGCGAAGGCCCGGTCACCGCCACCGCCGCCTGGTCGGCGCCGGGCGAGGACGGACGGACCGAGCGCGTGCGCCTCGGCGGCGCCAGGTTCTACGCCCGCACGCTGACCTGGCGGATGGGTGAGCGGCCGTGCGGCACGACCGTCTCGCTGGCCGTCACCACCTCGCCCGCCGCCTTCGGCGGCCCGAGGACGGCCAAGGTGTCCGTGCCGCCCTGCCCGGCCCGGGTGACCGCGCTGGACGTCTCGCTCGGCCTGCCCGCCGCGCCGGCCCGCACCGCCACGGCCCGGGTCAAGGTCACCGCGAGCGGCACGGGGGCCATCCCGGTGCAGGCCGCGTTCGCGGTGGACGGCGAGCCGGCCGGCACGCGTACCGCCCGGTTGTCAGGACGCACCTCCTACAGCCGGTCCTTCACCCTCGCGCTGCGCTCGCGCCCGTGCGGCTCCACGCTGTCGGTACGGGTGACCGCGGGCGGCAGGACGGCCACCGCGCGCACCTCGGTGCCCTGCCCCGCGCAGGTGCGCCGGGTGTCGATCGTGGAGGCGGGCGCGCACGGCGGCCTCTTCGCGCAGGTCAGGGTAACCACGGCGAACACGCAGCCGGTGCGGCTGACGGTCAGGTTCGCCGCCGGGGGCGGCCGCGACTCGCGGACGGTCACCCTGTCGGGCGGCACCTCCTACAGCCGGTCCTTCCGGTTCCCCGCCAAGATCCGCTGCGGCACCAGGTGGTCGATCACCGCTCTCACCGACCCGGCCGCGGCGGGCGGCGCCGCCACCCGAACGGGCACCACCCCGGCCTGCCCGCGGGACGGCGAGCCCGATCCGCAGGGCTCCCCTTCACCTGGGACTCCGACTGAAGATCCGCCGATCGCGCGGACCCCCTCCAAGGAGCCGTCTCAGGCGGTGCGGACCCCTGCGGCGCAGACCGCATCCGAGGCGCCTCGTCCCAGGTGAACGGGCATGCGGGCGGCGGCGCGCGGCGCCGTCGCCCGCTGCGTGCGCGGCGGCACGCACGGCGATAACCGCAGCACAATCCATATGAATTTTCGTCACATGTCGTGATTTCGGTAGCGGAACAGTGCTCGCATCTGGTTAAGCTACGGACCTGTTGATGCAGGTGGGGGCCCAGAGACGCCAGAGGAGACCGCGAATGTACGGCGATGGGCCTTGGGGGGTCCCTGGATACACCGAGGTGCGCGAGCTGGGCTCGGGCGCCGGCGGCCGGGTGGTCCTCGCCAAGCGCGATTACGACGGCGCCGACGTGGCGATCAAGTACCTCAGCGACGAGCTGAGGTCGGACGTCTCGTTCGTCGCCAGGTTCCGGCATGAGGCGCGACTGCTCTCGACGGTGCAGAGCGCGTACCACGCCAGGCTGTACGACTACGTCGAGACCGGCCAGGGCGCGGCGATCGTCATGGAGCTGATCGACGGCGTCTCGCTGCGCGAGCTGATCAGGACCGAGGGCCCGACCGGGCCCGAGGCGGCGCTGGCCGTGCTCAAGAGCTCGCTGCGCGGCCTGGCGGCGGCGCACTCGATCGGCGTCGTGCACCGCGACTTCAAGCCCGAGAACGTCATGGTGCTGCGCGACGGCACGAGCAAGCTCGTCGACTTCGGCATCGCGGTCAGGGTCGGCGAGGAGGCGAACGCCACGGGGACGCCGCCGTACATGGCGCCCGAGCTGTGGTCGGGCGCGCCGGCCGGGCCCGCGACCGACATGTACGCCGCGACCGTCGCCTTCTACGAGTGCCTGACCGGGCACCGGCCCTTCATGGCCCAGGACATCGCTCCCCTGGTCCGCCAGCACCAGAGCACCGCACCGCCGCTCGAGCAGGTGCCCCAGCCGCTGCGCGGGCTCGTCGAGCGCGGCCTGGCCAAGCACGCGGCCGACCGGCCGCCGTCGGCGCAGGCGTACCTCGCGGCGCTGGAGGAGATCGCGGCGGTCTCGTACGGGCCCGACTGGGAGGAGCGCGGGCGGCACCGCCTGGCCGCGCTGGCCGACGCCCATGCGCCGGTCCACGCCGCCGCGCCCCAGGAGGATCCGGACGTCGAGTCGACCGTCTCGTTCGCCCGCACGCACTACCCCGAGCAGCGGCCCCAGCAGCAGAAGCCGCAAAAACGCCTACTCGGCAAGCTGCCCGCCAAGCTCGCGATCGCCGGTGCCGCGCTGCTGGCCGTGCTGGTGAGCGCGGTGGTCTTCATGATCAGCAGCCAGCCCGAGGCCGTGCTGCAGGCGCAGACCAGCGAGGCCACGCCGACGTCGGCCGAGCCGGGCACGCCCGACCCGGTCGAGTCCGTGCCGGAGGAGTCCGTGCCGGAGGAGACGTACCCGCCGGAGGAGACGGACGAGCCGGTGGTGGAAGAGGAGTCCCCCACGGTCTCGCAGACGCCGACGCTCGTCCCGACGGTGACGAGGCGGCCGGTGCGGCCCACCGTTCGGCCGGTCAGGACGCCGACGGCGACACCGACCAGGACGCGGCACCGGCGGCCGATCAACACCAGACAGCCGGTCCACAGCCCCACCGTGACCCACACGGAGGACGAGGAGCCGGATCCGGAGATCACCGGCGACGTCGACCCGCCCAGGGAAGACCGGCCCGACCCCACGCCCACGCGGACCCAGCCGGTCCCGACGTTCAAGCCGCCCGCCCCGCCCACCGAGCGTCCGACGCCGACCGGCGGGACGTCCCCCGAGGCGCTGCCCGCCGAGACGTCGGCCGGGGACCACACCCCGCGTTGACGCCGATCGGGCCTTCCCCCGTGACGGCACGCGCGTCAACGGTCACACTTGCGGTGAAGGGCCGCAGGACGGGACGGATGCGCGGAACGGCACCGGGGGGCACGAACGGCGATGAACAACCCTGGGAACGGTATCGCCGGGTTCCGGTTCACCGAGCACACGTGGGTGACCGAGCTCGGCAACTGGATCGACGCCATTTCGCCGGACGGCCGCAGGGCGGGCGCGCTGCTGTTCGACCCGAAGGTCATCGGCCTGCCCGGGGTGCGCGACCGCGTGGTGCGGGCCGTCATGACCGACCAGCGGCTCGTGATGGCCGGGGTGCACGGGCTCATCCCGGTGGCCGACGTGGTGGCCGCGGGCGAGCAGGTGTGGCTGCTCACCGCGCAGGCGGTCAGTCCCACGCTGGCCGACCTGCTCGCCGCCGGGCCCATCGACCCGAACGGGGCCGCGTCCCTGCTGATCGAGACCGCCCAGACGCTGCAGGCGCTGCACGCGGCCGGGGTCACGCACGGATCCGTGCACCCCGGCACGGTGGTGATCACCTCCGAGGGCGTGTCCCTGTTATCGGAGCGCGGGCTGTCCGACGCGATCCACGCCCGCGTCTCCCCGCCCGAGCGGGACGCGGCCGGATGGGCGTCGCTCGCCCGCGGGCTCGCGGCCTCCCTCGGTCCCGGCGCGCCGGGACCCGCCGGGCTGTTCGAACGCGCCGCCGCCACCGCGACCACGCTGGGCATCGGACCCGCCAGGGACATGCTGGTCAACGAGCGGCGCACGCTGCCCGGCGGGCGGATCAGCAGGGACGGGCTGGCGCGGGCGGCGCGCGGGCGGTCGGCGTTCGCGCAGCCGGCGCCGTACGCGGGGCCGCCCCTGCCGGCACCTCGTGACGAGGGCGACATCGTCACGCTGCTGCACGTGCCCGGGCGGTCGCCACAGCCGCCCGTCCGCTTCGGCCCCGGGATCGGGGCCGCGCAGGTTCCCGGGAGCGGCGGCCAGGCCGCGGGGCCCGATGTGGGCGTGGGCGCCGGTCCCGGTGTGGGTGCGGGCGCGGACTCCGGTGCGGGCGCGAACTTCAGTGCCGGCGCGGCTTCCGGCCCCGGTGCCGGCGCCGTCTCCGATGGGGCCTCCGGTACAGGCTCCGGTGGGGCGTCCGGCGTCGGCACCCGGCCGCAGCAGCCTGAGACGCCGGTGGAGCGGATCTGGCGGTCGGGCCGCGAGGATGCCTCCACCATGCGCACCCGGCGCCAGGGGCGGGCCGCGCGGGCCAGGCGGTGGCGCACGATGGCGGCCGGCGTGACCTTCGCGATCATCATGTCGGGGGCGGTGCTGGCCTGGCTTCGGCTGGGTGACGTACCCGACCTGGCGGTCACGTCCGTGGAGGTGACGGCGCCGAAGAAGACGCAGGGCTGCGACAGCTCCGTGCTCATCACGGGCACGGTCATCACCAACGGGGCGCCGGGCGAGATCACGTACGAGTGGCGCAAGAACCTGGACGAGGAGGTCGTCACGGGAACGCTGCGCACCGAGTCCGACAGGACCTCGTACGAGCTGCCGCTGCGCTGGACGCTGCAGGGCAAGAGCAACGTCAAGGCCACGGCCACGCTGCGCATCCTCACCCCCGGCCCGGTACGCAGCGATAAGGCCAGCTTCACGTACAAGTGCTGATCTCACTAATCTGACGAGCATGACCACGCACACCCCCGCGGGCTGGTACCCGGACCCCTACGGAGAGCCGCAGCTTCGCTGGTGGGACGGCACCCAATGGACGGACGCCACGCACGCCCACGAGCCGGGTCCGGCCCAGCAGCCCTCCGGCCCCCAGTCGCCCGCGCAGCCTCCGGCACAGGGACAGCCCCCGGCGGGCCCCGGGTGGGCGGTGACGCCGGCCAACCCGACGATGCGCTTCGGCCAGCCCACGTACGGGCAGTCCGCCTACGGCGCGCCGGGACAGCAGCAGCCGCCCGGCACCCCGCCATGGGGCGACGCGCCGCTGCCCGGCCCCGGCTACGGGCCGCCGCCCAAGCAGCGCAACCCGGTGCCGTGGATCTTCGGCGGGCTGGCCGCCGTGGTGGTGCTCGCACTGATCGTGGTCGCCGCCGTCCTCCTCATCAATGTCGGCGACTCCAGGGACAGCGCCGCGCCGACACCGCGGCCGTCGACCGACTCGCGGCCGACCGAGGAGCCGCCGACCCAAGAGCCGCCCACGCAGGAGCCGCCGGAGCCGGCCGAGTTCCCGCAGCCGTCCGACGGGCGCATCACCGACGCCCGCGCCGGCGTCTCGTTCAAGGTGCCCGACGGCTGGACGGTGCCGCGGTGGAACCAGGTCAACAACGGCAGCCCGGCGGAGCAGCAGTTCTCCGCGGCGGTGCAGAAGACCTCCCAGGAGAACTTCCAGGGCGGTAACGACTGGGTGGGCAACGTCTACACGGGCGTGCTCAACCAGCTCTACCCCTACAGCGGCGTCTCCGGCATGAGCGACACCGCCAAGGCGGTCTTCGTCCACTTCACGACCCAGTACTACTCGCCCGCCCACGACAGCAAGGTCGTCGCCGACAAGGCCATGAAGGTCGGCGACAAGCAGGCGTGGGTGCTGAAGTTCCAGCTCGACTTCACCAAGGTCGCCGAGGACAACGGCTACAAGTGGAAGAAGGAGAACGGCGCGATCGTGCTGATCGACCGGGGTGCGGACGAGAGCCCGGCCCTCGTCTACATCTCCGTGCCCGACAACCTCGGCACCGACGTGGTGGACGAGGTTCTCGACTCGCTCAAGCCAGCGTGACGAGTGGCACTAGGCTGGTGCTTGTAACAAGCGGGCGGATTGCTCCGAGCCGCTGGGCGAGGAGATCGAATGAGTGACTTGCTGGTCTGGATCGACTGCGAGATGACCGGGCTCGACCTGAGCCGCGACGCGCTCGTCGAGGTGGCGTGCGTCATCACCGACAGCGAGCTGAACCAACTGGACGAGGGCGTCGACGTGGTCATCAAGCCGCCGCCGGAGTCACTGGAGCAGATGTCGGAGGTCGTGCGCGAGATGCACACCGCCTCGGGCCTGCTGCCCGAGCTGGCGGGCGGCGTCACGTTGTCCGAGGCGGAGTCGCTGGTGCTCGACTACATCCGGCGCCACGTCCCCGAGCCGAAGAAGGCTCCGCTGTGCGGCAACTCGATCGGCACCGACCGTACGTTCATCGCCCGCGACATGCCCGGGGTGGATGCGTATTTGCACTACCGGATGGTGGACGTCTCCTCCATCAAGGAACTGGTGCGCCGGTGGTACCCCCGGGTCTACTTCGCCGCACCCGAAAAGCAGGGCGGACACCGTGCTCTCGCGGACATCACGGAGAGCATCAGGGAGCTGCGCTACTACCGCGCGGCGGTCTTCGTCGGCCAGCCGGGACCCGACTCGGCGACCGCCAGAGCACTCGCCGAGCGTGTCACGGGCTAAAGGAGTGGCGTAAAGACTCCCGAACACCGCTACACTTTTCCTGTGCCGCTTCTCCGGAGCGGCCGCGGTGGGTGTAGCTCAGTTGGCAGAGCGCCAGGTTGTGGTCCTGGATGTCGAGGGTTCAAGTCCCTTCACTCACCCCAAGTGGGCGAGGTTCCGGCCACGCGACCTGAGGCAGCGCCTCGGGTCCGCGTCCCGGGCCTCGCCCTTTTTCTTTTCCGTGTACGGGCCTCGCCCTTCTCCTTTCGGCGACGAAGCCGGCACCCTCTTCGGGATCGGCGCGCTCGGCTCCAGCGCGCGCGTCCCGCCGCCGCCCGCCGCCGCGGGTTCCGCACCCCTCGTTCCGGCGGATTCGAGGCTCGGGACGGTTGTCGCTCTGGTGTCCCGGGGCCCGGGACGGATGTCGCTCCGGTGATTCGGGGCCCGGGACGGTGGTCCGGTCGCTGTGATCCGCGTCTCACCTTCGCTGTCTCGCCCCGGGACATGAAGAGCCTGGCCGATTTTTCCGGCAACACCCCCAAAACATGACAATGCGGGTTATGCTCGCTGTCTACTGCCAACGCCGTGAGCACGGGGGTTATCGGCGATCTACCGTCCGCGCGCGCCCTCGGAGGCCGGATGAGAGTCGACGACGCAGCGTTTGAAAGCGTGTTCACGTCCCTGAGCAAACGCGAGGCCGAGGTCATGGACCTGATCGCGACGGGGCAGTCCAACGGGGAGATCGCCCAGCGGCTGTTCCTCAGCGAGAAAACGGTCAAGAACCACGTCAACCGCATCTACGCCAAACTCGGTGTCGACTCGAGGGTGTCGGCCATCGGGCTGTGGCTGTCCCGCAAGAAGTAACGCCGGACCGCACCTCTTTCCCGCCCTGACCCGGGCAGGCGTGACCACGAGCGTCACGCCCCCGGGCCCCAGGACGGCCGTTGCCGCCTGCCCGAAAACCCTCCCCGGCATCCAGGCCCCCGCTATCGCGCCCCCTGACCGCACGGCACCGGAACGGCCCCCGCAACCACGCCCAACGACCCACCCGCCCACTTAGGCGCCCCACCGCCCAGAGCAACCGACCCACCGCCACAAGCGCCCCCAGGCCCTCAGAGTGACCGGCCCCGCCCGCTCAGACGACCCCACGCCCAGGACGGCCGCCCCGGCACGCCCTGAAGCAGGGGCCACCACCCCGAAAAGACGCATCCGGGGTGTGCGCCCCTTTACGCCCGGAACAGACGACCACGCCCCATGCGGGAGGGGCGCGCGCGGGCCCGATGGTTCGCCGCGGAAACGCGGCACGGCGCCCGGCTGCAGGACCGCCAGAGGCGCGGCGATCACACCCCCGCCCGCGGACGTAAGCGACCAGACGCCCCGCTCAGGCGCCGCGTGCCCGCACACGTCGCTTGCCGCACAGGAGACGTGGTCCCGCCCGGAGCGTGCCGAAGTCCCGCGGCGGGGAAAGACGCTGAGGCCGCCGGCGCCCGAGGACCGCCGGACACACGCGCCACCCCTAGCAGAACGGGCGAACCACGCGCCTTACGGCCCGCCAGGCACTCACCAGGGCCGGAACGGAACAAGCCATGGCGCCCCGCCTCCACACGCACGCGATGACCCGTGCGCCTGCCGCTCACCGGAGGCCGCCGAAGCAGGACGGACACACGCGCCCGCCGGATGGCAGTGACTCGCGTGCCTCGCCTCTGCCGAGACGGAACGAGCCGAGCGCCTCGCCCACCAGCGCTCGCCGGGGCAGGCAATGCGCCCTCTCTCCACCCGAACAGGGCAGCCACAGACTCCACCGCCCACCGAGCCGGAACAGGACGAGCCCCACACCCCACCAGCACCCACGCGCCCCGCCAGCACCCCCAGACCCCACCGCCCACCGAGCCGGATCAGGACGAGCCGCGCGCCCCGCCAGCACCCGCACACCACACCGTCAGCAACCGCGCACCCTGCGGGCCGCCGCGCAACCTGCGGGCCGCCGCGCAACCTGCGGGCCGCCGGACGCTCGGCGGGGCCCTGGCGGGCGGGCGCCCCTGGGGGCCTGGGGAAAGCCGAGGCAGCGGAGGCCACGCGGTTATGGTGATCTGCCGCGGCGGGCGCGTGACCCTGGGAGGCCGGGGGGGAAGGGCCCTCGGGGGCGATGTGGGTGGGTCAGTGAGTTTTGACCGGGGACTGGTCTGTTTGCGGGCATATCGCGGATAGCAGACCAGCATGGTGGATATCGCGCGGTCGTGGTGGCTGATTCTGGTGCGAGGGCTCGCGGCCGTCGTGTTCGGGATCCTGGCGCTCGCCTGGCCGGGCCTCACGCTGCTGGTCCTCGTCATCTTCTTCGGCGCGTACGCCCTCGTGAGCGGCGTCTCGGAGCTGTTCGCCGGGTTCCGCCACGGCGCGCAGTCACGGGCGTGGCTGATCATCTCCGGGATCCTCAGCATCCTGGCGGGCATCATCGCGCTGGTCTGGCCCGGTATCACCTCGCTGGCGCTGCTGTTCATCATCGGCGTCTGGGCGATCGTGTCCGGGGTCTCCGAGATCGTGGCGGGCATTCACCTGCGCAAGCAGATCGACAACGAGTGGCTGCTCATCGTCGGCGGCGCCCTGTCGGTGATCTTCGGCGTGCTGCTGCTCGCGCAGCCGGGCGCGGGCCTGCTGAGCCTGGCGTGGCTGATCGGCTTCTTCGCCATCCTGTACGGCATCGCCATGATCGCCCTCTCATTCCGCGTGAAGAACTTCACTTCTGGCGCCCGAGTGCCGTAAATTTTGTTTACGTGACGGCGTTCCCCAAGAGGAATGTCAGACCCGCTGTGGAGGCGCCAATGGACGTACACACCCGCCTTGCCCGCCACCTGCTCGTCGACGGCTATCGTCTCGTGCTCGACCTGGAGCTCAGCCGCGGTTCCTGGCTGGTAGACGCCCGCGACGGGCGCCGGTATCTGGACTTCTACACGTTCTTCGCCTCGGCCCCCCTGGGCGTGAACCCCCCGTTCGACCCCGACTTCGCGCAGCTCCTCGGCCAGGTCGCGCGCAACAAGCCGGCGAACCCCGACATCTACACCGAGCACCTGGCCGACTTCGTCGACACCTTCACCCGCGTGCTGGGCGACCCCGCCCTGCCGCACCTGTTCTTCGTCGAGGGCGGCGCGCTCGCCGTGGAGAACGCGCTCAAGACCGCCTTCGACTGGAAGAGCCGCCGCAACGAGGCCGCGGGGCGTTCGCGCGATCTCGGCACCAAGGTCATGCACCTGACGAAGGCGTTCCACGGCCGCAGCGGCTACACGCTGAGCCTGACCAACACCGAGCCCGGCAAGACCGACCGCTTCCCCAAGTTCGACTGGCCGCGCATCGACGTGCCCGCCATCCACTTCGGCGACGTCGAGGCCGCCGAGCAGCGCGCGCTGGCGCAGGCCCGGGAGGCGTTCGAGCGCCACCCCCACGACATCGCGTGTTTCATCGCCGAGCCCATTCAGGGCGAAGGCGGGGACAACCACATGCGGCCGGAGTTCCTGCGCGCGATGCAGGACCTGTGCCACGAGTACGACGCGCTGTTCGTCCTGGACGAGGTGCAGACCGGCGGCGGCACCACCGGCACGCCGTGGGCCTACCAGCAGCTCGGCCTCGAGCCCGACATCGTGGCCTTCGCCAAGAAGGTGCAGGTCGGCGGCATCATGGCGGGCCGCAGGGTGGACGAGGTGCCCGACAACGTGTTCCAGGTGAGCGGCCGTATCAACTCCACCTGGGGCGGCGGGCTCGTCGACATGGTGCGCAGCCGCGGCCTGCTGGAGATCATCGAGCGGGACAACCTGATCGAGCGCGCGGGGACGCTGGGCGCCGCCATCCTCGAACGCCTGGCGAAGCTGGAGGCCGAGCACCCCGAGACCGTCTCGAACGTCCGGGGCCGCGGTCTCATGCTCGCCTTCGACATGCCCGACGGCGCGGCCCGCGACGACCTGGTGACGCGGCTCAGGGAGGAGCACGGCGTGCTGGTGCTGCCGTGCGGGCCCAGGTCCGTACGTCTGCGCCCGGCGCTCAACATCCCCGAGTCCGACGTGGACGTCGGTCTCGCCGCGCTCTCCCAGGCCCTGAAAGCCCCGCGGTGAGCCGCACGCGGCCGCCACGCGCTCGTCCCGAGCGCCGTGGAGGCCGCCGCTACTGCGTGACGCTGGCCCTGCTGCGGTGGGGGCCGGCGTACCGCCAGAAGAAGTTGAGCAGCACGGCGGCGCGGTTGCGGTCGCCCAGCAGGTACGCCACGTGCACGAAGATCCACACCAGCCAGGCGGGCAGGCCGCGCATGGTGAACCCGTTGGTGAGCTGGAGCACGGCCTCCGCCTTGCCGACGGTGGCCATGATGCCGGGGTCGCGGTAGGAGAACGGCTGCAGGGGCCGCCCCCGCCAGGCCGCCGCGATCTGCTTGCCGACGTGCTTGCCCATCTGGATCGCGGGCTGGGCGAGCTGGGGCAGCAGGTCGGGCGGCGCGGCCAGGTCGCCGGCCACGAAAATCTCCGGGTGGTCCGGCAGGTTGAGCGCCTCGGTGACCGTGACCCGGCCGCCCTTGCCCTGCGGCAGCCCCCACGAGCCGACCTCGGGCGGCGCGGTGACGCCGAGCGCCCATACGGTGACGTCGCTGGGCAGGCGGGTGCCGTCTGCCAGGACGACCGCGTCGGGCTCGACGGAGGCGACGGTGGCGCCGAGCCGCAGGCGCACTCCGCGCCTGCGCAGCGCCTCGGCGGCCGCGTTGCGAAGGCGCGGCTTGTACGGCGCGAGCACGTAGTCGAACCGCTCGACCAGCGTCACGCTGGTCTGGTCGGCCCGCACCTCGGGATGGGTCAGCGGGATCGTGTGGCGGCGCAGCTCGGCGAGCGTGCCGGCCATCTCGACCCCGGTGGCGCCCGCGCCCACCACCACGACGTGCATGCTCTCGCGGCGGCCCGCGGCGGTGTCCTCAAGCTGGTGCTGGAGCTTGCGGCGCAGGACCGCCGCGTCGCCGAGCGAGTAGATCGGCAGCGCGTTCTCCTTGGCGCCGGGCACGCCGAGCCAGTTGGTGGTCACGCCGGTGCCCAGCACCAGGAAGTCGTAGTCGAGCGAGGTGCCGTCCTCGAACTCGACCCGCCGCTCGTCGGCCAGGATCTTGCTGAGCGAGGCGCGCCTTGCCCGCACGTTCGGCCAGCGGGCGGCGTACGTGCGGGTCGGGTAGGACACGTCCGACGTGCTCATCCCGGCGGTGGCGACCTGGTAGAGCAGCGGCTGGAAGGTCGCGTACGGGTTGCGGTCGACGAGCGTCACCAGCGCGCCGCTCTTGGCCAGCTCGCGTGTCGCGGCCAGCCCGGCGAAACCCGCGCCCACGACGACGACCCGTGCTCTCTTGCCCATGACAAGGTCCTTCCCCCTGAGAAGTGTCATGGATGCCTATGGGCGCGCCAGCTTCTCTTAAACCACGCGGGCCCGGCAGGACGGACAAAGCACAGGTCAGGACGGGGAAACGAGGAGGCTAGGCCTGCGCGTAGACCACGATCGACACGGCGATGTACTGCACCAGGTACGCCGCGATCGTGAACGCGTGGAAGACCTCGTGGAAGCCGAACCAACGGGGCGAGGGGTCGGGGCGGCGCAGGCCGTACACGACGGCGCCGGCGGAGTAGAAGAGGCCGCCGACGGCGACCAGCACGACGGCGGCCACGCCCGCGCCGTCGAGCAGCTGGGGCATGACGAAGACGGCCGTCCAGCCGAGCGCCAGGTAGAGGAGCGTGTAGAGCCAGCGGGGCGCGTTCATCCACAGGATGCGGAACAGCACGCCGGCCAGCGCGCCGCCCCAGACCACCGAGAGCACGGCCGCCTGGGGCGCGCCGTCGAGTGCGAGCAGCGCGAACGGGGTGTAGGTGCCGGCGATGATCAGGTAGATGTTCGCGTGGTCGACGCGGCGCAGGAACTCGGCCAGGCGGGGGCCGAGCGTGCCGCGGTGGTAGGTGGCGGAGATGCCGAACAGCAGCGCCGAAGTGATCGCGTAGACGGCGGAGGCCAGCCTGGCCTGGAGGGTCGGGCCGAGCGCCACGAGCACGAACCCGGCGATCAGCGTCACGGGCAGCGCCCCGGTGTGCAACCAGCCTCGCAGCCTGGGCTTGGCGGTGATGGTCGTCATGTAACCTACGGTAGCGTAGGTTACTGGCGAGAAACATCCCAGAACCCGGCGAATCAGGCGTGATGTCGGTCTCGCCACCGGCCCGTCCACGCGTTGTGCCGGTGCGTGACATCGGGCGCGCCGCCGATCCCCGCGCCACGGGCCGTCGGGCGGTCTCGCGCCAGGAGCCGGGTGCGCGCTTGCCGCCGGCGCTAGGCGGCAGGCCGTTGCTCGGCTACAGGCCCCGGAAAAAGCGGGCCGCGATCGGGACGGCGGCGTTCCTGCCCGAGCCGCCGTGCCGGACGAAGACGCAGAAGGCCAGATCATCGCGGAACCCGATGAACCAGGCGTGCGGGGGCCCGTCGGGGACCTCGGCGGTGCCGGTCTTGCCCGAGACGCCGGCGGGCAGGCCCATGCCGCTCGCCGTCCCATGGTCCACGACGGCGGCCATCATGTCGCGCAGCGCCGCCACCACGCCGGGGTCCATCGCCACGTCGCCGTGCGGGATCCCGTCGATGCGGCGTACCTGCTCCTTCGACAGCAGGCGCGGCGAGCGCCAGGTGCCGCTCTCGACGGCGGCGGCGAGCGCGGCCATGCACAGCGGGGTGGTGACGACCTCGCCCTGGCCGATGGCGTCGGCGGCCAGCATGTCGGGGTCGCCGGTCTCGGGCACCGCGCCGCAGGTTCCGCCGATGCCGGTGGCGATGGAGCGGCCGAAACCCCACTCCTCGGCCGTGGCGCGCAGGTCGGCGCTCTTCAGCCGGGTGGTGGCCTGCTCGACGAACGTGGTGTTGCAGGAGTAGGCGAACGCGTCGGTGAAGCTGACGACGCCGCGGTCCACCGCGCCGTCGTTGCGGAAGGAGCTGTGGAAGGGGATCTGGTACGTGCCGGGGCAGGGCACCTGGGCGGCCGGGGCGAGCCCGCTCTTGAGCAGGGCCGCCGCGGTGATGGTCTTGAACACCGAGCCGGGCGGGAAGACGTCGCGCACGGCGCTGTAGTTGTCCTTGAGCCGGTCGGCGAGCGCCAGGATCTCGCCGGTGCCGGGCCGGATCACGATCATGGTGGAGTCGTCCACGCCGTCCAGCGCCCGCGCGGCCGCCGCCTGCACGGGGCGGGAGAGCGTGAGGCGTTCGACCTCGGCCTCGGGGGCACGGGTCAGCAGCCGTACGTCGGGGCGCCCCGGGGTCTTGGCGACCAGCGCCCACCCGTGGTTGACCTGGTCGAACTCCGGCCTGAGCGGTTCGAGGTAGGCCTCGGCGTAGCTGTCGACGGGGATCTTGGCGCCCTCGCTGGTGACCAGCTCGGCCGGGGTGGGGTCGATCTCGGCCAGCTCCAGCGTGACGCCGTCCTTGAGCAAGGGGTGCAGGGTCTCGGGGGTCCATAAGACCTTCCACGCGCGGTCGCGCACGGCCAGGTGTAAGACCCCGTCGAACGGCCACGCGCCCAGCTCCGCGAGCTGCCGCACGCCCGTGAACGGCACCTCGGCGCTGTCCTCCCCCGTGTCGCGCAGCGGGCCCGGGGTGAGCCTGAGCGACTCGACGTGCAAGTCCTCACTGAGCTGCCGATGCCGTACGGCGAAGTCCTCGGGAGGCTTGTGCACCAGCCGCGCCATGGCCGCGAGGTCGCCGTCCCGCCAGGCCGCGAAGTACGCCGCGGCCGTCTCGGCAGCGCTTCCCTTGACCCGGTTCGACGCGATGACGGCGAAGGCACCGGCCCCGACTATCGCGACAACAGCGATAACGAGCACAATCAGCCTTCGTCGTCGCATACGGTGCTCCCAGGAGGCGATGAGACGTGGCACGTGGACAGCGGGAACCGACGCCCGGCCGGTACCCGGTGACGTTCGGGGAGATCGAGCTTCTCCGTGATCTGGACCGGCAGGACGGCTGGGTGCTGTCCAAGGATGGCGTACCGCAGTCGTATGTGGATCTACAAGACCCGACATTTCTCGAATTCGAGTATGTACGGCTGATGGCGGATGTGATCGACCTGCTGGCGGACGGGCCGCTGAGCTGCGTGCACATCGGCGGCGGCGCCTGCACGATCCCCCGCTACGTCTCCGCCACCCGGCCGGGCTCCCGCCACATCGTGATCGAGCCCGACGGCCTGCTGGTCAACCTCGTACGCGAGCAGCTCAACCTGCGTTCGGTGCCCAAGCTGAAGGTCATCGTGGCGGGCGGGCGCGAGGGCACCGGCAAGGTCTGGGACACCACGGCCGACCTGGTGGTGCTCGACGCGTTCAGCGGCGCGACGATGCCGGTCGAGCTGGCCACCGCCGAGTACATGGGCGACATCGCGCGCATCATGCGGCCCGGCGGGACGCTGCTGATCAACATGGCCGACGGCAAGGGGCTCGCCTTCGCCAAGCGGCTGCTCGTGACCGTGTCGGGCACGTTCCGGCACGTGGCGCTGCTGGCCGAGCCCGGCGTGATGCGCGGGCGGCGGTTCGGCAACCTCATCGTGGCCGCCTCGCGTACCGAGCTGCCGACCGACCTGCTCACCCGGCGCGCAGCGGGCGGCCTGACGCAGGCGCGCTGCGTGCACGGCGAGGCGCTGACGAACTTCATCGCCGGCGCCGCCGTCATCAAGGACGGCGACCCCGTGGCCGCCCCGGTGCCGCCGCCCGCCGTCTTCGGCTGACGGGGCGCGGGGCCTCACGGCGAAAACCGCTTTCGCGCGTGCGGCGGCCGGGCCGAGACTGGAGGCCGGCCTGGCCGCGCTCTGGGCCGGCTGCCGCGGGCTCGGCTACCGGCGGCTCATCTACACCAGCACCGTGAGCGTGCTGGAGCGCGACCTCGTGACGCGGGCGATGGGCGGCGGGCCGGTCCGCGTCTTCGGGGTGCTGCTCACGGCGGGCGACGACACCGTGCGGCGGCGGCCGGCGGGCGCGAGCGCGGCTCGGGGCTCGACGAGGAGCTGCGGCGCAGCGCCCGCGGCGCCCGGTTGCTGGAGCGGGAGGCGGCTGGGCGGTGCGGGTGCCGGCGGACGGCCGCCCGTGACCGAGGTCGTCACGGACGTGACGACGACCGGCCGGCTCCAGACCCCGCCTGAACCGGCCACCGGACCCCGACCACCCCGCCTCCGCGACGGCCCGCCCGGACCACCGGGCCTAGGACGCCCGCTCCCGCGCAGCCCCCGCTCCGGACCACCCGGCCCCGCACAGCCCTCGCCTCGGACCGCCCGGCCCCGTGCCGGCCTTCCACCTGCGACATCCGCCAATCGGCTCCTGAGCTGCCTCATCGCCCCTACCGCCGCCATTCCCCGCCGAACCGGAGGGTTTCCTCCGCGTCAAAAAAGTGATATCATATTGCTAGCAAGGTGAAGTCACTTGGAAGGGGGAGAGGATGGCGGAGACGTCGGGCGGGGCCACGCTTGAGGGCACCGTCGTGGAGATGCCGGCCCCGCGCACGAAGGAGCGCCCGGTCAAGGCGGCCAACGGGTTCGTGATGCTGGCGGTGGCGACCCTGCTGTTCCTCGCCGGGCTGGCGGCGCTGGTGGCAGGGCTCGGCCTGCTGGCGTCGGGCTCCGGGCCGAGCGGGCTGCTGCTGCTGATCGGCGGCGGCCTGGTGGCGCTGATCGGGTTCGTGATGTACTTCGGGCTCACCCCCGTGGCGCCGGGCGAGGCCAGGGTGGTGCAGCTCCTCGGCCGGTACGTCGGCACGCTGCGCACCCCCGGCTTCCAGTGGGTCAACCCGATCACCGCCCGCCGCCGGGTGTCCACGAGGATCCGCAACCACGAGACGGACGTGACGAAGGTCAACGACGCCGACGGCAACCCGATCCAGATCGCGACCGTGGTGGTGTGGCAGGTGGAGGACACCGCGCAGGCGGTGTTCGAGGTGGACGACTTCGTGGAGTTCGTGGCGATCCAGGCCGAGACGGCGGTGCGCCACATCGCGAGCAGCTACCCGTACGACTCGCACGGCGAGCCGCGGCTGTCGCTGCGCGACAACGCCGCCGAGATCAACGAGCGGCTCTCGGCCGAGATCGCGACGCGGGTCGCCCCGGCCGGCGTGAAGATCATCGAGTCGCGCATCATCCACCTGGCCTACGCGCCGGAGATCGCCAGCGCGATGCTCCGCCGCCAGCAGGCGGGCGCGATCGTGGCGGCCAGGCAGCGCATCGTGGACGGCGCGGTCGGCATGGTCGAGATGGCGCTGGCCAAGCTGGCCGAGCACGAGGTGGTGGAGCTCGACGAGGAGCGCAAGGCGGCGATGGTGAGCAACCTCCTCGTGGTGCTGGTCGGCGACCGCGACACCCAGCCCGTCGTGAACACCGGCACGCTCTACCAGTAGCCCGTGGAACGCAAGAAGATCCTGCTCCGGCTCGACCCGGTGGTGCACGACGCGCTCGCCAAGTGGGCCGCCGACGAGCTGCGCAGCACGAACTCCCAGATCGAGTTCCTGCTGCGCAGGGCGCTGGCGGAGGCCGGGCGCCTGCCGGAGGGGGTGGGGCGGATGCGCCCGCGCGGCCGGCCGCGCAAGACACCGCAGGGCGACAGCCGCGACGAGGAGGAACCACCCGATGCAGACGCCGGTGCAGCACCGTGAACCGCTCACCCGCTCGGCCTTCCTGCTGGCCTTCGACCTGCGTAAAGACCGCCTCGTGCAGCGCATGGAGCTGGGTCACCTGCTGCGGGCCGCGGCGCTGGCCGAGCTGCTGCTCGAGGGCTGCCTGACCGACGAGGACGGCAGGGCCAAGGCGGTGCGCCCGCCCGAGGGCGCCGCCTCCGGCTCGCTCCCGGCGCTCGTCTGGGAGCAGATCTCGGCGTCGCCGCCGCGCTCCTGGCGGCGCTGGATCCGTAAGGACCACGCCAAGGCCGTCGAGGTGGTCCGCGACGAGCTGGCCGCCGAACGGCTGATCCGCATCGAGCGGCGCCGGGTGCTGCTGTTCCCGGTGGAGCGGATCGTGCCGCGCAAGCCGTATCTCTCCCGGCGGCTCGCCGAACGGGCCGGCCGGGCCGTGCGGGGCGGCCGGCCGGTCGGGCGCGTGGAGCCGGACATCCGGGTGCTGGCCGCGCTGGCGGTGGCGGCCAGGCTGAAGGCGGTCGCCGGTCGCCGCGATCGGGCCGCACGCGACCGCCTCGATCAGCTCGGGCAGCCCGTCGAGCCGATCGTCACCGCCCTGCGCAAGGCCATCGACGCGGTCAAGAAATCGGGCCCGTCGGGCGAGGGCTAGCGACCACCGACACGACGACCATCCCAGGGGGACCCCCATGACCACGTCTCAGCAGGCGGCGCCTCACCTGTCAGAAGCCGCGCCTGCGGGCACCGCCCCGCGGGCTCTGGCCCCCGACCTGGCCAGGGGCGCGATGCTGCTGGCCATCGCCTTCGCGCACGCGCCGCTGTTCATCGCCGACGTCACCAAGAGCCCGGCCTGGGCCGGCGCGCTCACCGACGTCTTCCTCTTCCTCTTCGTCAACAACCACGCCAGGCCGCTGTTCGCGTTCCTGTTCGGCTACTCGCTGGTCCAGCTCCTCGACCGGCGGCTCGCGCGGGGCTCCGGCTGGGTGAGCGCGCGCAAGCTGCTGCGCCGCCGCGGCTGGTGGCTGGTGGTGTTCGGGCTGGCCCACACGGTGCTGCTCGTCCCCATCGACATCCTGGCCGGCTACGGCGTCTCCGCCCTCATCTTCGTCCCCTTGCTGCGCCGCTCCGACAAGGCCGTGCTATGGACGGCGGGCCTGGCGATGGTGCCCGCCACGGTGCTGTCGGCGATCGGCCTGTGGCTGCCGATGTCGCAGGGGCGGCGCACGTACGAGGCGGGCAGCGTGGTCACCGGGCAGGGCGCCTCCTACCTGAGCGGGCTCGCCGAACGGGCCGGCTCCTGGCCGTTCTCCCTGGTCGTCGAGACACTGATCGTGATCCCGGGCGTGCTGTTCGGCATGTGGGCGGCCCGCCGCCGCTTCCTCGACCGGCCGCAGGCGCACCGCCCGCTCCTGGCGCGCGCGGCCGTGCTCACCACGATCGTGTCGATCGCCGGCTCGCTGCCCGCCGCGCTCATGCACGCCGGCGTGTGGACCGGCGCGCCCGCGGGGGTCCTGTGGATCGCGGTGCTGCTCCAGCCGCTCACCGGGTACGCCGGCGGTGTCGGCATGGCGGCGATCGTCGCCCTGGTGGCCACCACGGCGACCGCCGAGCGGCGCGGCCCGTTCACCACGATGGTCGAGGCGCTCGGCCAGCGGTCGATGACCTTCTACCTCTTCCAGTCGGTCGCGTTCCTCCTCATCTTCGCCCCGTTCGGGCTCGGCCTGCAGGACGACCTCGGCCTGGCGGGCGCCACGGCGATCGCGGCGCTCATCTGGGTGCTGTCGCTGGTGCTCGCCGACCTCATGCGGCGGGCCCGCTACCGCGGCCCGTTCGAGAACCTGCTGCGCCGCCTGGCCTACCGCTGAGCGCCCGTCACGGCCGCGGTCCGAGGTAGGCGAGGACCGCGGCCACCCTCCTGTGGACGTCGCCGCTGTTCTCCAGGCCGAGCTTGGTGAAGATCGAGTTGACGTTCTTCTCGACCGAGGAGATCGACAGGTGCAGAGTGCGGGCGATGGCGGCGTTCGTCCGGCCGCGCGCCATCTCCCGCAGCACGTCGCGTTCCCGGGCGGTCAGCGCCTCCTGCTGGCCGCGCACGTCGCGCCTGGCCAGCAGGCCCTCCACCACCTTGGGGTCGATGACCGAGCCGCCGGCGGCCACCGCCTTGATCGCGCCGAGCAGCTCGTCCAGGTCGCCGACGCGGTCCTTGAGCAGGTACGCGTATCCCTCGGTGCCGTGCTTGAACAGCTCGAAGGCGAACAGCGCGTCGGAGAACTGCGACAGCACCACCACGCCCACATGGGGATGGGCGGTGCGGATGCGGTGGGCGGCGTCGATGCCCTCGAAGCCCTGCCGCCACTCCCCTCCCGGCATCCTGATGTCGGTGACGACGACGTCGGGGGCGAGCCTGCGTACGGCGTCGAGCAGCTCGTCGGCGTTGCCGACGGCGCCGACGACGCTCACGTCGCCCGACAGTTCGAGCAGCCGCCTGGTGCCCTCACGTACGAGGTAGTGGTCGTCGGCCACCACCGTGCGGATCCGTCCTCGCTCAGCCATCGACCGGCACCCATGCGTCCATCCGAGTCCCCTTTCCCGGTTCGCTGTCCACGGTGAGGCCGCCGCCGAGGGCGCCGAGGCGGTCGGCGAGCGTGACGAGCCCTCTGCGAGCCGCCGTACGCGGGTCGAAGCCCGTGCCGTCGTCGGCCACGGTCGCGCGCAGGCGGCAGGAGTCCAGCGACAGCCGAACGTCGATGTGGCCGGGTCTGGCGTGTTTGAGCGCGTTCGTCACGGCTTCGCTGACCGTGAAGTACATGGCGCTCTCGATCTCGTCGGGGAAGCGCCGGGTGCGCAGCGGCGCAGGCGCGGTCACCGTCGTCTTGACGGGCAGGCGCGAGCAGCGCTCTTCCACGGCCTCCACCAGGCCGCCCTGGCTGAGGGTCGAGGGATGGATGCCGGCGGCCAGCTCGCGCAGGTCGTCGAGGGTCTGGCGGGCCTGCTCGCGCAGGTGGGCGAGCATGTCGGGGCCCGCGCCCGTGGCCCTGGCGAGTTCGAGCCCGGCGATGAGGGCGACGAGCTGCTGCTGCACGCCGTCGTGGATGTTGCGCTCGATGCGGCGCCGCTCGGCCTCCTGGGCGTTGACCAGGCGGGTGACCAGGCCGGCGTTCTGGATGGCGAGCCCCGCGGGCACGGCCAGCGCTTCGAGCAGGCGGCGGTCGGTGCGGGTGAGCGGGCCGCCGTCCCTGGGGCCGGCGCTGATGCGGCCGAGGCCGCCGGGCACGGGCACCTCCAGTGCGGGCGGGCCGTCCTCGTCACCGGCGACCACGCGGGTGCCGTCGGCGCGCGTGACGGCGGCCCACCGCAGGTCGAGCCCGGCGCGGATGGCGGCGGCGAGCCGGTCGAGCTGCTCGGCGGGCTCGGAGGTGGCGGCGAGCGCGGTGCCGAGGTCGGACAGCATCTCGTCCACGGTCGGCCGCAGGTCGAACACGAGGTGCAGGCGCGAGCCCCTGATGCCGATGCGGACGTCGAGCAGCCGGTGCCGGACGATGGACACGATGATCGCGGCGGGCAGCGCCCCGAGCACCAGCGTCATCGCGAACGCGAGGATGCCGCCGTCCGGCTCGCGACCGGCGTAGGAGCCGCCCAGGATGACCAGCATCACCGCCGCGCCGATCAGGGTGGCGGCGGTGCCGGCGACCATGCACGCGTACTGGCCGCGCTCGTCCCGGCCGCTGCGCCGCCAGCGCACCACGAGCCCGCAGAACACCACCACCGCCGTGATCACCACGACGAGCTGCCCGATCCCCGAGGCGAGCGCGCCGGCGAGCCCGCGCATCCCCGTCGGGCCGGTGAACGGCCGGAAGGGGTGCACCCACATCAGCAGACTGCCGGCGGTGTGCAGGGCGAGCGCCACGGCGGCGATCCACGCCACCGGCCGCCAGCGGGGCGACGGCAGCCGCCCGTCGGGGAACAGCAGCGGCACGAAGACCCAGGTCAGGCCGTAGAAGAGGGCGAAGAGGACCGAGAGCGGGATGACGATCGGGTCGGGGACGCCGCGTGCGGACAGGCCGACGCCGAGCGCGCCGAGCCCGAACGTCAGCGCGGCGGCCAGCAGCAGCGGGCCGTAACGCAGCTCGGGCCTGCGCACGGTCAGCAGCCAGCCCAGCGCGGGCGTGGGCAGGAAGAGCACGACCAGCGCCCACTGCGTCGCCGGGGCGGGCAGCCCGCTCTCGAGGAGAGCACCCGCGGTGGCGCTCGCGGCCGCGATCAACGCCACCGGCCCGGCCAGCGGCCTGACACTCATAGGCCCCCATCGTGACGAGCATGCAATCGGGCGTCTATGAGGTTATCCGCATATTTCGTACGGCCGTCCGCACCTGCGAGGACGGCGGTTCGCACGGTGGTCGCGGGCGGGGTGCGCACGGTCGACTGGAGGCCACGCAGTCGATCCCGTGAGGAGCCTCGTCCATGATCACCTCATCGAAGCCCGCCCGGTTCCTGGCCGCCGCGACGCTCGCGGTGACGGCCGGGGCCGGGGCCGCGGTGACGGGCGGCATGCCCGTGCACGCCGAGACACACGCTGAGACCAGCCCAACAGGCATCACCGCCGTGACCGCTCCGGAGCTCCCGGACACGCCGGCGGGGCGGCAGCTCGGCTGGGTGCTGCGGGCGGTGTCCCGCGCGCCGGTCCCCGAGCCGGAGCTGCGCGCGCACGTCGCCGCCGGATTCCTCAAGGACTACCCGCCCGCACTCCTCAACCAGGCGCTCGCCGAGTACCGGGGCATCACCTTCCAACGGCTGACGGCCTCCCAGGAGCGGCGGCTCGTGGCGCGCGTGCTGCTCGGCCGCATCCCGATCGACCTGATCATCTCCGTGGACGGCGCCGGCCTGATCGACGGGCTGCTGTTCCGCGCGCCGGACGCGCGGAGCTGGAGCGAGGTGGACCGGCGGCTGCGCGCGATCGCGCCGGGAACGGGCCTCCTCGCCGCCGAGCTGACCGCCGATGGTCGCTGCCGCCCCGTGCACGCGATCGCCGCAGGCAAGCGCCGCCCGCTCGGCTCCATGATCAAGCTGTACGTGCTCGGCACGGTCGCCCAGCAGATCAAGCGTGGCGCGTACGGCTGGGACACCGAGTTGACCATCAAGGACGAGCTGAAGAGCCTGCCCAGCGGCGAGCTGCAGAACCGCCCGGACGGCAGCAGGGTCACCGTGCTCGAAGCCGCCAAGCTGATGATCTCGATCAGCGACAACACGGCCACCGACCTGCTGATCCACAAGGCGGGCCGGGAGGCGATCGAGCGGACGCTGCGCGCCTGGGGCGTGCACGACGAGCGCAACGTACCGCTGCTGACGACGCGGGAGCTGTTCGTGCTCAAGGGCGTGACGTATCCGCGCCTGGCGAAGAAGTACCTGTCGCTGGACGACCGCGCCCAGCGCGCCTACCTGAGCAAGGTGGTGGCCGGGCAGAAGCTCGCGGACGTCAAGATCTACACCATGCCCCGAGAGCTGGACACGCTGGAGTGGTTCGCCGCGCCGCGCGACATCTGCCGCGCCTACGCCGAGCTGCTGAAGCTGGACGACGGGCGCATCGGGCAGGTCATGTCGATCAACGACGGCGCCATCGGGCTGGACAGGACGACGTGGCCGGCGGTGTGGTTCAAGGGCGGCTCGGAGCCCGGCCTGTCGGACGTGAGCTACCTCGCGCGTACGGCCGAGGGGAAGGCGTACGTGGTCACCGCGATGTCCGTGGACCGCAAGACCCCGATCGGCAACGTGGCGACGCTGGAGCAGATCGGGCTGGCCCGCAGCGCCTTCACCCTCGCCCACGGCTCGTGACCGCCCGGACGGCCCGAGGCACCTCCCCGGACGTCCCGTGACCGGGCAGAGCCACGGGGGCGCGCCGGAGCGGGCGCGCCCGCCTGCTCCGGCGTCAGTCCTGCTCGAGCGTGAGACAGGCCACGCGGTCGCCGGCGGTGCCCACCTTGGGGCCCGACTTCACGGTGGGCTGAGCGTGGATGACCAGCGAGCCGGGCAGCTTGTCCGCCTGCAGGTTCCACGCGTTGCGCGAGCTGGAGGTGCCCTTGCCCTCGCTGTCGGTGGTGACGTCGAGCCAGACCTCGCTCACCGGGTCGATCTTGCCGGGGTGGTGCTGGTAGTGCGGGCCGGAGTCGTCGGGCTTCGCGCCGCACGGCTTGACGTGCAGGTGGGCGCCGTACGTGCGGTCGGGCAGCAGCCCCTCCACCGTGAGCGAGGTGCGGGTCTCGCCGCCGGACGACTCCACGGTGACGCTGGCCTGCGCCCCCGCGGGGGCGAGCTTGCGGTCGTGGGCGATGGCCGCGGTGTCGTCGGTGGTGAACTCGCCCGCCGCGCTCAGGCTGATCGTGTCGTCGGGCGCGGTCTTGGCGTTCTGGACCGGCGCGGACGGCCCCGCGCAGGCCGTCGCCGAGGCCGCCAGGATGAGCAGGAACGCGGGCACGCGCATGAGACCCCCCATGATCCGAGCCCTTCCGGCATACGGGCTCCGAGAGGGCACCCACTCTAACGAGTGACCGCTCCGTCACGCTGGGTTATTGGGGCACCGCGCCATGTTTTGCCACGATCTCGTCAATCACAGCGGCGAGCGTGAAGTCCCTGTCGGTGAGGCGGCCCGCCGAGTGGGTGGTGAGCGCGAAGTGCAGCGTGCGCCAGCGGATGTCGATGTCGGGGTGGTGGTCGAGCTCCTCGGCCTTGACCGCGATCTCGTCCACGATGCGGATCGCGGTCGGGAAGTCGGGCGCGGTGACAGAACGCTTGATCACCTCGCCGTCGCGCCGCCAGGCCGGCACGGAGGCGAGCTTGCCGTCGATGTCCATGTCACCACCGTACGGCGGCACCCCCGGGCCGGTCCGGAGGCGGCACCGCAAGGCGGCCCTCCCAGGCCGGTCCGGAGGCGCCGGCGTACGACGCGTGCAGGCCGGTCGTGAGGCGGCACGCCCCCGGCCGGGCCGTGCAGGCGCCGACCTCAGCCGAAGTGGGCCCTGGTCTCCGCGAACGCCTGGTCGGTGCCTTCGAGCGCCTTGGCCACGTCCTCCTCGGTGTGGGCGGCCGACATGAACCAGTTGTGCCAGGGGTGCAGGTAGACGCCGTGCCGCAGGCAGGCGTCGGTCCAGTACATGGCCACCGACAGGTCGGCGTCGCCGTCGAAGCTGAGCCACGGGATCGTGACCGGGCCGGTCTGGTCGACGGTGAACCCGTACGACTTGGCCTGGGCGTACAGGCCCTCCCTGAGCTGGGTGCCGGCCCGCTCCATGGCGGCGATGCCGTCGGTGTCGCGCAGGGTCTCGATGGTCGCCTTGGCCGCGGCCATCGCCACCGCGGAGAACCAGAACGAGCCGGTCGAGTAGAGCTGCTGCGCGGCGCCGCGCAGCGCGTCGGTGCCGGTGACGGCGGCGATCGGGTAGCCGTTGGCCATCGCCTTGGACCAGGCGGTCAGGTCGGGGCGCACGCCGTACGGCTCCCACGACCCGCGCAGGTCGATGCGGAAGCCGGCGCGCACGTCGTCGATCACCAGCGCCGCGCCGATCCGGTCGGCCAGGGCCCGCGCGCCGCGCGCGAACGCGGGCTCCACCAGCTCCTGGTCCTCGAACGAGTCGTGCTTGAACGGCGTGACGATGATCGCGGCGACATCGCCCTCCACGGTGGCCGCCGCGGCCTCCAGCGACTCCAGCGAGTTGTAGGTGAACTCGACGAGGTCGGCCCGTTCGTTGGGGGTGGTGCCGGCGGGCGACGGCGTGCACCAGGGGTCGGCGCCGTGGTACGCGCCGTGCGCCATCAGCACCTTCGTCCTGCCGGTCGCGGCCCTGGCGACCATGAGCGCCTGGGTGGTGGCGTCGGTGCCGTTCTTGGAGAACATCGCCCAGTCGGCGCTGGGGATGGTGTCCACCAGCAGCTCCGCCAGCTCCACCATGATCGCGCCGGGGCCGTTGAGGCAGTCGCCGAGCCTGGCCTGCCGGGCGGCGGCCTCCTCGACGCGCGGGTGGTGGTGGCCCAGCACGACCGGGCCCCAGCTGCACATGAAGTCGATGTACTCGCGGCCGTCGGCGTCCCACTGGCGGCAGCCCTGGCCGCGCTCGAAGAACTGGGGGAAGCCGGGGGCGAACAGGGCCGCGTTGAGGTGGCCGTACATGCCGCCTGGGACGACCTTGCGTGCACGCTGACGAAGCTCTGCGTCGGTCATGGGAGAAGTCCTTGAGAGGGTCGGGGGGTGTCGGGGGGTGTACGAGGGCCGGTCTCACAGCAGGGCGAGGACCGAGTCGAGGTCGGTGAGCCCGGCGTCGGAGCCGAGGCCGGTGGCGACGCGGGCGGCCGCGGCGGTGCCCCAGCGGGCGGCGGTCGGCACGTCGCGGCCGTGGAGCAGGCCGGTCAGGAACCCGGCGCAGTACGCGTCACCGCAGCCGGTGGTGTCGGCCACCTCCGTCTTGATCGCGGGCACCCGCTCCTCGCCGCCGGCGGTGACGACGAGGCTGCCCGCCTCCCCCTGCGTGACGAGCACGCCACGGGGGCCGTCCGCGAGCAGCGCCCGCGCGGCGGAGGCGGCGTCGGCCGCGCCGGTCATGAGCAGCGCCTGCGACTCGTTGGGCAGCACGTAGTCCACGTGCGGCAGGAACGCCCTGGCCGGTTGCAGCAGGTCGGCCATCTCGGAGAGCAGGTCCATCGTGACGATGGTGCCGCCCGCGCGCAGCTCGTCGAGGAGCGTGAAGAAGGCGTGGTCGCCGAGCCCGAACGTGACGTCCATGCCGCCCAGGTGGACGGCCCTGGCGCGGCGCAGCACGGCCACGTCGAGGTCGGCGTAGGTGACGGTGAGGTCGGCGCCGGGCACGTGGAAGCCGGGCCGGCCGCCGTCGGGCCTGATCGGCAGGATCGAGGCCGCCGTGCGCTCTCCTGTCCTGCGTACCAGCGCGGAGGTGTCCACCCCGCGCCCGGCCAGCACCATGAGCAGGAAGTCGGCCAGCTCGTCGTCGCCGATCGCCCCCATGGTGACCACGTCGTTGCCCAGCTTGACCAGATCGACCGCGGTGCCCGCCGCCGCCCCCGCGGCGGTGATGCGGATCTGGTCGACCAGCACGGTGTCCTGGCCCTCGGGGATGTGGTCGACGGGCCTGGCGAGAATGTCGACGATATGGACGCCGACTGTGACGACGGTCATAGTCTAAATAGACAGACGTCCGAATAAAAAGTCAACGGAGGGGCCGATGCCGAAGATCGTCGATCACGACGAGCGCAGGCGTGAGGTCATGTCGGCGGCGCGCCGGGTGATCGTCAGGGACGGCATCGACGCCGCGACCACCCGCGCGATCGCCAAGGAGGCGGGCTACTCGAACGGCGTGCTCGCGCACTACTTCGCCGACAAGGACGAGATCCTGCTCTCCGCGCTGCGGCAGTCGCACGAGCGCATCCGCGCCCGGCTCACGGCCAAGGTCGAAAGCGCGCCGACGGCGCTCGCCGCGCTGCGGGAACTGCTGCTCGACAACCTGCCGCTGGACGCCGACCGCGCCCAGGAGACCCGCCTGGAGGTCAGCTTCTGGAGCCGCAGCCTGGCCGCCGAGCGGCTGGCCGAGGTGCAGCGGGCGGAGGCGGCCGAGCTGCGGGCCGCCGTACGCGAACTGCTGGGCCGCGCCCGCGAGGCCGGCGAGCTGCGCGGCGACGGCGACCTCGAGGATCTCGCCGAGGAGCTGCTCGCCCTGGTGGACGGGCTGAGCCTGCACCTGATGCTCTACCCGGACCGGCTGAGCCGGGAGCGGGCCGGGCGGATCATGCTCGCCGCCATCGAGCGCCTGTGATGCACTACATTCCCGGCTTATGACCTTTCGCGAGCAACTGTGCGAGTACGGCCGTCGCGCGGTCGAGCTGGGCCTGGTCATCGGCACGTCAGGCAACCTCAGCGTGCGCGACGGCGACCGCATCGCGGTGACCCCCTCGGGCGTCGCGCTCGACAAGCTGACCCCCGAGATGTGCCCGATCGTGGACACGGCGGGCCGGCTCGTCGAAGGCGACCTGCGGCCGTCCAGCGAGACGCCCATGCACCTCGCCGTCTACGAGAGCACCGACGCGCAGGCCGTGGTGCACACGCACTCGGTCTTCGGCACGGTCGTGGCCACGACGATGACCGAGCTGCCGCCCGTGCACTACAACACGCTGCTGCTCGGCGGAGTGGTCAGGGTGGCGCCCTACGCCACGTACGGCACGCCCGAGCTGGCCGAGAACGTGCGCGCCGCTCTGGAGGGCAGGCGGGCCGCCCTGATGGCCAACCACGGCGGGGTGACCATCGGGGCGACGCTGGAGGAGGCGTTCGAGGCCACCCGGGTGCTGGAGTGGCTGTGCGAGGTGTACGTGCGCGCGGCCGGCATCGGCACGCCCGCCGTGCTCACCGACGCGCAGCTCGCCGCCGTGGTCGAGCGCACGCTCAACCCGCCGGAGTTCCCCCGCGCTTGAGCCCGGCCCGCCGGAGTTCCCCTGCGCTTGAGCCCGGCCCGCCGGACGTCCCCCGCCCTTGAGCCCGGCCCGGCCCGGCGGCGCGAGTCCGACCAGGGCCCGGCATGAGCCCGCCCCGGCCGGAGCACCGCGTGCGGGCAGGCCCGGCGGAGCGCCGCGTGCGCCCGCCCCGGGCGGCACCAAGGCGCGCTACGCCAGCGCGACCTTCTCGGCCAGGCCGAGCGGCAGGCCGCCGGCGCCCGCGATGCGGTCGTGGAACTCCTTCAGCCCGCCGGTGAACGACGCGCGGATGCGGTCGATCTCGATGGCGCCCGTCAGGTAGGAGGGGGCCTGCGTCGGCCAGGCGCAGTAGCGGTTGACCTCGCCCTGCGCGGTGCCCGGCGACAGCGACGCCTTGGTCGACATGAACGTCTCCGCCTCCTCGATCGACATGTCCTCGCAGTGCAGCGCGGTGTCGACGATGATCCGGGCGGCGCGGAAGAGCCGGAAGTCGAGGTGGGCGAGTTCCTTGGCCGGAGTGTCGAAGTAGCCGTGCTCGTGCAGCAGCTTCTCGACGTACAGCGCCCAGCCCTCGACGAAGTACGGCGTCCTGAAGACCTTCCTGACCGTGCGCGGGTTCTCCGCGATGAACGACAGGTGCCAGTGGTGGCCCGGGTAGGCCTCGTGCACCGCGATCGACGGCATCTGGGCCCGCGCGTTGGTGCGCAGGCGCTGGCGTACCTGTTCGGGAGTGAAGTCGTCCGGGGTGTAGGGGACGAAGAAGACGCCGCGGCGCGAGGCGCTGAGCGGCGGCGGGGCCAGGTAGTGCGCCACGGCCAGCACCGGGCGGTTGTACTCGGCGGACGGCAGCACCAGGCACTCCTCGTCCTCGGCGAAGGTGACCAGGTCGTGCCGGCGGACGAACTCCCTTGCGCGGTGCGTCTCGGCCTCGTACTCGGCGCGCATGTCGTCGAGGGTGGGCGCGTGGTCGTCCATGATGACTTCCATGGCGGCCCGCCAGTCACGCGAGCCGTTGACCTTGACCGCCACCTCCTGCATGCGGGCGTCCAGCTCGGCCCAGGCGGCCTTGCCCTTCTCGTGCAGCTCGGCGGCGCCGTAGCCGAGCATCTCGCGCTCGCGCAGCAGCTGGGAGTAGAGCCGCTCCCCCATCCGCCAGGTGCCGCCGCACTCGAAGCCCTCGAGGAAGGTGACGATGTCGTCGAACGCCCGCGCGGCGGGCTCGGCCGCCTCGGCCAGCTTGGCGCGCAGCTCGGGGTCCTCGACCATCGACGGGATGGTGCGGGTGAGGAAGTTGCGTCCCGTACGGGCCTGGCCGAGCCCGCGCTTGACCAGCAGCGGGGCGGCCAGGTCGGGATCCAGGTTGGCGCGGCAGGCGGCCAGCACGCCGGGCACCTCGGCCAGACGGGATATCGCGGCGCTCACCAGCTCCGGCTCGGGCTTGAGCCGGTTCTGGAAGGGGTTGTACATGGCCGTGAAGATCGAGCCGAGGTAGACGCTCGGGTCGCGGCGCCACACCGGCCAGGACGCCATGGCGATGTCGCCTCTTAGCTGCGATACGACGAGATCTCTGTCGATCGCGTCGTCCAGCGTGGGCGCTTCGGCCTTCGACAGCCGCTCCAGCCAGCGGACCCGCTCGCGCTCGCGGTTCTGCCAGGCCTCCGCGGTGAAGTCGCCGAGCGTGTGATCGTAGCCATCGGCCCCCAGCATGGCGGCGATGACCGGACGGTCGGAAAAGTACCACTTGAGAAACTCGTCCACCGACGCACAATATCCTGAGGAAATGCCCCTCCAGATCACTGGCGCGCTAGGTGACCCTGACCTGATCCGCCTCCCCTGGGAACTTCCGCTGCAGGACTGGCCGCAGCACCACCTGGTCGATCTGCCGCGCGGCATCTCGCGGCACGTGGTCCGCTTCGCGCGGCTCTCCGGCAAGGTGTACGCCATCAAGGAGATCAGCGAGCGGTACGCCAAGCGCGAATACCAGCTCCTGTGGGACCTCGCCCGGCTGGACGCGCCCGCCGTCGAGCCCGTCGCGTACGTCACCGGCCGCGAGAACGGCCTCGACGCCGCGCTCATCACCCGGCACCTGCAGTTCTCGCTGCCCTACCGCGCCGTCATGTCGGGCACCCTGCGCCCCGACACGCTCACCCGCCTGCTCGACGCGCTGGTCGTGCTGCTGGTACGGCTGCACCTCAACGGCTTCTACTGGGGCGACTGCTCGCTGTCGAACACGCTCTTCCGGCGCGACGCGGGCGCGTTCGCCGCGTATCTGGTGGACGCCGAGACCGGCGAGATGCACCCCATGATCAGCGAGGGGCAGCGGCTTGGCGACATCGACACCGCCCACACGAACATCTTCGGCGAGATGCTCGACCTGGAGGCCGGCGGGCTGCTCCACCCGTCCATCGACCCCATGGAGACCGCCGACGACATCGTCGCCCGCTACCACCGCCTCTGGAACGAGCTCAACGAGAGCGAGATCATCGAAGAGGTCGACTGGCACCGCGTCGAGCAGCGCATCCGGCGCCTCAACCTGCTCGGCTTCGACGTCGCCGAGATGATGGTGCGGCGCAAGGTCGGCACCGGACGGCTCATCGTCCGCCCCAAGGTCGTGGACGCCGGGCACCACCAGCGGCGGCTGCTCAGGCTCACCGGGCTCGACGTCGAGGAGAACCAGGCCAGGCGGCTGCTCAACGACCTCGACGGCTTCCGCGTCGCCAAAGGGCTGCGCCACGAGGACGAGGCCATCGTCGCGCACCGGTGGCTGGCCGAGGTGTTCCAGCCGACGGTCGAGGCCATCCCGGTGGAGCTGCGCGGCAAACTGGAGCCCGCACAGATCTTCCACGAGATCCTCGACCACCGGTGGTTCCTGTCCGAGCAGGCAGGCGCGGACGTGGGACTCGCCAAGGCGGTGGAGTCGTACGTGGAGAACGTCCTCGTACACAAACCCGACGAGCAGGCCCTGCTCCCGGACGACGCCGGAGCACTCCCCGCGCCCGACACCACCGACACGCCGGCTGCGGCCGACGCCCCGAAGACTGGTGACGCCGCGGGGGCGGGTGACACGCGGGACGCGGCCTCCCCGCAAGGCCCGGCCGACGTGCAGGACGCGACCCACGTACAGGACACGACCGACGCCCCGGACGCGACCGGCGTGCAGGGCACCGCCGACGCCCCGGACGCGGCGGCAGCGCCCGACACATCGGCCGGCAAGTAACCGCGCACTCCGCCACCGCCCGGCCGACCGACACGAGAAACCCGCGCCTGCGGGCGGCGCGAGCGCAGCACGCGGCGCTGCCCGACCGGCAGGCGCGGGGACGGGCGAGAACGGGGTCAGTAGGCGACGCTGATGCGCTTGCGGATGTTCGCGTTCTTCTCCAGCTCGTCGGCCACCGCGACCGCGTAGTCCTCGGCGCTGATGAAGCTGCGGCCCTGATCGTCGCTGAGCAGCGTGTCGCCGCCGACTCTGAACTTCCCGGTGCGCTCCCCCGGAGCGATCTCCGCGGCCGGGGAGACGAACGTCCAGTCCAGGTCGTCGATCCCCCGGTAGAGGTGCAGCAGGGCGCGCCCGGCCAGCGCCTCCTTCTTGTAGATCTCCGGGAAGCCGGGCGTGTCCACCAGGTCCTGACCCGGCGCGACCTGGAGGCTGCCGGCGCCGCCCACGACGATCAGCCTGCGCACCCCCGCGGTGCGCAGCCCTTCGATGAGCGCCTTGTTGGCCTCCAGGAACGGCCCCTCGGGCTCGGTGCCGTCGCGCGGCGGCGCGATGGCGGTCACCACGGCGTCGTGGCCGGCAGCCAGGCTCGCGGCGTCGTGGATGTCGCCCTTGATGTCGCCCTCGGCGGTGCCGCCGCGGCGGCTGACACCGGTTACGGCGTGGCCACGGTTACGGAGCTCGGTGGCGATGCGCTGACCGATCATGCCGGTCGAGCCAAAGACCAGGATCTTCATGCCACCAAGAGTATCCATCAGATACTGGTTACTTCATCGTGTTATAAGTACCCTGTGGATACTAAAGGCGACGTCTTCGACCCGAACTGCCCGACCAGGGTGGTCCTCGACCGGATCGGCGACAGGTGGTCGGCCTTGGTGCTGCTCTGCCTCTTCTCGGGGCCGATGCGGTTCACACAGCTCAGGGAGCGGATCGGCGGCGTCACGCCCAAGGTGCTGACCCAGACGTTGCGGGCGATGGAGCAGGACGGGCTGCTGACCCGCCAGGTGTTCGCGGAGGTGCCGCCGCGCGTGGAGTACACGCTGACCGACCTGGGGCGCTCGCTCCATGGGCCGATCTCGGTGGTGGCGGATTGGGCGGAGCGCAACGTCAACGAGATCATGCGCTGCCGCGAGAAGTACGCGTCGCGCACCGGCACGTGATCCCGGCCGGAGCGTGCCGGTTGCGGGCAAGCCGGTCGAGTGCACGCCGCATGACGTGCACGCCGCATGACGTGCATGGCGCATGACGTGCATGGCGCATGACAGCGGGTCGCGCACCGGCGGACGCCTCACCGACGGCAGGGGACGGCACCACGCCGATGCGCGCGCCCGATGCGGGCGGCTTTCAAGGGGCGAGCACCGCAGGTTTCAAAGGCGAGCGCCGCGGTTTCAAGAAGCGCCGCGGGCTGGCATGGAGCCGGCCCGCGGGGGCGGGGAGCGGCCGACGGAGCGCGGATAACAGCCACCAGGGCGCAGAGAGCGGCCGACGGGACGCACCCAGCGGACAACGGAGCGCGGACACCACCAGCGGGGCACGGACAGCGGCCGGCGGAGGCGGAGGCGGCCGGCGGAGCTGGGGCGGATGACGGGCGGGATAGTCGATGGGCGGGCGGGGGTGGCCGGCGGTCCGTGGCGCAGGGGTGGGGCCGCCGGCCGGCGCGTCAGGCCGAGGTCAGTTTGGTGATCTCGGAGACGATGTCGGGCCAGAGCGCCTTCGGCAGGTCGTGCCCCATCCCCGGGTACGTCACCAGCCGTGCCCCCGGCACCGCCTCCGCCGTGGCGCGGCCGCCGGCCACGGGGACCAGCGGGTCGGCCTCGCCGTGGATCACCAGCGTGGGGACGCGGACGTTCGCCAGCGCCTCCGTCCGGTCGCCCGACGCCCTGATCGCCGCGAACTGCCGGGCCGTGCCCGCGGGGTCGAAGCAGCGGTCGTAGGCCAGCCCGGCCCGCGTCCTGATGGCCTCCTCGTCCATCTCGTAGCCCGGCGAGCCGATCGTCGACCAGGTCACCACCGACTGGTCGATCACCCCGGCGCGGTCCTTCGGCGGCGGGGTGAGCAGCGCCTTGAGCGCCTCGGGGGTGGGCGGGGCGACGTCGGGTCCGGGTGTGGACATGATCGAGGTCAGCGTGAGCACGCGCTCGGGGTGCCTGATCGCCAGCGTCTGGGCGATCATGCCGCCCATCGAGGCGCCCACGACGTGCGCGGATGGCCAGCCGATGGCGTCCATGAGCGCGGCGGTGTCGTCGGCCATGTCCTCCAGCAGGTACGGCGCGGGCTCCCCCGGCCGGGGCGCGCCCGCGTCGTGGAAGTGCGTGGACAGGCCGACGTCGCGGTTGTCGAACCGTACGACGTGGTGTCCCTGCTCCGCGAGGAGCCGGCAGAGCCCTTCGTCCCACTGGATGAGCTGGGCGCCGAGCCCCATGATCAGGAGGAGCGGCCGCCCTGTGGGTGAGCCGAAGCTGTCGTAGGCGATCTCTATGCCGTTTGCGGCTACACGGGTCGTCACGCCGACCAGAATGTCATTCTGGTCGGCGCCCGTAAAGCGGCATTTGTACGCCGCTACGAGTCCGCGAAACGCGCCCCCTAGGTATACCGGCCACAGACGTTGGTGACAGCGATACGGGATTTGCGACTCGCCGTCGAGGATCTTGAAATGGGTGAGGACCTCCTGGCGTGGTGTGCAACGACCAAGAAACGCACCACACGACAGCACACCGCGCGACTACGGACCACTCGACAGCGCGCCACGTGGCGGCGTGCCGCCATGACGGACCCGCGCATGGAGCGGGACTCGCGCATGGAGCGGGGCCCGCGCATGGAGCGGGGCCCGCGCATGGAGCGGGGCCCGCGCCTGGGGCGGGGAGAGAATCGCCGCGCCGGCACGCGGAGGGGGAAGGGCGCACCGGCGCGGCGATGGCGCACGTCCGCGACGCCGCACGGGGACGGGGACGGCGCGTCAGCGGACGGCGTAGGCGCCGGGTCAGCGGGCGGCGGGCACCGAGCGGCCGCCGGCCTGCTGGGACTGCTCGTCCTGCGCGGGCGGGGGCGCGGGGTTCCTGTCTCGCCTGGACCAGGCGCCGGTCGAGAACGGCACCGGGTAGTTCTTCTTGCCGGGCCCTGGGCCCCACTTGGTGATGACGTACTGGACCTCGATGTGGCCCTGGCCGCCGATGCCGTCGACGTGCAGCGTGTTCGGGTTGAACGTGCCGCCGGTCAGCTCGGCGAACGTCTTGGCGTCGAGGTCGAGCATGATGCCGCGGTTGGAGGGCTCGCCGGGACCGCGGTCACCGACGAAGAACGGCGCCTTCTTGCCCTTGTAGACCACGTATCCCTCGGTCATCAGCGGCCAGCTCGGGCTGGCCGCGAGACCCTTCTGCATGGGCTTGCCGCTGGCCGGCAGCCCGGTGTCACCGGCTCGGCCGGAGGCGTCGTCCCAGAAGTAGGAGGCCGTGGTCGAGCCCTTGAGCAGGATCTTCTCGTCAACGGTGTCGGCGTGGGCCGCCGTGCCGGCGATGGTCATGCCGACCGCGCAGCAGGTGGTCAGCGAGGCGAGGGAACGCAGGCCGAAACAGGCAGACATGAAGCAGCAAACCCTTCACGAGGGGACAGGGGGAGTTACGCCGGCGCTGAGGGGGAAATGGGCACGGCGGAGCAGAGCATCCGCGCGCTACGCGCGACGCAAATAACGAGCCTGGGGAAGGGGGCCGCTCAGCAGGCGGCCGTCAGCACGAAGCGGTCCGGGGGTACGACACGCTGGTGACACATGTGATACGCAATCCTCTCCATCACGCCTACCGGGTTAGCTGACGGGTTCGGGCGGTGGAGTTGCCCTACCGGCCACGGGGGCCGGATTCACCCCAAGGGGAGGGTGGTTCCCCGGTTCCCGAAAGGTTCGGGATTCGGCGCCAGCCGGTCGTCCGTCTTGGGTAAGGACTAGGTCACCGGCTGGTAATGGCGAACACTCTAACGACGGGACTGGACACCCGCAAACGTTTCACCATGAATCGGACAAAAGATCTACCTTAGGCGGGAATGAAAATGCGAAAGGGGCACGGCATGCCGTGCCCCTGGGGATTTCGCTTGATCAGCCGCCGCTCTTACGCCTGAACGATCTCTTGCTGGCGGCCGGACCGTGCGTCCCGTGAATCTTCGATGGATCGAAGCCCCTGCCACCCGCGCCTGAGCCCGCCTGCTGATTGCGCTTGCGTTCGAGCGCCTCGCGGAACTTGCGCTTCATCGCGTCCTCGGGAGTCTCGCTGACTTCCGGCTCCGGTGCATCCGCCATGAGGACCTCCATGGTGTCGGGGATACCGAACAGCTTCGCACGGTGCCGTTCATGACGCGAAACCGGCCTCCACCGAGCCCGCCCGCGCGTCCTCGCGCCCTGCGGGCGGCGATCCCGGACGGGTGAGCCGCCGGTCCGGCAGCGCGGACACCGCCACCAGGGCGATCAGCGCGCCCGCCACCCCGAGCGCCGGCACCACCAGCGCGGCGGCCGAGGCGTGCGCGGCGGCCTCGCCCACCACGGGCACGTTCGCCGCGAACTCCCCCGCGTAGAGCGTGCCGCCCACCGCCAGCGCCACCGAACCGCCGATCTGCCGGAAGAAGGTGAGGTTGGCCGAGGCGGTGCCGAGGTGCCGCGGCTCCACCGACTGCTGCGCGGCCACCGTCAGCCCGGACAGCATCGGCCCCATGCCGAGCCCGAGGGGCAGCATCCACAGCGCGACCGCCAGACCCCCGCTGTTCACGGAGAGGTTGAGGCAGAGCAGCGCGCCCGCGCCCAGCAGGACCGGCGAGATCAGCAGCCACGGCTTGTACCGGCCGGTCCTGGCCATCAGCGCGCCCATGAGCACGCTGCCCGCGACCATGCCCAGCGTCAGCGGATAGATCCGCAGGCCCGAGGCGGTGGCGCTGGCGCCCAGCGCCTGCTGGAAGTAGCGGGGCAGGAAGACCACGCCCGCGTACATGCAGAAGGCCGTCACGAACGAGACGAGATTGACCAGCGTGTACGAGCGGTTCGCGAACAGCTCCACCGGCATGATGGGGCTCGCCACCCGCCGCTCGACCGCCACGAAGACGGCCAGCAGCGCCAGTGCCAGCAGGATCGGCCCGGCCACGGGGGCGTCGGTCCAGGTGTGGCCGTCCAGCCCCTTCTCGGTCAGGCCCAGCAGCAACGCGGTGACGGCCACGGTGAACACCGCGATGCCGGCGTAGTCGGGACGCCCGCCGCCGGTGCCGGGGCGGCGCGGCAGCCGCAGCACGATGATCGCCACCAGCACGATCCCGATCGGCACGTTCACGTAGAAGGCCCAGCGCCAGGTCGCCTGGTCGGTGAACAGCCCGCCGAGGAACGGCCCCGCCAGGTACGTCAGCCCCATCACGCCGCCGATCGCCCCCTGCACGCGGGCGCCGCCCGACGCCGGCGGGAACATCTCCATCACCAGCGCGATCGACAGCGGCATCAGCGCGCCCGCGCCGAGCCCCTGGAGCGCGCGGAAGGCGATGAGCTGCGTCATGTCCTGCGCGGCGCCCGACAGGGCCGACCCGATCAGGAACACCACCATGCCGATCAGCAGCAGCGGCTTCCTGCCGTGCTGGTCCGACAGCCTGCCGTACAGCGGCACGGTGACCGTGGAGGTCAGCAGGTACGCGGTCACCGCCCAGGTGTAGAGCGTGCCGCCGCCCAGCTCGGCCACGATGCGCGGCAGCGCCGTGCCCACGATCGTCTGGTCCAGCATCGCCAGGAACATGCCGCCGAGAACGGCGAACAGGAGGATGCCGTCACCCTTCTTGTCATTGCTCACATGTGAAGAGTGATATGTAAGTCTTTACATGTCAAGCCTTCGATATCCTGAGGGCCATGTCCCTACGGATCGCGCTGCTCGGACTACTCTCGACCGTCGGCCCCGCCAGCGGCTACGACCTGGCCAAGACGTTCGACGGCTCGCTCAACCACGTCTGGCAGGCCGGGCACACGCAGATCTATCCCGAGCTGGTGAAGATGGCCGCCGACGGGCTCGTGACCGTCGAGGCGGAGGGCGCGAGAGGGCGCAAGATCTACGCGATCACCCCCGAAGGCGAGCGCGAGCTGCGCACGTGGATGGAAGAGCACCACCCCGTGCTGCCCGCACGCAGCGAGATCGCGCTCCAGGCGTTCCTCCTCCACGTGATGGAGCGCGATCAAGCGATCGCCGTCGTCGAGCGCATCAGGGCCCGCTACCAGGCACAGCTGGAGAAGCTGGAGGCCCTGCGGCCCGGCCGGTTCGGCCGCCACGCCCACGCTTTCGGCCTCACCCTGGCCCGCGCCGGCCTCCAGTGGGCCGACGACACCCTCGCCGAGCTCAGGGAAGCCTGATCCAGGCCGCGCCGCACCCGGTTCCGCCGGGCCGCGATGACCGCGCCGCGCCCGCCGCTCATCACCGCGTGGGTCGCGCTTCCGCGGGGGCGGCGCCACGGCCCGATACGCCCAGCTAACACCGTTTGGGTAAAAATGCCCGGTTCTCTTCCTGGTGTTGCGTTGGAGCAGCTCAGGAAATACGTCCGGCGATGAGTCTCTTCGGTCGTGATTTGGCGATGGACCTGGGAGCCGCCAGTACGCGCATCTACGCCAAGCGCAGAGGCATCGTGCTGGACGAGCCCTCGGCCGTGATGTGCGACGGCCGCACCGGCAAGGTCATCGGGTACGGCGCGGAAGCCGCCGCCCTCGGGGGCGGCGGCCGGACGTGCTGGCCGGTGCGCGGCGGCCTGCCCGCGGACACCGAGCTGGCCCGGCGGATGATCCGGCACTTCCTGCGCAAGGTGCACTGGCACCCCTACTCCCGTCCGCGCGTCGTCATGGCGCTGCCCGGCGACTCCACGCCGATCGACCGGGCGGCGCTGCGCGACATCGCGTACGAGGCGGACGCGCGGATCGTCCGCCTGGTGCCGCACCCGGTGGCGGCGGCGCTCGGAGCGGGCCTGGAGCTGTCGGACTGCGCCGGGCACATGGTGATCGACATCGGCCGCGACAACGCGCGCATCGCGGTGCTGTCCGGCGAGTCGGTGGTGGCGTCGGGCTCGGTCCCGTACGGAGGGCTGGCGATCAACCGGGCGATCGCCAGGTTCGTCGAGCGGGAGCACGGCCTGCTGCTCGACGACGAGGAGGCCGAGTCGGCCAAGCGCCGGTCCACGGGCATGCATCCCGAGGTCACCGTGCGGGCCAGGGACCCGGAGACCGGGCGCGAGCACGAACTGGTGCTGCCCGTGCAGAAGATCTTCGAGGCCACCGCGCCGTCGTTCGAGTCGATCGCACGCACGGCGGTGGAGACCGTCGAGCGCTGCCCGGCCGAGCTGGCCGCCGACCTCGGGGTGCGCGGCGCGGTCGTGGTGGGCGGCGGTGCGATGCTGCGCGGCCTGGGCCGCTGCCTGCGCGAGGCCCTCTGCATGCCGGTGCGCCGCGCGGAGCGCCCGCTTGAGGCCGTGGCGCTCGGGCTCGGCCGGGTCGTGGACGAGCTGGGCCTGATCGGAAGGCTGCGCGGCCACAGGTGAGCGGCCCGCGCGAAAAGCAGCCGATCAGCGTCCGGCAGCGCCTGAGCAGTTTCGAAGCGGTGCCTGAGCAGTGTCGGAGCAGTACCTGAGCAGTGTCGGAGCAGTGCCTGAGCAGTGTCGGAGCAGTGCCTGAGCAGTGTCGGATCAGCGTCGGAGCAGTGCCTGAACAGTGCCTGAGCAGTACCTGAGCAGTGTCGGATCAGTGTCGGAGCAGTGTCGACAGGGAGGCGAACCCATGACCGTGCGCGGCATCGACCACATCGGGGTCACCGTGCCCGACCTCGAAGCGGCCACCGACTTCTTCGCCCGCGCCTTCGGCGCCGAGGTGCTCTACGACACCCTGCCCCGCGAGCGGGGGCCCAAGGGCGGCTGGGCGGTGGAGCGGCGGCTCGGCGTGCCGCAGGGAACGGCCGAGGTGGCGGTCCGCATGCTGCGCCTGCCGAACGGGCCGGGCATCGAGCTGTTCGAGTTCGCGGGGCCGCGGCAGGGCGGCCCCTTGGTGCCGTGCGACGTGGGCTGGCAGCACGTCGCGGTGTACGTGGACGACCTGGACGAGGCGGTGCGGCTGGTCACCGAGGCCGGCGGGACCGCGCTGACGGAGCCGGTGCCGCTGCCCGGCCCCGAGGCGGGCCCGCACAACCGGTTCGTCTACTGCCGCACGCCGTGGGGCGCGACCGTCGAGCTGGTCACGTACCCGGACGCGCAGGCGTACGAGAAGGAGACCGACCTGCGCCGCTGGCGTCCTTAGCGCTCGTCGACGATCTCTCCCTCCTCACTGGTGGGGTCCTTGACCAGGGCGAACGCGGCCCCGGTCTCGGGCAGGTCATGAGCGCCGGCCACCGCCGCGTCCATGGCGGCTCTGGAGTCCCAGCGCCAGGAGTCGACCCAGGTGCGCTCGTCGGGCCGGATGAGCCTGGTCTCGGCCAGCCCGGGGAAGCGGGCGCGTACGGCGCTGATGAGGTCGGCGCGCCGGGCGAGGATCTGGTCGGCGTCGGCGGGGTCGGCGGTGAAACGCACGATGCGCAGCACGGACATGATGAGAGTCCTTCTCTAGAGTTCACTTCTAGTGAATTAACTAGAGTTAAGCTTTAGCGAGTGAGCGATGTCAAGAGGGTGAGCAAGCGCGCCCTGAAGGCCAAGGAGACCAGGGCACGCATCCTGCGGGCGGCCGGCGAGCTCTTCGTCCAGGAGGGCTACGGCGCCACCAGCCTGCAGGACGTCGCCGCAAAAGCGGGGGTGGCCGTCCAGACCATCTACTTCGTCTTCGGCAACAAGCGCACGCTGCTCAAAGAGCTGGTCGACGTCACGATCGCAGGCGACGACGAGCCGGTGGCGACCATGGACAGGCCCTGGTTCAAGGAGGTGCTCGCCGCCCCGACGGCCGCCGCGCACCTGCGGGCGCTCGTGCACGGATCGTCCGCGGTGCTGGCCAGGGTCGCGCCGATCATGAAGGTGCTCGACACGGCCGTCGCCATGGACCCCGAGGTCGCGGCGCAGTGGGAGCAGGACACCGACCCCCGCCACGTCGTCCACAGCGCCGCCGCGCGGAGCCTGATGGCCAAGCCGGGCGCTCGCTCGGACGTGCCGCCCGAGCAGGCCGCCGACGTGCTGTACGGCCTGCTCAGCCCCGAGCTCTACCTGCTGCTCACAGGGGCGCGCGGCTGGCCGCACGAGCGGTTCGAGGAGTGGGCGTACGACACGCTGGCGGCCCAGCTCCTCGACCGGTGAAACCCCCTCGATCGCCGCGAAGGTCCTCGCTATGGTCGAAGCGTGCGCGCCCGCAGCCACGTCCTGTCCGCGGTGCTCATCTGCGTCGCGGCGATGACGGCCTGCGCGAACGCCTCCGAGCCGCCCGGCTTCGAGGAGGCGGCGCGGCAGCTCGACCACGACGCCGATACGCTGCTCGGCTCCGGCCTGGCCCGCCCGGCGGTGCGGCTGCTCGGCGACGAGACCTGCGTGCCCGGCCAGGTGCGCCACTCCGTACGCGCTGAAGGCGACCTCGCAGGCGGCTCCGACGGGCTGCTCGAACGCCTGGGCGCGCTGGGCTACGACCGCGTCACCGACGACGTCGACCTGCGTGACGACGCCGACGACGTCGCGGTCTTCCGCAATCCGCGCACCCAGGTGACGTTCGAGCTGACGCTGAACCCCCGCGACGGCGGCGACATCCGGGTGATCGGCAAGACCATCTGTTACGCCACCGACTGATCCCCTCCGCGGGCGCACGATCCAGAAAGCGCCCCCTCGGACCTGGCCCGCGCCGCTATGGCGTCGCCAGCGCCTCCGTCGGCGGCAGGCGGGAGGCGGGAGGCGCGGATCGCCGGGTAGAGGCCGGCCGCCGCGCCGATGAGCAGGGTCGCGGCCGGCGCGCCCGCAGTCGCCCACGCGGGCACGACCGGCGGCCAGCCGCTGTGGAGCGCGTACGCCACCGTCACCCCCGTCCCGAGCAGCACGCCGCCGGCCCCGCCCAGCGCCGACAGCAGCAGCGACTCGGCGAGGAACTGGGTGCGGATCTGCCCTCTGGTCGCGCCGAGCGAGCGGCGCAGCCCGATCTCGGCCCGGCGTTCCAGCACGGAGATGACCATCGTGTTGGCGACGCCGACCCCGCCGACGAGCAGCGCAACCGCGCCGACGCCCAGCAGGAGCCCGGCGAACGCCCGGCCGGCCGCCTGCTTGGCGGCCAGCGCGTCGGACGGGCGGGAGACGTCCACCTCGTTGGGCGCCTCCGGGTTGGCGGTGGCGCCGAGCACCTGCCGTACGGCCTCAAGGCGCGACTCGTCCGAGCGGGTGTAGACCGTGGTCGGATGCCCGTCGAAGCCCAGCAGCCGCTCCGCCGCCGGCCAGCCGACGAGCACGCCGCCGTCCAGGTCGGGAGCCAGCGCCACCGGCTCCAGGACCCCGATCACGGCGAACCTGACGCCGCCCACCACGATCAGGGTGTCCGGCCCGGCCGCGCCGATGCCGAGCCGCTTGGCGGCCGTCGCGCCGACGACGGCGGCCGGGTAGCGTTCCGTGGCCGCGTTCAGCCAGGTGCCGCTGCTCAGCGTCGCACCGACGGTGGCGGGCAGATCGAGCCTGGCCGCGTACGTGCTGATGCCGCCGGTCTGCGCCTCGGGGATGTGCTCGGAGCGGTAGACCTTGGCCTCGGTGACCTTCCCGACGGACGAGACCGCCTGGACGGGGCCGATGCGCTCGATCATCGCCTCGGCCTCCAGCGGAAGCTGCGCCTGCTCCCCCATCAGCGTCGTGCCCGAGGTGACGGTGAGCAGGTTCGTGCCCAGCGCGGACAGCTGCCGGTCCAGCTCGGCGCCCGATGACGCCGACAGGCCGACCACGCCGACCATGGCGGCGATGCCGATGGCGATGCCGAGCGCGGACAGGAACGCCCGCAGCGGCCTGGTGCGCAGGCCGACCGCGCCGACCCGCAGCACGTCGCCGGCCCGCATCCGGGCGGGGACGGGGCGGGGCCGCGCCGACGCGGCATTCGACCGCTCGACGATCGCCATCACGCCTCGCCCTCCCCCATGAACGCTCCCGAGGCCACTTTCCGGGCCGCCGGTCGCGCCGTCCCCGAGGCCTGCCCCCAGGCGCCGGAGAGCGCCGGTTCCGCCGAGTCGGAGACGATCTCGCCGTCGCGCATGCGTACCTGGCGGGGCAGCCCGTCGGCGATCTCCCGGTCGTGGGTGATGATCACGATGGTGGTGCCGGAGGCGTTCAGCTCGCGCAGCAGCTCCATGACTCCCGCGCCGGAGACCGAGTCGAGCGCGCCGGTGGGCTCGTCGGCGAGCAGCAGCGGCGGGTCGCCGGCCACCGCCCTGGCGATCGCCACCCGCTGCCGCTCGCCGCCGGACAGCTCGTGCGGCTCGTGGTCCATGCGGTGGCCGAGCCCAACGCGGTCCAGCGCCTGCGCCGCGCGGCGGCGGCGTTCGGAGCGGCTCATGCCGGTGTAGACGAGGCCGTCGGCGACGTTGTCCAGCGCCGGTACCTTCGGCGCGAGGTGGAAGGACTGGAAGACGAAGCCGATCGTGGTGGCGCGCAGCGCGGAGAGCTGGTCGTCGGTCAGCGCGGAGACGTCGTGGCCGTCGATGTGCACACTGCCGGCCGTCGGCCGGTCGAGGGTGCCGATGACGTTGAGCATGGTCGACTTGCCCGACCCCGAAGGGCCGACGATCGCGACCAGCTCGCCGTGGCCGACGCGCAGCGAGACCGAGCGCAGCGCCGCGACCCCGCCGGGGTAGGTCCTGGACACGTCCGCGAGTGCGATCATCGGGTACGTCACTTCGGCATCCCCACGGTCATGCCCTCGGCGATCCCGTCGCCGGACACCTCCACCTTGCCCCCCGCGAACAGGCCGGTCTCGACCGCCACGTACCGGGTCCTGCCGCCCTCGACGACCTCCAGGCCGTATCCGCCCTCCCGCAGCGCGACGAGAGCCGCGACCGGCACGGCGAGCACGTTCTCGCGCCTGGACGCGGTGAACGTGACGTCGACCGAGGCCTTGTCCAGGCCGCGCGCCGCCTTGGCCGACCCGATCGACACCAGCGCCTCCACCCGCGTCTCCGGCTCCTCGCCCTGCCCCTGTGCGGGCACGACGACGGTGGCGACCTCGGTCACCTTGCCCGGCACGCTCGTGCCGTCCGGCAGCGTGACCTGGACCTTCGCGCCCTTCCTGGCCAGGCGCCGGTCCTCGGCGCCGAGCCGCACGGTGATCACCTTCGCGGTGCCGGTGTAGGCGAGCACCCGCTGCCCGGGCTGCGCGGGACCGCCCTCCTCGGCCTCCAGGCTCTCCACGCGCACCTTGCCGGGCGCGAACACCACCCGGCCCAGCTCCACCACGCCGGTCTCGGGCAGGCCGCGGTCGTCCTGCCACTCCATGACGGCCTGGGCGGTGTCCCAGGTGTACTCGTCGTCCACGGTGAAGCCGTCGTAGCCGAGTTCGCTGAGGTTGCGTTCGAGGTTCTCGACGTCCTTGCCCGTCATGCCGGGTCTGAGGTCCCGGTACGCGGGGGTGCCGCCGTACATGAGCGTGACCGGCTCGTCGTCGATGCGGTAGAGCGTCTTGCCGCGGGTGATCGTCGCGCCGCTCTCGGGCAGCCACGTGATCGTGCCGGGCCGCCTGGCGACGGCCGTGGTGACCGGGCCGTAGCCGAGCTCGCCGTCGGCCTCCTTGGTGTCGTGCAGCGTCTCCCTGGTGATCGTCGCGGTGGCCGGCGGGAGGGCGCGCGCCGTCTCGGGCGGGCTCGCGCCGCCGTCCAGCACGCCCGCGCCGGCCGCCGCGACCAGCCCGCCGCCGGCCACCGCCACCACGGCCAGCAGCCCCACCACCAGGCCGCGCCTGCGGGTTCCCGCTCGCATCAGAGGTCTCCCAGGCCGGCCTCACCGGCCTCCTTCTGGCACTTCTTCTTGGCCGCCTCGAAGTCGGGGTCCTCCGCGACCTCCGGGGTGATGCGCATCATGCCGCCCTCGGGGTCGGGGTAGCTCTCGACGCCGTTGTCGCGCATGCACTGGGCGAGCTTGCGCAGCCGCTCGGCCACCTTGCCGTCGCCGCCGCGCTTGCCGTCGCCGCTCGGCGCCCACTGCTTGCAGGCCTCCTGGGCGGCCTCGACCTTCTCCCTCGGCGTGTTCTTGTCGAACCGCATCGTGAACCGGCCGCTGGAGTCGGGGTCGGGCACGTCGATGCCGTTCTCGCGCATGCACTGGGCGAACTTGAGCGCCTTCTCCTTCGGATCCTCGCTCGGCTCGGCCTCGGCGGCGGCCTGGGCGCCCGCGCCGGTCACCGAGGCCACGTCGGCCCCGCCGCCGTCGCCGGTGCCGCACCCGGCGAGCAGGCCCGTCCAGAGGGCCGCCGCCAGCAGGGCGGCGGCGCGTGCTCGTTCTCCTCCTCGCATGAGGCTCCCTTTCGTGGAGGAACGTCGTACGAGGGGAGATGGAACAGATTGAGGTGTTTCCTCCGCGTTTCCGCCGGCGGCTTACCTGGAGCGAACGCGGCATGCAGCACACTCGGCTTCGTCAGCGAGCTTCGCCGGCGAGAGGAAGGGACCTGAGGGACGTCATGCGGGTGCTGGTGGTTGAGGACGAGCCGATGCTCGCCGACGCGATCGCCGAGTGGCTGCGTGAGGAGACGCATGCGGTGGATCTGGCGCACGACGGGGAGGCCGCGCTCGAACGCATCGCGGTCAACGACTACGACGTGGTCGTGCTGGACCGGGATCTGCCGCGCGTGCACGGGGACCAGGTGTGCAGGGAGATGGTGGCCGCCGAGCGCGCCGCCCGGGTGCTGATGCTCACGGCCGCCGCGCAGCTCGACGACCGGGTGACCGGCCTGTCGCTGGGCGCCGACGACTACCTGACGAAGCCGTTCGCGTTTCCCGAGCTGGCGGCGCGGGTGCTGGCGCTGGGGCGGCGCTCGCGGCCCGCCGTGCCGCCCGTGCTGCGGCGGGCCGGGATCACGCTCGACCCGGCGCGCAGGGAGGTGTTCAGGGACGGGCGGTTCGTGCCGCTGTCGAAGAAGGAGTTCGCGGTGCTGGCCGAGCTGATGCGGGCCGGCGGCTGCGTGGTCTCGTCGGAGCAGCTCCTGGAGAAGGCGTGGGACGAGAACGCCGACCCGTTCACCGGCGCGGTCCGCCTGACCATCCTCAAGCTGCGCCGCAAGCTGGGCGATCCGCCGGTCGTGGAGACCGTGCCGGGCGTCGGCTACCGCATCCCGTGACCGCCCGCAAGCGATCCGATGAGCCTCACCCTTCCCCGCCTGCTGCGCAGACCGCGGCCCACGCTGCGGCTGCGGCTCACGCTCGTCTACAGCGTGCTGTTCCTGCTGGCCGGCCTGGCCCTGCTCGCGGTGACGTACCTGCTGTTCGACCAGCAGCTCAAGGCCATCTTCGAGCGCCAGTACGTCTCCGAGCCGGGCAAGCACAAAGAGCTCTTCATCACGAGGAACGGCGTCACGCTCTCCGGTGAGGCGGCCCTGGAGTGGCTGCGCGAGCAGCAGGCCGGCGTGCACGACGCCGCCGTCGCCTCGCTCGTCGTCCAGGGCGCGCTCGCGCTGCTGCTGGTCGGCGGCCTCGCCGTGGGGCTCGGTTGGCTGCTCGCGGGCCGCGTGCTCGCCCCGCTGAACCTGGTGACCGAGACCGCGCGCAGGATCGCCGCCGCCCCCATGGCCGAGCGCGGGCTGTCCGAGCGGATCGCGCTGCGCGGGCCAGACGACGAGGTCAAGGACCTGGCGGACACGTTCGACACCATGGTGGAGCGGCTCGACCGCTCCTTCGAGGGGCAGCGCAGGTTCGTCGCGAACGCCTCCCACGAGCTGCGCACCCCGCTGACCCTCAACAGGGCGCTGGTGGAGCTGGCCATGCACCGCCGTACCGCCTCGCCCGACGTCAAGGAGCTGGGCGAGAGCCTGCTGGAGATCAACGCGAGGCACGAACGCCTCATCAGCGGGCTGCTCCTGCTGGCGAGGTCGGAGCAGGAGCCGGCCGACCGCTCGCCGGTGGACCTCGCCGACGTGGTCGCGCACGTGATCGAGCAGAACGCCGGCGCCGCGGAGGCCGCCGGGGTCGCGCTGCAGGAGGTCACCGGGCCCGCCCCCACCACCGGCGACGCGCTGCTGCTCGAACGGCTCGTGCACAACCTGGTGGAGAACGGCGTCCGCTACAACGTCAGCGACGGCACCGGCTGGGTGCGGGTGGAGAGCAGGACCGCATCGAGGGAGACGGTCGAGGTGGAGGTGTCCAACACCGGGCCGAACGTGCCGCCGTACGACGTGCCGCTGCTGTTCAAGCCGTTCCACCGGCTCGGAGACGAGCGGCCGGTGACCGGGACGAGCGCCGGTCTCGGCCTGTCGATCGTGCGGTCGGTGGCGGTGGCGCACGGCGGGGACGTACGGGCGCGGCCCCGCGAGGGCGGCGGGCTGGTCGTGGTCGTGTCGCTCCCCCGCGCACGCTGACGCCCCGCTCGGGGAGGCCGTCTCACCCGGCGCCCGGGAGCACCGCCACGGCCTCGACCTCCACGAGCTGGTCGTGGTACCCGAGCACGGTGACGCCGAGCAGGGTGCTCGGGGGCTCGTGCTCCCCCATGTACTCGCGGTAGACGTTCCACGCCGTCACGAGGTCCTTCTGGTCGCTGGAGGCGACGTACACGGTGGTCTTGACGACGTCGGTGAGCGCGGCGCCCGCGCCTTCGAGCGCGGTGATGAGGTTGCGCATCACCTGATGGGTCTGCCCGGCGTAGTCGCCGGCGGCGACCGTGGCCCCGTCGGTGTCGAGCGGGCACGCCCCGGCCACCCAGATGGAGCGGAGCGGTGCGTCCGTGGTGGCGGCGTACGCGTAATCGACCCTGGCCAGCCGGTCGTCACGGATGAGTCGGACACCTGAAGTCATGAGTGGTTTCCTATCAGTTGCCCGGATGACGATGCATCTGAATTGCGGTTGGATAACCGCGTCACCCGAGTGTGCCCGAGCTTCGTCCTTTCTCGTACACCTCGTCCATCGCAAGGAGAACATTCGTGCGCGTCCTGCCGGCCGTCTTATCCGCCGCCGCCGTCTTCTCGGTCCTCCCCGTGCCCGCCGCTCATGCGGCCGCCCCGATCCAGTACAGCTGCACGGTCGGCGGTGCCACGCAGCAGGTCAGCATCGACGTGGAGCTGACCGTGCCGGCGCAGGCCGAGGTGAACGAAGAGCTGACGATCGGCTGGACCGGCTCGTACGCGGGCGACTCCGAGCTGGTGGCCCCCGCCACCGGGTTGGAGGGCGACATCAAGATGTACGTCTCCGCCGGCATCAGCGGCATCACCGGCTTCACCTCGGCCACCGGCGTCGCCGAGATCGGCACGGTCATTCCCGGCGAACCCATCGTGCTCCCCAGCACCAGGGTCGAGCTCAAGACGACCCCCAGGAACACCGGCACGGGAAAGGTGCACGCCGCCTCGATCAATTTCGGCCTGACGAACACGGACCGGCTGATCAAGTGCACGCCCTCCGACACGGCCACCAGGACCGAGTACCCCATCACGGTCGGCACCGGCCAGGGCTCCCCCACCACCTCCTCCACGCCCACGGCCGACGACACGGAGAGCACGACCCCCACCCCGGACGAGACCGGCGAGACCGGGGACACCGGCGAGACCGAGGACGCCGAGGAGACCCCCGCCGAGGTGCCGTCGGGCGGCGCGGACACGGGCGGCGGCGGCCTGGCGGGCCCGGACGGCCGGGCGCTGATGGGAATCGGCCTGGTGATCCTGCTGGCCGCGCTCACCGGCCTGCGCCTGCGCCGGCCCCGCCGCACCTGAAGCCCCGGCCGAGTCCCCGGCCGCACCCGAACACCCGCATCCGCACCCGAACACCCGCATCCGCGCCCGAACACCCGTGGCGGCGCCCGAACACCCGCGACCGGGCCCGAACAGCCGTGGCCGGCCTCAAACACCCGTGGCCGGGCCCGAACAGCCGCGACCGGTGCGTACCGTCCGGCCCCCGGGACGAGGCGATGAGGGCGTACATGCCGGTGAAAACACTTCGGGCGCCCACCTGGTGAGGTGGGCGCCCGATCCGGTGCGCCGCCAGGGACTCGAACCCCGGACCCGCTGATTAAGAGTCAGCTGCTCTGACCAACTGAGCTAGCGGCGCGCTGGCAGGAAGGAATATACCGGTGATCGGGATCCTGGTCGAATCGGAATCCGGAGGACAGGCCACGCTAGAATAAAATTCGGTACTTTCCGGGACGGCAGACAGGATCATTGGATGTTCGACTCCCCCGCCGACGTGACGGAGCGGCTCGCCGCCGTGGACTACCTCTCCGACGACGCCATCTCCACCTCGGTGTTCCTGGCCGCCGCGCTGGGCAAGCCGCTGCTGGTCGAGGGGCCGGCAGGAGTGGGCAAGACGCAGCTCGCCAAGGCCGTCGCCCAGGCGACCGGCTCGGACCTCATCAGGCTGCAGTGCTACGAGGGCCTCGACGAGTCCAGAGCCCTCTACGAGTGGAACTACAAAAAGCAGCTCCTGCGCATCCAGGCGACCAGCGCCGACGACGACATCTTCAGCGAGGAGTTCCTGCTGGAGCGCCCCCTGCTCAAGGCCGTAAGGGCGCAGGGGCCGACCGTGCTGCTCATCGACGAGACCGACAAGGCCGACGTCGAGGTCGAGGGCCTGCTGCTGGAGCTGCTGTCGGACTTCCAGGTGACGATCCCCGAGCTGGGCACCATCGCCGCCGCCCGCCGCCCGTACGTCGTGCTGACCTCCAACGCCACCCGCGAGCTGTCGGAGGCGCTCAAGCGGCGCTGCCTCTACCTGCACATCGAATACCCGACCCCCGAGCGCGAGCGCGACATCGTGCTGGCCCAGGTGCCCGGCTTCCGCGCCGACCTGGCCGAGCAGCTCGCGCGCACGGTCGCCACGCTGCGCTCGCTGGAGCTGAAGAAGGCGCCGTCGGTGGCCGAGACCGTCGACTGGGCCAACACGCTGCTCGCGCTCGGCCGCGACGAGCTGGACGAGGCGACCGTGGCCGGCACGCTCGGCGTGGTGCTCAAGCACGCATCCGACCAGGCGCGGGCGATCAAGGAGCTGGGGCTGCCCGATGCCTGAGACCGCCTCGCTGGTGGACCGGCACGTCGGCTTCGTGCACGCGCTGCGCGAGGCGGGCCTGCCGGTGTCGATCGCCGAAGGGCTGGACGCCGCCAACGCGCTGCGGGTGATCGACCTGGCCGACCGGGAGTCGCTGCGGGAGGCGTACGCCGCCACGCTGGTCAAGCGGCCGGTGCACCGGCCGGGGTTCGACGTGCTGTTCGACCTGTGGTTCCCGGCGTCCACGACCGGGCTGCGGGCGCGGCGCACCGGCCGCGAACGCATCGACTTCGCCACGGCCGGCGTCAAGGAGCTGCGCGAGCACCTGGCGGAGCTGCTGACCGGCTCAACCGACCAGGAGATGCGGGCGTTCGCCGAGGCCATGGTGGAGCGGTTCGGCCGGCAGCAGGCCGCTCCCGGGCGGCAGAACTGGTTCTCCTACAGCGTGCTGCGCGCCCTGTCGCCCGAGACGCTGATGGCCGGCATCCTGGGCGCGGTGCTGCAGGGCCGCGAGCGCGGCGGGCTGGCGGAGAAGACCGTGCGGCAGGGCGTCACCGCGAACATCCGGCGCTTCGAGGAGGCGGTGGCGAGCGACGTGCGCCGCCGCATCGCCGAGGACGCCGGGATCGAGCGCATCGCGCGCTCGGCCGTGCGCCCGCCGCTCGACCAGATCGACTTCCTCCGCATCACCAGGGCCGACCTGGCGAGGCTGCGCAGGGAGGTGCACCCGCTGGCCCGGCGGCTGGCCGCGCGCCTGGCGATGCGGCAGCGCAAGGGCAGGCGCGGCCGGCTCGACTTCCGCAGGACCATGCGGGCCTCGCTGCAGAGCGGCGGCGTGCCGCTGACCATGCATCTGCGCCCGCCCCGGCCGCACAAGCCCGAGCTGGTGATCCTCTGCGACACCAGCGACTCGGTCTCGTCGTTCGCGCACTTCACGCTGCTGCTCACGTACGCGCTGCGCGAGCAGTTCACGAAGGTGCGGGCGTTCGGCTTCGTGGACACCGTGGACGAGATCACCCGGTTCTTCCAGCCCGGCTCCGACGTGGTCGAGGCGATGACCAGGCTCGCGAACGAGGCCGACATGGTGCGCTTCGGCCGCACCGATTACGGCAACGCGCTGGAGCGGTTCGCCGAGCGGTACGGCGACGCGCTCGGCCCGAAGACGTCGCTGCTGATCCTGGGCGACGCCCGCTCCAACTACCAGCCGGCCGCGCTCGACCTGCTCAGGTCGCTGGTGTCGCGGTGCCGGCACGCGTACTGGCTGAATCCGGAGCCGCGCCGGCAGTGGGACACCGGCGACTCGGTGGCGGGCGAGTACGGCACCGTGGTGCCCATGTACGAGTGCCGCAACGTCGCCCAGCTCACCGCGTTCATCGAGACGCTGGCGTGAGCGGCCCGGTCAGACGCGCTGCAGCTCGCGGGCCGCGGTGCGGGCGAGCACCTCGATCTGCGCCGGGCTGAGCACGTCGCGGTCGGCGGCCTTGATGAGCCTGGCCATCGTGCGCGGCTTGGCCAGCGTCAGGCCCTCGGCCGAGACCACGCCGTTCCTGGGGAGTATGCCGCAGTGGACGGCGAGCATGGGCGTGATGCTCACCTGGATGCCGGTCTCGCGGCTGAGCAGCTCGGCGAACTTCTCCGCCTGCTCGACCAGCGGCTTGGCGGTCTTGGTGCCGTACTTCTCGCCGAAGAACAGCCGGCCGGCGTAGCAGGCGATCTCGGTGTCGGGGCTCCACGACTCGTTGTCGATGATCCACACGCCGCCCGGGCCGATCACCAGGTGGTCGATGGAGGCCTGCCCGCGGATCGCCCGGCCATCGAGCACGTGGTAGTCGTGGCGGCGCAGCGAGCGGCGCAGCAGGCGTCCCATGATGATCTCGCCGCGCTTGGCTCCGCGCCAGACGGCGGTCTTGCGGAAGGAGTAGATGTCGTACAGCCAGTCGCCACCGAAGACGAGCCCGGCGGCCAGCAGGCCGGTGAACGCGGAGCCGCCCGCGAGATCGAACCTGAGACCGAGCGCCACACCGATGACGAAACCCACAGCGGCCTTGACGTACCTGCGCTTGAGCCGGTTGGGCGCGTCGTCGCGCCAGAACTTCTCGTACCACCACTGCGGGGATGAGCCTGTGTACTTCTCGTTGGGCTGCACGTAGATAGAGCCACCGGGCACGGCAAACTCCCCGAAATCGTCGTAGTGCAGGATCTGCCACGCCGAAGATCCCTCGCCGGTCATGGGATACCCGTTCCCCGACCAAGGTGAGCCTAAGGTGAGGGAATTAGTACCCGCAAGACCAATCAACCGACCAGTCGGTATGCTAAGGCGGTGACCAAGGGGGACCGAGTGAAAGACGAACCGGTCAGGCAGCGGTTGCTGGCCGAGGCGACCAGGCTGTTCGCCGAGCACGGCTTCGAGAGCACCTCGGTGCAGGAGATCGTGGCGGCGGCGGGCGTCACCAAGGGCGCCATGTACCACTACTTCAGCTCCAAGGACGATCTGCTGCACGAGATCTACATGCGGGTCCTGCGCATGCAGATGGATCGGCTGTTCGAGATCGCCGACGGCCCCGGCACCGTCCAGGAGCGCCTGCACCGGGCCGCGGCCGACGTCGTGGAGACGACGACCGCGAACCTCGACGACTCCAAGATCTTCTTCAGGTCGATGCACCTGCTCGCCCCGGAGACCCGCAAGTCGGTGCGCGCCGAGCGCCGCCGCTACCACGAGCGCTTCCGCGACCTCGTGGCGGAAGGCCAGCGCTCGGGCGTCTTCAGCGACCGGGTGCCCGCCGAGCTGGTCGTCGACTACTTCTTCGGCTCGGTGCACCACCTGGGCACGTGGTACAACGCCAAGGGGCCGCTCACCGGCGCCCAGGTGGGCAAGCACTTCGCCGACCTGCTGCTCGCCTCACTCGGGGCCGGGCACGTCGACGAGTGAGGCCAGCGCCTCCCGGTGGTCGCCCGGCGTGCCGAGCGCGACCTCGGCGGCCTTGGCGCGCTTGAGATACAGGTGAACGGGGTGCTCCCACGTCATCCCGATACCGCCGTGGAGCTGCAGGGCCTCCTCGGCCGCGCGCACGGCCACGCCCGCGTTCCACGCCTGCGCCACCGCCACCGAGATCGACGAGGAGTCCGCGACCGCGTTCCGCGCCGCCGCCCTGGCCCTGACCACGTCGAGCCACAGGTCGGCCAGCCGGTGCTTGATCGCCTGGAACGAGCCGATCGGCCTGGCGAACTGGTGGCGCTCCTTGACGTAGGCCAGCGTCGTCTCCAGGCACCACTCGGCCACCCCGAGCTGCTCGGAGGCCAGCAGCCCCGCGCCGAAGCGCAGCACGGCGGCGAGGTCGCAGGCGCCGACCCGGCGGGCGGGCGTCCGCGCGAACGTCACCTCGGCCACCGGCCTGGTCAGGTCGATCGAGGGCACCACCCGGACCGTCTCGGGCTCGATGCTCTCGACCGCGTACAGGTCGCCGTCCACCGGCACCAGCAGCACGTCCGCCACTTCGGCCCCGGCCACGCCGGTGACCGTGCCGGACAGCCGCCCCTCGCCGTCCACGCTCACCGACGCGCCCCGGTCAGGCCGGTACGCCGAGGCCGCGAACGACACGGCCAGCGCCGCCGTCTTGCGCCCCTCGGCCAGCTCGCCGAGCAGCGCGTCGCGGGTCGGCAGCAGCGCTCTGGTGGCCAGCACCGAGCTGGTGAGGAACGGCACCGGCGCGACGGCCCGCCCCAGCTCCTCCAGCACCACGGCCGCCTCGCTGGCCGACGCGCCCGCGCCGCCCAGCTCCTCGGGCACCAGCAGCCCGGCCACGCCGATCTCGCCGGCCAGCGTCTTCCACAGGTCCAGGTCGTACGGCTCGGACTCGACGCGCCCCAGCACCGCGGAGGGAGGGCAGCGGTCGGCCAGCAGGGCGCGCACGGCGGCGCGCAGCTCCTCTTCGACGTCGGAGTAGAGCAGGCTCATCGCGGCAGGTCCTTCCACGGCACGTCCTTGTCGACACGGGGCTCCGACGGCAGGCCGAGCACCCGTTCAGAGATGATGTTGCGCAGGATCTCGGAGGTGCCGCCCTCGATCGAGTTGCCCTTGGCCCGCAGGTAGCGGTAGCCGGGGCCGCGGCCGTAGAAGTCGACGTTCTCCGAGCGCCTGAACGTCCAGTCGTCGTAGGTCAGCTCGCGCCTGAACTCCATCTCCAGGCCGGTCAGCGCCTGGTTGAGCTTGGCGAACGAGAGCTTCATGCCCGAGCCCTCGGGCCCCGGCTGGCCGGCGGCGAGCTGCTCGCGCAGCCGCACCCCGGACAGGCGGGTCACCTCGGCCTCCACCCACAGCGACAGCAGCCGCTGGTGCAGATCGTGGCTGCGCAGCTCGGGGTGCTCGCGCCAGGCGGACAGCACGGACGCCATGACGCCGCCGCCGCGCCGCGTGGGCGCGCCGCCGATGGCCACCCGCTCGTTCATCAGCGTCGTCTGCGCGACCCGCCAGCCGTCGCCGACCGCGCCGAGCCGCAGGTCGTCGGAGAGCCGGACGCCGGTCAGGAACACCTCGTTGAACTCGGCCTCGCCGGTGATCTGCCGCAGCGGACGCACCTCGACGCCGGGCGCGTGCATGTCGCAGATGAAGTACGTCAGCCCGCGATGCTTGGGCACGTCCGGGTCGGTGCGGGCGACGAGGATCGCCCACCGGGCGTGGTGGGCGCCCGACGTCCACACCTTCTGCCCGTCGATCACCCACTCGTCGCCGTCCCTGACCGCCCTGGTGGCCAGCGTGGCCAGGTCGGAACCGGCGCCCGGCTCGCTGAAGAGCTGGCACCAGATCTCCTCGCCGGTCCACAGCGGCTTGAGGAAGCGGCGCTTTTGCTCCTCGGTGCCGAACGCCAGGATCGTCGGGGCGGCCATGCCGAGGCCGATGCCCTGCTTGCCGCTGTTGAGCTGCGGGGTGTCGGCCAGCTCCCGCTCGACGACCTGCTGCAGCTCGCGCGGCGCGCCGAGGCCGCCGAGCCCTTCGGGGAACCACACCCAGGCGAGCCCGGCGTCGAAGCGGGCGCGCAGGAACTCCAGGCGGTCGCCGCTCGGATCGTGCTCCCTGAGGAACGCGGCCACGCGCTCCTTGATCTGTGCCTCGTTCACATGTACCTCTTCAGTTCGCGATAGGCCAGGGACCGCTTGTGCACCTCGTCGGGGCCGTCGGCCAGGCGCAGCGTGCGCGCGTGCGCCCAGAGCGCGGCCAGGGGGAAGTCCTGGGAGACGCCGCCGGCGCCGTGCACCTGGACGGCCTTGTCGAGGATCTGCTCCACGGTGATCGGGGTGGAGATCTTGATGGCCTGGATCTCGGTGTGCGCGCCCTGGTTGCCCACCGTGTCCATGAGCCAGGCCGTCTTGAGCACGAGCAGGCGGAGCTGCTCGATCTTCACGCGCGACTCGGCGATCCAGTCTTGGACGACGCCCTGCTGCGCGACCGGCTTGCCGAACGTGGTGCGCGACAGCGCCCTGCGGCACATCATCTCCAGCGCGCGCTCGGCGATGCCGATCAGGCGCATGCAGTGGTGGATGCGGCCGGGGCCGAGCCTTGCCTGCGCGATGGCGAAGCCGCCGCCCTCCTCGCCGATGAGGTTCGCCGCGGGCACCCGTACGTCCTCGAACACGATCTCGGCGTGGCCGCCGTGGTCGGCGTCGGTGTAGCCGAAGACGTGCATGCCGCGTTCGACGTGCACGCCGGGCGTGTCGCGCGGCACGAGGATCATGCTCTGCCTGCGGTGCTTGGGCGCGTCGGGGTTCGTCTGCCCCATGACGATGAAGATCTTGCAGTTCGGGTTCATCGCGCCGGAGATGAACCACTTGCGGCCGTTGATGACGTACTCGTCGCCGTCGCGGACGATCGAGGTCGCGATGTTGGTGGCGTCGGATGAGGCCACGTCGGGCTCGGTCATGGCGAACGCCGAGCGGATCTCGCCGTCGAGCAGCGGCCGCAGCCACTCCTTGCGCTGCCACTCGCTGCCGAACATGGCCAGGACTTCCATGTTGCCGGTGTCGGGGGCGGCGCAGTTGGTGGCGACGGGGGCGATGGCGGGGCTTCTGCCCATGATCTCCGCCAGCGGGGCGTACTGGAGGTTCGTCAGGCCCGCACCGTACTCACCGGGCAGGAACAGGTTCCACAACCCGCGCTTTTTCGCCTCGTCCTTCAGGTCCTCGATCAGCGGCGGCGGGCTCCAGCCGCTGGTTTTCGCCTGTTCCTCGAAGGCCGGTTCTGCGGGGTAGACGCAATCGTCCATGAAGCGGAGCAATCGCTCGCGCAGGTCCTCGGTGACGGTGTCGAAGGCGAAGTCCATGACGCGACCCTACCGACCGGCCGGTATGCGTGTCGACAGGTGGCTTCCGGCAAATGCCCTCGGGTGGCCATCTACCCACCCCACCTGGGTCTTCCACCGTGGCCGCCGCACCGCGACCGCCTTCAGGCCCGCCTGGCGGCCTGCCGAGCCTTACTCCGACCGGCCCTTCGCGGCCTTCCCGGGCGCGGCGCCCCCGGGCGCGGCCTTCCCGGGCGCGGCGTCTTCAGGGGCGGCGTCCGCGCCTGCGGCGTTTCCGCGAGCGGCGTCCGCCTCCGGGGCGAGCTTTCCATCGGCGCTCCGGCCGAGCATGCCGGCGAGCAGCTCGCGGATGGCCTGCTCCAGCTCCTCTCGCGTGGGCACGGCGCCCGCACCCGCGACCGCGTCGAACAGCAAGCCCTCGGCGAACGTCACCAGCGTGCGCCCGTGCCGCACCGGGTCACGCGAGCCCAGGGCGGCCAGGATGGCGATGGCGGGATCGCGGAAGCGGCGGCCCGCCCTGTCGTAGATCGCGCGCAGCTCCGGCCGCCTGGTGGCCTCCAGCGCCAGCTCGTAGCGGGCGAGGGTGTGCTCGCGGGCGGCGAGCCGCAGGTGCAGCGCCCCGGCCAGCAGCGCGGAGAGCCCGGCCAGGTCGTGGGCCCGCTCGTACGCGCCCTCGTACGCGCCCGACACCGCCTCCCACTCCAGCGTGGTGAGCCTGGCCAGCGTCAGCTCCAGCAGCGCCGCCCGCGTGCGCGCGAGGTTGGAGGTGGATCCCGGCGGCAGGCCGGCGGCCTCGTCGACGGCCCGGTGGGTCAGGCCGCGCATGCCGCGCTCGGCGAGCAGGGCGATGGCCGCATCCGCCACGACGTCTGAGCGCTTCACGGCACCAGATACTACAGGAGTAGTCAGGCCTCACTACAGACGTAGTATTCTCAAACTACAGACGTAGTGAAACGAAGGAGGCCGCAATGGCCAGAGCCGTGGTGATCGGCGGCGGCGTCGGCGGGCTGAGCGCCGGCGTCGCGCTGCTGCGCAAGGGGTGGGACGTGACCGTGCTGGAGCGGGCGCCCGCCATCGAACCCGTGGGCTCCGGTCTGGCCATCGCCGCCAACGCCCTGAAGGCGCTCGACGCCCTCGGGCTCGGCGACCGGGCGCGCGAGCTCGCCCACGCCGAAGGGCCGCTGGTGCTGCGCAGGGCCGACGGCCGGCGGCTCACCGCCACCACGGAGGAGGCGGCCGACGGCAAGTACGGCGACTCGGTCGTGGTGATGCTGCGGGCCGCGCTGCTCGACATCCTGGCCGGCGGGCTCGCCGAGGCGGGCGGGCCGGACACCCTGCGGGTGGGCACGGCGGTCACCGGCGTGGACGCCGAGCGCGGCGTCGTGCGGACCTCGGCGGGCGATCTGGAGGCCGACCTCATCGTGGCGGCCGACGGCATCAAGTCGGTGACCCGGCGCGCGCTCTTCCCCGGTCATCCCGACCCGGCGTACGCGGGGGTGACGGTCTGGCGGGCCCTCATCCCGCTCGGCGACGTGCGCCTCGACGACGGCAGCCCGTGCGACCCGTCACGCGTGCCGCGCTCGGAGAGCTGGGGCAGGGGCGCCGTGCTCGGCGTCCACCTGCTGGCCGGCGACCTGGTCTACATCTACGCCACCGACGTCGCACCGCCCGGCGGCAGCGCCCCCGACGAGCGCCAGGAGCTGCTGCGCAGGTTCGGCGGCTGGCACGAGCCCATCCCCGCGCTGCTGCGGGCGGCCGACCCGGCGCGGATCATCCGCGGCGACATCCACTACCACGCCAGGCCGCTGCCCGCCTACCACCGGGGCAGGGTGGCGCTGGTCGGCGACGCGGCCCACGCGATGACGCCCAACCTCGGCCAAGGCGCCTGCCAGGCCATCGAGGACGCGGTCGTGCTCGGCCACGTGGCCGACCCCGCACGTCCCGCGGAGAGTCTGGCCGCCTACACCGCGGCCAGGAAGGAGCGGACGACCCGGATCGTCCGGCGCTCGCTGACGCTGTGCCGGGTGAGCCGGCTGCGCAACCCGCTCGCCGTGTGGCTGCGGGACTTCGCGCTGACCGCGGCGAACCGGATCAGCCCAGATCTGATGTTGCGGTCGATGGACGAGATCCTGCGCTGGCGTCCACCGGCGGAGGCGGCTCGCTGACAGCGTCCTCCGGGGGGCTCTCCAGGGGTTCGGGCGCGGGGACCGGCTTGCTCTTGTCGGGGGCCAGCCTGCCGAGCGTGATCGTGCCGCCGATGGTCAGCGCGGCGGCCAGCAGGGCGGGCACGGCCGTGCCGGGGGCGGTGGGCAGCGGCTCGCCGAGCAGGATCGACCCGGCGAGCACGGACGTGATGGGGTCGATGACCTGGACCCCCGCGTAGGCGATGCCGAAGTAGCCGACCGCGTACGAGCGCTGCAGCAGCACCACCGCACAGACCAGCAGCACCGGCACGGCCAGGGTGAACCAGTGGATCAGCCGGCCCCAGTCGCCCTGCATGCCGCCGGCCACCACGCGGACGAACGTGGACACGCTCGCCGTCATCACGCCCGCGCCCACCGCGAGCAGCAGCGCCTTGGCCGCCCCGCCCACCCGGCCGGCGAGCAGCTGGGTGACCAGCGTGACGGCGGCGACGACGCCGAGGAAGCCGAGCGCCGCCTTGTCGCTGAGGTGGGGCGGCACGTCGTGGGCGGGCACCAGCAGCATCAGCCAGAGCAGGCCGACGGCCACCGCGATCGAGCCGATGATCTCGGCGCGGTACGGCTTGCGCCCGTACATGAACGCGGCGAGCGGCACGGCGAAGACCAGCGTGGCCACGCTGATCGGCTGGACGGCCACCAGCGGCGCGAAGCTGAGCGCGACGGCGTGCAGGCAGGCGCCGGTGAAGGAGATGACTCCGCCCGCCCACCAGCGGGGCCTGCGCACCAGGCCGAGCGAGGCGCCCTCGGCCACGACCTCGTACTGCTGCAACGCGGCACCGAGCGCGTAGCCCAGCGCCCCCGCCAGCGCGATCAGCATGCCGACCCAGGTCATCGCGGCCCGAGCAGACGCAAGGATCCTTCCAGGAGCATTGCTCCAGCCTATGAGGCCCGAGGAGGCGCAGAATCACTCTTTAGGTGGAAAAGTCCATACAAATCGGTCTCGACGCGTACGGACTCGTAGCCGCTCCTTGGCCTCTCCTGGGCCCCCACCGGCCTCCGTTTGCCCGGTTATGCCGGTTGCGGGCAGACGCAGAACAGGTGGCCCTGCGGGTCCTGGAGCACCACCCAGCGGGTGCCCTCTTTGGTGACGCCGGGCTGGAAATCGGGCTTCGTCGCGCCCAGCGCCACGTACTCCTCGACCGCCCGCTCCACGTCCGGCACCCGGAAGTCGAGGTGGAACTGCTTGTCCGGGCTCGGCCACGTGACCGGCTTGCGGTCCGGCACGCGGCCGAAGTAGATCGAGACCGTCCCGTCGCCGATCGCGGCGTACTCGTCCTCGGCGTAGGTGATCTCCATCCCGGTCACCTGGTGGTAGAAGCCGGCCAGCGCCTTGGGGTCCGCGCAGTCGATGGTGAAGGCCATGAGGCTTGCTTTCGTCGTCATGCCGGCAAGCGTCGCAGCCATACCTGCCACCTCCTGTCAGGTATGAGAACCCGCCGGTCGTGAGTGTCTTGTCGGACATCGCGTCAAGTACGCGCCGGTAGTCCCGTAAACCCGTAAGAATGCCTTTGCTGTCCTTTAACCATTCCGCAAGCTGATGCCGCCACCCTCTCCACATCAGAAGGGAGATGCCGTGCGTACCAGGCCAGAACGGCTCTACGAGATCGACGGGCTCCGGCTGCTGGCGGCACTGTGCGTAGTGCTGTTCCACTACCTCTTCTCCGGCTGGGCCGGAGGAAAGACCACTGTGACGTTCGTCACGGAAAGCGCCTGGGCGAAATACGGCTACCTCGGGGTCGACCTGTTCTTTCTGATCAGCGGTTTCGTCGTGCTGATGAGCGCGTGGGGCAGGACGCCCCGGCAGTTCATCGTCTCGCGCGTGGTGCGGCTGTATCCGGCGTACTGGGTGGGCATCGCCGTCACGGCGACCGTCACCGCGCTGCTCGGATGGGGCATGTTCCAGGTGACGCTGCCGCAGGTGCTGGCCAACCTGACGATGTTCCAGGCGGTGCCGAACATCGAGAACGTGGACGTCGTCTACTGGACGCTCTGGGCCGAGATGCGGTTCTACATCCTCATGCTGATCGCCACCGTCATCGGCATCACGCGGGGCCGCATCATGATCGGGCTGTGGGGCTGGCTGGCGCTGACGTTCCTCGTCGAGCTGGGCGTGCTGCCGGGCGTCGCCGACCTGGTCGTCCAGTCCGAGTTCTCCCACTACTTCATCGCCGGGATGGCGCTGTTCCTGCTCTACCGGTTCGGGCTCGACTGGCAGATCGCGCTGCTGGTGCCCATCTGCCTGGGCAACGCCGTCTACCGGGCCATCGGGTACGCCGAGGCCGTCGGCGAGCGCTACGACGTGACGTACTCGCCGGTCGTCATCACCGCCGTCGTCGTGCTCATCTTCCTCGTCATGACCTTCATCGCGCTCGGGGTGACCCGGCCCCTGGCCAGGCCGTGGCTGGTGACGGCCGGCGCGCTCACGTACCCGCTGTACCTGCTGCACGCGCACGTCGGCTTCATCCTGTTCGCCAGGCTGGAAGGGGCGTTCAACAAGTACGTGCTGCTCGTCGGGATGATCACCGTCATGCTGGTGGCCGCGTACGCGGTGCACCGGTTCGTGGAGCGGCCGCTCGCGCCCCGGCTCAAGCGCCTGCTGTCCAAGAAGGAACCTTCCGCACGCGCCACCGTCCCCGCCGGCACCCCCACCGGATGACCCCGCCGTCCCCGCCCGGGCCTCCCTGCCCCGCGAGCAGCCCAGCGGACGAGGGCCGACCGCCCGGTCGAAGCCACCCCGGCCCTGTGCGTGCCCCGAGCGGGCGGGGTGCCGCCGGGGCGGGCGGCTATCTTAGGGGGCATGCATCGGCGCCTGATCTGTTCTCCGCCTCCCGCCCGCTAGCGGGCGGCGTCTTCTGACTTTCGCCGGGTCGTCACCGATCCGGGGGTGATCGCTGCCCGCTCACCGGGCCCTGATCGATTCTCACCTCCGGAGAACTCTTCGATGACGCATGTCTCCGCCCGGCGGGGCGCCCTCTACGTGTCCGTGGCCGCGACCGCCTGGGGCACCGGCGGCGCCGCCGGGTCGTTGCTCTTCCAGACCGGCGGGCTGGGCCCCGCCGGCGTGTCGATGTGGCGGTACCTCATCGGCGCCGCCTTCCTTCTCGTCCTCATCCGCGGCGCGGGCGGCCTGCGCGTCACGGGGCGGACGGTGGTGGTGGGCGCCGGGATGGCGCTCTACCAGGCCGCGTACTTCGCCGCGATCGCGCACTCGGGCGTCGCGGTGGCGACCGTGGTGACGATGGGCGCCAGCCCGATCTTCACCGCCCTGGGCAGCCGCTTCCTGCTCCGCGAGCGCCTGGGCCGCACGGCGCTGATCTCCCTGGCCGCCGCGCTGACCGGTCTCGTCCTGCTCACCGCCGGGTCCGCGACGCCGGACGCGGGCCGGACATCCGTGCTCGGGGTGCTGCTCGCGCTGACCTCCGCCGCCGGGTACGCCGGGGTGACGCTGGTCTCGCGGCGGCACCGCGACGACGGCGGCCCGGAGGCGGCGGCGATCGGCGGATTCGTGGCGGGCGCGCTGTTCCTCGCGCCGTTCGCGCTGGTGGAAGGCGCGCTGCCCGAGCTGACCTGGACGTCGGCGGCGCTGCTCGGCTACCTGGGCGCGGTGCCGACGGCCCTTGCGTACGGGCTGTTCTTCCGCGCGCTGACCGCCCTGCGCGCCACCACCGTGTCGATCATCTCGCTCGGCGAGGCGGTGGGCGCGGCGCTGCTGGGGGTGGTGCTGTTCGGCGAGCGGCTCACCGCGTCGGCCTGGACGGGCTGCGTGCTGCTGCTCGCGGCGGTGGCCGCGCTGGCCGCACGAGCCGATGCGCCGTGATGTGACGGCACAGAGGGCCGGATGAGTTAAGGTCCGGTACGGCGGCGCTTGCCGAATCGTCGCTCCGTTCCCCCAGAGCGGCAGGGGGAACGGTGTCGGCGTAGCGCGCGTTGGAGGAACTGTGGCCTCGCTTAAGGGAATACTGAGGAACCTCCTGGACCGACCGGGAGGCGTCCCTCTCGCGCCCTACCAGAAGATCGTGAAGGCGGCCGGGGCGCGGGAAGACCGGTTGCGCGGCATGGACGAGCTGCCGGTGCCCGACATGAGCGATCTAGTCGATTTCTGCGCGATCGTCCGTGAGACCGCCGACCGCACGCTCGGCCTGCGGCCCTACGACGTGCAGCTGCTGGGCACGCTGGCGCTGCTCGACGGCAAGGTCGCCGAGATGGCCACCGGTGAGGGCAAGACGCTCTCCGGGGCGATGGCGGCGGCCGGTTACGCGTTGCAGGGCAAGCGCGTCCACGTGATCTCCGTCAACGACTACCTCGCCAGGCGCGACGCCGAGTGGATGGCCCCGTTCTACGAGGCGCTGGGCGTGAGCGTGGGCTGGATCGACCAGAACTCCACGCCCGAGGAGCGGCGCGAGGCGTACGCGAAGAACGTCACGTACGGCCCGGTGAGCGAGATCGGCTTCGACGTGCTGCGCGACCGGCTGCGCACGAAGGCGAGCGAGCTGATCGTGCCGGAGCCCGAGGTGGCGCTGATCGACGAGGCCGACTCGGTGCTGGTCGACGAGGCCCGCGTGCCGCTGGTGATGGCGGGCGCGACCGACGCGGGAAACGCGGTGCCGGAGATGGCGGCGCTGGTCAGGCAGCTCGTCCGCGGCTATCACTACGAGATCGACGAGCAGTCGCGCAACGTCTACCTCACCCCGAAAGGCGCCGACAGCGTCGAGAACATCCTGGGCGTCGACCTCTACGACGAGAACGAGCCGGGCACGCTGATCGAGCTCAACCTCGCACTCCACGCCCACGCGCTGCTGACCCGCGACGTCGACTACATCGTGCGCGACGGCAAGGTGCAGCTCATCAACCCGTCACGGGGCCGGGTGGCGTTGCTGCAGCGCTGGCCCGACGGGCTGCAGGCGGCGGTCGAGGCGAAGGAGGCGCTGCCGCCGAGCGAGAAGGGCGAGATCCTCGACTCGATCACCGTCCAGGGGCTGATCCGCCGCTATCCGCAGATCTGCGGCATGACAGGCACGGCGGTGGCGGTGAGCGAGCAGCTCGGCGAGTTCTACGGGCTGAAGGTCGCGGTGATCCCGCCCAACCGGCCGTGCATCCGCGTGGACGAGCCCGACCGCATCTACCCGACGGTGCCCGACAAGGACGCGGCGCTGGTGGAGGAGATCCAGGCGGTCCACGAGACCGGGCGGCCGATCCTCATCGGCACGCTCGACGTGGCCGAGTCGGAGAACCTCGCCAAGCTGCTGCAGCGGCGCGGCCTGGAGCCGGTCGTGCTCAACGCGAAGAACGACGCGGAAGAGGCGGCGATCATCGCCAGGGCGGGCGAGCGCGGCGCGATCACCGTCTCCACGCAGATGGCGGGCCGCGGCACCGACATCAGGCTCGGCGAGGGCGTGGCCGAGCTGGGCGGCCTGTACGTGATCGGCTCCGGCCGCCACGCCAGCAGCCGGCTCGACGACCAGCTGCGCGGGCGGGCCGGCCGCCAGGGCGACCCCGGCGGCTCGGTGTTCTTCGTCAGCATGGAAGACCCGCTGATCACGCAGTTCGTGCCCGACGAGCGCCCGCCCGCCCCCGATCCCGACGGGATCATCAGGCACCGGCGCGGGGCGTACATCGTGGGCCACGCGCAGCGCGTCGCCGAAGGCGTGAACCTCGAGATCCACCGCAACACGTGGCGCTACACGCGGCTGCTGGAGCACCAGCGCGAGCTGATCCTGGAGTGGCGCGACAAGGTGCTGCACGGCGACGCCGCCTCCAAGGCGCTGGCCGAGGCCGACCCCGAGCGGTGGGCGGCGATGCCGGAGGACACCCGCGACGAGACGGCGCGGCAGATCGTGCTGCACGCGATCGACAGCTGCTGGACCGAGCACCTCGCGTTCCTGACCGACCTGCGCGAGGGCATCCACCTGCGGGCGCTCGGCCGGATGAGCCCGATCGACGAGTTCCACCGCGAGGCGGTGGCCGAGTACAAGAAGCTGCTCGCGGAGGTGGAGCGGCGCTCGCTGGAGTCGTTCGAGGCGCCGGAGCCCGACCTGAAGCGGCCCTCGGCGACGTGGACCTACCTCGTGCAGGACAACCCGTTCGGCACCGAGTGGGACCGCATTCTCAAGCGGGTCTCGGACGGAGGCCGCCGCCGCTGATTCACGGCCAGGTGGACTCGCCTTTGGGGAACACCGGGCCGTCGAGCACGCCCAGGCGTTCCAGCAGGGTGATGAACGTCGCCGCGTACGGCGAGGTCTCGGTGACGGCGGCCACCCGCGGCCAGTCCACCTGCTCGCGCAGCGCCCGCACCTGCGCGAGCAGCGCGCCGTAGTCGCAGGCGTGCTCCGACAGCGGCAGCAGCCACGAGATCACCAGGTCGGTGGCCTGCAGCACGGGCACGATCACCGCCGACGCCTTCAGCGGCTCGGCCCGGTCGAGCAGCTCGTCGGTGATCGGCATGTCGGAGATCCGGAAGATCAGGTCGACGAGCCGCCCCTCGTCGTACGCCTTGACCAGCCAGTCCTCCGGCGGCTTGGCGGTCTGGAAGCCGATGCCGCGCAGCGCCTCGAGGGCGGCGGGCACGTCGTGCTCGGTCAGCACGAAGTCCACGTCGTGCAGCGAGGGCGCGGCGCCGCGCGCGTACGCGGCGCAGCCTCCGGCCAGCGCGTATTTGACACCGGCGTCCTTGAGCCCCGAGCTGGCTCGCTTGAGCGTGTCGAGGATCGCGTCGGTGACCGCGTGGCTGTGGCTGCCCATGCGGGTGGGCTACCCGGACGATCGTCGGCTAGACGTTGGAGACCGGGGTATCTGGGTAGGCCGATGAGCTATGACCAAAACGCCGGGCGAGCCGCTGCACCGGCGGAGCTCCCCGGCCGAAACGGCGGCTGATCTCCCGTTTTCTTTGCCGGCGTAAGAAACAGGTTATGCGTCACTTGCCGAGGGCAGGTGCAGGCCTATGGCTACATTGCTCTGGATCATCGCCGTCATTCTCGTCATCGCCGGGATCTACGTGCTCCTGGCCCGGCGCGACATCCTCTGGGGTATCGTGCTCATCGTTCTCGGATTCCTGGTCGGGCCCGGTGGGGTCAGCATCTTCAATGTCTAAGGGAGCCGTTCTTCCGGTTTCCTGTCCGTATCCGCCGGGCCGATCCCCGAGAACGGCCCGGCGGTTTTCCGGTGTTGTCAGCGCCGCACGCTTCACTCGTGGACCTCGGCGCAATTGATGCAGTAGACGCAGTACGCCCGGCCGAGCACCGGCAGCGCCACGTTGCGCACGCGGATGCCGCCCGGCGTCATGCCCTTCTCGCTGCCCTTGTGCGCATGCCCGTGCAGGATGAGGTCGGCGCCCGCCGTGTCCACGGCCTCGGCCAGCAGGTAGCTGCCGAGGAACGGGTAGATCTCCGGCGGCTCGCCCTCGAGCGTCTCCTTGATCGGCGAATAGTGGGACAGCACCACGCGATAGTCGGCGACCATCTCCTTGAGCGCGATCTTCCACGACTCGGCGATCTGGCGGGTGTGGTGGACGAACGCCTTGATCTCGCGCTCGCCGAACTCGCTGGCGCACTTGCCCGCGAAGCCGCCGCCGAACCCCTTGCCGCCGACGACGCCCAGCTTCTTGTCCCCGCACTGCAGCACCACGCCGTCGTCGTCCAGCACGATGACGCCCGCGTCGCGCAGCTCGTCGGCGATCTCGCGCTCCAGATCGGAGTGGTAGTCGTGGTTGCCGAGCACGGCGACCGTCGGGATGGGCAGGCCGCGCAGCTCGTCGGCCACGATCCTGCCTTCCTCCAGCGTGCCGTGCCTGGTCAGGTCGCCTGCGAGCATGAAGACGTCGGCGCGGTCCTCGATGCCGCGCAGCCGCTTCCTGTACCGGCCTTTGACGTCCTTGCCCAGGTGGATGTCGCCCACCGCGGCTATGCGCAGGTCAGTCAAGATGCTCATCCTCCCCCGGCTCGCCGGCCTCGACGACGTTGATCTCGTTGTGCAGGTGCAGGTCGGGCGCGACCTCGTGGGCCACCTGCCCGAGCCGGTCGCGCTGCTCCCACCCGCTGACCTGGCCGCGCAGGAAGAGCTGATCACCTCGGATGTCGACGCGGATGCCCAGCTCGGTCGTACGGGCGTCCTCGGCCAGCGCCTGCTGGACACGGGCCGCGACGTACTGCGGAGCTTCCATCGATCGTCCCCCTTCTCTGTCGCCGCATGCCCGAGCGCTAATCCCTCAAACAGCCTCAAACAGTACGAATCAGGTTGATGACCGCCCGTTCCACCGGGCCCGCCGTGGCGAGCTGGCCGAAGTCGGCGTGCGCACCGAGCTCGGTGAGCGCCGCCGCGATCGTCCGCTCCTGCTCGTACGCCTCGATCACCCGCGGGTCCACGTACGACGCCCTGGCCACGGTCGGCGTGTTGCCCAGATACTCCGACACCTCGCGCATCACCCGCATGATCGCCTGCCTCTTGCGCGTGACGCTCTCGCTCCCGGCCGGGCCGGACACCGCCAGCCCCACGGCCGCCAGCACGGTGGCGTGCCAGGTGCGGAAGTCCTTGGCGGTGACCTCGTAGCCGATGGTCTGGCGCAGGTACTCGTTGATGTCCTCGCTCTTGATGTCGCCCCACCCACCGGCGCGCCGGTAGCGCAGCAGCTCGCCGTCCACCCGCAGCGCCTTCAACGCGCGCAGCACCTTGCACGCCCCGGGGTCGGCGACCTCGACCTCGCGCAGGATGTCGCCCTTGGCCTGGTAGGCGCAGGTGACGATGCCGCGCGAGCAGGTGATGTGCTCCATCCTGAGCGTGGCCAGGCCGTAGGTGTCGTAGCTCTCGCCGCCGATGCGGAAGAAGCCGATGTCGAGCAGCCGGGCGGCGGCGGCCAGCACCCGCTGCCTGGTCAGCCCGCGCCCCTGGAGCTGCTCGTCCACGACCTTCCGGAACGCCGGCAGCCGCTCGGCCACCTCGAGCACCCGGTCGAACTTGGCCCGGTCCTGCTGCTCGCGCCACACGTCGTGGTAGCGGTACTGCCGCCGTCCCGCCGCGTCGGTGCCCACGGCCTGCAGGTGCCCGCGGGGCGAGGCGCAGATCCACACGTCGCGCCAGGCCGGCGGGATGGCGAGCGCCCTGATGCGTTCCAGGATCTCCGGGTCGCGCACCGGCCGCCCGTCGCAGTCGTGGTAGCTGAACCCGCGCCCGCGCCTGCGGCGGGTGATGCCGGGCTCGCTCTGGTCGCTCGGGTGCAGCTCGGCTTGCCCGTCGACGTCCGGCCCGGTCGCGAATACCGCGGCCAGGGCCTCGGCATCGGGCGGTTCTGTACGGGGTTTCGTCTCGGGCACCCGATGCGGCTACCCGCGACGTTAGGGGACAAACGGCACGGGCAGTGGAGGCCCATGTCCGACAAAGGTGAGTGGCACGAGGAACGAGACAGCAGAGGCCATGCGATGGTGCCCGCCACCCCCCGCGACGTGGTGCACATCAGAGTCGTCTCCTTCATGCTGGTGTTCCTGTTCGCGTTCACGGTGCTGGGGATCATGACGCGCGCGTGGGTCCTGGCCGTCATCGCGGTCATCGCGGCGATCGTCGCGGTGATCGACCTGATGATGGCCGTACGGCGGCAGAAGCAGCGCACAGGACAAGACGGAGAGGCGGGCTGATCCCGGCATGCCACCCCTGCGAGGGCGGGCGGCCGACCGCTCCCTCGCGCGAAGTCCCCGGCTCCGGCTCCCCCGGCACCGCGCGCCCGTCCTCCTCACGCCTGCCGTGACCGCCGCCGTCCTGCGCCGGACCGGTCCCGCCCGGGTAGGCGGGGCGGAAACCCGTCAACGAGGAGGACATCGTGCCTGAGCGCGATCTGCACTACCTGGCCGAGCTGGCGGCGCAGCTCCGGGTCGACTCCGTCCGTGCCGCCGCCGCGGCCGGCTCCGGCCATCCCACCTCGTCGATGTCGGCCGCCGACCTCATGGCCGTGCTGTTCGCCTGCCACCTGCGCTACGACTTCGACCGGCCGGACCACCCCGCCAACGACCACGTGATCTTCTCCAAGGGCCACGCCTCTCCCCTGCTCTACGCCCTCTACAAGGCCGCCGGCGCGATCGATGACGAGGAGCTGCTGACGTTCCGGCGCCGAGGCAGCCGGCTCGAAGGGCACCCGACCCCGCGCCTGCCCTGGGTGGACGTCGCCACCGGCTCGCTCGGCCAGGGCCTGCCCATCGGGGTCGGCGTGGCGCTGGCCGGGCGGCTGGAACGCCTGCCGTACCGGGTGTGGGTGCTGTGCGGCGACGGCGAGCTGGCCGAGGGCTCCATCTGGGAGGCGGCCGAGCACGCGGGCAGCGAGGGCCTGGCGAACCTCACCGCGATCGTGGACGTCAACCGCCTCGGCCAGCGCGGGCCCACCCGGCACGGCTGGGACACCGGCGCGTACGCCCGCAGGTTCGGCGCGTTCGGCTGGCACACCATCGAGATCGACGGCCACGACCCCGGCCAGATCGACTTCGCGCTCACCGACGCCGCGAACACCCGGCGCCGGCCCACCGTGATCCTGGCCAAGACCCGCAAGGGCGAGGGCGTGCTGGAGGTCGAGAACCGCGAGGGCGCCCACGGCAAGGCGCTGAAGGACCCGGACAAGGCCGTGGAAGAGCTGGGCGGGATCAGGGACGTCCGCGTCGCCGTGCGTCCCCCCGAGTCCGGCGCCGAACCGGTCAGGTTCGGCGACGACGGGCTCGCGCTGCCCGCGTACCCGGTGGGCGAGCAGGTGGCGACGCGGGACGCGTTCGGAGCGGCGCTGGCGGCGCTCGGCGCGGCCAGGGGCGACGTGGTGGCGCTCGACGGCGAGGTGGCCGACTCCACCAGGATCGAGGCGTTCGCCAAGGAGTTCCCCGAGCGGTTCTTCGAGATGTACATCGCCGAGCAGCAGCTCGTCGCCGCCGCCGTCGGGCTCCAGGTGCGCGGGTGGAAGCCGTACGCCGCGACGTTCGCGGCCTTCCTGACCAGGGCACACGACTTCATCAGGATGGCCGGGGTGAGCGGGGCGTCCATCAGGCTCGCCGGCTCGCACGCCGGAGTGGAGATCGGCCAGGACGGTCCCTCGCAGATGGGCCTGGAAGACCTCGCCATGCTGCGCGCCGTGCACGGCAGCACCGTGCTCTACCCCTGTGACGCCAACCAGACGGCGGCCCTGGTGGCGGAGATGGCCGACCTGAAAGGCGTGTCCTACCTGCGTACGACGCGCGGGCCCACGCCGGTGATCTACCAGCCGGGCGAGCGCTTCCCCGTGGGCGGCTCGCGCGTCCTGCGGCACTCCAGCGGCGACCGGGCCACGATCGTGGCCGCCGGGGTGACCGTGCACGAGGCGCTGGCCGCCGCCGACGACCTGCGCGCGGACGGCATCCCGGTGGGCGTCATCGACCTGTACTCCATCAAACCCGTGGACACCGCCGCCCTGACCGAGGCGGCCACCACCACGGGCAACCTCATCACGGTCGAGGACCACAGGATCGAGGGCGGGCTGGGCGACGCCGTCTCGGACGCGGTGAGCGAGCTGGGGCCGCGCGTGATCAAGCTGGCCGTACGCGACCTGCCGGGCTCCGCGACGTCCCGCGAGCAGCTCGCCGACGCCCGCATCGACCGCCACGCCATCACCCAGGCCGTGAAACGCCTCCTCTGACCCCGCCCGCCTGGACCGCGTGGAGCGCCCGCCACGGAGCGGACTCACCGCCCAGGCCCCGGCCACGGCCGCGACACGGAGAACCCGGCGCGAAAGCGACGCGGGCAGCGCGGGGAACGCGAGCGGCGCGGGGAACGCGACGCTAGCGGCGGGCGCGGCGCGAGCGGGCGGCGGGCACGCCACGGGCGGCGGCGGCCGCAGCGCGGAGAGCGCGAGGGCTGGAAGCACGGCGCCGGAAGCGCGGAACGTGCCGCCGGAGCGGGCCGGTGCGGGGGACGCTCAGCGAGACTTGGCCGTGGCCCGCCGGTTGGCCTTCTTGATGGCGGTGACGAGCTCCTGCTTGGTCATCTTCGACCGCCCGCGCACGCCGAGCCTGGCGGCGACGCTCTGCAGGTGGGTCTTGCTCGCGTTGGCGTCCACGCCCTCGGCCGTGCGGCCGGAGCGGTCGGTGGCGCCCTTGTCGGACGGGCCCTTCTTCGCCTTCGGCTCCCAGTGGTCGCCGACCTTCTCGAACGAGTGCTTGAGCGCGGCGAACGCCGTCATGTGGGCGCGGCGTCCCTCGCCGTACTCCTTGACGGCCGAGTCGTGGGCCTTGATCCACGTGTCCTGCGCCTTCTTGGGAGAACGCTTGACGGTCGACGGAAGCTCGTCAACTCCTGGCATGATGTGGCACCTCCTGAAGGGGCGGCGGGTCAGAGGGGCGGCTCGTCATAACGACGGCGGTCTCGTACACGGTGGTACGGCGGGCGCGGGGCTCCTCGTAGATCTCGTGGCGGTGGACCGGCTCGTCGATCGGGCCGACCGCGCGCCGCGCGACCCTGATGCGGTAGAGGCCGAACGCGAGCCCGACCAGGCCGCCCAGCATGAGCACGACGCCGACTACGTTGATGTCGAGGCCGGCGAGGTCGAACTCGACGGCCCAGGTGAGGATCGCACCGAGCATGATGAGGATGATGCTTCCGGCGATGGTCATCTGATCTACCTCCTTGACAAGAAGGAACCTCTATCCACATGTCGAAAAACAAACCCGTCGTGATGGTCGGGCTCATGGGCTCGGGCAAGTCGACCTCCGGTCGGTTGATCGCCGAGGCGCTCGGGCTTCCCCTGTCGGACAGCGACCAGTACCTCCTCGACAAGCACGGGGGGACCTCCGCGCCGATCGCGGCCCGTGAGGGCAAGGAGGCGCTGCACCGGTACGAGGCGGAGCACGTGCTGGCCGAGCTGGCCGGGCCGCCGAAGGTCATCGCGGCGGCGGCGAGCACGCTGGAGAACCCTGAGGTGCGGGCGGCGCTGCGCAAGGCGTTCGTGGTGTGGGTGGATGCCGACGACGCGGTGCTGCGCGCGCGCATGCACACCAGCGACCACCGCCCCGACTACGACCCGGCCGCGATGCGGGCCCGCCGCGAGCGGTACTTCCGCGAGGTGTCGGATCTGGTGTGCGACGTCGGCGTGATGAGTCCCGAGCAGGTGCGCGACGCGGTGCTGAGCAAAATGGGCTTGCCCGACGGTGATCGCGGCTGATAGCCAACGAGGATGTTCGCCGAGAAACCCACGCTGAAGGGCGAGCGGGTGACGCTGTGCCCGGTCCGGCCCGAGCACGCCGAGGGCCTGTTCGAGCTGGCATCCGATCCTGAGGTGCGCCGGCTCACCGGTTCGCGCGCCCGCTTCGACCTGGAGAACCTGCGCACCTGGTACGCCACCAGGGCCGGCCACGCCGACCGGCTCGATCTGGCGATCACGGTGGACGGCGAGTTCGTCGGCGAGGTCGTGCTCAACGAGCTGGACACCGACAATCTGTCCTGCAACCTGCGCATCGCGCTGATCGGCCCGCGGGCGTTCGGCAGGGGTTACGGCAGCGAGGCCATCGGGCTGGTGCTCGATCACGCGTTCCGCACGACGCCGCTGCACCGAGTGCGGCTTGAGGTGTTCGGTTTCAACGAGCGGGCCAGGCACGTCTACGAGAAGGCGGGGTTCGTGGTGGAAGGCGTCGAACGCGACGCGCTGCTGTGGGACGGCGAATGGCACGACGTGGTCGTGATGGCCATACTCCGCCCGGAGTGGCAGGCACGTACCGGAACCCTGGCATAATGATCATGACGCATGGGTCCCCCGAGGCGCGCGGGGGACCTGTGGCGTCTTCAAGGCAACCAATAGGCGGTGTCGTGCATCTAAGCATCAGTGACGATGCGCTTGGTGCCCGGTGATCCCGAGAGGCTTGGCGGCTATTGGCTGGCCGCCAGGCTTGGCGCGGGCGGGCGCGGGGTCGTCTACGACGCCTATGACGACGAGGGACGGCGCTTCGCCGTCACCGTGCCCAGGTGCGAGGTCGGCCGCCGCTACGAGCAGGTGACCTGCCGCCATCTCGCGCAGGTCGTGGCCGTCGGGTCGGACGGCGGCATCCCGTACGTGGTCAGCGAATACGTCAACGGCCCCGACCTGCGCCAGGCCGTCGGGCTGCACGGCGGCCCTTACTCGGGCGACGAGCTGATCGCGCTGGCCGCCGCGCTGGCGACGGCGCTGCGGTCGCTGCACGCGGCCGGGTTGACGCATTCCGGGCTCAAGCCCGAGTGCGTGCTGCTCGCCGACGACGGGCCCAGGGTGATCGAGCTGGGGCTGGCGGCCGGGGCGCAGCGGGGCGGCGCGTGCCCGTACCAGGCGCCCGAGGTGCTGACCGGGCAGGACGCCGGGGCTCCGGCGGACGTGTTCGCGTGGGGCGCGGTGGTGCTGTTCGCGGCCACCGGCAGCGACCCGTTCGGCGGTGACAGCCCCGGCGCCGTCATGCACCGCCTGCTGACCCTCGATCCCGATCTGAGCTGCCTGCCCGAGCCGCTGGCGGGGCTCGTGGAGCGGGCGCTGGCCAAGGATCCCGCCGACCGGCCCGCCGCGGCGGAGCTGCTCATCGACAGCGAGACCGAGCTGCGCCCGCCGGAGGCGTTCGTGCGCACGCCGTCGCTGGGGGAGGTGGCCGAGCAGGCGTACCTGTCGCTCACGCCGCGCCAGCAGGAGGAGGTGCCCGGGCTGCTGCTGCGGCTGCTCGACGGCGACCGGCCGCAGGACGAGGGCGAGGCGCTGGCCCCGCTCATGGCGGCGGGCCTCCTCGTACGCCGCAGCATCCGCGTTCCCCCCTCGGAGACCGCCATCGGCAAGCTCGTCGCGATCAGCGACGACCGCGTCACCCCCGCGAGCGCCGCGCTCTACCGCGCCTGGCCCCGGCTGCGCGGCTGGGTCGCCGATGAGCGCGAGGGCATGGAGGTGCACCGCCATCTGCGCGAGGCCGCCAGGCACTGGTCCGAGCACCGGCGCGACCGCAGCCATCTGCTGCGCGGCGAGGAGCTCGCCGACGCGCTCGGCTGGGCCGCGGCCAAGCGCCGCCACGTGCGGCTCAGCCAGCTCGAACGCGACTTCATCAGCGACAGCGTGGCGCTGTCCAGGCAGCGCAGGAAGATGCTGGTGCCCGCGCTGTCGGCCGTCGCCGCCGTGGTCGCGGTCGCGGTGACCATGACGGTGGTGACCGTCCACGGGCAGAACGACCTGCGCGACCGCCTCATCGAGGCCGGGGCGCGGGCCGTCGCCGCGCGGGCCGACGCGATGCGGACCACCGATCCCCGCACCGCGATGCGGCTCAGCGTGGCCGCCTACCGCATGTCGCCGGTCTTCGAGGCGCGGTCCGCGCTGCAGGCGTCGCTGGTCCAGCCCGAGCTGGGCGTGTTCACCGACCCGCGCGCGGACGGGCGGGCCAACTACCTGCTGCGCGGCGACGAGCTCGTCCGGTGGGACACCGCGTCCGTGACCGTCTACGACGTGCCGGGCGGGCGGCGGGTCGCCACCTATCCGATGCCGTCGGGCAGCGCCGGGCTGAGCGACGACGGGCGGTTCGCCGAGGGACCCGACGGGCCCATCGAGGTGGCGACCGGTCACCCGCCGGCCGACGGGGTCTTCACGATCAGCCGCGGCAACAGGACCCGGGTCTACCGGGGGACGCGCGTGCTGTTCGACGTGGTCGACCGCAAGGTGGCGCTCTCCCCCGACGGCACCCGCGCGGCGCTGTCCGGCCTGGACGGGCGGGTGGAGCTGTGGGAGCTGGTGCCCAGGCGGATGCGCACCGGGGTGGTGAAGGTCGCGCCGCTCGCCGGGGCCGCCGCGCCCGCCCTCGCCTTCAGCCCGGACGGCGTCACGCTCGCCGTCGCCGGGCGCGACGGGGTCACGCTGGTGGGCACGGGCGGCAGGCGTACGGACGCCTCCGACACCCTGGCCACCCGCACCGCGACGCAGGAGCCCACCCTGCCGGTGCTGCCGTCGCCGAGCGCGCCGCTCTCCCCCGGTCCCGGGCTGCTCGCGCTGCCGCAGCCGTCGTCTCCGGCCGCGCCCGCGCCTGACGCCCGTACGGACGCCGCGTCGCCCCGCCCCGCCGCCACGGCGGGCCCTTCCGACGCGCCCGCCACGGCCCGCCCCGCTCCTTCGGGGAAGAGCGAGACGTTCCGCCCCGCGCCCGAGACGCGAGGGCCTGCGATCGCGTCGCGCGACAGGCGCGACAGGCGCGACAGGCGCGACGGCACCGCCGGCCCCGAGCCCGCGCCGTCGCGCAGCCACGCCGCCGCCTCCACTCGGCGGCCCACTCCCTCCCCGTCGCCGAGCGGCTCCCCTCCGGCCACCGTCTCGCCCGAGCCGTCCGGCGTCCCGGCGTCCGGGACCGCCCGGCCCACCACGACCCCTGCACCCGAGGTGACGCGCACAGGCTCCGGCGCGGACGCTGACGCCACGAAGCCTGACGACACCAGGGCGCGGGGCGACCGTGCGCGCCCGTCGGATTCCGATGCGGGTGACCGGAACGCCGGTGCGCGCAACGCCTCGCCCGCGGGGAACGCGGCGTGGGCGCAGAGCCTGACGCTCGCCAAGGCCGCGAACGCCGCGTCGGCTCCGGATTCCGGCGAGAGGCGAGACACCGCCGCACCGGCGCGTGCCGCCGGGGACGCGCGCGGGGCCGCATCGCGGCCCGAGCCCGCGGACGCGAACGCGCGCGACACCATGGTGACGCGGGAGGCCGCGTCCGTCCGGCAGGGCGCGAAGACCCGGGCGGAGAGCACGACGGCCCAGGTGAAGAGCGCGAAGGCACAGGCGCAGGCGGAGATCGCACGGGCCAGGCACGCGAAGAAGGAGCGGGTCAAGAGCGGCGATCCCGGCACGGGCGCGGACGGCACCTGGGGCGTCGAGGTCGTCGACGGCCTCGAGGTGACGCCCGCGACGGCGGCGGGCCCGCTGGTGTTCAGCCCGGACGGCCGCCTGCTCGCGCTGCCCGGCGACGGCGAAGTGCGCGTATGGAACGTCGCCGAGCGCCGGCTCGCCGGCTCGTACCCGCTCAAGGACCCCGGCAGGGGACTCGCCTTCTCCGCCGACGGCCGCGCTCTGCACTACCTGAGCGGCGTCGGCACGGTCGTCTCGCTCGACGTCTCCGGCCTGCCCGCACCGGCCGGTGAGGCGCAGGAGGCCGCGTTCTCCGGCAACGGCAGGGTCGCGGCCAAGGAGGTGGGCGACGGGATCGAGCTGACCGACGCCGAGAACCGCAGGACGCTCGGCCGTATCGCCGCCGCAGGAGACCTGGCGTTCGACGCGACCGGGCGGCTGCTCGCGGTGGCGGGCGACCCCGTGACGGTGTGGGAGGTGTCGAGCGGTCGCCAGGTGACGTCGATCGCGGCGGGCGGCGACGTTGCCGCCGTGGCGCTCTCCCCCGACGGACGCACGCTGGCCACGGCGCGCGGCCGTCTCCTGGAGACGTGGGACGTGCGTTCCGGGCGGCGGATCAGGGCGTACGAGGGCGCGGGCGACCTGGCGCTGGGCTTCAGCCCCGACGGCAGGACGCTCGCCGCCGGCACCCGGCTGCTCGACCTGCGCACCGGGCAGGTGACCCCGCTCGACCAGGCGGCCAGGGCCGGCGACGGGGCGGCGACGACCGCGCTGGCGTTCTCGCCCGACGGCGAGCGGCTGGCGTTCGGGCTGGAAGGCGGCAGGGTGCTGCTGTGGAACGTCCGCGAGCGGACCTCCATCGGCACCATCACGACCGGTGGCGGCCCCGTGGAGGAGCTGCGTTTCTCGCCGGACGGCGAGCTGGTGGCGGTCAGCACGAGCCGTACGTCGCTGTGGGACACCGCGACGCTGCGCGAGGTCGGCCAGGCCGGGTCGTGGGCGGCGGGCCCGGCGTTCAGCCAGGACGGCACCCACCTGCGCGGCGTGGCGCTGGACGGCTCCGTACGCGAGTTCCCCGTCGATCCGGCGCTGACGGCGCGGGCCGTGTGCGAACGCGCGGGCGGCTCGCTGACGCGCGAGGAGTGGGCCCGCCTGATCCCGGAGACCGGCTACCGCGACATCTGCTGATCTCCCTACTCGTTGCGGACCAGCTTGATGACCTTGCCCTGCGGAGTCGCCACCAGGTAGCCGGTGCGGTGGTAGTCGTCGCCGGCGTAGACGAGCAGCACCTGCTTTTCCGAGGTGAAGGCGTAGTCGGGGTCCACGATGATGTGGTGCGAGGTCGGCTTGGGCACGCCGAGGTCCCTGTCGGCCCGCTTGAGCAGGGCGGGCAGGCGGTCCCAGTCGAACTTGCGGATGTCGACGAGCGGCGTCCTGATCTTGTTGCCGATGCGGGGCTCGTCGAACACGCCGTCGCGGTAGTCGTAGGTGTCGTAGACGTCCTTGTCGTGCTTGGCCGGCACCTCGATGGAGGCGTGCTGCTCGTAGACGTACATCTTGACGATCTTGCCGCCGCTGATGACCGGCCCGGCCTTGGCGAGCATCTCGCGGATGGCGGCGGGGGTCAGCATGTTCCGCGGGGCCGTCCGCGTGGGGGTCGGTGTCGGGGACACCGTGGGGCTGGGGGCGGTCGTGCTCGGGGACGGCGGCGCGGTGACGGCCAGGTCGCTCGGCGCCGGGTCGCGTACGGACTCATCGGACGTGCCGGGCAGCAGCCGCCACACCAGCGCGCCGGTCACCACGACGGCCGAGAGCGAGACCGCCACGGCCGCTCCCCTGCCGCGGCGCCAGGCGCCGCGCGGGTCCAGCGTGTCGGCCTGCGGCACCGGCCCGCCGCCCGGCGCCGGCCACTGATGAGGACGCGCCTGGCCGGGCGGCAGGGTGTGCACCTGCCCCAGCCCTGTCGCCTGCCCCAGCCCCGTCGCCTGCCCCGGCCCCGTCGCGTGCCCCCGCCCCGTGGCGTGGCCGCTGCCGGCCGGTGGCGTGAACTGAGGTGCGGCGGCCGGGTCCTGGGCCGCGGCGAGCATGCGGTCGAGCGTCTCGGCGCCGGGACGGGCGGCGGGATCGCGGGCGAGCATCGCGGTCAGCACGGGTGCCAGCGCCCCGGCCCGCTCCGGCGGCGGCACCTCCTGGTTGAGCACCGCGGCCAGCGTGGCCAGCACGGTCTTCCTGCGCAGCGGGTGGCGGCCCTCGACGGCGACGTACAGCATCATGCCGAGCGACCACAGGTCGGAGGCCGGGTCGCCCTCGACGCCGTTGATGCGCTCCGGCGCCATGTACTCGGGCGAGCCGATGAACGCCCCCGTGGACGTCAGGCTGGTGGACTCGCGCATGGCCGCGATGCCGAAGTCGGTGAGCACGGACCTGCCGTCGGCGTGCAGCAGCACGTTGGCGGGTTTGACGTCGCGGTGGTGGATGCCGACCGCGTGGGCCGCGCGTAACGCCGACAGCACCTCGCGGCCGATGCGCGCCGCCTCCGCCGGGGGCACGGGGCCGCGCTGGAGGCGGTCCTGGAGCGAGCCGCCGGTGACCAGCTCCATGACGATCCACGGGTAGCCCTGCTCGCCCGGATCCACGATGTGGTGGATGGTCACGACGTGCGGGTGGTTGAGCCGGGCCAGGGCGCGCGCCTCGCGCAGCACCCGGGCGCGCAGCTCGCGGGCGTGCGTGGGGTCGTGCTCGTCGAGCGCCGGGTCGGGCGGGCGCACTTCCTTGAGCGCGACCTCGCGGTGCAGGGCGACGTCCCAGGCCCGCCACACCTGGCCCATGCCGCCTCCGCCGAGGCGCTCCACCAGTTCGAAGCGGCCGTCGATCACCCGTGTCTGCATGCGCAGCAGCGTAGGGCCCGGGCACCCGCCGCCGCCATCGCCGGCCGCCCGGGCAGGGCCGGGCCGTCAGAGCAGGGCACCGGCGCGGCGGAGCCGCCGTTCCCGGAACGCGAGCAGCGGGGGCAGGCCGATGCGCAGCGCCACGTACGCGGTGACGAGCAGCGCCTCCCAGAACCCGGCGGACCCGATCTGCCCGGAGGCGAGCCGGTCGATGCCCCACTGGGCGAGCGACACCATGAGCGGCAGCATGACGGTGAGGAAGAGCCACACCATGACCGCCATGCCCGCCACGTACAGAAGCGCGAACCAGCGGGCCATGTCGCGGTCGCGCGCCCCTGACGCGGCGAGCTCGGCGGCCTCCGCCTCGGTGAGGCGGAAGAACCGGTTCTTCACGGTCAGCCAGGTCGTGCGGTAGAGGTTGTGGCAGCGCAGCGCGTTGGCGAGCAGCGCGTACGAGTCGCTGCGCAGCGGCAGCGCCGCCCACTGCCAGACGATGGCGACGACCCTGAACAGGACGACGGCGGCGAGCAGGTCGCTCACCGGGCCGGGCGGGACGATCATCCGCAGGGCGAGGGCGGCGGCCACGACCACGATCTCGACGGCCATCCCGGCCAGGTAGACGCCGTGGCGGCGGTTGCGCGGCACCGCGACGATCTGGGTCAGGTCGGTCTCGTAGACGATGTACATGCCGCGGTAGCTGACGCGGAACGTGGCGGGCACCCCGACCGCGCGCCCGGCGAGCCAGTGCCACGCCTCGTGCAGCGCGCCGAAGGCGATCCCGAGCACCAGCCAGCCGAGGACGGACAGGCCCATGCTGGGCAGGAACCACGCGTCCTGCCAGGAGGGCCGCAGATCGGGGCGGGCCACGAGAACGGCGATCACGAACACCAGCGCCGCCGCGTACACCGTCCATCCGGTACGCCCGAACAGGCGGGCCGCGGCCTGCGGGCTGATGCCCTCGATCCACCTGACGCGGCGGCCGCGCCCCGAGGCGTCGTCGTCCGGCGCGGCGGTGGCGGCGTCGAGCAGGCCCGCTGCGGTGAGCCCCGCGATGAAGTCGTCGCCGTCGACCGGCTCTCCGGCCTTCTCACTGGCCCGCGCCGTGGCCTCGGCCACCGAGCCGGTCTCCTGCAAGGTGGTGACGAAGACCGCGCCCGGCTCCGGCACCGCGACGAAGACGCCCAGGTCCGGCCGGCCCAGCACCCAGGCCTCGCCGTCGAAGGCGACGGTCAGCCGCGCGGCCCGCTCACGCAGGCCGGCGTCCGTGGACGCGGTCATCGGTCTCCCACCACCAAAGAAGTGCGATTGCTCGTGAACTGCGAAAGTACGGCGAGGGGCGGGGGTCGCTCCCGGAACCCGAGGGCCGCGGAAGCCCTGGCGGGCACCCGCCGAAGGACTCCGGTCGCTCCCGGAGCGGGGGGACCGTCATGAGGGGGGTGGCTCCGGGAGCGCGGGTGAACCGCCGCGGCACGCGGAGGCACGTGCCGTGATCGCCTTTTGTCATGGCTGTGTGAGGGGCCGCGCTCCACACCGGAGAGAAGCGCGGCCCCGCATCATCAGGAGTCCGAGCCCGGGTCGGCGTCGACGGTCAGCCGGGTGTTCTCGATGCGCACGATCTCGATCTTCATGGGTCACCTCCCTCCGCAGATTTCACATCCGGGATCGCGGGTCCATTCGGTGCGACTGGTGGCGCATCCGCCCGCGAAGTCGATGATCAGCGGCCGGCCCGCGTAGGCCGGCGGCTCGAATCCGGTCAGGTAGCGCAGGACCTCGAAGGCCCCGTACGCGCCGAGCAGCCCGGCGACCGGCCCGATGCCGCGATTGGGCCTCGGCCCGTCGCGGTAGAGGCGGATCGCCGCAAGGTCGGGGCCGTCCGCGTCGGCGCTCGGCGGCACGCAGGCGCGGCAGGCGCTGACGCCCGGCGCGACGGACCACACGGTGCCGGAGGTGACCCACATGCCGCCCCGTACGAACGGCACGCCGTGCCGCACGCAGGCGGCGTTCACCCACAGGTCGATCTGGGTCGGCCGGTCGATGCCCGAGGCCACGACGTCGGGGCGGGTGCGGGCGACCAGCTCGTCGAGCTGCTCGGGGCTCTCCACGCCCATGTCCACGGTCTCGACCTCGATGGACGGGTCGAAGGCGCGGACCCAGTCGGCGGCGCGCTCCACCTTGCGCGAGCCGACGTCGTCCCACCGGTAGAGGTACTGGCGGGCGAAGTTGCGCGGGTCCACGGTGTCCCTGTCGAGCAGGGTCATCTTGCCGACGCCGAGCCCGGCGAGGTGGGGGATGGTGTTGGAGTTGAGCCCGCCGGTGCCGAGCACCAGCACGTGCGACTCGCGCAGCCGGCGCAGCAGGTCCTCGCGGCTGCGCCGGAGGGTGCCGAACGACTCGAAGAAGGCCAGGTTGCTGAAGTGGCGCTCGGCGTCGCCGGGGTCGAGCAGGCCGAGGTGGTCTCCGTCCTCCAGCAGGCGCTCGGCGTCCAGCGCCGCGACGGCCGCGGAGATGTCGGCGACCGGCAGCGACAGCTCGCCCGCGAGCTCTTCGACGGTCCTGCCGCCCTGCTCGAGAAGGTCGAGCAGCTTCTCCACCGTCCCGTCGCGGTCGGTGAGGACCAGCCGGTCGCGGGGGTCGTACACGAGCCGCAGCTCGTCTCCGACGCGCTCGCGGGCGAGGGTCTTCAGTCTCGGCCTCATCGGTTCTTCAGCGCTCACCTTTTCGGGGCCCACCTTGTTCGGGGGCCCACCTTGTTCGGGGGCCCACCTTGTTCGGGGGCCCACCTTGTTCGGGGGCCACCTTTTCCAGGGGCCACCTTTTTCAGGGCCGACCTCCACGGCGCCCGATTCCTTCAGGGCCGCATCGGTCAGCGGAAGTGCCGGTCAGAATCTGGCAGGCGGGCGCATGGACGCCGCATGGATCCCGCATGGGACGGCGAAGGGTCCGATTGATCCCTTGTCGGGCACTGCACTAGCGTTCTTGACTGTGCGTTGTCAGGCTGTCCGCGTCCTCCTCCTAGGTCCCCTGGAGGCCGTCGTGGACGGCCGGTCGGTGCGCCTGACCGGCAGGCAGCGCGCCTTACTCGCCGCGCTGCTGCTCGACGCGGGCCGCGTGGTGTCGGTCGATCGGCTGGCCGAGCGGCTGTGGGGCGGGGATCCGCCGCCGTCGGCGGCCGCCCGGGTACGCGCGCTGGTCGCCGAGCTGCGCCGGGCGATCGGCGAGACGATCGAGACCCGCAGCCCCGGCTACCTCGTGCCCGAGGGCGCGGTCGAGGTGGACGCCGACGAGTTCGCCGCCCTCATCAGGCAGGCGGGCGGCGCGGAGCCGGCCGAGGCCGCCGCCGCGTACGACCGGGCGCTCGGTCTGTGGCGCGGCGACCCGTACCAAGAGCTGAGCTGCCCCGTCGCCGCGGCGGAGCGGCACCGGCTCGACGAGCTCAGGGTCGAGGCGGTCGAAGGCCGCGCGCAGGCGCAGCTCGATCTCGGGCGGCATCAGGCGGCGGTCGCCGGTCTGGCCAGGCTGGTGGCCGAGCAGCCGCTGCGGGAGCGCCCGCACGCCCTGATGATGCTGGCCTTGCACCGTGGCGGGCGCCTGCCCGAGGCACTGCGGGTCTACCGGGAGTTCCGCGACCGGCTCGTACGCGAGCTCGGCGTCGAACCCGGCAGGGAACTGCACGCCCTGCACCAGCGCATCCTGGCGGAGACGGCGGAGCACGGCGAGCCGGCGCGTGCGGCGGAGCCGCAGGAGGTGCCCGCGGCACCGATCCCCCGCCAGCTTCCCCCGGTCACCGGCCACTTCGTGGGCCGCGAGGAGGAGCTGCGCCGCATGGACGACGGCCGGGTGACGCTCGTCGCCGGCCCCGCGGGGGTCGGCAAGACGGCGCTGGCCCTGCAGTGGGCGCACCGGCGGGCCGATCGGTTCCCCGACGGGCAGCTCTTCCTCGACCTGCGGGGCTTCGACCAGCGCGCGCCCATGACGCCCGCCGAGGCGCTGCCGCTGCTGCTGCAGGGGCTCGGGCATCCGGCCAGGGACATCCCGGTCGAGCTGGACGCGCAGGTCGCGCTCTACCGCTCGCTGCTCGCGGGCCGCCGCGTGCTGCTGGTGCTCGACGACGTCGGCGAGCCCGACCAGGTGCGCCCGCTGCTGCCCGGCGACCCTGGCTGCCGCGTCCTCATCACCAGCAGGCACCGGCTGGGCGGCCTGGTCGCGCTGGACGGTGCCGAGCGCATCACGCTCGGCGTGCTGGAGCAGGACGAGGCGCTGCGGCTGATCTCGGCGGGCGTCGGAGCGGAGCGGCTGTCACGCGAGTCGGAGGCGTCGCGCGAGCTGGTGGCGCTCTGCGGCCGCCTGCCTCTCGCGCTGTCCATCGCGGTGTCCTGGATCGGCGACCACGAGCACCGCAGGATCGGCGACTACGTGCGCGAGCTGGCCGACCGCGGGCGGCTGATGCAGCTGCGGGTGGACGGCGACGAGAGCGTGGCGGTGCGGGCGGCGCTCGACCTGTCGTACCGGGCGCTGCCCGAGCCGGCGCGGCGCGCGTTCCGCCTGCTCGGCCTGGCGCAGGGCGCGGGCATCTCGGCCGCGGCCGTCGCCGCGCTGGCCGGCACCACCGCGGAGGAGGCGGCGGTCCTGCTCGGCACGGCGGCGCGGATCCACCTGATCGAGGAGATCGGCCCCGACCGGTTCGCCGCGCACGACCTGGTGTGGGAGTACGCGGCCCAGCGCGGCCTCGCCGAGGACTCCGCCGCCGACCGGGAGGCCGCTCTGCGGCGCCTGTACGACCACTACCTGCGCACGGCGGCGGGCGCGCTCACGGCGGCCGGTTTCGAGGTGCCCGAGACGCCCGGCGGCGAACCCGTGGCCTTCGCCGGACGGGAGGAGGCGCTCGCCTGGCTGGACGTCGAATGGGACAACCTGGCCGGAGTGATCGCCTCCGGCGCGCCGCCGTACGCCTGGCTGCTGGTCGAGGCGCTGACCGACGTGCTGCTGCAGTACCGGCGCAGCCGCGTGGAATGGATGCGCCTGGCCGAGACCGCGCTCGCCGCCGCGGAACGCGCGGGCGACCTGCGCGGTCAGGCGGCGATGTGCCACTCGATCGGCCGGGCCCGCCTGCTCGTCGCCGACCTCAAGGGCGCGCTCGGCTACCTCGGGCGGGCGAAAGAGCTGTGCCGCCGCGCGGACTGGCCGCAGCAGGAGGCGGCGGTGCTGCAGACACTCGGCGTGACGCGCAAGCAGCTCGGCGAGCCGCGCCGGGCGATTCCGCTCTACCGGCGGGCCGCGGAGATCAACCGCTCGCTCGGCCTGGTACGCGGCGAGGCCAGGGTGCTCAACAACCTGGCCTCCGCCCACCTCATGCTCGCCCGCCTCGACCAGGCGGAGGAGTCGCTGCTGGCCTGCCTCGCGCTCACGGGCCGGCCCGAGGACGCGCACCTGCGCACGCTGACGCTGGTCAACCTGGCGCTCGTCCGGCAGCGGCAGGCCAGGTTCGCCGACGCCCTCGGTCACCTGGACGAGGCGCTGGCCGTGGCCCAGGCGGCGGGCCTGCTCTACGCCGAGGCGGTCACATACGAGACGTACGGCTGGGTGCACCGCGACGCCGGCGACCACGTACGCGCGATCGACGCCTTCACCCGCGCGCTCGGCCTCGCGCGGGAGGTCGAGAACCGGCGCTGCCAGATCGCCTCGCTCGCCGGCATCGCCGCCGCCGAGACCGGGCTCGGCCGGGTGGAGGCCGCACTGGCGCATCTCGGCACGGCGGCCGGGCTCGCCGAGGACACCGGCATGGACCTCGACCAGGTGCTGCTGGAACGCGCGGAGGTCAGGCTGCGCCAGGGCAGGCACGCCGACGCCCTGGCGGACGCGGGCCACGCGCTGGAGCTGGTGCGCACCGCCAACCCGATCGACCTGCCCCGCGCGCACCGCCTTCGCGCCGCCGCCCACCTGGCCTCCGGCGACACCGAGTCGTGCGTACGCGAGTGCGAGCGGGCGCTGCGGCACGCCCGCAGATCGGGGCAGCCGCTGCAGCACGCCCGCGCCCTGACCACGCTCGGGCACGCCCGCAGCAGGGAGGGCGACGACGGCCGGGCGGCCCGCCTCTGGGCGCAGGCCCACGCCCTGTTCACCGGGATCGGCGTGCCGGAACAGCACGAGACCGCGGCGCTCCTCACCGGTCACTGAGAAATTTCGGGTCCCGTGGTAATCGAGAGGCGGCCGCAGGGACTACTGGGTGTGGACGATCCCCAAGAGCGATTCACCGCGCTGTACGACCGGTACTACCGGAACGTGCTCGGCTACGTGCTGCTCCGCGTCGAGCAGGGCGCGGCCGAGGACGTGTGCAGCGAGACGTTCCTGGTGGCCTGGCGGCGGCTCGATGAGTTACCCGAGCACGCGCTGCCGTGGCTGCTGGGCGTCGCCCGTAACAAACTCGCCAAGCAACGTCAGCTCCGGCACCGGCGTCAGGACCTGGTCGAGCGCATCTCCGCGCTGACCACCGAGCACGAGCACCTGACCTGGGACGTCGCCGAGCACGTGGTGGACCGGGAGCAGGCCATCTCCGCCCTGCGCGCCCTTCCCGACAAGGACGTGGAGGCGTTGATCCTGGCCACCTGGTACGGCCTGGCACCCGACCAGGCCGCGACCGTCATGGGCTGCTCGGCACGGACCTTCAACGTGCGGCTGCACCGGGCCCGCAAGCGGCTCGGCCGCGCACTCCACCAGGAGGCGCAGGCCGCGAGGTCACCCGCCCGATCACCCGGCGGCCGATTCGCCGAGGAGAGCCGATGAGAGCTGACGTGCCTACGACGACCCTCAGGGGGCAGACATGACCGACCGTACGTTCGCCCGGCTCAAGCCGGACAAGCTGGACGAGCTCGCCGAGGCGGGCTACCGGCGGCGCCGCGACGGCGACCTCGCCAGGGCCTTCGCCGAGGCCAGGACGGAGACCCGGCCGCGCCGCGCTCCCGCCCGGCGTCCGGTGTTCCTGCTGGCGGCGGGCGCCATCGCCGCCGTCACCGCGGGTGCCGTCGCCGTCTCGACCGGCGTGCTCACCGGCACGCCGCCGGCGCAGGTCCCGTCCCCGGGCACCCCGCAGGTCGCGACCGGCGAGGCGGGGGCGTCGCCGACCGCGACGATCGACGCGCGCACCTTCCTGCTCGCCGCCGCCGACACCGCGCTGCGCGAGCAGCCCGGCTCCGGCTCCTACTGGTACGTGCGGCAGCGCACCACCTCACCCACCGGCTACTGGCCCAAGGAGTTCTGGGACGGCGTGGCGAAGCTGCAGCGCCAGGAGCAGGCCGAGATCGACAGGACCGGCGCGAAGGACGACGAGCTGGTCGCCATCAACGAGAAGTACAACAAGAAGCTGGCCGAGCTGCGCGAGAGCATCTACCCCGACGGGCCGCCGTTCACGGCGTACGTCGTCGAGACCGAGGAGCTGTGGCGGGCGAAGCGGGCGGGCGGCACCAACCGCACCAAGCACACTGGTCGCAAGGTCGTCTTCCCCACGCCGCAGGACGAGGCCGAGTGGCGCAGGCTCGGCTCGCCGAAGCTGCTGCAGGACCGGTCGCAGAGCGTGGACGACACCCTGCCCAGGCCGCTGTCGATCTCCAATATGGACATCACCCTGCAGAACGTCGGCGACCTGCCCACGTCGAAGAAGGCGCTGGCCGCCCGGCTGCGCGCCGCTTTCGACCGGCTGCCGGACGACGACAAGGAGTTCGACCTCTACCTGTGGCAGACCGCCGTCGATCTGATGACCGCGCCGGCCAGCCCCGGCACGCGGGCCGCCGTCTTCCGGATCCTCGCCGACCAGCCGGGCATCCGCTCCGGCGGCGAGGTGAAGGACGCCGCGGGGCGCGAGGGCGTCAGCGTGGCGGTGGACAGCGACGACGGGTACGAGTTCCGGCTGGTCGTCGATGAGGACACCGCCGAGCTGCTGGAGTACGCGGTGGCGGAGAAGGGCGAGGACACCACGCGGGTGACGTTCGAAGAGCTGGGCTGGACCGACAAGCTCGGCGACCGCCCGCAGAACTGACCCGCCGCACCCGCCCGAGCCCGCCACCCCCGGGCGCGCGCGGGCCGTCGGCGGCCTGCACAGCCGCTGACCCTTCGAGGTGCCGCCGCCCTGGGCGCGCGCGGGCCGTCCTTCCGCCGGAGCTCCGGCCGTCCTTCCGCGGAGCTCCGGCGGACCTCCAGGCCCTGGCGGCGGCGCGGGAGCGCCCCGCTAGGGTGTGGGGGACGCGCCGCCGCGGGACCGGCCGGGCCGCCGGGAGCCGGCGCTGGTTCGAGGAAGGGCTGGGTGGCACGATCCGATGACTGAGCTGGTGACCTTCGGCGAGACCATGGCGTTGTTCGCGGCGCGGCGCACGGGGCCGCTGCGCTTCGCCCGCGACTTCGACCTCGGCCTGGGCGGCGCGGAGTCCAACGTCGCGATCGGCGTGTCCCGGCTCGGCCACGGGGCGACCTGGGTCGGGCGGGTCGGGGCCGACGAGTTCGGCGACCTGATCAGGTTCACGCTCGCCGGCGAGGGCGTCGACGTGCGGGCCATCGCCGACCCCGGCGCGCCCACCGGGCTGATGATCAAAGGCCGGCGCACGGCCGATCTCATCGACGTTCGCTACTACCGCAAGGACAGCGCGGGCTCGCGGCTGTCCGCCGCCGACCTCGACCCCGAGCTCATCAGGTCGGCGAGGATCCTGCACGTCTCCGCGATCACGCCCGCGCTGTCGGCGTCGGCCCGCGAGGCCGTGCACCACGCGATGGCCGTGGCCAAGGACGCGGGCGTGCCGATCTCGCTGGACGTCAACTACCGCAAGGCGCTGTGGAGCCCCGAGCAGGCCGGCGCCTGGCTGCGCGAGGTCATCGGCGAGGTGGACGTGCTGTTCGCCACGGAGGCCGAGGGCCGGCTGATCGCCGACGTCGCGGACCCCGAGAAGCTGGCCGCCGAGCTGGCCAGGCGGGGCCCGCGGCACGTGCTGATCAAGTTCGGCGCTGAGGGCGCGATGGAGCTGTCCGGCGGCACGGTGCTGCGGGCGGAGCCGTACCAGGTGACCGAGGTCGACTCCGTGGGCGCGGGCGACGCGTTCGCCGCCGGGTGGCTGGCCGACTGGCTGGCCGGCGCCGAGCCCGCCGACCGGCTGGCCACGGCGTGCGCGGCGGGGGCGTTCGCGGTCACCTCGCAGGGCGACTGGGAGAGCCTGCCCCGGCGCTCCGACCTCGACCTGCTGCGGCGGCCGGCCGACGGCGTGAGCCGCTGACCGAGGTTCCGACGCGGCGAGGTCCGTCGCTGACCACGCTTTAACATGTGGGGCATGAAACGCCCCCTGGGAGAGCTCGAAGCCACGATCATGGACAGGATGTGGTCCTACCGCAGGCCCGCATCCGTCCGCGACGTGCTCGAAGACCTCCGCAAGGAGCGGGAGATCGCGTACACGACGGTCATGACCGTCATGGACAAGCTGCACACCAAGGGCCTGCTCAGGCGCGAGCCGGTCGGGCGGGCCTACGTGTACGAGCCCGTCTCCACCAAAGAGGCCTACACCGCCGAGCTGATGCGCCACGCGCTGGCGGCCAGCGGCAACCAGGCCGCCACGCTGGTCCACTTCCTCGAGCGCCTCACGCCCGAGGAAGCCACCGCGCTGGAGACGGCGCTCCAGGTGGTACCGCCCGGCAGCCGCCGCCCGTAACCGGACGCCCCCGTTTCCGTCCCAGCCTCGCGGGCAGGCGGGTGGACGTACGCAAGGGGGAAGGAATCGGTACGATGACCGACGTTTCGGGCCAGGGCTCGCGACCGGATGACCAGCGCCCCATCCTCACCAACCGGCAGGGGCACCCGGTCTATGACAACCAGAACCAGCGGACGATCGGCCCGCGCGGTCCGGCGACGCTGGAGAACTACCAGTTCCTGGAGAAGATCAGCCACTTCGACCGCGAACGCATCCCCGAGCGGGTCGTGCACGCCAGGGGCACGCTCAGCTACGGCTACTTCGAGTCGTACGGCAAGCTCGGCGACGAGCCGATCGCCCGCTACACCAGGGCCAAGCTCTTCCAGGAAGAGGGCAAGCGCACCGACGTGGCCGTACGGTTCTCCACCGTGATCGGCGGGCGCGACTCCGCGGAGACGGCCCGCGACCCGCGCGGCTTCGCCGTCAAGTTCTACACCGAGGACGGCAACTGGGACCTCGTCGGCAACAACCTCGCCGTCTTCTTCATCAGGGACGCCATCAAGTTCCCCGACGTGATCCACTCGCTCAAGCCGGACCCCGTCACGTTCCGCCAGGACCCGAACCGGATCTTCGACTTCATGTCGCAGACGCCGGAGAGCATGCACATGCTCGTCAACCTGTTCAGCCCGCGCGGCATCCCCGCCGACTACCGGCACATGCAGGGCTTCGGCGTGAACACGTACAAGTGGGTCAACGCGCAGGGCGAGACCCGGCTGGTGAAGTACCACTGGATCCCCAAGCAGGGCGTGCGCAGCATGACCCAGGCCGACGCCGCCGCCGTGCAGGCGCACGACCTGGGCCACGCCACCAAGGACCTGCACGACGCCATCGAGCGCGGCGAGTTCCCCGAGTGGGAGCTGCGCGTGCAGATCATGACCGACGACGAGCATCCCGAGCTGGACTTCGACCCGCTCGACGACACCAAGACCTGGCCGGAGAACGAGTTCCCCGCGCTGCCGGTCGGCCGGCTGGTGCTCAACCGCAACGTGCAGAACCAGTTCGCCGAGAACGAGCAGTCCGCGTTCGGCACCGGCGTGCTGGTCGACGGGCTCGACTTCTCCGACGACAAGATGCTCATCGGCCGCACGTTCTCCTACAGCGACACCCAGCGCTACCGCGTCGGGCCCAACTACCTGCAGCTCCCGGTCAACCAGACCAAGGCGGAGTGCAGGACCAACCAGCGCGACGGCCAGATGACGTACTTCGTCGACACCGGCGGCGAGGACCCGCACATCAACTACGAGCCGTCGCTGCGCGGCGGGCTGCGCGAGGCGCACTATCCGCACCCCGACGAGGTCGGCCCGGTCATCACCGGGCGGCTCACCCGCAAGCGCATCCCGCGCACCAACGACTACAAGCAGGCGGGACAGCGGTACCTGCTCATGGAGGAGTGGGAGCGCGACGACCTCGTCCACAACCTCGTCACCAACCTGCAGGAGTGCGACCGGCCCATCCAGGAGCGCATGGTCTGGCACTTCCTGCTCGCCGAGGACGAGCTCGGCCTGCGCGTCGGTGAGGGTCTCGGCATCACGCCGGACGACGTCGCGCACCTGGAGCCGCTGCAGAGCCAGGACCTCACCGACGAGGACCGCGACCGGCTGGCCAAGCTCGGCAGGAACGGCTCGCGCGACGTCGAGGGCCTGAAGATGACCCACTGCGTCCCGAACGAGCGGGCGGCGCACGCCGAGGCGTGACGCGCACGCGCCGGGCGGGCCTCCTGCGCGGGGGCCCGCTCATCATGTGAGGGGCCCGCATGTGAGGGACCCGCATGTGAGGGACCCCGTGTCCGCTCGGGCCGTCAGGCCGGCGTCGCGGGCGAGGCTGGGAGGCTGCTAGGCCGGCCAGCGTTCGACGCGCCGCCAGCGCTCGCGCCACTCGGCGAACCACGTCGCGAACCACGGATGCGCCCCGGCCAGCGGCATGATGTACGCCACCGTCTCCAGGTAGTAGCGCCGCTGGAACCGCCACGGCATGCGCTGCAGCTCCTGGACGTTGCTCACCCGGTCGGCCAGCTTCACCAGCACCGCCTTGGGCGGCGCTTTCACCAGCGAGGCCAGGTGGTCGGCCTTCGATCCGCCCGGCGGCCTGGTCACCCAGCGCACCAGCGCGCCCACCTCGGGCCCGAACCGGCGCACGACCTCCGCCTCGGTGCAGGGCGTGTCCTCCAGGACGTCGTGCAGCACGATCGCGACCAGCACGTCCCTGTCGCGCAGCCCGGCGCCGCGCACCGCGACCTCCAGCGCCTCGAGAAGATGCTCCAGGTACGGCCGCCCCGTCGGCCGCTGCTGCACGCCGTGCCTGCGCCTGGCGAAGGCGACCGCGTCACGCAGGGCGTCCACGGTCTGCGCCGGAAGCGCCGCGGCCAGCGGGCCTTCCGCGTGCGCCCACGACGGCCAGCTCGTGAAGATCTCCATCGCGCTCCCTCGTCTGTGATCGCGCCGCGCGCGTGTCCTAGGCTGAGAATATGGCCGAGATCGCGGTGCCCGACGGGTCGTGGACGTTTGATGGGGAAACGCTGCGTATCGTCCCTGGGAGCGATAAGGGCATCGATGAGCTGCGCAGAGCCATCGGCGACATCGACGTTCCGCTCGAAGGCATCGCGGGGGTGTCGTTCGAGCCTGGACGCAAGGGCGGCCACCTGAGGTTACGGCTGCGCAAGGGCGCCGACGCGCTCTACGACGTGGTCGCGGGGGCGCTGTCGCCGCCCGCCGACCCGTACCGGCTGGCCGTGCCCAAGGGCCGCACGGGCGCGGCCGAATACTTCGCCGACGAGGTCCGCGACACGCTGCGGGTCTTCCAGACGCCCAGCGGTCCCTGCGAGCACTACCTCGTCCGCGTCCCCGACGTGCCCATCTCCGCCACCGCCGGCGACGGCACGGTCACCTTCGACGGCGAGCGCATCCGCCTGGAGTGGACCGGCTGGGCCAGCAGCGACAAGGAGAAGCTGGGCCCGCAGGAGTTCCCGCTGGCCGACGTGACGGGAGTGGAGTGGAAGCCGCAGTCCGGCATGGGCTATGGCAGCCTGCGCTTCCGCCTCAAGGGCGGCGGGCCCGGCCTGGCGCCGGACAAGGACCCGCGCTGCGTGTCGTGGGGCGTGCAGCGGTACGGCGGCACCACCGCCCTGGTGGCCGCCGCCGTGCTCGCGCGCCTGCCGCGCAACGTGCCCGAGCCCCAGCCGCTGTCCGCGCCGCCCGCCGACGACGTGCACGACGCGGTGCTGCGCCGCCTGGCCGAGCTGGGCCGGCTGCACCAGTCAGGGGTGCTGACGGATGAGGAGTTCGCGGCGGCCAAGCAGGCCATGATCCGCCGCCTCCAGGAGACGTGACGGCGCCGCTCCCTCTTCGATCGTCCACATCCTCCGTTGCCGCGCCACACCCTCCTTGACGCATTGCCCCGCCACGCTCTCTCGGACCTGCCACGCCCTCGACCAGCCACACCCTCCTGAACGCGTCGCCCCGCCACCCCCTCCCGGACCGGCCACGCCCCAGACCAGCCACACCCTCCTTGACGTGTTGGCGGGCCGCGCTTTCCTGACGCGCCTTTACCGCACGGCGATGCGCCCTTAATGACAGGGAATGCCCTTTATTGGGTGGCGGAGTGCGGGTTGCCGTGTGAGAGGCTGCGAGGATCCCGACAACGAGGAGGAGCGGTGACCGTGACACCTGACGAGGAGCGGCTGCTGCGCCGCGCGATCGAGCTGGCCGCCGAGGCGCGGGCCGGCGGTAACCCGCCGTTCGGCTCGCTGCTCGCCGGCCCGGACGGCACGATCCTGGCCGAAGAGCGCAACAGCTCGCTCACCGACCGCGACATCACCGCGCACCCCGAGCTGAAGCTGGCCCGCTGGGCGGCCCGCGAGCTCGACCCGGACACGGCGGCGGCCACCACCATGTTCACCAGCTGCCAGCCGTGCGGCATGTGCGCGGGCGCCATCGCCCGCTCGGGGCTCGGCCGGGTCGTGTACGCGCTGTCCGGCGAGCAGCTCGACGGCCTCAAGCCGCCCGGCAGCGCCTTCACCGACCCGCCCAGCACCGGCCCGGCCCTGTACGACGAGGCCCGAGTCCCCGTCGAGGGTTACTACCGCTAGGCATCGCCGTCACCCTCGGCGTCGCGTTCTGCAGCGACCGCGCTGTCCGCGCCGTGGTGGCCTGCGGCATGACCCAGGCGTGGCCGGCGAGTGGGTCCGTCTGGAGCCCGGCCGCTCAGGGCGGTCGCAGGGCTCCTGCGGCGGCGTCTTCACCTTGACCGGGGCCGGCAGATCGCGGCGGGCGGACGTCGCAGGGCTGCTGCGGCGGCGTCTTCACCACCGGCGTGGGCGCGGGCGTCGTCGACGAACGCCCCGCCTGACCGGCCGTCACGAGCGGGTGCGCCAGGTCACGCCCTGGCCGTGCGCACCCCCGGCCGCTCCACGAGCCGGCGACGCCCCGCCCGCCACGTGAAGAGGCGATGCGCCCACCGACTGGGCCGTACAGTGCCGTGAACGCCGAAAACCCCAGCCCGGTCATCCCGAGCTGGGGTTTTCGCTGTGGTGCGCCGCCAGGGACTCGAACCCCGGACCCGCTGATTAAGAGTCAGCTGCTCTGACCAACTGAGCTAGCGGCGCAACGGGGTTAACTCTATCAGCCCTGAGGCAGTGCCCGCGCCGCCCGCACGCATCCGGCCTCACCCGGTCCCTGGCGGCCCCCTCACGACACGGTCACGCCAGGCGGGCCGCCAGCTTCTCGTACGCCCCGAGCACCAGATCCCAGAACGCCGGCACGTCCATCGACGTCGCGACGAGGGCGTTGGCCTGGCGGCCTGCGACGCGGAAGTCCGTGACGGTCATGCCCCTGGTGTACCGCCCTGCGGTCTCCACGTTCACCACGGCGGGCACGCAGGTGAACAGCGACGGCCGCAGCACGTACGCGACCGCGCAGGCGTCGTGGATCGCGGGCCCGCCCTCGGCCGTCACCATGCCGTAGTACTGCGCGGCGGGCACCAGCAGCTCCGACAGCCGCCCGAGCGGCCGCATGCGCTCCAGCACCGGCGAGGTCACGGCGGCGGTCAGCGTCACGTCGAGGCCCAGCATCTTGACCGTCCACCCGGCCTCGAAGGCGATCGCGGCGGCCTCGGGGTCGGCGAGCATGTTGAACTCGGCGGCCGGGTTGTGGTTGCCGCGTGTGAAGGAACCGCCCATGATGACGAAGTCGCGGGCCCACTCGACGATGCGCGGCTCGCGGCGTACGGCGAGCGCGATGTTCGTCAGCGGCCCCACCGCGACGAGCGTGATCTCGCCGGGCGCGGCCCGCAGTGTCTCCACGATGAAGTCGACCGCGTGCCCCTCGGCGGGTCCCCGCGTGGGGGCGGGCAGCACGACGTCTCCGAGCCCGGTGGGCCCGTGCACGTCGGTGGCCCGGACCGTGCGGCGCAGCAGCGCGCCCGCGCTGCCCGGGGTGACCGGCACGTCGCCCATCCGCAGGAACTCGCGCAGCGCCAGCGCGTTGGCGGTGGTGAACTCCAGGTCCACGTTGCCGCCGACGGTGGTGATGCCCACGAGGTCGATCTCGTCCGACGAGCCGGCGGCCAGCGCCAGGGCGAGCGCGTCGTCTATCCCCGGATCGCAGTCAATGAGAACTTTCTTCACGCACCGGAGGATACGCATCGGTCCGCACCCGGTGACGGACGGGATCGAGACTGGGTGATCGATAGCCCGGCCGGGGATCCAGCGGGCATCCGGCCGCGGAAAGCAAAGGCATGGGGCGAGGTGCGGGCATCCTGGGGGCGGACATGGATCGGGCCGGGCAGTTCCCCCAAATCTGCCCGGCCCGATCGGCGGCGGTCCAGGCCGGCGTCTTCCCCCAAAACGCCGGCGGTCCCGCACTTGCGGCTCGCGGTCCCCCTCCGCGTCCGCATCGGTGAAGGTCCTCGGTCAGTCGCCAGTGCTCCTGACCTGCTACTACGCTACCGAGACGAATGCAACGGTCGCGTCATAACGGGGTCGAATATCTGTTTAATCCCAACTACGGAAGCTCCAACCGGACCTCCGTACCGTCTTGCAGCGACCGGCTCACCGTGCAGTACTTCTCGTGCACCCGGTGGGCGACCGCCTCGAACACCTCGCCGGCCTCCTCCGACGGCACCTCGACGTCGTACGTCACCGTGACCGTCCCCAGCTTGTGGGACTCGATCTTCTCCGACTCGACGGTCATCGCCAGGCGCACCAGCCGGTGACCCCGCTGGGCGGTGAGCGGCTCGACGGTGACGATATTGCACCCGCCGACCGCCGCCAGCAGCAGCTCGACCGGGGTGAACACCCCCTCCTGGTCGCCGCCGCCGATCGCCACCTCGGCGCCGCGGGCGTTCGTCGCCCGGAATCCGCCGTCTTCAGTCCGCTCCACACGCACGTTAGCCATGTTTCTAGAACCTACTCAGACGGCTTTCATGTTCCGCCCGCAAGGTGGAGATATGGCTAGCGAGGCGAATGCTCAACGGGGGCCGATCCTCTTCTGGAGCGGCGTCGCGATCGCCGAGTCAGGGGCGATCCAGCCGGGATCCGGCTCCGCATGGACTCCTTCCGCCTACGCCGCGGCGGCGCTGCTCGTCGCCCTCGGCTTCGTCACCGTCAAGGCCGCCGCGTACCTCCGCACCGAGGAGGCCAGGCAGCGCCTGCGGCTCGGCGGCTATCTCGCCGGGGCGCTGCTGGTGGCGCACCAGTTCAGCCCGGCGGCCTCGGCCGGCGGCGTCGGCCGGGCGTGCTCGCTCCTGCTGTACGCGGCCGCGGCCGTGATGGCCGTGCTGAGCCACCGCACGCCCCGGGACTCCAGACCGTCCCTGCTGATCGCGACCGGGCTCGACCCCAGGACGCTGCGCGAGCGGCTGGCAGGCGAGCCGGGCACCGTCGCCGTCTACCGCACCGAGCGCGTCACCGACGAGCTGCGCGAGCTGCAGGCCCGCTACCGCGTCATCCTCGTGGAGGGCGCCGAGCACGACCCGCGCGCCAAGGAGCGGGTGAGCGCGTCCGGGCTCGGACGTGAGATTCCCGACATCGCCGAACGCGAGGTGGTGGTGGCAGGTCCACGGCGCTTTCAGCGTTATGTAGGTGGGGCGCTGTCGCGCCTGGCCGTGCCGAGGTCACAGATCCATTTCAGTTCTGACCTCAAGGTTTAGGCTTACCATACGAGCGATCTGACAGCGTGGACGGCGGACAAGGAGGCAACATGACGATTTCTGATCGTTTCCAGTCCGTGACGACTTCCATCGCCGAGTCCGCGATGACCTCTCATATCGCCAAGGCCGCCACGGCTCCCCCGACACAGACCGCGGCGGCGTCCTTCCCGGGCAGCAGCCGCACCGAGACCTTCATGGGCCGGCCGGTCACCATCGAGATCCGCACGCCGCTGCCGGCGCGCGAGCTGACCCCGCTCATGGACGACGCCTTCGCCTGGCTGCGCTGGGTCGAGGACACCTTCAGCCCCTCCAAGGAGGACAGCCAGATCACCCGGCTCAACCGCGGCCTGACGCTCAAGCAGGTCCCCGAGCTGATCGAGGTCCTGCACCGCTGCGACGAGCTGAGCGAGGCCACCGGCGGCTGGTTCGACGCCCGCATCAACGGCGTCACCGACCCCTCCGGCTACGTCAAGGGCTGGGCGCTGGAGCGCCTGTCCCGCGCGCTGCTGCAGGCGGGCGCGGGCGATCACCGCATCACGGCCGGAAACGATGTGCGCGTGCGCGGCTCCCACGCCCCCGGCAGGCGCTGGCGGGTGCCCGTGCCCGACCCGCGTACCGGCAAGATCCGCCGCACCGTGCTCGCGCACGACCTCGGCATCGCCACCTCCGGCGGGTCCCGCGTGCTCGACCCGCACACCGGGGAGGTCCGCGACACGCTCGGATCGGTCACCGTCATCGGCCCCGACCTGGGGATGGCCGACGCGTACGCGACGGCCATGTACGCCATGGGCCCGATCCAGGCCCGCCGCTTCGCGAGCGAGCTGGCCGCGAAGGGCTCCTACGAGACGCTGATCGTGCTGCACGACGGCCAGGAGCTGGCCACGCCCGGCTTCGCGGTCTACGACGACCGCCGCACCCGCCTGGCCGGCTGACGCACCGGCCTCTCCACGACCGTGGCCACCTACACGCGTGCTCCGGTGCGCGTGGGCCGGGACGCAGGCGGGCTCCGATGCACGCGAGCCGGCACGCAGGCGGGCTCCGGTGCGCGCGGGCCGGCACGCAGGCGTCGGCCGGATGCGCGAGTCATGTTCGCTCAGGCGTCGGGATGCTTACGCAGGTAGTCGAGATAGATCGGGCGCAGCGCCTCGCCCAGCTTGCCCTCGCCCGCCACGAGAGCGTCGCTCAGCAGCGCCGAGACCCTGCTGAGGTCGTTGGCGCTCTCGTCGTGGTGACCGGTGGCGGCCTCCGCGGCCGGGATCACTTTCAGCAACTCCCATAGGAACCCCAGGTCCCCGTGGCGTACGGCGTAGCGCACCGCCCGGTCGTGCAACTCGGCGGCCGGCAACGACTCGAGCCCGTTCGCGTCCATGTCGGTTCCTCCCCTGCACGCCTCTTCCCCCCGATGTCCACCGATAACCGAGACTACGGAGAGTGATCGACGGGAATCGTTCTGGCGGCGCCCCTATCGACCGCTGATCTCAAGTGGGAGGATCAACCAGCGTGAGATTCATCATCAGAACGCTCGCAGCGGCAGTGGCGCTGTGGGTGGCCATCCAGTTGCTCGACGGCATCGAGGTCGACGCCCCCACGAACTCGGCCAAGTACTGGGGTGTCCTGGTGCTGGTGGCGTTGATCTTCGGTCTCGTCAACGCCATCGTCAAGCCGATCGTGAAAGCGCTCGGCTGCGCCATCATCGTGCTCACGCTGGGCCTGTTCCTGCTCGTCATCAACGCGGCGATGCTGCTGCTGACGAGCTGGATCGCAGGTGAGCTCGGCATCCCCTTCCACGTGGACAACTTCTACCCGGCCGCCTTCTGGGGCGCGATCATCATCAGCGTGGTGAGCTGGCTGCTCAGCGCGTTCATCCCCGACGGCGACTAGACACGCACCATCCATGGAGCTCGACGGTTCCGGCCTGACGTGCGCGCGAGTGCACGAGGCCGCCTGTGAAGGGGCCCGGGTCTCGATCGTCTCCCTCGATCGGGCCCGGGCCGCGTGGGCGACCGCCCAGGCGCTGACCGGCCGCCCGGTGTACGGCAGGAGCACAGGAGTGGGCGCGAACCGGGACGTGCTCCTCGAGGGCGGCGGACTCGACCTGCTGCGCAGCCACGCCTGTGGTGCGGGACCGCCCGTCGAGCCGGAAAGGGCCAGGGCGATGCTCGTGGTCCGGCTCAACCAGCTCCTCGCGGGCGGCTCGGGCATCGACCCGGGCGTGTGCGAGGCGCTGGCGTACGCGATCAACCACGGTTTCACGCCGCCGCTGCGCACGTACGGGGCGATCGGCACCGGCGATCTGACCGCGCTGTCCACGACGGCGCTCTGCCTGCTCGGCGAGCTGCCCTGGAACCGCGCGCCCGGAGTGACGGCGCCCGAGCCGCGCTTCCGGCTCGCCTCCAGCGACGCGCTGCCGTTCATCAGCTCGGGCGCGGCCACGCTGGCCGACGCCGCCATCGCGGTGCACCGGCTGCGCCGGCTCTTGGATGCCGCGGCCGAGGTGGCCGCCATGTCGTTCGCCGCCGTGGACGCCTCCGCCGAGCCGCTGGCCGCCGTCGTGCACGAGGCGCGCCCGCATCCCGGCCAGGCGGCGGTGGCGGCGGCGCTGCGCGGGCTCGTCTCGCACGAGCCCAGCACCCGCGTCCAGGACCCGTACGGCTTCCGCGCCTTCGCCCAGGTGCACGGCGCGGCCGTGGACGCGCTCGGCCGTGCGGTCACCGCGATCGAGACCGACCTCAACGCCTCGGCCGAGAACCCGCTCTTCGCCGACGGCCTAGCCTGGCACAACGGCAACTTCCACTCGGCGCCCGTGGCGCTGGCGCTGGACGCGCTGCGGCCCGCGCTCGTCCAGACCGCCCAGCTCAGCGCCGCCCGCCTGGCCACGCTCATGGACCCGGCCTACACCGGCCGCCTGCCCTTCCTCGCCGACCGTCCCGGCGCCTCCGGCATGCTGATCCTGGAGTACGTCGCCCAGGACGCGGTCGCCGAGCTGCGTCACCTCGCGGCGCCGGTGACCACGGGCACGGCGGTGCTCTCGCGGGGCGCGGAGGACCACGCCGGCTTCGCCACCCAGGCGGCCCGCCACACGCTGCGCTGCCTGGAGCCGCTGGAGATCGTGCTGGCCTGCGAGCGTACGGCGGCGGCCCGTGCGCTCGACGCCCCCGCGCCCGACCGCCCGCTCACGGCCGACCTGGAGGCCTCCCGCCAGGCCCTCACCCGCGTCGCTCCGGGCTGAGACCGCGCCCGGCGACATGACCGCCCGGGCGTCGCCCCGTCAGGCCCCGGAGCGGCGGGCCACCGAGCCGCGTTCGCGCAGTGTCGGCTTCTGCACGACCCGCCGCCTGCGCGCGCCGCCGTCGGCCGCCGCCGTGACGAGCCGCACGGCGGCCCTGACGATGCCGTCGATGTCCCAGTCGACCGTGGTGAGCCCCGGGCTGAGCAGCCCCGACATCGGGTGGTCGTCGTAGCCCATGACGGACACGTCGCCGGGGATCGACAGGCCCAGCTCGGCCGCCGCCGCGTAGACGCCGTACGCGATCGAGTCGCTGAAGCAGAACACGGCGCTCGGCTGCTCGCCCGACAGCACCCGCAGGGCGACCCGGGTGGCGCCGGCCAGGTCGTGGGGCGCGGTGGTCAGCTCGATGTCGAGCCGCAGGCGCTCGGCCTCGGCCGTGACGTGGACGTCGGCGGGCCGGTCGGGGGTGCTCGGCCGGGTGGGCGTGAGCACGGCGATGCGGCGGTGGCCGAGCTCGTGGAGGTGCTCGAGGGCGAGCGTGACGCCGCTGCGGTTGTCGAAGACCACCTCGCCGGCCGTACCGGTGATGGAGTCGCCGATCGCGACCACCGGCACCGACTCGCACAGCTCGGGCCAGAACGCCGCGGCGGGATCGATGGGCTGCACGATCATGCCGTCGACGCGCTGGTCGCGGAGCTGCTGGGCGAGGACGCGCTCGCGGGCCGGGTCGCCGACCGCGTCGAGGATGAGGGCGTAGCGGTCTTTTTTCCGCAGGCCCCTGCTGATGCCGACGGCGAGCGACTGCTGCCACAGGTCTTCGAGCGAGCCGCAGAGCAGGCCGATCATGCCGGTGCGGCCGCTGGCGAGCGCCCTGGCGATGGGGTCGGCCTCGTAGCCGAGCTCGGCGGCGGCGGCGCGGACCCGCTCCATGGTCTCCTCCGACACCTGAAGGCCGCGCAGTGCGTAGGAGACGGCCGCCGGCGACAGGCCCGTGGCCCGTGCCACCTCACGGATCGTGGCTCTCTTCCGAGGCATCCAGCCAGCCTATTGCGTGAGACCGACAAGAGCCGCTTTCCCGTCACAGCTTGTCGGTTTAAGGACCGAAACGTCCGTTGACATGACCTTCGTGAAGCGTTTCACTGAACCGCATCACTGAAACGGTTCACGCTGGCCCTTGCGCAGGCAGGCCGGTTTACATGTATTGTGAGTAGGAAATAGCGGGGAAGGAGGGAGCGACGGCATGACGATCGACGTGCACCAGCACTTGTGGACGCCCGTATTCGTCGCCGCGCTGCGCGCCAGAACCCGTCCGCCGTACCTCGACGGCTGGACGCTGATCCTCGACGGCGAGCCGCCGTACGAGGTGAACCCCGCCGATCACGAAGGGCGCGACACGACCGGCCTGGAGCTCGCGCTGGTGTCGCTGTCGAGCCCGCTCGGCATCGAGTTCCTGCCGCCCGAGGACGCCTGGCCGCTGATCGACGCCTACCACGACGGCGCGCTCGCGCTGGGCGAGCCGTACGGCGCGTGGGCGGCCACCTGCCACAGCGAGATCGACCCCGAGCGCCTGGCCAAGGATCTCGACCGCGGCTTCGCGGGCCTGCAGATCCCCGCCACCGCCGACCCCGACGACCGGCTGCTCGAGGTCCTGACCGACAGGGACCTGCCGCTGTTCGTGCACCCCGGGCCGGCCGCGCTCACCCCGGGCACGCCGCCGTGGTGGCCCGCGCTGGTGCCGTACGTCCAGCAGATGCACCAGGCGTGGCACTACTTCCACGCCGTCGTCCGGCCCAGGCATCCCCGGCTGCGGGTCTGCTTCGCGCTGCTCGCCGGCCTCGCGCCGCTGCACTCCGAGCGCCTCATCACCAGGGGCGGCGGCGGGCGCGGCCTGGTCGACCGCGACTTCTTCGTGGAGACCTCCTCCTACGGCCCGCGCGCGATCGACGCGATCGTCCGCGAGCTCGGCATCGACGTCGTGGTCAACGGATCCGACGCCCCCTACGCCACCGCACCCGATCCCGGGCTCGGCGCGGCCGCGGGCCACGCCATCCGGGTGGTCAACCCCCGTCGTCTACTGAACGGAAAGGAGACTCGTACGTGAGCACTGACCAGATCCAGGACGGGGGCACCTGCTCCAGGCTCCCCGAGCGCACCCTCGACCGGCGCGAGCTGCGCGACCTGGTGGACGAGCTGGCGGCCCACCCGGAGGAGTGGCGCCACCACGTGGACTTCCCCGCCGACGGCGGGCGCCACTACGCCTCCCTCTACCGCGACGCGTACGTGGACGTCTGGGTGCTGTGCTGGCGTCCCGAGGACGACACGGGCTGGCACGACCACGACATCTCCTCAGGGGCGGTACGCGTGGTGCAGGGCGCGCTGCGCGAGTGCAACCCGCGCATCGGCGGCGAGCACCTGGAGACGGTGGTGACGGAGGGGCAGTCGTTCTCGTTCGGTCCCGACCACATCCACCGGCTGACGGGCGCCACGGACCAGAGCGTGTCCATCCACGCGTACTCGCCGCCGCTGTGGCGGCTCGGCCAGTACTCGATCGACGGCACGGGCGTCATGCGCCGCGTCTCGGTGAGCTACGCCGACGAGCTGCGCCCCATCGACGAGCCTGCGGCCGCTCAAGAGGCCGTGCCCGAGGCGCAGCCGGTCGGGTCAGTCGCCTGAGCCTCCGCCCGACCCCGCGGCGGGCCTGAGCACGCAGCAGCTTCCGCAGGGCTCCACGCCGGGCAGGGTGATCCACAGGCAGCAGGTCCTGCGGAAGTAGCCGTCGCCGGCGGGCTCGATCAGCCCGTCGAGCGGCGGCCCGATCAGGCGCAGCAGCTCCATGTAGTCGCCGGGCACGATCGTGGTCAGCGGGTGGGCGAACGCCTCCGCCGTGGAGCCCCACAGCGTGCGCTCGCCCACCTTGGTCAGCGCGTTGATCGCCTCGACCAGCGGGCGCTGCGACTCCTCCAGCGCGCCGCGGACGGCGGCGACGCCGGTGTCCCACCGCACGCGGGAGGCGCCCAGCGTCACCCCGGCCGGGGAGACCTGGAAGTACGTGGCCTCGAACGGCATGACCGGCACCCGCCCGCCGAGCGCCCACCCGAGCGCCAGCGGCAGCGCGTGCCAGTATCCGTAGGTCTTCCAGAACAGCGCCGCGCCGACGTGCCTCGGGGCGTTCCAGCGCGCGGCGGTCTCGTCCACCAGCTCGGTCAGCAGCGTGTACGGCTCCCGCACCAGCTCGGTCACCGGGGTCCAGGAGCCGTCGCCGGGGTCGATGACGAGGCCGGGCACCACGCCGAGCACCCCGCCGCGCTCATCCGCCAGCCGCCGGAGCGTGTCGGTCAGCACGCGGGCCCCTCCGTCGCCGGTCATCGGGCTCTTTCCAACCTGGCAGGGCGGCCGGCCAGCCAACCGGCCACGAGCTGCACCCCCAGGGCGCCGAGCCCGGCCGTGAGCGGCACCGTCCAGCCGCCGGAGATCTCCCTGAGAAGGCCGAACAGCATCGGGCCGAGCGCCGCGACGACGTAGCCGACGGACTGGGCGACCGCCGACAACGCGGTCACGGCCGCGGGGTCGGCGGGGCGCAGCGCGATGATCAGCAGTGCCAGCGCGAACGAGGCCCCCTGCCCGATGCCCAGCACGATCATCCACACCCACGGCAGCGTCGTGGGGGCGAGCAGCATGCCGAGGTAGCCGAAGACGGTCAGCAGGCACGCGCCCACCACGTACGGCACCTGCGAGGCGCGCCGCCCGGCCAGCACGGGCACCGCGAGCGAGGTGCCGACCTGGACCGCGTTGGTCAGGCTGAGCAGGTAGCCGGCCTGGTCGGCGGGCGTCCCCGCTTCGAGGAAGATGGTGGGGAGCCAGGCCAGCATGACGTAGAAGGTGAGCGATTGCAGCCCCATCAGCGCGGTGACGTACCAGGTGACGCGGCTGCGCAGCACGGCGCCGAACGGGCGCGGGCCGTCGGGGCCCGCCTGCTGCGGCCCGCCGCGCAGCGCCTGCGGCAGCCAGAGCAGCGCCGCGAGCAGCGCGGGCACGGCGAGCAGCGCCGTGACGCCGCGCCAGTCGGCGCCGGTGGCGTGCTCGACGGGGACCACCAGCGCAGAGGCGAGCGCGGCGCCGGCGACCACGCACGAGACGTAGACGCCGGTCATGAGGTTGACGCGGTCCGGGAAGTGCTGCTTGACGACGCCCGGCATGGAGACGTTCATGACCGCGATGGCGGTGGCGGCCAGGGCGGAGCCGATGTAGAGCAGGGGCGCGCCGTCGAGCCCGCGTACGGCGACGCCCGCGGCGATCACGAGCAGGCCGGCGAGCAGCGTGCGGTCGAGCCCGACGCGGCGGGCGAGCAGCGGCGTGACCGGCCCGAACACGCCCAGGCAGACGACCATGACGGTGGTGATCGCACCGCCGCCGGCCGGGCTCAGGCCCACGTCGCCCATTATCTCGTCGAGCAGCGGGGAGACGCCCGCGATGGCCGGGCGGAGGTTGAGCGCGGCCAGGGCGAACCCGGCCACGAGCACGGCAGATCTCCACGACATAGACGACCACTCTGGCACACCCGCTTGACAGCGTTGTCCGCCCCTCCCGAGTAGGAAATGATCCAGGCGTGAGACCGACGATGAAGGACGTCGCCTCGGCGGCCGGCGTCGCGCTCAAGACCGTTTCGCGCGTCGTGAACGGCGAGCCCGGCGTCCACCCGGCCACCGCCGCGCGCGTGCGTGCGGCGATCGAGCGGCTCGGCTACAGCCGCAACGAGAGCGCGCGCGTGCTGCGCAGGGGCAGGACAGCCACGATCGGGCTGGTCATCGAGGACGTGGCCGACCCGTTCTACTCGGGGCTGAGCCGGGCGGTCGAGGACGTCGTGATCGAGCACGGCTGCCTGCTGCTCAGCGGCTCGTCCGGCGAGGAGCCCGGCAGGGAGCGGGAGCTGGTCGAGACGTTCTGCGCGCGGCGCGTGGACGGGCTGATCGTGGTGCCGGCCGGTGAGGACCACACCTACCTGCGGCCCGAGCTGGAGGCGGGGACGCCGGTGGTCTTCGCCGACCGGCCGCCGGGCGCGGGGCTCGACGTGGACACCGTGCTGGCCGACAACGCGGGTGGTGCGCGGCTGGCCGTACGCCACCTCATGGCGCACGGGCACCGCAGGATCGCCTTCCTCGGCGACGATCCGGCCATCTTCACCGCCGCCGAGCGGCTGCGCGGATACCGGGACGAGCTGGGCGGCCTGTACGACGAGCGGCTGGTCGCCATGCGGCCGCCATCGCTGGAGGCGATCCGTACGGACCTGCGGCGGATGTTCGCCCTCGACGACCCGCCGACCGCGCTGTTCACCGGTAACGGCCGCTACACGGTGACGACGCTGCGGGCGCTGGAGCGGCGGCGGATCGCGCTGGTCGGGTTCGACGACTTCGAGCTGGCCGACCTGCTCGACCCCGGGGTGACGGTGGTGGCGCAGGACCCGGCGTGGATGGGGCGGGTCTCGGCCGAGCTGCTCTTCCGCCGCCTGGGCGGGGACACCGGCCGCTCCGAGCACGTGGAGCTGCCGGTGCGCCTCATCGTGCGCGGCTCGGGCGAGCTGCCGCCGGCCGGGCCCTGAGGACGAGCCGCCCCGGGGTCCTGAAGGCGCGCTCCCCCAGACAGCGGGCCCGGCGCGTTCACGCGTGGACGGGGGCGGCCCGGGGGCGCAGCACGCCCGCGAGCGCGACCGCGACCACCACGCCGGCCAGCCCGGACGCGGCCATGGCGTAGCCCGGCGCGATCACCTCCCCGAGCGCGCCGATCAGCGCCGCGCCGGCCGCCTGCCCCGTCATCAGCCCGGCCGACTGCAGCCCGAACGCCTGCCCGCGCGCCTCCTCGGGCACCGCCTCCACGAACCGCCGCTGCAGCCCGAGCTGGTACGACAGCCCTGCGGCGCCGAGCGCCGCGAGCACCGCCGCCCACCCGATGCCGGGCCCGAGCGCGAAGCCCGTCCACGGCACGCCGAGCAGCAGTGCCAGCGGGAACGACAGCCGCTCCCGCAGCGCGGGCGCCGCGAAGCGTCCCACGGCGAACTCCCCCGCCGCCATGCCCAGGGCCGCCGCCGCGAGCACCGTCCCGGCCTGCCCCTGCCCGCCGAGGTACGGCACCACCATGGCCTCGGCCCCCGCCAGGCACACGCACGGCAGCCATCCGGCCAGCAGCAGCCCGCGCACGTGCCGGTCGGCGAGTAGCCGGCGGTTGACCCGCAGCGTCTGGCGTATCGCGCCGGGCCCGCCGCTCCCCCGCGCCGCCCTGGGCGGCAGCCCGAGCCGCAGCACCACGGCCGCCGCCGCCGACAGCGCGGCGGTGATCGCGAGCGCCCCCGAGGGACCGGTGACGGCGAGGACGGCGCCGCCCGCCGCGAGCCCGGCGACCTGCGCGCTCGCCGAGGCCATGTTGAGCAGCGAGCGCCCGAGCACGAACGCGTCGCCGGGCAGCACCTCGGGCAGCATCGCCGCCCGCGCCGCGAAGAAGACGGGCGAGAACAGCCCGGTGGCCAGCACCAGCGCCAGCATCGCCCAGACCGGCAGCCCGGCGTAGGCGAGCAGCAGGCAGGTGACGGCCCTGACCAGCTCCCCTGCGATCATCAGCGCCCGCGGCGGCAGCCGGTCGGCCAGCGAGATCAGAAACAGCCCGCCCGCGATGTAGGGCAGCCACCCGGCCATGTACGCCGCCGCCGACAGCCCGGCGGAGCCGGTCCGCGCGTAGACGAGCACGGACAACGCCAGCATCCTGATCACGTCGCCGCCGATCATCAGGGCGAAGCTGCCGAACAGGACGCGGAACTCCTTGACGGCGAAGACCTCGCCGAACGTCGCGCTTTTCACGGTTCCCGATGCTCCGGCCGCCACCGAGCTCGGGCGACTTTTTCGGATATAACCGAAAGGTGGTGACGATCGAGGTGGTGCCGCAGGACATCATGGCCAGCAGGTTCGCCATCTCGCCGCTGATCGAGACCATGCACGCCCAATGGGTGCTGGCGGGCCGCTACCCGGCGGGCCCGCACGAGCCGTGGGCGGCGCGGTGGCGCGAGACCTACCGGCGGCTCGAACGCGAGTTGCCGGCGCTGCGGGCCACCATGGCGGTCACCGGCAACATGGGATCGAACGTCGACTTCATCGCGCCGCCGCCGACGGCCGTGGACGTGCCGTTCGAGGCGGAGATCGCCGCCGTGCGGGCCACGCCGGTGTCACGGGCGCACGCGGAGATCGAGCGGGTGCTGGCCGAGCGCCCCCCGGTGCCCGGCCGGGTGCGGGAGCTGCTGCTGGGGCCCGACGTGGTGACGCTGGTCGCGCGGGCGTACGAGGCGCTGTGGACGGAGATCCTGGTCCACGACTGGCCGCGGCTGCGCGCGGTGCTGCAGCGGGACGTGGCCTACCGGGCGGGGCGGCTCGCGGCCTACGGCTGGCAGGCGGCGCTCGACGACCTCAGCCCGCAGGTGCGCTGGCGCGGCGGGCGGATCGAGGTGAAGCTGCGCAGCATGCGCGGGCAGGAGCGGCGGCTGGGCGGCAGGGGGCTGCTGTTCCTGCCGTCGGCGTTCATGGACGGCGTGGGCGCGTACCTGGAGGAGCCCTGGCCGTACGCGCTGGTCTACCCGGCCAGGGGGATCGCCGCGTACGGCCAGGCGCGGCCGGCGCCCGAGAGGCTGGCGGCGCTCATCGGCCGCAGCCGGGCCCGCATACTCGCCGAGCTGGCCGAGCCCGCGACGACCACGCAGCTCGCCGCGCTGCTCGGGCAGAGCGTGGGCACGACCGGCGAGCACGTGGCGGCGCTGCGCGGCGCGGGCCTGATCGCCGGCACCCGCACCGGCCGCAGCGTCGTCTACGCCCGCACCCCGCTCGGCGACGCCCTGATCGGCGGCCGCCCCCTCCTCCACACCCTGATCAGCGACTGACCCCCACCGGCACACCCTGATCGACGGCCGGCCCCTCCTCCGACGCACCCTGATCAGCGGCCGACCCCTCCTCCGACGCACCCTGGTCGGCGGCCACTCTTTACTCCGGCGCGCGCGGAAGGCGCGTGGCTATAGTTGGTTGCGCATCAGTTCTGCAAATCTGTTCACAGTCCATCCAGGAGCGCGCGCATGAATGCCGCCGACGTCGCCCCCGAGACGCAGGCCAGGTTTCCCCAGGAGCTGATGTACGCCGCGGCCCGGCAGTACTACCTCGAAGACGCCACCCAGGGCGACATCGCCAAGCGGCTCGGCGTGAGCAGGGCCACCGTGAGCCGCCTGCTCACCGAGGCGCGCAGGCAGGGCATCGTCGAGATCCGGGTGCACCGCCCCGCTTCGCTGGGCGACGGCCCGCTGGCCGCCGAGGTGGCCGAGCTGCTCGGTCTCGACCGCGTCCACCTGGTGCCGAAGGTCAGCGGCCCGGCGCCGGGCCCGTGGCTGGCCCCCGGTGTGGCCCGCGCGCTGGCCGGCGCCGGGCTGGAGTCGGGCGACGTCGTGCTGGTCTCCTCCGGCACCACGGTCTACCAGTGCGCCCGCGAGGACCTCGGCCGTTACCCCGGCGTCACCGTCGCCCCGGCGGTGGGCGGCCAGGAGGAGCCGCAGCCCTGGTTCCAGACCAACGAGACCACCCGCATCCTGGCGGAACGCCTCGGTGGCGTGCCCGCCTACCTGTACGCGCCCGCGCTGCCCGGGCCCGAGCTGTTCTCCTCGCTGCAGCACGAGCCGTCGGTGCGCCGGGTGACGGACCTGTGGGGCCGGGCCAAGTGCGCGCTGGTGGGCGTCGGTTCGGCGCCGCTGATGCGGCAGATGGTGCCCTCGCTCATGCCGCGCGACGCCGAGAGCCTGCGCCAGGCGGTGGGCGACGTGTGCATGCGGATCTACGACCGCGACGGCGCGCCGGTGACGTACCCGGGCAGCGAGCGGCTGGTCGCCGCCAAGCAGGAGGACCTGCGGCGCATCCCGCACGCGATCGCGGTCGCGGTGGGCGCGGAGAAGGTGCTGTCGATCGTGGCCGGGGCGCGGGGCGGCTACTTCAACCAGCTCGTCACGGACACGCCGACGGCCGAGGGCCTGGTGGCGGCGGCTCACCAGCTCTGATCCCGCACCGCCAGCGCTGAACATCTGTGCTGGACAAAGTTTCAGGCTGCGCGCTACCGTGAGCGGCACCCAGGGTGTCCTGTCATGCGCGGGCGCCCTGCGCCGGTCCAGGACCTCACACGGAAGGGCACGATGGCGATCATCTGCGTGGACGCCGGCACCACGGTCATCAAGGCCGTCGGCTACGACGAATCCGGCCTGGAGGCGGCCGTCGCCCGGCGCGAGACCGTCGTCACCAGGCCCCACCCAGGACACGCCGAGCAGGACATGCACGCCGTGTGGGACGCGGTGGCCGAGACCGTGCGCGAGGTCGCGGCCATGACGGGCGGCGCCGAGCTGGTCGCGGTGACCGCCCAGGGCGACGGCTGCTGGCTGGTGGACGCCGACGGCGAGCCCACCGGCCCGGCCATCCTGTGGAACGACGCCAGGGCCGCCGCCACCGTCGCCGCGTGGACGCGCGACGGCCTGGCCGAGACGGCGTTCCGGCGCAACGGCTCCTCGGCCGCGTCCGGGCTGCCGCACGCCATCCTCACCTGGCTGCGCGCCCACGACCCCGGCCGGCTCGACCGGTCGAGCGCCATGCTGACCTGTGGCGGCTGGATCTTCTCCCGGATGACCGGGGAGATCGCGGCCGACGAGTCCGACGCCTCCGCGCCCTTCATGGACCTGGCCGAGCGGGCGTACTCCCCCGAGCTGCTCGCCCTGTTCGGGCTGGAGTGGGCCGAGCGGCTGCTGCCGCCGATCCGGCCGTGCCCGGTCGCCGGGCTCACCGCGCGGGCCGCCGAGACGCTGGGCCTTGCGGCGGGGACGCCGGTGGTGATGGCCCCGTACGATATCGCCGCCACCGCGCTGGGCTCCGGCGCGGTCAGCCCGGGACAGGCGTGCGGCATCCTCGGCACCACGCTGTGCACCGAGGTCATCGCCGCATCCCCCGGCCTCGACGGCCCCCCGACCGGCATCACGATCGCGCTGCCCGGCGGCTACCTGCGGGCCTTCCCCACCTTCGCCGGCACCGAGGTCGTGCAGTGGACGTGCCGCCTGCTCGGGCTGTCGGCCCCCGCCGAGCTGGGCGAGCTGGCCGCGACCAGCGAGCCGGGCGCCCGGGGCCTTGCGTTCCTGCCGTACCTGTCGCCCGCCGGTGAGCGGGCGCCGTTCTCCGACCCGCAGGCCAGGGGGTCGCTGCACGGCATGTCGTTCGAGCACGGCCGCGAGCACGTCGCCAGAGCCGTGCTCGAAGGACTGACGATGGTGATCCGCGACTGCCTGGAGGCGACCGGAGCGTCCCCGACCGAGCTGCGCGTGTGCGGCGGCGGCGCCAACAGCCCGGTCTGGCTGCGGCTCATCGCCGACGTCACCGGGCTGCCCGTGCACCGCTCCGCCGACAGCGAGGTGGGCGCGCGCGGCGCGGCCCTGGTGGGGCTGGCCGCCACCGGCGCGGCGCCGTCCGTCGCCGAGGCCGCGGCCCGGCACGTACGGCTGCGCGAGCCCGTCGAGCCCGACCCCGCCCGCCGGGCCTTCTACGACGACCTCTTCGCCGACTTCCTGACCCTGCGCGGCGGCACCGCGGGCACCTGGCCGCTGCTCGCCGAGCTGAGGAGCCGTTCATGAGCGTGTGGGTGGGCATCGACCTCGGGACGCAGAGCGTGCGCGCGCTCGCCGTCGCCGCGGACGGCACGGTGCTCGGCACCGGCAGCCGCCCGCTGACCAGCCACCGCGACGGCTCCCGGCACGAGCAGGACCCCGAGCAGTGGTGGCGCGAGCTGGCCGCGGCCACCCGCGAGGCGCTGCGCGGCCTGCCGGACGGCGAGCGGGTCGAGGGCGTGGCGGTGGACGCCACCTCCGGCACGATCCTGCTCACCGACGCGGGCGGCCGGGCGCTGACGCCCGCGCTCATGTACGACGACCGCCGCGCCGACGCCACCCGCGCCAATGAGGCGGGTGCGGCGGTGTGGGAGCGCCTCGGCTACCGCCGCATGCAGCCCAACTGGGCGCTGCCGAAGCTGCTCTGGCTGCTGCGCGACGCCCCGCGCGGTGCCCGCGCCGCGCACCAGAGCGACTTCGTCAACCGCCGCCTGGTGGGTCACGACGTGGCCACCGACCTGAGCAACGCCCTGAAGACCGGCGTGGACCTGATCGAGGAGCGCTGGCCCGAGGATGTGCTCGACGCGCTGGGGGTGCCCGAGGGCACGCTGCCCCCCGTCGTACGTCCCGGCGCCCGGCTCGGCACGGTGTGCGCGGCGGCGGCCGCGGAGACCGGCCTGCCCGAGGGCACCCCGGTGATCGCCGGCACCACCGACGGCTGCGCCGCCCAGCTCGGCGCGGGCGCCCGGCGTCCGGGGAGCTGGAACTCGGTGCTCGGCACGACGCTGGTGCTCAAGGGCGTCACCAAGGAGCTGATCCACGACCCGCTCGGCGTGGTCTACTCCCACCGCGCACCCGACGGCTCGTGGCTGCCCGGCGGCGCGTCCAGCACGGGCGCGGGCGTGCTCTCCCGCGACCTGCCCGGCGCCGACCTCGACGCGCTCAGCCGGCAGGCCGCCGAGCGCTACGGCCGCCGCCTGCCGCCCGCCGTCACCTACCCGCTGGTCTCGCGGGGCGAGCGGTTCCCGTTCGCCGCGCCGGACGCCGAGGGCTTCACGCTCGGCGCGCCGTCCGACGACGTCGAGCGCTACGCCGCGATCCTGCTCGGCGCGGCCTTCGTCGAGCGGCTCTGCTTCGACTACCTCGACCTGCTCGGCGCGCCCGCGGACGGCGAGATCATCCTCACCGGCGGGGCCACCAGGAGCGCGTACTGGACGCGGCTCCGCGCCGACGTGCTCGAACGCCCGGTGACGCTGCGCGAGAACGCCGAGCCCGCCCTGGGCATGGCCGTCCTGGCCGGCGGCGACCCCGACGCGATGATCAGGACCAGCGCCGTCGTCGAGCCCGTGGACGCCGGCGTGCGCGAGCCGTACCTGCGGTTCGTGGCCGAGCTGGAAGAACGCGGCTGGCTCGACGGCCGGGCCGCCGCACACGCCCGCGAGAGGACCGCCCGATGACCGACCTCGTGCTCGTCCGCCACGGCGAGACCGTCTGGCACGCCGAGAACCGCTACGCCGGGATCAGCGACGTCGAGCTGACACCGCGCGGCCGCGAGCAGGCCGCCGAGCTGGCCTCCTGGGCGTCCGGAGCGGGGCTTGCGGCCGTGTGGGCGTCCACGCTGAGCCGGGCGGTGATCACCGCCGAGACCGCCGCGGCCAAGGCCGGGCTCTCCGTCCGCACCGACGCCCGGCTGCGCGAGCTGGACTTCGGCCAGGGCGAGGGCCTCACCTCGGCGGAGATGAAGGAGCGCTTCCCCGAGGCCAGGGCCGCGTTCGAGGCCGACCCCGCCGCGCATCCGCTGCCGGGCGGCGAGGACCCGTACGCCGCCGCCGCGCGGTTCGTCGCCGCGCTCGGCGACATCGCCGCAGTACACGCCGGCGGCCGGGTGCTGGTCGTCGCGCACACCACCGCCATCAGGCTCTCCCTGTGCCGGCTGCTCGGCCTGCCGCTCGGCGAGTACCGGCGGCTGTTCCCCCGGCTGGACAACTGCGCCCTCACCGAGCTGCGCCTGGACGAGGCCGGCACGGGACGGGTGTCGCTGCTGCAGTACAACTCCCCGATTGGAGCCGTTCGTTGACACTCAAAGTCCTCGCCGCAGGCGACCATTTCGTCAGGAACGACCTGCTCATCGACGCGCTGAAGAGCGCGGTGCCCGGTGAGCTGGACGTCCGCGAGCTGACGCTGCCCTGGCCGGTCGTGCCGTTCGGCCCGGTGGGCGAGGTGGACGAGGCGTCCGACGTGGAGGACGAGCTGATCGAGGCGCTGCGCGGCGTCGAGGTGTGCGTCACCCAGATGGCGCCGCTCACCAAGCGCGTGCTGGACGCCTCGCCCGACCTGCGGCTGTTCTGCGTGAGCAGGGGCGGCCCCGTCAACGCCAACCTCAAGGCGGCGTCCGAGGCCGGGGTGAAGGTGACGTTCGCGCCGGGCCGCAACGCGGTGGCCACCGCCGAGCACACGCTGGCGATGCTGCTCGCCGCCACCCGCCGCATCCCGCAGACCCACATGGAGCTGAAGGGCGGTGCGTGGCGCAGCGACTACTACTCCTACGACCAGGTCGGGCCCGAGCTCGACGGCAACACGGTCGGCCTGATCGGCTACGGCGCGATCGGCAGCCGGGTGGCCCGCATGCTCGAGGGGTTCGGCGCGAACGTGCTGGTCTACGACCCGTACGTGGACGCGCCCGGCACCGTCGGCCTGCGCGAGCTGCTGGAGCGCTCGCTGTTCGTCTCCCTGCACGCCCGCGCCACCCCCGAGACCGCCGGGATGATCGGCGCGGCCGAGATCGCCGCCATGCCGAAGGGCTCGGTGCTGGTCAACTGCGCGCGGGGCGCGCTGCTCGACTACGACGCACTGTGCGACGCGCTCGAATCGGGCCACCTGTTCGGCGCCGCCTGCGACGTCTTCCCCGACGAGCCGATCCCGCCGGGGTCGCGCCTGCTCACGGCGCCGAACCTGGTGATGACCCCGCACCTGGCCGGGGCCAGCAAGGAGACGGCGAAGAAGGCGGCCGAGATCGTGGCCGCCGACGTGGCCCGCTACGTACGCGGCGAGCCCATCGCCCACCTCGCCAACCCGAGCTGACCCGGGCCGGCCCGGGCCGACCCCGGGCCGGCGCCGGGCCGGAGCTAGCCCTTCAGCGCGCCCGCCATGAGACCGCGCATGAAGAACCGGCCCAGCAGCACGTAGATCAGCATCGTCGGGATCGACGCCAGGATGGCGGCGGCCATCTGCTGGCTGTACGGGGTGGCCTGCGCGCCCGCGATGTTGTTGAGCATCACGGTCGTGGGCCAGCTCGTCGGCCCGGTGAGGAACACCGCGAACAGGAAGTCGTTCCACATCGAGGTGAACTGCCAGATGATCACCACGGCGATGGCGGGCCCGGACACCGGCAGGATGACCGACCAGTACGCCCGCAGCATGCCCGCCCCGTCCACGCGCGAGGCCTCGATCAGCTCGTCGGGGATCGTCACGTAGTAGTTGCGGAAGATCAGCGTGCAGATCGGGATGCCGTACACGACGTGCGCGAGCACCAGGCCGGGGATGCCGCCGTAGAAGACGCCGTCGAGCCCGGTGAGGTCGTTCAGCCCGACGAGGAGCTGCACGAGCGGGATCATCACGCCCTGGTACGGGATGAACATCCCGAACAGGAAGAGCGTGAACAGCACGTCGGCCCCGGGGAAGCGCCACTTGGACAGCACGTAGCCGTTCATGGAGCCGAGCGCGCACGACAGCAGCGAGCCCGGCACCGCGAGCAGCACGCTGTTCCACAGGCCCGGCGCGAGCTTCTCCCAGGCCACCCGCCACGCCTCGGTCGTCCACGTCTGGGGCAGGTTCCACGCCTGCCCCGGGTCGGCCTCGGTGAGCGGCTTGAAGCTGGTGACCAGCAGCACGTAGATCGGGATGAGGAAGATCAGGACGAACAGGATGAGCACGGCGAGCCGCACGTACTGGAAGGTCGCCGCCCTGCGCCCGGCCACCGCCGTCATGACCGCCTCTCCTGCCTCTCCTTGCGCACCGACCAGATCAGGTACGGGATCACGAAGATCGCCACGCTGAGCACGATGTAGGACGCGATCGTGGCGCCCTTGGCCGGGTCGTGCGAGTCAAACACCGCCACCCACATGAAGACCGCGGGCACGTCGGTGATGATCTGCTTGCCGGACACCGCGACGATCAGGTCGAAGACCTTGAGCGAGATGTGGCCGAGGATGATCAGTGCCGACAGCGTGACCGGCCGGAGCATGGGCAGCACCACGTGCCGGTAGACGCCCCACTCGTTGCAGCCGTCCACCCGGGCGGCCTCGCGCAGCTCCTCGGGGACGCCGCGGAACCCCGCCAGGAAAAGCGCCATGACATATCCGGACATCTGCCATATCGCTGGCAGTGCCATCGCGGCCATCCCCCAGTCGGGGTCACGGAACCACTGCCACTGCGGCAGCCCCAGCCAGTCGAACAGCCGGTTCAGACCGACCGCCCGCTCGCCCGTGCCGGAGTTCATCAGCCACCGCCACACGATGCCGGTCGCGACGAACGAGATGGCCATCGGGAACAGGTAGATCGCGCGGAACGTGCCCTCGCCCCTGATCCCCTTCTCCATCAGGAACGCCAGGAGCCACCCGAGCAGCAGCGCTCCCAGCACGAAGACGACCGTGAACATGATCGCGTGGTTCACGGACAGGTGCCACCGGGACTGGTCCCAGATGTCCACGAAGTTCTGCAGCCCCACGAACTCGCCCTCGGACACCTCGTCGTGCTTGTCGGTCATCGCCAGGCTGAAGTTCCAGCCCAGCATGCCGTACACGAAGACAGCGATCAGGATGATCGACGGTGTCACGAGGAGCAGCCCGGGCAGCCACGAGCGTGCCCGCCTCACAAGCATGACCTCCCACGGGTGCGGCGGGCCCGCGAGCCGGGCCCGCCGCGCCTGTGCCGTTTATCGAGTGGCTGTTGTCGAGTGATCAGCCGGGATCGTCACTGCGCGTTGGCCGCGGCCGCGTCGGCCAGGGCCTTCTGCAGCTCCTTGACGTCCTTGGTGCCGATGAACAGGCCGACCGCCTCGTTGATCGCGGCCAGCCAGGGCTGGTTCACCGCCACGCCGTGCTGGATGGAGCCGGCGAGCTGGTTGCTCTGCCAGTCCTTCAGCGCGTCCGCCAGGTAGTCGGTGTAGAGCGACTGGTCGGCGTCCTTGCGGGCGGGGATGGAGCCCTTCTTCGGGTTGAAGGCGTCCTGGCCCTCCTTGCTGGCGGCCACCTTCAGCCAGGCCAGCGCACCGTCGCGGTTCTTCGCGCCCTTGGGCAGCGTGAAGCTGTCGGACAGCCACAGGTACGTGCCCTCCGTGCCGGGCGACGGCGCCCAGTCGAAGTCGGTCTTCGACGTCTTGCCGAGGCCGCCCTCCGGCGGGTTGTGGAAGTAGCCGTACGCCCAGTCGCCCATGATGTTGAACGCCGCCTCGCCGTCGGCCACCTGCTTGGCCGCCGGCTGCCAGTCGTCCTGCGGATCGCCCGCGTACTCCATGATCTTGGCGAAGTTCTGCAGGGCGGTGGTCACCTGGGCGCTGTTCCAGTCGGCGCCGGGCTTGAACAGCGCGTTGTAGGCGTCGGCGCCCAGCGTGCCGAGCAGCACGCTCTCCAGCAGGTGGGTGACCGTCCACTCGGAGCCGATGGACAGCGGGATCTTGCCCGTGGCCTTGACCTTCTCCAGCGCCGCGATGAACTCCTCGATCGTCTTGGGCGCGCCCGAGACGCCGGCCTCCTTGAGCACGCCCGGGTTGTACCACAGGACGTTGGAGCGGTGGATGTTCACCGGCACCGAGTAGATCTTGCCGTCGACGCTGATCTGCTCGATGAGCTGTTCGGGGAAGACGTCCTTGAGCTTCAGCTCGTCGTAGAGCGGGGTCAGGTCCTCCAGGTTGCCCGCCTTGATGTAGCCCTGCAGCTCGGCGCCCGCGTGGCCCTGGAACGTGTCGGGCGGGGTGTTCGCCTGAAGCTTCGACTGCAGCAGCGCCTTGGCCTTGTCACCGGAGCCGCCCGCCACCGCGGCGTCGAAGAAGGAGTAGTCCGGGTTCTTCTCCTCGAAGATCTTTTTCATCGCCTGCAGGCCGTCGGCCTCGCCCGGCCCCGTCCACCAGGAGAAGACCTCGACCTGCTTCTTCCCGCCGCTGTCCGCCGCGGGTGACTGCGATGCCTGCCCGCCGTCTCCGCCTCCGCAGGCGGCCAGGCCCAGCACGCTGACCATCGTGATCGATACGGCTGCTAACCACCGTCGCATCCCCACACCATCCCTTCGATCCCCCCGAAGGTTTGCCTTGACAACGTTGTCAACGTGTGGCTATCAACCCACTTCCGGCCGCGCCGCGTCAAGGGATGGGCGGTAACAGCTCCGCATATTCGGGCTGTGAAGCGATACGCCGCACCGCGCCGGGCCCGCCACCGGCCCAGACGCCGCACACCCCGGCGCCCGGCGCCGACCGGCGCGCCCCGCCGGGTTGACTGCGCTCTGTCAGGCGACGCGTTCGAGCCTGCCGTCCGGGCCCGCCATCACGGTCACGCCGAAGTCGTGGCCGGTGCCCGCGAGGTCGCCGCCGCCCGCGGCGACGACCAGCGCCCCCTTCGACACGCCGAGCGCCACCAGGGCGAGCAGGTCGCAGCCCCCGTCGGGCGGCCAGGTGGTCAGCACGACGTCGGACTCGGTCAGGCGGATCCGCAGGTCGAGCTCCGCCATCTCGGCGAGCAGCTCGGCGTGTGACAGCCGGCGGCCGTCGGCGAGCAGCAGCGCGGGCTGGCGGGCCGCGTCGAGCGCAGGCAGCGCGGTGGGCTCCAGCGAGAGCAGGCAGCGGAAGTCGATCGTGTCGAGCGCGCGCCCCAGCGAGTAGATCTGCCGCACCCGCGACTGCTCGGCCGCCGCGATCGCCGACTCGGCCAGGTCGGGCGTGGTGATCAGGGCGCGGGCGTCGCAGTCGCGCAGCCACGCCCCCAGCTCGTACGCCCCCATCCCCGCCGCGACCGGCGCCGCCACCCCGCCCGCCGCCATCACCGTGTGCACCGCGAGCGTCTGCGCCCCCGCCGTCGAGACGTGCACGCCCACCACCTGGTCACGCCGCGCGCCTCTGCGGACGAGGCCGGAGGCCGCCCTGGTCACCTCGGTCACCAGGCGGCGGTAACCGTAGACGTGGCCGCCGCGCAGATCGACGAGTGCGGGACGGTCGCCGCGCTCGTAGGCCCGGCGGAAGACTTCGTGGATCACGGTGCCGGTGGCCGGGTCAGGGGCCGGGGCAGTGGATCTCATGCCCGCCAACGTACGGCCGGCCGGGCGGCCCGGCATCCACCGATCTATGTAGGCGGTTGTGCATTCGGCCGGGCGGGCGACGCCGAGCGGCCGACGAGGCGGGCCGGGGACAGGCGGCGGGCCGGGCGCAGACGGCCGGGCGGACCCGGGACGAGCGGCGGGCCGGGCGCAGGCGGCCGGGCGGACCCGGGACGGGCGGCGGGGCTGGCCCGGGCAGCCGGTGGAACGGGTCCGAGCAGCCGGTGGGGCGGGCCCGAGCCCTGCGCGACTCGGGCCCGCTGTCACGCGCCCCGGGAACCCGGCCCCCACCCCTCCGAGAAGGCCGGCCTCCGTACGGACGCGTGACGCCTGCGGCCGACCGGCTGCGGCGCCTGCGGTCGCCTGGCGCAGACGCCGGGCGCGCGGCCGATCACAGGAAGAACGGTAGGCCTGCACATGCCGCCGCACATGCGCTGACATGGCCATTCGACGATGTAAGCGGGGACGCGGCGGGATGTGTAGAGACGTCACTTGCCGCCGATCACCCATGCGGCGATCTGTGTACGCGTGGAGAATCCGAGCTTGGCGAGGATGTTGGCGACATGCCGTGCAACGGTCGCCGGGCTGATGACGAGCTCGTCGGCGATGGCCCGGTTGGACAGGCCGCGCGCGACCAGTTCGGCGATCTCGCGTTCCCTGGCGGTGAGCCTGCTGTCGCGGCTGACCGGCGCGACCGGCTCGGCCGGCGGCTCGGGCAGCTCGCCGTCGAGCGCGCAGGCCACCGCCTGCTCGGCGGTCATGGTGACGCCCTCGGCCCACAGCACGCCGACCACGGCCTCCCCCAGCCGGTCGCGGGCTGGACGCAGGATGTCCTCGGTGCGGGCGTCCGGCTGCCATCCGCCCAGCGTCACCGCGGCCGCGGTGAGCAGTACCGCCCGCTTGTGGTCGCCCTCGGCCACCGCGAGCGCCGCCCACGCCTCCAGCCGCTTGGCGATGCCGGCCCGCAGCCCGGCGTCGCGGCTGAGGATCAGCGCCTCGGTGAGCCTGGCCCGCGCCTCGGCGAGATCGCCCTCCTCCAGCGCCACCCGGCCGAGCCCGGCCAGGCAGCTCACGATGTGCTGGCGGGCGTCGATGTGGCGCAGCAGGAGCAGCCCGGACTCGTAGTGCCGCCTGGCCGCCGCGAGGTCGCCCGACCGCCTGGCCACCTGGGCCAGGCCGATGTGGGCCAGGCTCTGCCCGTAATGGTTGTCCAGCTCCTCGTGGATGCGCAGCACGTCGCGGAAGTCGCGCCCGGCCTCGTGCAGCCGCCCGTGGTGCAGGCCGAAGCGGGCGCGGGCGGCCTTGGCCAGCGACTCGAGCACGAGGTCGCCGGAGCGGCCGGTCAGCTCGAGCGCGCGCTCCAGCAGGGCGGGGTCGCCGGTGAGGTAGGCCAGCGCGATCGTGCCGACGGTCTCGCCGTACTCGTCGCCGGCGGCCAGGCACAGCTCGAGCCCGGCCCGTACGTGCCGCAGCCCCGGCTCGACGTCGCCCGCCAGCATGGCGAGCTCGCCGCGCAGGATCGTGGCCTGCCCGCGCAGCGCCTGCGGCACCTGCGGGCAGTCGAGCGCGAGCAGCCGGTCGAGCCGCTCGGTCATGTCGAGCTTCCTGCCGCTGCCGATCAGCAGGTAGCGGGTGTCGCAGAGCAGGCCGAGCGCCTCGCGCGGCGCGCCGGCGATGATCGCCCAGTCGCAGGCGGCGCTCACCTCGGCCTTGAGCCCGTCGAACAGGTTGATGTAGCGCTCGAGCACCGGCCATGACGTGCGCACGCCCGGGGACAGCGCGTGCTTGAAGCGCTGGGCCAGCCCGGCCAGCGCGGACAGGTGCCGCCGCCGCAGTTCGGCCTCCTCGCCGGAGGCGACGAGCTGTTCGAGCGCGTATTCGCGGACGGTCTCCAGCAGGCGGTAGCGGGCCTGCCCGGCGATCTCGCCGTCGAGCGCGACCAGTGACTTGTCCACCAGGTCGCACAGCCGGGGCAGCACCTCCTCCTCGGCCAGCCCGGGGCCGGAGCAGACCCACTCGGCCAGGTCGAGGGTCCACGCCGAGCGGAAGACGGCCGTCCTGCGCAGCAGCAGCCGCTCCTGCGGGCTGAGCAGCCGGTAGCTCCAGTCGAGCGCCGCCCTGAGCGTGCGGTGGCGGGCGGGCGCCGTACGCGCCCCGCCCGCGAGCAGCCTGAACCGGTCGTCGAGCCGCTCCACGAGCTGGTGCACCGACAGGACCCTGACCATGGCGGCGGCCAGCTCGATCGCCAGCGGCAGCCCGTCGAGCGCCCGGCACAGCTCCTCGACCAGCGGCCGGTTCTCGCCGGTCAGCTCGAACCCGGGCCGCGCCGCCTCCGCCCTGGCCACGAAGAGCCGCACCGCCTCGCTCTCGCCGTCGCCCTCGGGCCTGCTGACCGACAGGGGCGGCACCCGCCACACGGTCTCGCCGGGGACGCGCAGCGGCTCGCGGCCGGTGGCCAGCACCGTCACGCCCGGGCAGGCGCCGAGCAGGTCCCTGCACAGCTCCGCGCACTCGGCGATCACCGGCTCGCAGTTGTCGAGCAGCAGGAGCATGCGGCGGTCGCCGATGGTCTCCGCCAGGTCGCCCGCGATGCCGAGCGCCGCCGCGACGTGGCCGCGCACCTCGCCCTTGTCCAGGTCGGCCAGCTCGACCAGCCAGACGCCGCCCGGGTAGCGGCCGGGCTCCGATGCTCCGGCGTCCCGGCGGGCGCCGAGGCGGGCGGCCAGCCGCAGCGCCAGCCTGGTCTTGCCGATGCCTCCCGCTCCGCACAGCGTCACGCAGCGGGAGACGTCCAGAAGGTGGACGAGCTCGTCGAGATCGGACTCCCGGCCCACGAACGGGTTCGGCTCGGCCGGCAGGTTGGTGAGGTCGGCGGTTCGCAGCATCACTGTGAGTGTGACACCAACTACGTTTCGCGCCCAGAGCAATCCGCCGGTAAAGCCCGCGATAAAGCCCGGCGGGGAGACCGGCGGGGAGGCCGGCGGAGGCGCCGCCTGTGGCCCGCTGCGGGAGGGTCAGGAGAGCGCCGCCTGGATGATGGCGCGGGCGATCGCGGTCGCCGCGTGGCTCCGCGTGCCGGGACGTTCGAGCACCACACCGACCGCGACCTCCGGCGCCTCGGCGGGAGCGAAGGCGGTGACCAGCGCGAGGTCCTGCGCGCCCGGCACGCCAGGGGGCGAGGTGGCCGCCTTCATCGCCACCCGGACGCCCGCGACCGTCGCGCTCGTGCTGCCGCTGCTCGGAGCGGTCGCCATCATGGCCGCCAGGTACCGCGCCAGCGCCGGCGGCATCACCGTCCGATAGGGCGCGGGCACCGCTCTGCTGATCACCGCCCCGTCCGCGAGCCTGACGTCCTCCACCAGGTACGGCCGCATCAGCACCCCGTCGTTGGCCACCGCCGCCGACAGCATGGCCACCATGAGCGGCGTGGCCCGGTTGTCGTGCTGCCCGATGGCCGCGAGCGCCGTCTGCGAGCGGTCGGTCGTCACCGGGAAGCGGCTGCCGGTGGCGGCCAGCGGGATGCGCAGCTCGCCCGCGTTGAACCCGAACGCCTCCGCCTGGTCCCTGAGCAGGTCCTGCCCGAGCTGCAGCCCGATGCCGGCGAAGGCCGTGTCGCAGGGGGCCTGGAAGGCGTACAGCAGCGTCGGGTGCTCGGCGCCGCAGCCGGTGTCGCGCACGTACACGGGCGAGCCGGGCAGCCGCAGCCGGGCGGGCGCGTCCAGCAGGGCGCTCGGCGTGTACTCGCCCGAGGCCAGCGCCGCCGCCGTGGTGACCAGCTTGAACGTGGCGCCGGGCGGATAGAGCCGGTTGAGCGCCCGGTTGAGCAGCGGCCGGTCGGGCGACTCGCGCAGCCGCGTGGCGGCCGCGGCGAGCCTGAGCCGGTCGAAGGTGGCCAGCGTGTTGGGGTCGTAGGTGGGGGCGGTGACCAGCGCCAGCACGGCCCCGGACGCCGGGTCGATGGCGACCGCCGCGCCCGCCAGCCCGGCGGCGGCCAGCCCCTGGTAGGCGGCGAGCTGCACGCGGTCTCTGATGGTCAGCCGTACGTGGGCGCCCGCGCCGCCGCCGCTGACCAGCGAGCGCACCTTGACCTTGGGGTCGTCGCCGGTCAGCAGCGGCTCCTCCGCCTGCTCGATGCCGGTGGCCCGGCGCAGCGACAGGTGGCCGGTGACGGCCGCGTACCGGGCCCCCTGCGGATAGACGCGCTGGTAGCGGTAGCGGCCCTCGGTGAGGCGGCTGGTGGCGATGACGGTGCCGTCGTAGGTGCGGATGTCGCCGCGCGGGCGGGCGTACCTGTCGATGAGCGTGCGCTCGTTCCTGGGGTCGGCGTTCAGCGTGCCCGCGCCGAACTCCTGGATGAGCGTGAGGTGCGCGAGCAGCACGAACAGCAGCACGGAGCACAACCTGGCCACGCGGGCCAGGGGTACGTTGATCCACCTCGCCCTCGAACCGGCCATGGTTCGAGATGTACCAACTACGCCGCAAAGCGGGAGCTAGAGGACGCTGCGGTAGTAGGAAATCTTGTTGTGGATGTAGCGCTGCCGCTCGATGAGGTTGTCGATCTGGGCCTGCACCTGGCGGTCGTGCTCTTCCAGCAGCTCGATGCGGTCGGGGATGGTGTGGTCGCCGGCGCGTACGAGCTCGGCGAAGCGCAGCATCGTGGCGATGGGCATGCCGGTGTCGCGCAGGCAGCGCAGCATGCCGAGCCAGCCGACGTCCTGTTCCGTGAACCTGCGCTGGCCCGCCGCGTTCCGGTTGACGCGCTCCAGCAGGCCGATCTTCTCGTAGTAACGAAGGGTGTCGATGCTGAAACCGGTCTCCTCTGAGACCTGCGCGGGGGTGTACACGCTCACGGGCCCCAGCATGGCACCTGGAGTGCACTCCAGGTCAACCCGATTCGAGCGCTGTTGACGTGGAGTGCACTCCAGGCTGCAGAGTCGGCGTCATGAACGGCATCGACATCGCCTTGGGCACGATCCACTTCGGTACGTCCGTGAGCAAGGAGGACACCTTCGCCATCCTCGACCGGTTCCGCGAGGCCGGCGGCACCAGACTCGACACGGCCAACAACTACCCGTTCTGGGTGGACGGGTGTACGGGCGACGAGAGCGAGCTGGCCATCGGCGCGTGGCTGGCCGCGCGCGGCGCCCGGGACGACATGGTGATCAGCACGAAGGTGGGCGCGCGGCCGACCGTCCCCGGCGACCGGACGCTCGATTCGGCCGAGGGCCTGTCGGGGGGCGTCATCGCCAAGGCGGTGGAGGGCAGCCTGCAGCGGCTGGGCACCGACAGGATCGACGTCTACTGGGCGCACCTCGACGACCGGAGCACGCCTTTCGAGGAGACGCTGGGGGCGTTCGACGAGCTCGTACGCGCCGGTAAGGCACTCTCGATCGGGGCGAGCAACATCACCACGTGGCGGCTGGAGCGGGCCAGAAACGTCTCGGCCGCGCACGGCTGGGCCCGCTACACCCATCTCCAGCTCCGCCACACCTACCTGCGGCCGCGTCCCGGCACCCGGCCCGCCGAGGCCGGGCACACGCTGGCGAACGACGACACCTTCGACTACCTGGCCGCCGAGCCCGAGATCACGCTGTGGGCGTACAATGCGCTCCTCTTCGGTGCGTATACGCGGGAGGACCGGCAGATCCCGGAGATCTACGACCACCCGGGCACGGTGCGGCGGCTGACGGCGCTGCGGGAGGTGGCGGCGGAGCTGGGCGCCACCGTCAACCAGGTGGTGCTGGCCTGGCTGATCGGCGGCGGCGTGGTGCCCATCGTCGGGGTCTCCACGATGGAGCAGCTCGACGAGGCCATCGGCGGGGCGCGGCTCACGCTGGACGACAGCCAGCGCGCCCGGCTCGACGCGGCCTGCTAGTCCTGCTCGGGCAGCGGCGGGAGGTGGTCGGCGAGGTAGCGGCGGACGAGCTTCTTGCACTCGGCGATCAGGTTCGGGTCGCCGGCCGGGTCGGCTCTGAAGGCCAGCTTGAGCACCGAGTCGCTGGCCTCGATGGCGACGAGCAGGGCGCGATCGAGCTCGGGGCTTGCGGGGGCATCGACGAGGTGGAGGGTCAGCGCGCGCATGCGCTCGGCCACCACCATGCCGTTCTCCTGGGTCTCGTCGAGCGCCCGCTTGCTGCCTCCGACGGCGGGCCCGCCGGGGGCGGCGAGCACCTCGCCGAAGTCGACCACCCCGAATCCGGGCGTGGTGCGCTTCATCTCCACGAACTCGTCGATGGTCAGGTCGGCCAGCTCGCCCCAGTGAGCCGGGCGGGCCTGCTGGATCCGCTGGACGACGCGCTGCAGGAACGCCTCCAGGTTGCGCCGCGCCAGCGCCCGCACCAGGCCCTGCTTGTCGTGGAAGAACTGGTAGAAGGTGCCGATCGGCACCTCGGCCCGGCGGGCGACCTCCTTCGTCGTCAGCGCGTCGTAACCGACCTCGTCGAGCAGCAGCGCGCACTCGTCGAGCATGCGCTCCACGCGCTCGACGCTCCGGCGCTGGGCGGGGCGGCGGCGCAAGGTACTGGTCATGCCCCCATCCTGGCGCAAATCCGTGAGTCCGAGCCGGAAACGGCGCCCTTAGATAACATGAGCCGGACTCGCGGAGTGAGCGGAGGGCCGGGCATGTTCTTGTGGGGTACGGCCACGGCGGCCTACCAGATCGAAGGCGCGACCGGCGAGGACGGCAGGGGCCCCTCCATCTGGGACGTCTTCTCCCACCAGCCCGGCCGCACCCGCGACGGGCACACCGGCGACGTGGCCTGCGACCACTACCACCGCTGGCGCGAGGACGTCGCGCTCATGGCGGACCTCGGCGTCAACGCCTACCGCTTCTCGATCGCCTGGCCGCGCGTGCTGCCGCAGGGCGCGGGCCGGGTGAACGAGCGCGGCCTGGACTTCTACGACCGGCTGGTGGACGGGCTGCTCGCGGCGGGCGTACGGCCGGTGCCGACGCTCTTCCACTGGGACCTGCCGCAGGCGCTGGAGGACCGGGGCGGCTGGCTGAACCGCGACACCGCCGAGCGGTTCGCCGACTACGCCGCCGTGGTCGCGGGCCGCCTGGCCGACCGGGTGCCGCTGTGGATCACGCTCAACGAGCCGTTCGTGCACATGGCCTACGGCTACGCGATGGGCATGCACGCCCCGGGCCAGGCGCTGCTGACCGGCGCGCTGCCCGCCGCGCACCACCAGCTCCTGGCCCACGGCCGCGCGGTGGCGGCGCTGCGGGCGGCCGGAGCGCGCCAGGTGGCGCTCACCAACAACTACACCCCGGTCAGGCCCGCCTCCGGTGACGAGGCCGACGTGCGGGCCGCCGAGGCGTACGACATCCTGCACAACCGCCTGTTCACCGACCCCGTGCTGGCAGGCACGTATCCTGATATGTCGGCCTATACCGCCGAGCTCGGGTTCGTCAGGGACGGCGACCTGGAGATCATCTCGGCCCCCATCGACGCCCTGGGCGTCAACTACTACAACCCCACCCGCATCGCCGCGCCGGCCGACGACGCCCTGCCGTTCACCGACGCCGGGATCACCGGGTACCCCACGACGGCCTTCGGCTGGCCGGTGGTGCCCGAGGGCCTGCACGAGCTGCTCACCGGCCTGCGCGCGCGGTACGGCGCCGCGCTCCCGCCGATCCTCATCACCGAGAACGGCTGCTCGCAGGCCGACGTCCCCGGCGAGGACGGCGTGATCGACGACACCGGCCGCGTGGCGTACCTCGAGGGGCACATCGCGGCGCTGCGCCGCGCCATGGACGACGGCGTGGACGTGCGCGGCTACTTCATCTGGTCGCTGCTGGACAACTTCGAGTGGGCCGAGGGCTACCACCAGCGCTTCGGCCTCGTCCACGTGGACTTCGCCACCCAGCGGCGCACGCCGAAGCGCTCCTATCACTGGTTCCGCGAGTTTCTGAGCGCCCAGAGCGTTCAGAAGACCGAGACGTGGACGTGGTCGTAGTGGTTGGCCGTCACGCCGCCCCGGTCGGACATCGGATCCCAGCCGCCGCCTGAGCGTATGTCGTAATAACGCTGCTTCCAGATGATGTACATGACGCCGATGCGGGCGCCGTTCTTGATCAGCCAGTTGGCGAGCGCGTCGCCCACGGCCTCGTCGGCGCCCGTGGCCCTGGTGCCGCCCCTGGACATCATGAAGTCGCAGGCGCGGCCCTTGCCGTGCTCGCCGGGGTCGCCAGGACGCAGGCAGCCGACACCGTACTTCATGGGGAAGTTGGCCATGATCTCGGCGCGTACCGCGACCATGCGCGGGGTCAGGCCGGTGGACGGGCCGGGCTGCTGGAAGCCGTATTTGGCGAGCAGTTTCTGAACCTCGGAACGCCGCGACTGAAGCCGCTTGATCTCCTTGCGGAGCTTCTCGACCTTCTTATTCGCGTTGATCTTGGCCTGGTTCGATTTCGCGATGAGCCTTTTGATGCTCGCCACCCGCTGGGCGCGCTCGTTGGCCATGTACGCGAGGTTCGCCGCCTGCCCGAGCACCTGGTAGGGGTCGCCGGACGGCGTGAGGAGGTGGACGCCTTCGAGCGGCCCGACCATGTAGGAGGTCTGCGCGATGCGCCTGACCTCCTCCTGCGCGGCCTTGAGCTGGGCCTGCAGCGCGCTGGACGTGGTGTTGGCCCGCTTCACCTCGAGCTTGATGTCCTCGAGGCTCTGGATCTGGCCGCGGTAGTCCTTTTCGAGCTGGGCCGCCTCCTGGGTGAGTTTCCGCAGCTCGGCCGGGGAGGGGGCGGCTGCGGCCGGAGTCGGGTCGGGGAGCGCGAGGAGCCCGGCGAGCACGGTGAGGAGAACGGCGAACCGCCAGATTCTCACACCCGTCCCCTCCCCTCGTAGACGGACCGAAACTATAGAAGATGATCTTGATTCCTGTCATCCGAACGACGTAACCACTGCACCTTTGATGGGGTTTTCGGGCTTTTGCCAGACATAAGCGGGAGATAAAAATTCGGCGCCCACAGAGACCGCCGGCGGCCCGAGACTACGGCGCGATTCCGCCTCCGCGAAATCGCGCCCGACACGCCAAGGCGCACACCCCCGCCCGGCCCGCACCCCGAGCCGGCCACAGGCACGGCGCCCGCCTCGGAAAGGCGCGCCACCCTCCTCGGACAGGCGCGACACCCTCCTCGGGCAGGCGCGACACCCTCCTCGGGCAGGCGCGACACCCTCCTCGGGCAGGCGTGGCACACCGCTTGAACAGGCATGACGCGCCGCTTGGACAGGCGTGAACGCGCCGCTTGAACAACGCGGCGTGCCGCTTGGACAACGCGGCGTGCCGCTTGGACAAGCGACGCGGGCCACTTGGACAAGCGCGGCGTGTCGAGCCCGCTGGAGGCGCGGCGTCGCCCATGCACGCACGGCGCGCCCCGCCCGCGGAAGGCGCGGCGCGCCTCTTGCACGTGCGGACAGAACATGGTTCGGTCGCCTTGAGGAACTCCCCCAGCAAGCAAGCATTCGGTCAAGCAGGAGGTCCACGTCATGCGCCAGCACGACACGCTGTTCATCGGGGGCGAATGGGTGGCCCCGGCGGGCACCGGGACGATAGACGTCATCTCTCCCCACACCGAGGAGGTCGTCGGCCGCGTGCCCGACGGCACCGCGCAGGACATGGACCGCGCCGTCGCCGCCGCCCGGGAGGCGTTCGACCACGGGCCCTGGCCGCGCATGACGTTCGCCGAGCGGGCCGAGGTGATCGGCAGGCTCGCCGACATCTACGACGCGCGACAGGACGAGATGGCGCGGCTCATCACCGAGGAGATGGGCTCGCCGATCACCTTCTCCAAGCTGGCGCAGGCCCCGCAGCCGCTGTCCATGCTGCGCTTCTACGCCGAGCTGGGCAGGACGTTCGAGCAGGAGGAGCAGCGACCCGGCCTGTTCGGCCCGCTCACCGTGCGCAGGGAGCCCGTCGGCGTCGTGGCGGCCGTGGTGCCGTGGAACGTGCCGCAGTTCGTCACCATGACGAAGGTCGCGCCCGCGCTGCTCGCCGGGTGCACGATCGTGCTCAAGCCCGCGCCGGAGACGCCGCTGGATGCGTACCTGCTGGCCGAGTGGGCGGCCGAGGCGGGCGTACCGGCCGGCGTGCTCAACGTCGTCGCGGCCGGCCGCGAGGTCGGCGAGCACCTCGTCTCCCACCCCGGCGTGGACAAGGTGGCCTTCACCGGATCCACCGCCGCCGGACGGCGCATCGCCGCCATCTGCGGCGAGCAGCTCAAGCGGGTCAGCCTGGAGCTCGGCGGCAAGTCCGCGGCGATCATCCTCGACGACGCCGACCTGCAGGCCGGCATGGGCTTCCTGCAGATGGCCGCGCTGATGAACAACGGGCAGGCGTGCGTGGCACAGACCCGCATCCTCGCCTCCAGGCAGCGTTACGACGAGGTCGTGGACGCCGTCGCCGGCATGGTCTCCTCCCAGGCCGTCGGCGACCCCGCCGACCCCGCCACCGGCATCGGCCCGCTCGTCGCCAAGCGGCAGCAGGAGCGCGTCGAGGGCTACATCAGGATCGGCATGGAGGAGGGCGCGAAGGTCGTCGTCGGCGGTCTCGACCGGCCGCGCGACAAGGGCTGGTACGTCGCCCCCACCGTCTTCGCGGGCGTCTCCAACGACATGCGCATCGCCAGGGAGGAGATCTTCGGGCCGGTGCTCGCCGTCATCCCGTACGAGGACGAGGCGGACGCCGTGCGCATCGCCAACGACAGCGAGTACGGCCTGGCCGGCACCGTGTGGACGGCCGACCCCGAGCACGGCATGGAGGTCGCCCGCCAGGTGCGCACCGGGACGTACGGGGTGAACTGCTACATGCTGGAGGCCAACGCCCCGTTCGGCGGCTACAAGGCCAGCGGCATCGGCCGCGAGCTCGGTCCCGAGGGACTCAACGGCTACCTGGAGTACAAGACCATCACCCGCCTCGGCTGAGCACACCGAGCGGAAGGGGGCCTCCCCGTACGAGACCCCCCTCGAAGGCCCCCTTCGCTCCAGCTCCGTACGGACCTAGCGCGCCCCCGCGACGCTAGGTCCAAGCGGCGCGAGACAGCGCGTGACGCATCCGCTACGGACTGACCGCAGCAGTATGTCCCACGACGGGCGCTACGAACGCTTTGCCACCTCGGAGACTTTCTCCCGGCGGTTTCCATTCGTACGCCGCAGGACGACGGGAATTACGCTGAAAGACGGGTTGTCAGCCACTTGCCGATGCGGCGGATGAGATCGGGGGTCGCCGCCGACTCCGCGTGCCCGTAGCCGGGCTCCACCCACAGCTCCTTCGGCTCCTTGGCGCCCGCGTAGAGCTGCTCGGCGTGCTCCAGGGGGAAGAACGCGTCGGCGTCGCCGTGCACGATCAGCAACGGCGTCGGCGAGATGAGCCCGGCGGCCTCGTACGGCGGCATCGGGATCGGGTCCCACTGCCCGCGCGCGATCCTCGTGCGCTTGGCCACCCGCGCCGCGAACCTGCCGAACGGCCGCTCGATCGCCCAGTGCACCTGCCGCATCGGCCGGGTGCCCCGGTAGTACCAGCGGGCCGGGCCGCTCACCGCCACCACCGCGTCCACGCCGCCGCGCAACCCCGCGTGCCGTACGGCCACCGCCGCGCCCATGGAGAAGCCCACCACGCCGATGCGCCGGTAGCCGATCACGCGGGCGTGCCTCACCGCGGCCTCCACGTCGAGGATCTCCAGGTCGCCGACCGTGGTCTCGCCGCCAGAACGCCCGTGGCCGCGGAAGTCGAACGCCATCACGCCGCCGTACCGGCTGAGCACGTGGACGATGCGGCGCGCGCTGCGCTCCCGCCACGAGCCGGTGAAGCCGTGCGCCACGACGATCCCCACGTCGGCGCTCGCGCCCTGGCCGGTGGGCGGAGTGTGCGCGGCGTCGATGCGGACGCCGTCCTCGGTTCTGAGCATGACGGGGAAGTTGGGCGCGAACGGCATGCTCACGAGCTTAAACTCGCCGCCTCCGCCTCCGCGCCCGCGCCCGCCTCCGCCTCCGCGCCCGCCTCCGTGTCCGCGCCCGCCTCCGTCTCCGCGCCCGCCTCCGTCTCCGGGTCCGCCTCCGTCTCCGGGTCCGCCTCCGGGTCCTCGCCCGCCCTGCCCCGCGTGCCACTCGAAAGGACACCGGATGCGCCCGGGGCGACGCTCCGAGGGGGTGGGGTGCCTGCTCTGGAGGTGCCGGACTCGACCGGGACACCACTCAGAGGCGACGGGAGACGGCGCTCAGGGACGCTGAAGGACGGCGGGGTCGCCGCTGAGGTCGGCCATGCTGAGCACGATCCGCACCCGCGACTCCTCGGCCGCCTCCAGCGCCTCCCGCACGTTCGAGATCATCACCCTGGCGCGGCTCTTCTGGATGCGGTCGCGCAGCACGGGCGCGTCGAGATGGACGGGCAACGGCCACACCACGCCGCCCGCGGCGATCACCGCGTCGGTCGCCACCAGCAGGTCGGGCCCGACGGGCAGGCAGATGAGCACGGTGTCGCCCGCCCGGACCCCCGCGTGCCGGAGGCGGATGGCCGCGACCGCGGACCGCTCGTCCAGCTGCTCCTCGGTGAGCTTCAGGCCGGTGCCCGAGTCCACCATCACGATGCGCTCATCCATGGGGAACACCGTAAGGAGGGCGACCTGTGCACACATGGGGCGGAATATGCAGATCCCTATGCAGATGCGCGCTCGTCCACTGGACGCCCCTACGTGGCGGACCGGGGCCGCTCGGCCGCCCACACCGCGATCTGCGCGCGCGAGGTGTAGCCCAGCTTCTCCATGATGTTGGCGATGTGGCGGGCCACCGTCGCCGGGCTGATGACCAGCTCCTCGGCGATGGCCCGGTTGGACAGCCCGCGGGTGAGCAGGCCGGCGATCTCCAGCTCGCGTGCGGTCAGCAGCGAGCGCCTGACCGGCTCGGCCGCCGCGGGGGCGGGCGGCGCGGGGCGCCCGTCGAGCACGTGGCGGGCCGCGTCGTCGGGGCTCATCGTCCTGCCGCGCGACCACAACGCGGCCGTACGGCCCTCGCCCAGCTTCGTCCTGGCCCGGCCCAGCAGCTCGTCGATCCTGAGCGTGGCGAAGTGCTGGCCGATCTCCTCGCGCAGCGCGGCCGCCGCCGCTGCCGCGAGCACCGCGCCTTCGAGGTCGCCCTCGCACTCGGCCAGCACCGACAGCCCCACCAGGCAGCGCGCCACGCCCTGCCGCTGCCCGGCGGCGCGGCTCAGGTCGAGGCTGGCGGCCAGCCGCTCGCGGGCCAGGCCGAACTCGTGCAGCATCGCCGCCACCCGGCCGATCCTGGCCAGGCAGCGCGCCAGCTCCAGATGGCAGGCCAGCTCGCGCAGCCAGGGCACGGCCTGCTCGTACTGCTCCTTGGCGGTCACCAGATCGCCTCTGGCCTCGGCCACGCAGCCGAGCTGCACGGCGGTCCTCGCCATGATCCAGCGGTGGCCGTGCTCGCGCGCCCGCACCAGCGCCTCCTCGCCGAGCCGCTGCGCCTCGCGCAACCGCCTCCTGGTGAGCGCCACCGCCGACAGCCCGGCCAGGCCCGCCGCCTGGTTCCAGGTGTCACCGGACGCGGTGGCCAGCGCCAGGCCCTCCTCGGCGTGGTGCAGCGCCTCATCGGCACTGCCCATGCTGCCCATGCGCAGAAGCACGACGACGATGAGGCTGTGCATGACGCAGCGCGGGAACACCTGGTCAGGCCCGAGCCCCGCCAGGCTGCGCCGGGCCAGCTCCAGCGACCGGCTCAGCTCGTCGCGCGCCTCCAGCCCGTACGCGAGGTAGGCGAGAGAGTGCGCGACCTCCTCGGGCGGCACGTCGCCGGTGCCCAGCGAGAGCAGCCGCTCCACCCAGCCGACGATCTCCCTGACGTTGCCGCCCAGCGGCAGCAGACCCGTACTGGTGCGGCAGAGCCGCAGCCCGAGCGCGACGTTGCCGGACTCGGCCGCCCATTCGAGCGCCGCGCGCTGGTCGTCCATCAGGCGGCGGCTCGCCCGCGCCGCCGCGAGCCGCCGCTCCCACGGCTCCCTGGGCGCCGTCATCTCCACCGCGAAGTGGTGTTCGAGCAGGTCGCAGAGTACGTGCAGGTGCCGCTCGCGCAGCGCGCCGCGCTCGCCCGCCCGGTCCAGGCGTTCGAGCGCGTACCGCTTGATGGTCTCCAGCAGCCAGTAGCGCGAGCGCGCCTCGTCGCAGAGCACCAGCGACTTGTCCACCAGGCCGGCCAGCAGGTCGAGGATCTCGCCCGCCGCGATGGGCGGGGCCGCGCACACCCGTTCGGCGAGCTCGAGATCGAAGTCGCCGGCGAACACCGACAGCCGGCGCAGCAGCACCTGCTCTCCGGGCGAGAGCAGGTCGTAGCTCCACTCGACGGTGGCGAGCAGCGTGCGCTGCCGCGCGGGGGCCGTGCGCCCGCCGGTGGTCAGCAGCAGGAAGCGGTCGTCGAGCCGGCCGGCGATGCGGCCGGGACTGAGCAGGCTCGTACGCGCGGCGGCCAGCTCCAGCGCCAGCGGCAGCCCGTCGAGCGCCCGGCACAGGCGCACCACGTCCGGCAGGCTCTCGGGACCGAGCTTGGTGCCGACGGCGGCGGCGCGGTCGAGGAAGAGCCGCACGGACTCGGCGGCGCAGGCGTCGGGGGGGCAGGCGTCGGGGGCACAGGCGTCGGGGGCACAGGCGTCGGGGGCGCTGCCTCCGCCGGCGGAGCCGCCGGGCAGGTCGAGCGGCGGCACCCGCCAGACCAGCTCGCCCGCGATGCGCAGCGGCTCTCTGCTGGTGGCCAGCACGCGCAGCGACGGGCACGCCGACACCAGCGCCGACACCACGTGGGCCGACCTGTCGATGAGGTGCTCGCAGTTGTCGAGCAGCAGCAGGCAGCGCTGATCGCGCAACCGGGCCGTGACCGTGTCGAGCAGCGGGGTGCCCGGCTCCTCGCCGACGCCGAGCACCTGGGCGATCTCGTGGTCGACCAGCTCGGGCCGGCCGATCCTGGCCAGCTCCACCAGCCAGACGCCCCCGGGGAACGACGGCACCAGCCCGGCCGCCACCCGCAGGGCCAGCCGGGTCTTGCCGATGCCGCCGACCCCGCACAGCGTCACCACGCGGGTCTCGCCGATCAGGTCGCGCAGATCGTCGAGATCGCGTTCACGGCCGATGAACCGGTTGGGCTCGACCGGAAGGTTGTGCCGGGGGGAATCTGGCATGTGCTCACCCTGCGTCGCCGAAGGATCACACTCTTGCACAGTCTCGCACGTCTCACACGCCGAGTGAGCTCACGACCGCTCTTTCGTCCACGACGCGCAGGGTGGGGTCGCCGAGCAGCCGCCGCGCCAGGTCGTACGGCGCCACCACCACGGTCGCCCGCCGCTCCTGGGCCAGCACCCGGCAGCCGACCAGGCTCGGCTCGTGCGCGACGACGACATGGGCGCCCGCCGTCATCGCCAGGTCGATCGTGCGCAGGCCGCGGAACGGCTCGCTCACGGCGCTGATCACCACGTCGTCCTTGGTGACGACGAGACGCGTGGAGAGCCTGCGCAGGTCGGTGGCCAGCTCGGCGTTGTCGAGCAGCCGCACGCCGTCGAGCGTGATCGCGGGCCCGGCCAGCGGGCCGAACTCGACGGCCGCCGCCCCCACCAGGTCGCCGAACGACCGGGCGCCCGCGACGGGACGGAAGGAGAAGACCAGGTCGGCCTTGACCGCGGCGGGGTCGTAGCGGTCGTAGGTGATGAGGATGCGCGACTCACCGCGCCCGCCCAGCACGGCGATGCCGCCCGCCCAGGCCACCGCGTGCACCGCGACGGGCAGCGCCGCGCCGAGCGGGACGTCGACGAGCACCCGCTCGCCGTACCGGAGCCCCTGCGCGTGCAGGCCCGCCGCCGCCCTGGTGACCCGCCTGGCGAAGGCCGCGTAGGACAGCACCTCGCCGGTCCTGACGTCGCTCACCGCCGGCTGATCGCCCTGCATCGGTGCCGCCGCCATCACCAGCTCTGTCCAGGTCATGCCGCCAATCTAGGGATCCGGGCCGTGCTTGCCATGCGCAGGAATGTGCAGGCCGCTATGTAGTCGCGGGGAACGGGGGCCGCCGGCGGCTCGCGCCGGTCAGCGGAGGGGATCAACTAGACTGAGAAGGTCGCGACTTCGCGCGGCCGCCCCCCACGACACAGAGCGAGACGTCATCATGCCTTTGAACAGCCGCGACGACCTGCGGAACATCGCGATCATCGCGCACGTCGACCACGGTAAGACCACGCTGGTCGACGCGATGCTCTGGCAGTCCGGGGCCTTCCGCGCCAACCAGGACGTCGACGACCGCGTGATGGACTCCAACGACCTGGAGCGCGAGAAGGGCATCACCATTCTCGCGAAGAACACCGCGGTCAAGCACGGCGGCATGACCATCAACATCATCGACACCCCCGGCCACGCCGACTTCGGCGGCGAGGTCGAGCGCGGCCTGTCGATGGTCGACGGTGTGGTGCTGCTGGTCGACGCCTCCGAGGGGCCGCTGCCGCAGACCCGGTTCGTGCTGCGCAAGGCGCTGGCCGCGAAGATGCCGGTCATCCTGTGCATCAACAAGGTCGACCGGCCCGACGCCCGCATCAAGGAGGTCGTCGACGAGGTCTACGAGCTGTTCATGGACCTCGACGCCACCGACGAGCAGATCGACTTCCCGATCGTCTACGCCTCGGCCAAGGCCGGCCGGGCCTCGCTGCAGCGTCCCGCCGACGGCGGCATGCCCGACTCGGAAGACCTCGAGCCGCTGTTCGACATCATCAAGTCGACGATCCCGGCGCCCACCTACGACCCCAACGCGCCGCTGCAGGCCCACGTCACCAACCTCGACGCGTCCTCCTACCTCGGCCGCATCGCGCTGTGCCGCATCCACCAGGGCGTCATGCGCAAGGGCCAGCAGGTGGCCTGGTGCCGTACGGACGGCTCGATCCAGAAGGTGAAGATCACCGAGCTGCTGATGACGGAGGCGCTGGAGCGCAAGCCCGCCGAGGAGGCCGGGCCCGGCGACATCATCGCGATCGCCGGCATCCCCGAGATCATGATCGGTGAGACGCTGGCCGACCCCGACGACCCGCGCCCGCTGCCGCTCATCACGGTCGACGAGCCCGCCATCTCGATGGTCATCGGCACCAACACCTCGCCCCTGGTCGGCAAGGTCAAGGGTTCGAAGGTGACCGCCCGCATGGTCAAGGACCGCCTCGACAAGGAGCTGGTCGGCAACGTCTCGCTGCGCGTGCTGCCCACCGACAGGCCCGACGCCTGGGAGGTGCAGGGCCGCGGCGAGCTGGCGCTGGCCATCCTGGTCGAGCAGATGCGCCGCGAGGGCTACGAGCTGACGGTCGGCAAGCCGCAGGTCGTCACCAAGGTCATCGACGGCAAGGTGCACGAGCCGGTCGAGCGGCTGACGGTCGACTGCCCTGAGGAGTACCTCGGCGCGGTCACCCAGCTCCTGGCCGTCCGCAAGGGCCGCATGGAGCACATGACCAACCACGGCACCGGCTGGATCCGCATGGAGTTCGTGGTGCCGGCGCGCGGCCTCATCGGCTTCCGCACGGAGTTCCTGACCGAGACCCGCGGCACGGGCCTGGTGCACCACGTGTTCGACTCGTACGAGCCGTGGTTCGGCGAGCTGCGCACCCGTAACAACGGCTCGCTCGTGGCCGACAGGTCCGGCCCCGTCACCGCGTTCGCCATGCTCAACCTCCAGGAGCGCGGCACGCTGTTCGTCTCGCCCGGCACCGAGGTGTACGAAGGCATGATCGTCGGCGAGAACTCCCGGTCCGACGACATGGACGTGAACATCACCAAGGAGAAGAAGCTCACCAACATGCGCTCCTCCACCGCCGAGGAGACGGAGAAGCTGATCCCGCCGCGGGTGATGTCGCTGGAGCAGGCGCTGGAGTTCATCCGCGAGGACGAGTGCGTGGAGATCACGCCCGAGGCCGTACGCATCCGCAAGGTCATCCTCGACGCCGCCACCCGCGCCCGCGCCGCCGCCCGCGCCAAGCGCTCCTGACGCGAGCCCGCTCTCCGGACGACAGGTCCCCGGGCTCACGCCAAGCGCCCCCACCCCGGCCGGCAGGTCCCCGGGCTCACGCCAAGCGCCGCCACCCCGGCCTCGGCTGCTCAACGGGCCGCGCCCGGCCGTGCCGGAGCCCGCCGAGCAGGCCGAGCGCCGCAGGCTCGTCAGGGCCGTGCTGCCGCCCCGGCGCCGGCCGGGGTGCTCGCCGGCGGTGCCACCGCCGTCTCGTCGGCCGCGGGCCAGACCGTGGACCGGATCTTTGAGGGCGGCCAGGTCGCGGGCACCGCGACCCGCTGGGGCCGGCTCAGCGGCGGGGCAGCTCGCTGCCGCGTACGTGCGTGCACAGCCACTCGACCAGCGGGCCGAAGGCGCGCCATGCGCGTTCGACGCGCCCGCGCACCTCGGAGGTGTGCACCCACGGCTCGGGCTCCCAGCGCACGCCCGCGTACAGGGTGCGGTGGCGCAGCAGGCCGATGCGCGGGTGGTCCTCTCCGAAGCCCTTGGGCCGGGTCTTCAGCCGGTCGCCCATCAGCTCGTAGCCGGCGGCCTCCAGGCGCTCGGCCAGCGCCGCGAGCGGCTTGCCCGAGATGTCCTCGTCGACCGCGGCGCGGTAGCGGGCCACCTGGTCGGAGGCGGTGCTGTAGACGCCGCCCGCGACGAACAGCCCGTCCGCGCTCACCTCGACGTAGTAGCCGATGCCGGGCATCCGGCCGGCGAAGGCCCCCTGATGTGTCTTGTACGGCGACTTGTCCTTGGAGAAGCGCACGTCGCGGTAGGGACGGAAGAGCCGGACCGCGCCGAACTCCGGCTCCAGCTCGTCGGCCAGCGCCTGCATGGACGCCCGCACGGCCTCCTCGTAGAGGTCCCTGTGCCGGGCGAAGTACGTCTTGGAGTTGTCCGCCTCCAGCCCCTCGTAGAACATGAACGCCTCGTCGGGGAAGCCGGTGAAAGCCATGGCGTCAAGCGTGCCACGGGACCGGGGCGGATCAGCGCTCGGTGTACATCTTCCCGGGTGACGGTGTCCTGCCGTACAGCTCCGAGATCGTGACGAACGTGAAGCCCCGCCTGGTGAGGGTGTCGAGCACCTTGGGGACGGCGTCCACGGTGGTGCGGTGGATGTCGTGCATCAGCACGATCGAGCCGGGTCTGGCGTGCCCCGCCCGCTTGGCGACGGTCTCGGTGACGCGGTCGCGCCAGTCGAGGGTGTCGAGGGTCCACAGGATCTGGGCGAGGCCCTCGCGCCTGGTCTCGGCCGCGACCCTGGCGTCGGTCGCCCCGTACGGCGGGCGCATCACCCGCATGCGCACCCCGGTGAGCCGCTGCACGATCTCCTCGGTGCTCCGCAGCTCCCGCTTGATCCCGTGCAGTGGCAGCGAGGTGAGCGACGGATGGCTCCAGGAGTGGTTGCCGATCTCGTGGCCCTCGTCGACGATGCGGCGGACGGTCCTGCCGCCTTTGTCGGCCGCCACCATCTCCCCGATGACGAAGAACGTGGCCCTGACGTCGCGCTCGCGCAGCAGGTCGAGCAGCCGGGGGGTGTGCTCGCCGGGTCCGTCGTCGAAGGTCAGGGCCACGCACTTGAGCCTCGCGCAGTCGAAGTCCCTGCTGCGCGGCCAGCCCGCCTGCATCGACTTCAGTCGTTTGGCCAGCGCCACCGGATCGAAGGCGCCGAGCCTCATGGGTGTGACGTCCACGTGCTGGTGCTGGCGCCGTGCCACCGAGTACGTGACACAGCTCGCCAGCGCGAGCAGGGCCAGCGGCAAGGCCCATACGCGCATGCTTCCCCCCGAAACGCCGCATGCGGGGGCCTATGGATAGTCCTGGACCGGCACCCCCCGCAGTTCCCTGGCCAGGTCGTCCCACCAGAGTGGGATATCGGCCTGCAATTCCTGGAAGCGGCGCGCCACGCGCATGGCACATCCAAGCGGATCCGTACCCAGATGCCGACGTTTCACCGGTCCTTCCTGCCACCGGTAAAAACCATCTCTATAACGTACGACCAGCCCTATCCACACCGAGACGGTCGCACCGTCGCCTATCTCGTAGGCGCTGGTGACGCCCAGACCGTGAAGCTCCGCCTGGAGCTTCTCCGTCGCCGCGCTGGCCTCACTCACACGTCACCCCCTGCCGACGTCGAGCGCGCCGGCCGCGGGACGCGGTCGCCGCACACAGGGGGTGTACCCAGCCACGGGCATCAGCCGTCCAAGCCATGGAGTAATCATGAAACTCCGGCGGGTCACGCGGAGGGGTTTCGCGCTTATAGATCGTTTACGCCTAGATCGGGCGCGCTCATACGTCGGGCGCCGGCGGCCACCTCACAGCTCGCATGCTCCGCCTCACCGATCGCGGCCGCCGCCTCATCGATAGGGTGCGGGCGCCGGCGGCGTCTCCGAGATCGCAGGCGCCGCTTCATCGATAAGGCGCCGGCACCGCCTCCGAGACCGCAACCGCCGCTTCGCGCAGAGGGCGCGGGCGTCGCCTTGAGGCTCAGGCGCCTTCCCCAAGAGCCCGGCTCAGGCGTCGCCGGCGGTACGCGGCTCGGCCACGGCCATGATGAACCTGAGCTCGGCCTCCCCCTGGTTGGCGTAACGGTGCGGCCGGTCGGCGGTGAAGAGCACGGCGGCGTCGGTGCCGACCACGTGGCTCTTGCCCGCCACGACCAGCGTCAGCTCGCCTTCGAGCACGGTGAGCATCTCGCGGGTGCCCGGCGGGTGGGCGTCCCCGTCGTGGTGCCGCCCGGGGGACAGCCGCCAGTCCCACAGCTCCAGGATCATCGGCATGTCGGCGCCGACCAGCAGCCGCGCCCGGCCATCGCCCTGGTCGAAGGTGACGACGTCGTCCTTCTGCACGACCCGCACCATGGGCACGTCGCCGACCTCGACCAGGCGGGCGACGGTGACGCCGAGCGCGGAGGCGATGCGGGTGAGCGTGGACACGCTGGGGTTGGTGCGCCCCTGCTCGACCTGGACGAGCATGCCCCGGCTCACGCCCGACCTGGCGGCCAGCGCGTCGAGGGTGAGCCCGCGATGGGCCCGCTGGGCGCGCACGTTGTTGGCGATGGCCTGGGTGATGAGCTCGGGGTCCTCCATGCAGTGCAGTCTAGTGAATGCTTTGTGCAGCAGGATGTACTCTGTGAATTGCACTAATAGTGCAGCATATTGATCTGAGGAAGGACTCCCCCGGTGACGGTCATCCTGGCGACCGCCTGCGCCATCGTGTACGGCACCGCCGACTTCTTCGGCGGCCTGGCCACCCGGCGCTCGCGGGTGCTCTCCGTCGTCGTGCTCTCGCAGGCGGCGGGCCTGGCGCTGATCCTCGTGCTGCTGCCGCTGCTGCCCGGCTCGTACGGCACGCTCGCGCTCTCCTGGGGCCTGGCCGCCGGCCTTGCGGGAGCGGCCGGGCTGGTGCTGTTCTACCGGGCGCTGGCCACCGGCGTGATGTCGGTGGTCGCCCCCACCACGGCGGTCACCTCGGCCGCGCTGCCGGTGGTGTTCGGCCTGGCCACGGGCGACCGTCCCGGCGTGTGGGCGCTGGTGGGCGTGGCGCTGGCGCTCGGCGCGGTGCTGCTGGTCAGCCAGGAGGGCAAGGGCGGCGGGCAGGTCACGCCGCGCTCGGTGCTGGTCTCGCTGGCGGCGGGTGCCGGGTTCGGCGGATTCTTCATCCTGCTGTCCATGGCGCCCGGCGACTCCGGCCTGTGGCCGCTGGTCGGGGCCCGGCTGTCGTCGGTGTCCGTCGTGGCGCTGCCGGCCCTGGTGACCGGGCGCGGGCTGCGGCCCGGCGCGGGGTCGCTGCCGGTCATCGTGGCGGCGGGCGTGCTCGACATGGCGGCCAACGTGCTCTATCTGCTCGCCCAGCGCGACGGCCTGCTCAGCCTGGTCGCCGTGCTCGTCTCGCTCTATCCCGCGAGCACGCTGGTGCTGGCCAACCGGGTGCTCGGCGAGCGCCTGCGGGCCGTGCAGATCGCCGGCGTGGCGTGCGCGCTGGCCGCGGTGGCGCTCATAGCCGTTGCACAGCACTCCTAGCCTTGCTACGTTCCGCCTGTGCGCCCTGGCCGGGCACGTACCGATGGCGGATCGTTGAGGCACGTCGCGGTGCCGTACGACTCCGAGGAGTCCTTCGTGACCCTCATCGTGCCGCGCGTGCGTTCCGCGCTGGACGAAGGCAGGCAGGTGCTGGTCGTGACCGGCGCGGCCAGGCTCGGCCTGCTGGCCGCGGCGCTCGGGCCCGACGCCGCCCGCATCGACAGCCGCTCCCCCGCCTCCTGGTACGCCCATCCGTACCGGATGCTCGCCGCCTGCCACGACTACACCCGCGGCCGCAGCACGCTGGTGATCGCCGAGCCGTCCTGGACGGGCATGAGCGAGCGCGACGTCAGGGAGCTGATCCGCTGCGACTCGGTGATCAACGTGGCGCTGCACCGCGCGGCCGCGATCGTGATGTGCCCGTACGACGTGCGCCGGGCCCCCGGGCCCATGGTCGCCTACGGGCCGGTCACCCACCCGTGCCTGCTCGGGCCCGACGGCGAGGTGACGAGCACCCGCTTCGTTCACCCGCACGACCTGGTGCTCGACGGGGACCGCGCGCCGCTGCCCCCGCCGGCGCCCGGCGCGGAGAGGTTCGGCTTCACCGGCCGCGAGCTGAAGCGGCTGCGCCGGAACGTCGGCGACTACGCCAGGGCGGCGGGCATGGACCACGAACTCGTCACGTCGCTGGTGATCAGCGTCTCGGAGATCGCCGCCAACAGCGTCGAGCACGGCGCGGGCCACGGCACGGTCGCGATGTGGATCAGGGACGGCGAGCTGATCTGCGAGATCTCCGACCCGGGAGGCGCGATCGACGACCCGTTACCCGGCTACATACCGCCAGAGCCCGAGTCCCCACGGGGATACGGGCTCTGGATCAGCAGACAGCTGTGCGATCTGGTGGATCTGCGCGCGGAGGACGGTGCGTTACGGGTCCGCCTCCACCTGAGGGTGGAGCGGTAGTCAGGCGGCCCGCTGCGCGGGCAGGCGCACGGCGCCCTCCTCGCGGGCGTACTCCTCCAGCAGGGCCCGCAGCTGGCGGCGGCCGCGGTGCAGCCGCGACATGACGGTGCCGATGGGCGTGCCCATGCGCTCGGCGATCTCCTTGTACGCGAAGCCCTCGACGTCGGCGAGGTAGACGGCCACGCGGAAGTCCTCGGGGAGCGAGCGCAGCGCGTTCATGACGACGTTGTCCGGCAGGCGGTCGAGCGCCTCGGTCTCGGCCGAGCGCAGGCCGGTGGAGCTGTGCGACTCGGCGGCGTGCAGCTGCCAGTCCTCGATGTCCTCGGCGGCGGACAGCTTGGGCGAGCGCTGCTTCTTGCGGTAGTCGTTGATGAAGTTGTTGGTGAGGATCCGGTGCAGCCACGCCTTGAGGTTGGTGCCCTCGCGGAACTGGTGGTATGACGTGTACGCCTTCGCCACCGTCTCCTGCACCAGATCCTCCGCGTCAGCGGTGTTGCGGGTCAGGCGCATGGCGGAGGCGAACAGCTGCGACGTCACGGGCACGACGTCCCGCTCGAACCAGTCCTGGCGCTGCTCATCGGTCATGGTGATCAATTCATTCCCCCTTGCGCTATCCCCCGTTTCGGCACAAGCCGCCTGACGGCGGTTCCATCCTCGCAAGCCCTTGGTAAGGGGGGCGTTAGAGAGGTTCCGCCTCGATCAGAAGGGGGTCGTCGTCCATCTGCTCGCGGCGTGCGTCACGTCCACGGCGGGACAAGTCTCATTATCATAACACTACCCACCCAATTCCGTAGGAATAGTGGCAAGAGTCACATGGGATAGCGTATGGCCATGAGATTCGTGGACCGGCATGACTCGGGGACACGCCGCTGGGTGGCGGAGGCCATACGCAAGGTCGAGGCCGACGCCAACCGCAGTTGCGACACACATCTGCACGTCTTTCCGCTGCCCCCGCACTGGGGCGTAAACCTTTATCTGAAAGACGAATCGGTGCATCCAACCGGATCACTGAAACACCGGCTGGCCCGCTCTCTCTTCCTGTACGGCCTGGCCAACGGCTGGATCGGCCCCTCCACCACGATCGTGGAAGCGTCGAGCGGATCCACCGCCGTCAGCGAGGCGTACTTCGCCCGGTTGCTCGGTCTTCCCTTCATCGCGGTCATGCCCGCCTCCACGTCGCCGGAGAAGTGTCACCTCATAGAGTTCTACGGCGGAAAATGTCATTTGGTTGACGACCCGCGTGCGATCTATGACGAATCTCACCGTCTGGCCGCCGAGACCGGCGGCCACTTCATGGATCAGTTCACCTACGCCGAACGGGCCACCGACTGGCGCGGCAACAACAACATCGCTGAATCGATCTATTCACAGATGGCCATGGAGCCCTACCCCGAGCCGGCCTGGATCGTGGTAGGCGCGGGCACCGGCGGCACGTCGTCCACCATCGGCCGCTATATCCGCTACCGCCGCTACGACACCCGCCTCGCCGTCGTGGACCCCGAGGGCTCGGCCTTCTACCCGGGCTGGGTGGACGGCGACATCACGGTCACCGCCCCCGGCTCCCGCATCGAGGGCATCGGACGCCCGCGCGTCGAGCCCTCGTTCCTGCCCTCGGTCATCGACCGCATGATCGCCGTGCCGGACGCCCGGTCGATCGCCGCCATGCACTGGACCCGCGAGGTGACCGGGCTCGACGTCGGCGGCTCCACCGGCACCAACATGGCGGCGTGCGTGCAGCTCATCGAGGAGATGCGGGCGGCCGGCCGGCGGGGCAGCATCGTGACGCTGATCTGCGACAGCGGCGACCGGTACCGGGGGACGTACGGCAACCCCGAGTGGCTGGCCGCCAACGGCCTCGACATCGAGCCGCACCTGGAGGAGCTGCGCAGGTTCATGAACAGCTAGCCCCTCGGCCCCACCGCTCCCCTCGACCAGGCCGCTCCCCTGGCGCGGTCCGTCCCCTCAAGCGGCCGGTCCCCTGGAGCGGCCCGTCCCCTGGCGCGGCCGGCCCGCTGCTCGCGGTCAGGACGTGTTGGCCGGGTCCACGCCGAAGATCCCGGCCACGTCGTCCAGCATCGCGTGCGCCCCCTGGATGCCCACCGCGGTCATCCAGGTGAGGTCGCTGACCTCGTGTTTCTCGCCCTTGAGCTTGCCCCACAGCGGGTTGGTGACGAACTTCTGCTTCGGCCCTTCGGAGGCCGGGTCGGGGTAGGTGGCGACGAAGATGTGGTCGGCGTCCAGATCGGCGATGCGCTCCTGGCTCACGTCCACCGCGATCTTGTCCTGCGCGGTGGGCTGGCCTTCGGGGCGCGGGAAGCCGACGTCCTTCAGCACCACGCCGGAGTAGGAGTTCTCGACGTACAGGCGGGTGGTCGGCTCGCCGGCGAAGCGCACGACCGAGATGGTGGGCAGCTCGCCCTCCTTCTCCTTGATCTCCCGCCCAATGGTGGCGGCGCGCTCCTCGTACGCCTTGATCCGCTGCTCGGCGAGGTCCTCCTTGCCCAGCGCCCGGCCCATGAGCCGGAGGTTGTCCTTCCAGATGGCCCCGGTGGTCTCGCTGAACACGGTGGGGGCGATCTTGGACAGGCGGTCGTACAGGGCCTCGTGACGGACCTTGGCCGAGACGATCAGGTCGGGCTTGAGCGCCATGATCTTCTCGAGGCTGGGCTGCTCCAGGGTGCCGACCGAGGTGGCCTCCTTGCCGTACTGCTCGACGACCGGGCCGAGGTAGTCGGGGAGCTTCGTCTCGATCGACCGGTACGTGGTGTAGCCGACGACCGGCGTCTCCAGCGTCAGCACCGCGTCCACGAAGCTCTGGTCGAGCGCCACCACGCGCTTCGGCTGCGCGGGGATGACCGTCTCTCCCATCGCGTGCCGCACGGTCCTGAACGGCGCCGCGCCCTGCGAGGTCTCCGGCCCCGATCCGGCGTCTCCGCCCTCCGCCGAGCCGCAGGCGGCCAGTGCCGCCAGCAGGACGGCGCCGATCAGCACGCGCAACGGTCTCATCAGACCCCTTTCCCCGAAGTAAGGTAAGCCTAAATTAGGTTAGCCCTGCCTAACCTGGCATACTTCAGCGGGATCGGGCAAACGTCAGGAGGACTCGGGTGAGCGTATCCGCCGTCGCCCCGCGCCTCCACGGCGTTCAGCGGCGCCGGCTCGGCGTTCTCGGCGCGCTGCTCGCCGCCGTGGCAGCAGGCGTCCTGCTGAGCATCACGATCGGCTCCAAGTCCGTGCCGCTCGCCGACGCCTGGCACGCGATCACCGCGCCGACCGGCACCGAGAACGACATCGTCATCCGCTCGCTGCGGCTGCCCAGGACCGCGCTCGGCGTCATGGCCGGCGTCGCGCTCGGCGTCGCGGGCGCCCTCATGCAGGGTCACACCCGCAATCCGCTGGCCGACCCGGGACTGCTCGGCGTCACGCAGGGCGCCGCGTTCGCCATGGTGTCGTCGATCATCATGCTCGGCACCTCCAGCCTGCTCGCCTACATCTGGTTCGGTCTGGCGGGCGCGCTCGTGGCCAGCGTCGCGGTCTTCGCGCTCGGCATGGTGGGCGGCAGGGGCGGCCCCACGCCCGTCACGCTGGCGCTGGCGGGCACCGCCGTGAGCGCCCTGCTGTACGCGCTGACCTCCGCCATCGTGCTGCTGGACGAGCAGGCGATGGACGTCTTCCGCTTCTGGCAGGCCGGCTCGATCGCCGCCAGGGGCGCCGACGTGGCCTGGCAGGTGCTGCCGTTCATCGCGGCCGGCCTGGTGCTCGCGATGGTCAATGCCCCGGGGCTCAACGCGCTCTCGCTCGGCGAGGACGTGGCGCGCGGCCTCGGCCAGAACGTCGAGCGGACCCGCGCCGTCGGCGTGGCCGCCGTCACCCTGCTGACCGGCGCCGCCGTGGCCGCCTGCGGCTCGCTCGCGTTCGTCGGCCTCATCGTGCCCCACCTGGCCAGGCCGCTGTCCGGCACCGACCACCGGTGGCTGCTGCCGTACTCGGGGCTCATCGGCGCGGCCCTGCTGCTGGTGGCCGACGTGGTCGGCCGGGTCGTCGCCCCGCCGGGCGAGCTGGAGGTCGGCGTGGTGCTCGCGCTGCTCGGCGCGCCCTTCTTCGTCGCCCTGGTACGCCGCAGAAAGCCCGTACGCCTGTGATGACCACACTCCCCCTGCGACTCGGCGGCCTGTCCTGGCGGCTGCGGATGCGCGGCGTCGCCGTCGCCGTCACCGGCGCCGTGCTGCTCGCCCTGCTCATGGCGCTGAACATGCGCATCGGCGACATCGAGATGACGCTGCCCGACGTGGTCTCCGGCACGTTCGACGCGGACAGCCCCGCCCACTTCGTCATCATGGAGCTGCGCCTGCCGCGCGCGCTCACCGGCGCCCTGGTCGGCGCCGCGCTCGCGCTGTCCGGCGCCATCATCCAGTCCATCGCCCGCAACCCGCTCGCCAGCCCCGAGATCCTCGGCGTCACCACCGGCGCGTCCGTCACGGTCGTGGCCGGCGTGGTCGCGAGCGGCAGCGCGTACGGCGGCGTCAGCGGCCTGCTCGCCACCCTCGGCATCCCCGCGCTGGCCCTGCTCGGCGGCCTGATCGGCGCCGCCGTCGTGTACGGCCTGGCCTGGCGGCGCGGCCTCGACGGCTACCGCCTGGTGCTGGTCGGCATCGGCGTGGCCGCGGTGTTCACGAACGTCAAGTTCTGGCTGCTGACCGTCGGCGACGTCAACGACACCGGCCGCGCCATGGTGTGGATCAGCGGCTCGCTCAACGGCCGCGGCTGGGAGCACGTGGTGCCGACCGGGCTGGCCCTGGCCGTGCTGGTGCCGCTCACCCTGCTCGGCACCCGCTCGCTGGACGCGCTGCGCTTCGGCGACGACACCATCACCGCGCTCGGCGTGCGGACGAACCTGGCCAGGGCGCTGATGATCCTGGCCGCCGTGCTGCTCGCCGCCGTGGCCACCGCCTCCGCCGGGCCGATCGCGTTCGTGGCGCTGGCCTCGCCGCAGATCGCGCTGCGGCTGGTCCGCTCGGGGCAGCCGCCGCTGCTGTGCTCGGCGGTCGTCGGCGCCGTGCTCACCACGGCCGCCGACCTGATCGCGAGGTCGCTGTTCTCCCCCATCGAGCTGCCCGTCGGCATCGTCACCGCCGTGCTGGGCGCACCGTACCTGATCCACCTGATCTGGAGGTCGCGAAAGTGAGACTGCAGGCCGCCGGCGTCAAGCTCGGGTATGGCGACCGCCTCATCGTGGACGGGCTCGACCTCGGCATCGAGGCGGGCACGGTGACCACCATCATCGGCCCCAACGGCTGCGGCAAGTCCACGTTGCTGCGCGCGCTCGGCCGGCTGCTCAAACCGCAGGGCGGCGAGGTGCTGCTCGACGGCAAGCGCATCGACAAGATCCCCACCCGCGAGGTGGCCAAGATCCTCGGCGTGCTCCCCCAGTCGCCCACCGCCCCCGAGGGGCTGACGGTCGCCGACCTGGTGGCGAGGGGACGTCACCCGCACCAGACGTGGTACCGGCAGTGGTCGTCCGACGACGAGGGCGCGGTCGCGGCGGCCCTGGACATGACGGGCCTCGCCGACCTGGCCGAGCGGCCGCTGGACGAGCTGTCCGGCGGGCAGCGGCAGCGGGCGTGGATCTCCATGGCGCTCGCCCAGGGCACCGACCTGCTGCTGCTCGACGAGCCGACCACGTTCCTCGACCTGGCCCACCAGGTGGAGGTGCTGGAGCTGGTCAGGCACCTGCACGAGGAGGGCGGCCGCACGGTCGTCATGGTCCTGCACGACCTCAACCTGGCAGCCCGATACGCCGACCGCCTGGTCGCCATGCGCGCCGGCCGGGTGATCGCCTCGGGCACCCCGCACGAGGTGCTGACCGAGGAGCTGCTGCGCGAGGTGTTCGAGCTGGACGCCAAGGTCATCCCCGACCCGGTGGCCGGCACCCCGCTGGTCGTCCCGATCCGCCCGCTCCCGCACACGTCCTGACACCGCGGGAGGCCACGCGGCCGCCGATCGCCCACCGGCCTGACCGCACGGCCGCCGGACGTTCTCCCGACCGGCCGCGCGATCCCCGGCGGCCGGTCAGGCGTCGCCCAGCTCCGACAGCGCCGCGCGCACGTCGGCGTCGTCCGGGTCCAGCTCCGCGGCCCGCAGCAGGTCCTGGCGCGCCTGCTCGCCCAGCCCCGCCGCCCGGTAGGCCAGCGACCTGTTGTAGAGCAGCGCGGCCGTCTCGCCCAGCTTCAGCGCCCTGGTCAGGTCGGACACCGCGAGCTCGTTGTCGCCGCGCTCGAACGCGAGCTCCGCCCGCCCCGCCCAGGCCGCGACCAGGTCGGGGGCGATCTCCAGCGCCCGGTCGAAGGCCAGGCGCGACTCCGGGTAGCGCTGCTCGGCCAGCTCGACCTGCCCCAGCACGCACAGCAGGTACGGGTCCTCGGGGGCCAGCGCGAGCCCACGCTCGACGTCCTGCCGCGCCCGCACGTAGTCGCCCGCGGCGACGTGCAGGCCGCAGCGGTTGACGTAGGCGGGGGCGAAGTCCGGGTCCAGCTCCAGCGTGTGGTCCAGGTCGGCGCGCGCCCCCGCCAGGTCGCCTGCGGCGTAGCGGACCTCCGAGCGGTTGTAGTACGCCTCGGGGAACGGCGGGCTGAGCCGCATCACCGCCTCGTAGTCGGCCAGCGCCTCCTCCGAGCGGCCCATGGCGTGCAGCAGGTTGCCCCGGTCGAGGTAGTAGTCGGGGTAGCCGGGGTCGGCCGCGATCGCCCTGTCGTAGTCGGCCAGCGCCTCCTCGCGCCGCCCGCCGAGCGCGAGCAGCTGGCCCCTGTTGGCGTACAGGATGAGCCGGTGGATCGGATGCTCGTCCCGCAGGTGCGTCTCGGCCAGGTCGATCGCCTGCTGCACCAGCTCCATGGCCGCCTCCCTGCGGCCTCTGCGCAGCTCGACCAGGGCCTTGCCGTTGAGGTCGAAGCCCAGGTGGAAGGCGCGCTCGCGGGGGTCCGGCAGCAGCGAGGTGATGGTGACGGCCTCGTTGATCCACGCCAGCGCCTGCTCGGGGTCGCGGCGGGCCGGGTCGTGGTGGCGTACGAGGATCATGGCGGTGGCGTACGCGATCGTGGCGCGGTGCTTGGGGTCGGTGCTCAGCCGCCTGGCCCGGTCGTACAGGTCGCGGGCCTCGTCCTCGCGCTCGATCGCCTCCAGCGCGGCGGCGACCCGCTGCACGAGGAGCTGCCAGCGTTCGGGGTCGTCGTCGTACGCCAGCCCGCGCAGCACCTCCAGCCCCGACTCGGCCATGGCGTGATGGAAGCCCTCGTCGCGGTAGCGGCCGAAGTCGGTCCGCAGCGGCCCGCTGCCCGGAGCCGACGGGCCCTCCTCGATGCGCAGCAGCTCGGGGTCGAGCCGGCGGCGCAGCACCGTCACCAGCTCGGTGTCGGTGTAGTCGGCCTCGCCGAGGTTCGTCACCCGCAGGGTGAGCGGCCCGGTGGCGGTCAGGTAGTCGCGCACGAACTCGGCCAGCCCGTTGGCGATGCGCAGGCTGCGCCGCGCACCCGGCACGAGCACACGCTGCGCCCTGGGCAGGTCGTCGGCCAGCGAGCGCCTGCGCGCGGGCACCACATCGCGCAGCGCGGGCGCGGCCGCCCTGATCTCGATGTCGTGTGCCGCGACCAGGCCGGGCGCGGTCTTCAGCGCGCCCGGGACGAGCCGCGCCAGCAACGCCGCGGCCAGCGTATACGGCCCGCCGATCCGGCGGTCCGCGTCGATGAGGATCGTCTCCACGTGGGTCGTTCTGCTCTGGCCGGCGTCCCCACCGAGACGCCGGCCCCCGCAGCTCAGGCGCTGTGCCTCGGAGCCGCCGCAGCGGTCGGCTTCACAGTTCCTGGCCGGTGGACGACGATCTTCTTCATGAGCGGCCTTTCACGTACCGAAGGGACCGAACGATCTTTTGATGACGATATATGTCAACACATGAAAAAGAGGTCGATCAAGGCCTATCTGGTAAGGGCTCCTTCACGCAGGTTTACGGCGTAACCGTAAATCATTCGCCCAGAATGGCGTCCACGAAAACCTCGGGGTCGAACGGCGCCAGGTCGTCGGGCCCCTCGCCCAGCCCCACCAGCTTCACGGGAACGCCCAGCTCCCGCTGCACCGAGATGACGATGCCGCCCTTGGCGGTGCCGTCGAGCTTGGTCAGCGCGATGCCGGTGATGTTGACCACTTCGGCGAAGACCTGGGCCTGGCGCATGCCGTTCTGGCCGGTGGTGGCGTCGAGGACGAGCAGCACCTCGTCGACCGTGGCCTTCTTCTCGATGACCCGCTTGACCTTGCCCAGCTCGTCCATGAGACCGGTCTTGGTGTGGAGCCGGCCCGCGGTGTCGACGATGACCACGTCGGCCTTGTCCTCGATGCCCCTCGCCACCGCGTCGAACGCCACGGACGCCGGGTCGCCGCCCTCGGGCCCGCGCACGGTGTCGGCGCCGACCCGCTCGCCCCACGTCTGGAGCTGGTCGGCGGCGGCGGCGCGGAACGTGTCGGCCGCGCCCAGCACGACCTTCTTCCCGTCGCCGATGAGCGAGCGGGCGAGCTTGCCGGTGGTGGTGGTCTTGCCGGTGCCGTTGACGCCCACGACCAGCACGACGGCCGGACGCTCGCCGTGCTTTCGCACGTGCAGCGTGCGGTCGAGGTCGGGGTCGACCTGCGCGAGCAGCTGCTCGCGCAGCAGGCCGCGCACCTCCTCATGGCTGCGGCTGCCCAGCACCTTCACCCTGGTGCGCAGCTCCTCCACGATGGCGCGGGTCGGCGCGACGCCCACATCGGCGGTGATGAGACGCTCCTCGATCTCGTCCCACACCTCGTCGTCGAGGTGGTCGCGCGACAGCAGCTCCAGCAGACCGCGGCCGAGCGCGTTCTGCGAGCGGGCGAGCCGCGAGCGCAGCCGCACCATGCGGCCCGCCGACGGCGGCGGCACCTCGACCTCGGGCGCCTTGACGACCGGCTCGGCGGGCTTGGCCGGAGGCGGCAGCGTGGTGGTCGCGCCGTCGGCCTCCTCACCGGCGCCGGCGGGCTTCTTCTCGCCCTCCTCCGGCAGCGTGGGGGCCTCCGGCGGCTTGACCGGCGGCGCAGCCTTGCGGCCCGGCCTGAACAGCAGGAAAAGACCGCCGACCGCCAAGATGGCGACGACGGCCACGATCACGATGACGCCGAGGTAATCCACAAGATGTCAGTTTTCCAGATCGAACGGCATGGTCACGCACAAGGCCACACCGATCAGGCGGACCAGCGCCCGCGAATTCACGCCCCGGCCACCGCACACGGGACGACCCGCACCGCCCGGCACCGCGGCCCGGACACCGGGCGCCGGCCGGACCACGCCACCTCGGGCCGCAGGCGCGGCCCGCTTCCGCGCCTCAGGCCGATTCGCGTTCCCTGAGGCGCTGGCTCACCACCTGGGTCACGCCGTCGCCCCGCATGGACACGCCGTAAAGCGCGTCGGCGCTCTCCATCGTGCGCTTGTTGTGGGTGATGACGATGAGCTGCGAGTTCTGCCGCAGCTCCTCGAAGAGCGTGAGCAGACGCTGGGTGTTGGTGTCGTCGAGCGCCGCCTCGACCTCGTCCATCACGTAGAACGGCGACGGCCGCGCCTTGAAGATGGAGATCAGGAACGCCACCGCCGTCAGCGAGCGCTCACCACCCGACAGCAGCGACAGCCGCTTGACCTTCTTGCCCGGCGGCCTGGCCTCGACCTCGACGCCGGTGGTCAGCATGTCGTCGGGGTCGGTCAGCACCAGCCGGCCCTCGCCGCCGGGGAAGACCCGGGTGAAGATCTGCTCGAACTCGCGGGCGACGTCCGCGTAGGCGGAGGCGAACATCTGCTCCACCCGGTCGTCGACCTCCTTGACCACGGTCAGCAGGTCGCGCCGGGTCTTCTTCAGGTCTTCGAGCTGAGAGTTGAGGAACGCGTGGCGCTCCTCCAGCGCCGCGAACTCCTCCAGCGCGAGCGGGTTGACCTTGCCGAGCTGGTTCATCTGCCGCTCGGCGGCCTTGGCCCGCTTCTCCTGCTCCTCGCGTACGTAGGGGACCGGCGGCTCGCCGGGCACCGGCACGTCGGGGCCGTACTCGGCGATGAGCGCCTCGGCCTCGACGCCGAACTCGTCGAGCGCCCGCTGCTCCATCTGCTCCAGCCGCAGCCGCTGCTCGGTGCGGGCCATCTCGTTGCCGTGGACGCGGTTGGTCAGCTTGTCGAGCTCCTGGCCCAGCTCACGCACGCGTACGCGGACCTGCTTCAGCTCGGCGTCGACCGCCACCCTGGCCAGCTCGGCCTCGTCGCGCTCGCGCTCGGCCAGCGCGACCGAGTCGCCCAGCGCCGCAAGCACCTTCCTCGCGCCCTTGGCGACGGCGTCGGCCAGCGCCGCCTGGCGCCTGCGCCTGGCCCGCTGAGCGGCCGCCTGGGCGCGTTCCTCGCGCTCCCTTCTCGCGGCCCTGAGCAGCCCGTCGGCGCGGCCCTCGATGCCTTTGACGCGCTCTTCGGCGGTGCGGACCTGAAGGCGGGTGTCCATCTCACGCTGCCTGGCCGCCTCGCAGGCGCTCGCCAGCTCGTCGCGCAGGTCGGTGGTGGGCTCGGACTCGAGCTCCTGGGCGTATTCGGCCTCGGCGAGCCGGACCTCGAGCTCGGCCAGCTCCTCCAGGCGCTCGGCGCGGGCCTCCTCCGCCCTGGCCACGCTCGCGGTCAGGCGTTCGGCCTCCTGGCGCGCGGCGTCGGCGGCGGCCTCGATCTGGGCCAGGCGCCTGGCCGCCGCGGCGCTCGCCTGGTCGGCCTCGCGCTGGCGGCCCCTGATCTGGTCGAGCGTGCCCTGCGCGGCGCTCACCCCCGCCTGGGCGGTGGTGAGCGCGGTCTGCGCCTCGCTGACGCGGGCCTCCGCGGCCTCCAGCGCGGCCTGAGCGGCCTGCTCGGCGGCGACCGCCTCGTCCAGCGCCACCGCGCTCTCCTCGGCCGTCGCCTCGGCCGCTTCGAGGTCGGCGAGCGCCTCGTCGAGCGCGGCGCGCACCTGGAGCACGGAGGTGCCGCCGGTGGATCCGCCGGCGGCCACGTGGGCGCCGACGACGTCGCCCGCCTTCGTGACCGCGCGCAGCTCGGGGTGGCGTTCGACCAGGGCGCGCGCGGCGTCGAGGTCGTCGGTGAGCACCACGCCGGAGAGCACGTGGTCGAGCGCGGGCCGCAGGTGGTCGGGCACCGTCACCAGGTCGGCCACCCACCGCCCGCCGCCCGGCGCCTCGCCGCGCGCGCCGCCGTTCGCGCCGTTGCCGAGCGCCACGAGCAGCGTCGCCTGCCCGGTGCCCTGCGCGCGCAGCAGCTCCAGGGCCTCGACGGCGGTGTCGAGCGTCTTGACCGCGATGGCCTCGGCGACCGGGCCGAGCACGGCGGCCACGGCCTGCTCGGCCCCTGGCGTCACCTGCATGGAGGCGGCCAGCGGCCCCAGCACGCCGCCCAGGCCGGCGTCGAGCAGCGCGACGCCGCCGTCTCCCTTGGCCAGGCTGAGCTGCAGCGCGTCACGGCGGGCGGCCAGCGCGGCGACCTTGCGCTGCGCCTCCTGGTCGGCGGCACGGGCGTTGCTCACGCCTGCCTTGGCCGCCTTGAGCGCGGCGCGCGGCGCTTCGAGGCCGGCCTTCGCCTCCTCGAGAGCCGCGCGGGCCTCGTCCGCCACCGCCCTGGCCTCCTCGACGGCGGCCTGCGCCGCGGCGAGCTCTTCCATCAGCGCGGGGTCGGCGGCCGGCACCTCCTGCCGCTGCGCCTCAAGGTCCTCCCTGGCCCGGCGCTCGCGCTCGGCGGCGTCGGCGACCGCCTGGGTGAGCCGACCGATCTCCTCTTCTGCGGCCCTGGCGCGGCTGCGTACGGAGTCGACCTGGCCGCGCAGCTTGGCCAGGCCCTCGCGGCGGTCGGCAGCGGCCCTGGCGGCGAGCGCGAGGCGCTGCTCTTCTGCGGCCAGCTCCGCCTCGGCCGCGCTGCGCCGCTGGACGGCCTCTTCCAGCAGCTCCTGCGCCTGCTCAAGCTCCGCCCTGAGCAGCTGCTCGCGCTCGCGCACTTCGGCGGCCTCGCGCTCGAGATCTTCGGGGTCGCGGCCGCGCCGCTCGATGGAGGCGGCGTCGAGCGCGTGGCGGTGGCGCTCCATGGCGAGCTGTTCGAGGCCGGTGATGCGCTCGCGCAGCGAGGACAGCCTGAAGTACGTCTCCTGTGCGGCGGCGAGGCGCGGCTGCGCCTCCGCCTCGGCCGCCTCGAGCGCCGCCTCGCGCTGCTGCGCCTCGGCCAGCTCGGCCTCGACCTGCTGCCGCCTGGCCATGATCGCGGCCTCGTCGGCGGCCTCGCGCTCCAGCTTGGCCCGCAGCGTGCACACGTCGTCGGCGAGCAGCCTGAGCCTGGCGTCGCGCAGGTCGGCCTGGATGACGGCGGCCTTGCGGGCGATCTCGGCCTGCCGGCCCAGCGGCTTGAGCTGGCGGCGCAGCTCGGTGGTGAGGTCTTGGACGCGGGTCAGGTTGGCCTGCATCGCGTCGAGCTTGCGCAGCGCCTTCTCCTTGCGCTTGCGGTGCTTGAGCACGCCCGCGGCCTCTTCGATGAAGGCGCGGCGCTCCTCGGGGCCCGCGTGCAGCACGGTGTCGAGCTGGCCCTGGCCGACGATGACGTGCATCTCACGGCCGATGCCGGAGTCGGACAGCAGCTCCTGGATATCGAGCAGGCGGCAGGTGTCGCCGTTGATCGCGTATTCGCTCTGCCCCGACCGGAACATCAGCCGGCTGATCGTGACCTCGGTGTAGTCGATGGGCAGCGCACCGTCGCTGTTGTCGATGGTCAGCGTGACCTCTGCGCGGCCGAGCGGCGGCCGGTTGGCCGTGCCGGCGAAGATGACGTCCTCCATCTTGCCGCCGCGCAGCGACTTGGCGCTGTGCTCGCCCATGACCCAGGCCAGGGCGTCGACGACGTTGGACTTGCCGGAGCCGTTGGGGCCGACCACGCAGGTGATGCCCGGCTCGAAGCGGAGGGTGGTCGCCGAGGCGAAGGACTTGAAGCCGCGCAGGGTGAGGGTCTTCAGATACACGAGCGCGACCCCCTCTCCCCGGAACGGACTCGGAAAAGCCTACTGGTCCTGAGGGCCGCGAGTGGGCATCATGGCCGCGAGCGGAGGACCTGGGTATTCGGCGGTGTCCGAGGTGCGCGGGTGAGGTATGAGGCACGTAACAAGGGACGCCTCATCGAGACGTCCCTAGGTCTTGCGCTCCGATCACTCTCAGGTGAGTGCCGGCTCGCGCTCCTGCATGCGGCTTAGTGCCTCGTCGCGGGTCTGCGCCGCAAGAGCGTCATTGGTGGCCTGAAGTCGGATGAGTTCTGCCTCCAGGTCTCGTATGCGCTGCTGCAGGCGGCGCATTTCCGAGACCATTCGAGGGTCAGGACCGCCGACGTGGCCGAGTAGAGCCTTCGCCATGGTAAAGGGTCCTCCACGCTGAGTGACCAGACTGGTTCGCGCACTTCTATTCCGCGGGAGGGGTGCGCGTGGTACCTAACAAGAGTCGCACCGGCAGTGTGGGCGGTCAAGTCGATCGAACCGCTGAGCCCTACTGATGGGCACTCCCGACATACAACTATACCCTATTTGGGCGGTTTAGCGAAACGAGCTACCTTTCCACAAACCCCCGCAAACTACCTCGGGGTTCGCTCCAGCGTTCCACTACTCCATCCACTCTTCCCGGCGTGTCGCAACCTCTGAGCAGCTCCAGCAGCTTGACGCACGCCTCGCGCGGCCCCTCGGCGACCACCTCGACGCGGCCGTCCTCCATGTTGCGTGCCCATCCGGTGAGTCCGAGCTCCAGCGCCCGCGACCGGGTCCACCAGCGAAAGCCCACGCCTTGCACCCGGCCGCGCACCCAGGCGGTCAGCCGGGTCTCCGCACCGCTGTCAGACATCCCCACTCCTCCATGCCGCGGTCACAGCGTGTGATCGGCTCATGTATCAAGGTGTGATCATGCCACCAGGACGGGCGCCGCGTGCGCGTTGGCGACCGCGGCCTCGTTGAACGCCCTGACGGAGGCTGTCTCGCCCGCCTTCGTCCAGGCCAGGCCGAGTATCGAGGCGGGCAGCCCGGTGACCGGCACGAACACGACGTCGGCCCGGGGATACTGAGCCGCCGTGGGCGTGCAGAAGAGCATGCCGCCGCGGTCGAGCGCCACCTGGGTCAGGCCCTCCTGCGTGGTCGCCACCTTACCCGCCAGCGGGATCTTCCTCCCGGAAGGGGTCGCGGACGGCGCGATACGTTCCTGCCAGGCGCGCGGCGCCGGACCGTCCAGCCCGATCAGCGGGATCTCGGCCAGCTCCTCCGCCTCGATGACCGCCCGCTCGGCCATCGGGTGGCGTACGGACAGGCCGAGCCGGTAGAAGACGCGGTTGAGCGCCTCCCCCGCCACCAGGTCGGGCTCCTCCACGGGCAGCAGCGTGAACGTGATGTCCACCTCGCCGGCCCGCAGCTTGCCGAAGGGGTCGGACAGCGGGATCTCGACCAGCTTGACCACGCTGCCGGGGTTGCGCCGCTCATAGGCCTGTACGCTGCCCGCCACCACCTGCGTCGGCGTGGCCAGGAAGCCCACCCGCAGCTCCCCCGTCACCCCTCTGGCCGCCGCCCTGGCCCTGCTCACCGCCTGCGCCAGGCCGTCGAAGGACGGCCGCAGGTCGGCGAGGAACCGCTCGCCGAGCGGCGTCAGCCGCACCCGCCTGCTGGTGCGCTCGAACAGCCGGCCGCCGATCCTGGACTCCAGCGAGCGCACGAGCTGGCTGACCCGGCCCGGCGACAGGTAGAGACGCTCGGCCGTACGCGCGAAGTGCAGCTCCTCGCTGAGGACGACGAAGCACTCCAGCTCCTTGAACTCCATGCGCCACTCCCCGGCTCCGGTTTCCGACCGCTTAGCCTGACTAAAGCAAGCCTTCGGGTCTCGTCATTGTTCCCGCCCGCCCGCCCCACGAGGCTGAGCGGCATGACGACGACTGAGATCTCAAGCGCCGTACGTGCGCGCTGGCTCGCCGTGACAACGGTCGCGGTGGGCACGTTCACCGTGGTCACCAGTGAGATGCTCCCCGTGGGGCTGCTGACCTCGATGGCCCGCGACCTGCATGTGTCCACGGGGACGGCCGGTCTTGCGATGACCGCTCCAGGTCTGGTGGCCTCCGTCGCCGCACCGGTGCTCGTGTTCGGCATGCGCGGTATCGACCGCCGGCTGATCCTCATGGGGTTGATGGCGCTGCTGGGGGTGGCGAACCTGGCGGCCGCCGCCGCGCCCGGTCACGCCGTCATGCTGGCCGCGAGGGTGCTGACGGGCGTGAGCATCGGCGGATTCTGGGCGTTCGCCGCCCCCTTGGGCGCGCGGCTGGTGCCGGAGCGCTCGGTGGGGCGGGCCACGTCGATCATCATGAGCGGGGTGTCGGTGGCGTCGGTGCTGGGCGTGCCGGCGGCGACGTTCGTGTCGTCGTTCGCGGGCTGGCGCAGCGCGTTCGTCGCCGCGGGAGTGCTGGCGCTCGTGCTGCTCGCGCTGCTGGCGGCGACGCTGCCGCCGTTGCGCGACGAGGCCGACGCCTCCGGGTCCGCCGCCCGGGAACAGCGCTTGGCGTGGCTCTCAGGGCCGCTGGTGCTCGTTCTGGTGCTCACGGCCCTGACCGTCTCGGGGCACTTCGCGGCCTACACTTACGTACGCCCGTTCCTGGAGCAGGTCGCCCACGCCGGCGCCGCCTTCGTCGGCACCGCGCTCCTGCTGTACGGCGTCACCGGCGTCGTCGGCAACTTCGCCTCCGGCGCCCGCGCGAGCAGGAACCCCAAGTCCACGTTCATCGCGCTGGTCGTCCTGATGTCCGCGGCCATGCTGGCCCTCGTGCTGACCGGCGTACCGCCCCTGGCCGCGCTCCTCGTCTGGGGGCTCGGATACGGCGGCATCGGCGTCGCCCTGCAGCTCTGGCTGCTGCGAGCGGGCGGCGGCGAGCAGGGCACGGCGCTCTACGTCTGCCTGTTCAACCTCTCCATCGCCCTCGGCTCGTTCGCGGGCGGCCGGATCACGGACGCGGTGTCCGTGCCCGCCGTGATGTGGACGGGCGCCGCCCTCACCGCGGTGAGCGCGGCCGTCGCTGGCATCTGGGGCAGGAGTAGGACGACCGGTTCATGAAGGGGTCGCGCCTGATGGGCGTGCCGCAGCGCGAGCAGGGCCGGTCGCGGCGGCCGTACACCTCGAGCGAGCGCTCGAAGTAGCCGCTCTCGCCGTTGACGTTGACGTACAGGCTGTCGAACGAGGTGCCGCCCTGCTCCAGCGCCGCGCTCATCACGGTGCGCACCGCCGACACCAGCTCGGCGATCTTCGGCCGGGTGAGCGTCTGCGTCGGGCGCGCCCAGTGCAGCTTCGCCATCCACAGGGCCTCGTCGGCGTAGATGTTGCCGACGCCGCTGATCAGCGACTGGTCGAGCAGGGCGCGCTTGATCTCCGTACGCCGTGCGCGCAGCCTGCGCGCGAACTCCGCCTCGTCGAACGCCGGCTCGAACGGGTCGGGCGCGATGTGCGCGATCGGCGCGGGCACCCCCGACACCAGCGGCGTCAGCATGACGTGGCCGAACGTCCGCTGGTCGACGAAGCGCAGGTCGGGGCCGCTGTCCTCGAACCGCAGGCGCACCCGCAGGTGCTTCTCCGGCGGCTTGCCAGGATCGACCACGAGGAGCTGGCCGCTCATGCCCAGGTGCGCGAGCAGCGCCTCCTCCGCGCCCGACAGCGGCAGCCACAGGTACTTGCCGCGCCGCTCCGCCGACAGCAGGGTGCGGCCCTTCAGCCGGGCGGCGAACTCTCCGGCGCCCGGCACGTGCCGCCGGATCGCGCGCGGATGCAGCACCTCGGCGGCGGCGATCTCGCGCCCGGTCACCCATTGCGCGAGGCCGCGCCTGACGACCTCGACCTCCGGCAGCTCAGGCACCTCGGACCCCGCCCTTCGACAGCGGAGGGAACGTAAGTCTCACCCTCCGGACAACATCGGACGCCGCCCCGGCCCTTCCCGGCGCCCTGCTCACGATCGCGCGTATCAGGACCACCATCTTCAGGCAGACCCCTCCTCCGCAGGTAGCCCCTCGCCTGACCGAAATCCCGGCCACGCCACAGACGTCACGCCCGAAAAGCGTCCGGCGGTTGGCATCCGGGCCCATCAGCGTCCGGTTGGACCCGCGCTCACGCACGACCGACCAGCCGGGGACCGGCAGCACCCGTGGCCTGCCCACTGCCGGACGCTCACCTCACGCGTCACCGGCGGGCGACGCGAAGGCGGAAGCCGGTCGTCAGAGGGGCGACGCGGCAGCGGAAGCCGGTCGTCAGGCGGTCGGCTGGCTTTCGCGCTGCTCGCGGCGGGCGCGGATGCGGGTCCATGCCGCCTCGGCCGCCTGCTGCTCGGCCTCCTTCTTGCTGCGCCCGGTGCCCGAGCCGTAGGACTCGCCGCCGACCCGCACCATCGCGGTGAACGACTTGGCGTGGTCGGGCCCGCTCTCCTCGACGTGGTACTCGGGAACGCCGAGCGCCTCGGAGGCGGTCAGCTCCTGCAGGGAGGTCTTCCAGTCGAGCCCCGCGCCGAGCGAGGCCGAGCGCACGATCAGCGGGTCGAACAGCAGGTGGACGACGCGGAAGGCCTCGTCGAGACCCTTGTCGACGTAGATGGCGCCGATCAGCGCCTCAAGGGTGTCGGCCAGGATGGACGACTTGTCGCGCCCGCCGGTGCCCTCCTCGCCCCTGCCGAGCCGCAGGAAGCGGCCGACGCCGAGGCCTCTGGCGACATCGGCCAGCGCGCGCATGTTGACCACCGCGGCCCGCAGCTTGGCCAGCTGGCCCTCGGGCAGATCGGGGTGGTTGCGGTAGAGCGTGTCGGTGACGACCAGGCCCAGCACCGAGTCGCCCAGGAACTCCAGGCGCTCGTTGGTGGGCAGGCCACCGTTCTCGTACGCGTAGGAGCGGTGCGTCAGCGCCCGCTCGAGGATCGTCGTCTCCAGAGAGACGGAAAGAACCTTCTCCAGCTCGTCTCGGGCGACCTCGACGGCCACCGGCTTAGGACCTGCGCCCACGTGCTTCCTCCTCGGACATCTTCACATGGCGCGCCGACTGCGGAAGATGCCCGAAAACGTGGTGGGCGTCGGGGTAAACGCGTTAGCCCCGGCGTCCACCACGGCCGCGGGCGAACCGCCGCCGCACGCGTCTGAGACGTTAACGCCGACCGAGGCACAATGGCACCCGGTCGGCATCACGTCAACTGCCGGCGATCAGGCGGACGGCTCGACGACCTGACGACGGTTGTAGGTGCCGCAGGTGGGGCACGCAATGTGCGGCTGCTTGGGCGACCGGCACTGCGGGCAGCTCACCAGGGCGACAGCAGTCGTCTTCCACTGGGAGCGACGGGCGCGGGTGTTGCTCCGCGACATCTTTCGCTTCGGGACGGCCACGTCACTTCTCCTGATCGTTATCTTTGTCGGTAAACAGACCTTGCAACGACGCCCAGCGAGCGTCGATCTTCTCGTGCCGGTGATCCTCGCCGGCCTCGGCCAGCTTGATTCCGCACTCCGCGCAGAGCCCGGCGCAGTCTTCCTGGCACACGGGGCTCAACGGCAGTGCGAGCACCACCGCGTCGCGAAACGTCGGCTCGAGGTCGAGCAGCTCGCCGTCGAGCAGCGAATCCTCCTCCGAGGCGTCCTCGTCGGAATAGAAGAACAACTCCTGCAGATCGACCCGGATCTCCGAGGAGACCGGGTCGAGACACCGCGCGCACTCCCCGGCGAGCGGGGCCTGCGCCGTGCCTGACACGAGCACGCCTTCCATCACTGCCTCGAGCCGGAGATCCAGCTCGACTTCGGCGTCTTTGGGGACACCGATCATGTCGACGCCGAGATCCGCCGGAGCCGGGAGAGCGAGGGCCAACTGCCGCATCGTGCCCGGCCGCTTCCCCAGGTCGTGTGTGGAGATCACCCACGGGGAGCGGGGGTCCAGGTGCTGAGTCATCCTGCTCTCGCTAGGCATGGCGAAAAGCATCGCCGTCGTACAAGGCCGAAAAGTAAGGATAGCAGCTTGCGACTAGCCTCTGAGCCGCTCGATGAGCAGCTTGTGGACGAGGTCGGGCACGAGACCCGAGACGTCTCCACCATACCGGGCGATCTCCTTCACCCGGGACGACGACAGGAACGAATACTCGGGATTCGTGGGCATGAACAGCGTCTCGACTCCGGACATCCGATAGTTGAGCTGCGCCATCTGCAACTCGTAATCGAAGTCGCTGACGACCCTGATGCCCTTGACGATGGCGGGGATGTCGTTCTGCCGGCAGAAGTCGACGAGCAGTCCGTGGAACTTCCGTACCTTGACGTTCGGAATGTCCTTGGTCACGGCCTGCAGGATGTCGATGCGTTCATCCACCGTGAACAGGCTGGATTTCTCGACGTTAATGAGGACTGCCACCGTCACCTCGTCGTACAGCCGGGCGGAGCGGCCGATGATGTCGAGGTGACCGTTGGTGACGGGGTCGAACGACCCCGGGCAGACTACGCGGCGCAAGACGCCTCCCAGGTCTACGGGTTCCCGGCGGCGCGACCGTACCAAACGGACGCTTCGCCATAACGACGGACCCTCTCCTCAACGTACCCTTTAGGCCACATCAGTGGCCCTCCCCGACTTTCCCTCTCGAACGCCACCAATCCCTCTTCGACCAGCCACCCGTTGTCGCGCAGCAGCTCAAGCACCGTGCGCACGTCGTCGTCGGGCAGCGCGTACGGAGGGTCGGCGAAGACGATGTCGTACGGCGTGTCGGCCCGCCTGCCGAGCACCCGCTCCACCTTGTCGGCCACCACCCGGGCCCCGTCGAGACCGAGCGAGGCGACGTTGGCCTTGATCGTGCGCACCGCCTTGGGATCGGACTCGACCAGCACCGCCTCGGCCGCGCCCCGCGACAGCGCCTCCAGGCCGATCGCGCCCGAACCCGCATAAAGATCGAGAACGCGGGCTTCGTGCAGGCCGTAGAGCGAGTCCAGCGTCAAGAAGATGCCTTCTCTGGCTCTGTCGCTGGTCGGCCGTGTGCCGCGCCCCGGCGGCACCGCCAGCCGCCGTCCACCCGCCGTGCCTGCGATGATCCGCGTCATGTCCCCCATTGTCCCGCATGTTCACGCAGGTCAAGAGTGGACAAGTGTCGGCCTCGACTGCGCAAGGGTGATTCCCATCGGCCGGACCGGCCCGCATGATGATGACTGCGGCCTTCAAGGTGACCCACATGAAGGCCGACCGGCGTGATCGTGAGCCCTTCCGCACGCCGGTTCCCTCGGCACCTGACCCGAGGGTGGGCCCAGCCGGGGACGGCATTCGGGGGGAGGCCGTCCCCGGCGGCTGGGCCTTCACCGCCACCTCACCCCGGCACCGCCACCTCGCACCGGCACCGCCACCGGCACCGGCACCGCCACCGGCACCCACCCGACCACTCCGGCCGCCCGGCTTCTCACCACGCGCGTCGCGCGACGGCACACCACCCCGCCCCTCCGACCGGCGCAACGGCCCCGGCAACGACCCCATCCGACCGCCGGGACCACACGACCTCACCCGACCAGCACCGCGCCACCCCGGCAATCCGCGACCGCAACCCCGCCTGAACGCCACCCCGCCACCCCAGGCAGACCGCGACCGCGCCCGGCTGAACGAGACCCCGCCCCCGGCAACCCGGGACCACACGACCCCAGCCGAGCGGGGCCGGGGTCAGGTCTTCTCCAGGTACTCGGCGCGTTCGTCGGCGAGCAGCCGTTCGATCTCCGCGCGCAGCCCTTCGTGCCGCTTCAGCTCCGGGTCGCCGGCCAGCAGCGCCGCCGCCTCCTCGCGGGCGGTGGCGATGACCTCCTCGTCGCGCAGCAGCTGCAGCAGTTTCAGCGACGACCGCTTGCCGGACTGCGCGGCCCCCAGGACGTCGCCCTCGCGCCGTTGCTCCAGGTCGACCCGGGACAGCTCGAAGCCGTCGAGCGTGGCCGCCACCGCGTCGAGGCGGGCGCGGGCGGGGGTGCCCTCGGGGAAGTCGGTGACGAGCAGGCACAGGCCGGGCAGCCCGCCCCGGCCGACCCGGCCCCGGAGCTGGTGGAGCTGGGAGACGCCGAAGCGGTCGGCGTCCATGATGATCATGACGGAGGAGTTGGGGACATCGACGCCGACCTCGATCACCGTGGTCGCGACCAGCACGTCGAGCTCGCCGCGGGTGAAGGCCCGCATGATCGCCTCCTTCTCCTCAGGAGGCAGCTTGCCGTGGAGGGTGCCCACCCGCAGGTCGCTGAACGGCCCCTGGGTGAGCATCTCGGCGACGTCGAGGACCGCGAGCGGCGGCCGGCGCTCGTCGTCGGAGGCCGCGCCCATGTCGCCTTCGTCGCCCTCCAGGTCGCCGATGCGCGGGCACACGATGTACGCCTGCCGCCCCAGCGCCACCTCCTCCCTGACCCGCTGCCAGGTGCGCTCGAGGTAGTGGGGCTTCTCGGCGGCCGGCACGACGTGGGTGGTGATCGGGGCGCGGCCGGAGGGAAGCTGCGACAGCGTCGAGACCTCGAGGTCGCCGAAGACGGTCATGGCGACCGTGCGCGGGATCGGCGTGGCGGTCATGACCAGCACGTGAGGGCGCCCGCCATCGGCCTTCTCGCGCAGCGCGTCACGCTGCTCGACGCCGAACCGGTGCTGCTCGTCCACCACGACCAGACCCAGGTCGGCGAACTGCACGTGCTCCTGCAGCAGCGCGTGGGTGCCGACGACGATGCCGGCCGTGCCCGAGGCGGCGTCGAGCAGCGCGGAACGCCGCGCGGCGGCCCCCATCGAGCCGGTCAGCAGCGTGACCGCCGTGCCGCCGAACATGCCACCCTGCGCCAGGTCGCCCAGCATCGCGGTGATCGAGCGGTGGTGCTGCTGGGCCAGCACCTCGGTGGGCGCGAGCAGCGCGGCCTGCCCGCCGGCGTCGACCACCTGCAGCATCGCCCGCAGCGCCACGACCGTCTTGCCCGCGCCGACCTCGCCCTGGAGCAGCCGGTGCATGGGGTGCTCGCTCGCCAGGTCCGCGGCGATCTCCTCGCCGACCTTCATCTGCCCCTCGGTCAGCGAGAACGGCAGCCGCTCGTCGAACGCGGCGAGTATGCCGTCGGGACGCCGGGGCCTGGGCTTGGCCGGCAAGGCGGTGGCCGCCTGGCGCCGCTGCAGCAGCACGGCCTGCAGCACGAACGCCTCGTCGAACTTCAGCCGCTTGCGCGCCCGCCCGACGTCCGAGAAGTCCTTGGGGCGGTGGATCGCCACCAGCGCCTCGCCGAGGTCCTGCAGCCCGTGGCGGGCCCGCAGCTCGGCGGGCAGCGGGTCGTCGAGCGGCCCCAGCGTGTCGAGCACCACGCCGACGGCCCGCCTGATCGCCCACGGCGTGAGGTCCTTGCCCGCCGGGTAGATCGGCACCGGCGCGGCCGCGAACTCCTCGGCGCTCGCCTCGCTCTCCTCGAACAGCTCGAACTCCGGGTGCGCGAGCTGCCAGCGCGGCCTCGACCGCGCTCCGAACAGGCCCACCTTGCCCGCGAACATGCCGCGCCTGCCCGGCTTGAGCCGCGACTCGGCCACGTGGGAGCCCTTGCCGAAGAACGACAGATAGATCTTGTTGCCGTTTCCGTCGACGACCTCGACCTCCAGCCAGGTGCCCCCGCGGTTGCGCATCGGCTTGCGCATGAGCCTGGTCACCTCGCCCACCACGGTGACGTGCTCATCGACCTCCAGCGCGTCGAGCGAGGTCAGCTCGCCGCGCTCGGCGTAGCGGCGCGGATAGTGGCGCAGCAGGTCGCCGACCGTCTCCAAGCCGAGCACGCTCTTGAGCAGCTTGGCGGTCTTCGGGTCGAGCGCCTTCGTCAAAGGCTCGTCGAAACGACTCACGGCATTCAGTTCTACCGCCTGCGACCGACAGGAATCCCGCGCGACGCGGGGACGGGACGCCGGGAGGCCGGCGGATCACTCGACACCGATGAGGAGCGGGTAGCCGCCCTGCTCGCCGTCGTACACGACCAGGTCCACCTCCGGCCGGGTACGCCCGAGATGCCGCTCCACCTCCTCCGCGAGCCCCTTGTCCGCGCCGGAACCCATGACCAGCGTGACCAGTTCCCCGCCGCCGGCCAGCATGCGATCGACCACCGTGACCGCCACCCCGGCGACCGAGTCGCCGATCACCGCAACGTCCCCGCCGATCAGCCCGAGCACGTCGCCGGGCCGGCACACCCCCGCGCTGGTGAACGCCTCCTGCTCCGCCACCGTGACGTGGCCGCAGCGGGTGTGACCCGCGGCGTCGGTCATCGCCACCACGTCGTCGTCGAAGCGCCGCAGCGGATCGTGCACGGCCAGCGCGGCCAGCCCCTGCACGGTGGACTCGGTGGGCAGCACGCTCACCGTCACGCCCTCCTCGCGGGCGATCTCGGCGGCAGCGGCGGCGACCGCGCGCACGCCGTCGTCGTTGGGCAGCACCGCGACCTCGCCGCCCGCCTGCCTGATCGCGGCCAGCAGCGCGGGGAGCGTGGGCCGGGTGCCGGGCGCGCGCCGCACCACGATCGCGCCGCACTCCTCGAACAGCGCCGCGATCCCGTCGCCCGCCGCGACCGCCACGATGCCGCGTCCTGTGCCGCGTCCTGTGCCGCGTCCTGTGGCACGTCCTGTGGCGCCGACGTGGGTGCGTTCGGCCAGGTACGTGATGCGGATGCGGTGCGGACGCCCCGCCCTGATCCCCGCCTCCACCGCCGGGCCCGCCTCGGGGACGTGGACGTGCACGTTCCACAGCCCGTCGCCGCCCACCACGACCAGCGAGTCGCCCATCGCGTCGAGCTCGCCGCGCAGCTGCGCGACGGCCTGATCGCCGGCGTCCAGCAGGTACATCACCTCGTAGCCCGCCCCCGCCTCGGCCATCGGCGCGACCCGCGAAGACGGCGCGGGCACCTCGTCGTGCCCGCCGGGCTCGCCCGCGATCGCCGCGGCCAGCGTCTCCAGCACGATCGCCGCCCCCGCGCCGCCCGCGTCCACCACGCCGCTGCGGGCCAGCACGTCGAGCTGGCCCGGCGTGCGGACGAGCGCCGCCCGCGCCTCCCCCGCCGCCTGCCGCGCCACCTCGGTCAGATCGCCCTCGGCGTCCTGTACGGCCCGCGCCGCCGACTCCAGCACGCTCAGCACCGTGCCCTCGACCGGCCTGGCCACCGCCTGCCTGGCGAGCACGGCCGCCCTCATCAGCCCGGCCCGCAGGTCGGAGCCGTCCTTGAGCACCTCGGCCATGCCTCGCAGCGCCTGGCTGACGATCACCCCCGAGTTGCCGCGCGCGCCCACCAGCGCCCCGTACGAAAGGGTCTGCCACACCACGGCGGCGTCCACGTCCTCGGGCAGCGACTCGACGGCCTCGGCCGCCGACAGCATGGTCAGGTGCAGGTTGGTGCCGGTGTCACCGTCGGCGACGGGGAAGACGTTGAGCGCGTCGATCTCCGCCCTGGCCTGGCCCAGCGCGTCGGCGGCCAGGCGGGCCCAGCGTCGTACCGTGGGCGGGTCGAGGATCTTCATGTGGTGTGCCTCCGTACGTCCCCCGACCGACTGCCCTGACAGGCCGGCGGGCGAGCGACCGGCCGGGATCGGCCAGGCTCACCGCCGGGATGCGCTACGGTTGTGCGAGGAGAATATCGCCGCCCGGGATCCGGTCCAGGTGCTCTGGTTCGCGCCCATCGGCGTGGATCGGATATTCTCATCTGGCTGGCCGGTCGTCCCGGCATGCCCTCCGCCCGGAAAGCATCAGCGGACAGGGCTACATCGACTGTTTTAAAGGAGCGATACCGTGGCTTCCGTCTGCGATGTCTGCCGCAAGGGCCCGACCTTCGGCAACAACGTGTCTCACTCTCACCGCCGCACCCGTCGGCGCTGGAACCCCAACATCCAGACGGTTCGCGCGGTCGTCGGCGGCACGCCGAAGAAGCTGAACGTGTGCACCTCGTGCATCAAGGCGGGCAAGGTCACCCGCTAGTTCACACTTCCGACGAAAGGCCCGCCTCCCACAGAGGGAGCAGCGGGCCTTCGTCATGCCCGGCCGACGTCACAGCAGCGAACCGCGCAGGCTCGTGTCCTGAGCTCCGGTAACGGGCCGCGCGGCTCGCGTCGGCCACGCGAGCCGCGCCGACGGTTCCCGCCCTAGGCGCCGATAAGGAGCTGAAGGTGTGCCGGCTCCCGCCGCAAGCCCCGATGAGAAGCCGAAGGGGCGCCGGCTCCCGCCCCGGACTCCGGCAAGAAGCCGAAGATGTGCCGGCTCCCGCCGCAACCCGATAAGAAGCCGAAGGGGCGCCGCCAACGGCTCGCGACAATCCGCACAGGTGCGGCCGGCAGGCTCGCTGACGGCGAGCCGCGTGCCGGGTCGCCGTCAGTGGGCTCATGAGGCTCGCCTCCCCCACGGCGTCGCGGCGTCGCCTCGGGCCGTACACGTCCTGACAGCACCGTTCTGCGTCATTCCGGGCAATCGGGTGCCCACGGACGTTTCCGCACGCTCTGTGCGGCGCTGAGACGCGCTGACGCGGGCGGGCGCGCAGCCCGAGCACCCGCACGGACCCCCGAACGCCCCGCTCCCCGGCGACGGCCGCCAGGCTGAGGCGACGCGTGCCGGCGGCTCCGGGAGGCCACAAGGCTCCGGAACACCCGGAGCCCACAGCGGGACGATCCGGAAGGAAGGTTCCGGCGCACCCGTACCGGCTCGCGGCGGAGCCGGTCCTTCGGTCCCGGGCGGAGAGCCGACCCCCCGGGACTCAGCGGGTCAGCTGATGGCGCACTGGCCGGAGACCATGCCGCAGTTGCGGGCCTTGGCGCCCCTGCCGGTGGCGGTGAAGGACACCTCGACCGAGTCGCCGGAGGCCAGCGTGGTGGACAGGTCGAGGATCAGCAGGTCGCCGTCCTGGGTCCACTGCGCGCCGTCCACCTTCACGACCTTGCCCTCGACCGGCACGGACACGGTCGGGCTCCGCAGCGGCTGCGCGGACTCGTTCAGCAGCGTCAGGTTCGCCTGGTAGGTCGTCAGCCGCTGCTTGATGGTCTGCTTGACGTTGAGCGCGCCGGCGTTGCCGAACGGCTGCTCGAACCCGAGACCGTCGTCCACGCCGACACTGACGTCGCTGGGCGTCGGGGAGGGCTGGTCCTGCGGGGTGGTGCCGGTGTTGTCGGCGGTGCCGGCGTCGTCGAGCCGGGAGACCTCCTCGCTGGGTTCTTCGGAGGCGGTCTCCTCGATGTCCGGCGACGGCTCGGAGACCGGCTTCTCCTCCTGCTTCTTCGCCCTGGTCTTGGTGGGCGTCGGCGACGGATCGGCGGTGCGGCGCGGCACCCCCGCGTTCATCGTGGGAGACGGGGCCGCGGACTTGGAGGGCTCCTCGGTCTCCACCGGCTCCTCGTCCAGCGGCTCGTCCTCGGGCTCGGCCTCGGTCTCCTCCTCGGCGGGCCCGGACCCGGCGGGCGCGGGGCGCTGGTTCGGAGCCTGTACGGCGGCGCACGTCGCGCCCTCGCACTTGGCCGGGTCACTGGAGCTCATGAACTTGACGCCCGCCACCGTGCCGCCGAGCACCACGGCCACGGCGGCCACGGACAGCAGCGCCACGCGGCCCTTGCCGCCCCCGGAGGGTGCGGCCGCGAGCGCGTCGTCGTCCCCGCCGCCGCCACGGCCCTGCCTGCGGCGGCCACGGCGGCCGCGCGGCTCGTCGTCCTCGTCAGACCAGCCCGGGTCTGCGCCGAGGAAGGAGGTCTCGGCGCTGGCCCAGGCTGGGGTCGGTGCAGCGGTCGGCTCGCCGGCGACCTTGACGTCGCCGGGCTCGGGCGGGCCGCCGTAGACGGGGCTGGGCCCCGAAGGCGGGTCGAATCTCGCCGTACGGTCGTCCGGCGCGTCGTCGAAGGAGGAGCCGGCAGAGGAGCCGAAGGGCTCGCGCCGGTCCGCCTCGAACGGCCCGTCCTGATCGATCGGCCCGTCGAACGTCCTGGTCCGCTCCTCGTACGAGCCCCGCTGGTCGTCGTCGAAGGCGCCGCGCTGGTCTTTGGGCGGGTCGAACAGCCCGCGCTGCTCGGAGGACAGGTCGGACAGCGTGTCGCCGCTTTGGGCGTACGCGCCCGCCTGGCCGGGGCCGCCGCCGAAGACGGCCGTCTGGTCGGCGGGGCCGTGGTCGGGCCGGTTCCACTCCGGCGGGCGGGCGAACGCGCCCGTCGTCTCGAACGGCCCGGGCTCATCCGGCCCGGTGTCGCGCCCAGGCTGCTGCGGGTAGGCGCCCGCGGGGTCGTTGCCCGGCGGGAACCCGCCGGGGACGTTGGTCGGCAGCGCGAAAGCCCCGGTGGTCTCGAACGGCTCCGACGTCGTCGCGCGCGGTGGCGGTGCGTCGGTACGCCGCGGCATCGGGGCCCACTGCCCCGTCACCTCAGGCTGGTCCGGCAGCGAAGGCCAGCCCGGCGGCTCGGCCTGCTCGTCAGGACCCCAGAAAGCGCTGTGCCCCCGTTCGTCCCCGTCTTCGGATCCACCTGTGCCGTGGCGGCCCATGGCTGCCCTTTCTTCCCGGTTACAGTGGCCGCCACTCTTCATAACACCTTTGCTACGCCGTTGTCACAGCAATCCCACTAGTCATACCCCAAACCAGGAAAATTTCACGTAAATCGGGACAAGTCATCACCGAAAGTGATCCCACCCGCGCTGTCCGATTTCTCTCCCAAGGACGCTCACCCCGGAGCCCTCGGTCACCCGGCCCACGATATGCCACGAATCCGGCAGGCGTACATCATCCGGGAAAGCCGCCGCAAGGGCGTGATCCTCGCCACCCGACAGCACCCACTCCAGCGGATCGGCACCCAGTTCCCTGGCCGCAGCCGCCACCGGCTCGTCCGAGGTGAAGGGGGCGAACGCGGCGGGATCCAGCTCGACGTGCACGCCGCTCGCCTGCGCGATGTGCCCCAGGTCCTGCAGCAGCCCGTCGCTGACGTCCAGCATGGCGCTCGCGCCCAGCTCCGCCGCCTCGACGCCGCACTCGTACGGCGGGGACGGCCGCCGATGCCCCGCCACCGCCTCGGCCGCCGCAGGAGCGGCCACCGCGGCCCCGGCCGACAGCAGCGCCAGCCCGGCGGCCGAACGGCCGAGCCGACCGGCCACCGCCACCACGTGACCGGGCCGCGCCCCAGAGCGGGTGACGGGAGCGCGCCCGCCCAGGTCGCCGAGCGCGGTCACGCCGAGGACGACCAGGTCGCAGCGGGTCACGTCGCCGCCCGCCACGCTCGCGCCCACGGTGGCGCACTCGTCGGCGAAGCCGGCGGTCAGCGCGTCCAGCCAGTCCACCGGCACGTCGGGAGGCAGGCCGAGACCGACCACGAGGCAGGTGGGGCGGGCGCCCATGGCGGCCACGTCCGCGAGGTTCTGAGCGGCGGCCTTGCGGCCCACGTCGTAGCCGCCCGACCAGTCGCGACGGAAGTGGCGGCCCTCGATCAGCAGGTCCGTCGAGACCGCTACGCGCCCGTCGGGGGCGCCGATGACGGCGGCGTCGTCACCCGGGCCGAGCATCACCGCGGCGCCTTGGGGCAGACGTCCAGTGATGCGACTTACCACACCGAATTCGCCGAGATCTCCGACTGTGATGACGCACCTCCTGACGCACACAGGGTACGGTGGCCCTTCGGCGTGATCCAATCGCCCGGGAGGACGTGATGGTGCAGGCCTACATCCTTATTCAGACCGAAGTCGGCAAGGCCGCCGCCGTGGCGCGCGAGATCTCCGGCATCCCCGGGGTCACGCGGGCCGAGGACGTGACGGGGCCCTACGACGTGATCGTGCGCGCGGAAGCCAACAACGTCGATGAGCTGGGCAAGCTCGTCGTGGCCCAGATTCAGTCGGTGCAGGGCATCACGCGTACGCTTACATGTCCGATCGTCCATATCTGACATACCTGAGACATCTGACGGGCGCGTGAGCCGCCCCCGTCGCGGAGGTAGTGGTCGTCGCATGCGTGTCGCCGCCGTCCTGCTCGTTCTCCTCGCGCTCGCCGGTTGCGGCGGCACGGTGCAGATCGAGCCGCCCAGACCCGAGGGCGAGGCGGCGGCGGCCTGCGACCGGCTGGCGCCGCTGCTGCCCAAGACCCTCGACGGCGAGGAGCGCGGCACCTCGGAGCCCGCGTCCCCGTACGTCGCGGTCTGGGGCTCGGGCGTCATCGCGCTGCGCTGCGGCGTGCCCCGGCCGGCGCGGATGGCGCCCACCGACCAGTTGCAGGAGGTCGGCGGCGTGGGCTGGTTCTCGGATCCGGACAAGCCCGCACTGTTCACGGCCGTGACCGAGACCGCGTACGTCGAGGTCACGATCGGCGGCGAGCACGTGCCCGCCGAGGTGCTCACCGACCTGTCGAAGCCGATCGCGCAGGCCACCGCGCCGGCGGCCTGACGACGGGCCGTCAGCGCAGTCCGGCCTTGCGCTGCAGCGCGAGCTGGATGAGCCGGTCCACCAGCTCCGGGTACGACAGCCCCGAGGCGGCCCACAGCTGCGGCGCCACCGACAGCGAGGTGAACCCCGGCATGGTGTTGATCTCGTTGAAGATGAGCTTGCCGTCAGGGGTGTAGAAGAAGTCGACCCGGGCGAGCCCCTCGCAGTCGAGCGCCTCGAACGCCCGCACCGCCATCGCGCGCAGCTCCTCGGCGGTCTCCGCGGGGATGTCGGCGGGCACCGTCAGCGACATCTGGTCCGGGTAGTACTTCGCCTCGAAGTCGAAGAACTCCTGCCCGCCCTCGACCTTCACCTCGCCCGGCATGGACGCGGCGGCCCGCTCGTCGCCCAGCGACTGCAGCACCGCGCACTCGATCTCGCGGCCGGCGATCGCCGCCTCGATGAGCACCTTGGGGTCGTGCTCCCGCGCGAACTCGACGGCCCGCTCCAGCTCGGCGCGGTCGTGCGCCTTGGAGATGCCCTGGGACGAGCCGGCCCTGGCGGGCTTGACGAAGACCGGGTAGCCGAGCTCCTCGGCCTCCTTGAGCACGGCCTCGCGGTTGAGCCGCCAGTCGCGGTCGCGTACGACGACGTAACGGCCGATCGGCAGCCCCGCCGCGGCCATCACGGTCTTCATGTACGCCTTGTCCATGCCGACGGCGCTGGCCAGCACGCCGGAGCCGACGTAGCGGACGCCGGCCATCTCCAGCAGGCCCTGGATGGTGCCGTCCTCGGCGAACGGGCCGTGCATCACGGGGAACACCACATCGACCGTGCCGAGCTCGACCGGGATGCTGCCCTGGTCGTACGCCACGAGGCTGCCGCCGCCGGACGGCAGCGCGAGCGCCGCCCCCGAGGTGTCGACGACCGGCAGCTCGCCGGACTCGATGGCGAACCGCTGGTCGGACGTGGCCAGAACCCACCTGCCGTCCTGGGCGATCCCGATCGGGATCACCTCGTACTTGGTCCTGTCGATCGCCTCCAGCACGCTGCCCGCGCCCATCAGGGACACGGCGTGCTCGGAATTGCGACCTCCGAAAACGACGGCGACGCGTGGCTTGCTCATGGTGTCCGAATCTACCGGGGTGTACCGGTCACAGCGAGTCGAGCACGCCGTATTCAGGTCATTTCACAACCCGTATCGTTCCGGCTTCGGTGAGCGTGACATCAGCAGCATGCCCGCTTCGGCCGGAGACATGCCGTCGTGCACGACACCGACGACGACCTCGGTGATCGGCATCTCCACGTCGTGCTTCCGCGCCAGCTCCAGCACGGACTCGCACGACTTGACGCCCTCGGCGGTCTGCTTGGTGGCGGCGACGACCTCCTCCAGCGTCATGCCGCGCCCGAGGTTCTCGCCGAAGGTGCGGTTGCGCGACAGCGGGGAGGTGCAGGTGGCGACCAGGTCGCCCATGCCGGCCAGGCCGGCGAAGGTGTGAGGGTCGGCGCCGAGCGCCGCGCCGAGCCGGGAGATCTCGGCCAGGCCGCGCGTGATGAGCATGGCGCTGACGTTGTCGCCCATGCCCATGCCCGCCGAGACGCCGACGGCGAGCGCGATGACGTTCTTCACCGCGCCGCCCAGCTCGACGCCGACGACGTCGGGGTTGGTGTAGGGGCGGAACCACGGCGGCAGGTGGCAGATCGCCTGCAGCCGCTCGGCCACGCCCTCGTCGGTGCAGGCCACCACGGTCGCGGCGGGCTGGCGGTGCGCGATCTCCTGGGCGAGATTGGGCCCGGAGACGACGGCGACCCGCTCGTCGGGCACCTCGGCGACCTCGCGGATCACCTCGCTCATCCGCTTGGTGGTGCCGAGCTCGATGCCCTTCATCAGGCTCACCAGCACCGCGCGCGGCGGGATGTACGGCTTCCACGCCGCGAGGTTGGGCCGCAGCTGCTGGGACGGCACCGCGAGCACCACGAAGTCGGCGCCCGCCAGCGCCCGCTCGGGGTCGGTGGTGGCCCTCATGGAGGGCGGCAGCGGCACGCCGGGCAGGTAGTCGGGGTTGGCGTGGTCACGGTCGATGGCCTCGACCAGCTCTTTCCTGCGGCCCCACAGCGTGACCTCGTTGCCCGCCTCCGCCAGGATCATCGCGAACGTGGTGCCCCATGAACCCGTGCCGAACACGGCTGCCTTCGTCATGCGCTCACCGCCTCGACGGGTCATAAGGGGTTTCGGGGGCCTTCTCGCCGCGCAGCTCGGCGAGCAGCTCGGTGACCGCCGCCATGATGTCGGCCGTCGCCTCGCGCAGCACGTCGGCGCGCAGCGGCTTGTCCGCGTACTTCGACAGGTCCACCGGCGGCCCCACGGCCACGCGGAACGTCTTGCGCGGGAACAGCCTGGGCCGCTTGGCCCCGTACGGCAGCAGCTCCTGCGCCCCCCAGTGGGCCACGGGGATGACCGGGGTCCCGGTCTTCAGCGCGAGCCTGGCCGCGCCGGTCTTGCCGACCATCGGCCACAGGTCGGGATCGCGGGTGCAGGTGCCCTCCGGGTAGAAGAGGATCGCGCACCCGTTGGCCAGCCGCTCCTCCGAGATGCGCAGCGACTTGGCGGCCTCGCTGCTGCCCCGCTCGACGGGGATGGCGAGCAGCGAGGAGATGGCCCGGCCGAGGAACGGCACCCTGAACAGCCCCGACTTGGCCAGGATGACCGGCCAGCGGCCGTGGTTGTACAGAAAGTGCGACAGCAGCACGGGATCGGTCCACGACAGGTGGTTCGCCGCGATGATCACGCCACCGGTCCTCGGGATGCGGTCGCCGTTGCGCCAGTCCTTTTTGACCAGGAGCCAGGACAGTGGTTTCACCACGATGACTGCCAGGGTCTCCCAGAAACGCGGTGGTCTCGTGGGGCGGCTCATGGTCTTCCTCCAACACGTACGGGATGCGCCCCAAGTCTCCCGGTTCGCCGCGCGGGCTGTCGAGGCGCGATGCTTACCCTATGAGCATCCGCTGGTCCCTGGTGATTCCGGTGAAGACGCTGGTCGCGGCGAAGACCCGGCTGGCGGCCGCGACGGGGCCGCATCGCACGCGGCTGGCCGTGGCCGTGGCCTGCGACACCGTGGCCGCCGCGCTCGCCTGCCCGCCGGTCGCGCGGGTCATCGTGGTGACGGCCGACCCCGCCGCCGCGGGGCCGCTCGCCGCGCTGGGCGCCGATGTGGTGCCGGATCCCGACCGGGGGCTGAACACCGCCCTGCGCACGGGCGCCGCGCACGCCGTACGCCTCGCGCCCGATGACGCGGTGGGCGCGCTCCAGGCCGACCTGCCCGCGCTGCGCCCCGCCGAGCTGGCGGTGGCGCTGGAGGCGGCGGCCGAGTTCGACCAGGCGTTCGTGCCCGACGCGCTCGACGTCGGTACCACGTTCTACGGGGTACGGCCGGGGCAGCCGTTCACGCCGAGGTTCGGCGGGGAGTCACGGGCCAAGCACCTGGCGGGCGGCGCGAAGGAGCTGTGCGTGCCGGGCATCGACTCCGTGCGCCGCGACGTGGACACCCCCGACGACCTGCGCGCCGCCATCCGGCTCGGCCTCGGGCGGCACACCGCCGCCGTGGTCGCCGAGCTGTGGCCGGAGGCCGATCCGGGCCCCGCGTGAATCCCTCGCGGCGCTTAAGCTGGTGGCGTGCAGGCGACCGTACGCAGCTTCGACCAGGCCACCCGTTCCGGCACGGTCTTCCTCGACGACGGTGCCGTGCTCCCGTTCGGCACGGCCGCGTTCGACGCGGGCCCGCTGCGGCTGCTCCGCTCCGGCCAGCGCGTCAATCTCGGGATGAGGGACGGCGAGATCACCTACATCACGCTGTCCACGTTCCCGGTGCCCGAAGCCTTCACCTCCTGAGGCCCCGGCCCCTCCCCAGGCGCTTTCGCGGTCCCGTCCTGAGGCGTCCGGACACGCGGACGCCCGGGCCGCGTGGCCCGGGCGTTCAGCGGTCCGCTGTATTTACTTCTTCTTGCCGATTTTCTTGCCGCCCTCGTTCACCAGTTCTTTGAAATCGGAACCGGGACGGAACTTGGGCGCCCAGCTCTCCGGCACGTTGATTTCCGCGCCGGTGGACGGATTGCGCGCCGTGCGGGCGGGCTTGTTCACCATCTCGAACGCGCCGAAGCCCGTGATCGAGACCTTGTCGCCGCCGGCCACGGCCTTCTGGATGGTGTCGATGACCGCGTTGACGGCCTCCGTGGCCGTCTTCCTGTCGCCCACCCGATCCGCGATGGCCTCGACGAGTTCTCGCTTGTTCATGAAAGTCCTGCTCCCCCAGTTACGGCTCGGGGTTCCAGCTCACGAGTTCGACGTAGAAACCCCTTACGGGCTCTGAAAGTAGGCGGGATCGCGTTTGAACTCAATCACCGAGCGGGTTTTCTTCGTTACGTGGCGTGTCGAAAGCCTCGTCAAGGGCGCGCAGAAACGCTTCGAGACGCATCGCGGCCCTTTCCCGGTCGTGCTTGGCCAGGTCGCAGATCGCGAGATAGCGGCGCGCGAGGCGTTCCCTGCGGTCGGCGGGCAGCATGCGGACGCGGCGGTGCGCATCGCGCAGCCGCCGCGCCAGTTCGTCGTCTTCTAGACGGTCGTCGGCAGCCATGGCTGCCGACCATTCTCGTACGCCGCCACTTCGCTCTCGTGACGCAGGGTCAGCCCGATGTCGTCGAGCCCCTCCATCAGCCGCCAGCGGGTGTAGTCGTCGATCTCGAACGGCACCGTCTTGCCGCCCCAGCGGACCTGGCGTTCGACCAGGTCGACGGTCACCTCGAGCTTGGGGTCGGCCTCGACGGCGGCCTGCAGCTCCTCGACCTTCTCGCCGGGCAGGACGACCGGGAGCAGGCCCATCTTGGTGGCGTTGTTGCGGAAGATGTCGCCGAAGCGGGCCGAGATCACGACGCGGAACCCGTACTGCTGCAGCGCCCACACGGCGTGCTCGCGGGAGGAGCCGGTGCCGAAGTCGGGGCCGGAGACCAGGATGGAGCCGCCCTCGTAGGCGGGGTCGTTGAGCACGAACTCCGGGTCCTCGCGCCAGGCGGCGAACAGGCCCTTCTCGAAGCCGGTGCGGCTGACCTGCTTGAGCCAGACGGCCGGGATGATCTGGTCGGTGTCGACGTTGCTGCGGCGCAGCGGCACCGCCGTACCGGTGTGGGTGGTGAAGGCTTCCATGGAACGTGGTCTCCCTTACAGGTCGGCGGGTGCGGTGAGGCGGCCGGTGACGGCGGTCGCGGCGGCGACCTGCGGCGACACCAGGTGGGTGCGGCCACCCTTGCCCTGGCGGCCCTCGAAGTTGCGGTTGGAGGTGGAGGCGCTGCGCTCGCCCGGCTTGAGCGTGTCGGGGTTCATGCCGAGGCACATCGAGCAGCCGGCCGCGCGCCACTCGGCGCCCGCGGCCTGGAAGATCTCGTGCAGGCCCTCCTCCTCGGCCTGCTTCTTGACCATCATCGAGCCGGGCACGACCAGCGTGCGGGTCTTGACCTTGCGGCCCTTCAGGATCTCGGCGGCCGAGCGGAGGTCCTCGATGCGGCCGTTGGTGCACGAGCCGACGAACACGGTGTCGACCTCGATGTCGCGCAGCGGCGTGCCGGCGGTGAGCCCCATGTACTCCAGGGCCCGCTCGGCGGCGGCGCGCTCGACCGGGTCGGAGAAGCTCTCCGGCGAGGGGACGGACTCGCCCAGCGGCAGGCCCTGCCCGGGGTTGGTGCCCCACGTGACGTACGGGGTCAGCGTGGAGGCGTCGATCTCCACGACCTTGTCGAAGACGGCGTCCTCATCGGTGCACAGCGACTTCCAGTGCTCGACCGCCTGGTCCCACAGCTCGCCCTTCGGCGCGTGCGGGCGGCCTTTCAGGTACGCGAACGTCGTCTCGTCGGGGGCGATCATGCCGGCCCGCGCGCCCGCCTCGATCGACATGTTGCAGATCGTCATGCGGCCCTCCATGGAGAGCTTGCGCACGGCCTCGCCGCGGTACTCCACGATGTGGCCCTGGCCGCCGCCGGTGCCGATCTTGGCGATGATGGCCAGGATCAGGTCCTTGGCGGTGACGCCGACGGGCAGCTCGCCGCTGACCTCGATGGCCATCGTCTTGGGCCGGTAGGCGGGCAGCGTCTGCGTGGCGAGCACGTGCTCGACCTCGGAGGTGCCGATGCCGAACGCGATCGCGCCGAACGCGCCGTGCGTGGAGGTGTGAGAGTCGCCGCACACGATGGTCATGCCGGGCTGGGTGAGCCCGAACTGCGGGCCGATGATGTGGACCACGCCCTGGCCGTCGTCGCCCATCGGATGGAGCCTGATGCCGAACTCGGCGGCGTTCTTGCGCAGCGTCTCGACCTGCGTCTTGGACACCGGGTCGGCGATGGGGCCGAGCACGGTCGGCACGTTGTGGTCCTCGGTGGCGATGGTGAGATCGGGCCGTCGCACCTTGCGCCCGGCGAGCCTGAGCCCGTCGAACGCCTGCGGACTGGTCACCTCGTGAATGAGGTGCAGGTCGATATAGAGCAGGTCCGGTTCGCCCTCCGCACGACGGACTACGTGCTGCTCCCAGACCTTTTCGGCCAGTGTGCGGCCCATGATCTCCTCCTTGAGAATCTCCGACTTGCTTTCTCATATGTCGAGACTGCAGTATCGGTGTATGGACAACTCTAGCGGAGTCGGAGTACTCGACAAGGCGGTTCTTGTACTCAATGCCCTCGAAGCGGGACCCGCTTCACTGGCCCAGCTCGTCCAGGCCACCGGTCTGGCCCGCCCCACCGCCCACCGGCTGGCCGTCGCCCTTGAGCACCACCGCATCGTGAGCCGCGACACGCAGGGACGGTTCGTCCTCGGACCGAGGCTGTCGGAGTTGTCCACCGCCGCCGGCGAGGACCGGCTGCTCGCGGTCGCGGGACCCATATTGATGCAGCTTCGTGACCTGACCGGGGAGAGCGCCCAGCTCTACCGGCGCCAGGGCGACGAGCGCGTGTGCGTGGCCGCCGCCGAGCGGGCCAGCGGCCTGCGCGACACCGTACCCGTCGGATCCGCGCTGCCCATGACGGCGGGCTCTGCGGCGCAGATCCTGCTGGCCTGGGAGGAGCCCGACCGGCTGCACCGCGGCCTGCGCGGCGCCAAGTTCACCGCAGCGACCCTGGCCTCCGTGCGCCGCCGCGGGTGGGCCCACAGCGTCGGCGAGCGCGAGCAGGGCGTGGCGAGCGTCTCGGCGCCGATCAGGGGCGCGGGCGGCAAGGTGATCGCGGCCGTGTCGGTCTCGGGGCCCATCGAGCGGCTGACGAGGGCGCCCGGCAGGCTCCACGCGGTGCCCGTCATGGCCGCCGCCGAGCGGATCACCGAGGCCATGCGCCGCTCGTCATGATCAGTAAAAGGCGGTATTTCGGGAGCCGACAGCCTCGCGGGCGCACTAGCCTGAGTGCGTGACAGATCGCATCGAGGTAGCCGCCACTGAGCTGCGACCCCTGCTCGAAGAGTTCATCGTGTGGGCGCGTACGAACGCGCCCGAGAGCGACCCGGAGCTGGTGGGGCCCGCCGCGCTGTGGCACCGTCTCGCCTTCTCGCAGGACCTCGGCACGTGGAAGCGCGCCGACCTGCGCAACCTGCTGCTCGACCGCATGCCGAAGGTCGTGGAGGACCCCGACGCGGCCGCCGACGGGATGCTCCCGGCCGTCGACGCCTACCTGACCTTCCTGTCCAGCACAGGCCGGCTCAACAAGGACTCGGACTCCCTCGCCGATCTGCAGGCCGAGCTCGACGACGTCGAGGACGAGTTCGTCGACCTCATGGAGGAGCTGATCGAGGACGGCGAGGGCGGCGACGAGGAGGACGAGGCCGGCGACCTCGGCGACTTCGAGCCGTTCGCCGACGAGCTGGCCGAGCTGGACACGGTCAGGCTGCGCCCCGACGCCGAGCTCGCCGCGGCGGCCCGCCGGGTGCCGCTCATCGCCAAGGCCCGCGACCTCGCGGTGTGGGTGGGCACGGGACGCAAGGTGGGCGAGGAGACGCTGCTCACCGATGCCGAGGTCCTGGAGGCGCTGGAGGCCGTCGGGCTGCCCAAGCCCGAGACCGACGGGCCCGTCTCCGAGGCCGTTCCCGAGCTGTGGAACCTCTGGAACCTCGCCGTCGATCTCGAGTTCCTCGAACCCGGCGAAGGCGGCACCGTCACCGTCCAGGACGACACCGCCGAGTGGCCGTTCGAGGACGACGACGACGTGCTCGACGCCTGGATGCTCGGCATCCACTCCGTCGACTACGGCGACCCCGAGCTCGACGACGACGATCTCACGATGGCGCTGGCCGGCCTGACCCGCGGCCTGCTCGTCCGGCTGCTGCTCGCCGGCGGCTCGCGCGAGCTCGACGGGCTCGCCCGCGAGCTGAAGGAGGCCGCCACCGAGCTCGACGAGCTGGGCACCGACGCCTGGGAGGCGGCAGGCGACCCGCTCGCCTCCTCGATCGAGTGGCTGACCGGCTACGGCATGGTCGAGCGCGACGGCGACGTGCTGCGCCTCACCCCGCTCGGCACCGAAGGCGTCGTCCACCTGATCGACGACGCCGACCTCGAGGTGGACGCCCGCCCGGCGATCGACTCCATGAGCGCCCACGAGCTGCTCGCGCTCAGCGCCGAGCTGCCCGAGGACGAGGCCGACGCCGAGTTCGCCGCCTGGATGCGGCTGCGCGAGCCCGCCAAGGCCGCCGAGGAGCTGCTGGCCGCCGCGGCCGAAGACGACAGCGACGCGCTCATCAGGGTGCAGGCCGCCAGCGTGGTCGGCACCCTGGGCGAGGCCGCCATCCCCGCCTGGCAGGCGGCGCTCGACCAGCCGTCGCTGCGCCCGTACGCGGCCACTCACCTCAGCCAGCTCGGCGTCGAAGGCGCGCCGGAGCCGACCCCCGACGACACCCACTGGCTCATCCTCGACATGTGGACGATCTCGGCCGGGCTCGGCCGCGCCGAGTTCGTCAGCAGCCTGCGCGAGATCGGGCCCGAGATGGTCGGCAACCTGCTCGACGTGATCTGGAAGATCCCGCACGCACACGTGGAGGAGCTGCTCGACCTGATCTCGCAGGTCCACCCCGACAAGCAGGTCGCCAAGGCGGCGCGGCGCGCGCTGTTCAAGGCCCGTTCCAAGCAGAAGTGACACCCGCGTGGGTGCCGTCCGGCCTCACCGCCACGACGGCACCCACCGGCCTCATCAGAGGTTCCGGATACCGGCCGACGGGGTGAGGCCGCACCACGCTTCCCCGCAGGAGCGAAGGCACGCGGACGGACACGGGCACAATGACGAGCACCCCCTCCCATCGGAAGCGGAGGCGGACGCCGACCGCCGGCACAAGCACAGCGCGACCCGCCGGCGGAACCGGGGGCAGGGGCGGACACGCCCGCCCAGCGGAGACCGGCGCAGAGGCGCGCGCCCGCCACGAAGTGGGCCCCGGTGGAACGCGCGGAAGTCGGTCGCCGTGGAACGCGTCGGTGGGACGCGCAGAAGTGGGCTGTGTCGCCGTGCAGGCGAGCAGGCGAGCATGCCGGCAAAACAAAAAGCCCCGGTGATGAGCACCGGAGCTGATTGCTGCTGACAGTAGTCCCGACCGGATTCGAACCGGCGCTACCGCCTTGAGAGGGCGGCGTCCTGGGCCACTAGACGACGGGACCTTGGTGTGCTTGCGTGCAGTGGTAGTCCCGACCGGATTCGAACCGGCGCTACCGCCTTGAGAGGGCGGCGTCCTGGGCCACTAGACGACGGGACCCTGTCCACAAGCTGCGTGTGCCGGGGGCTCGCCCCGGCGACGCAGGTAACTCTACCGCACCTCGAAGACCACTCCAAACCGCTTAATGGCCCATCAGATCGGGCCTGTAGCGGCGGACCCAATCCCCCATCGGTCCGCGCTGCCACACCGGGTCGAATTCGCCCAGCGGAATCGTCACCTCCGGCCGGCCCGTCGCCGGGTCCACGGGCACGCGGGCCAGGCGGTCGCGCATCCAGGCCGGAATGCGCGGCGGCACCGTACGCTGCCCCCAGCCGATGAGCCCGACCGAGCGCAGCGCCCCCACCCGGGCCCGCGCACCGCCCGGCCTGCCGACCCTGCGGGGATCGGCGAGCTGCGTGTCCACGACGTCGATCCGGGTGATGTCGGGCCAGCGCAGCCACACCCGGAAACCCATGCGGTCGGCCAGCTCGACGCCTTCTGGCGAAAAGCGGACGACGGTGCCCTGAGTGAGGTCGCGGTGCTTGACGGCCAGGACGGCGACCAGCGCGCCCGTCGCGAGCGCGCCGATCACGATGCCGAGCGCGGTGCTGTTCGTGAAGATCGCGCCCAGGAGGAGGATGACGACGAAGAAGAGGACGAGCGGGGCGATGAACGGCGCAAGAAAGCGCGGGACCCCCCCGGGGTCGAAACTCCACCATAAGGCGGCCCACCCTACCGAACCGCCACCAACTGATCACGGTGAGCAACTGACCACCTTCGGATGCCCACCGCCGCCCGTCACCAGCAGTCCCCGGCTGAAGTCCACAGCCACAACGCCACCGCGAGCACGCGACCGCCGCACCCCACCGGCCGAAGACCGCAGCACGAGCTCGACTCCACCGCGAGTCACCGGCGCGGAGGGCAGCAGCACGACAGGTGCCTCGCGTGTGACGACCATCACCGTGCATCACTCCGGCCATCCGCCAGGCGCCGCCTCCGCCGGCTGGAGGGGGTGAGCCGCCCCAAGCCGCGCGCCGGCCGGCGATTGCGCCGGTCAGCGGCCGTGCGCCGGTCAGCGGCAGTCGGCCGGACCGAGCCGACCACCCACCGGCCGCACCGCACACGCAGATGCGAGCGCCGGTCGCAACGCAGGGGACGGTCATCTGCTGCGCTCGCCCAGGTGTCCGCCTGGAACTGCCCGCTCTCAGGCGAGGGGCCGAGTGGGGTGCACGAAGGCACAGTCATCGACGCGATCGGCCGGAGACCGCAAGAAGCCGCCCACCAGGCAAGGAGCCGAATGGGGTGCACGAAGGCGCAGTCATCGACGCGGTCAGCCGGAGGCCGTAAGCAGGCGCCCCTCGGGCGAGGGACCGAAGAGGGGCGCGACGGTGTGGTCGGCGGCTGCGGTGGCTGGTGACCGTCAGGAGCCTGCCACCCTCCGGCGAGGGATGGAGCAGGCGGTCAGCGCGGTGGGACGGTGGGCGGCCGGGGAGGTCCGGGCTCAGGCCGGGGGCGGGGATCAGCTCGTCAGGAGAACGAGGCGGGTCAGCTCGTCAGGAGGGCGGGGCGGGTCAGCTCGTCAGGAGGCCACGGCGGTAGGCCTCGCCGACGGCGGCGGCGCGGTCGCGGACGTCCAGTTTGGCGTAGATGTGCAGCAGGTGTGTCTTGACGCTGGCCTCGCTGATGAAGAGGGCGGCGGCGGCCTCCTTGTTGGTGGCGCCTTCGGCGACCAGCCGCAGGACCTCGAGTTCGCGCGGGCTGAGCTGCCCCCGGGCAGGCCTGCGGACCTGGTCGGCGAGGCGGCCGGCGACGGCGGGGGCGAGCACGGTCTCGCCGCGGTGGGTGGCCAGGACGGCGCGGACGAGCTCGGCGGGCGGGGCGTCTTTGAGGAGGTAGCCGGCGGCGCCGGCTTCGAGCGCGGGCAGTACGTCGTTGTCGAACGTGGTCAGCACCAGCACCCGGGGACCGGTGCCGGCCAGCCGCCGGATGGCGGTCATGCCGTTCATGCCGGGCATGCGCAGGTCCATGAGGATGACGTCGGGCGACAGTTCGGCGGCCAGGCGCACGGCCTCCTCGCCGTCGCCCGCCTCCCCCACCACCGAGATGTCGCCGGCGGCCTCGCGGGCGAGCGCCGCGCGCAGGCCGTCGCGCACGATCGGATGATCGTCGGCTATCAGCACCTGGACCGGCATCAAGGCTCCCTCCCGAGGTGACGATTGTCGCAGTGTCTCATCACCGTTCTGCGGTCTCGGCGGGTGGCGGGATGACGGGGACGGCGGCGGCGATCGCGGTGCCGGAGCCCGGCTCGGACTCGACGGTCAGCGTGCCGCCGACGCCGCCGGCCCGCTGGCGCATGCCGTCCAGCCCGAAGCCGTCAGATCGCCGCTGCGGGACGAAGCCGCGCCCGTCGTCGCGGATGTCCAGCAGGACGAGTTCGTCGGTGTACGTCAGGGTGAGAGCCGTCCTGGTGGCCTGAGCGTGCTTGGCGACGTTGGCCAGTGCCTCCTGGGCGATGCGGAACAGGGCGGACTCCACCTCCGGGGCCAGGGCGACGGGCGTGCCCGCGACCTCGAAGCGCATGTCCACGCCCGACGTCTCGGCCCAGGAGTCCGCCATGTGCCGCAGGGCCTGGGGCAGCTCGGCCGACTCCAGGGGCTCGGGGCGCAGGGCGCTGATGGAGCGGCGGGTCTCGGCCAGGCCGCGGCGGGCCAGCTCGGCGGCCTTGTCGAGGTGCTCGCGGCCGGGCCCGGCGACGGCGCGGGCGGCGTCGAGCCGGCCGATGAGCGCCACGAGGTCCTGGGCGAGCGTGTCGTGGATCTCACCGGCGACACGGTGCCGCTCGTCCAGCACGCCCGCCCGCCTGGCCTGGGCGAGGAGGCGGGCGTTCAGCTCGGCGTTCTCGTCCATGGCGGCGCGCAGGCGTTCGACGAGGCGGCGGCGCTTGTCGTGCTCGGCGGCGACGTACCAGCCCGCGGCCACGAGCGGCACGGCCACGCCGGCGAGCACCGTGAGCAGGGTGTCGCGGTCGCCCGGCCCGGCCTGGGCGGCGACGGAGACGAGGGCGGTCAGCGTGACTCCGGCCATGACCAGGCGGGCGGGGAGCATGCCGATCGCCAGCGGGTAGCCGATCGAGGCGAACACCACGAACCCCGGCGCCTTGAGCGTCAGCCCGGCGGCGATGGCCAGCAGGACGGCGAAGTGGCCGGCGACCAGGGCCCGCCGCCGTTCACGTACCGGATGGAGCCACGCGACGGGCGCCAGCCACACCGCCGCCAGCAGCGCCAGGAACGGCCACGGCACGCTCTCCCACGCCGCCACCACCGGATCCCCCCGGGAGGGCTCCTGAGCGGGCTCCTGGGACGTCCAGACGGCGATCGGGCCCGCCAGCCAGGACGGCAGGCGGCCAGGAGCGCTCGCCGCCGGTGGAACGCCGAGGACGGTCATGAGCGAGCCGAGCGCGAGCAGGCCGTAGCCCAGCCCGGCGAACACCCACCGCTCGCGCCCTTCCCCCGCCGTCGCCGCGGCGGTCCGTTCGTGACCGGTCATGGTGTCGAGCCTGGCACAGCATCGACCGATCGGTGGATGGCCGCCGTCCACCGCTTTCGCGGCCGGTCGGGCGATGTGCGGCGGGCCCCGTCAGGGCGAGCATCGACGGCATGAAGGACACGACTCGCAGAACGGTTCTCAAGCTCGCCGCCGCCGGTGCCGGAGCGGCGGCCGCCGCGCCGGTGGCGCGGCCGAAGAAAGAGGTCACCACGTACGTCTTCGTCACCGGCTCGAACGGCGGCGCCACCGCCGACTCCGAGCTGGCGCTGCGCGGCCACCGCACCGTGGCCGTGGACCTGCCGGGGCACGCGCACGAAGGGCAGTTCCACCGCGCCTACCAGGCGCCGCAGGACCTGAAGGCGCTGGCCACGCTGAAGTCGCCGATGGCGAAGGTGCGGCTGGACGACTACGTGGAGGCGGCGGTCAAGGTGGTGCGCCGGGTCGCCGGGTACGGGCCGGTGATCCTGGTGGGCGGCAGCCTGGGCGGCGCGACGATCACGAAGGTGGCCGACGAGGTGCCCGACCTGATCGACACGCTCGTGTACGACGCCGCGTACTGCTGCACCCGGCTGCGCTCCCCCAACGACTACGCCACCACCCCTGAGGGGCGGACGAGCCTGGCGGCGAGCCTGGTGGACGGCATCGTGGCGGATCCCTCGGCGATCGGCGCGGTGCGCATCAACTGGCGCTCGGCGAACCCGAAGTTCCTGGACGCGGCCAAGAAAGCGTTCATGGACGAGGGCAGCGAGGGCGAGTTCCTGGCCCTGCTGAACGGGCTGCTGCCGGACGAGAGCATGCTCGTGCAGGGCGCCGACGCCCGGGGCCGCAGGGACCGGTGGGGCCGGGTGCGCCGGGTCTACATCCGCCACACCAAGGACCGGATGATCCCGGTCGCGCTGCAGGACCGGATGATCAGGGAGGCGGACGCGGCCACGCCGGGCAACCGGTTCAGGGTTTTCTCGGTGGCCACCTCGCACGCGCCGACAAGGCAGGCGTACAGGGAGATCTCCGAAATTCTGCATCGGCTGGCGAAATGAAAAAACGGACGTCTCACTAGGAGACATCCGTTCAGATGCTGGGGTACCAGGACTCGAACCTAGACTAACTGAACCAGAATCAGTCGTGCTGCCAATTACACCATACCCCACCGCTGCGATCTCCTTGCGGAGCGCTTTGGCGACGTCCGAAAGAATAGCCCAGCTCCGGGGCTAAGGCCAAAACGAATCCTCCGGCCGCCCTCCGCCGCTCCCACCGGCTCCCCGGCCGTGCCAAGCTGAAGGGGACAAAACACCACGTGGAGGAGCCCAAGCGTTGGCCGAGAATCCGTTCTTCGCCCCAAGCGATCTGCCCTACGAGCTGCCGCCCTTCGCCGCGATCCGGGAAGAGCACTACCTGCCCGCCTTCGAGCGCGGCATGGCGGAGCAGCTCGAGGAGGTCGAAGCCATCGCCGGCAGCAGCGAGCCGCCGACGTTCGAGAACACGATCGCAGCGCTCGAACGGTCGGGCAGGATCCTCGACCGCACGAGCACGGTCTTCTTCAGCATCGCCTCGTCCAACACCACGGACGGCATCATGGAGATCGAGAAGCAGATCTCCCCTCAACTGACCCGGCACAGCGACGCGATCCGGCTCAACCGCCGGCTGTGGGAGCGCATCAAGCAGGTCACGACCGACGACCCCGAGGAGTCCTGGCTGCTGGAGAAGTACCGCCAGGACTTCATCAGGGCCGGCGCCGACCTGTCGGAGCCCGAGCAGGAGCGCCTGCGCGAGCTCAACGAGGAGCTGTCGCGGCTGTCCACCGAGTTCGCGCAGAGCCTGCTGAAGGCCACCACGGAGTCGGCGCTGGTCGTGACCGACCCCAAGGAGCTCGACGGGTTCGACGAGGCCAAGATCGAGTCGCTGCGCAAGGACGACGGCACGTACGTCCTGCCGCTGCTGAACTACACCGCCCAGCCCGGCCTGTCCCAGCTCACCGACCGCGACGTGCGCCGCCGCCTGTACGAGCTGAGCGTCAATCGCGCCCCCGGCAACTTCGAGATCGCGGCCAAGATGGCGGCGCTGCGGGCCGAGCGTGCGGCGCTGCTCGGCTTCCCCAACCACGCCGCGTACGTGGTCGCCGACCAGACCGCCAAGACCGTCGAGGCGGTCGAGGAGATGCTCGGCCAGCTCGTCGGCCCGGCCATGCGCAACGCGAAGAAGGAGGCCGAGGCGCTGGCGGAGCAGGCCGGGTTCCCGATCGAGCCGTGGGACTGGCCCTACTACACCGAGAAGGTGCGCCAGGCCCGCTACGACTTCGACGACGCGGCCGTGCGGCCGTACTTCGAGCTCAACCGGGTCTACCGCGACGGCGTGTTCTTCGCGGCGAGCAAGCTGTACGGCCTCACCTTCACCGAGCGGCCCGACCTCGGCGGCTACCACCCCGACGTGACCGTGTTCGAGGTGTCGAACGAGGACGGCAGCCCGCTCGGCCTGTTCGTGCTCGACCCGTACGCCCGGCCGAACAAGCGCGGCGGCGCGTGGATGAACAACCTGGTCGACCAGTCGTTCCTGTTCGGCACGAAGCCGGTCGTGATGAACAACCTCAACGTCACCAAGCCGGCCTCGGGGCCGACGCTGCTGACGTACGACGAGGTCACCACCGCCTTCCACGAGTTCGGCCACGCGCTGCACGGGCTGTTCTCGCAGGTGCGCTACCCGCGCGTGTCGGGCACCAAGGTGCCGCGCGACTTCGTGGAGTACCCGTCGCAGGTCAACGAGATGTGGGCGACCTGGCCCGAGGTGCTGGCCAACTACGCCAAGCACTACGAGACGGGCGAGCCGATGCCGGCCGAGCTGGTCGAGAAGCTGAAGGCGGCCGAGACCTTCAACCAGGGCTTCAAGACCGTCGAATACCTGGCCGCCACGCTGCTCGACTGGGCCTGGCACAAGCTCGCGCCCGGCGAGACCGTGGAGGACCCGGAGGCGTTCGAGGCGGCCGCGCTGGAGGCGGCGGGCATCGCGTATCCGCTGATCCGGCCGCGCTACCGGACCAACTACTTCGCGCACATCTTCTCCGGCGGCTACGCGGCCGGCTACTACTCCTACATCTGGAGCGAGGTGCTGGACGCCGAGAGCGTGGAGTGGTTCAAGGAGAACGGCGGGCTCACCCGGGCCAACGGCGACCACTTCCGCCGCGAGCTGCTGTCGAAGGGCGGCAGCCTCGACCCGCTGACGGCGTTCAAGAACTTCCGCGGGCGCGAGCCCGGCATCGGGCCGCTGCTCGCCCGCCGCGGCCTGGACTAGAACGCGCTACGGCCGGCGCGGTGGAAGACATCGCGCCGGCCGTAGCCATGACAGAACGTGCTCAGCCGCGCAGGCGGGCCAGGGCGGCACGCAGCCGCTCCATCGTGCGCTCGCGGCCCAGCACCTCGATCGACTCGAACAGCGGCAGGCCCACCGTGCGGCCGGTGACGGCCACGCGGACCGGCGCCTGCGCCTTGCCCAGCTTGAGCCCCTGGGCCGCGCCGACCTCCTCGAGCGCCTGCTTGAGCGACTCGGGGTCCCAGCTCACGGTCTCCAGGCGCTCCAGGTAGCCGGTGAGGATCTCCTCGGGGGCGTTCTTCATCGCCTTGTCCCACGACGCCTGGTCGAAGACGGGCTCGTCGAGGAAGAGGAAGTCGACGTTCTGCCGGATCTCCGACAGCACCGAGATGCGGGTCTGGGCCAGCGCGGCGACCTTGCTGAACAGCTCGCGGTCCCACGACGGGTCGAGGAAGGGCGCGCAGCGCTCCTCGAACGTCTCCAGCGGCAGCGCCCTGATGTACTCGCCGTTGAACGCGCGCAGCTTCTTCTCGTCGAAGAACGCGCTGGCGGAGTTGACGTTCTCCAGCCGGAACAGCGGCACCATCTCCGACCACGGCATGATCTCGCGGTCGTCGCCGGGGCCCCAGCCGAGCAGCATCAGGTAGTTGACCATCGCCTCGGGGAGGTAGCCCTCGTCGCGGTAGCTCTCCAGCGCCACCTTGTCGCGGCGCTTGGACAGCTTCTTGCGCTGCTCGTTGACGATGACCGGCAGGTGGGCCCAGACCGGCGGGGTGGCGCCGAGCGCGGGCCACAGCAGCATCTGCTTGGCCGCGTTGCCGAGGTGCTCCTCACCGCGTACGACGTGGGTGATGTTCTGGGTGATGTCGTCGACCGCGTTGGCCAGCACGTAGAGCGGCGAGCCGTCGGAGCGGGCGATGACGAAGTCCTCCTGCGCCTCGTTGGGGAACTCGACGTTCCCGCGTACGAGGTCCTCTACGACCGTGACGCCCTCGTCGGGGGTGCGGAAGCGCACGGCGCCCTGCGTCAGGCCGCGCTCGCGGCAGTGGCCGTCGTAGCCGCGGTGCTCGGAGCCGGTGCGGGCGACCAGCGCCTCGCGGGTGCAGTCGCAGTAGTACGCGCGGCCGTCGGCGAGCAGCTTGGCCACCGCCTCGCGGTGCTGCGGCTCGTACGCCGACTGGAAGTAGGGGCCCTCGAAGGCGGGGTTGGAGCCGTTGATGCCGATCCAGTCGAGGGCGGAGATGATGCCCTCCGTCCACTCGGGACGGTTCCTCGACGCGTCGGTGTCCTCGATGCGCAGCACGAACCGGCCGCCCGACTGCAGGGCCAGCGCCCAGTTGAACAGCGCCGTACGCGCGCCGCCCACGTGAAACATGCCGGTTGGGGACGGCGCGAACCGCACCCGTACTTCAGTCACGGGAGACCACCTTGTTCGTGAGTGTGCCGATGCCTTCGATGCCGACGCTGACCTCATCGCCGATCTGCAGGGGGCCGACGCCCGCCGGGGTGCCGGTCAGGATGACGTCGCCGGGGATCAGCGTCATGACCGCGCTGACGTACGCGACCAGCGCGGGGATGTCGTGGATGAGCTGGCTCGTACGGCCGCTCTGCCGGATCTCGCCGTTGACCGTGGTGGTCAGCGCGAGGTCGCTCGCGTCGAGATCGGTCTGGATCCACGGCCCGAGCGGGCAGAACGTGTCGAAGCCCTTGGCCCGGGTGAACTGCACGTCCTTCTTCTGCAGGTCGCGGGCCGTGACGTCGTTGGCGCACGTGTAGCCGAAGATGACGTCTTTGACGCGTTCGACCGGCACCTCGCGGCAGAGCCTGCCGATGACGACGGCGAGCTCGCCCTCGTAGTCGACGCGGTCGGACAGCGACGTGGGGTAGGCGATGTTCTCGCCGTGGCCGATCACCGAGGTGGACGGCTTCATGAAGATGAGCGGCTCTTCGGGCACCTCGTTGCCCAGTTCGGCCGCGTGCTCGGCGTAGTTTCTGCCGATGGCGACCACCTTGCTCGGCAACATCGGGGCCAGCAGTTTCACTTGGGAGAGCGGGAACCGCTCGCCGGTGAACTGCACCTGGCCGAACGGGTGGCCGGAGATGGTGGAGACGAACTCCTCGCCTGGACCGCCCTCGACCACGCCGAACGAGACGCCTTCGCCTGTGGAGAACCTCGCTATACGCACCCGTCAAGGCTATCGCCGCCGCCGGAGGGGTCCGCCCACCTCGGGCGTCCGCTGCGCGTCGCGTCCCCTGAGCTGCGATGGAGCCGGTGCGCGCGACGCGCTGGGGCGTGACCAGGCGGCGGAGGGTGCCCGCGTTAGCCTGGAGCCGCACCTGTGCCGCACCGTGTTGCGCGCTGACGAGAGGGGTCCTGCGATGTCCGTCGTGAAGATCAACGTGCTGACCGTGCCCGCCGAGATGCGCGAGGAGCTCGAGCGCCGCTTCGCCGGGCGGGCCGGGATGGTGGAGGCCGCCGACGGGTTCGAGTGGTTCGAGCTGCTGCGCCCGGTGGACGGCACCGACCGCTACCTCGTCTACACCCGCTGGCGCAGCGAGGAGGACTTCCAGAAGTGGCAGCAGGGCGAGGCGTTCCAGCGCGGCCACGCCCAGGCCGCCGGCGAGCGCTCCGGCGGCGCTCACAGGCAGGGGCCGGGGCAGGGGCATGGCCACGGGCAGGGGCAGGGGCAGGGCGGCCCGGCCGCGACCGGCTCGGAGCTGTGGAGCTTCGAGGTGGTCGAGAACGCGGGCCCCAAGGCGTAGCCCCCGCCCTGCGCCGGGCAGGGGTCAGTCGTCGAGCGGGTTGCGGACGATCCGGTCGACGATCCCGTCGCGGACGAACCGGGCCGCGCGGCTCGACGGCTTGCGCGCCCCCTGGTCGGCGATGCAGACGCTGAACTCCTTGGCGATCTCCAGCCGCGGGTGGCGCTCCAGCACCTCCTCGCGCACGCGGGCCGGGATCCTGTGGATGTCGCGGCCGGAGATGTCCATGCCCGTGGACAGTTCGAGCAGGTGCCCTTCGGGGTCCTCGTCCACGGGCACCTCGTCCCACATGTGCCGGACGATGACCTCGGCGACGCGGTCGCGCCGCTCCGCCGACCAGCCGGCACCCGCGCAGAACGCCCAGGCCACGTGGCCCCCGGCCTCCTCGTACGGCACCGCGTGGCTGTCGTACTCGGCGGCCAGGCCGATGTCGTGCAGCAGCGCCGCCACGTACAGCAGCTCCGCGTCGAAGGCGATGGCGTTGTCCTGGGCGTACGCCGCCGCCCACAGGTAGGCGCGCACGGAGTGGTTGAGCAGCGAGGGCGTGTGGTAGCGGGTGGCCACTTCGAGCGCGCCCCGGCAGGCGGGCGTGTCGGGCATCACCAGGTCGTCGAGTCTCACATGGACCAGCATGCCCTGCCGGCCGGTCGCCGGGGATTGTGGCAGGGCATCGGGCACCTAACGAAACGGCCATTCGGCTTGACCCTATGATCGTCGTTTCGAAAGCATGTCCCGCCCTCACCGTTTTGTCCTGGAAGGAACTGGCGTGCGCCGGCTCGCGATACCTCTTGCCTTAACGCTCGTACTCGGTGCCTCGGTAAGCCCGGCACAGGCGGCGAGACCGACGGACAAGGTGACCCGCACCGCCGAATGCCAGGGCGACTGGCTGCCCGCCACGCCGACCGCCGAGGACGTCATGAAGGGCGAGATCTCGCTGGTCGGGCTGCCCGCGTACAAGCTGGGCAAGAAGATCAACTGGACGGCGAGCCCGTACCGCAACCGCTCCTGGGAGTACGTCTTCCAGTCGCTGCGCTGGATGGGCACGCTCGTCGTGGAGTACGAGAACACCGGCGAGCAGCGCTACCTCGACCGCGCCACCGAGATCGCCAAGGACTGGGTGGCGCGCAACAAGTACGGCGCCCGCGGCACGCCCTCGTACGTGTGGAAGGACCACCCGGTCTCGCTGCGCACCCAGCCGCTGCTCTGCCTGAGCCGGCACGTGAACGCGAAATGGCTGAAAGACAGCCTGGCCGTGCACGCCAAGCTCCTGGCGAACCCGCGGCTGTACAAGAAGGGCCACAACCACGGCATCGACCAGGACATCGCGCTCATGGGCATCGGCTGCCGCTACGGCCGCAAGGACTGGGCGGACCTGGCGGTCAAGCGGCTGACCGGCACCGTCAAGCTCGACGTGGACGCGCAGGGCGCGCTCATGGAGCAGGCGCCGCGCTACGCCGTCTACGTGCACGGCCGCCTCCAGGTCGCGATGGGCAACATGAAGGCGTGCGGCCGCAAGGTGCCCGGCACGATCGCGAAGCGGGCCGAGGCGCTGAAGGACTTCATCGCGCACGCCACCATGCCGAACGGCTACATGGTGCCGATCGGCGACGGCAGCGCGGAGACCGAGCCCAAGATGGAGACGGGCACGCCGAAGCAGAAGGTCAAGGCGTACCGGGCCGGTTACGTCTTCGGCCGCACCAAGTGGAACGAGCCCGAGTCGGCGTACTACTCGATCAGGTTCGGCCCCGGCATGAAGTGGCACGGCCACGAGGACCACCTGAGCGTCACCTACTACGCGCAGGGCCACGACATCCTCATGGACGGCGGCTTCCACTCCTACGAGAAGAGCTCCTACCGCTACTGGACGCTCTCCCCCGAGGCGCACAACGTCCCGACCGTGGTGGGCGCCAAGTTCCGCCCGCGCACGGCGAGCAAGCTCGTCAAGACCTCGTCCGGCGGCGGCCGCCAGGCGTTCCGGCTGACCGACAAGGCGTACGGGGTGAGCAGGACCAGATCGGTGCTGGTCAACCACGACGACGACCTGATGGCGGTCTACGACACGGCGTCGGGTGGCAAGAAGGTCCGCACCATCTGGCGCTTCGCCCCCTCGCTCAAGCTCGTCTCGAAGGAGCGCGGCAAGGTGGTGCTGGGCGACGGCACGTTCAAGGTGACGCTGCTACAGCTCACGCCGTCGTGCGCCCGGCTCGGCGGGCAGAAGGTCGAGCGGGGCGGCAAGCTCGGCTGGGTGTCGCCGACCTACCTGTCGAAGCAGCGGACCAACGTGGTGGTCTCGCCGGCCGCGGCGTCGGTGCTGACGGTGATCGTGCCGGGCACGGACGCGCCCGCGGTGTCGTGCTCGGGCGGCAAGGTCAAGGTGAACGGGGTGTCGTTCCCGGCCAAGGTGCTGTAAGCCGCGTGCGGTGCGACCGGGCCCCCGCCGCGGGGGCCCGGCGTGCGCGGTCAGCAGCCGTGGCCGGCCCGCAGCAGCCCGTACGTGACCGCCTGCTCCAGCGCCTGCCACGAGGCGTCGATGATGTTCTCCGCCACCCCGACCGTGGCCCATTCCGAGACGTCGTCGCTGGAGGTGATGAGGACGCGGGTGACGGCGCCGGTGCCGTGGGTGCCCTCCAGGATGCGGACCTTGTAGTCGACCAGCTCCAGCTTGGCCAGCTCGGGGTAGAGCCGTTCGAGCGCCTGGCGTACGGCCTTGTCGAGGGCGTTGACGGGGCCGTTGCCCTCGCCGGTGGCGACGATGCGCTCGCCCTTGGCGTGGAGCTTGACGGTGGCCTCGCTGACCAGCTCGCCGCCCTTGGTGCGCTCGACGATGACCCGCCACGACTCGACCGCGAAGTGACGCTTGCGCTCGCCCTCGACGGTGTCGCGCAGCAGCAGCTCGAAGGAGGCGTCGGCGGCCTCGAACGTGAAGCCGCGCGCCTCGAGGTCCTTGACCCGCTCGACGAGCGTCTTGGTGTCCTCGGGGGTCAGCTCGTAGCCCAGCTCGCGGCCCTTCAGCTCGACGGAGGCGCGGCCGGCCATGTCGGAGACGAGCATGCGCATGTCGTTGCCGACCAGGGCCGGGTCGATGTGCTGGTAGAGGTTGGGGTCCACCTTGATGGCGCTGGCGTGCAGCCCGGCCTTGTGCGCGAAGGCGGAGGTGCCGACGTAGGGGGCGTGGGAGTTGGGGGTGACGTTGGTCACCTCGGTGATGGCGTGCGCGATGCGGGTCATCTCGGCGAGCGACTGCTCGGGCACGAGGTCGTAGCCGCGCTTGAGCTGGAGGTTGGCGACGACGGTGAAGAGGTTGGCGTTGCCCGAGCGCTCGCCGTAGCCGTTGGCGCAGCCCTGGACGTGGGTGGCGCCCGCCTTGACCGCGGCCAGGGTGTTGGCGACGGCGCAGCCGGTGTCGTCGTGGCAGTGGATGCCGACCCTGGCGCTGGTCTGCACGGCCTCGTGCACGATCTCGGCCAGCTCGTCGGGCAGCATGCCGCCGTTGGTGTCGCACAGGGCGATGACGTCGGCCCCGGCTTCGGCGGCGGTCCTGACGACCTCCAGCGCGTACGCTGGGTTGGACTTGTAGCCGTCGAAGAAGTGCTCGGCGTCGAGAAAGACGCGCCGGCCCTCCGCACGAAGGTGAGAGACCGTGTCGCGGATCATCGCGAGGTTCTCCTGGAGAGTCGTGCGGAGGGCCAGCTCCACGTGCCGGTCGTGGCTCTTGGCGACAAGGGTCACGACCGGCGCGCCGGATTCGCGCAAGGCGGCCACCAGAGGGTCGTCGGCGGCCTTCACACCTGCCCGGCGGGTCGCGCCGAACGCGGCGAGCTGCGCGTGCTTCAGGTCCAGCTCTGTTCGAGCGCGCCTGAAGAACTCGGTGTCCTTGGGGTTGGCGCCCGGCCAGCCCCCTTCGATGAAGCCGACGCCCAGGCTGTCCAGGTGACGAGCGACGGCGAGCTTGTCGGCGACGGTGAGGTTGAGCCCCTCCTGCTGTGCGCCGTCGCGTAGCGTCGTGTCGTAGACGTGGAAGCGGTCGTCGGCCATGAGTCTCTTCTCTCTGCGGGTGCTTCTCTGTCGGGTCTGGGGCGGAGAATCGTCCGGGAAAACAAAAAGACCCCTCACGGACGTGAGAGGTCTGCGCGCCGGCGGTGTCCCTTGTCAGCCGGCGCGCCTGCCGATAATGAGCAGACCGTAGAACATGGTGCCGTCCAGTGTGCCACATGGATTCACCATCTGGCACACGGATCTCACCCCTTGGGACACGGCGTCGGAAGGACGGTCACACCCGGACGCCGCCGCCGTCCGTGATCAGCCGCTCGAGCGCGACCGGGTCGAAGACCTCGCCGCCCAGCATGCGGCCGTCGAGCAGCACGGTCGGCGTGCCCTCCAGCGGGATCTTGGCGGTCTCCGCCAGGTGCTCGTCCGCGTACGCCTGCGACTCCACGCACGCGTCGACCGACGCTCCCGCCTTCCTCGCCGCCGCCACCAGCTCCTCCACCGTGAAGCCCGAGGCCACGCCGTGCGGGGCGGGCTGCATGGCGTACAGGGCGTCCCTGAAGGCCAGCCAGTTCTGCTCCGGCACGCAGCGCGCGGCCGCGGCGGCGCGGATGGAGTTGGACCGCATGGGCTCGTCGCGGAAGATCGTCACCGCGTGGAAGACGACCTTCACCTTGCCCTCCCTGGCCAGGCGCTGGATCGTCGCATCGACCCTGTTGTGCATGTCCTTGCACACCGGGCAGTCGAAATCCTCGAACACGTCGAGCACCGGGGCGTCGCTGCCCAGGTCCGCCAGGATCATCGAGCCGTCCGCCTGCCTGGTCAGTTCCACCCCGTCGGATGACATGCCGGGCCGGGCGAAGGCCAGCACCCCGAGTACGGCGATCGCCGCGAAGGCCGCCACTACCGCCACAAACCGCTTCTTCATGAGCCCACTCTCACCTTTATCGATCGCGCAGACCCTACCGGAAGCGGTGACAACGCCGATCACGCGCGTAGGGTTGCGGCGCGACGGGCAGTGTGGTCCTCAGGGGACATGCGCACAAGGGGGAACGCGGATGCGGTACGTGACGCTCGGCCGCGACGGGCCGACGGTTTCGGCGGTGGGCTTCGGGGCGATGACCCTGGCGCCGAGGCTGTACGGCGACGTGAGCGAGCCGGAGGCCGAGCAGACGCTGCTGGCCACGCTGGACGCGGGCGTGACGTTCGTCGACACCGCCGACATCTACGGCGCGGGGCACAGCGAGACCGTGATCGGGCGGGTGCTGCGCGGCCGCCGGGACGAGGTCGTGCTGGCCACGAAGTTCGGCGGGAACTCCGACGAGCAGGGCCGGCTGCTGCCGGGCATGGGCCGGCCCGAGTACGTGCGCAGGGCGCTGGAGGCCAGCCTCGACCGCCTCCGTACCGATCGTGTGGATCTGTACTACCAGCACCGGCTCGACCCCACGACGCCGATCGAGGAGACGATGGGCGCGCTGGCCGAGCTTGTGCAGGCGGGGAAGATCCGCTACATCGGCCTGTCGGAGGTGTCGGAGCGGACGCTGCGCCGCGCCTGCGCCGTCCATCAGGTCACGGCCCTGCAGACCGAGTACTCGCTGTTCCACCGCTACCCGGAGCAGGACGTCCGCCCGGCCTGCGACGAGCTGGGCGTGGGGTTCGTCGCCTACAGCCCGCTCGGGCGCGGCCTGCTCGGCGGCGCGATCCGCGGCCGGGACTCGCTGGAGGAGGGCGACTGGCGCAGGGGCAACCCGCGCTTCGCCGAGGGCAACGTGGACCGCAACGTGGAGCTGGCCGACGCCGTGGCGGGCTTCGCGGCCGAGCTGGGGCTGCCGGTGGCGCAGCTCGCGCTGGCCTGGCTCGTGCACCGCGGGACCGTGCCGATCCCGGGGACGCGCAGAGCCGAGAACGCGCGGGCCAACGCCGCGGCCGCCGACGTCGCCCTCGACGAGGAGACCGTGCGGCGGCTCGAGGCGCTGGTACCGCCGGGCGCGGTGGCCGGTGAGCGGGGCAACGCCGCCTACCTGGCCAACCTCGACACCTGACGCCGCCCCGGTCGGCCCGCCCCGCCACCTCGCCGGCCGCGCCCGCCGCCGGGGGTTCAGGCGATCTTGTGGATCCAGTTGTGGGTGTCGGGGCGGGCGCCGTACTGGATGCCGACGAGCTCCTCGCGCACCCGCATGGTGATCGGGCCGGGCGTGCCGTCGCCGATCGTCCAGGCGCGGTCGGCGCCCTTGACCGAGCCGACCGGCGTCACCACGGCCGCGGTGCCGCAGGCGAACACCTCGGTCAGCTCGCCGCTGGCGCATCCGGCCTGCCACTCGTCCACGGAGACCAGCCGCTCCTCGGTCTCCAGGCCGAGGTCGCCGGCGAGCTGGAGGATCGAGTCGCGGGTGATGCCGGGCAGGAGCGTGCCGGTGAGCGCGGGGGTGACGAGCTTGCCGCCGATGACGAAGAACAGGTTCATCCCGCCCATCTCCTCGACGTAGCGGTGCTCGTGCGCGTCGAGCCAGACGACCTGGTCGCAGCCGTTCTCGACGGCCTGCCGCTGCGCCACGAAGGCCGCGGCGTAGTTGCCGCCGCACTTGGCGAAGCCGGTGCCGCCGGGCGCGGCCCTGGTGTACTCGGTGGACAGCCAGACGGAGACCGGCTTGACGCCGCCGGTGAAGTAGGAGGCCGCGGGCGAGGCGATGACCATGTACCGGTAGGTCTTCGACGGCCAGTTGACGCCCAGCCCGACCTGCGTGGCGATCATGAAGGGCCGCAGGTAGAGGCTGTGCCCCTCGGTGGTGGGCACCCACTCCTTGTCGGTGTCGACGAGCAGCTCGAGCGACTCGACGAACGTCTCCTCCGGCAGCTCGGGCATGGCCATGCGCTGGGCCGAGCGGTTGAAGCGGCGGGCGTTGGCGTACGGGCGGAACATCACGATCGAGCCATTGGCCTGCCGGTACGCCTTGAGGCCCTCGAACAGCTCCTGGGCGTAGTGGAAGACCGCAGTGGCGGGGTCGAGGGTGAGCGGCCCGTACGGCGTGAGCCGCGCGTCGTGCCAGCCCTGACCCTCGGTGTAATCGATCGAGACCATGTGATCGGTGAAGATCTGCCCGAAACCGGGGTTCGCCAGTACCTGCTCCCGCTCGGCCGCGGTGCGAGCGTGGTCGGATAGCTGCACGTCGAAGCTGAGCTTCTGAGCGACGGTCATGACGACGATCCTTCTCTCTGCGATCTACCGAATCTAACGGAGCTGTCCGCCGGCTGCGGTGCTGCGCGACTGCCGCGGGGCGGCCGTGCCGGAGGCAGTCCGTACTTCCTATTGTCTCGCTATATGGGATGGCAAGGGGTCAATCGTGCATTAAGCGCACTTTTCCCCGGTGCTGGGGACACCAAAAAGCGCCCGGCAGTCCGTCCTAGGGCCGCCGGGCGCTCGTGAATCGGCTAGGCGACCCTAGCCGGCTACTCGCGCGGTGATGTCGTCGCCGATCTGCTGCGTGCTGCGCGGGCCGGCGCCCTCGGCACGCGCCGCGATGTCGGCGGCGACCGCCTGCTCCACCTTGGCCGCCTCAGCGCTCAGGCCGAGGTGGTCGAGGAGCATGGCGACGGACAGGATGGTCGCGGTCGGGTCGGCCTTGCCCTGGCCGGCGATGTCGGGCGCGCTGCCGTGAACGGGCTCGAACATGCTGGGCGCGGCGCCGGTGGGGTTGATGTTGCCGCTGGCGGCCAGGCCGATGCCGCCCGCGATGGCGGCGCCGAGGTCGGTGATGATGTCGCCGAAGAGGTTGTCGGTGACGACCACGTCGAAGCGCTCGGGCTGGGTGACGAAGAACATCGAGGCGGCGTCGATGTGGGAGTAGTCGACGCTGACCTCGGGGTAGTCGGCGGCCACGCGGTCGACCGTGCGCTGCCACAGGTCGCCCGCGTAGGTGAGGACGTTCGTCTTGTGGACGAGCGTGATCTTCTTGCGGGGGCGCGACTGCGCCTTGTCGAAGGCGTAGCGCACCACGCGCTCGACGCCGTAGGCGGTGTTGAGCGACTCCTGGGTGGCGATCTCGTGCGGGGTGCCGCGCCGCATGGCGCCGCCGGTGCCGGCGTAGAGGCCCTCGGTGCCCTCGCGGACGACGATCATGTCGATGTTCTCGGGCGGCGTGTCGGCCAGCGGGGTGCGCACGCCGGGGAAGAGCTTGACCGGGCGCAGGTTGACGTAGTGGTCGAACTCGAACCGCAGCCGCAGCAGCAGGTCGCGCTCCAGGATGCCGGGCGGCACACTGGGGTCGCCGACGGCGCCGAGCAGGATGGCGTCGTAGCCGCGCAGCTCCTGGAGCACCGAGTCGGGCAACGTCTCGCCGGTGCGGTGATAGCGGGCGGCGCCCAGGTCATAGTGGGTGGGCTCGATCTTCGTACCCACCGCCTCCAGGACCTTGAGTCCTTCTGCGACGACCTCGGTGCCGATGCCGTCACCGGGGATGACAGCCAAGCGGATGTTACGCGACTCCATGGGCGGTACCTTACCGGCTCGTCTCGACTGACGAACACATCATCTCATTGTCCGGACGTCCGATTTTAGACGCATTGCGACCTTTTGACCGTTTCGTTAGAGTCCGTCAGGCCTAATCCACGCAGCGGGTGCGTGGAGCCGGGGACCCAACCTCCCCCAGGGGCGAATCGGCACACGCCGTAGGGCTGTCTTCCAGGCCCGAGCCCGTCAGCTAACCCGGTCGGCCACGTGGAAGGACAGACCCCTGTCTCGCATCGCCATCGCCCTGGCGGGCGTCGCCGCCGGGCTCATCGCACTCCCCTCTCCGGCCTCCGCCGACCCCGGCAAAGGCCGCGACCACGCCGGCCAGGACACCAAGCCGGCCGGCCCGATCACCCTCACCGGCCCCCAGGTCAAGCGCATCCAGCTAAAGCGCCTGCCCAAGCCCGCCTGGAAGGTCGCGCTCAGGTTCGCCATGCGCCAGCGCGGCACCCCGTACGTGTGGGGCGGCACCGGCAACGGCGGCTACGACTGCTCCGGGCTCATGCTCAGGGCGTACGGGAAGGCGGGGATCCACCTGCCGCGCACCGCCGCCGAGCAGTACCACGCGTTCTCCCGGAAGATCGGCTGGAACCAGCTCAAGCCCGGTGACCTGGTCTTCTTCAGCGGCCTCGGCCACGTGGGCATGATCTCCAAGCCCGGATACATGGTGCACGCGCCGCACTCAGGCGACGTGGTGAAGGAGGAGAAGCTCTCCGAGTGGCGCCGTCAGGCGTTCGTCGGCGCGGTCAGGCCGGACCCCAAGGGCGTCCGCCGGTGGGCCAAGGAGCTCGAACGGCGCAAGGAACCCGCACCGCCGATGCTCACCGCCACCCTCTGAGCGTGCACCCGTGAGGCCCGCCGGACCACACCGCGCGAACTCCGGCCGAACTCCGGCACCTGACCGTGAACCCGGCCGAACCGCGGCGGCACTCCGGCGACTCATCGGCCCCGTGCGACGGGCGCGGGGCCGCTCGTGCTCACCTGCTCTGCGGGGCTCCGCCGTTGTCGCGCCGGTCCAGGGCCATCTGGACGGCCTCCGTGGCCTCGTCCTCGTGGTCCTCGGCACGGTTGTAGGCATACATCTCGTACATGTGACTCATCTCGCTTCGCGGACGCGTTCCTGAACAAGAGGGGGAAGCCGGGCTCCGGTCGCGAGCCCGATCGGGCCTGATCTCGTGGTCCGGGTTGCGGACCAGGCGAAGGGACTTAACGGCCGACACATGCGCCGCTCACCGCGGCGGGTACGTCGACCTGCCCTAACAGGCCCCGCCGCGGCAGGTAATGAGTACGAGAACCTGGCGCATCACCGCCACAGTACCCGAGGATGAAGCTTGGATGTCCTACTATCTCGCATCCTGAGACAGAAAAGGGCCGCCACCCGAAACGGGTGACGGCCCTTCGCAGGTCATCAGGGGTGTGCCCCGAGCCGGTCGGCCGAAAGCGCGGCCTCCGGCCCACCTCATTCAGGTCCGCTGCGCGACCCTCCGGATCGGCCGGGAGCCGGTTCGCCGTGGAGGACTTCCCTCTCCACGACCACGACCCGGATGCGCGGCCCTCCGCCCGGCCGGGAGGCGGTTCGCCTCTCCCGGCCGGGCGGAGTCGGCTCAGTCCTCCAGGTCCACCGAGCGGCCGCTCTCGGCGCCGATCTCGGCGCCGATCTGCTCGACCACGTCGGCCGGGATCGCCGAGTCGACGGTCAGCGCGATGAGCGCCTTGCCGCCCTTGACGTCGCGGGCCACCTGCATCGAGGCGATGTTGATGCCGTGCTCGCCGAGCAGCCGGCCGACCACGCCGACGACGCCGGGGCGGTCGGTGTAGGTGAAGAAGCACAGGTGGGCCGTCGGCTCGATCTCCATCTCGTAGCCGTTGACCTCGACGATCTTGGTGATCTGGCGCGGCCCGGACAGCGTGCCCGAGACCGAGACCGTGCGGCCGTCGGCCAGCACGCCGCGCACGGTGACCACGTTGCGCCAGTCGGGGCTCTCGGAGCTGGTGACCAGCTCGACCTCGATGCCGCGGTCCTTCGCCAGCAGCGGCGCGTTGACGTAGGTGACCTGCTCCTCCACCACGTCGGCGAAGACGCCCTTGAGCGCGGCCAGCTCGATCACCCGGACGTCCTGGGAGGCGATCTCGCCGCGCACCTCGACGTCGAGCTTGGTGGCCACCTCGCCGGCCAGCGCGGTGAAGACCCGGCCCAGCTTCTCGGCCAGCGGCAGGCCCGGCTTGACGTCCTCGGCGACCGCGCCGCCCTGGACGTTGACCGCGTCGGGCACGAACTCGCCGGCCAGCGCCAGCTTCACGCTCCGCGCCACCTGGGTGCCGGCCTTCTCCTGGGCCTCGTGGGTGGAGGCGCCGAGGTGCGGCGTGACCACGACCTGGTCGAGCTCGAAGAGCGGGCTGTCGGTGCACGGCTCCTTGGCGAAGACGTCCAGGCCGGCTCCCGCGACCCGGCCCTCCTTGATCGCCGCGTAGAGCGCGCCCTCGTCGACGATGCCGCCGCGCGCCACGTTGATGATCCGCACGTTGGGCTTGACCTGGTGCAGCTCGCGGTCACCGATGAGCCCGATGGTCTCCTTGGACTTGGGCAGGTGGACGGTGATGAAGTCCGACTGCTTGAGCACCTCTTCGAGGCTGACGAGCCGGACGCCCATCTGCGCGGCGCGGGCCGGCGGCAGGTAAGGGTCGTAGGCGATCAGCTCGACGCCGAACGGCGCCAGCCGCTGCGCCACGAGCTGGCCGATCTTGCCGAGACCGAGGATGCCGACGGTCTTGCCGTCCAGCTCGACACCGGTGTACTTCGAGCGCTTCCACTCGCCGTTCTTCAGCGCGGCGTGGGCCTGGGGCGTGTTGCGCGCGCTGGCCAGGATCAGGGCGATGGTCTGCTCGGCGGCGCTGGTGATGTTGGAGGTCGGAGCGTTGACGACCATGACACCGGCCTTGGTGGCCGCCTCGACGTCGACGTTGTCGAGGCCGACCCCCGCGCGGGCGACCACGCGCAGCTTGGGCGCCGCGGCGATGGCCTCCGCGTCGACCTGCGTGGCCGAGCGGACGATGAGCGCGTCAACGTCGGCGAGGGCGGGCAGCAGCTGGGAACGGTCGGCGCCGTCGGTGTGGCGGACCTCGAAATCGGCGCCGAGAACGGCGAGACCGGCCTCGGACAGCTCCTCTGCGACCAGAACGACGGGCTTGTTCACTGGTGTGGATCCTTAAGGCAAGGCGGGCTGGGGGAGGGGACACGTCCATGGATCCCCCCCGGCGGTCCCACAGAGTCTATCGGGCGCTTGTGAACGCGTTCACGAGGGACTCACGATGTGAGACGCGCGGCGGTGTACCCACCGGGCGGCAAAGTCATCCACGCGGCTCCCATCTTTGTCTTGATCGGGGGATTTATTCGCCATTAGCCTGATAAGCCGTGGCCGACTACCTATGGTTCGTCATATGAGCATCGGGAATCCTGCGCTTGCCGACGTGCTCGCCCAGCATGGCACCCCTCACCGCCTCCTGGGCGCTCTTGCCGACGGTGGAGTCCTGGTGGCAGTGCGACCAGATCGTTCCGTGGTCCTCGGGACCACGCAATTGGGTGACCGGGTGCTGCTGGGATACACCAGCCCCGCCACCTACGCCCGGCACCGCGGCAGCCATTCCCTTTCGGCCTGCGACGCCGACACCATCCTGGACATCCAGCGCGTCACCGGGGTGCGCGAGATCGTGATCGACGCGGCCGGACCGGCGGCCGCGGCCGTGCCCATCGACGATCTGCAGCGTTTCATCACCACGACGCGCACGGGATCCACGCCCGTGCTGTCGGGGGCCGCCCCCGCCGCCTACGCCACGGGCGCGATGGCCACCGTCTCGCGCGGTGCCGCCCTGGCCCAGGTGGCGCCGCCCTCGCCCGAAGCGCCCGCGCTGCCCTGGGTGCCCGCTCCCCGCCCGCACCTGTCGGGGCCGATGCAGCAGGTGGACCCGGGCTACCGGCGGTGCACGCACCCGATCCTGCCCGCGCTGCGCAAGGCGATCGCGTACCTGCTGGTCGACTTCCCGCTCGTGCACCACGTGTGGATCAGCGAGGCCCGCACGGCCTCCGGCGCCACCGGCATCATGCTGCACGTCAAGGTGCACATGTCCGCGGCCGAGGACGTCGTACGCGACCTGCACCGCCTCGTGCGCGCCCGGCTGCCGCAGTTCGCCGCCTCCGGCGCGCCGATCCTGATGGCCAGGGTCGCCGACGCGCGGAGCGAGCGCCGCATGATCGAGATCGGCGCCCACGTCGTCTGCGCCAGCGTCAACGACTGACCCGCTGAACCCCGGAGGGCCCGCTGCATCCGGGCCCTCCCTCACCGGACGGCGCCACTCCGCCCGCACCCTCCCCCGCCGGACGGCACCACTCCGCCCGCACCCTCCCCCGCCGGACGGCACCACTCCGCCCCGTACCCTCCCCCCGAAAGGCGCCGCTTCGTTCGCGCCCTCGCCGCCGGGCCGGGCCGGGCCGGCGCCGGCCCGAGCCCCCGTCCCCGGACCGAGCCCGCCGGAAACGGACCTTGGCCGGGAAACTGGGCCCTCCCCAACAAGCCCTGGCTCGGCTTCAATGAGGTAATGATCACACCGGGCGCGGGCCAGGTCACCGTCTCGAAGGGCGTGCGGTTCGGCTACGGCATCGGCTCCTTCTGCACCGCCACCGTCAACACGGTGCCCGGCCTGCTGCTGCTGTACTACATGACGAACTTCCTGGCCGTGCCGGCGTGGCTGGCCGGCGTGGTGGTGACCGCGCCGAAGGTCTGGGACTTCATCATCAACCCGCTGGTCGGCCGCTGGTCGGACCGCACCGTCTCGCGCTGGGGGCCGCGCAGGCCCTGGCTGCTCGCCGGCGCGTGCACGATGCCGGTCGCGTTCTTCCTGATGTTCGCCGGTCCCCCGCTGTCCGGGGTGCCCGCCGCGCTGTACGTCGGCGCCTGCTTCCTCGCCACGGCCACCGCGTACGCGCTGTTCGAGGTGCCGTACAAGGCGATGCCCGGCGAGATGACGCACGACTATCACGAGCGCACGTCGCTGCTGCAGTGGCGGATGGTCTTCATCGGCGCGGCCACCGCGATCAGCGGCGTGCTGGCGCCCGCCATCGCCTCGGGCGAGGGCGAGCACGGCACCGTGGGCAGCTACCGCGTGATGGGGCTGACGATCGCGGCCATCATGCTCGTGGCCATGCTCGCCTCGTTCTTCGGCACCGCACGCGCGCCCATGACGGGGGCGCCCGAGCCCGACCGCGGCGGGTGGCGCGAGCAGTTCGCGGCGATCAAGGGCAACTCGGCGTTCCTCTGGCTGACCGTGCTGTCGTGCACGCAGATGCTGGCGGTCAGCATGATGCTGGCCGCGGCGCCGTACTTCGCGACGTACACGCTGGGCGACCCCGGGGCCACGCAGACGCTGTTCGCCGCGCTCGTGGGGCCGATCCTACTGACCATGCCGCTGTGGGTGCGCCTCGCCAAGCGCTTCGACAAGCGCGGCGCGATGGTGCTGGCGGCGCTGATGTACGGCGGCGGCACCACGGCCGCGCTGGCCACGCCGATGTTCGGCTCGCCGTGGGCGCATGGCTGGATCCTGCTGGTCGGCATCGGCTACGCCGGGATGCAGTTGCTGCAGTTCTCGATGCTGGCCGACGTGATCGCGACCGACGCGGCGGCGACGGGCAAGCGGCGGGCCGGCGTGCTCACCGGGCTGTGGACGGCGATCGAGAGCGGGGTCAGCGCGTTCGGCGCGCTGATCTTCGGCGTGGTGCTGTCGATCGGCGGCTTCATCGAGTCGGAGCCGAGCCGGCCGGTCGAGCAGCCGGAGAGCGCGCTGAGCGCGGTGCTCATCGGGCAGACGCTGATCCCCGCGCTGATCATCTTCGCCTCGGTGCTGATGACGCTGAAGTACCGGCTCAAGCCGCCGGCCGTACCGGCCGCAGCGACCGCGGAGTGACCCCGGAGTGACCGCCCAGGCGGGCGTGCGCGCCCACCCGGAGCGCCGCATGGCCCTTGTCCTGGGGCCATTTCCATCTGATCCCCGTATTCTGGACAGCGGCCGAGGTTCGGGCCGATACTCGCTCTATGAGCTCCACTCATCCGCCTTTTCGCGCCTCAGATGGGGAACGTGACCGTGCGATCGAGGAGCTCAAGCACCGCGCCGTCGAGGGCCGCATCTCCCATGACACCTTCGTCGGCCGCGTCGATCAGGCACTGCGCGCGCGTAACCGGCACGAGCTCGACGAACTCGTGGCCGACCTGCCCAGGCGGCCCACTCTCCGGCAGCGGCTGACGGACGCGGTCGCCTCGCTGTCGGAGTTCACCACCAAGATCCAGGCCGCATGGCGGCGGCCCCGGCTGCCCCGCCTGGCGCTCCCCGACGACGACCGCGAGCGTTACGTGGTCGGGCGCGGGTCGTCCTGCGACCTCGTGCTCACCGACCTGACCGTCTCCCGCGTGCACGCCGAGCTGCGGCGCGAGAGCGACGGCGCGTGGATGCTGGTCGATCTCGGCTCCCTCAACGGCACCCGGCTGAACGGCTGGCGGCTGGTGGGGCCCGCGCGGGTGAAGTCGGGCGACGAGGTGGCCTTCGGCGACTGCGGCTTCCTGCTCACGGCCGAGCGCCCGTCCTGACACATTTCCGGCCGTCCATCCCGACACGCCGCACGGCGCTGTCGGAGCGTGCTAGGAAAAGAGCCGTCCGTACGCGGCCCGTCCGTTCTCACAACGCTGCTACAGCCGATAAATACGTGTATTTGCGGATTACAGGCCGCCTGCGGTGATTCATGCTCTTCTGGCGATTCCCCCAGTCACTTGGAGACCCCATGCGGCGCACCTCAGCCTCACTCGTCGCGGGCGCGCTCGTCGCGGCCCTCGCGTGGGCGTCAGCCCCCTCTTCCCCGGCCATCGCGCAAGACCCCGACGTGGGCGTGGCGGACCTGACCCAGGACATCAACCAGATCCTCAGCGACTCCCGGCTCACGATCGCCCGCGCGGGCGTCGTGGTGAAGAGCGCGAAGACCGGCGAGGAGCTGTACGCCACGGACGCGGGCAAGCTGCTCATCCCCGCGTCCAACACCAAGCTGTTCACCTCGGCCGCCGCCGTGGAGACGCTCGGCCTCGACTACCGCTTCACCACCAGCGTGCTCGGCACCGGCCGCAAGGCGGGCTCGGTGCTGACCGGCGACCTGGTGCTGCGCGGCACCGGCGACCCGACGATGCTGGCCGAGGACTACGACGCACTGGCCGCCCAGGTCGCCAAGGCCGGCGTCAAGGTCGTCACCGGCAAGCTGGTGGCCGACGACACCTGGTTCGACTCACAGCGGCTCGGCAACGACTGGGCCTGGGACGACGAGACCGCCTACTACGCCGCCCCGATCTCGGCGCTGACCGCCGCGCCCGACCGCGACTACGACGCGGGCTCGGTGGTCGTGGCCGTCTCGGCGAGCGGCGGCAAGGTCAAGGTGACCACGACGCCGGAGACCGACTACCTGAAGATCGTCAACAAGGCGACGGTCGGCGACTCGACGGACGTCCTCATCGAGCGGCAGCACGGCACCCGCACGGTGGTCATCACGGGCACGGTGAAGGACCCGTACCAGGAGTGGGTGGCGGTCGACGACCCCACCGCGTACGCGGCCTCGCTGTTCCGCGACGGCCTGCAGCGGCACGGCGTCAAGGTGCTCGGCCCGACCACGACCGGGGCGGCCCCGTCGGACGCCAAGGAGCTGGCCAAGCACGAGTCGATGACGCTCGGCGAGCTGCTGGTGCCGTTCTTGAAGCTGAGCAACAACATCCACGCCGAGATCCTCACCAAGGCGATGGGCCGCAAGGTCGCGAACCAGGGCACATGGTCGGCCGGGCTCAAGGTCACCACGGACTTCGCCAAGGCGCACGGCGTCGAGGTGATCAACATGCGGGACGGCTCGGGCCTGTCGCGCCGCGACGGCTTCTCGCCGGCCTCGATCGTGCAGCTGCTGTCGGCCGTGCGCGACAAGCCGTGGTTCGACACCTGGTACGAGTCGCTGCCGATCGCCGGCAACAGCGACAGGTTCACCGGCGGCACGCTGCGCAGCCGCATGCAGGGCACGCCAGCGGAGAACAACGTGCACGCCAAGACCGGCTCGCTGACGGGCGTCACCTCGCTGTCCGGTTACGTCACGAGCGCGGACGGCGAGCCGCTGATCTTCTCGATCATGCTGAACCAGTACCTGTCGGGCTCGCCGAAGGACATCGAGGACAAGATCGCGGTCCGGCTGGCGCAGTTCTCGCATACGGCGGCGGTGGATGGGACCGTCCAGCTCCGCGCGACGCAGGCGCCGCAGGCGGGCGAGCTGGAGTGCTCCTGGCTCAAGCCGGCCTCCTGCTGACGGCGGGCCGACGTCTCCCGACAGCCGTGCACGGGCCGCTCCGCGGCCGGTGCACGGCTGATGCGTGACCGGCGCACGACCCCGGCGATGTCTCGACGCGTGAGAGTCCGCCGGGGTTTACCGAGTTCAGGCGATATGTCATCACGATTCGGCCACCTGGAGCTCCAGGTTAGTCGGCCATTTGCCTACAAACGCGGCTCAGTCAGGACAGAATTCGTGATTGAGCGCCAACGCCGCCCGCTACGGCGCTCGTACGGACCATGGGAGCGAACAGGGCTTCACCGGCCCACCCCGAGCCGGTCTCCCACCGCACGCCCGCAGCGCTCCCCTTCGGGCGGACCCGGCCGCGCCTCCCCCCGCACACAGGACCGCGGCCGGGTCCGCAAACACGAGCCAGGCTCACGATAACCTGCAGGGTCAGTCCTGCGGCCGGTCCGAGAAGCGGGCCAGCACCAGCGCCTCGACCACGCCGACCGCCGCGTACGCCAGGATCGACACCCCGGTGACCACCACGATGTCCGCCCACACCTCGTCGTAGCGGAATCCGCCGATCGCCCGCAGGATCTCGGCGCCGATGCCCTTCCCGGTGGCCAGCCACTCGGCGATGAGAGCGCCGATGATCGAGGCGGGCACGGAGATCCTGGCCGAGGCGAAGACCGAGGGCATCGCGGTCGGCACGGCCACCTTGCGCAGCACGGTCATCCGGGTGCCGCCGTACGCCATGATCAGGTCGGTGGCCTGGGGCGAGGCCGAGCGCAGCCCGAAGGCGATGTTCACCAGCGCGGGGAAGAACACCACGATGCCGCCGATGACCGCCACGCCGGGCAGCTCGCGGCCGAAGATCAGCGTGATCAGCGGCGTCATGACCACGAGCGGCACCGAGCGCAGCAGCATCGCGACCGGCATGAACGTCTGCTCGACGGTCCGGAACAGCACGAACAGCACCGCCACGACGCCCGCCGCGACCATGCCGGAGACGAAGCCGGTGGCCGCGTCCCTGATCGTGATGCCGAGCGCGCCGAACACGGCGTCGCGATGCTCCTGCGAGGAGGTCAGGTACTCCCACACCTGCGGCGGCCGCTTGCCCACCAGCGGGCTGATGCCGAACGCCTCCAGCGCCAGCCACCACGCGGCGACGACGATGACGACCGAGGGCGCGAGCGGGCCCACGATCCGGAGCACGATACGCCCGATCACCGCTGGGCCTCCCCTCTCGACCACGGCGTGACCACGCGGGCGACGAGCGCGACGATCGCGTACCCGAGGCCCGCGATGAGGCCGGCGACCAGCGCGAGCCCCCAGGTGCGCGGCACCTGGAACTGCTGCTGCGAGATCATCAGCGAGACGCCGAGCCCCTGGTCGTTGCTGCCGAGGTATTCGCCGATGATGGCGCCGAGCAGCGCGGACGGCGCCGAGATCTTCAGCCCGGCGAACGTGCTGGGCAGCGCCGCGATGACCTGGACGTACCTGAGCCTGGCCAGGCGGCCGCCGCCGTAGACGGTGATGAGGTCGAGACCGGCCCGGTCCGCCGAGCGCAGCCCGAGCAGCGCGCCGATGAGCGTGGTGAAGAAGACGGAGATGGCGGCGAGGAACACCACGGTCGCCTTGCCGCCGAAGACGACGAGCACGATCGGCCCGATGGCGAGCAGCGGGATGCAGTAGCTGATCACCGCGAGCTGCGTGGCCACGGCCTCCAGCCTGGGGACGAGCAGCACGAGCAGGGCGACGGCGATGGCGAGCCCGTTGCCCCACAGAAAGCCCTGGACGGCGGCCGACAGCGTGGCCGAGGCGTTGGGGCCGTAGAAGGACCAGCCGTCCTCGGCCATGGAGGCCACCACCGCCGCCGGGGTGGGCACCGCTCCCCCGCCGGCGAAGACCGTGGCGGCCAGCAGCCACCACAGCGCGACGAGGACGACGACGCCGATGAGGCCCTGGATCCGTCTCATGAGCCGGTCCCCCTCAACCGTGCCCGAACAGCAGGTCGCTGAGGTGGTCGTGGAGCGCGTGGAACTCGGGCGTGCGCATCATCTCGGGCGTGCGCGGCCGGGGCAGGTCGATCTCCACCAGCTCGATGACCCGGCCGGGGCGCGGGCTCATGACGGCGACCACGTCCGACAGGAAGACCGCCTCGCCGATGCCGTGGGTGACCATGAGCGTGGTGGCGGGCTTCTCCGTCCAGATGCGCAGCAGCTCCAGGTTCAGGCGCTGGCGCGTCATGTCGTCGAGGGCGCCGAACGGCTCGTCGAGCAGCAGCACGCTGGGCTTGACCACGAGCGCGCGGGCGATCGAGACCCGCTGGCGCATGCCGCCGGACAGCTCCGACGGCCGCGCCTTCTCGAAGCCTTCGAGCCCGACCAGCTTGATGAGGTCGTCGATGACGCCGGGCTCCGGCTTGATGCCGGCGACCTCCAGCGGCAGCCGGATGTTGGCGGCGACGCTGCGCCAGGCGAGCAGCGCGGAGTCCTGGAAGGCGATGCCGAGCTGGTGAGCCTTGCGCAGCTCCTGCGGCGTCATGCCGTTCACCCGGATCTCGCCGGTGGTGGGCTCCTCCAGGCCGGCGAGGATGCGCAGCACCGTGGACTTGCCGCAGCCGGACGGGCCGAGCAGCGACAGGAACGAGCCCTTCGGCGTCCGCAGGTCGACGTCCCGGACGGCCGTCAGCCCCTTGCCGAAGGTCTTGCTCAGCCCGGTGATGCTGATGCCGCTCATGACAGCTTCAGGCTCGGGTCCGCCTGGTAGACCTCGTCGAGGATCGACAGGTCGAAGAGCTGCTCGGCCTTGATGTTCAGCCCGGCCTTGGCCAGCGAGGCGATGTTCTGCTCGATCAGCTCGGGCGTCATCGTGAACAGGCCGTTGTTCTTGACGTCGTCGGTGACGACCAGCTCGTTCTGCATCTTGGCCTCTTCCGTCTGCTCCTTGACGTCGAGGTTCTGGTCCTTGCCGTAGACGGTGGCGGCCAGCTCGGCGGACTTGGCCGGGTCGGCGACGGCGTCCTTCCAGCCCTTGATCTCGGCGGTCAGGAACGCCTTGAGCTTGTCGCGCTCGTTGTCGATGGTCTCCTGGGTGACCGTGAACGTCTCGGCGACCAGCGGCAGCCCGGCGTCGGAGAGCAGCAGGTACTCGGGGTCGTGGCCCTGCAGGCGCAGGTTGACCGGGCCGCTGGTGACGAAGCCGACGTAGCCGTCGAGCTGGCCGGAGGTGAGCATCGACGGGTCCGACTGGAACGGCACCCTGGTGACGCTGGAGGCGTCGAGGCCGTTGGCCTTGAGCAGCGCGTTCCACACCAGCTCGTTGGAGTCCTGGACGCCGATGCGCTTGCCGGCCAGGTCCTTGGCCTCCTTGATGGGGTTCTTGCTCAGCGAGATGATCGCGAACGGGTTCTTCTGGAACGTCGCGCCGACGATCTTCAGCGGGGCGCCCTGGAGCACGGCGGGCGCGGTGATCGTGGGCGCCGACAGGCCCGCCCAGCAGCGGCCGGTGGCCAGGCCCGACTCGACCGAGGTGCCGGAGCCGCCACCGGACAGCAGCTCGACCTGCGTGAACCCGGCCGCCTTGTAGTAGCCGTTGGTGTCGGCGAAGTACTCGCCGGCGAACTCGACGTTCTTCTTCCAGGAGAGCTGGAGCTTGACCGCCCCGAAGCCGTCCGCGCCGCTCGCGGAGGAGGAGCCGGACGTGGCGGTGCCGTTGTCGCCGCAGGCGGCCAGACCGAGCGCAAGACCGGCCAGACCTGTCGTCCGCAGGAACGCGCGACGGTCGAAGGTAGCCATAATTCTCCTTGGACGGCGGTGAACCAGCAGGTCAGGACGGTATCTATCGATTATTACCAAAGTGTGACGGTCATTTCGGACAATGGCCGCTTCGGGCTGCCATGTGCGTACATCGCCGGAAAACCGCTGGCCGTCCCTGTAGGTCCCTACGAGAGGGCCTCGCGAGGACCGTAGATCCCTCCAGCCGCCCGGCCGCTCCGGTACCGTCGAACGGAAGATGAGACTCGACGGAATCCCCCTTTGGGACGGTACCGAATTCCGCGGCCCGGTCGACCTGACATGGGAGCCCGACCGGATCACCGGCATCGACGCCGCCCCCGCCAGGCACACCGACCTGTGCGTGCTGCCCGGCCTGGTCGACACCCACGTTCACCTGGTCGGCTACGCCGGCGACGGCGAGCCGCCCGACTTCGCCACATGGCCGCTCACCACCACCCGCGACGAGCAGGTGCTGCACGGCGTCGCGCACGCCCAGAAGGCCATGCGCCACGGCGTCACCACGTTGCGCGACCTCGCCGGCGACGAGGCGCAGATCGCGCTGCGGCGGGTCTTCGACTCCGGGGTGCTGCCCGGGCCGCGCATCCAGGTGCACGGCGTGGTGGGGATGACCGCCGGGCACAACGACCTGTTCGTGCCGCCCGCCGTGCCGGCCGCGCTCAGGAAGCCGGTGGCCGACGGGCCCGACGAGTGCCGCAAGCTCGTACGCACATGGGCCAGGGCCGGCATGGACGGCATCAAGCTCACGACCAGCGGCGGCGTGCTGTCCATGGGCGACAAGAACGCCTGGCGCAACTACACCCGCGACGAGATCAGGGCCGTGATCGACGAGGCGCACGCGCTCGGCATGCCGGTCGCCGCGCACGCGCACTCGGAAGAGGGCATCCGGGTGGCCGTCGAGGAGGGCGTCGACTCCATCGAGCACGGCACGCTGCTCAGCCGCGACCTGGCCGAGACGCTGGCCGCCAGAGGCACGCCCGTCGCGCCCACGCTGCTCATCAACGAGGCCATCGCCGAGGGCCGGGTGCCCGTGACGCCGCAGGCCAGGGCCAAGGCTGCCGAGCTGGTCGCCACCCGCGACGTGCTGCTCGCCCAGGCCGCCGCGCTGGGCGTGCGGTTCGTGCTCGGCACCGACGCCAACGGTCACCACGTGCAGTTCGGCGACCAGCTCGCCGAGGTCGTCCACATGACGCGCATCCTCGGCATGGATGCGCAGTCGGCGCTGCGCGCGGCCACCTCCGACGCCGCCGACGCGCTCGGCATGCCGGTGGGGCGGGTCAAGGTGGGCCTGGGCGCCGACCTCATCGTGCTGCGCGGCCGCCCGTGGGAGAACATCGAGGACCTGGCCGCGGAGAACATCGTGGCCGTCGTCTCACGTGGCCGCGTCGTCGCCGGCCGCCTGCCCTGAAACCCGTCCTGAGCTGTGTCCTGAGCTGTCCTGTCCTGAGCCGGTCTGTCCTGAGCGCAGGGCCAGATAGAGGTCCGTGCGGTCGCGCATCGACGACATGCGCCGCCCGGTGAGCTCCTCGATGCGCTGCATCCGGTAGCGCAGGGTGTTGACGTGCACGTACAGCTCGTCGGCGGTGCGCTGCCAGGAGCCGCACGTCTCCAGGAACGTGTCCAGCGTGCGCAGCAGCTCGGAGCCGTGGCGGGCGTCGTACTCCTCGACGGGGCCGAGCAGGTGGTCGCGGAACGAGCGGCGGGTCGCGGCGGGCAGCGCGGCGAGCAGCATGTCGAAGCTGTCGATGTCGGCCAGCGACATGATCGAGACGGGGCCTGGGCCGCTGCGCGCCGACTCCATGCCGCGCCTGGCCGTCTCCAGCGCCTCGCCGAGCTGGGAGACGCTGGAAGCCATCTCGCTGATGCCGGCCGCGATGCTGGTGCCGGGGCGTGCGGCGATCAGCGCGCGCAGCTCGTCGGCCAGGCTCTTGCGCGAGGCACGGCCGTTGACCAGTACGATCGCCTCGTCGGAGGTGCCGCCGACGATCAGGTGGCGGCCCTTCTTCGCCAGCCCTTCATGCAGCAGCTCGGGCAGGTCCAGCTCGGGGCCGCCGGTCCGCGTCACCGCCATGGCCGTGGTCGGCAGCCCCGGGTCGGCGCCGAGCAGCCGCAGGTGGGCGGAGACCTCGCCGGGCGGTATGCGGCCGAGCACGTCGAGCAGGGTCTGCGCCCTGACCCGCTCGGCCCTGCGCTGCTCGGCGGCGAAGCCCTCGGCGGTCACCACCTCGGTGATCGCGCCGAACGCCTGGTCGGGGGCGGCGAGCAGGAGCGGCAGGCGGCGCCGCTCGCACGCCTTGACCAGCTCGGCCGGCAGCTCGCCGAGCACGACCAGACCGACGACCAGACCGGCGGCGTCGCTCGCCCACAGCGCGTCGGCGAAGCGCTCGCAGTCGGAAGGCTGGGAGTACCAGACGCCGCTGGTCAGCACGAGGTCGCCGGAGCGCAGGTAGCGGCGGGGGTCGGGCAGGTCCGTCGGATAGGCCCTGAGGATCTCCCTGTCGAGCGCGCCGGAGCCCGTCACCAGCGTCAGCCGCAGGTCCTCGCGCGCCAGCAGATCCTCCAGCCTCATGAAATCTGATGTTATGCCAGGTCAACAGCTGAGAGTTCAGAGGTTCGCACGATACCTAGGCCCTGACAGGTCCTGTTTACTCGTGGGCATGCGTCCCAAAGCGGAACTCCACCTGCACATCGAGGGCACCCTCGAACCGGAGCTCGTCGTCGAGCTGGCCAGGCGTAACCGGATCGAGCTGCCGACGTATGACGTGCAGGCCATCCGCGCGCGGTACTCGTTCGCGAACCTGCAGTCGTTCCTCGACGTGTACTACGAGAACCTCGCCGTGCTCCGCACCGAGCAGGATTTCCACGACCTGGCCGCCGCCTACCTGCGCAGGGCCGCCGCCCAGGGGGTGCGGCACGCGGAGATCTTCTTCGATCCGCAGGCGCATCTGAGCAGGGGCGTGCCGCTGGAGGTCGTCTTCGCCGGCCTGTCCGCCGCGCTCAAGGACGGCCCCATCTCGGCGGCGCTCATCCTGTGCTTCCTCCGCGATCGAGGGCCGGAGGAGGCCGAGCAGGTGCTGCGGGAGGCGCTGCCGTACCGGGAGCACTTCATCGGAGTGGGGCTGGACTCGGCGGAGGTGGGGCATCCGCCGTCGCTGTTCCGCAAGGTGTTCGAGATCGCCGGGGGCGAAGGGCTGCACCGGGTGGCGCACGCCGGCGAGGAGGGCGGGCCCGACTACGTGTGGGAGGCGCTCGACGTGCTGCGCGTCGAGCGGGTGGACCACGGCATCAGGGCGATGGAGGATCCGCAGCTCGTGGCCAGGCTGCGGGACGAGCGCATCCCGCTCACCGTGTGCCCGCTGTCGAACGTGCGGCTGCGCGTGGTGCCGTCGCTGCGCGACCACATCCTGCCCGCGATGCTGGACGAGGGCCTGCTGGTGACCGTCAACTCCGACGACCCCGCCTACTTCGGCGGCTATGTGGAGGACAACTACGCCGCGTTGCGGCGGGAGCTGGGGATGAGCGAGGCGCAGCTCGACGCGATCGCGCGCAATTCCTTCGAGGCGTCGTTCGCGTACCAGGGCTGAACCCCGCGACACGACGGGCCCCGGGACGGCGAAAGGGGCCCGCCCATGGTCCGGGCGAGCCCCTGTTCGTACGTCTCTCGTCAGCCGCTCAGCACGCGCGAGAGGAGCTGGTTCAGGAGGTCCAGGTCGAGGATGTCGTTGTCCTCACCGAAGTTGTTCCACTCGCCGAAGTCCCAAGTGGCATCCTTGCCGTGGTTCGGGCCGGGAAGGATGCGAGCCTGACCGGACTCGGCCGTGACGACGGGCGACGCGGCGAGCGCGGAACCTCCGAACATGACCATCCCGCCGACGAGCCCGGCCAGGACGAGTCCCTTGCGATACATAGTGTTTCCCCCTGATACCTCTCGACTACTCTCCGTAGCTACCGGAGGAAGATCTGCCCATCGCCCAAGTTCGACAAACGCCCATATTTTCGCTGTTGACCAGGCCGAATACGGCGTCTGGCCGAACGGATACCGATCATCGTCTCACTTGACGAAGAGGTGTCCCCCGCTGAAGGCCGCCGGGCGCTGACCTTGCCGAAGCATGACCGGTCCGCGGGGCCCGCGGAGCCCGTACAAGCGGGGTTTCACGGACAAGTCAGCACGACCGGCCCGTCCTCCGTGATGGCGACCGTGTGCTCAACGTGAACGCTCCTGCTGCCGTCGCCCGAGCACACCGACCAGCCGTCGTCGGCCATGTAGTAGTCGTCGCGGCCGCCGGCCATCAGGCTGGGCTCGATCGCGATGACCAGGCCGGGCCGCAGCCGCAGCCCGCGCCCGCGAGGGGCCACGTTCGGCACGAACGGCGACTCGTGCATGGCCCGGCCGATGCCGTGGCCGCCGAAGTCGTTCTGCATGCCGTAATCGGCGCCGCGGCCGACCGTGGCCATCGCGTGGCCGATGTCGCCCAGCTTGTTGCCGGGCCTGGCCGCCTCGATGCCCGCGGCGAGCGTCTCCTCGGCGACCTGGATCAGCTTGAGGTCCTCGTCGCGCGGCGTGCCGACGGTGAAGCTCACCGTGCCGTCGGCGTGCCAGCCGTCGACGAACGCCGCGCAGTCGATGCTGATCAGGTCGCCGTCGCGCAGCCGGTACGGCGTCGGCAGGCCGTGCAGCATCACCCCGTTCACGGAGGTGCAGATGACGCCCGGGTAGGGGGTCGCGCCGAACGACGGGTGGTAGCCGAAGAACGACGCGCCCGCCCCCGCCTCCTCGATGACGGTCCTCGCCACCTCGTCCAGGTGCTTCAGCGTCACTCCCACGCCGGCCTGCTCCCGCGTCGCCGCGTGCACGGCGGCCACGACCCGGCCCGCCTCGCGCATCGCGGCGATCTCCCCGGCTGACTTGAGCTCGATCACGGCCCCTCCTCGTCGATAACTATACCGGTATTTTTATCACGCCCGATGGGCGCGGCGACACCGGAGAGACGGGCGGTGCGGCCGGTCTCGCGCCCGGAGCACGCGATGGCGAGGAGGACCGGTCTCACGCCCCGAGGGCGCGCGACGCCGGGGAGCAGCGCGCTGCGGTCAGTCCAGCCCCTTCCTGCCGGGTGCCCAGAAGGGCTTCGTCCGGACGTCCCTGCGCTGCCAGCCGCGCTCAGTCACCAGGTGAGCGCGGATCGCCTGGATGGTGCGGGCCTCACCCGCCAGGTAGGCCGTGCCCGGCTCGTCCGGCAGCTCCAGCTTCCTGACCGCCTCCAGCAGGACCTGGGAGGAGGCCGCGGGAGCGCCGTTCCTGCACACCGTGACCAGGCCGCCCGGCAGGTCGAGGTGATCTCCGGGGCCCTCGGCCTCCACGACCCCGTAGACCCTGGCGTCCCCGGGCAGCGCCCGCAGCATCGCCCCGAACGCCACCGAGGCCGTCTCCTCCCCCGCGAACAGGTGATATGTGGCGCCGGGACGCAGCACGAAGCCGCCCTCCGGACGGGTGAAGGCGACCTCGTGGCCGGGCTCGACGCTCCTGACCCAGGTGGCGCCCGGCGCGTCGCCGCCGTGGTCGTACCCGATGAGCTCGATCGACTCCCGCTCGGGGTCGTGCCGCCAGACCGAGTACGTCCGCAGCACGCCGCCGAGCACGCTCCCGCCGCCGACGAGCACCCGTACGTGCTGGCCCGGAGTCCAGCTCAAACCGGCGATCTCGGGGCCGGCGATCCTGATGCGCCGCATGCGCGGCGCGACCTGCCCGGTCTCGGCGACCCGCCCCTTGACCAGCCACGGGTCGAGCAGCCTGCGCGCGAGCGGACGGCTCATGACGGCCTCCGCTCCAGGCCGGGCGACCGGCCGGCGAGCGGCCGCCTCGTCGCGTTCCTCGCTTCGGGCCGGGCGGCCGGCGAGTAAGCGGACGCCCTCATGATGACCTCCGTTTCGGGTCGAGCTCCTCGATCCTGCGGCGGGCGTCGGTGAACACCTCCAGCACACCCTCGATCACCCGGGGGTCGCGGTGGGCGTGCGCGAGCGTCTTCACCGCCGCCTTGACCAGGCGCAGCGCGGGGCCGACGATCTCGGCGGCCTCGGGCTCGCCGAACATCCCCCACTGACCCCTGCTGGCCGCACGTCCCCACAGCCGCTCGATCTCCTCCCGCTGCCCCTCGGCGACCCGCAGGCCCTGCTCGGTGGCGTGGTACACCCTGCGGCCACCTTCGGGCTCGACGCGGACGAGGCCCTCGTCCTCCAGGAGCTGGAGCGTGGGGTAGATGGAGCCGGCGCTGGGCTCGTACGTGCCGTTGAAGCGGTCGGCGAGACGGGTCATGACCTGGTAACCGTGACCGGGCTGCTCGGCGATCAGGGCGAGCACGGCCAGGCGCAGCTCGCCAGGCCCGAAGAAGCGGCCCGTGGGGCCGAACCCGCCCGCGCCCGGACTGCGGCGCGCGTTCATCATGACTCGGATGCTATATCGAACGATATACCGCCGTAAAGACGTAATATCGCGACTTCGAAGGAGAGCGAGCACCTCACCTCGGGCATGGCCGCGCAGGAGCAAGCACCGCAGCCTCGCGCGAGCGGGCACGAAAAAGCGCGGCGGGCGAGGGGTACTCCCCTCGCCCGCCGCGCTCAGCGGTTCACGAGGCGCCCGCCAGACCGCTCGCGGCTCGGCGGCGAGGCCGGGGCCGGGCCCGGCGACAGAGCCAGCGGCGGCCGCCGCACACAAGGCCGAGCGGCCACGCACGAGACCGCCCGGCCGCCCACAAGGGGGCCCTTTGCGGCGGGATCGAACGGCCGCGCACAAGACCCCCTCGGAGCGAGGCCGGGCGGCCGCGCACGAAACCCCTTCACGCCGGGTGGCCGGGCGCTAGGTGCTGCGCGCGGCCGTGTGGCGCCGGGGGTGCGAGGCGGGTGAGGCCGGTGGGGCTCAGCCCTTGAGCCAGCTCATCATCGGGCGCAGCTTGGCGCCGGTCTTCTCGATGGCGTCCTCGGCGAGCTCCTCGCGGTAGCGCTTGAACTCCTTCTGGCCGCTGTCGAACTCGTTGACGAGCTGGCGGGCGAAGCTGCCGTCCTGGATCTCGCCGAGGATGCGGCGCATCTCCTCGCGGGTCTTGTCGTTGATGACGCGCGGCCCGCGGGTGTAGCCGCCGTACTCGGCGGTGTCGGAGACCGACCAGTACATCTTGGAGATGCCGCCCTCGTACATGAGGTCGACGATCAGCTTCATCTCGTGCAGGCACTCGAAGTAGGCGACCTCGGGCTGGTAGCCCGCCTCGATGAGCGTGTCGAAGCCGGCCTTGATCAGCTCGGAGACGCCGCCGCACAGCACGGCCTGCTCGCCGAACAGGTCGGTCTCGGTCTCCTCCTTGAACGTGGTGCGCAGCGCGCCGGCGCGGGTGCCGCCGATGCCCTTGGCGTACGACAGCGCGAGGTCGAGCGCCTTGCCCGAGGCGTCCTTCTCGACGGCGACGAGCACCGGGACGCCGCGGCCGGCCTCGAACTGGCGGCGCACGAGGTGGCCGGGGCCCTTGGGGGCGACCATGCAGACGTCGACGCCCTCCGGCGGCTCGATGAGGCCGTAACGGATGTTGAGCCCGTGGCCGAAGAAGAGCGCGTCACCCTCGACGAGGTTGGGGGCGACGTGCTGGTTGTACAGGTCGCGCTGGACGTGGTCCGGCGCGAGGATCATCGTGAGGTTGGCCTCCTCGACGGCCTCGGACGGGGTGAGCACCCGCAGGCCGTCGTTCTCCGCCTTCTCGCGGCTCTTGGAGCCCTCGGGCAGCCCGACGCGCACATCGACACCCGAGTCACGCAGGGAGAGCGCGTGGGCGTGGCCCTGGCTGCCGTACCCCAGCACGGCCACGTGACGTCCCTGGATGATCGAGAGGTCGGCCTGGTCGTCGTAGTAGATCTCGGTCACTTGCTCAAAACCTTTCAGGCGGTACGGTCCAGTGCCCTGAGGGACCGGTCGGTGATGGAGCGGGCACCGCGGCCGATGGCCACCATGCCCGATTGGACGAGTTCTTTGATCCCGAACGGCTCGAGGACCCTGACGAACGCCTCAAGCTTGTCGGGAGTGCCGGTGACCTCGATGGTCACCGCGTCGGCCGCCACGTCGACGCAGCGGGCCCGGAAGAGCTGCACGAGTTCCAGCACGTGGGAGCGGCTCTCCGCGTCGGCCTTGACCTTGATCAGCATCAGCTCGCGCTGCACCGACTGCGCGGGGTCCAGCTCGACGATCTTGAGCACGTTCACCAGCTTGTTGAGCTGCTTCGTGACCTGCTCAAGCGGCAGCTCCTCGACGTTCACCACGATCGTGATGCGGGAGATGTCGTCGTGCTCGGTGGGACCGACGGCGAGGGAGTCGATGTTGAACCCCCTCCGGCTGAACAGCGATGAGACGCGGGCGAGGACACCGGGCCGGTTCTCGACCAGCACCGACAGCGTGTGACGGCTCATCGCTCGCTCACCTTCCTCCGTGCGCCGCGCGGGCGCTGCGTCGTCGCGCCGGGTCCGCTCCTAGTCATCCTCGTTCTCCCACTTCGGCGCCATGTCACGGGCGATCTTGATGTCGTCGTTGCTCGTGCCCGCGGCCACCATGGGCCAGACCATGGCGTCCTGGTGGACGACGAAGTCGACCACCACGGGCACGTCGTTGATCTCCATGGCCTTCTTGATCACGGCGTCCACGTCTTCCGGACGCTCGCATCGTAGGCCCACACAGCCATAGGCCTCGGCCAGCTTGACGAAGTCCGGGATCCGCCGGACCGTCTGCAGGTCGGTGTTGGAGTAACGCTCGTCGTAGAACAGGGTCTGCCACTGGCGGACCATGCCGAGATTACCGTTGTTGATGACCGCGATCTTGATCGGCACGCCTTCGAGCGCGCAGGTGGCCAGCTCCTGGTTGGTCATCTGGAAGCAGCCGTCACCGTCGATCGCCCACACGGTGGTGTCGGGCCGCCCCATCTTGGCGCCCATCGCGGCCGGGACGGCGAAGCCCATCGTGCCGAGGCCGCCGGAGTTGATGAACGTGCCGGGCTTTTCGTAGTCGATGAACTGCGAGGCCCACATCTGGTGCTGGCCGACGCCGGCGACGTAGTAGGTGTCGGGGCCGGCGATCGCGCTCAGCCGCTCCATGACGTACTGCGGGGCCAGCGAGCCGTCCTCGAACTGCTCGTAGCCGAGCGGGTAGGTCTCCTTGTAGCCGTTGAGGACCTTCCACCACTCGGTGTAGTCGCCCTTCTGGCCGGACGCCTTGATCGCGGCGACGAGGTCGCTGATGACCTCCTTGCAGTCGCCCACGATCGGCACGTCGGCGTGACGGTTCTTGGAGATCTCCGCCGGGTCGATGTCGGCGTGCACGACCTTGGCGTTGGGGGCGAACGTCGACAGGTCGCCGGTCACCCGGTCGTCGAAGCGCACGCCCAGGCCGATGATCAGGTCGGACTTCTGCAGCGCGCCGACCGCCGAGACGCTGCCGTGCATGCCGGGCATGCCCATGTGCTGCGGGTGGCTGTCGGGGAACGTGCCGCGGGCCATCAGGGTGGTGACGACCGGGATGTTCGTCAGCTCGGCGAGCTCGCGCAGCTCCTCCGACGCGCGGGCCTTATGGACGCCGCCGCCGACGTACAGGACGGGCCTGCGGGACTCGGCGATGAGCTTGGCCGCCTCGCGGATCTGCTTGCTGTGGGGCTTGGTGACCGGGCGGTAGCCGGGGAGCTGCAGGACGGGCGGCCAGCTGAACGTGGTCTCCGCCTGCAGCGCGTCCTTCGAGATGTCCACCAGCACAGGGCCGGGGCGTCCCGTGGAGGCGATGTGGAACGCCTCCGCGATCGTGCGCGCGATGTCACCGGCCTCGGTGATCAGGAAGTTGTGCTTCGTGATCGGCATGGTGATGCCGGAGATGTCGGCTTCCTGAAAAGCATCGGTGCCGATCATGGGCGAGGCCACCTGTCCCGTGATCGCCACGATCGGCACCGAGTCCATGAACGCGTCGGCCAGCGGTGTCACCAGGTTCGTGGCACCGGGACCGCTGGTCGCCATGCACACCCCGACCTTGCCGGTGGCCTGCGCGTAGCCCTCGGCCGCGTGACCTGCACCCTGCTCGTGGCGTACGAGCACGTGCCGGACCTTGGTCGAGTCGTAGAGGGGATCGTAGGCCGGGAGAATGGCACCGCCCGGGATCCCGAACACTATGTCGACTCCGACGTGCTCCAGTGCCCTGACCAGGGCCTGTGCACCTGTCATCCGTTCGGTCATCGGCTCGTTCCTTGCGTGGCTACTCGCTTAAGGACATAAAAAATGCCCCTTCCCACCGAACGGTGGGTCTGGGGCGGCGCGCAGGTCGTAGTGCTTCGCTAGCGGCCTGCGCGCCAGCGAAGTACTACGAGAATCTCACTGCGAAGCATGGCCTACACGATAGCCGCTCCGAACGCCCCGGTGTCAACTTGGTGGACACATGTCTCAAACGGTGAGACTCGTCCGCATGAGCGAGTCGACGCCGCGCGCCGCCATCGGCCGCGCCACCAGGAAGCCCTGCCCCCTCGTGCACCCCATCTGCTTGAGCAGTTCGAGCTGCTCGGGACGCTCGATCCCCTCGGCCACCACGATAAGCCCCAGGTCGCGGCCGAGCTGCACGATCGTACGGGTGAGCAGGGTCAGCGTGTCGTCCTTGCCGAGCCCCGCCACGAACGACGGGTCGATCTTGATCATGTCGACGGGAAGCTGGCGCAGGAAGGCCAGTGAGGCGTAGCCGGTGCCGAAGTCGTCGATGGCCAGCCGCACGCCGAGCGAGCGCAGCTCCGACAGCCGCTTGATCGTCTCCTCGGCGTCCTCGACCAGCATCTCCTCGATGACTTCGAGGGTGAGCGACGAGGCGGGCAGGCCGCTCTCGCGCAGCGCCTCCTCGACCGTCTCGACGAACCTGGGCGCCATGATCTGCCGCGCCGACAGGTTCAGCGACAGCCCGATGTCCCACGACGAGGCCCGCCAGGCCGCGACCTCCCTGCACGACTCGCGCAGGATCCACTCGCTCAGCGGCACGATCAGCCCGGTGTCCTCGGCCGGGCCGAGGAACTGCTCGGGCGGCACGAACACCGAGCCGCGCCACCACCGCACCAGCGCCTCCACCGCGGTCACCCGCGACGTCGCGAGGTCCACCACCGGCTGGTACTCGATGGCGAACTGCTGCTCGATCAGCGCCCGCTGCAGGTCGGCCGCCAGCTCCAGGCGGCGCACCACGTCGGCGTGCATCTGCGCGGCGAACACCTCGACCCGCCGGCCGCCCAGCTCCTTGGAGCGCGCCATGGCGACGTCGGCGTTGCGCATGAGGTCACCGGCCGGCATGCCCTCCTCGGTGAAGGCCACCCCGACGCTCGCCGTCAGCGCCACGTCGCGGTCGGCCACGCGGAACGGCTCCTGCGAGACCGCGCGTACCAGCCGCTCGGCCAGATCGACCGCCACCTGCGCCTCGCCGCCGGTCTCCACGAGCACCGCGAACTCGTCGCCGCCCCAGCGGGCCAACGTGTCGTCGGCGCGGACCGCGCTGCGCAGCCTGCGCGCCGCCTGCCCGAGCAGGTAGTCGCCGCTGGCATGCCCCACCGAGTCGTTGACCGAGGTGAAGCCGTCGAGGTCGAGGAAGATCACCGCGACGTTGCCGGACGTGCGGCCCGACAGCACCTCCCTGGTGCGCTCCTCGAAGTAGGCGCGGTTGGGCAGCCCCGTCACGCCGTCGTGGAAGGTCAGGTGGGCCACCTGGTTGCGCAGGGCCTCCTCGTCGCTCACGTCGCGCGTGGTGACCAGCATCAGCTCGTCGCCGCCCAGCCGGCGGGTGGCCACCGACTCGGTGGGCCGCCAGGTGCCGTCGGCCGCGCGTACCCGGCAGGCGATCAGGCAGGCGCCCGGCGCGGCCGCCGCATCGTCGTCGAGGGTCAGGGTGCGCATGGCGACCTGGATGCCCGGCACGTCCTCCGGGTGGATGTAGTCGAAGATCGAGCCGCCCACGACATCGCCGGGCTTGTAACCGTACGTCGCCTCGACGCCGGCCCCGATCTCCCGTACGACGCCCTGGTAGTCGCAGGTGAACACCACGTCGCCGATGCTCTCGGCCAGATCCATGAGCTGGCGCCGGCCCAGCTTGACCTGGCCGCGCAGGCGCAGGTTGGTGGCCGAGGCGACGAACAGGCGTACGAGCAGGAGCAGCACGAGCGAGGCGCTGAGCGCCGCGATGCCCGCGTTCGGCGGGTCGGGGTTGCCGCCCATCTGGTGGGCCAGCATCGAGCAGACCGCCACCGCGACCAGCACCAGCGGCGCGAGGCCCACCGCCTGGCCGACGGCGGGACGGCCCGCCGCCCGGCCCTTCGGCCCCCACGGCACCGCGGCCAGCATGAGGAACGCGACGGGCGCGAGCATGACGCTCCACAGCTGCGGCTCGCCCTCCAGCAGCCGTCCCACGGCCGAGCCCACCGCGGCCACCGTCATGGTGACCAGCACACCCAGCCCGGCCAGGCCGAGCAGCGACGACGGCGCCTTGCTGGTGACCACCGAAGGGATCACCGCGCACGTCACCAGCAGCGCGATCATCGGCGGCAGCATGGCCAGCGTGAACCCGACCGGGTCCGAGGCCTCCGCGTAGACATGCCGCAGCGCCGTCACCCATCCGATGAGCAGGAGGGACACGGCGCACAGATAGGCGTCCGTGAGCTGCCGTAAAGCCGTCCTCGCCGGGAACCTGCGATCCGCGGCGATCAGCGCGCCGCCGGCCGTGACCACGGTGCCGAGCAGGACGAACATGTCCGCGAAGTTGACCACGAACCCGTCGGCGAACGGCCTCAGGGTCACTCCGGCGGCCCAGATGACCGCGCCGCCGCCCATCCAGCGGGCGCTCGCCGCCGAGGGACGGTGCGTCGCGGCACGTCGTACCGACGCGATCAACAGGGAGGCCGCGGCGATCAGCGCCGCCAGCCCGCCGGCGACCGCACCGGTGATCGTGGCAGGGGCCTGCGCCAGCAGGACGGCGGCGAACGCCGCCGCGCCCGTCACCGCCGCGGCGGCCGGCGGCACCCGTGGATCACGCCAGCGGATCACAGTCGTTGCCCATCCCGTCTCGAACTCTGCACCCGCGACCGCCCGAGCCCGGACGATCACCTCTGCCAGTGTGTGCGGTCGTAGGTGCGCGGGTGGTGACAACGCCGATGTCGTCACCGATCTGATAACCAGACAGACCAATATGCCGCTGCCAAGAGCTCCTTGACAGGAGTCAGGAACTCCCTGCAAACGTAACGGTACGCAACCGAGGTCACGGACCAGCCACGTTCCGGAATCCTCTCAGTACTCGTCGGTTATGACGTTGACCAGCTCTTCACCGGCGACGTAACGCTCCAGCTGGGCCCGGATGAGACGCAGCGTCCGCCGTTCGGACGCGGGGGTGCTGCCCGCGATGTGCGGCGTGATCAGCACGTTGGGCGCGCTCCAGAGGGGGTGGCCCTCCGGCAGCGGCTCCGGCGCGGTCACATCGAGCGCCGCGCGCAGCCTGCCCGTCTTCAGCTCGGCGACCAGGGCGTCGGTGTCGACGATCGACCCCCTGGCCGCGTTGACCAGCACGGCTCCGTCCTTCATGCGCGCGAGGAACGCGGCGTCCACCATGCCGGCGGTGTCGGGGGTGGCCGGCACCAGCAGCACCACCACGTCGGCGTCCGGCAGCAGGGCGGGCAGCTCGTCCATGGCGTGCACGCCGTCGCGCGCCCTCCTCGCCACCCGGACGACCTCCACCTCGAACCCCTCCAGCCGGCGCTCAAGCGCCGACCCGATCGAGCCGTAGCCGACGATCACCACGCGCGAGTCGGCCAGCACGTCGGTGGGGTGGTAGGTCCACTCGCCCCTGCGCTGCGCGTCCACGAAACCGGGGAACTCCCTGAGCACCGCGATCATCGCGCCCACCGCCCACTCGGCCGTGCCCGCGTCGTGCACGCCGCGCGCGTTGCACAGCACCGCGCCCTCCGGCATGTGCGGACGGTACGGCTCCACGCCGGCCGTCACCGTCTGCACCAGCCGCAACGAGGTCATCCTCGCCAGCGTCCCCGGCACGTCGGGCACCGTGACCAGCGGCGGAACCCAGACCTCGACCTCCTCCACCCCTTCGGGCATCGGGGTCGTGCTGTTGTAGACGGCACATTCGATGCCGGGAAGGTCGGAGAGTGCAGCTGCCACCGATTCGGACGGAACCCAGGTCTTCATGCCGAGAACCTTACGACTGCGGGGGCAGGATGGAACACATGAGGAGGCTCTGGACGATCATGCTGCCGGTGGTTCTGACGGCGCTCACGGCGTGCACGGCGAGCGGCGGCGAGGTCAGCCCCACCGCGACCCTGACCGCCGAGGCCGCCCCCGGCGAGCCGAAGGACGTCGCCACCGGGCTCGCCGTGCCGTGGGGAGTCGCGTTCCTGCCCGGCGGCGACGCGCTCGTCACCGAACGCGACACCGCCCGGCTGCTGCGCGTCACCCCCGCGGGCCAGGTCACCGAGCTGGCCACCATCAAGGAGGCGCGGCCCGACGGCGAAGGCGGCCTCCTCGGCGTCGCCGTCAAGGACGACCAGGTCTTCCTCTACTACACCGCCGAGAACGACAACCGGATCGTGCGCTACCGCCTCACCGGCGGCACGCTCGCCGACGAGCGGATTCTCGTCCGCGACATCCCCAAGGGCGGCATCCACAACGGCGGCCGGCTCGCCTTCGGCCCCGACGGCTTCCTGTACGCCACCACCGGCGAGGTCGGCGACCGGAGCCTCGCCCAGCAGCGCGACTCCCTCGGCGGCAAGATCCTGCGCATGACCACCGACGGCGCGCCCGCGCCCGGCAACCCGTTCGGCACCCTCGTCTACAGCTACGGCCACCGCAACGTCCAGGGCCTCGCCTGGGACCCGTCCGGGCGCCTGTACGCCTCCGAGTTCGGCGCCAACACCTACGACGAGGTCAACCTGATCAAGCCCGGAGGCAACTACGGGTGGCCCGAGGTCGAAGGGCGCGGCGACGATCCCCGCTACATCAACCCCATCCTCACCTGGCCCACCTCGGAGGCGTCACCGTCCGGGATGGCGTACGCCGGCGGGTCCCTGTGGGTCGGCGCGCTGCGCGGCGAGCGGCTCTGGCAGATCCCGCTCGGCGCCGACGGCTCCGCCGGGACGCCGGTCGCCCGCTTCACCGACCGCTACGGCCGCCTGCGCGCCGTGGCCGCCGCGCCCGACGGATCCTTGTGGGTGGGCACCAGCAACAAGGACGGCCGCGGCTCCCCCCGCCCCGGCGACGACCGCCTCCTCACCCTCGCCCCGTCCTGACCCCCTCGGGGCTCGCCGCTACCGGGGGCCACGCCACTGCGCCCCCCGTGCTCGCACAGGAGTTCCCACCGCACACCCCTCCCCCACCGTCGCGGCCGGGGTCCCCTCGGTGAACCAAGGCGGTGATGGCCGAGGTCCCTCGGGCGGACAAGAGCGGCGGCCGAGGTCGCTTCGAAGGGGCGGCTCACCACCGCTGCGCCCCTCCCCCACCGTCGCGGCCGCAGTCCCTTCGGTTGAAGAGGGACGAGGGCTCAGGTCCCTTTCGGGGGCGGTCCGTTCGGGTGGGGAGCGGAAGGCGGGCGACGGTTGAGGGGGCCCTGAGGGTGAGGTCAGCCGCCGGTGCAGACCGTCTGGGGGCGGGGGCGGTACTTGGTGGTGACCTTCTTGTCCTTCTTGACCACCTTGCCGTCCTTGTGGAAGACGCGGGTCACGTCGATGGTGAAGCCCTGCTCCCCCGTCGTCGGCACGCAGCCGGGCGCGGTGCTGACCTCCCGCCGGAACGGGGTGAAGTCCCGCCGCTCCGACTCCACCGCCTCGATTTTGTCGTACCGCTTGACCCCCCACAGCGTGACGGTCACCGACGTCGGGGTGGAGGCGGTCTTGATGAGCACGCCGTTCTGGGAGTCGTTGCGCCACTTGAGGTCGGGGTCGGGCCAGAGAAGCGTGGCGTCGCGCCCGGCGGGGAAGCGGGCGGAGTAGTAGTCCATGGGCTGGTGTTCGACGTCCTCGAACCCGGCGAAGTACGCCGCGTTGTACAGCGTGGTCGCGAACTGCCCGCCTCCGCCGCCGACGACGTTGACCGTGCGCCCGCCGACGACCTGACCGGCCTGGACGTACCCGTCCTCGGCGGTCCGCTCGCCGAGCGCCTCGTTGAGCGAGAACGTCTCGCCGGGCCGCACCACGTAACCGTCGAGCTTTTCCGCCATGCGCCTGATGTTGGTGACGCGCGGCTGGCAGCAGTCGAAGGTGGTGGTGAACGACGCGGCGATCTCCTTGATGCCGAGCCCCTGGATGCGGGAGGTCTCGACGGTGGGGGCGACGGTGCCGAGGCGTACCTCGATGACCCGGCTGCCGCCCTGGTCGAACACCTTCTCGGCGTCCTTGGCGAGCAGCTTGTCGTTGACGCCGCGTCCCGGCCGCGAGGGCACGAGGACGGGCCTGCCGTTGACGATCTCGTACGTCGCGTCCCTGGGCTGCTGCGCCTCGTCCACCAGGTTGTTCTCGACCTGCTGGAGCACGGCCTTGGCGTTGAACCGCGGCACGAGCCGCCCGTCGCCGTTCACCTCGTACGTGAGGTTCGCCGCGATCATGGCCGGCGGGATCTGCACCTGCTTGGCCCCGGAGGTGAGGGTCAGCGGCGCGGAGACGGCGGCCTTGGCCTTGGTCAGCGCCTCGTCGACGGCCTTAGGGGTGGTGGCGGGCTTGGCGGGCCTGAGGGTGAGCACGACGTTGCCGCCGCCGTTGAGGAACGCCTTGCCGATCCTGCGGATGGCGTCGTCGCGGTCGAGCAGCACGCCGTTCTCGGGCATGCGGGCGCGCGGCTGGAGCCCGTTGAAGACGATGCGGCCCTCGCGGGCGGGCTTGTCGACGGTGCCGGCGAGCCCTTCGACGGTCCTGGCGAGCTGGGCGGCGTCGAGGGTGATCTTGGGGGTGAGCTCGGTGGTGCCGGTGAGCCCCCGCCAGACCTCCTCGGGGGTGGGGAACCCGCTGGGCGCCTGCCCGATGGTGGCGACGACGTCGAGTTCGAGCCCGGCCTCGTCCGGCTGGATCGTCTCCTTCTTGCCGCCGATGTCGGCGATGACGGGCTTGCTGAGCTTGGTGGCCAGCTCGGTACGCAGCTTGTCGGCGGCCTTGGTCACGGTCAGGCCGCCGATGTCCACTCCGGCGACCCGGGTGCCGCGCAGCACGGAGCCGGACATGAGCACGGCGGGCACCACGTACGCGAGCGCGGCCAGGATCACGATCACCGAGACGATGACGGGCAGCAGCCGGCGGCGCCGTGGCGGCTCGGGCTCTTCGAAGGACGACGGGCGTTCCGGCGTCCCGAAGACGGGCGCGGGTTGCGCGGGCTTCTCGGAGGCCATGGGCCAGGGTTGCGCGGGCGGCGCCGCCGGCGGCAGCGTCCCGCCCTTGCCCGCCGTGCCGCCCGCGGCGCCCGGGCCTTGGGCCGGTCGGGCCTCCTGCCGGTCCGGCGGACCGAAGATGTCCCGGGAGACTCCGGGGGGCAGCCCTTCGATCCGCGGCTTCTTGGAGACCTTCGACGTGGGTAGAGGCACCGAGGCGAACGGGTCGGTCGGTGATTCGATCGGTCCGGCGTTTCGCACGCCTCAATCTCCTCCCGGTCCGCAGCCAAGTCTCAGGCAACAGTAAGGCACGCAGATCCGCATATGTCACGGGAAATGGATACGGAAGTGTGTCAACCTAGCCACCGGTAGCGATGCTCGGGCCGCCCGGCGGTCCCGTAACGGGGTCTCAGCTCGGCCTGGCCGACCGCGCACAGGTACTCCAGATAGCGGCGCGCGCTCACCCGCGACAGGCCCGTGAGCTGGGCGGCCTCGGCCGCGGACAGGTCGCGCCCGGCCTCGCGCAGCGTGTCGGCGACCAGCGCGCAGGTGGCCGCGGACAGTCCTTTGGGCATGGGGGCGGCGGACGGCAGGAGGCCGAAGAGCCGGTCCACGTCGTCCTGGCGCGCCTCGGGGCCGATGGCGGTCAGGCGCTCGCGGGTATCGGCGTACTGGCGCAGGCGCTCGGTGAGCGCGGCGGCGGTGAACGGCTTGATGAGGTAGTTGACCGCCCCGCCGCGCATGGCCTCCCTGACCGTGGGCACGTCGCGGGCGGCGCTGATCATCAGGACGTCCACGTCGTCCAGCGCCTTGAGCACCTCCAGGCCCGACATGTCGGGCAGGTAGATGTCGAGCAGCACCAGGTCGGGCCGCAGCTCGGCCGCGGCGGCGAGCGCCTCGGCGCCGGTGTGGGCGACCGAGACGACCTCGAAGCCGGGCACCCTGGCCACGTAGCCGCTGTGGATGCGGGCCACCATGAAGTCGTCGTCCACGACCAGCACCCGGATGGCGGTCTCGGTCATGTGGCGGTCCTCGCGGGCAGCAGGGCGGTGAAAACGGCGCCGCCGTCGTTGCGTACGCGCACCCAGCCTCCCCGGCGCAGGCACGCCTGCCGGGTGAGCGCGAGCCCCAGCCCGCGCGGCCCCGAGTGTGCGGCCTTGGTGGTGAAGCCCTCCCTGAAGACCTCCTCCACCAGCTCGGGCGCGATGCCGGGGCCGGAGTCGCCGACCCGCACGTGCAGCCCGTCGGCATCGGCGCGTACGGACACCTCGATCGTGCCCTCGGCGCCGTCGAGCGCGTCGATGGCGTTGGCGACGAGGTTGCCGACCACCAGCACCGCATCGCGCGGGTCGCCGAGCGCGCCCTCGGGCACCGAGGAGTCGTCGGAGAGCACCAGCCTGGCACCGCGCTCCGCCGCCTCGGCCGACTTGGCCATGAGCAGCGCGGCCAGCGTCGGGTCCTGGACGCGTTCGCGCACGTCGGTGGCGTTGGTGTCGTGGGTGGTGCGGGTGATGAAGCCGATGGCGGCCTCGTGCTCGCCGAGTTCGAGTAGGCCGACCACGGTGTGCATGCGGTTGGCGAACTCGTGCGCCTGCGCCCGCAGCGCCTCCGTGGCGCTGCTGGTGTCGTCCAGCTCGCGGGCCAGGCGGACCAGCTCGGTGCGGTCGCGCAGGGTGACCACCCAGCCGAGCTGGCGGCCGCGCACCCAGACGGGGGTGCGGTTGAGCACGAGCACCCGCTCGCCGTGCAGCACGATGCGGTCCTCACCCGGGTCGGCGCCGCCGAGCACGTCGCGCATGCGGTCGGAGACCGGCATGCTGTCCAGGTCCTCGCCGACGTCGCCGAGCAGCTCGCGGGCGGCGTCGTTGACGAGCGTGACCCTGCCCTCCATGTCGAGGGCGAGCAGGCCCTCCTTCACGCCGTGCAGCACGCCCTCGCGCTGCTCGAGCAGCGCGGCGATCTCACGCGGCTCCAGCCCGAACGTCTGCCTGCGCACCCGCGCCGTGATGAACGCCGCCAGCGCGAGCCCCGCGAGCAGCACCGCGCACGCGGTCCAGATGAGCGGCGGCAGGGCGTCGAAGAGCTGGCCGGTGACCGTGGTCTCCAGCACGCCGACGGAGACCAGGCCGATGATTTCGCCGTACTCGTCCCTGATGGGCGTCTTGCCCCTGAGGGTGGTGCCGATCGTGCCCGTCTCGACGCCGACCCAGCTCCGGCCGGTACGCAGGACCGTGCTGCCGTCGGTGGACAGCTTCTTGCCGATCAGCGAGGCGTTGGGATGGGCGTAGCGCAGCTGCCGGGTGTCGGCGATGACCACGTAGTCGGCGCCGGTCTCGGCCTGGACGCTCAGCGCCAGCGGCTGCAGCACGCTCTCCGGGTGCTCCAGCTTGAACGCCTCACGCACCTGCGGCAGCGCGGCCACCGACTGGGCGATCGCCAGCGCGCGCTGCTCGTGCAGCGAGTCGAGCTGGTCAAGGGTGTGCTCCGCCCACACGGCGGCCGTGCCGCCGGCGGCCAGCAGCACGATCACCATCTGGAGCGCGAAGAGCTGCGTGCCGAGCGAGGCGTCACGAACCCTTCTCAGCCTGTTCATCGTGGCTCATCGAAACAAAAGCAGGTCACGTCCGGGTCGCGACCAATACGACCACTACGACGGCAACCACACAAAGTCTCGACGCGGCGGGAAACGGACCTCACCATGCCACTCCCGACGACTGTGAAACCCCCCCATCTTGGAGTGAACATGCGCTTGCGCGTATTCGCCGCCCTCGCGGCACTCACCCTGGGCGCGTTGACGGCCTGCGGCGGCGCCGGCGGAGGCGGCACGTCCGCGAACGCCACCCTGCGCATCATGGCCCCCGCCGCGCCCGGCGGCGGCTGGGACCAGACCTCCCGCGTGGCCGAACAGGCGCTCAAGGCCGCCGTGCCGGACCGCAAGGTCGAGGTGTACAACGTGCCCGGCGCGGGAGGGACGATCGGCCTGGCCCAGCTCGCCGGTGAGAAGGGCAACGGCAACCTGCTGATGACGATGGGCCTGGTCATGGTGGGCGCCATCGAGCAGAACAAGTCGAAGGTCACGCTGTCCGAGACCACGCCCATCGCCAAGCTGACCGAGGAGTACGAGATCGTCGTCGTCCCGGCCGAGTCGCCGTTCAAGACGCTCGCCGACCTGGTCGCGGCCTGGAAGGCCGACCCGGCGAAGGTGTCGATCTCGGGCGGCTCGGCGGGCGGCACCGACCACATCGTGGCCGGGCTGATGGCCAAGGCCGCCGGCGTGGACCCCAAGCAGGTCAACTACATCGCGCACTCCGGCGGCGGCGAGGCGCTGAACGAGCTGCTCGGCAACAAGGTCAGCGCGGGCATCTCGGGCGTCGGCGAGTTCGCCGAGCACGTGAAGTCCGGCAAGCTCCGCGCGCTGGGCGTCACCTCCGGCGAGCGGCTGCCCGACGTCGACGCCCCCACCCTGAAGGAGGCCGGGCTGGACGTCGAGCTGTCCAACTGGCGCGGCTTCGTGGCCCCGGGCGGGATCTCCGACGCCGACAAGCAGGCCCTGACCGACCTGATCACCAAGATGCACGACGCCCAGCCGTGGAAGGACGCGGTGGCCAAGAACGGCTGGATCGACTCGTTCCAGACCGGGCAGGAGTTCGCCGACTTCCTCGCCGCCGAGCAGGCCAGGGTCAAGGGCATCATCGCCGAGATGGGGCTCGTGTCCTGATGGCTCGCTGGTGGCGGCCCGAGCTCGGGCTGGCGCTCGTGGTGCTGCTGCTGGGCGTGTTCGTCATGGTCGGCACGCTCGACGTGTCGGCCGCGGCCTCCCAGCTCGGCCTCGGGCCACGGTTCTTCCCCATGCTGGTGGGCGGCGCGATGGTGCTCATCGGCCTGTTCTACGTGGCCGACGTGCTGCGCGGCGGCCGCGCCGACCCCGAGGAGAGCGAGGACGTGGACGCCGACGCGCCCACGGACTGGCGCACGCTCGGCCTGGTCAGCGGCGTCTTCCTGGCCTTCGCCGCGCTGCTCGACGTGCTCGGCTGGATCATCGGCGCGAGCCTGCTGTTCTTCGGGCTGGCCGTCGCGCTGGGGGCCGGGAACCGGATGCGCGCGGCCGGGATCGCGGTGGTGATGGGCGTGGTGACGTACCTGCTGTTCGTCAAGGGGCTCGGCGTCTCGCTGCCCGGCGGGCCGCTGGAGGGGCTGATCTGAGGTGACCTCGTTCCAGCTCCTGCTCGACGGCTTCGCCGCCGCGCTCACCCCCGTCAACCTCCTGTACGCGCTCGTCGGCGTCACGCTCGGCACCCTCGTCGGCGTGCTGCCCGGCATCGGGCCCGCGATGACCGTGGCGCTGCTGCTGCCGATCACCTTCACCGTGCCGCCGACCAGCGCGTTCATCATGTTCGCCGGCATCTACTACGGCGGCATGTACGGCGGCTCGACCACCTCGATCCTGATCAACACGCCCGGCGAGTCCTCCTCGATGATCACGGCGCTGGAGGGCAACCAGATGGCCAGGCGCGGGCGGGCGGCGCAGGCCCTCGCCACGGCCGCCATCGGCTCGTTCGTGGCCGGCACGATCGCCACGGCGCTGCTCGTGGTGGCCGCGCCCGCGGTGGTGAGCTTCGCGATCGCGTTCGGTCCCGAGGACTACTTCGCCCTCGCCATCCTCGCCTTCACCGCCGTCTCGTCGGTGCTGTCCCGCTCGATCGTGCGCGGCCTGGCCTCGCTGGGACTCGGCCTGGTGATCGGGCTGATCGGCATCGACCAGCAGACCGGGCAGGCGCGGCTCACGCTCGGCATCCCGCAGCTGCTCGACGGCATCGACGTGGTGATCGTCGCGGTCGGCCTGTTCGCGCTCGGCGAGTCCCTGTACGTCGCCAGCCGCCTGCGGCACGCGCCTCCCGAGGTCGTGCCGGTGGGCCGGGCCTGGATGGGACGCTCGGACTGGCGGCGCTCCTGGAAGCCGTGGCTGCGCGGCACCGCTCTGGGCTTCCCGTTCGGCGCGCTGCCCGGCGGCGGGGCCGAGATCCCCACGTTCCTGTCGTACGCGGCCGAGAAGCGCCTGGCGAAGGGCGTGGCCAAGGAGGAGTTCGGCAAGGGCGCCATCGAGGGCGTGGCCGGTCCCGAGGCGGCCAACAACGCCTCCGCGGCCGGCACCCTGGTCCCGCTGCTCACGCTGGGCCTGCCGACCTCGGCCACGGCCGCGATCATGCTGGCCGCGTTCCAGCAGTACGGCCTGCAGCCCGGCCCGCAGCTCTTCGACCACAACCCGGCGCTGGTCTGGGGCATGATCGCGTCGCTGTTCCTCGGCAACACGATGCTGCTGGTGCTCAACCTGCCGCTGGCCCCGGTGTGGGCGCGCATGCTGCGCATCCCCCGCCCGTACCTGTACGCCGGGATCGTGCTGTTCGCCGCGCTCGGCGTCTACGCGCTCAACGGCACCGTCGTGGACCTGTTCGTCCTGTACGTGCTGGGCCTGCTCGGGTACGCCATGCGCCGCTTCGGCCTGCCGGTCGCGCCCGCCGTGATCGGCATGATCCTGGGGCCGATGGCCGAGGTCCAGCTCCGCAGGGCGCTGGCCATCGGGGCGGGCGACGTGACCGTGCTCGTGCGCAGCCCGGTCGCGGTGGTCCTGCTCACGCTGTCCCTGCTCGCCCTGCTCAGCCCGCTGATCAGGCGGTGGTACGCCCGGCGCGCCGCCCGCACGGCGGAACCGGCCGGCTCGTAGCGGCCCGGACGCAGCGGCCCGGACGCAGCGGGAGGGCCCCGCCGATGCGGCGGAGCCCTCCCACGGGGTCGCTGCCGGGCGGCTCCGCCCGCTACGCGGGGCCGCCCGGCGCGGGTCACTCCTGGACGCCGAGCTTCTCCAGGATGAGCTGGCGGGCCCTGGCCGCGTCGGCCTTGCCCTTGCTGGCCCGCATCACGCCGCCGACCAGCGCACCGGCCGCGGCGATCTTCCCGGCGCGGACCTTCTCGGCCGCGTCGGCGTTCTCGGCCAGCACCTGGTCGATGAGCGCCGACAGCTCGCCCTCGTCGTTGACGATGCGCAGGCCGCGCCGCTCGACGACCTCGTCGGGCGTGCCCTCGCCGGCCAGCACGCCTTCGAGCACCTCGCGCGCCAGCTTGTCGTTGAGCGCGCCGGAGGCGACCAGCTCGGTCACCCGGGCGATCTGCTCGGGCGTGATCGGCAGGTCGGCCAGCGCGACACCGGTCTCGTTGGCCCGCCGCGCCAGCTCGCCCATCCACCACTTGCGGGCGTCGGCCGGCGGCGCACCGGCCGCGACCGTGGCCTCGACCAGGTCGATCGCGTCGGCGTTGTGCATGGCCTGCATGTCGAGGTCGGACAGGCCCCACTCGGCCTGCAGCCGCTTGCGCTTGACCGACGGCAGCTCGGGCAGCGCGGCCTTCAGCTCGGCCACCCACGCCTTGTCGGGCGCGATCGGCACCAGGTCGGGCTCGGGGAAGTAGCGGTAGTCCTGCGCCTCCTCCTTGGACCGGCCGGAGGTGGTGGTGCCGGTGTCCTCGTGGAAGTGGCGGGTCTCCTGGATGATCTTCCCGCCGCCGGCCAGCACCGCCGCCTGCCGCTCGATCTCGCTGCGCACGGCGCGCTCGACGCTGCGCAGGGAGTTGACGTTCTTGGTCTCCGTACGGGTGCCCCACTCCGACGACCCGCGCGGCATCAGCGAGACGTTGACGTCACACCGCAGCGAGCCCTCCTCCATGCGCACGTCGGAGACGCCCAGCGAGCGCATGATCTCGCGCAGCTCGGTGACGTAGGCCCTGGCCACCTCCGGCGCGAGCCGGTCGGCGCCCTCGATGGGCTTGGTCACGATCTCGACGAGCGGGATGCCGGCGCGGTTGTAGTCGACGATCGAGTAGTCGGCGCCGTGGATGCGGCCCGTGGCACCGCCCACGTGGGTGGACTTGCCGGTGTCCTCCTCCAGGTGCACCCGCTCGATGCCGATCCTGACCGTCTTGCCGTCGACCTCCACGTCGATGTAGCCGTCGTAGCAGAGCGGCTCGTCGTACTGGGAGATCTGGTAGTTCTTCGGCATGTCCGGATAGAAGTAGTTCTTCCGGGCGAAGCGGCACCATTCGGCGATCGAGCAGTTCAGCGCCAGGCCGATGCGGATCGTCGACTCGATGGCCTTCTGGTTGGCCACCGGCAGCGCCCCGGGCAGCGCCAGGCAGGTGGGGCAGACCTGCGTGTTGGGCGGCGCGCCGAAGGTCGTCTTGCAACCGCAGAACATCTTCGACTTGGTGCCCAGCTCGACATGCGTCTCGAGGCCGAGCACCGGCTCGAAGCGCTCGAGCGCTTCGTCGTACGGCATGAGCGTACCGGCAGTCATGGTGAGGTCCTCAGTTTCAGCTCGTTGCGTGTCACGCCAGCTCCGGTGCCTTGGACAGCAGGCTGCCGCCCCAGCGGCCCTCCAGCGCCTGCTCCACGGCCGCGCCGACGCGGTAGCAGCGGTCGTCGGCCAGGACCGGGGCCATGATCTGCAGGCCGACCGGCAGGTTGTCCTCGTCGGCCAGGCCCACCGGCACGGAGATGGCCGCGTTGCCCGCCAGGTTGGACGGGATGGTGCACAGGTCGGCGAGGTACATCGAGATCGGGTCGTCGGTGCGCTCGCCGATCGGGAACGCCGTGGTCGGCGTGGTGGGCGAGACCAGGACGTCGACCTGCTGGTAGGCGGCCTCGAACTCGCGCGAGATGACCGTGCGCACCTTCTGGGCCTGGCCGTAGTAGGCGTCGTAGTAGCCGCTGGACAGCGCGTACGTGCCGAGCATGATGCGCCGCTTGACCTCGGGACCGAACCCGGCCGCCCTGGTCAGCGCCATGACCTCCTCGGCGCTGCGGGTGCCGTCGTCGCCGACGCGCAGGCCGTAGCGCATGGCGTCGAAGCGGGCCAGGTTGGACGAGCACTCCGACGGCGCGATCAGGTAGTAGGCGGGCAGCGCGGTCTTGAACGACGGGCAGGAGACCTCGACGACCTTGGCGCCCAGCGACTCCAGCAGCTGCACGGCCTCGTTGTAGCGGGCCAGCACGCCCGGCTGGTAGCCCTCGCCGGAGAACTCCTTGACCACGCCGATGCGCATGCCGGCGACGTCGGGGTGCTTGGCCGCCTCGACCACCGAGGGCACCGGCGCGTCGATGGAGGTGGAGTCCATCGGGTCGTAACCGGAGAACGCCTCGTGCAGCAGCGCCGCGTCGAGCACGTTACGCGCGAACGGGCCCGGCGTGTCCAGCGAGCTGGCGAAGGCGATCAGGCCGTAGCGGGACGAGCCGCCGTAGGTGGGCTTCATACCGACGATGCCGGTGACGGCGGCGGGCTGCCGGATCGAGCCGCCGGTGTCGGTGCCGGTGGACAGCGGCGCCTCGTACGCGGCCACGGCGGCGCTCGACCCGCCGGAGGAGCCGCCGGGCACCCGGCTCAGGTCCCACGGGTTGCGGGTGACGTGGTAGGCGGAGTTCTCCGTCGAGGAGCCCATCGCGAACTCGTCGAGGTTCGTCTTGCCCAGGATGACCAGGCCGGCCTCGCGCAGGCGGGCGGTGACGGTGGCGTCGTACGGCGGCCGCCAACCCTCGAGGATCTTGGACGCGGCCGTCGTCGGCATGTCGCGCGTGGTGAAGATGTCCTTGTGGGCGACCGGCACGCCGGCCAGCGGGCCCAGCTTCTCCCCCGCCCGCAGACGGGCGTCCACCGCGCGGGCCTGCTCCAGCGTGGTCTCACGATCGATGTGGAGGAAGGCCTGGACCTTCGGCTCGACCTCGGCCATGCGGTCGAGGTGCGCCTCGGCCACCTCGACGGCCGACACCTCGCCCGCAGCGATCATCGCGCCGAGCTCGGCGGCGGTCTTGCGGATCAGGCTCATGCCTCCTCCCCGAGGATGCGCGGCACCCGGAAGCGGTCGTCCTCGACGGCGGGCGCGCCGGCGAGGGCCTGGTCGGGCGTCAGGGACTGTCGCACCTCGTCGGCACGGAAGACATTGGTCAGCGGAAGCGCGTGCGACGAAGGCGGCACATCCTCGGCGGCGACCTCGGCCACCTTCGCGACCGACTCGATGATCGCATCGAGCTGGGTGGCGTAGTGATCGAGTTCGTCGTCGCTGAGCGCCAGCCTGGACAACCGGGCCAGGTGTGCGACCTCGTCGCGGGTTATGGCGGACATGAGTCGTTGAACCCGTTTCGTGGATGGAGTCTTTGGACACTGCCATCCTAGGGGTCTTGACGTAGCACCCCCGAACGCATTATCCGGTCAGGCCGAGCTGACTTCCGGCTGGTACTCGTAGTCCACCGAGCCGCCCGTGCGGTCGCGCAGCCAGACCGCGGCCTCCTCGGCGGGCATCGGCTCGCAGAACAGCCAGCCCTGCCCGATGTCGCAGCCCAGCTCGACGAGGCGCATCGCGACCTCCTCCGACTCGACGCCCTCGGCGACCGAGCGCAGGCCCAGGCTCCGTACGAGGTCGACGATGGAGCGGACGATGCGGTAGTCGTCCTCCGACTCGGCGATCCGGCGCACGAACGAGGCGTCGATCTTGACCTCCGAGACGGCCAGCCGCTGCAGCCTGATCAGCGAGGAGTAGCCGGTGCCGAAGTCGTCGATCGCGAGCGGCACACCCAGCGCGGCCAGCGCCTTGATCGTCTCCTGCGTGTACGCCTGGTCGCCGGTCAGGATGCGCTCGGTGACCTCCAGCTGGATGGCGGTCGGCGGCAGCGCGTACTTGGCCAGGCCCACCCCGAGCTGCTCGGGCAGTGCGGAGCCGAGCAGGTCGCGGGCCGAGATGTTGACCGAGATCTGCACCCGCAGGCCCGTGTGCCACCAGGCGGCGGCCTGCCGCATCGCCTCCTCGATCACGTACGCGGTGAGCTGCCGCATCAGGTACGACTGCTCGGCCAGCGGCACGAAGTCGGCCGGCGCCACCGGCCCGTGCACGGGATGCCGCCAGCGCAGCAGCGCCTCCACGCCCTGCACGTCGCCGGTGCCGAGCGCCACCTTGGGCTGGTAGTGCAGGCGCAGCTCGCCGTTGTCGATGGCGCGGCGCAGGTCGCCGAGCAGGGTCAGGCGTTCCGGCGAGTTGCGGTCCTTGTCGGGCTGGTAGAGCTCGACGCCCGTACGGCCCTCCTTGGCCAGGTACATCGCCACGTCGGCCCGCTGCAGCAGCAGCTCGAAGTCGGGCGCGTGATCGGGGTAGAGCGCGATGCCCACCGAGGCGTCGAGGTCGAACGTCATGCCCTCCAGGCGCACCGGCTCGGTGAGCGCCGCGCGCAGCCGCGCCGCGACCTCCCTGGCCGCGTGGGCGTCCCTGATCGAGGGCAGCAGCACGGCGAACTCGTCGCCGCCGAGCCGCGCCACCACGTCCCCCGGGCGTACGGCGTGGGTGAGCCGGTGGGCGACGAGCTGCAGCAGCCGGTCGCCGACCGGGTGGCCCATCGTGTCGTTGACCTCCTTGAACCGGTCGAGGTCGAGGAGGAACAGCCCCACCCGCTCGTCCTGGCGCACCTCGGCCAGCGCCTCCTCGGTGCTGACCACGAGCATCTTCCTGTTGGGCAGGCCGGTCAGCTCGTCGTGCATGGCCTGGTGGTCGCGGCGCAAGGAGAGAGTGGCGGTGAAGTAGACGGCGGCCAGCGGGGCCACGAACAGCGGCACCAGCCCCGGCGAGTGGTTCATGACGACCACCACCAGCGGCGCGAGGCCCAGCAGGCCGATGTACACCAGCGCTTGGGGGCCGACGCTGGCCCTGAGCACGCGTACCAGCGAGCGCCGCTCGTGCAACGCGACCGCGCCGCACACGAGCGCGCCTCTGACCAGGAAGTACGCGATCCCCGCCGGCGCGATGGCCAGCAGGTCGTCACCCGCGGGCACCCAGGGCGCGGCCGGGCTCGGCACGATGCCGAACAGGCTCAGCACCACGGCGGCCGCGATCAGCGCCAGGGAGGACTGCGCGATGTTGAACATGACCCGATGCCACGCCTTGCGCGTCACCGCGCCGTTCATCGCCACCGCCACGGCCTGCATGAGCACGGCGACGGGCAGTCCGAGGTGCAGCAGCACCGCGAAGGTGAACATGGTGGACGGGTACGTGCCGCCCACGGCGGTGGCCGACGACACCATGACGGGCCGCAGCTCGCCCAGGATCACCAGCACCGCCAGCACCCAGAACAGCGGGGTGTTGGCGAGCTCCACCAGACCGGACGGGTCCAGCCGCAGCATGGCCACCAGCAGGCCGGTGAAGCCGATCACGGTGACGCCCGCGAGGTAACCCCACAACGGCGTGCCGACGCGTGGCCCTGTGTCGCGGGTGTCGGTTGGGTCAGTCATCGGTAACAGAACCCCCATTAGGTCACTATGGGAGGGTACGACCTTCACCCCACTTCGCGAAACCAAGCGCGTACGTTCCGTCACTTCTCCTTTCCGACATATACCCAAAAAGCACCCTGTGTAGCAAACCGAGCACACAGCGACCCCAACCTACGCCGAAGCAGCCTGAACCCGGGCAACGCCCACACGGCTCGCATAGAAGACGACCAACCCCCACAAACGGTTGCCCATAGCTGTAAACAACCCGTCAGAGGGTGGACGGGGGCTGTTCGGGGGTGGACGGGGGCTGTTCGGGGCTGTCGGGGGTGAACGGGGGCTCTTCGGAGCTGTCGGGGATGGGCGAGGGCTGTTCGGGGCTATCGGGGATGGGCGAGGGCTGTTCGGGGCTGTCGGGGATGGGCGAGGGCTACTCGGGGCTGTCGGGGATGGGCGAGGGCTACTCGGGGCTATCGGGGATGGGCGAGCTCCTTCCGGGTGTCGTGCCGGTGGGCTTCCGCGCTGTCGGGAGGTCGCCTGTTGCGCGGCTGCGGATCCTGCCCGCGATTGCTGCGGATGCTGCCCGCGATGTGCTGGGCGTGGCGGTTGTGGACCGCGCTTGCGCTTGTGCTGTTCGGGCGGGGTGCTACAGGGACGGTTCGCGTTTTCGCGCGTTGCGTGGTCGGGGCACCGCCGCACCAGTGCTATCACCTGGCCGGTGAGCGAGTGATTCTCTGGTCCGCCGCAAGCCTGTCCTGGTTCGCTCGTTTTGCAGGGGTGAGGGTGTCACTCTAAAGCGTCGAATGACCTGAAACGTCTCTGGTGTTCACGCTCGTCGAGTGACCTGAAACGTCTCTGGTGTTCACGCTCGTCGAGTGACCTGAAACGTCTCTGGTGTTCACGCTCGTATCGGGGAGCGCCGGCTGGGTGCCGTCGTGTCGAGCGGCGTCGTCTCTTGCCGAGGAGAGCGGCCCTGACGGTCCGTGGCCGCCTCCGGCGGTGTGCCGACGGCCCGCGCGATGGCTTCCCGTGGTCGGTTCCGGGGCCGCCGGGACGAAGGGTGCGCAGCTCCGCTCCGCACCCGCTCCGACCACACGGACGCTCACCGCCCGCACCCCGAGCCAACCCCTCCACCCGACGCCACCCAACCCCCAGCACACCCACACAGAACCGCACCGCCCACACACCCAGCACGACCACACCAACGGACCACCCACAACACCCCGAACCAGCCCCCACCACCCGACCCCACCCAACCCCCAGCACACCCACACAGAACCGCACCGCCCACACACCCAGCACGACCACACGGAAAGGGGGCCGCCCACACACCCAGCGCCGCCACACCAAAAGGGGCCGCCCACGCCGCGAGCAGCCCCCTCACGCGCAGGCCGGGCGCCTCCGCCCGGCCCGCTCAGTCGTCCGGTGTGGTGGCCACCTGGGCGGCGGCCTCGGGGCCTTCGTTCAGCAGAACCTCGAAGCCGGCCCGATCCAGGATCGGCACCTTCAGGTCCACGGCCTTGTCGTACTTCGACCCCGCGTTCTCCCCCGCGATCAGGAACGACGTCTTCTTCGACACCGAGCTGGACACCTTGCCGCCCCGGCTGGTGATCTCGGCGGCGGCCGAGTCGCGGGTGTAGCCGTCGAGCGTGCCGGTCACCACGAACGTCAGGCCCTGCAGCGTCTGCGGCCCCTTTTCGGGCGCGGGCTCGTCTTCCATGCGGACCCCGGCGGCCCGCCACCGCTCGATGATCTCGCGGTGCCAGTCGACCTCGAACCACTCCTTGATCGTGGCCGCCACCTTGGGACCGATGCCCTCGACGGCCGCCAGCTCCTCCTCGGAGGCGTTCATGATCGCGTCCATCGAGCGCATCGCGTCGGCGAGCGCGCGGGCGGTGGGCGGGCCGACGTGGCGGATGGACAGCGCGACGAGCACCTGCGCAAGCGAGGACTGCTTGGCCCGCTCGAGCTCCTCCATCAGACGCAGGGCGTTCTGGCTGGGCTCGCCGTTGACGTTGGAGAAGAACGTGACGACCTTCTCCTTACCGGTCTTCGGGTCGATCTTGGGCAGCCCGGTCTCCTGGTCGCGGACCACCGACTTGATCGGGATGAGCCGGTCGAGGGTGATGTCGAACAGGTCGGCCTCGGTGCGCACCACCGGCTCCTGTGGCGGCAGCGGCTGGGTGAGCGCGGTGGCCGCGACATAGCCGAGCCCGTCGATGTCGAGCGCGCGCCGCCCGGCGGCGAAGAACAGCCGCTCGCGGATCTGCGCCGGGCAGCCGCGCGCGTTGGGGCAGCGCAGGTCGGCGTCGCCCTCCTGCTCGTACGCCAGCTCGGTGCCGCACTCGGGGCAGTGGGTCGGCATGACGAACTCGCGCTCGGTCCCGTCGCGCAGCGCCACGACCGGCCCGACGATCTCGGGGATGACGTCGCCCGCCTTGCGCAGCACCACGGTGTCGCCGATGAGCACGCCCTTCTTCTTGACGATCGCGGCGTTGTGGAGCGTGGCCCGCTCGACCGTCGAGCCCGACACCGTGACCGGCTCCATCACCGCGAACGGCGTCACCCGCCCGGTGCGCCCCACCCCGACCTGGATGTCGAGCAGCTTGGTGTTGACCTCTTCCGGCGGATATTTGTAGGCGATCGCCCAGCGCGGCGCGCGCGAGGTCGAGCCCAGCTCCCGCTGGGTGCGGAAGTCGTCGATCTTCACCACGACGCCGTCGATCTCGTAGGGCGGGTCGTGGCGGTGGACGCGGTAGTGCTCGATGAACTCGTTGACCTCGTCGAGCCCCGGCACCACCTTGTACAGGTCGCTGACCGGCAGCCCGAACTCGCGCAGCCGCTCGTAGCACTCCGACTGCGCGCGCGGCTCCTCGGAGCCCTCCCACACGCCGATGCCGTGCACCAGCATGCGCAGCGGCCGCTGGGCGGTGATGCGCGGGTCTTTCTGCCGCAGCGTGCCGGCCGCGGAGTTACGCGGGTTGGCGAACGGCGCCTTGCCCTGCTCGACGAGCTGCTCGTTGAGCTTTTTGAAGTCTTCGACCGGGATGTAGACCTCGCCGCGCACCTCGACCAGGCTCGGCACGCCGTCGCCCGTGAGCCGGTGGGGGACGCCCTTGATGGTGCGGACGTTGTCGGTGACGTCGTCGCCGGTGCGGCCGTCGCCGCGGGTGGCGGCACGCTCCAGCTTCCCGTCGCGGTAGACCAGCGCGACGGCGAGCCCGTCGATCTTCAGCTCGCACAGGAAGGGACCGGGGTGGCCCTCGGCGAGCCGCTCGGCCCGCGACACCCAGGCGGCCATGTCGTCGGCGTTGAACGCGTTGTCGAGGCTCTCCATCCGGGCGAGATGCTGAACCTTCGCGAACTCCCCCGAGACCGGCGCGCCCACCTGCTGCGTGGGCGATTCGGGCGTCTGCAGCGAGGGATATTGCTCCTCCAGCGCGAGCAGCTCTTTGAACCACTCGTCGAACTGGGCATCGCTCACCGTGGGCTGGTCGAGCACGTAGTAGCGCCAGCGCGCCTCCTTGACCAGCTCGCTCAGCTCGGCATGCCGCTTGAGCGCGGTCACCGGCACGCCCTCGACCTCGCCGCCCGCCTCACTCACGCGACGTCTCCTTCCGTACGACGACCTGAGCAAACGCTACCGCCGGCCACCGACAAAACCATGTCTCAGCCGCCTTCGCCCGCGGGATCGTCCCTGAGCACCTGGGCCGCCTTCGTGCACGCGGCAAGCGCCTGGCGCGCGTAGGCGGGAGAGGCGCCCGCCAGCCCGCACGCCGGGGTGAGCACGACCTGCTCGGCCAGCCGGTCGGCCGGGAACCCCAGCCGCCGCCACAGCTCCAGCGCGGGCTTGGCCACCACGCCGATGTCCGGCAGCCGGGTGTCGGTGCCGGGCACGACGCCCATGAACAGCGTCAGCCCCGCCTCGAACAGCTCGCCGAGGTCGTCCTCGTCACGCCGCCGCAGCAGCGAGGCGTCCACCGACACGCCGCGCACGCCGGCCCTGCGCAGCAGCGCGAACGGCACATCCGGCGCGCAGCAGTGCACCACCGGCGACTCGAAGTGGCGCAGCGACTCCTCGACCCGCCACTCCTCGACCGCGGGCAGCCGCCCGAACCCGGACGCGGTCGGCACCGTACCGGCCAGCACGCCGGGCAGCCCCGGCTCGTCGAGCTGCAGCACGATCTCCGTCACCCCGGGCAGCCGCCTGCGCACCTCGGCGCAGTGATCGGCCACGCCCTGCGCCAGCGAGGCGATCAGATCGCGTACGGCGCCCGCGTCGGAGAGCATCTTGTCGCCGTGCTTGAGCTCGATCGACGCCGCCAGCGTCCACGGCCCGCAGACCTGCAGCTTCAGCGGCCCCGCGTACTCGTGGCCGACCTCCTCGAGACCGTCGAGGTCGCGGCGCAGATGATCGACGGCGCGCTGGTGGTCGCGCCCCGGCCGGTCGGTCAGCCTCCATCCCGAGGGCTGCACCTCCACGGGCAGGTCGATCAGCAGCCCCGCGCTCCGCCCCACCATGTCGGCGCCGACGCCCCGCGCGGGCAGCTCCGGAAGGTACGGCAGCCCCGGCACCTCGCCGAACACGACTCTGATCGCCTCAAGATGATCGGAACCGGGGTGCGAGCCGACCCCGGTGGCCTCCCCTATAGACATGTGCACAAGCGTAGGCTCTGCCGCATGAAGCTCACGAAGCACGATCACGCCTGCGTCCGCGTGGAGAAGAACGGCAAGGCGCTGGTCATCGACCCGGGTGCGTTCGCCAAGGGCCCGGTGCTCGACGGCGCCGACGCGGTGCTCATCACCCACGAGCACGCCGACCATGTGGACGTCGACCGGCTCAAGGCCGCATCGCCCGATCTGGAGATCTACACGTGCGAGGGCGTCGCGGCCCTCCTGACCGAGGTGCCGGGAAAGGTCCAGGTGGTACGCCAGGGCGACGGCTTCGACGTGGCGGGCTTCCGCATCCGGGTGTTCGGCGAGTGGCACGCCTACAACCACCCGGACATGGCCATCGTGCAGAATGTCGGTTTCCTGATCGACGACGAGGTCTTCTACCCGGGCGACGCGCTGACCGATCCCGGCGTGGAGGTGCCGACGGTGCTGGTGCCGACCGGCGCGCCGTGGCTCAAGCTCGCCGAGACCGTGGAATACCTGCGCAAGCTCCGCCCGGCGCGGGCGTACTCGACGCACGACGGCCTCTACAGCGAGATCGGCCTCGGCCTGGTGGACAACTGGCTGCGCATGGAGGCCGACAAGCAGCAGGCCGACATCCGGCGGATCCCGGTCGGCGAGTCGGTGACGATCGGCTAGACGATCGGGCGGTCGGGCCGGCTGGACGGTCAGGCGGCGGACATGATGGTGGCCGACCCGATCACGACGTCACCCGAGTAGAGCACGGCCGCCTGCCCGGCGGCGACGCCCGTGGCGGGCCGGTCGAGCTCGATCGTCAGGCCGTCGCCGGTCTCTTCGAACCGGCACGGGTAGACCTCGCCGTGCGCCCTGAGCTGCACGGTCAGGTCGTCGTAGCGCGACGGGCCGTTCCAGACGGGGCGGCCACAGGTGATCGTGGTGACCTCGAGCGCCGAGCGCGGGCCCACCGTCACCGTGTTGGAGACCGGCTCGATCGACAGCACGTAGCGGGGGCGCCCGTCGGGCGCGGGACGGTCGATGCGCAGGCCCTTGCGCTGGCCCACGGTGAACCCGTGAGCGCCCTGGTGGGTGCCGACGACCTCGCCGTTCTGATCGACGATCGGGCCCTCGGCGGTGCCGAGCCGCTTGGCCAGGAAGCCGCGGGTGTCGCCGTCGGCGATGAAGCAGATGTCGTGGCTGTCGGGCTTGTCCGCCACCGTCAGGCCGCGCCGGGCGGCCTCCGCGCGCACCTCGGCCTTGGTGGAGTCGCCCAGCGGGAACATCGCGTGGCTCAGCTGCTCGCGGGTGAGCACGCCCAGCACGTACGACTGGTCCTTGCTCTGATCGACGCTGCGCGACAGCACGCCGTCGACCAGCCTGGCGTGGTGGCCCGTGGCGACCGCGTCGAAGCCGAGCGCGAGCGCCCGGTCGAGCACCGCCGCGAACTTGATCTTCTCGTTGCAGCGCAGGCACGGGTTAGGCGTGCGGCCCGCGGCGTACTCGGAGACGAAGTCCTCGACCACGTCGCGCTGGAAGCGCTCGGCCATGTCCCAGATGTAGAACGGGATGCCGATGACGTCGGCGGCGCGGCGCGCGTCACGCGAGTCCTCGATCGTGCAGCAGCCCCTGGCGCCCGTGCGGTGGGATTGAGGGTTGGCCGACAGCGCGAGATGCACACCGGTGACGTCGTGGCCGGCCTCGGCGATGCGGGCGGCGGCCACCGCTGAATCGACGCCGCCCGACATGGCGGCAAGCACACGCAATCCCATGACGCATCCAGCGTACTGTCCGGGCGGGAGTGCGCGACCATGGCATGGGTCTGGAAGGATTCGTCCATGCGACTGTTCGGGCGCAAAGACGCAGACGAAAGGGCGGGCCAGGGGGAAGCGGCCATCGCCGGATTCTGGACCTGGTGGCAGGAGAACGGGCCGCGGCTGGACGCGCTGGTGGCCTCCGGCGAGACCGGCGAGCTGGAGGAGCTGCTCGCGGCCCCGGTCGCCGCGATGGATCCGGCGCTGGTCTGTGAGGTGGCGCCGGGCAAGGAGGCCGCGCACGCGCTCGTGGTGACCGCGGAGGGCGACGCCGAGCTGCGCCCGCTCGCCCACCGCTGGGCCAAGGCGGCGCCGCCCGCCGACCTGCTGTGGGAGTTCCACCCGTCGCGTCAGGCCGACCCGCGCGCCGCCGAGCGCACCATCGAGGTCGGCGAGTACGCGGTCGGGATCGACAGGATGACGCTGGGGCTGCGCGTGCCGCGCAACCAGGCCAGGGTCGACGTCGCCGCCTACCACCCGGTCTTCGGCGAGCTGGAGCCGGACGACCGGATGCAGACCACGCTGCGCGCCCTCGACGCGCTGCTCGGCGAGGACGAGGTGGCCAGGTGGATCGGCGAGATCACGGCGGTCGCGTTCGAGCCGATCGACGCCGTCGCGGCCGTCCACCTGCCCGCCGTGGTCGCCGACGTGGCCTCGGGTGTCGGTGAGGACGAGTGGGTGCTGCTCGAGGGTCAGGCCGGCGGCAAGCCGCTGGTGGCCACCGCCCGCTACCCGCTGCGTCCCGTCGACCATCCGCTGTGCGACCAGCACATCGCCATCACGCTCCCGTACGACGAGCGCGACGAGCGGGACCTGCCCGCGAGCGGCTCGCTTGAGGCGCTGCGCGACCTCGAGGAACGGCTGACCGCGCGCCTGGGCGAGCTGCCCGCCGACGCGCTGCTCGCGGTGCACCTGAGCGCCGACGGTCACCGCGTCGTCCACGTCTACGCCGACCCGGACGCCGGCGCCGCCGCGGTCGCCGAGGAGCTGGCCTCGGGCTGGCGGGAGGGCAAGGCGCTGGTGGACGTCTCACGCGACCCGGCGTGGACGGCCGTCGCACCGTTCCTCACCTGACGTACGCTGACCGCCGCCCCTGGCCGCCTCATGCGGAACCGGCCCTGCTGACCCTCTCCGAAGAGCCGCCCGCGGCCGCGCGGGTCAGCCGAGGCCGGCGCGGCGGGCGCGCTCCACGGCGGCCGGCAGCACCTCGATGAGGCGGTCGACGTCGTCGCGCGTCGAGGTGTGGCCCAGCGTGAAGCGCAGCGAGCCGCGCGCGGTGGCCGCGTCGGCGCCCATGGCGAGCAGCACGTGGGACGGCTGCGCGACCCCCGCGGAGCAGGCCGACCCGGTGGAGCACTCCACGCCCTTGGCGTCGAGCAGCATGAGCAGCGCGTCGCCCTCGCAGCCGGGGAAGGAGAAGTGGGCGTTGCCGGGCAGCCGGTCGTCGGGGTCGCCGTTGAGCACGGCGTCGGGCACGACCTCGCGTACCCGCCTGATCAGCTCGTCGCGCAGCTCCGACAGGCGGCGGGCGAGCGCCTCCTGTTCGCGTACGGCGACGCTGACGGCGGCGGCGAACGCGGCGATGCCGGGCACGTCGAGCGTGCCGGAGCGCACGTCGCGCTCCTGACCGCCGCCGTGCTGCACGGACACCGGCGTCAGCCCTCTGGCCAGCAGCAGCGCGCCGACCCCGACGGGACCGCCGACCTTGTGCCCGCTGATGGTGATCGCGTCGGCGCCCGAGCCGGAGAACGACACAGGAAGCTGCCCGACGGCCTGCACCGCGTCGCTGTGGAACGGGATGCCGTGGTCGTGGGCGATGGCGGCCAGCACCTGGACGGGCTGGACGGTGCCGACCTCGTTGTTGGCCCACATGACGCTGACCATGGCGACGTCGCCGGGGTCGCGCTCGATGGCGGCGCGCAGCGTCTCGGGGTGGACCCGGCCGAGCTCGTCGACCTCCAGCAGCTCGACCTCGGCGCCCTGGCTGTCGGCCAGCCAGTGGGCGGGGTCGAGCACGGCGTGGTGCTCGACGGAGCTGATGAGCACGCGGCGGCGCGGGCGGCGCGCCCAGTAGAGGCCCTTGACCGCGAGGTTGTCGGCCTCGGTGCCGCCCGAGGTGAAGACGACCTCGCTTGGCCGCGCGCCGAGCGCATCGGCTATCGTTTCACGCGACTCCTCGACCACCCTGCGTGCCTGACGACCGGCCGCGTGCAGCGAGGAAGCATTTCCCACGCGTTTGAGTTGATCCGTCATGGCCTCGATCGCTTCGGGCAGCATGGGGGTGGTCGCCGCGTGATCAAGATAGGCCGACGGTCTGGTCACCCGTTCAGGGTATCTCGTTTGCAGCTGTACCGTCCGGACGGTACAGTAGAGGCATGCGAAGGAACGAGCTTTTGGACGCGGCGGAGGAGATCCTCTGCGACCAGGGCTCGACCGCGCTCACCCTGGCCGCGGTGGCCGAACGGGCGGGCGTCAGCAAAGGCGGCCTGCTGTATCACTACGGCTCCAAGGAAGCCCTGATCAAGGGCATGGTGGAGCGGCTGATCGACGACTTCGACGAGCTGGTGGCCGCCCAGACGGGCGCGACCTACACCGAGCGCTACCTGGCCGCCACGCTGGCCGCCGTACGCTCCGGCCGTCTGCGACGCTGGGCCGTCGTCACGGGGGCGTCGGGCAACGTGCTGCTGCTCGCACCGCTGCGCGAGGCGATGGCCCGCTGGCACCGCGAAGGGCTGGACGACGAGCCCGATCCGCTGGCCTCACAGATCGTCCGGCTGGCGTGTGAAGGGCTGTGGGACGTCGCAAGCCACGACCCCGAGCTGTACAGCGACGAGGACCTTCAGGCCCTGGAGCGCCGCCTGACGGCGATGCTCACCCCCGGCTGACCGCCGCCCCGGCGCTCCGCCGAGGCCGAGGCTCCATCGGAGCCGAAGCCCAGAGGCAGGAAGGCCAGGGCCGGAACCCGGACCGAAGCCGAGGCTGACGGCCGAGACTGACGGCCGAGACTGACGGCCGAGGCTGAGTGACGCCGCCGGCGACACGAGCAGAGGCTGCGACCGAAGCCGTGGGACCGAGGCCGAGGACCGAGGCCGAGGACCGGAGCCGAAGCAGTAGCCGAGGACCGGAGCCGAGGCTGGAGGCCGGGACCTTTCGCTGTGCCCCCAGGGCGAGCGCCCCACAACGGCTCTTCTCACCCCCTCATCCCCCCATGGCGCCTTCACGGGCGCCCGTTCCGACCTGCGCCGCACCGGCTCCCGGTGCGGCGCTCGGCGTGCCGAGACGCGGCCCGGCGTGTGCCGGTCCTGCGGCTTCGGCGTGCCCACAAGCAGTGACCCAGACGTACACGTACGACGACTTCAGTGAGGTGTGGCCTTATGACCCGCGAGCTGAGGAGTGCCCGTCACGGGGCGGTCCTCACCTTTGTCCTTGCCGGCCTGATGGTGGGCACGATGACCGTGCGCATCCCCGCCCTGACCGACAAGCTCGGCCTCTCCGAGGCCATGGTCGGGACGATCCTGCTGGCATGGGGCCTGGGCGCCCTGGTGACGATGCAGTCCATGCGCCGCGTCATGGCGCGCGTGGGCAGCCGGGCGGTGTTGCGGGCAGGTGGTCCACTGACGGCGCTGGCCCTCCTCGGCGTGGGCCTCGCTCCCGACCTGCCGCTGCTGGTGACGGCCGTGGTGCTGTTCGGCATGGCGTTCGGTGTCATGGACGTCGCCATGAACTCCCAGGGGTCGACCGTCGAGCAGGCCTACCGCCGGCCGCTGATGAACGGCATGCACGCCGGCTGGTGCGTGGGCGCCATCTCGGCGGGCGCGCTCGGCAGCCTCGCGATCACCGCAGGCCTGCCGTTCACCACGCACGTCACGCTGATCGCGCTGCTCGCGCTGCCGGTCCTGGTGCTGCTCGGCCGTACGTACCTGCCGGAGCAGCCCTCCGTGGCCGCCGCGGCGCAGGGGCGGCGCCGCATGCCTCCGGTCGTCTACCTGCTGGGCGCGATCATGTTCTTCGCGTTCATGGTTGAGGGCACCGTTGCCGACTGGAACGGTCTCTACATGCGCAACGAGCTGGGCGCGCCCGAGGCCGTCGCGGCGCTCGGCTACCCGGTGTTCGAGGTGGGCATGCTCATCGCCCGGCTGACCGGTGACCGGCTGCGGGTCAGGTTCGGGGTGCGCGGCATGCTCAGCGTGTCGGGCGTCGCGACGGCCGGGTTCTTCGCGGTCGTGCTGCTCGCGCCTTCCGCGGTGGTCGCCGTGTCGGCGATGTTCTTCGTCGGGCTCGGCGTGGCGACGATCTCGCCGCTGACGATGTCGCTGGCGGGCACCGCGACCGACGCGCCCGGCCCGGCGATCGCGCAGTCAGGCGCCATGGGCTACGCCGGGCTGCTGCTCGGCCCCGTGGTGATCGGGTTCCTGTCGGACGCGGCCGGCCTGCGTACGGCGCTGAGCATCGGCGTGGGCCTCGGCGTGCTGATCGCGCTGGCCGCCCGCCTGCTCCCGCACGGCGAGCCCGCCCAGGTGACCCGCCTGCCCGAGCCCGAGCCGGAGCCGGAGCCGGAGCGCGAGCCGGTCAGGGCCGCCGCCTGAGAGTTCTCTGTGGATCGGCGCGGGCGGCCCGGCATCTCGCCCTCTGCGCCGCCCGCACTCACAGAGAACTCACAGAACCCCTCAGAACACCTCCAACCAGTCGCTTCAGGCTGGATCGCATGATCCAGCTCAATGGACTGACCAAGCGCTACGGCGAAACCGTCGCCGTGGACCACCTCACCTTCACCGTGCAGCCGGGTCTGGTCACCGGCTTCCTCGGTCCCAACGGCGCCGGCAAGAGCACGACCATGCGGATGATCATGGGCCTCGACCTGCCCACGTCCGGCACGGTCACGATCAACGGCCGGCGCTACCACGAGCTGCGGCACCCGTTGCGCACGATCGGCGCCATGCTGGATGCGCGGGCCGTGCACCCGCGGCGGAGCGCGTACAAGCACCTGCTCTACCTGGCGCAGTCGAACGGCATCCCCGAGTCCCGCGTCGGCGAGGTGCTGGAGCTGGTCGGGCTGGCGGACGCGGCGGACCGGCCGGCCGGCGGGTTCTCCCTCGGGATGGGCCAGCGGCTGGGCATCGCCGCCGCCATGCTCGGCGACCCTCCGGTGCTGCTGCTCGACGAGCCGATCAACGGGCTGGATCCCGAGGGGGTGCTGTGGGCGCGCAACCTGATGCGCGGGTGGGGCGCCGAAGGACGCACCGTTCTGGTCTCCAGCCATCTCATGAGCGAGATGGCGCTGACCGCCGACCGGCTGGTGGTGATCGGCAGGGGGCGGCTGCTCGCCGAGGGCGCCATCGCGGACTTCACCGCGCGGGGGTCGGTCGTGGTCGTCCGTACGCCTGACGCCGGTCACTTCGCCCGGCGGCTCGTGCTCGCGGGCGCCTTCGTCGAGCCGGGAGACACCGGCGAGCTGCTGGTCAACGGCATGTCACCACGCGACGTCGGCAGGCTGGCCGCGGCCGAGAACGTCACGCTTCACGAGCTGAGCATCCGAGAGCCCTCACTGGAGGAGGCATTCATGGAACTGACCCGCGACGCCGTCGAGTGGGGTGCGGCCCGATGATCGACGCAGGAGCGCTCAAGGCCGAGTGGACGAAGTTCAGCAGCCTCCGGGCGACCATGGCGCTGTCGGTGGCGGCGGTGCTGGTGTCGGGCCTGTTCGGCTGGATGTTCGGCAACGCCGCCGCCACCGAGTACGCCACGCTCACCCCGCAGGAGCGGCTCGGCTTCAACCCCGTCGAGCAGGGCATGCGCGGCGTGTTCCTGGTCCAGGTGCTGCTCGCGGGCCTGGGTGCGCTGATCGTCTCCACCGAGTACGGCTCCGGCACCATCACCGCGAGCGTGGCCGCCATGGGCAGGCGCGGCCGGCTCCTGGCCGCCAAGGCCGGCATGACGGTGCTGAGCGCCCTGCCGGTGAGCGTGGCCTCGATCGTCCTGATGTTCACGGTCAGCCAGAGCACGCTGGCGGCCGGCGGTGCCATGGCCGCGACTCCCGGCGATGCGACGGCGCTGCGGCTGCTGTTCGGCGGGCCGATCGTGCTGACGCTGATCGCGCTGTTCGGGCTGGCGCTCGGCGTGCTGGTGCGCAGCACGGCCGCTGCGGTCAACGTCTCCGTCGTGTTCCTGCTGCTGCCCATCCTGTCGAGCGTGATGCCGGGCTTCCTGCAGGTGGCCGTCAGGTTCTTCTGGCCCAACGCGGCGCCGTTCCAGGCGATGTACGGAGCGGAGAACGTGCCTGGTTTGTTGGGATATGGGCTTATTGTGGCGTTTGTCGTACTCATGCTGGCGGCGGCCTACGTCCGGTTCACCCGGAAGGACGCCTGATGAGTGTGCAAACGGGAGGTGGCTCACGTGGCCGAGCGGCTGCTGGTGGTCGATGACGAGCCCACCGTCAGAGAGCTGCTCTCGGCGACGCTGCGCTTCGCGGGCTTCTCCGTGAGCTCGGCCGCAGACGGCCGCCAGGCGCTCGACGAGGCCCGGCGCGACCCGCCCGACCTGGTGCTGCTCGACGTCATGCTGCCCGATCTCGACGGCTTCGAGGTCCTGCGCAGGCTGCGCGCCCTGCCCCGGGCGGGCGGCCGCCCAGGGCCGGTTCCGGTGCTGTTCCTGACCGCCCGCGACGCCAAGGCCGACAAGGTCAACGGGCTGCGGCTGGGCGGCGACGACTACGTCACCAAGCCGTTCGACCTGGAAGAGCTGCTGGCCAGGATCCGGGCCATCCTGCGGCGCACGGGCGGCACCCCCGGCGATCACACGCTGGTGGTCGGCGACCTGGAGCTCGACCCCGAGGGCCACCAGGTCACCAGGGCGGGACGTCCCGTACGCTTGTCGCCCACCGAATACCGGCTCCTGCACCACCTGGTGCTCAACGCGGGCCGGGTGCTGCCGAAGGCGTCCATCCTCGACGCCGTGTGGCGCTACGACTTCTCGGGCGACACCAGCATCGTCGACACCTACATCAGCTACCTGCGCCGCAAGCTCGACATCGGCGACTCGCCCAGGCTGATCCACACCGTGCACGGAGTCGGCTACGTCCTGCGGCGGCCGAGGCCGTGAACGGCCTCCTGCGCGGGCTCTCGCTGCGTGCGCGGCTGCTCGCCATCACGGTCCTGCTGCTGGTCGCGGGGCTGGCGCTGATCGGTTCGGTGTTCGTACGGCAGCTCGAAACGCAGCTCATGGCCCGCACGGACGCCCAGCTCACGCCCATGGGAACGGCGATGTCGATGGTGCCGCCCGAGCTGGCCTCCGCACTCGGCTCCCGGCTCGGCGGCGCCGGGACCGTCTTCACCGGCCTCGATCTCGCCACCAAGGGCTACGCGGCCTACCTCGCGCCCGACGGCCGCGTGCTGCGCGCCTACGGCGGGGCCGCCGACATCGCCTGGCCCCGCCTCGACACGGCCGCCATCGCCCGGCGAGACGGGCGGCCGTTCACCGTGCGGGACGCGGACGGCGGCGAGTGGCGGGCGGTGGCGCTGCCCGCCCGGCGGGGCAGCACCGAGTTCCGGTACACGGGCGTGGTGGCGGCGGTGTCGCTGGACGGCCTGCGCTCCACCGTCGATCGCATGCGGGCCGTCTGCCTCGTCGCCGGGGCGATCCTGCTCGCCGTACTCGCCCTTGCCGGTGGCCTGGCCATCCGCGCCGGGCTGACCCCGCTGCGGCGAGTGGAGGAGACGGCGGCCGCCATCGCCGGCGGCGACCTGTCCAGACGCGTACCTGAGCCAGGACCGCCCACCACCGAGGTCGGCCGGCTGGCCCGCTCGCTCAACACGATGCTCGCCCAGATCGAGCAGGGCGTCGCCGCCAAGATCGATTCTGAGGCGCGCATGCGCAGGTTCGTCGCGGACGTCAGCCACGAGCTGCGCACGCCGCTCTTCGGCATCAAGGGCTTCTCCGAGCTGTACCGCATGGGCGGCATCGAGGCGGCGACCGCGCTCGCCCGCATCGAAAGCGAGTCGGGGCGGCTCGCCAAGCTGGTGAACGACCTGCTGCTCCTCGCCGGCATCGAAGACGACGACGGGCCCGGGCTCGAACTGACCCCCATGGACCTGCGCACGCTGGCCGCCGACGCCCGCCACGACCTCACCGCCCTCGACCCCACCCGCCCCATCACCTTCACCGGCCCCTCCGGCGGGCCCGCCGCCACCGCGCCCGTCCTCGGCGACGAGGCCCGGCTGCGGCAGGTCGTCAGCAACCTCGTCGGCAACGCCGTCACCCACACCCCCGCCGGCACGCCGGTCAGAATCGGGGTCGGAACGGAGGGCGGCGACTCGGTGCTGGTCATCGAGGATCAGGGTCCCGGGCTCGCCCCCGAGGAGGCGGCCCGCGTCTTCGACCGCTTCTACCGCGCCGACGCCTCCCGCGCCCGCGCGACGGGCGGCGCGGGACTGGGGCTGGCGATCGTCCGCTCGATCGTGGCCGCCCACGGAGGCAGCGTCGGCCTCCGCACCGCCCCCGGCCAGGGCGCCGCCTTCACCATCCGCCTCCCCACCGCCACCTCCTGACCCCTCGCTCCGCACACGAGGGCCACCCTCCCGGCTGAGGACCCGCCGGGACGCTCGCACCACTACCCCGGGCAGGCGGCCACGCGGCCAGGCGCGCACCGCAACGCGACCATCAGCGGCGTGGCCGCGACGCGGGCACATCCGGCCCGGGCTCGGAGCATGGGAACACCGCCGGACGGCGGAAGCGGGCCCCTGCCGGCCGCCGGCAGCAGGCACTCATCGGACAGCGGAAGCAGGCCGCTCCGGGCGCTTGAAACGGACCCGCCACCGAGCTGGACCACCTCCGAGCAGCGAGGGGGCCGCTACCGGGCAAGCGAAAAGGGCCGGGGTGACAGGCCCCGACCCTTTCCACGTGCGCTACTTGCGCTTCTTGATCTCTTCCGTGAGCTGCGGGACGACCTGGTGGAGGTCGCCGACCACGCCGTAGTCGGCCAGCTCGAAGATCGGCGCCTCCGGGTCCTTGTTGATGGCGACGATCGTCTTGGCCGTCTGCATGCCGGCCCGGTGCTGGATGGCACCGGAGATGCCGGCCGCGATGTAGAGCTGCGGCGAGACGGTCTTGCCCGTCTGGCCCACCTGGAACTGGTGCGGGTACCAGCCGGCGTCGGTGGCGGCGCGGGAGGCGCCGACGGCGGCGCCGAGCGCGTCGGCGAGCTCTTCGATGACGGCGAAGTTCTCGGCGGAGCCGACGCCGCGGCCGCCGGAGACGACGATGGCGGCCTCGGTCAGCTCCGGCCTGGCGCCCTTCTCCTGCTTGACGCGCTCGACGACGCGGGTGGCCTTGGCGGCGTCGGAGAGCGCGACCGTGACCTCCTCCTCGGCTCCCGCGCCGGCGGACGGGACGGGGGCGGTGGAGTTGGGGCGTACGGCGATGATCGGCGTGCCCTTGCGAACCCTGGAGTGCACGTTGATGCCGCCACCGAAGATCGACTGGTCGGCGACGAAGCCCTCGCCGACCCCGACGGCGTCGGTGATGACGCCGGAGTCGGTCTTGATGGCCAGCCGGCCGGCGATCTCCTTGCCCTCGGCGGTGGCGGCGATGAGCACGCCGGCCGCCGACTTCTCGGTGACGAGCTTGGCGAGCAGCTCGGCCTTGGGGGCGACGACGTGGTCGACGAGCTCGTCGGAGGCGGCGACGTAGATCTTTTCGGCGCCGTATTCGGCGAGGCGGGCCTTGGCCTCGGGCGTGTAGCCGGGGCCGGCCCAGACGGCGGCGGGCGTGCCGAGGGTGCGGGCCAGGGTCAGCAGTTCGAGCGTGACCTTCTTGACCTCACCGTCGGCCTGCTCGACGAGAACGAGAACGTCCGACATTTCAGTTAAACCCCCCGTTCTCAGATGAACTTCTTGGATGCCAGGAAGTCGGCCGTCTTCACGCCGCCGTCGCCCTCGTCCTTGACGATCGTGCCGGCCGCGCGTGGCGGGGCAGGGGCGAAGTCGACCACCTCGGACCAGGCGGCCTCCAGGCCCACCTGACCGGGGTCGATGGAGGCGTCGCCGATGGAGAGCGTCTCGACCGGCTTCTTCTTGGCCGCCATGATGCCCTTGAACGACGGGTAGCGAGGCTCGTTGATCTTCTCCACCACGGAGACCACGGCGGGCAGCGTGGCCTCGACCCGGTCGTAGCCGTAGTCGGCCAGCCGCTGCACCGTGATGGTGCCGTCCTGGATGTCGACCTTGTTGGCGAGCGTGAGCTGCGGCGCGCCGAGCCGCTCGGCGAGCATGGCGGGCAGCATGCCGGTGCGGGCGTCGGTCGACTCGGAGCCCAGGATGACCAGGTCGAACCCGATCTTCTTGAGCACCTGGGACATCGCGTACGAGGTGGACAGCGCGTCGGAGCCGTGCAGCGCGTCGTCGCTGAGGTGGACGGCCTTGTCGGCGCCCATGGCCAGGGCCTTGCGGATGGTCTCGGTGGCCTTGGCGGGGCCCATGGTCAGGACGGTGACCTCACCGCCGTGGGCCTCCTTGATCCTCAGCGCCTCCTCGACCGCATACTCGTCAAGCTCGTTGACCACGCCGTCGGCGGCGTCCCGGTCGAGCGTGTTGTCATCGGACCGCAGCTTGCGCTCGGTCGCCGTGTCGGGGACCTGCTTCACGCAGACGACGATGTTCATGGCCGGTGGCCGACCTCCCGTAGTTCGCGTGCGCCTCCGCCTCGTTGCGGCGGCGCCGAATCCATCTGTCCAGACTGCCAGGTGCCCCGGGGGCATCCGACAGAGGGTCTGCCGTGGTTTCGCCGTTATGTTACCCATGGGTAGCTTTCGCGCAAACCGGGCACGAAAGCTCTCCCCACCATACCGAACTTTATTCGGTCAGCACCCTGTGACATCCCTTACGCCGACAGCAGGAAGACGATCCCCACCACCAGCGCCGTGATCCCGAACAGGGCCAGCGTGAACGTGCTGAACCACGCCGCCAGCCCGAAGCACAGCCCCACCGTCCCCGCCACGGCGGCCAGATCGGTGATGATCCGGCTCCGCCGGTAGAGACTCTTCGAGAACAGCGCCACGCTCGCGTCGCTCACCACGGCGAGCGAGTACGCCGCCAGCAGGAACAGCGACACCTCGGGCAGCGGCTCCCGCGCCGCGGCGGCGAGCAGCGCCACGAACAGCGCCGACCCGATCACCCACCGCCTGCGCACCTTCTCCCGGTGCCTGGCCCTGGACTCCTCCACCGACCGCCGGTACCGCTCCTTGCCCGGCCGCCACTCCCTGGTGGCCATCTCGTCCTGCTCGGACGCGCGGGACCGCGCGGGCATCGGGCGGGGCGAGGGCAGCTGGGCGACGGGCTCGACACCGAGCCGGTCACAGATCTCCACGGCCGTGGGCCGCTCGGCCGGGTCGGTGGCCAGGCACGCGCGTAACAGCGGCTCCAGCCAGCCGGGCGCGCCCTCCAGGTCGGGCGGGTGGTGCACGACGCGGTAGGCGACGGCGGAGGCGGGCCCCTGCCCGTACGGCTGCCGCCCGGTGGCCGCGTACGCGAGCGTCGCGCCGAACGAGAAGACGTCGGCCTCCATGCCGGCGGGCCGCCCCTCCAGCACCTCGGGAGCGAGGTAGCCGGGCGTGCCGACGACCGCGCCCGAGGCGGTGACCGACAGCGAGTCGAGCGCGCTGGCGATACCGAAGTCGATGACGACCGGCTCGCCCTCGGTCACGATCACGTTGGCCGGCTTGAGGTCGCGGTGGACGACGCCCGCCTGGTGCATGGCCTGCAGCGCGTCGGCCAGCCCGGCGGCCAGCCGCCGCAGGTCGGCGACCGGCACGGGCACCGCGCTGAGCGGGCGGCCCTGCACGTAGCGGGTGACGATGTACGGGCGGTCGCCCTCCAGCGAGGCGTCGAGCACTTCGGCGATGTGGGCCCCGCCGACCCTGCGCATGGTCTCGACCTCGCGGGCCAGCCGCGCCACCGCCGCCTTGTCGGCGGCGACGTGGGGGTGCAGCACCTTGACCGCGACCGTGCGCCCCTCGGGGTCGAGCGCCAGGTGCACCTCGCCGAAGCCGCCCGATCCGAGACGGGAGAGAAGCTCGTACGGGCCGAGGTGCTCGCTCATACTTCGTCTCTCCCCCCGTGGGACCAGGCGGACACTCAGGACCAGAAGTTCAGGAAGCTCAGCCCCAGACCGTCCATCAGGCTGCCGATGAGGCCCGCGATCAGGCCGATCGTGCTCTGTCTCGCATCGCTTGCGAGGTCGTCGATGACCGACTCCGGCGGCCGCCACGGGTACCAGTCGGTCGGCTGCGCCATCGCGAACATCACCGCGAACAGCGCCGCGGTGCCCACCAGCAGGACCGCGACGAGAGCCGCGCCGGGGCTGCGCAGCATGCCGGTGAGCGAGCGGGTGACGGCCTTGCGCGGCGCGCCGCCACCGGGCAGCACGAACAGGCCGGCGGCGAAGGCGCCCGCGGCATAGGCGGCGGCCTCGTTGACGCTCATCGACCCGGCCCAATAGAGCACGCCCCAGGCGCACACGCCGAACAGCAGCGCGAGCGGCACGTGCACGACGGTGACGAGCGCCGATTTGATCAGCGCCCATGGTGTGCCGATGAGGACGAGCAGCGGGTCGGCGGCGCTGCTGCCGCGGATCTGCCGCCGCTTGACCATGTCACCGAACAGGTATTCGCCGATGCGCAGCACGAGCGCGAGCGCGACGGCGATGGTGCCCGCCACGACCGGCATCACCACGGTCATCGCCACCAGCGTGACGAGCAGCAGCAGGCCCGTGACCTGGGCGCCGAACAGGTAGCGCTTGCGCTCGGCGGGCGGGGTGTACTGCGGCGGCGGCGCGTAGGGCCTGGCCTGCGCCGGCGCGTTCTGCGGCGGCGCGGGGTAGCCGGCCACGCGCTGGTCGGGGCGCGGCGCGGGCGGGCTGGCCGTCACCGGCGCGGGGATGTAGGGAGGCGGGCGCTCCTCGCGCCGCGTGGGCGTCAGCGGCGGGCGCTCCTCGCGCCTGGTCGGTGCCGGCGCCGGCGCGGGCGGCGGGGCGGGCTCGCCGTACTCGACCGGCGGCAGCAGGTCGGAGAAGGTGTCCATCACGCGGGTGCGGTCGGCCAGCCGCTTGGTGCCCGTCGGGCCGTCGAAGGAGGCCTCGTTGAACGTCGTCACCGACGGGTCGAGTTGTTCGGCCATGCGCAGCAGCTCGGGCGCGGTGGGCCGGGCCGCGGCGTCGACCTGCAGCGCCTTGCTGAGCCAGCCGCGCAACCAGGCCGGCGCCTTGTCGAGCTGCGCCCGCCCTTCCATGATGTTGAAGCACACCGACTCGAACGTCCCCGTGCCGAACGGCGGCGTCCCCGTGGCGGCGAAGAACACGGTGGAGGCCAGCGCGTGCACGTCGGCCGCCTGGGTGATGTCGGAGTCGCGGATGATCTCGGGGGCGAGGTAGCCGGGCGTGCCCACGAACATGCCGGTCTGGGTCAGCCGGGTGGCGTTGACCAGGTGGGCGATGCCGAAGTCGATGACCAGCGGCTCGCCGTCGACCAGCATGACGTTGGACGGCTTGAAGTCGCGGTGGATCACGTCGGCGGCGTGGATGGCCACGAGCGCATGGCACAGCCCTTTGGCGAGCCTGATGACCTGGCGGGCCTCGAGCGGCCCCTCGGTGAGCACGGTGTCCTCGAGCGTGCGGCCGGGCGCGAACCGGGTCACGATGTACGGCTGGCCGCCCACCAGCTCGGCGTCGATGACCTCGGCGACGTAGGGGCTGCGCACCCGCCGCATGGTCTCGACCTCGCGGGTGAGCCGGTCGCGCGCCTTGAGGTCGGCGGCGACGTGGGGATGGAGGACTTTGATGGCGACTTCCCTGCCTTCGCCGTCGAGACCGAGGTGGACGACCCCCATGCCACCTTCGCCGATCTTCCTGACCAGGCGGTAAGGCCCGAGGCGTTCTGGTGCTTGGGTGTTCATCGCCACCTTCCCCGCGTCATCCCCCCGAATTCCCCCTCAGTCCTTCCAGTTGCTCCACGACGAAATCGACGTTCAGTGGAGTCCATACCCCAGCCCCCTCTGGCTTGTCCCCGAACGTGCTGTAGGCGAGGATCAGCGAGAGCGCGGCCGCGGCGCCCAGCACCCCTGCCATCACCATCGCCGCTGTTCTCGAGGGTACGAGCGAAGAGAGCGTTCTGCGCATTTGTTTGCCCGGGCCTTCGACTCCGGGGCCCGCGCAGAGGGTCCACAGGGCGATGGAGGCGCCCCAGGACAGGGCGTAGTAGGGACTCATGTGGACCACCACGGTGAGCAGCAGCGTCACCGGCAGCCCGAGTATCAGCGCGTAGAGCGTCAGCGCCAGCGTGATGCCCGCCGATTTGGCGAGCACGGCGGGGAACGCGAGCACCCTGACCACGTCGAGCGCCGCCGCTCCCGCGGCCCTGCGGGCCACGAGCTGCGGCTGCGCCAGGTCGGCCGCGCGCAGCAGGATCACCGCGGGCAGCGCGACGGCCGCCACGATGACGGGCGCGAGCACGGCCGCCACGATCATCAGGACCAGCAGCATGGCCGCGGAGATCCCGTACGCGCGGGAGCGCTGCAGCACCTTGCCCGGCGGCACGCTCTGGATGTACGGCTCCCGCATGGTGCTCGGGTCGGACTGCGGCGGCGCGTACGGCGGCTGCTGCGCCGGGATGTAGGGCGGCGGCTGCACCGGCACCGGGTTGGGCCGCGCGTACTCGGGCGGGCCCGCGCTGGGCCGGCTCAGGTTGGGCATGCCGCCGTGGGGCGCGGCGCCCGCGGGCGGAAACGGCCCCGCCTGCGGAGGCACGGCGTTCGGCCCGCTGGTGCGCGGGGGCATGGCGTTCGGACCGCTCGCGACCGGTGGCGCGGCGTTCGGGCCGCTCACGGCCGGCGGCGTGCTGGGCGGCGGGCCGGGAGGCCCGGCGTGGGGAGGCGCGGTGGGCCGGTTCGGGCCGGACGCCCCCGGCTGCAGCAGCCGGCGGAACTCGGGCGAGTCGGGGCGTACCCGCCGGGTGGGCACGTCGCCCTCGCTCGGCGGCGGCACGGGCAGGCTCTGCTGGAAGCCTTGCTGGGGCAGCCCCTGGGACGGAGTGCCCTGAGGCGGGGCTCCTTGGGACTGGGCGGCCGCCTCCTGCTGGATGCGCCGCAGCTCCTCGGGCGAGACCCGGCGGGTCGGCCACGGGTCGCCCTGGTCGGGCAGCAGCGAGACGTACTGCTGCCCGGGCTGCGGCGGCGCGGGCGTGCCCGCCTGGTGGTCCTGGCTCTCGATCAGCCGCTGCGGCGTCACCGGCGGTGTGGAGATGTCGTAGGACGGCTTGTCGGCGACACGCGGCGGGGCCGCCTTGTGCGCGTCGGGGTGCGGCACCGTGGAGATCTCCTCGGGCGCGCCGCCCGGCGGCGGCTTGGGCAGCATGCGCGCGGTCTGCTCGGCCAGCTCGGCGGCCTTGGGCCGCTTGGCGGGATCGCGCGAGAACGCGGCCTTGAGCAGCGGCTGCAGCTCGGGCGGCGCGGCGCTGATGTCGGCCTTGCCCGCGGTGATGTTGTAGAAGATCATCTCCAGCGTGCCCTTGCCGAAGGGCGGCTGGCCCGTGCAGGCGTAGAGCATGGTGCCCGCCCACGCGTGGATGTCGACCTCCGGCCCGGCCTCCTGGCCCTCGATGATCTCGGGCGCGAGGTAGCCGGGGGTGCCGATGAACATGCCGGTCTGCGTCAGCCGCGTGGCGTCGACCGCCTGGGCGATGCCGAAGTCGATCAGCACGGGCTCGCCGTCGAGCAGCAGCACGTTGCCGGGCTTGAGGTCACGGTGGATCACGCCCACCGAGTGGACGGCGGCCAGTGCGGTCGCCACGCCGTGCGCCACCTTGACCAGCGCGGGCAGGTCGAGCGGCCCGTCGTCCTTGACGATCTCGTCGAGCGGCCGGCCGGGGACGTAGCGGGTGACGATGTAGGGGCGATGACCGGTGACGTCGGCGTCGAGGACCTCGGCGATGTACGCGCTGCGCACCCTGCGCATGGTCTCGACCTCGCGCGAGAGCCGCCGCCTGGCGACCTCGTCGCCGGCGACCTCCGAGCGCAGGACCTTGACCGCCACCTGCCGCCCCTGGGGGTCGACAGCGAGGTGGACAACGCCCATCCCGCCTTCACCGAGCCGCCTGAGCAGCCGGTAAGGGCCTAGTCGGTCATCGTTCATGGCATGAAGCACCATACCGGCTTAATCCCCGCCCACGAGATGAACCATGAGGCCACATTCCCACTCGTACAACGTCCACGAAGCCCCCTCCGGTTTCCCAAACGACGGTCTCGAATCGGCCTCGATTTCGTCGTCAGCCGGCCAGTGTGAGCACCTCTGCCTGCTTCAGCCCGGCCAGCGTGGCGCCGGAGACGGCGAGCTTCGACCTGCGCACCCCGCTGCCGATCACGACCCGCGGATGCTCGGCGACCCTGGTGTCCACCAGGATCGGCCACTCTTCAGGCAGGCCGACGGGGGTGATGCCGCCGTACTCCATGCCGGTGAGCTCCACCGCGTCGGCCATCGGAGCGAAGCTGGCCTTGCGCGCGCCGAGATGCCTGCGCACGACGCCGTTGACGTCGACCCGCATCGTCGCGAGCACCATGCAGGCGGCGTAGCGCGTCTCGCCGCCCCGCTTGGCCGCCACCACGACGCAGTTGGCCGACTCGTCCATGCCCACGCCGTAGCGCTCGCAGAACGCGGCCGTATCGGCCAGCTCGGGATCGATCTCGGCGACCTCGGCACCCTCCAGCTCGGGCACGGCGCGGGCCACGGGCTCGGCGAGAAGGTCGAGCCGTTCGGTCGCGGGCACCCACTGCAACGTCATCTTCCACTCCTTGGATCGCTTCTCCTGCCGAGCCTATTGCGGCCGTCAGAAGCAGCGTGCGGCGTCACGGCGACTGCAGCACTCGCTGGTGCAGCTTGGTGACGACGGCGCGGGCCGACTCCATGGCCCCCGCCTGCCAGGCGATGAGATGGGTGAGCCAGTCGCCCGCGAAGTAGACCCTTCCGGCCGGGCGTTGCAGAAGAGTGAACGACGAATCAAAGGCGGGCCAGCGCACCCAGCCGCCCTCGATGTGCTCCTGCCGGTGCCAGGCGATGGAGGCGCTGGACAGGACGTTCCGGCGGTACTTCTCGCCGTGGATCTTCTTGCCCTGAGTGAGCGCCCTGCGCCTGCGGTCCTCGGGGCTGAGCGCGCCGTACAGCTCGGCCTCGGGGCCGGTGTTGTAATAGCCGACGAGCAGGCCGCGCTCGGCGTGGTAGTCGTGCGAGGGGTACCAGATGTGGGTGATGTCGAGGTCGGTCTCGGTGACGCCGCCGTAGATGCGGTCCTCGCGCTCCCACCAGCGGGTGGCGTACTCCAGGCCGATCTTGCCGGCGGCGACCGGGGTCGGCTTGGCGAGGGCGCTGGTGACCTGGGGGCCGAGGTTGTGCGGGATCCTGGCGAGGATGTGCGGGGGCAGCGTGGCGATGCAGTAGTCGGCCTTCATCACGCCGCCGGTGTAGGCGACCTCGACGCCGTCGTCCATCGTGGTGATCTTGGTGACCTTGGCGCCGGTCTTGATCCGGTCCTCACCGACGGCCCGCTGGAGCGCGGTGACGATCGCGTCCATGCCGCCGACGGGCTGGAACATGGGCGTGGCCTGCTCGAAGCCGAAGTCGTTGGTGATGGCGCGGCCGGTGCCCGCGGCCAGCACCTGGTGGAGGGTGCCCGGGCCGTCGAGCGGGGTGCCGGCGCCGGTCGCGGGCCACTCGGTGAAGCCGCGCCGGTCGGAGCCGGTGTAGTCGAGCCTGGGCCCGAGGTCGCCGAAGCGCCGCAGGAACTCCAGCAGGCGCTCTTTGTCGTCTTTGGTGAGGGTTCTGTCGAGCGCGCCGGTGTCGGTGGCCTTCGCGAGGAGTTCGGCGACATATCCGTACATGTCAGCGCGGGCGGTGCGGGCCCTCATCGTCTTGCCGTTGACATGCACGTACGCGGCGGCGTTGCTGTTGACGAACGTCTCGATGGGCACGCCCAGCTCGCGGCAGTAGTCGAGGGTGACCATCCACGGCGCGATGCGGCCCGGGCCCGCGTTGAAGTAGACGCCCTCGCCGAACGTCACGTCCTGGGCCGGGCCGTTCAGCTCGGTCACGCGGTCGCCGCCGCGCAGCGTGAGGTTCCTGCCGCCGGCCTTGGGCCTGGCCTCCAGCAGCGTGCAGTCGTAGCCGGCCTTGCCCAGCTCGTACGCCGCGGTGAGCCCCGCCACCCCGGCGCCCAGGATCACGACGCTGGCCGAGGCCTTGCCGCGCAGCGTGAAGTCGCCCTCGCGCGGCGGCGTGAACTCCTTGTCCTGTCCGGTGGGCGCCAGGCCGAGCGCGCCCATGGCGGCGTACATGGCGCCCGCGCCGCCCGCCGCGCCGATGCCGACGAGCAGGCCGCGCCGGGTGAGCGCGCCGCCCTTACCGGCCCCTTTGCGCGTCTCCTTGACGGCTTCCTTGCCGCCGGTCTCGCCGTCAGCCATAGGGCCCACTGCCGCACGCGACCTGGCCGCCGATCGTGGCGAAGATGCCGAACAGGGCCATGATCTGCCTGAAGTCGTCGGTGGTGAACTCGGTGTGGCGGGTCCCGGCGAGCTTGACGCCCGGCACGAGCCCGACGGCCGCGGCGATCGCGGTCGAGTTCCACTCCACGCCCAGCGTGTACGGCGGCTCCACGACGTACGGCGTGAAGTCGCTCAACCTGTTCAGCGCCCGCTCGGCGGCCTCACGGATCCTGGCCTGGGCGACGCTCGGCGGCAGCAGCTCGGCCGAGAACTTGTCGATGCCCTTCTTGACCGCCACGGTCTCGACGTCGCCGAGCAGCTCGCGGGCCTCATCGCCGACCGCCTCGTCCCCGGTCACCAGCACCACCGGCACCCCGTGGAAGCCGGCGCACGCCGCGACCAGCCGGGTCTCGCCGCACAGCTCGCCGTTGAGGTAGACGTTCTGGATCTCCTTGCCCATCCACGTGTGGTTGAGCACGCCGTCGGGCACCCCGGCGCGGGCGTGGTAGCCGACGAAGCAGGCCGCCTGGAACGACCCGTCGAGCCCCTGCGCCATCCGCTGCGCCTTGCCGGGGCCCCTGACCAGGGTGGCCCTCGGGTCGAGCAGGTCGATCCTGAGGTTCTTGGTGGAGCCGTGGGCGTCGTTGACGAGCACGGTGCTCGCCCCGGCCGCGTACGCTCCCTCGATCGCGGCGTTCGCGTCGGCCGTCATCAGCTCACAGCCGCGCTCGTAGCCGCGCTTGCCCGCGTGCATCTCCTCCGGGTCGGTCAGCCCGGTCACGCCCTCCATGTCGACCGACAGATAGACCTTCACGCCGTCGCTCCACTCCCCCAGGTCTCCACCTGGCGCACTTCGGACTCCGTCATCAACCCGACGTTCGCCTCGATGAACGCGGCCGCCTGCGCGCGCCACGGCTCCGGGATCTCCTCGAGCGCCGGCGGGTAGCAGTGGTCGAGCCAGCGCGTCGTCTCCTCGCTGACGTCGAAGTAGTCGAGCGCGGGGGCGAAGACGGTGTTCTCGATGCCGGGGACGCGGGCCAGGCCGTACTGGATCATCTCCTGGCCGCCGTACGGCGGCTTCTTCAGGTACTTCTTGACCGCGGGATGGTCGGGCTTCATCGGCGTGTCCAGCGGGCGGCGCTCCACGGCGGCCTGGATGAGCTCCTTGTAGAGGCACTTGCCGCAGTTGCGGCAGGGGCCGTCCACGCCGCGCAGGCACCAGCGCACCTGCTCGCGCAGCGGCGAGCCGAGCGCGAGCCGCATCGTGGTCGCCTCGCTGACCCCGCCGACGGGCAGCACGATGTGCACGCCCGCCGCCGCGAACAACCGGCCCCAGCGGCCGTGCGGCGCCCACATGGGGTTGTCGGGGGTGAACCGCCACAGGTAGCGGCCGCCGCCGAGCCAGCGCGAGCCCATCTCGTAGCCGAACCCCAGGCCGCCGATGTCGAGCGCGTCGGCGAGCAGCAGCGCGCCGGCGGCGACCGCGTGGTGCTCGGGGTAGCCGGGGCGCGGCTCGGCGAGGGTGTACTCCAGGTCGGACTCCACCACGGTCAGCTCGCGGCCGGTCTGGGCGGCCAGCTTGGCCAGCACGTCGGAGCGGTAGTGGGGCCAGCGGTTCGGCACGCGGGGATGCGCCACCCGGCGGAAGTGCACGAACGGCGCCTCCGGGTACATCGTCGCGGCCGCCACCGAGTCGGCGCCGCCGCTGTAGGAGATCGCCAGCCGCGACCCGGGACGCCGCCGCTCGGCCCCCACCGGACCCGCCTCGACACCCCAGCCGTCGTGCAGCGCCTCGGCCAGCTCGGCGGAGATCGCCCGGTCGAACGTGACGCGCCTGCGCGTCCACGGGGCGATGACCGTCCAGGCGGCGACGGCGTACAGGTCGGGGTGTGCGTCCTCCGGGACCCCGCGGATCGAGCAGGAGTTGATGGCCAGCTTGATCGGGTACTCGTCGGACGCCTTGCCGGTGATCTCGTCCTCGGGGTCGAGGCGGAAGCTCAGGTGCGCGGCGCCCGTCCAGGTCACGCGCACGGCTGCTCCTCCGTACGGCCCTGCTCGTCGCCGCGCCGGCCGGCGCGCTCGTCTTGGAGCCGGTCCTTGAGCTGGTCGATGGCCTGCCAGACGAGCACCTCGTTCTGCAGCACGCCGTCGAGCGCCTTGGCGGTCTCCTGGGCGAGGCGGTGGGTGTCGTCGATCTTCTTCTTGTCGATCACCGGCTGGCGGGCCTTGCGCAGCCGTTCGGTCTCCTGCTGCAGGCGCTTGACCTCCTGCTGGAGCGTGGCCATCTCCCGCCGCAGCGTCTGGACCTCCCAGAGCGCGTCCTTGATGTCCTGCCGGTGATCGGCGATCGAGATGTAACGAGAATCGAACCACGTGCGCACGGCCTTTTTGAGCCGCGCCGGGACCGGGACGCGCTTCATGGAAGGCCACCATAGTGGCAATCGAATCCACCTTTGACCGCGGTTAACCGGATGTTCTGGCTTCTCGCGGATATCCGCCCAGATAGGCCCTGAGTAAGGCTCAGCGACCGGTGAACTTCGGCTTGGTCCGCTCCGTGAACGCCCGCATGCCGATCTTGGCGTCCTCGGTCGCGAACATCGCCGAGAAGTGCAGCCGCTCGATCTCCAGGCCCGTCTCCAGGTCGGTCTCGAGCCCGTCGTCGATGGCCCGCTTGGCGGCGCGCAGCGCGAAGGACGGCCCGCCGACGAAGGTCGCCGCCCATTCGAGCGCGGCGATGTAGACCTGATCGTCCGGCACCACCCGGTCGACCAGGCCGATGGCGAGCGCCTCGGCGGCGTCGACGTGCCGCCCGGAGAAGATGAGGTCCTTGGCGCGGGCCGGGCCGATCAGCCGGGGCAGGCGCTGGGTGCCGCCCGCGCCGGGGATCAGGCCGAGCTGCACCTCGGGCTGGCCCAGCTTGGCCGACTCGCCCGCCACCCGGAAGTCGGCGCACAGCGCGAGCTCGCAGCCGCCGCCCAGGGCGTAGCCGGTGATGGCGGCGATCACCGGCTTGCCGATGCGGGCCACCGCGTTGAGCGCGCCCTGGAGGGCGGCGGAGTGGGCGGCCATGTCGGTGTACGACATGGTGGACATCTCCTTGATGTCGGCCCCGGCGGCGAACACCCGCTCACCGCCGTACAGGATCACCGCCTCGGCCTGCGGATCGGCGTCGATCAGCGTCGCCGCCTCGGCCAGCTCCCGCTGGACCTGGCCGTTGAGCGCGTTCATCTTCGGACGGTCGAGACGGATCGTGGCGATCTGGTCGGCCACTTCGACGCTCACAAAGTCACCCATGACCCGAACCTAACAGCCGGAGATCACCTGGCCGCCGCCGCGGCACGACCTGCGGCCAGACGGCCTGGACCTCGCGCCGCGACCGCCGCGCGGAGGTGTTTGCCGCCTGCCCGCCGGGGGAGTCGGAGGGTTCCAGGAGGACAAAGGAGCAGCCCGTGCTGACATTGACCGATAACGCCGTGGTCGCCATCCGCGACCTCTTGGTCGGGGAGAACGTGCCTGCCGAGGCGGGCCTGCGCATCGCCCCGAAGGCAGACAAGGCGGGAACGCTAGAGGTCACGCTGGCGAGCATGCCGCACGCCGGTGACCAGGTCGTCGAGAAGGAGGACGTACGCGTGTTCGTCGCCGAGGAGGCCGTGCGGATCCTCGATGACAAGTCGCTGGACGCCCAGCCGGGCCGGCCGGGGCAACCGTCGTTCCGGCTCGACCGGCGGTCCTGACCGCACGCGGGCTCGGCGCTCCCCGCCGGGCCCGTCTCCGCAGCACCGCCCCTTGCGAAAACGCGGGACACAGCGGGCGTTTCGTGTGACGATGACGGCGCGTCCGATTTCAGGGAGTGTCCGATGTGTCACGATCCGCTGCTTCCTCCGCCCGTGGCCGCCGCACTGGCCGACTACCGATCCTTACGCGACGCACATGACGTCCGCTGGGGCGAGCCGCCCCTGTCGTACGTGGTCCAGGCATGGGCCACCCTCTACCTGCGCAACGACCGCGACTTCTGGCCCATGGGCCTGCGGCAGATGGCCGCGCGGCTGCCCGGCGTGCCCGAGGAGGAGCTGGAAGACCACCTCGGCGACGTGGAACTCGACCGGCTCGTCCGCGACGCGCTCGCCGGCGAGACCCCGCTCCACCTGCCGGCGCTGCGGCTCACCCCGGACGGCCACGCCGTGGCCGCCGAACCCCGGGTCGTGGTGGACGACCGCCCCTTACGGACACCGCTGCTGCTGGACTCCAGCCGCGACAAGCCGGCCACGGTCGTCGTGGACGACACCCTGCACGTGATCGAGCCCGGCGGCGCCAAGGTGGTCGACGTGACCGGGTCCGTCAGCGTGGACGGGCGGCCGGTCGACCTCGCGCCGCTGACCAGGCGGGCGCCGGCGGCCAGGCTGCGCGTGCGCGCCGGGTTCCCGTGCCGGTGGAGCGTCACCGGCGGCAACGGCCAGGGCTGGTACCCCGAAGGCGCGCCGCCCAAGCTCGACGGGCTGCGGCGGCCGTACTTCCACGGCGACGACATCGTGCTCGACGTACCGGCGGAGCCGCTGACCGTGACCGTCACCCGCGGCATGGAGTACGGCACCGCGGAGACCGTCGTCACCCCGCAGGCGGGCGGCGAGACGCTCGTCGAGCTGACCCCCGAGCGCATCTACGACTCCGCCGCGCGCGGCTGGTACGGCGGCGACATGCACGTCCACCTCAACTGGATGGGCGAGGAACCGGCCGCGCCCGCGCTGGCCGCCGCCGCGCAGCACGGCGAGGACCTGCACGTGCTCAACCTCGTCGCGGGCAACGTGGCGAGCGAGCGGGTCTACGACGTGGAGGCGCTCGAACACTGGGTGGGCGAGGACCTGCCCTGGTCGGACGAACGCCACCTGGCCAGGATCGGCGTCGAGTACCGCAGCGACCTGCTCGGCCACTTCACCGCGTTCGGGCTGCGGCGGACGCCGAGCCGCTATCACACCGGGTTCGCGGGCGACGTGGACTGGCCGACCAACGCGGCCGCGCTGGAGGAGCTGCGCTCGCTCGGCGGGCTCACCGGGTACGGGCACCCCTTCCACACCCCGTTCACCGACGACGACCCGCCCGACGTCGTCCTCGACAGGGCGCGCAACTGCTCGGCCAGGGAGATCGTCGCCGACGCGGCGCTCGGCCTGATCGACTCGCTCGACGTGCTCAACCACTCCTCGATCGCCGCGACCGCGGCCGTGTACCGGCGGCTCATCGGCGCGGGCAACCGGCTCGCCGTCACCGCGGGGACCGACGCCGTGCTGTCGTTCTGCCGCCGGGGCACCTCCTCGGGGCCGCCCGGCTGGGAACGCGTCTACGCCCGCGTCGACGGACCGCTGACCGCGGAGTCGTACGCCGCGGCGATCAAGGCGGGGCGGACCTTCGCCACCACCGGGCCGTGGCTGGATCTCACCGTGGACGGGCACGGGCCAGGCGACCGGCTCGACCTGGCCCCAGGGCAGCGGGTGGAGATCGTGGCCGAGTCCATCGGGCCCGAGGTCGAAACGCTGGAGATCCGGACCGCCGGCGGCGTGCTCGCCCAGGGACCGCCGGGACGGCTCACGGCCACGCTGGAGGTGACGGAGCCGACGTACGTGGTGGCCGTCGCCACCGGCGGGCCGCACCCGCGTGCCATGCGCGCCGACGGCGCCTACGCGCATACCAGCCCCGTCCACCTCGACGTCGCGGGGCGCGCGGTGGCCAGGGAGGCCGACGTGCGGTGGTGCCTGGCCTGGCTCGACCGGCTGGCGGAGCTGGTGCGCAGGTTCGGCGTGTTCGGCTCGCCCGAGCAGCTCGACGACCACCTGCGGCTGTACGAGCGCGCCAGGGCCGTCTACCGCGCCCGGCTTCCCTGACGACCCGGACCGTCCCCGGGATGCGGCCCGCACACGCGCCCGCTCCGGGCCGGTGACGGGCCGCCCGGCCGGCGAGCCCGCCCCATCCCTGAGCGCCACGCCCTGCCGGAGTGCCACGCCCTGCCGGAGTGCCACGCCCTGCCGGAGTGCCACGCCCTGCCGGAGTGCCACGCCCTGCCGGAGAGCTACGCCTTGCCGGAGAGGCGTTCGACGCCGCGCAGCAGGGCCGAGTGGTCGAGGCCGCCGTCGCCGTTCGCGTCGGCGGCGGCCACGAGCTGCGCCACCAGGGCGCCCAGCGGCAGCACGACGCCGGCCTCGCGGGCGGCCGAGGTGACGATGCCCATGTCCTTGTGGTGCAGCTCGATGCGGAACCCGGGCTCGAAGGTGCGCTCGATCATGTTCTTCCGCTTCTGCGCGAGCACCGCCGACCCGGCGAGCCCGCCGCCCAGCACCTCCAGCGCCGCCTCCAGGTCCACTCCGTACGCCCGCAGGAACACCACCGCCTCCGCCAGCGCCTCGATGTGCGCCGCGACCATGAGCTGGTTCGCGGCCTTGACCGTCTGCCCGGCCCCGCTGGGCCCCACGTGCACGACGGTCTTGCCCACCACGTCGAAGATCGGCTTGGCCGCCTCGAACGCCTCGGCGTCCCCGCCCACCATGATCGACAGGGTGGCGTTGCGCGCGCCCGCCTCTCCGCCGGAGACCGGTGCGTCGAGGTAGCGCAGGCCCCTGCGCCCCGCCTCCTCGGCCAGCTCGCGCGTGACGTCGGGGCGGATGGTGGAGAAGTCGATGATCAGCGTGCCGGGCGCGGCGTGGGCGAAGACGCCGTCGTCACCGGTCAGCACGCTCTGGACGTCCGGCGAGTCCGGCACCATGATCGCGACGACTTCGGCGCCCGTCACGGCCTGCGCGACCGATCCGGCCACCCGGCCGCCCGCCTCCGCCAGCGGGCGCGCCTTCGCCGGTGTGCGGTTGTAACCGGTCACGTCGTGCCCGGCCTTGACCAGGTGCACGGCCATGGGACTGCCCATGATGCCCAGGCCGATGAAGGCGATGGCGGTCACTGCGATGCTCCTCCCCTGTCGGTCGCGATCCCGGACCCTGTGTCGGACGACCCTGTGTCAGACGCTCTATCGGGAACCGCCGCGCTGCTCCCTGGGTAGCCAGTCGAAGGCGCCGGCGGTCTCCGCGCGGTACTCCAGGCCGACGTACCCGTCGTAGCCGGCGGCGTGCAGGGCGTCGAGCCACTGCCGCAGCGGCAGCTCCCCGGTGCCCGGCGCTCCTCTACCCGGTGCGTCGGCGATCTGGACGTGCGCGATGCGGCCCGCGTACCGGTCGATGGCCGCCGCCACGTCGTCACCGTTCACGGCCAGGTGGTAGAAGTCGGCGAGCAGGCCCGCGTTGCGCACGCCGGGCAGCCGGTCGAGCACGGCCACCGCGTCGGCGGCGGTCAGCAGCGGGTAGCGGGGCGCGCCGCTGACCGGTTCGAGCAGCACGGTGCCGGGCACTCCGGCGGCGCAGGCGGCCAGCGACTCCAGGGCCAGCTCGTCCTGCTCCTCCGGGGCGACGCCGTCGATGCGGTTGCCGTACAGGGCATTGAAGGCACGGCAGCCCAGCCGCTCGCCGATGGCGGCCACGACCGGGATGTTGTCGAGCAGCTCGCGCGTACGGCCCGGCCACGACACCAGGCCGCGGTCTCCCGCCGCCATGTCGCCGGCGAAGAAGTTGAGCCCGGTCAGGCGGACGCCCGCGTCCTCGATCGCGCGTACGAACGCCTCCACCTCGCGGTCCTCCGGCACCGCCACCGGCCACGGCCACCAGAACTCGACCGCGCCGAACCCGTCGGCCGCCGCCGCGCGCGGTCGCTCCAGCAGCGGCAGGTCGGTGTAGAGGAGAGAGCAGTTGACGGTCCACCTGGTCACGCGCAGAGCCTCTTCCGGTCGGGCGGGCCTCCCGAGGGGCCCGCGCCCACTCCTGGTCGAGATGGCATCGTGGCACACCGTACGCCACCCGCCCGCGCCGGGGCGGCGCGGCCTCCACCGCACCGGCCCGCGCTCAGACTCGCTCCCTGACCACGCGGCGAATGTTCACATCGCCCCGCCGACGACTGGCCCCGCCGACGACGGAAGCGGCCTGACACCCCGACGACACCGGCCCGGCGACACCGGACGACGACCGACAACCCCGACATCACCGGCCCGGCGACACCGGACGACGACCGACAACCCCCACGTCACCGGCTCGTCGGCAGCGGGCCGCCGGGCGATAGGCCACGGGCGAGGGCCGGTCCGAGCCGCACGGAATCGACCTGAAGCTCGCTTGAGGTTGCAGGCTCGGAAGGCGAGCCCGAACCGTCTTCTCCTGGAGCTCCCACGCATGCCGTCGTTCTGCACTCCTTCGGTCCCGCCGAGAACCTGCGCTACGAGGTGGTCCCCGACCTCGAGCCCGGTCCCGGCCAGGTGCGCATCGCCGTCAAGGCGGCCGGGGTGCACGTCATCGAGACGGTCATGCGATCCGGGGCGACCGGAGGGATCATGCCGCCACTGCCCGAGCTGCCGACGATCTTCGGTGGGGAGGTCGCGGGCCGGGTGGACGCGGTCGGCCCGGACGTCGATCCGTCCCGGCTCGGCCGTGACGTGGTGATCTCGGGCGGCCGTCCCGGCGGGTACGCCGAGCTGGCCGTCGCCGACGTGACCGCCCTGCACCCGCTGCCCGAGGGGATGGACCACGTGACGGCCGCCGCGATGATCGTCACCGGCGCCACCACGATCCACTTCCTGGACGTTGCCGCGCTCACCGCCGCCGACGCGGTGCTCGACGGGGTGGGCGGCGACAAGGGGCGCGCCGCGTTCGAGCTGCCGGCCGACGGCGGCCGGTACGTCACCATCGGCAACGCCTCCCGCCAGGACTTCTGGCCCTCGGACGAGGAGCTGTCCGCGCGTGGTCTCACCGCCACCAGTGCACTGGAGCTCCTGCACGAGCACCCGGACAGGCGCCCCGGGCACCAGGCCAGGGCTCTGGCCGCCGCAGCCGACGGCACCCTCGTGCCGGCCGTGCAGACGTTCCCGCTGGAGCAGGCCGCCCAGGCCCACGCCGCTCTCGAATCCCGGCGCACCACGGGCAAGGTCGTGCTCATCCCGTAACGCGGCCGTCCGCCGCGCCGCGCCCGCGACTCATCTCGCTTTCCGGCGCGGCCGGCAACGCGCGCGTCTCCCCGCCCCAGACGCCACCGCGACCCGCGCTCGGCCCGGCGACTCGCTCCACCCTTGCCACACGATCGGCACGGGCGACGAGACCAGCGCGCGGGGCGGCGCAGCCTGCGCGGGGCATGGGCGACGTAGGGCGTGGGGACGCGGACGCGGGCGGCGGGAAGCCGGGTGGTGCCGGGGTCGTGGGCGGCGGTGGTGCGCATTAAGAGCTGAAAAATATCTTCGCAAAGATCTCGCCTGAGAAGGAAAATGTTGAGACGCTGAGTCGCGATATGCGCCCCCCAGTCCCGAGGAGTGGTTCATGCGCAGACTACTGGCGACCTCGCTGGTCGCCCTGCTGACCTTAACGCCGGCGAGCCCCGCCCAGGCGGAGGCGCAGGCGCCGGCCGATCGGCAGCAGGCGTTCGCGGCGGCGGCGAAGGAGTTCGGAGTCCCCGAGAGCGTGCTGCTGGGCGTCTCCTATCTGGCGTCCCGGTGGGACGCGCACGCCGGGCAGCCGTCGGTGGACGCCGGCTTCGGCCCCATGCACCTGACCGACGCCGCCGCCTTCACTCAGGGCAACCATCATGACGCGGGCGCGGAGGACGCGCGCGGCGACGAGAGCCGCCCGCTGCCCGCACCCGAGCCCAGGCCCGCGCCCAAGGAGCTGCCGGCCTCGCTGCGCACCATGGAGCAAGCCGCGCAGCTGACCGGCGAGAGCCGCGACCGGCTGCGTACGGACGCCGCCGCCAACATCCGCGGCGGCGCGGCGTTGCTCGCGCACTACCAGAAGGAGCTCGGCGCGCCGCTCAGCGACGACCCCGCCCAGTGGTACGGAGCGGTGGCGAAGTACTCGGGCGCCGAGGAGGCGAGCGCGGCCAAGTTCTTCGCCGACGAGGTCTTCTCGATCATCAAGGAGGGGGCCGAGCGGACGACGGACGACGGCCAGCGGGTCCGGCTGCCCGCCGTGCCGCGCCTGAACGCGATCACGAAGTGGCTGGAGAAGCTGGGCCTGCGCCCGCCGGTGCGCCCTGACGGCATCGAGTGCCCGGCCTCGATCTCCTGCGAGTGGATCCCGGCCGCGTACGAGCAGCTGCCGAACGACGACTACGGCCACTACGACCTGGCGAACCGCCCGGCCAGCCAGAAGATCGAATACATCATCATTCACGACATGGAGGGATATTTCCTGCCCTCCATCGGCCTCAACCAGGACCCCACCTACGGCGCGAGCTGGCACTACTCCGTCCGCTCCACCGACGGCCACATCGCCCAGCACATCAAGACCAAGGACGTCGCCTGGCAGGCGGGCAACTGGTACATCAACGCCAAGTCCGTCGGCATCGAGCACGAGGGCTTCCTGGCGGAGGGCGGCACCTGGTTCACCGAGGCGATGTACCGCTCGTCGGCCCGCCTGGTCCGCTACCTGGCGCTCAGGCACGGCGTGCCGCTCGACCGGGCCCACATCCTCGGCCACGACAACGTCCCCGGCACCCTGCCGTCCACGGTGCAGGGCATGCACGAGGACCCGGGGCCGTTCTGGGACTGGACGCACTACTTCAACCTCATGGGCGCGCCGCTGCACGGCCTGGGCGGCCCGCGCTCCGGCGCCGTGATGATCAAGCCGGACTTCGCCACGAACAAGCCGTACTTCTACGGCTGTGACCGGCAGAACCCCGAGGCCGACTGCCCGCCGCTGCCGGCCGGCACCGTGTGGCTGCGCACGGAGCCGCGCGAGGACGCGCCGCTGGTGAAGGACATCGGCAAGCACCCGACCGGCGAGTCCCTCTACAGCGTGTACGACCACAGCGCCCGCGCCAGCACCGGCCAGCGCTTCGCCGTGGCCGAGCGCCGCGGCGACTGGACGGCCATCTGGTACCTGGGTCAGAAGGCGTGGTTCCACAACCCGGCGTCGAACCCGACCGCCGTGCCGTCCATGGGCCTGGTGGTCACGCCGAAGCCGGGCAAGGAGACCGTGCCGGTGTACGGCAGGGCCTACCCGGAGCAGGAGGCGTACCCGGAGGGCATCCCGTACCAGGAGGTGACCCCGCTGCAGTACACGTTCTCGGCGGGCGAGAAGTACACGCTCGCGGGCGTGGCGCCGGCGGAGTACTACCGGGCGGTCACCTTCAACCTGGAGGACCACGTGGTCGTGCGCGGCAAGACCAAGTACCTGCAGATCCAGTTCGGCCACCGCGTCATGTTCGTCAAGGCTGACGACGTGCGGGTGATGTTCTCCGGGTGAACTCGGTGACGGCGCGCCTGGTGCTTTCGAGCGCCTCCTGAGAGGAGTCGAACGTGCGCTGGGCGACGCCGACGAACAGGCAGTCGACGACGAGGAGCTGGCTGATCCTGCTGGCCAGGGCGCCGGGACGGAACTCCGTCTCGCGCCCGGCCGAGATCAGCACGTGTTCGGCCAGCTCCGCGATCGAGGAGCGGGGGTTGTTGGTGATGGCGACCGTCGTGGCCCCCGCCTCCTTGGCCCGGCTCAGCGGCTCCAGCACGTCGGGGGTCTCGCCCGAGGTGCTGATGCCGATGGCGACGTCGCCTTCGCGCAGCAGCACGGCGCTGGTCAGCGCGAGGTGGGCGTCCTGGAAGGCGTGGCTGGACAGGCCGATGCGCATGAGCTTCTGTGCGACGTCCTCGGCCACCAGGCCAGAGGCGCTGACGCCGTAGGCGTCGATCCTGCGGGCGCCGACGATGGCGTCGACCACCAGGCCGAGGCGCTCGGAGGTGAGCTGGGCGACGGTGTCGTTGATCGCCTCCGACTCGGCCCGCGCCACCTTGTGGATGACCTCCGACAGGGGGTCGTCGGGGGCGAGGTCGCCGGGCACCAGCCGGTCGGGCTGCGCTGCGGCCGCCGCTAAGGCCAGCCTGAGCTGCGGGTATCCGGAGAAGCCGAGCAGCCGCGCGGTGCGCACGATCGTGGCCTCGCTGGTGCCGGAGGCGGCCGAGAGCTCGGTGATCGTGCTCTTGGCCACCATCGCGGGGTCTTCGAGGATGAGGCGGGCGACGGTCTGGGCGGCAGGCGTCAGCGACGGCAGCACACCGCGAACCGTGGCCACCAGAGTGTCGGCCCGCAGGCCGTTCCCGCTGTCGTCCACCCCCCGATTATGCCGCGTTGCAGGCGTTGACCGCGTAAGCGGAAAGAGCGCGCGTACCGCTAGCGCAATGTCCCGTTCGTCATGCCGGCCGGTTCCTCGGGCACGGTGACGAGCCCCAGCTCCGCCGGAGTGACGAGCAGCGGGTGGTGCGGGACGACGCGCACGGTGTAGCCGAACGCGCCGGTGCGGTCGAGCGGCACCTTCCCGGTGTAGTGGGCGCGCCGGTCGTCGTCCACCGACTGCACCGACAGCGTCGCGTACGACGGGCGCTCCAGCTCGTCGTGCGGCCCGACCTTGCCGTACGCGGCCTGCACCTGCACATCGTCGGGATCGAGGTCGCCGAGCGCGATCGTGGCGTGCAGCTCGATCGAGGCCCCGACCTCCGGCGTGTCGCCCACCCCGGTCGCCTCGACGTGCTCGACCCGCACGCCGGGCCAGGCCCTGGTCACCCGCACGCGCCAGGCGGCGAACGCCTTGGCCGGGGCGTAGGAGTCGGCCGACAGCGCGCGGGCGGAGGCGGCGGCCGGGTTGTAGAGGTTGAGCACGTACTCGCGGAGCATGCGCCCGGCGAGCACCTTCGGGCCGAGCGAGGCCAGCGTGTGCTTGACCATCTCCATCCAGCGCCGGGGCAGGCCGTCGTAGGCGCGGTCGTAGAAGCGGTCGGAGACCTCGTGCTCGATGAGGTCGTAGAGCGCGGCGGCCTCCAGCTCGTCACGGCGGTCGGGGTTGGCGACGCCGTCGGCGGTGGGGATGGCCCAGCCGTTGGTGCCGTCGTACCACTCGTCCCACCAGCCGTCGCGGATGGACAGGTTGAGCCCGCCGTTAAGGGCGGACTTCATGCCCGAGGTGCCGGACGCCTCCAGCGGGCGCAGCGGGTTGTTCAGCCAGACGTCGCAGCCCTGCACCATGAGCTGCCCGAGTGCCATGTCGTAGTCGGGCAGGAACACGATCCGGTGGCGGACCTCCGGCTGGTCGGCGAACTTGACGATCTGCTGGATGAGCTTCTTGCCGCCCTCGTCGGCGGGATGCGCCTTGCCGGCGATCACGATCTGCACCGGGCGGTCGGGGTGCAGCAGCAGCTCCCTGAGCCGCGCCGGGTCGCGCAGCATGAGCGTGAGCCGCTTGTACGACGGCACGCGCCGCGCGAAGCCGATGGTCAGCACCTCGGGGTCGAGCGCGTCGTCGATCCAGCCGAGCTCGGCGTCGGAGGCGCCGCGCTCGCGCCACGACTTGCGCAGCCGTACGCGGGCCCCTTCGACCAGCCGCCTGCGCAGCCGGCCGCGGATGCGCCAGATCTCCTCGTCGGGGATCTTCTGGATGTCCTCCCAGCCGCGGCCCCGCTCCACCAGCGCGGGCACCTCGCGCCCGGCCAGCTCCATGAGCTCGCGGCCGACCCAGGTGGGGGCGTGGACGCCGTTGGTGATCGACCCGATCGGCACCTCGTCCACGTCAAATCCGGGCCAGAGATCTTTGAACATCTCCCGGCTCACCTCGCCGTGGAGTTTGGAGACGCCGTTGACCCGCTGGGCCAGGCGCATGCCCATGACGGCCATGTTGAAGCGGGACGGATCGGACTCCGCGCCGAGCGCGAGTATGCGCTCGACGGGCACGGTCGGCCAGGCGTTCGCGCCGCCGAAGTGCCGCTCGATCATGTCGCGGGGGAAGCGGTCGATGCCGGCGGGCACGGGCGTGTGGGTGGTGAACACGGTGCCCGCGCGCACCGCCTCCAGCGCCTCGTCGAACAACATGCGGGCCTCGGTCAGCTCGCGGATGCGTTCGAGGCCGAGGAAGCCGGCGTGGCCCTCGTTGGTGTGGAAGACCTCGGGCTCGGGGTGGCCGGTGATGCGGCAGAAGGCGCGGATCGCGCGCACGCCGCCCACTCCGAGCAGCAGCTCCTGCATGAGCCTGTGGTCGGTGCCGCCGCCGTAGAGGCGGTCGGTGACGTCTCTGGCGGCGTTGTCGTTCTCGGCCACGTCGGAGTCGAGCAGCAGCAGCGGCACCCGGCCCACCTGCGCCACCCACACCTGGGCGTGCAGGACGCGCTCTTCGGGCAGCGACAGGCGGATCTTGACGGGCGTGCCGTCGGGCTCCTTGAGCAGGGTGAGCGGCAGCCCGCCCGCGTCGAGCGACGGGTAGTGCTCGAGCTGCCAGCCCTCGGGCGAGAGCGTCTGGGTGAAGTAGCCGTGGCGGTAGAGCAGGCCCACCGCGAGGATGGGCACGCCCAGGTCGCTGGCGGCCTTGAGGTGGTCGCCGGCGAGGATGCCGAGGCCGCCGGAGTACTGAGGCAGCGCGGCGGCGATGCCGAACTCCGGCGAGAAGTAGGCGATGGCCCGGGCGCTGTCGGGCAGCGTCTGGTACCAGCGTGGAGCGGTCATGTATTCGCGCAGGTCGTCCGCCGCGTCGGCGAGGCGGCGCAGGAACCGGCGGTCGGCGGCCAGCTCGGTGAGCCGGGCCGGGGTGACGGCGCCGAGGAGGGCCACGGGGTCATGGCCGACCTGTTCCCACAGGTCGGCGTCGACCTCTGCGAAGAGGTCCATTGTCTCCGGGTGCCATGACCAGCGGAGATTGTGGACGAGCTCGCCGAGCGCGGCCAGCTCCGCGGGCAGGACGGTGCGGACGGTAAACCGGCGGATAGCTCTCACGTTTCTGCACCCTACGGGCTAGGAGGGACCTCTGAGTCCTTCACCCTCATCAAGGCGCTTCAAACCCCTTCCGGGAACAAGCATGAAGAGCGACTATTGGGGCAACTTTCCAGGTTGTTGGGCTATCCCGCGCTCACTCGTGGGAGGTCTATCCACTGCTGTCCACAAATCACATGCAAGGATCGATCCTGCCAGGGAAAGCCTCCGGCGGCACCGGGAGTGTCGCCGCAAACCTCTGAATGCGATGATCGGACGAATTCCCATCACGGACATCTCCCCCGTCGTCGACTGCGGGCAGTGGCCCGCGAAGGCGGTCGCCGGCGAGACCTTCGAGATCTCGGCGACCGTGTTCAGAGAAGGACATGACGCTGTCGCGGCGGGTGTGGTGCTGACCTCGCCCGACGGGCAGCGCGGACGTTTGAGACAGATGCGCGAGCTGGCGCCCGGCACCGATCGGTGGGGCGTCGAGGTCTCGCTGCCCGCCGAAGGCGACTGGCTGTTCCGCGTCGAGGCGTGGAGCGACCCGATCACGACCTGGCTGCACGACGCGGAGATCAAGATCCCGCGCGGCATGGACGTGGACCTCATGTGCGAGGAGGGCGCCAGGCTGTTCGAGCGGGCGGCCAAGGCCGTGCGCCCGGCCGACTGTCCCAACGCCGAGCAGGCCAGAAACGGCACGCGGCAGAACGGCACCGGTGACGGCGCCTGCGGCCACCGCGCCGCGCTGCTGTCGATCTCGGCGACGCTGCGCGACGACGACCTCGACCCGCGGGCCCGCCTGTCGATCGCCCAGCTTCCCGAGACGGCCGCGCTGCTTGAGGCGCACCCGTTCCGCGAGCTGGTGACCAGGTCGAAGTCGCACAAGATCAGGGTGCACCGGCGCAGGGCGCTCTACGGCTCCTGGTACGAGTTCTTCCCCCGGTCGGAGGGCGCCGTCGTCAGCGAGAACGGCGTGTCGAAGTCCGGCACGTTCCAGACGGCCGCCAAGCGGCTGCCCGCGATCGCCAAGATGGGCTTCGACGTCGTCTACCTGCCGCCCATCCATCCGATCGGCAAGACGTTCCGCAAGGGGCGCAACAACACGCTGAGCCCCGAGCCCGATGACCCCGGCTCGCCGTGGGCGATCGGCTCGGAGGACGGCGGCCACGACGCGGTCCACCCCGACCTGGGCACGATCGAGGACTTCGACGCGTTCGTCGCGCGTGCGCGCGAGCTGGGCATGGAGATCGCGCTGGACTTCGCGCTGCAGTGCTCGCCCGACCACCCGTGGGTGAAGGAGCACCCCGAGTGGTTCACGATCAGGGCCGACGGCTCGATCGCGTACGCGGAGAACCCGCCGAAGAAGTACCAGGACATCTACCCGCTCAACTTCGACAAGGACCCCGAGGGGATCTACAACGAGGTCAAGCGGGTGCTGCGGCATTGGATGGACCACGGGGTGCGGATCTTCCGGGTGGACAACCCGCACACCAAGCCGGTGTCGTTCTGGGAGCGGCTGCTGGCCGACATTCACCGCACCGACCCCGATGTGATCTTCCTCGCGGAGGCGTTCACACGGCCGGCGATGCTGCGTACGCTGGCGAAGACCGGTTTTCACCAGTCTTATACGTATTACACGTGGAAGAACAGCAAATGGGATGTTGAGAGCTACTTGACCGAGCTGGCCAGGGAGACCTCTGCGTACCTGCGGCCGAACCTGTTCGTGAACACTCCGGACATCCTGCACGAATACCTGCAGCACGGCGGGGAGCCGGCGTTCAAGATCAGGGCCGTGCTCGCCGCGCTGGCCTCGCCGACGTGGGGCGTCTACTCCGGGTACGAGCTCTTCGAGAACGTACCGGTCCGCCCCGGCAGCGAAGAATACCTAGATAGCGAAAAATATCAGTACAAACCGCGCGATTGGGCCGCGGCCGAACGTGAAGGACGGACCCTCGCCCCCTTCATCACCCACCTGAATTTGTTCCGAAGAGCGCATCCCGCGCTTCAGGAATTGCGTAATCTACGGTTCCACAGGGTCGACTCACCGGACATCGTTTGCTTCTCCAAACGACTCCCGGGCGCCTATGACCCGGCCACACGAAGGCACGGTCTGGGCGATGTCGTCATAGCGGTCGTCAACCTCGATCCACACCACACCCACGAGGCGACCGTCGATCTCGACCTGCCTGCGCTCGGCCTCGACTGGAACGCCGAGTTCGTCGTCGACGACGAGTTGTCAGGCGAGTCGTACCGCTGGCGGCAGAGCAACTACGTACGCCTCGACCCGCACATCCAGCCTGCCCATATCCTCACCGTAAGAGCCGCGCCACGGTAAGAACTGAATTCAGCGGGGAGTCTTCGACGTGTGTGAAAGCGCCTCCCTCATGAGCCTCCTGCGAGGCGGCTCATGAGCCTCACACCCATTCCCAACACCTTCGATGAGGAAAAACCGCGCGATCCCCATTGGTACAAGCGCGCGGTCTTCTACGAGGTCCTGATCCGAGGGTTCTCCGACTCCAACGGCGACGGGACCGGCGATATCCGGGGACTCATCAACAAGCTCGACTACCTGCAGTGGCTGGGCGTGGACTGTCTGTGGCTGCTGCCGCTGTACGACTCGCCGCTGCGCGACGGTGGTTACGACATCTCGGACTTCATGAAGATCCTTCCCGAGTTCGGCGATCTCGGAGACTTCGTGAAGCTGGTCGACGAGGCGCACAGACGCGGCATGCGCGTCATCGCCGACCTGGTCATGAACCACACCAGCGACCAGCACCCCTGGTTCCAGGCGTCCCGGCACGACCCCGAAGGCCCGTACGGCGACTTCTACGTCTGGTCCGACACCGACGAGAAGTACCAGGACGCCCGGATCATCTTCATCGACACCGAGACCTCCAACTGGACCTACGACCCGGTACGCGGCCAGTACTACTGGCACCGTTTCTTCCACCACCAGCCGGACCTCAACTACGAGAACCCGGCGGTGCAGGAGGCCATGCTGGAGGTCCTGCGGTTCTGGCTGGACCTCGGCATCGACGGCTTCCGCCTGGACGCGGTGCCGTACCTCTTCGAGGAGGAGGGCACCAACTGCGAGAACCTGCCGAAGACCCACCAGTACCTCAAGCGCATCCGCGCCGAGGTGGACCGGCTCTACCCCGACCGGGTCCTGCTCGCCGAGGCCAACCAGTGGCCGTCGGACGTGGTGGAGTACTTCGGCGACCCGGTCAACGGCGGGGACGAATGCCACATGGCCTTCCATTTCCCGCTCATGCCGCGGATCTTCATGGCCGTCCGCAGGGAGTCCCGCTTCCCCATTTCCGAAATTTTGGCTCAAACGCCGAAAATTCCGGAAAATTGCCAGTGGGGGATCTTCCTCCGCAACCACGACGAGCTCACGCTCGAAATGGTCACGGACGAAGAGCGCGACTACATGTACGCCGAGTACGCCAAGGACCCGCGCATGCGGGCGAACGTCGGCATCCGCCGCCGCCTCGCGCCCCTGCTGGAGAACGACCGCAACCAGATCGAGCTGTTCACCGCGCTGTTGCTCTCGCTGCCCGGCTCCCCCGTGCTCTACTACGGTGACGAGATCGGCATGGGCGACAACATCTGGCTCGGCGACCGCGACGGCGTGCGCACCCCCATGCAGTGGGACCCCGACCGCAACGCCGGCTTCTCCGACTGCGACCCCGGCCGGCTCTACCTGCCGGTCATCATGGACCCGATCTACGGCTACCAGGCCATCAACGTCGAGGCCCAGCAGAAGAACGCGGGCTCGCTGCTGCACTGGACCCGCCGGATGATCGAGATCCGCAAGCGGCACCCGGTCTTCGGGCTCGGCGGCTACGCCGAGCTGAACTCCTCCAACCCCAGCGTGCTCGCGTTCGTCCGGGAGCTGGGCGACGACCGGATGCTGTGCGTGAACAACCTGTCACGCTTCCCGCAGCCGGTGGAGCTGGACCTCCGCAGGTTCGTGGGCGTGTCACCGGTGGAGACGATGGGCGGCGTACCATTCCCGCCGATTGGCGAACTTCCGTATCTTTTGACGCTTCCCGGGCATGGGTTCTATTGGTTCACACTCCCGCCGGCCGTCACCCAGGAGGAGTAGGGCGTGCTTGACGAGCTCCTTGCCGCATGGATCAGCCACCAGCGTTGGTTCGGCGGCAAGGGGCGCCCGATCGACCACCTGTCGATCGAGGCCGACGTCGAGCTCTCCCCCGGGCTGCGGCACCTCGTGATCGCGGTCTGGCAGGAGGGCTCGCGCGACCGCTACCAGCTTCTGGTGGGCGAGCGCACGGACCTGCCGGACCGGCTCGGCCACGCCCTCATCGGCACCGCGGGCGAGACCTACCTCTACGACGCGGTGCACGACAGCGACCTGATGCACGTGCTGCTGGAAGGCATGGCCGCCGGGGAGGACCGCAACGGCCTGCGCATGCGGCACGTGCCCGATCACGACATCGACACCTCGCCCCGCAGCCTCGTGCTCGGGGCCGAGCAGTCCAACACCTCGCTGGTGTACGGGGACTCCTACATCTGCAAGCTCTTCCGCCGGCTCATCCCCGGCGTCAACCCCGAGCTGGAGATCCTCACCGCGCTGGCGGCCAGGAACGCGCCGCACATCGCGCAGCCGTACGGGTGGATCGAGGCCGATCTCGACGGCACCGCCACCACGCTGGCGATCATGCAGGAGTACCTCACGCCCGCCAACGACGGCTGGGACCTCGCGCTGGCCAGCGTGCGCGACCTGTACGCCTCCTTGCCCGAGGTCTCGGCCGCCGAGGCGGGCGGCGACTTCGCCGCCGAGGCGCTGCGGCTCGGCATGGCCACCGCCCGCGTGCACCACGAGCTGGCCGCCGCCTTCCCCACGGACGTCGTGGAGATCCACGAGGTCAAGCGCATGGCGGAGGGGTTCAGGCGGCGGCTGGGCCGGGCCGTGGCCGAGGTGCCCGAGCTGCGGGAGCATGTGAGCGTCATCGAGGACGCCTACCACCAGGTGGAGCTGCTCACCACCGAGGTGCCCGTGCAGCGTGTTCACGGAGACTTCCACCTGGGGCAGGTCATGCGCACCCCGACGGACTGGGTGATTCTCGACTTCGAGGGCGAGCCGGGCCAGCCGCTCGCCGAGCGCCGCGCGCTCTCCTCGCCGCTGCGTGACGTGGCGGGCATGCTGCGCTCGTTCGACTACGCGGCCCGCCACCTGCTCGCCGATCACGAGGAGGCCGAGGAGCTGGAGCCCCGCGCCCAGGAGTGGGCCGACCGCAACCGCGCCGCCTTCCTCGACGGCTACGCCGAGGGCGGCGGCGTGATCTCCCCGGCCGACGCGGCGCTGCTGCGGGCGTTCGAGCTGTCCAAGGCGGTCTACGAGGTCGTGTACGAGGCCCGCAACCGCCCCACGTGGCTGCCCATCCCACTGGCCGCCTTCCGCCCGCGCACCGCGTAGCCGTCAGCCGGCGCCATCAACAGCACCGTCGAGCAGCGCCGTCGAGCAGCACCGTCGAGCAGCACCGTCGAGCAGCACCGTCAGCCGACCAGCTCCTCGACCAGCCCCGACAGGCCCTCGTGGGCCAGGCCGCGGGCGACGCGGCGCTCCAGGATCTCCTGCATCGGCAGCAGCAGATCGGGCCGCACGCCCTGCTCGCGGAAGGCGCGCACCAGGTTCACCATGCCCGACCTGTTGATCTCCAGGTTGGACACGTCGGTGCGGTGGTCGCCGGCGACCATCTTCCCGGCCCACGGCGCCTGCTGGGCGGCCATCGCGTTCAGCCACGGGATCAGCAGCTCGGAGGTGAACTCCACCAGCGGGTATCCCGCCGAGCGCACCAGCGCGGCGGCCTCAAGGAAGCCGGCGATCTGGCCGTACATGCCGGTCAGCATGGCCAGGTCGAGCAGCGGCGCCATCCCCGGGTCCGCGCCGGTGTAGAGCGGGCGGGCCATCGCGGAGAGCGCCTGCTCGTACCGGTCGTAGGCGGCCTTCGAGCCGCTGTAGAGGATGAGCGCGCCCGGCGTGGCGATCATCTGCGGCACGGCCATGATGCCGCCCGACAGGTGCTCGCCGCCGCGCCCGGTGACCTGGGCCGCGACCTCGCGGGCCGTGGAGGGGCGGCCGGTGGTGACGTTCACGATGGTGCGCCCCTCCAGCGGCACGCCCTCCAGCGTGGCCGTCACGGACGGCGCGTCGAGCAGGCAGGTGAGCACGAGGGGGCTCGCCGCGACCGCCTCGGCGGGCGTCTGCGCCTGTTCGGCGCCCAGGGCGACGAGGGGCTCGGCCTTGGCGGCCGTACGGTTCCACACGGTGACCTGGTGACCGGCCGCGACCAGGCTCCTGGCGAGCGCGGAGCCCATGAGGCCGAGTCCGAGCACGGAGATGTTCTCCGACATGTCAGTCTTCCTTGAGATGGTCCTGAAAAATGGAGGTTCAGCTAGGGCTTCAGCCTGCTCCCCGGCGGTTATGGTCGGGTTCTGAGCTTGTTATGGGGGCCGCTCATGGGGGTGCGATGCGGTTCGGAGTGCTGGGGCCGCTCGCGGTGTGGGACGCGGGCGGACGGGCGGTGCGGGTGCCCGAGATCAAGGTCCGCGCGCTGCTCGCCCGGCTGCTGCTCGATCCCGGGCGTACCGTCTCGGCCGACCGCCTCGTCGAGGACCTGTGGGAGGGGCTCCCGCCCGCCGACGCGGGCGCCGCGCTGCGGGTGAAGGTGTCGCAGCTGCGGCGGGCGCTCGGAGACCGGGAGCTGGTCGCGTACCGGCCGCCGGGGTACGCGCTCGTGGCCGGGCCCGATGACGTCGACGCCGGGCTGTTCTCCTCCCTGCTCCAGCGCGCCCGCCAGGCCACAGGTCCGGAGGAGCGCGCGGCGCTCCTGCGCGAGGCGCTCGGCCTGTGGCGGGGGCCGGCCTTCGCCGAGTTCGCCGATGCGCCCTTCGCGGTCGCGGCCGTGGCCAGGCTGGAGGAGCAGCGGCTGGTGGCGTACGAGGAGCTGGCCGAAGCGCGGCTCGGGCTCGGCGAGCACGCGCTGGTGGCCGCCGAGCTGGCCGACCTGGTGGCCCGGCATCCCCTGCGGGAACGCCTGCGCGCCGCGCACATCCGCGCCCTGTACGGCGCTGGGCGGCCGGGCGAGGCGCTGGCCGGCTACCAGGACCTGCGCAGCCGGCTGGCCGGAGAGCTGGGCCTCGACCCCGGGCCTGAGCTGGTGGCGCTGCACCAGGCCGTGCTGCGCCAGGACCCGGCGCTCGGCGTGCCCCGGCCCGATGACAGGCCGCGTACGAATCTGCCCGCTCCGTTGTCGCCGCTGATCGGGCGGGACGCTGCGGTGGCGGACGTACGCGACCTGCTGCGCATGCACCGCCTGGTCACGCTCACCGGGCCCGGCGGCGTCGGCAAGACCCGCCTCGCCCTGGCCGCCGCCGGCGCACCCGAGACCGCCGAACGCTTCGGCGGCGGGGTGTGGCTGGTCGAGCTGGCCGCGCTCCGGCCGGGGGCGCGGCCCGCCGAGGTCGCCGAGGCCGTCGCCGCCGTGCTCGGGCTGCGCGACGACGCGCCGGGCACGCTCCAGGACCGCCTGCCCGCCGCGCTCGCCGGCCGGCCCGCGCTGCTCGTGCTGGACAACTGCGAGCACGTCGTCGAGCAGGTCGCCGAGCTGGCCGGGCGGCTGCTGCGGGCCGCGCCCGAGCTGCGCGTGCTCGCCACCGGCCAGGAGCCGCTGCGCATCGAGGGCGAGACCGTGCACGCCGTACCACCGCTCGACCTGGAGGCGGCCGTCGAGCTGTTCACCGCCCGCGCCGGGCTCTCCACCCGCCCGAGCGGCGGGGCCGATCCCGACGTGGTGGAGATCTGCGCGCGGCTGGACGGCATCCCCCTCGCGCTGGAGCTGGCCGCCACGCGCATGCGCACGCTGACGCCCCGGCAGCTCGCCGAGCGGCTGGACGACCGGTTCCGGCTGCTCGCATCCGGGCATCGCGACGCGCCGGCCAGGCAGCGCACGCTGCGCGCGATGATCGACTGGAGCTGGGAGCTGCTGACCGGTCCGGAACGCGTGGTGCTGCGCCGCCTGGCCGTGCACGCCGACGGCTGCACGCTGGAGGCGGCCGAGGACGTCTGCGCGGAGCCCGGTCTCGACGTGCTCGACCTGCTGGCCCGCCTGGTGGACCGCTCGCTCGTCATCCGCACGGAGGCCCCCGGGGCGGAGAGCCGGTACCGGCTGCTGGAGTCGGTGTCGGCGTACTGCGTGGAACGGCTGGCGGAGGCCGGAGAGCTGGAGGAGGTGCGGCTGCGGCACCTGCGCCACTACACCGCGCTGGCCGAACGCCTGGAGTCCGCGCTGCGCGGCGGCGGCCAGCGGGACGCGCTCGCCCGCCTCGACGCCGAGTCCGCGAACCTGCGGGCGGCGCTGGAGAGCGCCGTCGGGATGGGGGCGGCGGCGCAGGCGCTGCGCCTGGTCAACGCGCTGGGCTGGTACTGGGTGCTGCGCGGCAGGCTCGGCGAGGCGAGGCGCGCCCTGGAGTCCGCCCTGTCGGTCGCCGGGCCCGACGACGACGGCGCGGCCGAGGCCGAGATGTGGCTGGCGGGGACGAGCCTGCTGGCGGGCGTCCTCGTACCGGTGGATCACGGCCGTTTCGCGGCGATCCCCGATCGCGGGCGGCGGGCGCTGGTGCGGTGGTTCGTCGGTTACGCCCTCTTCGGCTTCGACGACCTGTCGCTGAGCGTCGGGCTGTCGCGGACGGCGCTGGCGGAGTTCGCCGAGCTGGGCGACGGCTGGGGCACCGCCGCCGCGCTGACCGTGCTCGGCCGGCACGCCGCCATGCTGGGCGACCTCGGCACTCTGCGCGACCGCGCCGAGCGCGGTCTCGCGCTGTTCAGGGCGGCCGGCGACCGGTGGGGCGAGCTGCGGGCGGCGGAGAATCTGAGCACGCTCGCCGAGATCACCGGCGACTACGCACGCGCGGCGGCGCTGCGCGCCGAGCAGCTGCGCTTCGCCGAGGAGCTGGGCCTGTGGAGCTCGGTGCCGGACGCTCTGTCACGGCTCGGCCGCATCGCCATGCTCACCGGCGACCACGTGCGGGCCGACGAGTACCACGAGCGGGCCAGGCGCCTTGCGGCGGCGCAGTCGAACCGGCTCGCCGAGCAGTTCGCCGAGGTGGGGCTGGCGCTGAGCGCGCGCAGGCAGGGCCGGCTGGAGGAGGCCGAGCGGCGGTTGCGGGCCTGGCTCGGCTGGGTCGACGACGTGGCGGGCGACCCCGGGGCGGCGCTGATCCTGGCCGAGCTGGGGTTCGCGGCCGAGCAGCGCGGCGACGCGGCCACGGCGCTCGACCTCCAGCTGCGCGGCCTGGCGATGGCAGGCAAGGTCGGCGATCCCCGCGCGGTGGCGCTCGCCCTCGAGGGCCTGGCGGGTGCGCGGGCGCTCGCCGGCCGTCACGGGGAGGCGGCGCGGCTGCTCGGCCGGGCCGCCGCGCTGCGGGCATCGGTGGGCGCGCCGCTGCCGCCCGGCGAGCGGGGCGACGTGGACCGGATCACAGCGGCTGTCCGCGCGGCCCTGGGCGAGGAGGGGTACGCGGGCGAGTCGGCCGAGGGCGCGGCCGCGCCGCTGGAGGAGGCGCTGGTGAGCGTCCTGCCCGAGGGCGCCGGGTCACTGGCCGCCCTGCTGTCCGGGCGGGAGGGCCCGCCGGCCGATGACCTGGATGACGCGTTCACGGCCGCCGTTAAGGGCGCATCGCCGGAAAGCGCCCCCGGCGCACCTTTTGTCTAAACCCAAGAACACCCCCTGTTTTCCGCACTTGCAGTGATTGTCGGGGTGAAAGCGGGCAGTGCCTGGGATGAACGGTCAACTTAGGGCAGGGTTGGGAGCATGCCGATGAGGACAGAGCTCGACCGCCTCGCAGGCGGCGCGCACCACGATCCGCACTCCGTGCTCGGAGCGCACCCCGTGGACGGCGGGGTGGTGTTCCGCGCGCTGCGCCCGCTCGCCGAGCGCGTGCGGGTGGTGCTGGAGGACGGCTCTGTTCACGACATGAAGCACCAGGCGCACGGCGTCTTCGAGGTGACGGTGCCGGGCCTGGACAAGGTGCCCCCCTACACGTTGAGCGTGAAGTATCCGGGGGCGGAGCCGTACGAGATGCGCGACCCGTACCGGCACTGGCCGACCCTCGGCGAGGTGGACCTGCACCTCATCAGCGAGGGCCGGCACGAGCGGCTGTGGGAGGCGCTCGGCGCGCGCGTGATGAAGCATGAGGACGTCGAGGGCACCGCGTTCGCCGTCTGGGCGCCCAACGCGCGCGGCATCCGCGTGATCGGCGACTTCAACCACTGGGACGGCACCGCCTACCCGATGCGCTCGCTGGGCCGCTCCGGGGTGTGGGAGCTGTTCATCCCGGGCCTCGGGGCCGGTGAGCGGTACAAGTACCAGATCCTGGGCGCCGACGGCGTGTGGCGGGAGAAGGCCGACCCGATGGCGCGCCGCACCGAGGTGCCGCCGATGACCGCCTCGGTGATCGACAAGTCCGACTACAGCTGGCAGGACGACGCCTGGATGGTGGCGCGGCGCGAGCGGCGGCCCCAGGAAGAGCCGATGAGCGTCTACGAGGTGCATCTGGGCTCGTGGCGGCCCGGCCTGTCGTACGTGGAGCTCGCCGACCAGCTCTCCGACTACGTCGTGGACATGGGCTTCACCCACGTGGAGCTGCTGCCGGTGGCCGAGCACCCGTTCGGCGGCTCGTGGGGCTACCAGGTGACCTCCTACTACGCGCCGACGGCCAGGTTCGGCACGCCTGACGAGTTCCGCCACTTCGTCGACGTCATGCACCAGCGCGGCATCGGTGTGCTGCTCGACTGGGTGCCCGCGCACTTCCCGATGGACGACTGGGCGCTGGCCCGCTTCGACGGCACCCCGCTGTACGAGCACGCCGACCCGGCCAGGGGCGAGCACCCCGACTGGGGCACGTACGTCTTCGACTTCGGCCGCAGGGAGGTGCGCAACTTCCTGGTGGCCAACGCGCTGTTCTGGCTGAAGGAGTTCCACATCGACGGCCTGCGGGTGGACGCGGTGGCCTCGATGCTCTACCTCGACTACTCGCGGCGCGAGGGCGAGTGGACGCCGAACGTCTTCGGCGGCAGGGAGAACCTCGACGCGGTCGAGTTCCTGAAGGAGATGAACGCGGTCTGCTACCGCGAGGCGCCCGGCATCTCGACGATCGCGGAGGAGTCGACGGCCTGGCCGGGGGTCTCACGGCCGGTGCACCTCGGCGGCCTGGGGTTCGGCTTCAAGTGGAACATGGGCTGGATGCACGACACGCTCGAGTACCTGCGCCACGACCCGATCTTCCGCCAGTACCACCATCACCAGATGACGTTCTCGCTGCTGTACGCCTACTCCGAGAACTACGTGCTGCCGCTGTCCCACGACGAGGTCGTGCACGGCAAGGGCTCGCTGCTCGCGAAGATGCCGGGCGACGAGTGGCAGCGCTTCGCGCAGCTGCGGGCGCTGCTCGCGTTCATGTGGGCGCACCCCGGCAAGCAGCTGCTGTTCATGGGCGGCGAGTTCGGCCAGGGCTCGGAGTGGTCGGAGAGCCGCGGGCTCGACTGGTGGGTGCTGGAGTTCGACGGTCACCAGGGCGTGCAGCGGCTGGTACGCGACCTCAACCGGGTCTACCGCGACACCCCGGCGCTGTGGGAGCAGGACACCAAGCCCGAGGGCTTCCGGTGGATCGACGCCGACGACGCCTCGGGCAACACGTTCTCGTTCGTCCGGTACGCGAACGACGGGTCCGCGCTGGCGTGCGTGGTGAACTTCAGCGGCGGGCCGCACGAGCACTACCGGCTGGGCCTGCCGTACCCGGGCCGCTGGGCCGAGACGATCAACACCGACGCCTACGACTACTGGGGCAGCGGCGTGGGCAACCTGGGGGCGGTCGAGGCCGACGGCGAGCCGTGGCACGGCCTGCCGTACTCGACGACGCTGCGGGTGCCGCCGCTCGGCGCGGTGTGGTTCACCCACCCGGGTCCTGAGCTGAACGAATGAGGGACGCACGCTGAAAGTTCGGTGAGAAAGCGCGGCGGACACCTGTGCCCGTCCGGAAAATCACCCTAAACTCCGAGATCATCCCCTCTCGGAGGACGCGTGCGATTCCGCCCCTTGTTCGTGAGCTCGATCGCGCTGGCCCTGCTGCCGCTCGCGGGCCCGGCGTACGCCGACGAGCCGACGCCCACCCCCGCGCCCGGCGTCACCCAGGCGCCCCCTGAGCAGCAGCAGCCTGCGCCGTTACCGGAGCAGACGCCGCCACCTCAGCAGACGCCGGCGCCGGAGACCTCGCAGACGCCTCAGGAGCCCAAGGCCCCCGAGGAGAAGATCGAGGAGGGGTTAGGCGTCGACGGCGGCACCGAGCGGGCCATCGTCGAGCTGACCGACGCGGGCGCGCACGCCACCGTCGCGACGCTGGCCGCGACCGAGAGCGTGGACGTGGTGCTGCAGCCGCAGGACCAGCCGTACATGGTCGTGGAGGGCACCGCCGATGAGCTGGCCAAGCTCGCCGAGGACCCGCGCGTGTCGTCCATCCATCGCGACCGCCTCTACAGCCCGGCCGAGGTCGCGCCGAACCTGTCGCTGATCGGCGCCGGCCAGGCGCACCAGAGCGGCAGGACCGGCGCGGACCAGGCCGTGGCCATCATCGACACCGGCATCGACGTGGACCACCCGTGGTTCCAGGGCCGTATCCTCGCCCAGGCGTGCTTTTCCGCCACCGAGGACGCGGGCGTGCGCTCGCTCTGCCCGAACGGCCAGAACCAGCAGCTCGACGGCGACGCCGCCGCCGCGACCACGCCGGCCTGCCTGTCGGGCTCGGTGAACCTGTGCGACCACGGCTCGCACGTCGCGGGCATCGCGGCCGGCACCGGCGGCGTCGCTCCCGGCGCCGGCATCGTGGCGGTGCAGGTGTTCAGCAGGATCGACGACGAGGACCTGTGCGGCGAGCCGGCCTGCCTGCTCGCGTACGAGTCGTCGCTGCGCCAGGCCCTCGACTACGTGGCGAACCTGACCCTCGACCGGCCCATCGCCGCGGTCAACCTGAGCCTGGGCGGCTGGCTGTACGACGACTACTGCGACGCCGACGAGGAGGGAGCGGTCTTCAAGGAGAAGATCGACGCCCTGCTCGCCAGGAACATCGCGACCGTGGTGGCGGCGGGCAACGAGTACTACGAGGGCGTGGCGCACCCGGCCTGCGTCTCCACGGCCGTCGCGGTCGGCGCGAACGACAACGACGACCGCATCGCCGACTTCTCCAACCGGGGCCCACTGCTCGACCTGTTCGCCCCCGGCGTGGACGTGGTCTCGGCGGTGCCGGACGACGCGACGATCGCCTACAGCGGCACCTCGATGTCCACCCCGCACGTGACGGGCGCGCTGGCGCTGATGCGCGAGGCGTACCCGGACCGGCCGGTGACCGAGCTGATCGAGGCGCTGAAGAGCAGCGGCCGCCCGTACACCTACGAGGCCGCCGGGACCCAGGTCACCACGCCGCGCCTCGACCTGGCCGCGGCCCTGACGGGCGCCGCCCCGCAGCCGCCGATCTCGCAGAGCCCGGCGCCCGAGCCGCCGCCCGGCCCGCTGGAGCCGAACCCGACCGACGGCAGCGGCCCCACGCCGGAGCCCGGCCTGCCCTCGGAGCCCGGCCCGCAGCCGTCCACGCCGCCCAGCCCCGTGCCGCTGCCCACGGTGACGGTCACGGTGACCGTGACGGCCACGGCGTCGCCGAGCCCGGCGGCGAAGGCGGCGACGGTGTGCACGCGGGGCACCGCGGCCAAGAAGCTCGACGCCAAGAAGTGGGCGGTCGAGGTGCACCGCAGCAGCGGCAAGCTGAGCGACGCCACCCTCACCTGCTACCTGAAGCTGATCTCCAAGTCGAGCAAGGTGTTCTCCGAGCTGACGAAGGCGTCGTCGCTGGGCAAGGCGTACCGGGTGCTGAAGGCCAAGAGCGGGACCCGCAAGGCGAAGCTGGACAGCGCGCTGCTCACGGCCTGGCTCAACTGGGCACACGGCACGAACGGTACGAAGGCGCTGAAGGCGGCGGAGAAGGTGCGGATAGCGAGCAAGCCCTCCGCGAAGGCCCTGAAGAAAGCCACACAAAACCTCCTGAAGACCGTCAAATAGCCACATTTAGCGAGAAGGCCGGGCGAACAGCACCGGCCTTCTGTTCTTTGCCTGCTTCGCCGTAAAGAAGCCACCATCGTTTCTCTGCATCACATACGCCCCTGACATCACGCTTGTCACAGGCGGGGAGGTAGCGGCTGTAACCAGCCGGGAGCCGGAAGCGCTTCACGGCTCCAGCCTCCGGGAGGAACAAGTGAGGCTACGGTCTCTGCTGGCCGGCGCGATGACGCTGGCCGTGACATCAGCCGTGCTCTACGCGGCGCCCACGCTCCGCGCCGAAGCCGCCGACGCGGGCGACCCGATCATCAGCCCGGCGCTGGCCTCCGAGGTGAAGGCCAAAAGCCGGGTCCGCTCGATCATCCAGCTCAAACCGGGCCAGAGCGTCCAGGCGGTCGCCGCCGACCTGGAGAAGGCCTCCAACGGCAGCCGCATCGTCGAGGCGACCGGCTCGGCGAACTTCTTCGTCGCCGAGGTCGACCGGCGCACGCTCGACAAGCTCAAAAAGGACGACCGCGTCCACTCGGTCTACAAGGACGAGCTGAGCATGCCCTTTCTCGACGTCAGCACCGCACTGATCCGCTCGGACCGGGCGAACCAGGCGGGCTGGACCGGCACCGGCACCACCATCGCCGTGCTCGACACCGGCATCGACCGGGACCACCCGTTCTTCGCCGGGCGCATCGTGGACGAGGCCTGCTTCTCCTCCGCCAGCGCCACCGACGGCACGGTCTCGCTCTGCCCCAACAACCAGCCCAGCCAGACCGGCCCCGGCGCGGCCGACGCCGAGACCGCGCAGTGCCTGGTCAACGGGCAGAACGCCTGCTCACACGGCACCCACGTGGCCGGCATCGCGGCGGGCAGGATGACCACCGGCGCACCCGCCAGCGGCGTCGCCCCCGAGGCGCGGCTGCTGCCGATCCAGGTGTTCAGCCGCGTGGACAACGCCCTGACCTGCATGCTGCGGGGCGCCACCGCGCCCTGCTTCCTCAGCTACACCTCCGACCAGAAGCTGGCGCTCGAGTACGTGTCGCGGGTGGCCAGGACGCTCAACGTCGCCGCGGTGAACATGAGCCTCGGCGGCAGCACCGCGTACTCGGAGGCGTGCGACACCGACCCGGACGCCGCGGCCGTCAAGCCGGAGTTCGACGTGCTGGTGAGCCTGGGCGTGGCCCCCGTGGTCGCGGCGGGCAACAGCGGGGCCGCCAACGGGGTCGCCTCGCCCGCCTGCATCTCCAGCGCCGTCGCCGTCGGGGCCACCGACGACAGCGACCGGCTCGCCACGTTCACCAACCGGGGGCCGCTGCTCGACCTGCTGGCCCCGGGCGTGACCATCAACTCGTCCGTGCCGGACAACACCTACGGGAACAAGAGCGGCACCTCGATGGCCGCGCCGCACGTCGCGGGGGCGTTCGCGCTGATGCGGCAGGTCAACCCGGACTTCACGGTCGCGCAGAACCTGGAGCGGCTGCGGGACACCGGGACGGCGATCCGGTACACCGCGGCGGGTACGCCGATCGTCGCCTCCAGGATCGACCTGGAACGCGCCACCGCCCCCACACAGGCGAGCGCGGATCCCCGAGTCTGAGCGGACGCGGGCCTCAGCGGACGCGGGTCTCAGCGGACGGGGGCCGGACCGTCACGGTCCGGCCCGCCCCGCGTGTCCACAACCCGCCCCCGCGCGCGACCCGCCCCGCATGTGCACCGCCTGGCTCGGCGCGGTCACGGCCCGCCCCGCGCGCGACCCGCCCCGCATGTGCACCGCCTGGCTCGGCGCGGTCACGGCCCGCCCCGCGCGCGACCCGCGCCAGCATGTGCACCGCCCGCCCCGCGCGTCCACGACCCGGCCTCGCCCGCTTCGGGGGGCCTACGGCGCGCTTCCGTTCAGAACAAGAAGCGGTAACGGAACCCTTGCGCCCCTCTGACATCTCTTGTCGAATAAATACACTTCGGGAGACAAATTCCCCCTGAGACCCCGGAGGAACGGTTTGCGTCTCCCGTCCCTTTTCGCCGGAGCCATCGCGTTAGCAGCCGCATCGGCGGCCCTGGTGGCCACCCCCGCCCACGCCGACCCGGAAACCAAAATCGACCCCGCGCTGACGGCCGCGGGCGAGCACCGCGCCATCGTGCACGTCCGGCAGCCCTCCAAGGTGCAGGCCGTCAGGTCCAGCGCCGAGCAGATCACGCGCGACCGGCGCAACGTCGAGGCGCAGCCGCCCTCCGCACTCGCCGGTAAGCTCGACTTCTTCGTCTACCGCGGCACCCGCGCGGAGCTGGAGAAGATCGCCGAGCAGTCCGACGTCGTCTCCATCCGTAAGGACAAGCTGAACAAGCCCAGCCTGATCGAGAGCGTCCCGCTCATCGGCGGCGACCGGGCGCACAACGCCGGCGTCACCGGTGACGGCAGCGCCGTCGCCATCCTCGACAGCGGCATCGACACCGACCACCCCGCCTTCGGCGACCGCATCGTGGCGCAGGCGTGCTTCTCCGCCGCCGACCCCGCCGACGGCTCCAGCCCGCTCTGCCCCAGCGGCAGCCAGTTCCAGCTCGGTGACGGCGCCGCCGACGCCGAGACCGAGGCGTGCATGAACGGCGCGCCGCAGCCGCAGTACGGCCTGTGCTACCACGGCACGCACGTCGCCGGCATCGCCGCCGGGCAGCGGACCGCCGACTTCCCCGCCGACGGCGTCGCCCCCAAGGCCAAGATCATCGCGGTGCAGGTGTTCAGCCGCTTCGACGACTCGCCGTACTGTGACGGCCAGCCGGTCTGCATCCTCGCCTACGACTCCTCCATCCTGACCGGCATGGCCTACGCCGAGCTGCTGGCCCACGAGTACCGCATCGCCTCCGTCAACCTCAGCCTCGGCGGCGGCGCGTACACCTCCAACTGCGACGAGGACGACGGCGCGGACTTCAAGGCCGAGGCGGACAAGCTCCTCGCCAAGGGCGTGCCCACCGTGGTCGCGGCCGGCAACGAGGGCAACCAGGCGGGCGTCTCCTGGCCTGCCTGCGTCTCCTCCGTCGTGACCGTCGGCGCCACGGACAAGCAGGACGCGGTCGCCTCCTTCTCCAACCGCGGCACGCTCCTCGACGTGTTCGCGCCGGGCGTGAGCATCACGGGCGCCCTCGCGGGCGACGCGTACGCCACCCTCAGCGGCACCTCCATGGCCGCCCCGCACGTCGCCGGCGCCTTCGCCCTGCTGCGCCAGAAGGACACGTGGTCGTCGGCCGAGACGCTGCTCAAGGCGCTCAAGAGCACCGGCAAGCCGATCACGTACGACAGCGGCGGCACGCAGGTGACCACGCCCAGGATCAACGTCTGGGCGGCGCTGCGCTGACCCCCTGAGCGACCGGCGCATCGGCCGGGCCCGGCACCTGCGGGCCCGGCCGTCGCGCGTTTCCGCCCAGCGACGGCGGGGTTCCGCTCTCGTACGCACGTGCCCGGCCTCTCGGGCTCCATCGGGAGCGCTCCTGCATCGGCCGCCGCCCGCGCGCCGAGACCGGCTTTTCGCCTAGAGCGGATGAGATGTCCCTGACCTGCCGCTTCACGGGTCCGGGCGGCCCTGTTCCGGCAAAGACGTGCTTTTCGAATTGTGTCGCTTAGGGTGGCTTCTATGGACGCAGGCAAGGCGATCTTCGACACCGTCGGCAAGCTCCGCCAGCGGCGCACCGCCCCGCTCGTGCTGGAGCTCGATCTGACCGAGGGCCTCACCGAAGGCCCGCCGGCCGACCCGCTCGCCGCGGTGCTGTCCATGCGCAAGCCGCGCCTGGCCGACGTCCTGTCCGGGCTCAAGCGGGCCCGCCAGGACCCCCGGGTCAAGGCGCTGGTCGTGAAGATCGGCGGCAACCCGCTGGGCTTCGCCATGGTGCAGGAGCTGCGCCAGGCGGTGATCAGGTTCCGGGCGGCGGGCAAGCTGACCGTCGCGTACGCCGAGACGTTCGGCGAGTTCAGCGGTGGCACGGTCCCCTACTACCTCGCCACCGCGTTCGAACGCCTATACCTCCAGCCGAGCGGCGATGTCGGGCTGACCGGCCTCGCCATGGAGCAGCGCTTCGTGAAGGGCGCGCTGACCAGGCTCGGCGTCGGTTACGAGGCGGGCCGGCGCCACGAGTACAAGACGGCGATGAACACCTTCACCGAGGACCGCATGACGGACGCGCACCGCGAGTCCGCGGCCCGCCTGCTGGAGTCGCTGACCGAGACGGTCGTGGCGGGCATCGCCGACGGCCGCGGGCTCGACCCGGACAAGGTGCGCGAGCTGATCGACCGGGGGCCGTTCATCGCCTCTGAGGCGCAGGAGGCTGGGCTGGTCGACAAGCTAGCCTACCGCGACGAGGTGTACGACGAGCTGAAGCGCGCCGCGGGCGAGGACGCGCACCTGCTGTACCTGGCGCGTTACGCCAGGGCCGCCGGCGTGCGCAAGCTGCCGCAGCCCATGGCCGACGGCATCGCGCTCGTCCACGGCAGCGGCCTGATCAGGACCGGGCGCAGCGGCCGCAGCCCGCTTGGCGGCGGCGGCGCGATGGGCTCCGACACGATCGCCGCCTCGCTGCGCGCCGCCCGCCGTGACGAGCACATCAAGGCCGTGGTGTTCCGGGTGGACAGCCCAGGCGGCTCGTACGTCGCCAGCGACACGATCTGGCGCGAGGTGACGCTGACCCGCAAGGTCAAGCCGGTGATCGTCTCGATGGGCGACTACGCGGCCTCCGGCGGCTACTTCGTGGCGATGGCGGCCGACGTGATCATGGCCCAGCCGGGCACGCTGACCGGCTCGATCGGCGTCTACGGCGGCAAGCCGGTGCTGTCGGAGCTGATGGAGAAGGCCGGGATCAACTCCGAGCTGCTCGCCGAGGGCGCCAACGCCGGCATGTTCTCCCTCACCAGGGGCTTCTCGCCCGAGCAGTGGGAGCGGGTGAACGCCTGGCTCGACCGCATCTACGACGACTTCGTGAGCAAGGTCGCCAAGAGCCGAGACCTCAGCCGCGAGCGTACGCACGAGCTGGCCAGGGGCCGGGTCTGGACGGGCGCCGACGCGCACGCCCACGGGCTGGTGGACGAGCTCGGCGGGCTTGAGGACGCGCTGGCGCTGGCCAGGAAGCGGGTGGGGCTGGCCGATGACGCGCCCGTACGCACCTATCCCCGGCTCAACCCGCTCGAACGGCTGCGCGGCCCCGAGTCCAGCGAGGACAAGGCGGCGGCGCTGGCGCGGATCCGGCTCGACGCGTGGGGGCCGCTGGCGCGGCTGTCGGCCGAGCTGGGCCTGCCCGCGGGCGGCCCGCTGCTGCTGCCGTCCTGGTACCGGATCAGCTGACCGCGCGGCGTTCCAGATCAGCCGACCGCGCGGCGTTCCGGATCAGCCGACCGCGGGCGTACCGGGTCCCGCCGGTCTCGCGGCAGGCCGGACGGCGGGGCTCAGGTGGCGATGGTGCGGTAGCGGCTGCGCAGCCGGACCAGCGGCTGCCGGCTCGCGTCGACGTAGTCGACCGCGAGCACGGCCGCGATGAAGATCGTGTGGTCGCCGGCCACGACGACCTTGGTGGTCTCGGCCTCGATGGCGGCCACCCCGCCCTCGATCACCAGCGCCTCCGTGTGCGGCCCCCGGTGGTGCGGGGTGCCGGCCACGAGCAGGCGGGCGCTCGGCCGTCCCGCGGCGGCGAAGCGGCTGGCGACGGCCGTCTGATCGGACGACAGCAGGGAGGCGGCCCAGCGGTCCTGCCGGAGCAGCACCTCGTTGAGGTAGCCCGTGCCGGCCAGGCTCACCAGCACCAGCGGCGGCTCCAGCGAGACGGACATCAGCGTCGAGACGGTCGTGCCGATGTCGTCGCGCCCCTCGCGGGCGGTCACCACCGCCACGCCGGCCGCGAGCTGGGCCATCGCCTCGGTGAACAGCTCGGTCACCGCGACGGGCTCCACCGGCCGGACGGGGTCGACAGGTCTGAGCGCCCGCGGGAAAGGCTCCGGCGGCAGGGGCGGCCTCCGGACGGGCGGCACGCCGCGGCCGGGCCTCCGCACGGGCGGAGGCCCCTGGCACGGACGGCGGCGCTCAGGCGAGGCCGTTGCTGGTCAGCCATTCCTTGGCAACAGTAGCGGGCTCGTCCTTGTTGACGGAGATCTTCTGCATCATCTGCAGCAGCGCGTCCGTGGTGAGCTTGGCCGAGATGCCGTTGAGCGTGGTCCTGATGGTGTCGTCGGCGGACGCCTTGTGCAGCAGCGGGATCACGTTCTGAGCGGCGAAGACGTTCTTGGTGTCCTCGAGCGGGACCAGGTTGTTGGTCGTCATCTTGGGGTCGGTGGTGAAGACGTTGCCGACCTGGATGGAGCCGTCCTTGAGGGCGTCGGCCGTGGTGGGCCCCGTGGGCTTCCACTCCTTGAACTCCAGCCCGTAGACCTCCTTGAAGCGGCTCTCCCAGCGCTTCTTGAACTCGGGCGGAGCCCCCAGCACCATGTCCTTCGAGACCTTGGCGAGGTCTTCGATGGTCTTGAGCCCCTGCTTGTCCTGGGTCTCCTTGGTGACCGACAGGCTGTCCTTGTCCTCGGCGGGCGAGGAGTCGAGCACCTCCAGCTCGGGCGGCAGCTTCTGCTTCAGCGCCGCGTCCACCTCGTCGGTGGTCACCGAGGTGTCCTTGACGTCGATGTAGGCGAGCAGGTTGCCGTTGTACTCGGGGACGATGGTCAGGCCGCCGCTCTTGACCTGGTCGAAGACGACTTCACGGCTGCCGATGCGGGGCTTCTCCTCCACCTGCACGCCCTTGGCCTCCAGGGCCTGGGCGTAGATGGAGGCGAGCAGCACGCTCTCGTCGAAGTCGAAGGAGCCGATGATCGCTTTGCCTCCCGCACCGGAAGCCGAGCCGGAGGGCGCCGCGCTCGTCGTGTCGAGCGGGTTGCTCCCGGTGGATCCACCCCCACCGCAGGCGGCCAGTGCGAGCATCGCCGACAGGAGCACCCCCGCGATGCCGTACGTGCGTCTCATGACTTTTCCCTTCTTAGCGGGAGGTTATACAGCAAAACTTAGCGAACCTTGAGGCGCCGGCTCACCCCTGGAGAGACCACCACCCTCTGGGCAAGGGCGAACAGGGCCTGCACGACGAGCGCGAACAGCACAATCAGTACGGAACCACCGACGACGCTCGCGTAATCCTTGGTCGCGAAACCGTCGATGACGTAGCGGCCGAGCCCGCCGAGCCCGGTGTAGGCGGCCACCGTGGTGGTGGCCACGACCTGGATGGCCGACAGGCGGCAGCCCAGCAGGATCAGCGGCAGCGCCACCGGCACCAGCACCCGTCCGAGCACCTGCCCGCCGCGCAGCCCCATCCCGTACGCGGCGTCGCGCAGCTCGGGATCGACGCCCCTGATCCCCTCGAAGGTGTTGACCAGGATCGGCGGCACCGACAGCAGCACCAGCGGGATGATCACCGGCCAGATCGAGCTGGTGCCGAGCAGCAGCACGAACATCACCAGCAGCCCCAGCGTGGGCAGCGCCCTGGCCAGGTTCGCCGAGACGACGACCAGCAGCGCGCCGCGCCCGGTGTGGCCGATGAGCAGGCCGAGCGGCACCGCGATCAGCACCGCGAGCACCAGCGCGAGGGCCGAGAACTCCAGGTGTTCGAGCAGGCGGGCGGGGATGCCGCCGGAGCCCGACCAGTTCTCGGGGTTGCCGAAGAACTCGGCGAGCCAGCCGATGAACGAGGTCAGCCAGTTCACGACGCCGATCCCTTCCGCGCGCGCACCCAGGGGGTCAGCAGCCGCTGCGCCAGGACCAGCAGACCGTCGGCGACCAGCGCGAGCACCACGATGAGCACGATGCCGACGATCACCGGCGGCATGAACGGGTTCTGGTAGGCGCGGGTGAACAGCCCGCCGAGCCCGCCCTGCCCGATCAGCGCGCCCACGCTGACCAGGCTGATGCTGGAGACCGCGACCACCCGCAGCCCGGCGAGCACCACCGGGATCGCGATCGGCAGCTCGACCGCGAGGAGGCGGCGCAGCGGGGTGTAGCCCATGGCGATCGCCGACTGGCGTACGTGGTCGGGCACCGAGTCGAGGCCGTCGACCACGGCAGGGAGCAGCACCGCCGTGCCGTAGAAGGCCAGCGGGATGATCACCGTGGTCTGCGACAGCCCGGTCACCGAGATCAGCAGCATGAAGACCGGCAGCGACGGCAGCGCGTACACCACGTTCATCAGCCCCGACGTCGGCTGGTAGAGCCAGCGCCAGCGCGCGCAGGCCAGGCCGAGCGGCACCGACACGATCAGCGCGAGCAGGATCGGCATGAACGACATCACGAGGTGGTCGGCCAGCAGGTTGCGGATGCTGTCGGCCCGGCCGGTGTCCCAGTTGCGCCCGATCCACTCCCACAAAGAGGGAGGACCGTCACCCATCCGCGGCCTCCGCCAGCGCCTCGTCGAGGGCCTGCCGGGTGGCCACGCCCACGACCTTGCCGTCGTCGCCGAGCGCCACCGCGCAGCCGGACGGCGACAGCAGCGCGGCGTCGAGCGCGGCCCGCATGCTGTCGCGGCCGTGGCGGTAGGCGCCGTACGGCTCCAGCCTTCCGCCCGGCTCGCCCGTGCGCCAGCCCACCGGACGGCCGTCGCCGGTCACCTCCAGCACCCACGGCTCGGGTGACGCGGCCGGCGACCCCTCGGGCACGGTCAGGTCCGTCCGCAGCCGCAGCCCGTCCGTGGAGACGAACTGCAGCCGCCTGATGCCCCGGTCGCGCCCCAGGAACTCCTGCACGAAGTCGTCGGCGGGCTGGGCGAGCAGCGTCTTGGGGTCGGCGAGCTGGGCCAGCTTGCCGCCCACCCGCATCACCGCGACCCGGTCGCCGAGCTTGATGGCCTCGTCGATGTCGTGGGTGACGAACACGATCGTCTTGTTGAGCTCGCTCTGCAGCCGCAGCAGCTCGTCCTGCAGGCTCGCCCGGACGATCGGGTCGACGGCGCTGAACGGCTCGTCCATGAGCAGCACCGGCGGATCGGCCGCCAGCGCCCTGGCCACGCCCACGCGCTGCTGCTGGCCGCCGGAGAGCTGGAACGGGTAGCGCTGGCCGAGCGCGGCGTCGAGCCCGACGCGTTCGAGCAGCTCCATGGCCCGCGACCGGGCCTTCTTGCGGTCCCAGCCGAGCAGGTAGGGGACGGTGGCGATGTTGTCGACGATCTTCCTGTGCGGGAAGAGACCGGCCTGCTGGATGACGTACCCGATGCCGCGCCGCAGCGTGGGCGGGTCGATGCCCTGGACGGGGACGCCGTCGAGGAGGATGCGGCCCTCCGAGGCGTCGATCATCCGATTGATCATCCGGAGCGAGGTGGTCTTTCCGCAGCCCGACGGGCCGACGAGCACGGTGATCTCGCCCGTGGGCGCCTCAAGATCAAGATTGTCGACGGCGACGGTGCCGTCGGGATAGCGTTTGGTGACAGACTCGAATGTGATCACGCGCGAACTCTCGCTTCGGGCTTTCGGTGGCAGCGCCGCAGCCCCCGTGCCACGACCGCCGCATGATCTCCTGAACCCACAGACTACGGCGATACTTCCCGATGTGTCCCCTCGGGATTTCCTTAAACGCTTCAGTGGACTCGTGACCGAACGTGGCCCTCGAGGGGGAGATTCACATGAATTCTTTATCTGGTGCTGCGCCGGACCACGCCAGTTGGCATGATTACCCTCACGAATCCTGACGCATCAGCTCATAACCTCCCGACGCGCACCACATCCCCCAGCGTTCGCATCCACAAGAGGACCGGCCCGTGTCTCAGCCGCTCACCGATCAGCGCCGGCGCGCAGAACTGATCGCAGAGCTTTACGACCGCCACGCCGCCGGGCTGTTCGCGTACTGCGCCGACCAGCTCGGCGATCTCGGCGCGGCGTCCGACGTCCTGGCGGCCGTGCTCAACGGAGTTCCGGACACCGCGCCGCCGCGCGCCGCCCTGTACGCGTTCGCGCGCCGCGAGATCCACCGCAGGGACATCGTCTACACGCCCCCTGCCGTCGATCCGTTCATCGACCCGGCCACGGCGCTCGTCGAGCGCGCCCTGCGCGAGCTGCGCCCGCACCAGCGCGAGGTGCTGGTGCTGTGCGCGGTGTGCGGGCTGAGCAAGGACGAGCTGGCCTGGGTGCTCGACGTCGCACCCGACACCGCCGAGGAGCTGACGGCCGCGGCGGGGCAGCAGTTCCGCCAGGCGCTGGGCACGGCACTGGCCTCGACGGGGACGCGCCTGCCCAAGCCGGTCGCCGACGTCTACGGCGCGCTGCGGGTCGCGCCGCTGCCCGACGTGCTCGGCCGCCTGCCGTGGCCACAGCCGCCCGGGGCGCTGCGCATCCACTTCGCCGGCTCGCGCCCGGCCGCGCCGGGCCCGCTGTTCACCAAGCCGCGCTGGCCCAGCCCGCCCGTCTGGCCGCAGCCGCCGGCCGAGGCCGACCCGGCCACCAGCACCGTGATCTTCCCCGCCGAGCTGCTGACGCCGCCCGCCTCGTCGCGCAGGCCCGAGCACGACGCCACCACGGCCCCGATGCCCAAGCTGCGCGACCCGCTCAGGCCGCCGGGCGACATCCTCGACCCGGATCTGCCGCTGCGCGACCCGCTCGGCTCCACCCGGCCGTTCCGGGACCCGCGCACCGGGCTGCCACTCGGCGAGCATGGGTCCGCCCGCGATCCGCGCGACGTCGGCGACGTGCCGGCCTGGCCCGGCACGACAGCGGGCAGCACGGCAGACGGAGCCGCGGGCAGCGCGGGCAAGCCGGTGGAGCGGCCGTTCTACCTGGCCGAGCCTGCGCCCAGCGCGACCGATCCGTTCATGACCGGCGATGTGATCCTGCCGAAGGACGCGCCGGATCCGTACATGACGGGCGACGTGCTCGTGCACAAGGGTCCGGCCCGGCCGGCCCCACGGCCGAAGCGGTCCGACCGGCGGCCGCCCTCCCTGGAGCCGCAGCCCACGCCCGAGGAGTTCCTCCGCCTGCCGGAGACGCCGCTCGGCGCGGTGCGGACGCCGGATGCGGTGCGCGAGCCCGCCGCGCCGCTGTTCCAGCCGCGCACCCGGCCCGGCGAGCGGCCGGACGGGCCGGCGCGCCGCGCCTCCGGGAGGCAGGCCGCCAAGCGCGAGCGGCACGGCAAGCCCGCGGACGAGCCCGTCTACCGGCTCCCCGAGCGCCCGTCCGCACCGGAGCCGGGAGGCCAGGCCGTGCAGGCGACCGCCCAGGAGGCCGGCGCCGTTCCAGGCTCCACCGGCACGGCGGAGCGGCGGGTCGTGCGGGAGACCCCGCGCGAGGCCGGGGCGCGGGCCGTCCGCGAGCTGGTGTTCGAGGCGGGCTGGCAGGAGACGTCGCCGATCGCGCCGCGTCCGGTGCGGGCGCGTCCCGTGCCCAAGCGCCGTCCCGAGGTGACCCGCCGCCCGCCGAAGCAGCGCCGCAAGGACCGCCACTATGACTGGGTGTGGGAGGCGGCCGGGTTCCTGCTCTGCGTGGCCATCGCGATGATCGTCTTCTTCTCGATGCCGAGCGTCCTCGGCCCCTGACCTTCCCCGGAACCCTCGGGGAAGGTCCTCAGCCGGCGGTCAGGATCAGCCCGCTGGTCGGCACGCCGGTCCCGGCCGTCACCAGGACGTTGGAGACGTCCGGGATCTGGTTGGCCGCGGTTCCCCTGATCTGGCGGACGGCCTCGGCGATGCCGTTCATGCCGTGGATGTACGCCTCCCCGAGCTGCCCGCCGTGCGGGTTGACCGGCAGGCGGCCGTCCAGCTCGATGCCCTCGTCGCGGACGAAGCCCGGGGCCTCGCCGCGCCCGCAGAAACCCAGCTCCTCCAGCTGGGTCAGCACGAACGGGGTGAAGTGGTCGTACAGGATGGCCGTCTGGACGTCGGCCGGTGACAGCCCCGACCTCTCCCAGAGCTGCCGGCCGACGACGGACATCTCCGGCAGGCCGGTCATGTCATCGCGGTAGTAGCTCGTCATCATCATCTGCTCGGCCCCGGCCCCCTGCGCGGCGGCGGCGATCAGCACGGGCGGCCTGCGCAGGTCGCGGGCGCGCTCGGCCGAGGTGACGACCAGGGCGACCGCGCCGTCGCTCTCCTGGCAGCAGTCGAGCAGGTGCAGCGGCTCCACGATCCACCGGGACGCCTGGTGCTCCTCCAGCGTGATCGGCCGGCCGTGGAACCAGGCGGCCGGGTTCGTGGCGGCGTGGCGGCGCATGGCCACCGCCACCCGGCCGAAGTCCTCGGAGGCGGCGCCGTACACGTGCATGTAGCGGCGGGCGAACATGGCGACCCAGGCGGCGGGCGTCATCAGCCCGTACGGGACGTGCCAGCTCATCTCCAGCCCCTGCGAGGTGGACTGCCCGGTCAGGCCGGAGCTCGGCTGCCCGAAGCGGCGGCCGGAACGCTCGTTGAACGCCCGGTAGCAGACGACCGTGCGCGCCATGCCGGTCGCCACCGCCATGGCCGCGTGCGCGACCGTGCCGCAGGCCGCGCCGCCGCCGTACTCGACGCGGGAGAAGAAGGTCAGCTCGCCGATGCCGGTCTCCCTGGCCACGGCGATCTCCTGGTTGACGTCCTGGGTGAAGGTGACCAGGCCGTCCACCTCGGCGGGCGGCAGTCCCGCGTCGTCCAGCGCGGCCAGCACGGCCTCGGCGGCGAGGCGCAGCTCGGTGCGTCCCGACCGCTTGCTGAACTCGGTGGCGCCGATGCCCGCGATCGCGGCGGTCACGACGCCTCCCCCGGCGTGAAGCGGACGGTGGCCGTGGCGTGGTCGCCCAGGCTGACCCGGCCGCGCACCCGCACGACCGGCTCGCCGTCCGCGCCCTCCACGACCGTGCCGGTGAAGGTCAGCCGGTCCCCCGCGTACGCGGGCACGCCGAGCCGCACGTCGGTCGACCTGATGACCGCGCCGGGCCCCGCCCAGTCGGTGACGTACCGCTGCACCAGGCCCATCGTGGTGAGGATGTTGAGGAAGATGTCCTTCGAGCCCTGCGCACGGGCCAGCGCGGGATCGTGGTGCACGGGTGTGAAGTCCCTGGTGGCCAGCGCCGTCGAGATCACCATGGTCGGCGTCAGCTCGATGGTCAGCTCGGGCAGCTCCGTGCCGATCATGCGGGCTCCCATCTCGGCAGCACCAGCTCGGCGTCCATCGCGTCGAACCGTACGCGTAACCGCATTCCGACCTCCACGTCACCGGGCGCGCATCCGACGACGTCGCCCACGACACGGACGCCCTCGGCAAGCTCGACCACCCCCACCACGAACGGCGCCTCGCGCCCCGGCACCGGCGGATGGTGATGGACGACGTAGCTGAACAGCACGCCATCGCCGCTCGCCACCGTGTAGCCACGGTTCGCCGAGCGGCAGCGCCGGCACAGCGGCCCCGGCGGGTGGCGCAGCTCGCCGCAGTCGGCGCACGCCTGGATGCGCAGCTCCCCCTTCTTGGCGCCGTCCCAGAAGAACGCGGTGTCGTCACTGACGGCCGGCCGCAGCGGGTACGGCCCCTGCTCCTCCTTCGGCTCCGGGCGGAACTTCAGGACGCGGAACATCATCGTGGCGACCGGCTCGTCCTCGTCGGTGTACCAGGTGACGTTCCAGGTGGCGAAGTAGCCGACGCCCAGGGCGGTGCGCTTGGGACCCGACAGCCCCGACAGCCGGGTGGCGGGGGTCAGCCGCTCGCCCACCCGCGCGTACCGGTGGTGGGTCTGCTCGCAGTTCGTCGCCACCACGCCCGTGTAGCCGCTGCGGTCGAGCGCGGCCAGCAGCTCGTCCACCGGGGAGCGCTCCCTGCCCGCGCCTGGGCCGCGCATCGTCCACACCTGGGCCATGGCGGGCGGGGCGAGGCCGCGTTCGAGGTAGACGGGGTTGGCGTCGCCCATGGCGGCCAGCCAGTGGCGGATCATGGGGACGTTGACGGGGTCGTCGGCGGGGGCGCCGCGCACCTCCCCCAGCGCCGCCTGCCCGGCGGCCAGCTCGTGCAGCTCCGCGTCGCTCAGGGAAGGGGACCTCATCGGGGCGGCCTCGGCAGGCTCAGGCCCAGCATGGCGATCAGCTCGCGCTGCACCTCGTTCACGCCGCCGCCGAACGTCAGCACCACCGCGCCCTTGGCGGCGCTGTCGGTGCGCTCGATCAGCTCGGCGGTCTCGGGGTCGGAGGGGTCGCCGTATCGCGCCAGGACGTCGCCGACGATCCTGCCCGCCTCCTGCATGCGCTCGGAGGCGTAGATCTTGGTGGCGGAGGCGTCGGGCGCGCCCAGCCAGCCCAGGTCCATGGTGGCCGCGACCTGCCAGTTGAGCAGCTCGTTGGTGCGGAACGCGGCCCACACGGCGGCCAGCGCCCGCCGCACGCCCGGCTCGGCGTCCAGCCCCGTACGGCGTGCCCAGGCGCGGAACCGGTCGTAGACCTGGCCGAGGTTGCCCGCCGGGCCGAGCGTGACCCGCTCGTGGTTGAGCTGGTCGACGATGAGGTCCCAGCCGCGGTCCACCTCGCCCACCACCATGTCAACGGGGACGCGCACGTCGGAGTAGTAGGTGGCGTTGGTGTGGTGGCGGCCGTCCATGGTCACGATCGGCGTCCACGAGAAGCCGGGATCGGTCGTGTCGACGATCATCATCGTGATGCCCTTGTGCCGCTTGGCCTCCGGGTTGGTGCGGGCCGCGAGCCAGATGTACCGGGCGCGGTGCGCGCCGCTGGTGAAGATCTTCTGGCCGTTGACGACGTAGTGGTCGCCGTCGAGCACCGCCGTCGTCCGCAGCGCGGCCAGGTCGGTGCCCGCCTCCGGCTCGCTGTAGCCGATCGCGAAGTGGCACTCGCCGGCCAGGATGCGGGGCAGGAAGAAGTCCTTCTGCCGCTCGGTGCCGTAGTGCATGAGCGTGGGGCCCACCGTCTGCACGGTGATGATCGGGTACGGCACTCCGGCGCGGGCGATCTCGTTGGCGAAGATCTGCTGCTCCAGGGGGCCGTAACCGCCTCCGCCGTACTCCTTGGGCCAGCCGATGCCGAGCTTGCCGTCCCTGCCGAGGCGGCGGCAGTGCTCCATGTACGCCTCGCCGAACGGATCGGCGGCGATCTCGGCCCGGTCCTCGGCGGTCAGGCAGGAGCCGAAGTACTCGCGCAGCTCGTCGCGGAGCCTGCGCTGCTCGGGAGTCAGGTCGATGTACATCAGACGAGCGCTCCGATCAGGTCGAGCTGGGCGTCCGCGCCGCCGAGCAGGTGGGACAGGTGTCCCGCCTGGGCGAAGTAGCGGTGCAGCGGGTAGGTCGCGTCGAGGCCGAGCCCGCCGTGCAGGTGCTGGCAGGTGTAGAGCGCCTTGACGGCCTCGCCCACGTGGTACGCCGCGAGCGCCACGTCCCGCCCGGCCGGCAGCCCTTCCGACAGCCGCCAGGCCGCCGACCACATGGCGACGTCGAGCGCCCGGCCGGCGATGTAGACGTCGGCGATCTGCATCGTCACCGCCTGGAACTCGGCCAGCGCCCGCCCGAACTGCCTGCGCCGCTTGATGTGGCCGGTGGTCAGCTCCAGCGCGCCCGCGAGCACCCCGCTCGCCTGGGCGGCGACCGCCGCCGTGAACACGTGCGCCGCGTCGTGCGCCGCCTCGGGGCCGGCGATCCGCTCGGCCGGGGCCGCCTCCAGCGCGATCGTGGCGGCCGGCTCGCCCGTCGAGGTGTGCTCCGGCGTGCCCGCCGGGCTCTCCACCAGGAACAGCCCCTGCTCCGCCGTCACCAGCACCGCGGCGCCGTCCGGATACGGCACCCGCGTCTTGCGCCCGGTCACCGTCCAGCCGTCCCCTGCCTGCACGGCGGTGGTGCGGGGCGGGGCGTGCAAGGGTGCGCCCGGTTCGCGTACGGCGAGGGTGAGCCGCGCGCCCGGCGGGCGCTGCAGGTCCCGTGCGCCGTGGCGGGCCATGATGAGCTGGGCGGCGAGCAGCGGCAGCGCGGGCAGCGCCGCCGCGCGGGCGCCGACCTCACGCAGCACCACGGCCATCTCCACGGGGCCGAGCCCCGCGCCGCCCGCCTCCTCCGGCACGCACACGCTGAGCAGGCCGGCCTGGGACAGCCGCTCCTCGTCCACATCCTTCGCCAGCACCTCGGCGGCGAGCCGCTGCAGCTCCCGCTGGGTCTCGTCCAGGTTGAAATCCACGTCCGCATCTCCAAGAGGTGTCGCCTGCCGTGCCGTACGAGGTCCTCCTCCATGTCCTTGACGTCCGCGCCGCTTGACGACCTTGTGCGAGGGGGTGCCCGGCCGGCGTCCCACCGCCGATGAGGAGGCCCAGGTCGGGAGGGTTCTCGCTGAGCACGCCGACGCTCCCCCAGCAAGCGCTAGGTACGCTGACCTGCAAACTAGAACAGATTCCAATGAGTGTCCAGCGGCAGCCCTCCGCGATATGGCATGAGATGTCCATGTAACGCCGTGGACATGGGCCGATAGGGCCGCTTTGTTGACCCGCGAGTAACAAGCGGTACCGTCACCGAATCAAGTAACGTGTTCTCATGCGTTCCACGCAGGCCACCATCGCAGCGCCCCCCAGCGACTCCGAGGGCACCATGGAAAACCCTTCCGCCCCGGGCGGGCACAGCGTACGCACGCGCAGCCAGCACCAACGCCGCAAGCGCATCATCCAGGCCGCGGCGGCGCTGGCCTCGCGGGGCGGCGTCGAGGCCATGCAGATGCGTACGGTGGCCGAACGCGCGGGCGTGGCGCTCGGCACGCTCTACCGCTACTTCCCCTCCAAGATGGACCTCGTCGTGGCCGTCGTCGGCGAGGAGCTCGACCTGCTGGAAAGCAGCATCGAGCGCCGCCCACCGAGCGCCGCCACCCCCGCCAGCCGCGCGGTCGACGTGCTCATGCGCGCCACGCGGGGGCTCATGCGCGAGCCCGAGCTGGCCGACGCGCTCATCCGCTCGCTGATCATGGCCGAGGTGCAGACCCCCTTCGGCGACCGCATGACGGGCCTGCTCCTGCGCGTCTCCGCCGACGGGCTCACCCTGGAGGAGGCCGGCGAGGAGCAGATCGACCTCGCGGGATCGCTGGCCAGCGTGTGGGTGCAGGAGCTGCTGGAGATGTTGCGGGGGCGGCGCACGTACGACCAGATCCAGCGCCGCATCGAAACCGCCGCCACCCGCCTCCTCGCCGACATCTGACCCGCCCGACCGGCACGACGCCTCTGCCCGACGGACGCCCCGAGCAGCGGCGCGGCGCGCCACCACAGCCCCCCGGAGCTCCGGCCGCCCAGCGGCCACCGCCCCACCGCGCGCAGCCCGCAGGAGCCGAGCGGGACGGCACCCCCAAACGGGCGGGCGCCCCAGCAGCGAGTCGCCCCATCACGCGCGCTCCGCAGCAGTCGGGTGGGTTGCGAGCGGGCAGCAGCCCCTGCGCGGTGAGCGCCCCGGGCGTGCGGCGTCCAGGCCGTAGGGGAGGCGGGGCGGGGCGGTTCTGTCGGTGGCGGCGGCTATACAGGGGTGTATGACCGACAAGCCGACGAGCGAGGACTTCCTCCGCTTGGCTGATCCGATGCGGCGCGAGCTGTTCGCGCACTGCTACCGTATGATGGGCTCGGTGCACGACGCCGAAGACCTCGTGCAGGAGACGTACCTGCGTGCGTGGAAGGCGTACGAGGGCTTCGAGGGCCGTTCGTCGCTGCGCACGTGGCTCTACCGCATTGCGACGACCACGTGCCTGACGGCGCTCGACAGCCGTGACAGACGCCCGCTGCCGACCGGGCTCGGGGCGCCCAGCCAGGAGGCGACCGCGCCGCTCGTCCGCGACGAGGAGGTGCCGTGGCTGGAGCCGGCGCCCGATGACCTGCTGGGCGCCGGGGCCGACGACCCGGCGGCGATCGTGACCTCGCGCGAGAGCATCAGGCTCGCGCTGATCGCCGCACTGCAGCATCTGCCGCCCCGCCAGCGCGCGGTGCTGGTGCTGCGCGACGTGCTCAAGTGGAAGGCGGCCGAGGTGGCCGAGGCGGTGGGAGTCTCGACGGCGGCGGTCAACAGCCTGTTGCAGCGGGCCCGCGCCCAGCTCGACGAGGTGGCGCCGAGCCTCGACGACCCGGTGGGGCCGCTGACGCCGGAGCAGCGGGAGCTGCTCGACCGTTACGTCGCCGCGTTCGAGAACTACGACGTCGACGGCCTGGTCCACCTGTTCACCGAGGACGCGGTCTGGGAGATGCCGCCCTTCGTCGGCTGGTACCAAGGGCCGAAGACGATCGCCGAGCTCACCAGGACGCAGTGCCCGGCCGAGCGGGCGGGCGATCTGCGCCTGGTGCCGGTGGCGGCGAACGGCCAGCCGGCTTTCGCGGTCTACCTCCGCGAAGACGGCGTCTACGGCCGGTTCGCCATCATGGTGCTGACCCTGTCGGGCGACCGCGTCGGCCACGTCGGCATGTTCTTCGAGGAGAAGCTGTTCGACGCGTTCGGCCTGCCGCCGAAGTGGGAGGGTTCCGAAACAAACTAGAACCGATTACAGTCGCGCCAGAGCATCCGTCTGGAGGCGGCTATGGGCACACCCGTGATCGTCGAGGCCGTGCGCACCCCCATCGGCAAGCGGGCCGGCCGGCTGGCGCACCTGAAACCGCAACAGGTTCTGGCCACGGCGCTGAACGGGTTGATCGACCGCGCGGGCATCGACCCCGCGAGCGTCGAGCAGGTGTTCACCGGCTGCGTGACGCAGGCGGGCGAGCAGGGCGGCCACGTCGGCAGGCACGCCTGGCTCTATGCGGGCCTCCCCCACGAGACCGGCGTCACCACGGTCGACGCCCAGTGCGGATCGTCGCAGCAGGCGGTGCACCTCGCGGCGGCGCTGATCGCGGCGGGCGTGATCGAGGCCGGCGTGGGCTGCGGGGTCGAGGTCATGAGCCGGGCGCCGCTGGGCAGCAACGTCCACCCGGCCGAGCCGCGTCCCGACGACTGGAGCATCGACCTGCCCGACCAGTTCACGGCGGCCGAGCGCATCGCGCGGCGGCGCGGGCTGACGCGCGAGCGGCTCGACTGGTTCGGGGCGCGCTCGCAGCGGCTCGCCGCCAAGGCGTGGGCGGACGGGCGGTTCGAGCGGGAGATCGTGCCGGTCGGCGACGTACGCAGGGATCAGGGCCTGCGCGAGACCACCGTCGAGGGCCTGGCCGGGCTGAAGCCGGTGGTGGAGGGCGGGCTGCACACCGCCGGCACCTCGTCGCAGATCTCCGACGGCGCGGCGGCCGTGCTGGTGATGAGCGAGGAGGCGGCGCGGCGGCACGGGCTGCGTCCCCGGGCGCGGATCCTGGCGCAGGCGCTGGTGGGCGCGGAGCCGTACTACCACCTCGACGGGCCGGTGGCGGCGACGGCGAAGGCGCTCGCGACGGCGGGGATGACGATCGGCGACATCGACAGGTTCGAGGTGAACGAGGCGTTCGCGTCGGTCGTCCTGTCGTGGGCGAGCGTGCACGAGCCGGACTTCGACCGGGTCAACGTCAACGGCGGCGCGATCGCGCTCGGCCACCCGGTGGGCGCTACCGGCGCCCGCCTGATCACGACGGCGCTGCACGAGCTGGAGCGCGCCGGCCTCGGCACCGCGCTCGTCACGATGTGCGCGGGCGGCGCGCTGGCCACCGCGACCGTCCTGGAACGCATCGGCTGACCGCACGTCCACCACGAGGCACCACGGAGCACCACGGATCGGGGGCACATGAAGACCAGGCGCAGACCGTACGCGGAGCAGCGTCCGCAGGACCTCGGCGGTGGTGTGTGGAGCGTGCCGGTGCCGATCCCCGGCAACCCGCTCGGCTACACCCTCGTGTACGCCGTCGAGTCCCCCAGAGGTCCCCTGCTGATCGACGCCGGCTGGAACCACCCCGACGCCTGGGACGCGCTCTCCGGCGGCCTGGCCCTGCTCGGCATCGACGTGAGCACGGTGAGCGGGGTGGTCGTCACCCATTTCCATCCCGACCACGCCGGCCTCGCCGGGCAGGTCCGCGAGGCGTCCGGCTGCTGGATCGCCATGCACGAGGACGACGCGGCGCTGGTCAGGCTCATGGCCGAGTACGCCGCGAGCGAGCACGACGACTTCCAGAGCGACATGCTGCGCCGGGCGGGCGCCGACCCGGGCGAGGCCAGGCAGGCCACGGGCCCCAGGCCCGCGCCGCCCGCCATGCCCGACCGCGAGCTGCGCGACGGTGACCTGGTGGACCTGCCGGGCCGCACGCTGCGGGCCGTGCACACGCCGGGCCACACGCCCGGCCACATCTGCCTGCATCTGGAGGACGCGGACCGGCTGTTCACCGGCGACCACGTCCTGCCCGGCATCACCCCGCACGTGGGCATCTACCCCTACGATCGCGACGACGTCGATCCCCTGAGCGACTTCCTGGCCTCGCTCGATCGCGTCGCCGACCTCTCCGCGTCGTGCGGCCCGCTCGACGCGCTCCCCGCGCATGAGTGGATATTTCCGGATGTTGCGGCGCGCGCCGCCGAGATCCGCCACCATCACGAGGAGAAACTGGAACGGCTGCGCGACCTGCTCGCCCGGCAGGCGCAGCCGCTGACCATTTGGGAGGTCGCCGCGATGATGACGTGGAACCGGCCGTGGGACGAGCTGCCCCCGGCCTTGCGAGGCATGGCGGCCGGGGAGGCCGCCGCCCACCTGCGTACGCTGGAGGCACGCGGCCAAGTGCGCCGGCACGCAGGGGTCGATCCGGTCCGCTTCCAGGCCCTAAACTCCTAGACATCCGATGTCTAGGGAGAAGAATGTGGCGGTCACCGACGCGGCCATCGACAAGATCAAGCAAATGATCGTCTCGGGCGAGCTGGCGCCCGGCGACCGCCTGCCCAAGGAGGCCGACCTCGCCGAGCGGCTCGGCCTGTCGCGCAACTCGCTGCGCGAGGCCGTGCGCGCGCTGTCCCTGATCAACGTGCTCGACGTGCGCCAGGGCGACGGCACGTACGTCACCAGCCTGGAGCCCCGGCTGCTGCTGGACACGATGTCGTTCGTGCTCGACCTGCACCGCGACGACACCGTGCTGCAGTTCTTCGAGGTACGCCGCATCCTCGAACCGGCCGCCACCGCGATGGCCACCGAGCAGATGACCGACGCCGACATCGAAGAGCTGCGGGTGATCCTCGAGAAGCTGCCCGACGAGCCGACGGTCGAGGAGCTGGTGGCCAACGACCTGGAGTTCCACCACCGCATCGCGCAGGGCTCGGGCAACAGCGTGCTGTGCTCGTTCATCGAGAGCCTGTCGGGGCCGACCACCCGGGCCAGGATCTGGCGCGGGCTCACCCAGGAGGGCGCGATGGACAAGACGCGCGAGCAGCACACCGCGATCTACGAGGCCATCGCCGCCCGCCAGGCCGACGTGGCGCGCTCATGGGCGACCGTCCACATCGCGGGCGTCGAGGCCTGGCTGCGCCGGGCCCTGGAGATGGACTGACACCGCCGACACATCGGAGGAATCCCCCGTAGTGGATCAGCCCGGGAGGGTCCACCCACCACCCACCCCGGGCGCTCCCCGTCGCCCAGCCCGGCTCCTTGCACAACAACACCCCGGCTCCTTTCCCGGCCCCACCCCGGGCTCTCCCCGTCGCCCGGCCCCAGCCCCTTGCACCACCCACCCCCGGCTTCCCCGGTCGCCCCGCCGCGACCTTCCCCGCGACGCCCGCCCCTTCCCCCAACGGATCCCCGCTCCTCCCGCGCCGTCCCGCTCTAGGCGCTTCCGCGACACCCTCACCCCACTCCCTCCGCGACGAGCCGGCAAGGTGCTCGGAGTGCGGCGAAGTGCGGACGGCGGTGCATGCCCACGACGGCGAGACGCGGACGATCGGGGGGCGTCATTGCGGGTAGGTCCGGTCATGTGCCCGACAAACTGACGAAGTATCGGAGCAAACGCGACCCCGGCCGCACACCTGAGCCCGTCCCCGACGCCCCATCCGCCACCCCGGGCGGCAACGCGTTCGTCATCCAGGAGCACCATGCCCGCTCCCTCCACTGGGACCTGCGCCTCGAACGCGACGGCGTGCTCGTCTCCTGGGCGGTGCCCAAAGGCCTGCCCGCCGACCCCGGCACCGACCACCTCGCCGTGCACACCGAGGACCACCCGATGGAGTACCTCACCTTCCAGGGCGAGATCCCCAGGGGCGAGTACGGCGGCGGCACCATGACCGTCTGGGACACCGGCACGTACGAGACCGAGAAGTGGTCGGACCGCGAGGTCAAGATCGTGCTGAACGGCGAGCGGGCCGGCGGACGGTTCGTGCTGTTCAAGACCCGGGGCGACAACTGGATGATCCACCGGATGGGCGCGGCGGTCCGTGATCCGTTCCCCGGTCTTGAGCCCATGGAGCCGACCGAGCGGGCCAGGCCGCCCAGGAACGCCGCCGGCTACGCCTTCGAGTTCGCCTGGGGCGGGCGGCGGTTGCTGGTGCCGATCGACGGCGGGCGTACCGAGGCGGCCCGCGAGCACCCGTGGCTGCGCGAGCTGGCCGAGTCGTTCGGCAGCCGCACCGCCGTGCTGGACGGCGAGCTGGTCACGCTCGGCGGCGCGGAGCTGCTCGTCTTCTACGACCTGCTGTACGACGACGGCCACGCGCTGACCGCCGAGCCCTACACCGTGCGGCGGGCCGCCCTGCAAGCGCTCGGCCTGACCGGCGGGCGCTGGCAGACCGCGCCGTCGTGGCCGGGCGAGTTCGCGCCGGTCCGGCAGGCCGCGAAGGAGCAGGGGCTGCCGGGGGTGGTGGCCAAGCGGCTCGACTCCCCGTACGAGCCGGGCCCGTCGCAGTCCTGGCTGTTCATCCCCTCCTGAACGACCGGTTCCCGGCTACAGCAGTCCCTCCGACGCCAGGTCCTCCCACAGCTCGTCCGGGACCGGCCGCTCTCGCAGGGCCGCGTTCTCCCGCACCTCCTGCGGGCTGCGCGCGCCCACGACGATCGTCGCGACCGCCGGGTGCCGCAGCGGGAACGCCATCGCCGCCTGCGGCAGCGTGACGCCGTGGCGCTCGCACACGGCGGCGATCCGCCGGGCCTTGGCGACCACATGCTCGGGTGCGGGCAGGTAGTCGAAGGTGCCGCCCGGCTCGTGGGTGGCCAGCAGCCCGCTGTTGAACACCCCGGCGGCGAGCACCTTGACGCCCCGCCGCGCGCACTCCTCCAGCAGCGGCAGGCCGGACTGGTCGAGCAGCGTGTAGCGTCCGGCCAGCATGACCACGTCGATGTCGGTCTCGCGGACGAAGCGCAGCGGCACCTGCCACTGGTTCATGCCGACGCCGACCGCGCGGATGCGGCCCTCGGCGCGCAGCTCGGCCAGCGCCGGGTACGCCTCCTTGATCGCCTGGTCGGCGTGGTCGTCGGGGTCGTGGATGAAGGCGATGTCCACGCCGGGCAGGCCGAGGCGGCCGAGGGATTCGGCCAGCGAGGTCCGTACGCCGTCGGCGGAGAAGTCCCACACCCGCTCCAGGTCGTCGGGCTCGGCGAAGCCCAGCTCCTCGCGCCCGCCCGGCGCGTCACCCGATCGCGAGCCGGCCGGCCGCAGCAGCCGGCCGACCTTCGTCGACAGCAGGTAACCCGACCGGCCGGCCAGCGCCGCGCCGATCCGCCGCTCCGACACGCCGAGGCCGTAGTGGGGGGCGGTGTCGTACAGGCGGATGCCGCTCTCCCAGGCGGCCTCGACGGTGGCGCGCGCCTGGTCCTCGTCCACCGCGTCGTAGAGGTTGCCGATGGGAGCGCCGCCGAAGCCGACGCGGGGCAGCTCGATCCGGACCATCAATCCTGTGCCTTTCCTCCGGCGATTCTGCTGATCATGAGCGCGACGAGGATGATGGAGCCGTAGATGACCGGCTGCCAGAAGCCCGAGACGCCGATGAGCGTGAGGATGTTCTGCACCAGGCCGATCACCAGCACGCCGGTGAGCGCGCCGAGGATCGTGCCCTTGCCGCCGTCCATGCTGACACCGCCGATGACGGCCGCGGCGAACACCATGAAGATCCAGCCGACGCCCTGGTTGTTGCCGATGGCGCCGAGCCTGCCGGTCTCCAGCACGCCGGCCAGCGCGGCGAGCGTGCCGCCGAGGATGAACACGCCGTACAGGACGCGGTCCACCCTGATGCCGGCGGCGCGGGCGGCGTCGAGGTTGCCGCCGATCGCGTACAGGGCGCGGCCGAGCCGCAGGTAGCCGAGGCCGAAGATGCCGGCCGCGAACAGCACCCCGGCGATCCAGACCGAGGCCGGCAGGCCGAGCCACGTGGCGCTGCCCAGGTAGAGGATCGAGTCGGGGAGCTGGAACAGCGTCTTGCCCTCGGTCGGTCCCTGGAGCAGCCCGTGCACGATGATCAGCATGGCCAGCGTGACGATGAACGCCGAGAGCTGGAACCTGATGATGAGGAAACCGTTGAACGCGCCGATCGCGGCCCCGATGAGCAGCGCCAGCGGGATCGCCAGCGCCCCCGGCAGCCCGATGCCGAACCCGCCGGCCGACACCGGGATCACCAGCATCACCGCGAGCGCGGGCGCGGTGCCGACCGTCGACTCCAGCGACAGGTCGAACTTGCCGGCGATCAGGATCATCGCCTCGGCCAGCACCAGCAGCGAGATCGCGGCCTGCTGCTGGAGCACGTTCGTCAGGTTGCCCGGCGTCAGGAAGGTCGGGTCGAGGAACGCGCCGACGATGAGCAGCAGCACGATCACCGGGACGAGCGTCAGATCGCGGAACCTGGCCAGCCGCACCCGAGGGGCCGGAGCCGTCAAAGCAGTCACTCTTCCATGCCTTCCATCACGGCCACGAGCTCGTGGTCACTCCAGCCACGCGGCACCTCCTTGACGACCCTGCCGTGGAACATCACCAGCACCCGGTCGCAGATCCGCAGGTCGTCGAGCTCGTCGGAGACCACCACGGCCCCCGCGCCGCGCTCGACGGCGTCCTCGACGGCGCCGAGCAGGGCCTGCTTGGCCTTGACGTCGACGCCGGCGGTCGGGTTGATCACCACCAGCACGTCCGGGTCGTCCACCAGCGCCCGCGCGAACACCACCTTCTGCGCGTTGCCTCCCGACAGGTCGCCCACCGGCTGATCGGGGCCTTCCGTCTTGATGTCGAGGGAGGCGATGAGCCGCTCGGTCGTGGCGCGCCGCCGCGCGGGCGAGACGACGCCGAAGCGGCCGAGCTTGCGGGCGATCGGGAACGTGGCGTTCTCCCCCACCGACAGCAGCGGCACGAAGCCCTCGCGGTGGCGGTCCTGCGGCACGAACCCGAGCCCGGCCCGCATCGCCGCCGGCACGTCGCCGGGCTTGACCCGGGTGCCGTTGACGGTGACCGTGCCGGTGTCCGCCTTGCGCAGGCCGACCAGGGTCTCGGCGAGGCTGACCTTGCCGCTGCTCGCCGAGCCGGCCAGGCCGACGACCTCGCCGGACCTGACCGCGAGGTCGACGGCGGAGTAGCGGCCGTCCAGCGACAGCCCCTTGCCCTCCAGCACCACGCGCTCGCCCGGCGTGTGCTCGCGGGCCTGATACTCGCTCGTGGCCTCGCCGGTCATCGCCGCCACCAGCTCGTCGTGCGGCAGGTCGGCGACCGGCCTGGTCAGGACGTGCCGGGCGTCGCGGAACACCGTGACGCTCTGGCAGATCTCGTAGACCTCGTCGAGGTGGTGAGAGATGTACATCATGGTCACGCCCTGCTCGCGCAGCGAGCGCATGCGCGCGAACAGGCGCTCGATCGCCGGCCCGTCGAGCCGCGCGGTGGGCTCGTCCAGGATGATGAACCTGGCGCCGAACGACAGCGCACGGGCGATCTCCACGAGCTGGCGCTGCTCGACGCCGAGGTCGCCGGCCAGCGCCTGCGCGTCCACGTCCACCTCGTACGTGTCCAGCAGCTCCCTGGCCCTGGCCCGCAGCGCCCGCCAGTTGATCTTCTGCCTGTCGGACTGGCGGTTGAGGAACAGGTTCTCGGCGACGGTCAGGGCCGGGATGATCGTGGACTTCTGGTAGACGCAGGCCACCCGCCGCCGCCAGGCGTCACGGTCGCCGAGCGGCGGCGCGGGCTCGCCGGAGAAGCGCACCTCGCCCTCGTCCGGGCGCTGCAGCCCGGTCAGGATCGACACCAGCGTGGACTTCCCCGCGCCGTTCCTGCCGACCAGCGCGTGCGTCTCGCCCTCGGCGATCGCGATGTGCGCGCCGTCGAGCGCGGTCGTCGGGCCGAAGCGCTTGACCACGTTCCTGGCTTCGACGTGAACGTTCATCACTGGGCCTGGTTGCCCCAGAGGGCCTTGTCGTCCACGTTCTCCTTCGTCACGAGCGGCGCGGGGAGCTGGTCCTCCAGGCCGTTCGGAAGCTGGATGATCGTGCTGTCATGGTCGGTCGGGCCGGGTTCGAACGTCTTGCCCTCGGCCGCGGCCTTGGCGTAGTAGAGGGCGTACTTGGCGTACAGGTCGGCCGGCTGCGAGACCGTCGCGTCGATCTCGCCCTTGCGGATCGACTCGAACTCCTGCGGGATGCCGTCGTTGGAGACCACGAAGATGTGCTTGGGGTCGTCCGGCGGGACCAGCAGGCCCTTCTGCTTGAGCACCTGCAGCGTCGGCGCCAGGTGCACGCCGCCCGCGTGCAGGTAGATGCCCTTGATGTCGGGGTTCTGCTCCAGGCGGGTCTGCAGCATCGACGCGGCCTTGGTGCCCTCCCACTCCGTCGGCTCGCTGAACACCGTGATGCCGGGGAACCTGGTCTTCATGCAGTCCAGGAACGCCTCCGACCTGTCGCGGCCGTTGATCGAGCCGAGCGAGCCCTGAAGCTGCACCACCTTGCCCTTGCCGCCGAGCTTCTCGCCGAGGAACTCGCAGGCCTTGGTGCCGTACGCGCGGTTGTCGGCGCGTACGACCATGTAGACCTTGCCCTTGTCGGGACGGGTGTCCACGCTGACGACCGGGATCTTCTTGTTCTCCAGCTGCTGCAGGATGTTGGCGACGGCGCCGGTGTCCTGCGGGGCCATGACGATGACCTTGGCGCCCTGGCCGATGAGCGCCTGCACGTTGTTGACCAGCTTGGCCACGTCGTTCTGCGAGTTCGTGGCGGGCATGAGGTCCACCCCGAGCTCTTCGGCCATCTGGGGGACGTACTTGATGTAGGAGTTCCAGAAGTCGGAGTCGGCGCGGGGGTGGTCGATGCCGACCTTTCCGCCGCCGCCTCCTTCTGCCGTCGTGGCGCCTGAACCGCACGCGGTCACGGCCGCCAACAGGGCCGCTGCCGCGACCGCCCGTCCGAACTTCATGGGGGGTACCTTCCTTAGTCGCCTGGCCCTCCGGTCGGAGGACCGCCGGCTCTTCGTCGCCCGGCCCTCAGGACGGAGGACCGGTCGGCCGGCGGCCTCGCGGGTCGCCGGCCACAGGTCGGGGCCTTCGCACGCCTCCCGCCGCCCGGTCGGCGGGCCTTCGGGGTCGCGGGCCTGTCAGGTGGATGGACGCGGGTGGAGGTACTTCGCGGTCTTCAGGTGGATGGGCGCAACCGCAGGCCCTGCATGCCGCCGTCCACCGCGAGCGCCGTGCCCGTGGTCGAGGCGGACTCGGGACCGGCGAGGTAGGCGATCGCCGCGGCGACCTCCTCGGCGGTGACCAGGCGGCCCATGGGCTGCCTGGCGTTGAGCGCCGCGCGTTCGGCCTCGGGGTCGTCGGCCGCCTCCAGCAGCCTGGCCACCCACGGGGTGTCGGCGGTGCCGGGGTTGACGCAGTTGACGCGGATGCCCTCGTGCAGGTGGTCGGCGGCCATCGCGAGCGTCAGCGACAGCACCGCGCCCTTGGTGGCGCTGTAGAGCGCGCGCTGCGGCAGCCCGGCGGTGGCGGCGATCGAGCAGGTGTTGACGATCGCGGCGTGCTCGGATCGACGCAGGTACGGCAGCGCCGCGCGGGCCACCCTGACCATGCCGACGACGTTCACGTCGAAGACCCGGTGCCACTCCTCGTCCGGGTTGTCCTCGATCGTGCCCTGCGCGCCGATGCCGGCGTTGTTCACCAGCACGTCGATGCCGCCGAGCCGCTCGGCCGCCTCGGCGACCGCGGCCCGCACCGCAGCGTCGTCCGTGACGTCCGCCTTGATCCCGATGAACGGCTCGCCCGGCGGGTTGAGGTCGAGGCAGGCGACCCGCATGCCGCGGTCGTGCAGCGCCGAGGCCGCCGCCAGGCCGATGCCCGAGCCGCCGCCGGTCACGATCGCCTTCAGGCCGTCACTCATGCGTCGTCACCTCCATGGGAGTCCGTCCTCCAGACCTCGCCGCCGGGGAAGGTGTGGGCGGCGATCGACTCCGGGCGCATCTCCGCGCTGAAGCCCGGCCGCGACGGCGCCACGTACCTGCCGTCCTTGATGACGACGGGGTCGACGAAGTGCTCGTGCAGGTGGTCGACGTATTCGATGACGCGGCCGTCCATCGTGCCGCTGACCGCCACGTAGTCGAACATCGCCAGGTGCTGCACCAGCTCGCACAGCCCCACGCCGCCCGCGTGCGGGCACACCGGCACCCCGAACTTGGCCGCGAGCAGCAGGATCGCGAGGTTCTCGTTCAGCCCGCCGACGCGGGCGGCGTCGATCTGCAGGTACGACAGCGCCCCGGCCTGCAGCAGCTGCTTGAACACGATGCGGTTCTGGACGTGCTCGCCGGTCGCCACCGGGATCGGCGCGATGCCGCGCGCGATGGCCGCGTGGCCGAGGATGTCGTCGGGACTGGTCGGCTCCTCGACCCAGTGGGGGTCGAACTCGCGCAGCGCGTTCACCCACGCGATGGCCGAGCCGACGTCCCAGCGCTGGTTGGCGTCGATCGCGATGGGGAAGCCGTCGCCGCAGACCTCCCTGGCGACCCTGAAGCGCCGCCGGTCGTCGTCGAGGTCCGCGCCGACCTTGAGCTTGATCTGGCCGAACCCCTGCTCAAGGGCCTCCTTGCAGAGCCTGCGCAGCTTCTCGTCGTCGTAGCCGAGCCAGCCGGGCGAGGTCGTGTACGCCGGGTAGCCGCTCTCCCGCAGCCGGGCGATGCGCTCCGCCTTGCCGCTCTCGGCCGCCCGCAGGATCGCCAGCGCCTCGCCCCTGGTCAGCGCGTCGCTCAGGTAGCGGAAGTCGATCAGCTCAACGATCTCCTCGGGCGACATGTCCGCAAGCAGCCGCCAGATCGGCTTGCCGGCCCGCTTCGCTTTGAGGTCCCACAGCGCGTTGACCACGGCGGAGATCGCCATGTGCATGACGCCCTTCTCCGGGCCCAGCCAGCGCAGCTGCGAGTCGTTGATCATCTCGCGGTAGAGCGCGCCGAGGTCCTCGACGTCCTTGCCGATCACGTACGGCCGCAGCGCGCCGATCGCCGCCGTCTGCACGTCGTTGCCGCGGCCGATGGTGAACGCGAAGCCGTGGCCCGCGTGGCCGTCGTCGGTCCTGAGCACCACGTACGCGGCCGAATAGTCGGGGTCGGGGTTCATGGCGTCGGAGCCGTCGAGGTGGCGGGAGGTGGGGAAGCGCACGTCGTGCGTCTCCATCTCGACGATCCGGTACGCCGTCGTCGCGCCCGTCATGCCTGGCCCACCGTCTGGCGCTGGCGGCCCAGCCCCTCGATCTCCAGCTCCATGACGTCGCCGGCGCGCAGGTACGGCTGGTCGGGGCGGCCCATGGCGACCCCGGCGGGCGTACCGGTGTTGATCACATCGCCCGGCTCCAGCACCATGAACCCGCTCAGGTACCGCACGATCTCCGCCACGTCGAAGATCATGTTCTTGGTGTTGCCGTCCTGGCGCAGCTCGCCGTTCACCCACAGGCGCATCGCGAGGTCCTGCGGGTCGCCCACCTCGTCCGCCGTCACCAGCCAGGGGCCCAGCGGGTTGAACGTCTCGCATGACTTGCCCTTGTCCCACTGGCCGCCGCGCTCAAGCTGGAACTCGCGCTCGGAGACGTCGTTGGAGATCGCGTACCCGGCGATGACCTCCAGCGCCTCCTCCCGGCTGCCGAGATAGCGCGCCTTGCGTCCGATGACGATGGCCAGCTCCACCTCCCAGTCGGTCTTCACGCTGCCGCGAGGTACGAGCACCTCGTCGTACGGGCCGACCATGGTGTTGCTCGCCTTCATGAACACCACCGGCTCCGCCGGCACCGCGGCCCCCGATTCGGCGGCGTGGTCGCTGAAATTAAGCCCGATACACACGATTTTTCCCGGCCGCGCGATCGGAGCTCCGACCCTCAGCCCTTCTGCCTCGACGACGGGCAGGTCACCTCGTTCCAGCGCCTCCCGCACCCGCGCCACACCGCCGGAGGCGAGAAAAGCCCCGTCGATCTCGGGCTCGCCAATGTCACGCAGGTTGCCGGCGTCGTCCATGACCACCGGTCGCTCCTGGCCGACAGGTCCTACTCGCAGCAGCTTCACACCGCATCCTTCGCCTATACATCGGATGTCTCGCCTCACGATGCTCGTCCGGCCTTGTGCAACGTGTCAAGGGCCAGCCTCCGAGACGCCCTCTCCACACGCCCTGGACACAGGTGTCGTCCGATGTTTCGCGACACCACGGGAACTGGGGCCAGCCGGAAGCCCCAGCGGCGGGAATGCGCCCGCCCCAGCCCTTCACACCACCGGCGACGCCATTCCCGAGCCGGAAACCACCAAGCCCCTGACCGAAACCTTCGCCCCCCTTTCTTAGGTCGGCCTCCGAGCTTTTTCGCGCGAAATCGGCCGCCGAACGGGAATGCAGCGGGAAGGACCGGCGGCCGTCCTTGACGGGCGTACAGCCACGTAATAGAACACGTTTCAGGAATCGCTTGACCAAGCGCTTGACCTACGAGGTGACCGCGTGCACATCGACCTGGTCGACAGGGACCTTTACGCGACCGCAGGACCCCCTCACGCCCAGCTCGCCTGGCTGCGCGCGAACTCACCGGTCCACTGGCACGACGGCGAGCCGGGCTTTTGGGCCGTGACCCGCTACGACGACGTCGTCCACGTGTCGCGGCACTCCGAGCTCTTCTCCTCCCACCGCAGGCTCGCCCTGTTCGACGAGCTCGACGAGGACCAGATCGCGCTGCAACGCCTCATGATGCTCAACCAGGACCCGCCCGAGCACACCCGGCGGCGCGCCCTGGTGAACCGGGGATTCACCCCGCGCACCATCGGCGCACTCGAACAGCACATCCGCGATATCTGCGACGACCTTCTCGACAAGGTGTCCGGCGAGGCCGACTTCGTCACCGAGATCGCCGCGCCCCTCCCCCTCTACGTGATCTGCGAACTGCTCGGCGCTCCCGTGGCCGACCGCGACAAGCTGTTCAACTGGTCCAACCGCATGATCGGCGCCCAGGACCCCGACTACGCCCCCGGCCCTGGGGAGGGCTCCGACGCGGCCATGGAGGTGTACGCGTACGCCAACCAGCTCGCCGCGCAGCGCCGCGCCGCCCCCAGGGACGACATCGTCACCCGGCTCCTCCAGCCCCATGAGAACGGCGAAACCCTCGGCGAAGACGAGTTCGACCTGTTCGTCCTCCTCCTCGTCGTGGCCGGCAACGAGACCACGCGCAACGCGGCCTCCGGCGGCATGCTCGCCTTCTTCGAACACCCCGACCAGTGGGACCGCCTGGTCGCCGACCCCTCCCTCGCCAAGACGGCCGCCGACGAGATCGTCCGCTGGGTCTCGCCCGTGAACCTCTTCCGCCGCACCTCCACCACCGACCAGGTGCTCGGCGGCCAACGAATCAAGGAGAACGACAAGGTCGTCGTCTTCTACGCCTCCGCCAACCGCGACACCTCCGTCTTCCCCGACGCCGACGTCTTCGACATCGGCCGCGACCCGAACCCTCACATCGGCTTCGGCGGCGGCGGCGCCCACTTCTGCCTCGGCAACCACCTCGCCCGGCTCGAACTCCGCGTCCTCTTCGAACAACTGGCCCGCCGTCGCCCCCGCATCCGCCGAACCGGCGCCGCCCGCCGCCTCCGCTCGAACTTCATCAACGGCATCAAAGAACTCCCCGTGAACATCGACTGACCCCTGCGCCCCCCGCACACGGCAAAGCACACAAAGGACGCCCGCACACAACACAACCAACCCCGAGGACGGCCCGTGCGGGGCCTGCCCCAGGCACCGGCACGGGGTGCCGACCCGAGCAGCACAGCGCACACAGCAAGACGGGACAACCTGAGCCCCAGAACCGCCTGTAAGCCGGAGCGATCGCACACCTGAACAGACGCGCCTGCACCGCCGCGCTGGGCTGGCGTGTGCTGGGCGCCCCAGACAGCGAGCGCCTCACAGACCAGGCACGCCAGCTCAGCGGCCATGCTCTGAGGGCAGCTCCCACACGGACGCCGAGCCGACCCGGAAGGCAAACGTGGGCAGGATGAGCTCGCGGGCTAGGAGGCGGCCAGCTGACCGGCCGAGGCCGGAGACGGCCAACTGACCGACCGGGGCGAGAGGCGGCCAGCCGACCACCCGAGACGAGAGACGACCAGCCAACCACCCGGTGTGGGAGGGTGGCGATGGGTGGGTCAGCGGTAGCGGGATCTTCGGCGGGCCGCGCGGATGCGGGCGAGGATGCGGCTGGTGACCTGGGGGCCGGGGCGCCAGCCTTGCTCGATCAGGGTGTCGGCCACCTGGTGGAGGAGGTCGGCGATCTGGGCGGGGATGACGTCTCGGCGGACGGCGATCACCCGCCAGCCCTGGCGGCGCAGCTCCTCTCTGCGGTCGGTGTCGCGTTGCTGGTCGGCCGGCGAGGTGTGGTGTTCGCGCCCGTCGTACTCCACCGCGACCTTGAACTCCTCCCAGCCCAGGTCGAGATAGGCGCAGCGGTTCTCGTCCAGCTGCACCTTGATCTGGGTGGTGGGTCTGGGGAGGCCGCCGTCCACGAGGATGACCCGCAGCCAGCTCTCCCGAGGGGAGCCGGATCCCTTGTCGACGAGGCTGAGCGTGTCGCGCAGGCGCCAGGAGTTGAGCGGACGGTGCCACAGCGCTTCCATGTCGACGCCCCGCCGCGCGAACTGGTCGAGGATGGCCACCGCTTCCGTGCGAGGCAGCCGGCGGGCGCAGTCGAGAGCCGTGCGCTCCCTGGTCGTGAGGCGGACGCCCTTGTGGTCGGTGACGTCCTCACGCGGGAGCGGGGCCAGGTACGTCACGCAGTCGGCGACCGCCAGGTAGGCGGGAGCGATCACCTCGACGGGCCACTCGGGCTCGGGGGTGGTCAGCGCCTGCAAGCCCCAGATGTGAGCGGCTGTCCGCCCGCAGGCCACGGCTTGAGGAACGGCCGAGGTGATGCGGCGGGCGCGTTCGATCAGGGGGACGGTCGTTCTCGCACCGGACGGCCCGATCGTTCCGAAGACTGAGCGCGCGCTCTTCCCGAGAGCTGAGGGTACGGTCGTTCCGGGATCTGGAGGCACGTTCTTCCCGCGAGCTGAGGACTCGATCGGCCCGGGATCTGAGAGCCCGGCCGTATCGAAAGCCGAGCGCACCGCGCTCACGAAAGCCGAGGACTCCGACGGTCCGAAATCCGAGCACACAGTGTCACCCAGAGCTGAGAGACCGGCCGTTCCCAAGTCTGAGGGCCCGGCCGTATCGAAAGCCGAGCACACCGCGCTCACGAAAGCCGAGGACTCCGACGGTCCGAAATCCGAGCACACAGTGTCACCGAGAGCTGAGGGGTCGGTCGTTCCGAGGTCTGAGGGCGCGGTTGGTCGCGTGTCCAAGGACTCGGCAGTGCCGAAGGCTGAGGGCATGGTCGTTCCGGTGCCTGTGGACACATCTGTTTCGCGGTCCGATGGGACGGTCGCGTTGGTGGCGGGAACGGGTGCGGGCGCGAGCGGGTGCGGGGTGCTGGAGCCGCTGAAAGGCTTGGTGGGGTGGGCCATGGTTTGAGGGTGGCGGAAGGTGGCCGGTTGCGGAGGGGCCGAGTGCGGTTCTGTGGATGAGGTGGCCTGTCCACAGGGCCGCTGTGCGGGCCTTCCCCCGTCAGAGACTCGGTTCCCTTCCGTCGGCCACCTCGGTCCTTCCGTCGGCTTCGTCAGCCAGTCCGTCGGCTTCGTCAGCCGGCGCGGTGCCTCTCCGATGACTGATTCGACCCCTTCCGACGGCCGGCTGGCCCCCCTTCCGCCGATGGCTCGGCGTCCTCCCTTCGGCCCGGCTCGATCCCTTTGGTCGGGCCGGGCCGGTTCCTTAGTCTCGGCTCGCCCCTCGGCCCGGCCCCGGGTCGCTCGGTTCACCTTTCGGCTCCGTCCGAGCCCTCTCGGCTCGCCCCTCGGCCCGATCCGGGCCGCTCGGTTCACCTTTCGGCTCCGTCCGAGTCGCTCATGAGGCCGGTCAGCGGGGCTGCTGAGCGTCAGGGGTGGAGAGTGAGGCCTTTGAGGGACTTGTCCACCGGGGTCTTGGGGCCGTAGACGGAGACGCCGACCAGGTTGAGGTCTTCGGCCGAGTACGCCCGTACGGCGGCACGATTGTCCTCGTCGTTGCCCGTCTTGAACATCTCCTCGGTGTAGACCGCCACGCGCAGGTCCCGCGCCTTCGCCTTCTCCCGGACTTTGCGCAGCTCGTCGAGGTCCGCCTGGTAGATGACCACGGGCTGGCGGAACATCGGCAGGTACGGGTTCCCCGACCCGTCCTCGTAGTCGTCGCCGATCACCTCGGGCGCCCCACCGGCGATGGCGCTGGCGAGGAAGGCGGTGACGTTCAGGCGCTGCCAGGCGGCGAGGTCGGAGCGGACGACGATGCCGATTTTGGTGTCGAAACGCATGTTCGGCAGCATTCCGGGGGTGGGTGGCCTCCGTATAGAACGCTCGTGCGCCCGACTCGGCGTCGCCCCGGCGCCGCTCACCGGCCGCCTCTCCCCCGCCCCGAGACCCGGCCGCCAAAGAGCCGGTCCCCGAAGGCCCGGCCCTCAAAGGCCCGGCCCTCAAAGACCCGGCCTTCGAAGACTCGGGCGTGCCCTACGCGGCCAGGATCGGCTGCCAGTTCGGGACCTCGTGGTAGCGGCGCAGCTCGGCCAGCCCCGCCACGATCCCGCCCCACGCCGCGTACGGCGGCCGGGACTCGTCGAACCCGCTCTGCACCAGCGTCAGCCGCGTCTTGCCGCCGGACCCCTCCAGCTCCCAGGTGCCGATGCCGTTCTCGCCCCAGCCGATGGAGAGCTTGCGGGCGGGCTCCAGCTCCAGGATCTTGGCGGGGTCGGGGTCGTTGTCGAAGCCGCCCATGGCGAAGCGCCCGCCGACGTACGGCTCGATCTCGATGGGGTAGCCGAACCACTTGGTGACCGCCTCCGACGACGTCAGCGACTCGAAGATCCGCTCGGGCGAGGCCGCGATCTCGACGCTGGTGCGCAGCTCGGCCGAGGTGAAGTCGGTCTTCTCGGTGAGCGGGCGGCCTTCGAGGTACTCGGCGAGGTTGGCGAGCACCAGGCACCAGTACGTCTGGAGCACGCCCCTGATGCTCTTGCCGGTGATGACGTCCTGGAAGTCGAAGTGGGTCTGCGACAGCGTCACCACGGTGTGGTCGCCGTCGGCCTCCCAGGTCAGTTCGCTGGTGGTCTCCTCGCCGTCGAGCAGCCAGGCGAAGCGCAGCGTGCGCTCGCCGGCGTGGAGCAGCCGCTGGTGCGGCGCGTCGCCCTCGGGCGTCGTGCGCCCCCAGAACGCGAAACGTCCCGCCTCGAGGTCGGCGTCCACGTGCTCGGCGAGCCAGACGCGCAGCGCGGCGGGGTCGGTGAGCGCGCGGCGCACCTGGTCGGCGGTGGCGGGGATGCGGGCGCGGAGGATCATCGGCTCAGTCATCGTCTGCCTCTCCTTCTGGCTGGGGTACGGCGTGGGGGTAGCAGGCGACCGCCAGCTTGAAGGCGTCGCCCTCGCTGCCGCCGTAGCGGGTGAAAAGGTCTTGCAGCGTGGTCTGAAGCTCGTTCAGGAACTCCTGCCGCCGCTCCGGGAGCACGCGGATCTCGCCGGACAGGCCGATCGACGGGAGCTCGGGGGCGCTGCGGTCGAGCGCCGCGATGTCCGCCTGCACCTGCTCCATGAGGTCGAGCAGGTAGCCGAGGCTCAGCTCGTCGCGGGCCTTGCGCAGCCCGATGCGGCCGACGAGGCGCGGCGACAGCCAGTACGACCGCGCGCCCGCCTGGTAGATGCCCTCGTGGACGCCGCGCACCTTGCGCTCGGCCACCTGGTCCACCAGCCCCGCCTCGACCAGCCGTTTGACGTGGTAGTAGACCCGCTGCGGCGTCTGGCCGAGCGCCTCGGCGACCTCTGAGCAGGTGCGGGGCTCGGCAAGCTGCCGCAGCACCTCCACGCGCTGCGGCTTGAGCAGGGCTTCGGCCTGCTCGATCTCTTCCAGGTACAGGACGTCTCTCATTGCAAAAAACATGCTTTACATAAAAATCCTCTTTGTCAATAGCATGGGGAGGGTGACGCACGACTGGTCCCGCTACTGGAGGTCGCCCGACCGGCCCCTGGAGGCCATGCACGCCCACTTCGAGCGGCACGTCTACCACCGGCACAGCCACGAGACGTACTCGTTCGGGGTCACCGAGCACGGCGCGCAGTCGTTCACGTGCCGGGGCGCGGCGCACACGAGCGCGGCCGGCATGGTCATGGCGTTCAACCCCGAGGATCCGCACGACGGGCACGCGGCCAACGCGCTCGGGTTCACGTACCGGATGGTGCACATCGGCCCCGAGCTGGTGGCCGACGCGCTGGAGGATGCGACGGGACGCCGTACGGGCCTGCCGCTCTTCCCCACCCCCGTGGTGGACGATCCGGCGCTCGCGGGCGCGCTGCGCGCCCTGCATGCCGCGCTCCTCGACGAGACCGGCCGCGCGACCGCGCTGCGCCGTGACGAGTTGCTCGCCGCCACGGTCGCGCAGATCGTACGGCGTGCCGCCGCCTCCCCCGCCACGGCCGCCCGCGTGTGCCACCCCGCGGTGGCCGCCCGCGCCAGGAGCGTCCTGCACGACCGCCTGACCGACGACCTCACCATCGACGACCTCGCCAGGGCGGCGGGGGCCAGCCGGTACGCGGTGTATCGCGCCTTCCACGACGCCTACGGCCTCGCCCCCAGCGACTACCAGCGCCAGCTCCGGCTCAGGAGGGCCCGCGACCTGATCGCGTCCGGCACGCCGATCGCGCAGGCGGCCGCACTTGCGGGCTTCGCCGACCAGAGCCACCTGACCCGGTGGTTCACCCGCTGCTTCGGCCTGACGCCGGGGGCCTACCGCGCCGCCATCACCACCGGCCGCTGAGCGCCCTCCGGACACCCCGGTCGCGGCCGGGCGTGCCGCCTCGCGTCTCCCGGCCGAAGGCGGTGCCAGGGCGCGGGTGCCGCCTCGCGCCTCCTGACCGAAGGCGACGCCAGGAGACACGGCGAACGCCGGAGTACGTCACCGGAAAGGAACCCGGAGGTGCCGGGAAAGCGCCGAGAAGGAGGCGGGCGGCGCAGGAAGGGGGCCGGCGAGCGGCGGGGAGCCGCCGGGAGACCTCAGGGTCAGGGCCAGGAGCCGTCGTCGTGGGGGTCGCCGCCGTCCCTGAGCAGCCGCAGATCGGACTCCACCATCATCGCCACCAGCTCGTCGAACGACACCTTGGGCTCCCAGCCGAGCTGTGCCCGCGCCTTCTTGGGGTCGGCGCACAGCAGGTCGACCTCGGCGGGCCTGTGCAGGGTCTGGTCGGTGACGACGTACCGCTCCCAGTCGAGCCCCGCGGCGCTGAAGGCGGTCTCGACGAGCTCGCGCACCGACTTCATGGTCCCGGTGCCGATGACGTAGTCCTCGGGGTGATCGGCCTGCAGCATCAGGTGCATGGCCTTGACGTAGTCGCCGGCGAAGCCCCAGTCGCGCCGCGCCTCCAGGTTGCCGAGCCGCAGCTCGCTGGCCAGCCCGAGCTTGATCCTGGCGACGCCGAGCGAGACCTTCCTGGTGACGAACTCGGCGCCGCGGCGCGGCGACTCGTGGTTGAACAGGATGCCGGAGACGGCGAACATCCCGTAGGACTCGCGGTAATTCTGGGTGAGGAAGTGGCCGTACGCCTTGGCCACGCCGTACGGGGAGCGCGGGTGGAAGGCGGTGCGCTCGTTCTGCGGGGTCTCGCTGACCTGCCCGAACATCTCGGAGGACGAAGCCTGATAAAAGCGGATCTGTCCGCCGGAGGCCGAGCCGCCCCGCGACACCCCCGAGCAGACCCGGATGGCCTCCAGCATGCGCAGCACGCCCATCCCGGTCACCTCGGCGGTGAGCTCCGCCTGCTCCCACGACATCGGCACGAACGAGATCGCGCCCAGGTTGTAGACCTCATCGGGCTGAACGCGTTCCACGGCCGAGATCAGCGACCCCTGGTCGAGCAGGTCGCCCCGCACGACCTGGACGTCGGAGAGCAGCTTGCGCATCCGCGACACGCGCGGGTTCGCCTGGCCGCGGGCCAGACCCCAGACCTCGTACCCCTGCTCCAGGAGGTGCTCCGCCAGGTAGGAACCATCCTGGCCGGTGATTCCGGTGATCAGAGCGCGCCTGGCCAAGGGGTCCTCCCACGATCGCCTGCCCCATCCTTCAGGGACGGAATGTACCGCCAAGCACCCCTATGAGGCACTACGTCGTCTAGAACACGTTCCACCGAACCACGCTCGGTCACGAAGATGTCGCAGTTCGCACGCCCTGTGACAGTGTTTGTGAACAATTCCAGCCGACCTACCGAATGGTAGCCTTTTCGGACTAAGGTCATCTTTCACGGTACACGCCCGATCCTGGGCCCTACCGGCGGAGAAAGGGGTGTCCGTGCGGGAGCCAAAGCTGCGGATCGCGCTTCTGTCCTACCGCAGCAAGCCCACCTGTGGTGGTCAGGGTGTCTACCTCCGTCATCTCAGCAGGGAACTCGTCGCGCTCGGGCATCACGTCGAGGTCTTCTCCGGCCAGCCGTACCCCGAGCTGGACGAGGGCGTCATCCTCCAGAAGGTGCCGAGCCTCGACCTCTACCGCGACGAGGACCCGTTCCGCACTCCCAAACTGCACGAGTACCGCGACTGGATCGACTGGCTGGAAGTCGGCACGATGTGGACGGCCGGCTTCCCGGAGCCGCTGACGTTCACCCTGCGGGCCTACCGCGAGCTGAAGAAACGCGTCGGCGACTTCGACGTCGTCCAGGACAACCAGACCCTCGGTTACGGCCTGCTCGGCATCAAGCGGCTGTTCCCCGTGGTCGGGACCATCCACCATCCGATCAGCGTGGACCGCCGCATCGAGCTGGAGGCCGCCGAGGGCGCCAAGAGACTGAGCCTGCGCCGCTGGTACGGCTTCGTGAAGATGCAGGCCCGCGTCGCCCCCAGGCTCAGCCCCATCCTCACGGTCAGCGAGTCGTCGCTGGCCGACATCCACCGGGACTTCAACGTCCCCCAGGCCAACATGCGGCTGATCCCGCTCGGCGTGGACACCCGCTACTTCCACCCCCGCCCGGAAAAGCCGCGGCGCAAGGGCTCGATCGTGGCGGTGGCCAGCGCGGACTCGCCCATGAAGGGCGTGGCCACGCTGCTGCGCGCGGTGGCGAAGCTGGCCACGGAACGCGACGTGCACCTCACCGTCGTCAGCAAGCCCACCCCCGGCGGCCCGACCGAGCAGCTGGTGCAGGAGCTGTCGCTGCACGACAGGGTGCGCTTCGTGCACGGCATCTCCGACGACGAGCTCGGCGAGCTGATCGCCACGTCGGAGATCTCCGTCGTGCCCTCCCTGTACGAGGGCTTCTCCCTGCCGGCCGTCGAGCACATGGCCTGCGGCACGCCGCTGGTCGCCAGCCGTACGGGCGCGCTGCCCGAGGTGGTCGGCGACGCGGCCGTGCAGGTGCGGCCGGGCGACGCCGAGGAGCTGGCCGCGGTGCTGCGCCGCCTGCACGACTCGCCCGAGGAGCGCGAACGCGTGGGCAAGGCGGGCTACGACCGTGTCATGGAGCGCTACACCTGGCACGTCGTGGCCAAGCGGACCGTCGAGGCGTATCACGAGGCCATCGAGAACCACAAGAGGAGAGGCAAGTAGTGCTGACCGTGGACTTCGCCCGCCTTCCCGTGGGCCCCGGCGTGCGCGTGCTCGACCTGGGCTGCGGCGGTGGCAGGCACGCGTTCGAGGCGCTGCGCAGGGGCGCCGACGTGACGGCGTTCGACATGGACCAGTCGGAGCTGGACGGCGTCGCGGCCATGTTCACGGCCATGGACAAGGCGGGCGAGGTGCCGGAGGGCGCCACCGGGGAGATCGTCCAGGGCACGGCGCTGGACATGCCGTTCGAGGACGGCAGCTTCGACCGGGTGATCGCGGCCGAGGTGCTGGAGCACATCCCCGACGACATGACGGCCATGCGCGAGATCTTCCGCGTGCTGCGCTCCGGCGGCACGGCGGCGGTGACGGTGCCGAGCTTCCTGCCCGAGCGGATCTGCTGGGCGCTGAGCGAGGCGTACCACACCGCGCCGGGCGGCCACGTGCGCATCTACACGCTGGCGGAGCTGTCGGCGAAGCTGAAGTCCGTCGGGTTCGAGATCGGGCCGCACCACTACGCGCACGGCCTGCACTCGCCGTACTGGTGGATCAAGTGCGCGGTCGGCGTGAACAACGACGACCACCCGCTCGCCAAGGCCTACCACCAGCTCCTGGTGTGGGACATCATGAAGCGCCCGGCCGCGACCAGGATCGCCGAGAGCCTGCTCAACCCGATCATCGGCAAGAGCGTGGTCCTCTACATCAGGAAGCCATGATCTCCCGCCCGGAGGTCGTGCGGACGGCCGAGAGCATCGCCGCGATCCAGCAGGAGGACGGCGGCGTTCCGTGGCCCGAGGGTCACGTCGACGCGTGGAACCACGTCGAGTGCCTGATGGCCATGTCCGTGGCGGGGCTGCGCGAGCCGGTACGCCGCGGCTACGCCTGGCTGGCCCGCCACCAGCGCTCCGACGGCTCCTGGCCGATGAAGCTGGTGAACGGCGAGCCCGTCGAGCGGGGCGGCGAGAGCAACCACGCCGCCTACGTCGCGGTCGGCCTGTGGCACCACCACCTCGTCACCGGCGACCGGGACTTCACCGAGGAGCACTGGCCGATGGTCAAGGCCGCGCTCGACTACGTGGCGGGGCTGCAGACCGAGCGAGGCGAGATCGTCTGGGAGCGCGACGCGCAGGGCAGGGCGGCCTCGTACGCGCTGCTGACCGGCTGCTCATCCATCCACCAGGCGCTGCGCTGCGGCGTGCTGCTCGCCGAGGAGCTGGACGACCCGCAGCCGCACTGGGAGCTGGCGGCCGGGCGGCTGGCCCACGTGGTGGCGGCGCATCCGGAGGCGTTCGCCGACAAGAGCCGGTTCTCGATGGACTGGTACTACCCGGTGCTGGGCGGCGCCGTACGCGGGCGGCAGGCCTTCGAGCTGCTGGAACGCGAGTGGGAGACGTTCGTGGTGCCGGGGCTCGGCATCCGGTGCGTCTCCGACCAGCCGTGGGTCACCGGGGCCGAGACGTGCGAACTGGTGCTGGCGCTGGACGCGCTGGGCGACGCCGAGCGGGCGAAGACGCTCTTCACCGACGTGCAGCACCTGCGGCACGAGGACGGCTCGTACTGGACGGGCTGGCAGTTCGCCAACCGCAGGCACTTTCCGCACGAGCGCTCCGGCTACACCGCCGCGGCGGCGGTGCTCGCGGCCGACGCGCTGCTCGGGCTGTCGGGTGGGTCGGGGATCTTCCGCGACGTGGACGGGACCGCCGTGTCCGAGCCCGACGTGTGCGGATGCGCGGCCGTACGCGGGGCCGAGGACGGCCGCTGACCGCCGCCTGAGCCGCACCTCCACGAGGGACTCTCCGGCCGCCGCACAAGCGCTTTTGCCGGTTCTTTGCCCGGGAAATCCGGTGCGCCGCCGCCGAAGGCCGTAATGCGGTTACTAGCTTCGTGTCTGGCCGTACGAGGCGTCTTCGGGGGAAGCGTGGGCGACACGGGCACAACTTCGTTCTTGGACCAGGTCAGGACCGAGCCGACAACCCTGCCGGCACTGTCGCGCCCGAAAGGGCTGCTGAGGCTGCTGGCGAAGGACCCGCTGGAATCCGATCTGAGCCGGCGCAGGTTCCGGCTCAGGGGCGGCGCCGCCCGTACCGTCTTCGGCAAGGCCGAGCAGTCGTACGTCTTCGGCTACAACGCGGCGATCTCCCGTGAGATCGAGAAGGTCGAGGAGATCCCGCGGGAGCAGCGGCCCTTCGGCTACGAGGGCGCCGCCGCGGCGTGCACCGTGCTCGACCTGCTCACGTTGACCCGGGGCCGGCGCCTTCACGAGCTACTGGCCGGCCCCGCCCAACATCACCGCCATGCCGCCTACCTCGGCGCCGGGCGCGGCTACGCGCTGCTGCGGCTGCGCCCGTTCTGGGGCGCGCGGCGGGCGCATCCGCTGCTGCGCTGGCTGGCCGTGGACGGCTTCGGCTTCCAGTGGGGGCTGTCCCGGACCGACCGCATGGTGGGCGAGCGGATCATGCCCGACCTGCTGACCAGGGCGCACTGCGCGGTGTTCGACCAGGGCCTGGGGCGGCTGCTGTGGTACCACGACTGCGCCTCGCCCGACGACGTGGCGGCGCGGATCGCGAGCTACCCGCCATCGCGCCGGGCCGACCTGTGGAGCGGAGTCGGGTTCGCGGCGACCTACACCGGCGGCGCCGAGGCCGACGAGCTGTGGTGGCTGACCGAGCACGCGTCGGCCGACGGGTTCCGCGCCTACCTGGCCCAGGGCTGCGCGTTCGCGGTGAGCGCGCGGCTGCGCTCGGGACTGCTGCCCGACCATCTGGCGCAGGCCGTGCCGATCCTGGCGGGCGCCGAGCCCGACGAGGCCGCCTCCTGGACGGACGAGGCGCTCATCGCGCTCGGGCACGAGGCGCACACGCATGAGGACTTCCAGCGCTGGCAGTCGCGGATCCGCCAGGCGTGGACCCGCAGGCACCGCTACTGACGTTCCGGGGGTGCCAGATGCCGATCACATGCGTGCGGATCAGATGCCGGGTGCGACACGTTCCAGGACGCGCAGCGACCCCGTCACGGCCACCTCGGCGAACGCGCCGGAGGCCAGTGCCCGCAGATAGACCCGGTAAGGGGCCTGCCCGCCGTCGGCCGGGTCGGGGTAGATGTCGTGGAAGACGAGCGCGCCTCCGGTCATGACGTGGGGCGCCCAGCCCTCGTAGTCGCGGGTGACCGGCTCGTCGGAGTGACCGCCGTCGATGAACAGCATGCCGAGCGGGGTGTTCCACAACGCGGCCACCTGCTCGGAGCGCCCGACGATGGCGATCACCTCGTCCTCCAGGCCGGCGGCGGCGATCGTCTCGCGGAAGAACGGCAACGAGTCCATCTTCCCGAACCGGGGGTCGATGAGGCTGGGGTCGTGGTGCTCCCAGCCGGGCTGGATCTCCTCCGAGCCCCGGTGGTGATCGACGGTGACGACCACGGAGCCGATCTGGCGGGCCGCCGCGCCGAGGTAGACGGCCGACTTGCCGCAGTAGGTGCCGATCTCGCCGATGGGCCCGAGGTTGCCGTAGCGGCAGGCCGTCTCGTAGAGCGCCAGGCCCTCGTCGTCCGGCATGAAACCCTTGGCCTGCTGGGCCGCGCGCAGCAGCTCTGGCGGCATCCTCGGCGGCATCGTCATAGCCCTGCACCCTAGCCGAACCGAATAACATTCCGCCGGGCTCTTGCCGGGCCGTTCTGCAACCTGTTCTACTTGGCACGTGAATCAGCGCGCTCGCATCGCGATGCCGGAGGACGAGATCGCCGCGTTCCTCGAAAGCTCCGGCAAGCTGCAGCTGGCCACCATCAACCCCGACGGGACGCCGCACCTCGTCACCATGTTCTACGGCCTCGACGAGGGCCGGATCGCGTTCTGGACCTACCGCAAATCCCAGAAGGCGCGCAACATCGCCCGCGACCCCCGCGTGAGCTGCCTGATCGAGGCCGGGGAGAGCTACGACGAGCTGCGCGGCGTACTCGTCTACGGCACCGCCACGCTCGTGGAGGACCGCGACCGCGTCATGGCCATCGGCCTCGAGGTCGCCCGCCGCACCACCCCGGGAGTGGCCGACGAGCTGCTGCTCCCCTACGTCGAGAAAACCGGGCTCAAGCGGGTCGCGTACGTCGTCGAGCGCACCAAGGTGGTCTCATGGGATCACAGGAGGCTCAGATGAAGGTGAAGGTCGACGAGCTGGTCTGCGAGGCCAACGCCGTCTGCATGGGGCTCGCGCCCGAGGTGTTCGAGGTGGACGACGACGACCAGCTGCACATCCTGCTCCCCGAACCACCCCCCGAGCTGCAGGACCGCGTCCGCCACGCGGTCAGGTCCTGCCCGAAAGCCGCCCTGTCCATCGAGGAATAGTCCACCGATCGGTCCATCGAGGAACAGCCGTACACGGCGGACCACCCCCCAGGCACGAGGAGGAACATCCATGCGCGCCGCAGTCCTGCACGCCGTAGGCACCGACAGCAAGCTCGACCTCCGCGACGACGTCACGCTCGCCCCCGTCGGGCCGGCCGACGTCCGCATCCGCATCCGGGCCACCGGCGTCTGCCACTCGGACCTGTCGGCCATGTCCGGCGTGCTGCCGCAGCCGGTGCCGCTCATCCCCGGCCACGAGGGCGCGGGCGAGGTGGTCGAGGTGGGTGAGCACGTCACCTCGGTCAAGCCGGGCGACCACGTGGTCATCAGCTGGCGCCCCGCGTGCGGGGAGTGCGACCTGTGCGTGGGCGGGCAGCCGTTCCTGTGCATGAAGTATCTGGTCGAGTCCTTCAGCAAGGGCAACTTCCGCTTCGGCGGCGACAACGCGACGGCGTTCGGCATGGCCGGATGCGGCACCTGGGCGGAGGAGGTGATCGTGCCCTGGCAGGGCGCGATCAAGATCGACGACGACGTGCCGTGGGAGGTGGCGGCGCTGATCGGCTGCGGCATCACGACCGGCGTCGGCGCGGCCATCAACACCGCGAAGGTGCGGCCCGGCTCCACGGTCGTGGTGATCGGCTGCGGCGGCGTCGGCCTGTCGGTCATCCAGGGCGCGCGGGTCAGCGGTGCGCGAACGATCCTCGCCGTGGACCCGCTGGTGTCCAAGCACGAGCTGGCCAGGAAGGTCGGCGCCACCCACACCGTTACGCCCGAGCAGGCGGCCGAGGCGGTCAAGGACCTCACCGGCGGCGCGGGCTTCGACTACGCCTTCGAGGTGGTCGGCAAGTCCGCGACCATCCAGAGCGCCTGGCAGCTCGCCCGCGCGGGCGGCGACGTCATCGTGGTGGGGGCGGGCGCGCTGGACGACATGGTCTCGATCTCGGCGTTCAACCTGCTCTTCGACGGCAAGAACCTGCTGTCCAGCCTGTACGGCGAGGCCGACGTGCGGCACGACTTCCCGTACTTCGCCAAGCTCTACAAGGCCGGGCTGCTCGACCTCGAATCGCTGATCAGCGCCAGGATCCGGCTCGGGGACCTCAACGACGCCGTCGAGGCGCTGCGCGCGGGCGAGGTGCTGCGGCAGATCGTGGTGATGGACTGACAACCGGACGCGCCGCACAGAGACACCGGCGTGTTCGGGGCTTCCCTTTTCACGAGAAAAGGAAATGCGCCGCAAGGAGACGCGGGGCGCGGTCAGCGACGGGTGTCCCGGCCGGTGGACGTGTCCCCGCCGGTGGACGTGTCCCCGCCGGTGGACGTGGGCCCGCCGGTGGACGTGGGCCGGCCGGCGCCCCCGCAGGGGCGCCGGCCGGGTCGGTCCCCCGCCGCTCAGGTGGTCGAGAAGGCGGCGTCGAAGGCCTGGCTCGGCGGCGTGATGGCGTTGAGCCTGCGGATGTAGGCCAGCGCCTCCTTGGCCCCGTCGAGCCGGTCCATGCCCGCGTCCTCCCACTCGATCGAGATCGGCCCGTCGTAGCCGATCGAATTGAGGGCGCGGAAGCAGTCCTCCCACGGCACGTCGCCGCGGCCGGTCGAGACGAAGTCCCAGCCCCTGCGCATGTCGGCCCACGGCAGGTGCGAGGACAGGCGGCCCTTGCGGCCGTCGCCGACGCGGACCCGGGTGTCCTTGCAGTCGACGTGGTAGATGCGGTCCTTGAAGTCGAGGATGAACCCGACCGGGTCGATGTCCTGCCACACCATGTGGGACGGGTCCCAGTTGAGGCCGAACGCCGGCCGGTGGCCGATGGCCTCGAGGGTGCGCACGGTGGTGTGATAGTCGTAGGCGATCTCGCTCGGGTGCACCTCGTGGGCGAAGCGCACGCCGACCTCGTCGAAGACGTCGAGGATCGGGTTCCAGCGGTCGGCGAAGTCCTGGTAGCCGGCGTCCACCATGGAGGCGGGCACGGGCGGGAACATCGCGACCGTGTGCCAGATCGACGAACCGGTGAAGCCCACCACGGTCTTCACGCCGAGCGCCGCCGCGGCGCGGGCGGTGTTCTTCATCTCCTCGGCCGCGGCCTGCCGCACCGACTCGGGGTCGCCGTTGCCCCAGATGCGGGCCGGCAGGATCGCCTTGTGCCGCTCGTCGATGGGGTGGTCGCAGACGGCCTGGCCGACCAGGTGGTTGGAGATCGTCCACACCTTCAGGCCGTGCTTTTCGAGCTGGGCGCGCTTCTGCTCCACGTAGGAGGGGTCGGACACCGCCTGCTCGACGTCGAAGTGGTCACCCGAGCAGGCGATCTCCAGGCCGTCGTAGCCCCACTCGGCGGCGAGCCTGCACACCTCCTCGAACGGCAGGTCGGCCCACTGCCCGGTGTACAGCGTGATCGGTCTCATCAGTCCTCCACCTCCGTGTAGCGGCTGTTGTCTGCCGCGCTGCGCTCGACCGCCTCCAGCACCCGCTGCACCCGCAGGCCGTCGGCGAACGACGGCGACGGGTCGGTCCCGTTGGCGATCGCTTCCAAGAAGTCCTTGACCTCGTGAGTGAACGTGTGCTCATAGCCGAGGCCGTGGCCCGGCGGCCACCAGGCGCCGACGTACGGGTGGTCGGGCTCGGTGACGAGGATCCGCTCGAACCCGCCGCCGCCCTCGCTGTACCACAGCTCGTTCATCGACTCGAAGTCGAACGCGAGGCTGCCGCGCGAGCCGTTGATCTCGATGCGCATCGCGTTCTTGCGCCCGGTGGCGAAGCGGGTGGCCTCGAAGGAGGCCAGCGCGCCGCCGGACATCCTGCCGATGAACAGCGCGGCGTCGTCGACCGTGACCTGGCCGCGCTCGGTCGAGCCGGTGGCGCCCAGCCCCGCCGACTCGGTGGCCAGCGGCCGCTCCTTGATGAACGTCTCCGTCAGCGCGGAGACGCCCAGCAGGTTCTGGCCGGTGATGAACTGGGCGGCGTCCACGATGTGCGCGCCGATGTCGCCCAGCGCACCCGAGCCCGCCTTGTCCTTCTGCAGCCGCCACACCAGCGGGAACTCCGGATCGACGATCCAGTCCTGCAGGTAGACGGCGCGGACGTGGCGGATCTCGCCGACGCGGCCCTCCTCGACGTACCGGCGGGCGAGCGCGACCGCGGGCACCCGCCGGTAGTTGAAGGCCACCATGCTCTTGCCCGGCGCCTTGGCCGCCGCCTGCGTCATGGCCTCGGCCTCCGCGACGGTGTTGGCCAGCGGCTTTTCGCAGATGACGTGCTTGCCGGCCTCGAGCGCGGCGATGGCGATCTCGGCGTGCGAGTCGCCGGGCGTGCAGATGTCCACGATCTGCACGTCGTCGCGCCTGACCAGCTCTCTCCAGTCGGTCTCGACGTCGGCCCAGCCGAGCTGTGCCGCGGCCGCCTCGGTGCGTTCTTTCGACCGGCCCGCGAGCACCGCCATGCGCGGTGCGAGCGGCAGGTCGAAGAACGCTCCGACGCTGCGCCACGCCTGGGAGTGGACGCGGCCCATGAAGGCGTAGCCGACCATGCCCACGCCGATGGTTGTCTTGTCTGACATGCAACCCCCGATCAGGTTCAGGATTCGAAGCCGAGTGCCAGGTAGTTTTCGACGTTGTCCTTGGTGATGGTCTCGGACGCGAGCGTGATGGACTGGGGCACCTGGTTTTCCACCAGATCACTCATGCCCTTCCCCTGTGCTATCAGACGCGCCAGTTTGATCGCCGAGGAGGCCATGGTCGGGCTGTAGGTGACCGTCGCCTTGAGCACGGACGTGCCCGACTGGATCTCGCGCATCGCGTTCAGCGAGCCGGCGCCGCCGACCATGATGAACTCGTCGCGGCCCGCCTCCTTGATCGCGGCCAGCACGCCGACGCCCTGGTCGTCGTCGTGGTTCCACATCGCGTCGATCTTCTTGTGCGCCTGCAGCAGGGAGGTGGCGACCTCGTTGCCGGTCTCCACGGTGAACTGCGCGTCCTGCTTGGCGGTGACGCTGAAGCCGTACGTCTTCAGCGCGTCCTCGAAACCCTTGCTGCGCTCCTGGGTCAGTGGGAGGGTGGCGATGCCCTGGATCTCCACGATCACCGGGTTCGACACGCCCTTGTCCTTGAGCTGCTTGCCGATGAAGTGGCCGGCGGCCACGCCCATGCCGTAGTTGTCGCCGCCGATCCACGTCCGGTAGGCCAGCTTGTCGGGGAAGATGCGGTCGAGGTTGACGACCGGGATGCCCGCCTCGGTGGCCTGCAGCGCCACCTGGTTGAGCTGCTGACCGTCGTTGGGCAGGATCACCAGCGCGTCCACCTTGGCCGCGATCAGCGACTCCACGGCGGAGATCTGCTGGTTGATGTCGTTGGTGGGCTCGACGGGCTTGAAGTCGATGTCGGAGTACTGCTTCGCGGTCGCCTCGGCGTTCTTGGCGATGGCGGCGATCCAGCCGTGGTCGGCGGCGGGGGCGGAGAAGCCGATCGTCACCTTCTCGCCCGGCTGGTCGTTGCCGCCGGTGGCCGCGGCGGACGGCGCGGGCGCCGCGCTGCTCGGCGCCGCCGCCGGTTCGTTGCTGGTGCAGCCCGCCGCCAACAGCACGGCTCCGCCGACGAGGAATCCCCTGCGCGCGACGTTGTCACTCATGGTGCTCTCTCCTTCAGGTTCCGCCGCTGGAGAAGGACGGCGACGACGATGATCAGGCCCTTGGCGATCAACTGGTCGCTGGTGTTGAGCCCGTTGAGAATGAAGAGGTTCGTGATCAGGGTGAAGATCAGCAGGCCCAGGATCGAGCCGATGATCGTCCCCCTGCCCCCCGTGAGCAGCGTGCCGCCGATGATGACGGCCGCGATGGCGTCCAGCTCGTACAGGTCGCCGTGGGTGGACGAGCCCGTCGTCGTGCGCGCCATGATGAGGATCGCGGCGATGCCGCAGCACAGCCCTGACAGGGCGTACAGCAGCATCGTGTGCCGGCGTACGTCGATGCCGGCCAGGCGGGCGGCCTCAGGGTTGCCGCCCACCGCGTACGTGCGCCGCCCGAAGGTCGTGCGGTTGAGCACGATCCAGCCCAGGGCGACGACCAGGGCGAAGATGTAGACCATCAGCGGGATGCCGAGCAGGCGGGTGGTCGACAGCTCCACGATGGCGGTGTTCTCGGGCTGGATGAGCTGCGTCTTGCGGTCGGACATGCGCTGGGCCAGGCCGCGGGCGGCGACCAGCATGGCCAGCGTGGCGATGAACGGCACCAGCCGCCCGTAGGCGATGAGGATGCCGTTGACCAGCCCCGCTCCGGTGCCGACGAGGATGGCGCACATGGCCATCACCGCGGGCCCGTACGACTGCGTGGCGAGCGTCGTCGCCCAGACGCTGGCCAGCGCCATGACCGCGCCCACCGACAGGTCGATGCCGCCGCCGATGATGACGAACGTCGCCCCCACGGTGATGACACCGATCGTGGCGGCCAGCGACAGGATGCTGACCAGGTTGGAGGCGGTCCAGAAGTTGTCGAACCGGGTGACCATGCCGACGATCACCAGCAGCGCCAGCGCGCCGATCAGGCCGAGGTGGCGCATCTCGGTCACTCCGCGTATCGACGGCCGCACCGGCAGCACCGCCTTCGCGGCGGGCTGGTCTGTTGCGGGCTCGCTCATCACGCCGCCCTCCCATTCATGATCATGTCGAGTACGCGATGCTCGTCCAGCTCGGCCGCCTCGCCCTCGTGGATGACCCGGCCCTCGCGCAGAACCAGCACCCGGTCGGCGAGGCCCAGCACCTCGGGCACCTCGCTGGAGACCAGCAGCACGCCGATGCCCTGCTCGGCCAGGTCGCGGATGACCGCGTACAGCTCGGCCCGCGCGCCCACGTCCACGCCCCTGGTCGGCTCGTCGAGCAGGAGCAGCTTGCGCCCGCCGAGCAGCCAGCGGGCCAGCACGGCCTTCTGCTGGTTGCCGCCCGACAGGGTCCTGATCGGGCGTTCCGGGTCGGGTGGGCGGATGTCGAGCATCTCCGCCAGGCGGCGGGCCTCGGCGCGCTCCCGCTTGCGGTCGAGCCAGCCGAACCTGGCGAAGCCCGGCAGCGTGCCCAGCGTGATGTTCGCGGTGACGCTCTGGTCGAGCAGCAGCGCCTGGGCCTTGCGCTCCTCTGGCGCAAGGCCCATGCCGCCGCGTACGGTGCCGACGACGCTGCGCCGCATCGGGCGGCCGTCGAGCAGGACGCGGCCGGTGGCGGGGCGGGCGCCGTACACGGCTTCGAGGATCTCCGAACGGCCGGAGCCGACGAGCCCGGCCAGCCCCACGATCTCGCCCGCCCGCACCGAGAACGACACCCCGGAGAAGACGCCGGGCGAGCTCAGGTCCTCCACCCGCAGCACCTCCTCGCCCGGCGCGCGCCCGGCCCTGGGCGGGAAGACGTACTCGACGTTGCGGCCGGTCATGAGCGAGACGATCTCGGAGGTCGGCGTGTCGCGGGCGGGCAGGCCGACCGCGACCGTGCGGCCGTCCTTGAGCACGGTCACCCGGTCGCCGATCTCGCGGATCTCCTCAAGGCGGTGGGAGATGTAGACCACGGAGACGCCCTGGGCGGTCAGCTCGCGGATGATGCGGAAGAGGTTCTCCACCTCGTCGTGGGCGAGCGCGGCCGACGGCTCGTCCATGATGATGAGGCGGGCGTCGTGGGAGAGCGCGCGGGCCATGGAGACCACCTGTTTGGCGGCCGGCGACAGCCGTCCGACCTCCGCCGACGGGCGGATCTCCGGGTGGCCGAGGCGGGCCAGCACGGCGGCGGCCGCGCGGCGACCGGCCGCCCGGTTGACGAAACCGAAGCGGGCGTGCTCGTGGCCGAGGAAGATGTTCTCCGCCACGGTGAGCCCGTCGACCAGGTCGAGCTCCTGGTAGATGGTGGCGATGCCGAGCCTGATGGCGTCGATGGGGCTGCTCGGCCGGGCCTCGGTCCCGTTGAAGGTGATCGTGCCCTCGTCCGGCTGGTGCACCCCTGCCAGCACCTTGATCAGGGTGGATTTGCCGGCGCCGTTCTGGCCGAGCAGGCAGTGCACCTCGCCCGCCCGCACGTCCAGGTCGACGCCGTCCAGCGCGCGCACGCCGGGGAACTGCTTGACGATGCCCTTCATGACCAGCATCGGGAGTCCCTTTCAGGCGTTGACGATGCGGTTGATGTTTTCCGGTGACAGGTAGTGCTCGATCGCGAGGATCCCGGCGCCCAGCGCGGCGGCGTTGATCCCCGTACGGCTCGGCGTGATGGACAGGTGATGGGTGGCCAGGGGCAGCGACCTGCGGTAGACGGTCTCCCTGATGCCGGCGACGAGGTGCTCGTGCACCCGCGACAGCGCGCCGCCGATGACGATGACCTCGGGGTTGAAGAAGTTGACCAGGCTGGCCAGCACCTCGCCGATGAGCCGGCCCGCCTCTCTGACCAGGCGCAGCGCCTGGGTGTTGCCCGACTGCACGAGCGCCACGACGTCGGCGCCCGACTCGGCGGGCAGGCCGAGCTCGCTCAGCCGGCGGGCGATGGCGGCGCCGCCGGCCACGGCTTCCAGGCAGGCGCTGTTGCCGCACCGGCAGCCGGCCTCGTCGTGGCCGCTGACCCGGATGTGGCCGATGTCGCCCGCCGAGCCCTGGGCGCCGCGGTGCAGCTTGCCGTCGGCCATGATGCCGCAGCCGATGCCGGTGCCGACCTTGACGAACAGCAGGTGCTTGATGTCGGTGAAGGCGTTGCGGTGCTCGCCCAGCGCCATCACGTTGACGTCGTTGTCCACCAGGACGTCGACGCCTTCGAAGTACTCGGGGATGGGGTAGTCGTTCCAGCCCGGCATGATCGGCGGGTTGTTGGGCCGTCCGGTGGCGAACTCGACCGGTCCCGGCACCCCGATCCCGATCGTGCGCAGCGCGCTGCGCGGCCGGCCCGCCTGGCCGAGCAGGTGGTCGATGCGCTGGTCCACGTGGGCCAGCACGCTTTCCGGGCCGTCGCTGATGAGCAGGGGGTCCTCGCACTCGGCCAGCACGTTGCCGGAGATGTCCATGAGCGCGATCCGGCAGTGGGTGGCGCCCAGGTCCACGCCCGCGAAGGCGTGGTCCTCGGTGTGCAGGCGGAGCTGGCGCGGCGGCCGGCCGCCGGTGGACTCGCCGCTCTCGGTCTCCTCGATGAGGCCGCGCTCGATGAGGGCGTCCACGCGCTGGGAGATCGTGGATCTGGCCAGGCCGGTGAGCCTCGCCAGGTCGGAACGGGTCGTCGCCGAACCCGCGCTGATCAGCGTCAGCACGTCGCCGGCGGAACCCGGCTGGGGGGTCATGCCGCGACAATAAGATCAGCCATGCGGCAAATCAAGAGGCTGAATCGACCAAACTCGCCTTACTTCCGTCGAAGATCGAACAAAGACCTGTTTGTCTCCAGAAATCCACCGTTCTTACACAAAGGCGAGCGCCCGGAGAGCGGAGGGACGCAAAGGCGAGCGCCCGGAGAGCGGACGGACACAAAGGCCCCGTCGCCGGTGCGCGGCGACGGGGCCCCCGAGGAACGTGCGGCGCTAGAGCATGGCCTTCATGGAGTCGCCCGCGGTCAGCACGTACGGCTGCTCGGCCATCACCGACTCCCAGTTGCTCGCGATCGCCTCGGGCGTGATGTCGTCGGTCTTCCAGCCGGGCCCTTCGGCCACGAACACCCGCGCCACCCGGCCGGCCCCGACGCTGAACACCTCGCCGCTCGCCTCGCACGACTCGTGCACGAGGTAGGCGACCAGCGCGCTGACCCGCTCGGGGGTGAACTTGGCCTCGAACTCGGCCGGCAGCAGCGCCTCGGTCATGCGAGTCCAGGCGATGGGCGCGATGGCGTTGGCCTTGATGCCGTTGCGCGCGCCCTCGATGGCGATCGTCTTGGTCAGGCCGACCAGGCCCATCTTGGCGGTGGAGTAGTTGGCCTGGCCGAAGTTGCCGAACAGGCCCGCCGGGCTCGAGGTGTTGACGACGCGGCCGTAGCCCGCGGCCTTCATCAGCGGGTACGCGGCCTGGCTGACCAGGAACGACCCACGGACGTGGACGGCGAGCACCGCGTCGAAGTCGTCGACCGTCATCTTGCCGAACGACTTGTCGCGCAGGATGCCCGCGTTGTTGACGACGATGTCCACCTTGCCGAAGGCGTCGACGGCGGTCTGCACGATGGCCCGCGCACCCTCGGGGGTGGCGACGTTGTCGGTGCTGGCGACGGCCTGGCCGCCGTTCTTGGTGATGAGATCGACGACCTCGGCGGCCGGCCCCTCGGAGGCGCCGGTGCCGTCGAGCGCGCCGCCGAGGTCGTTGACCACGACCTTGGCCCCGCGCTCTGCCAGCAGCAGCGCGTGTGACCTGCCGAGGCCGTGCCCGGCCCCCGTGATGATCGCGACCCTGTCGTCGAACCGAAGCATCGAACCTCCCAGGCAGGAGAACATCGTTCTAGTACGCCTACGATAGCCGCCCTGGGGCGCGCACCACAGATCCGGCTCGCCCCGGTCGCAACCGCCTCAGGGCGCGCGCCACAGGTCCGGCTCGCCCGGCTCGCGCACCACCCTGCCCTTGGCCTCCAGCCAGACCAGGTGGGCCAGCGTCTCGTTGTTGGCCGAGCGTCGCATGAACGGCGGGATCGTCTCCCACGGCCGCGACCAGGTGAGCCTGGTGGCGACGTCCCAGCAGGCCGCCGCTCCGCCCTCGGCGAGCACCCGTTCGATCTCGGCCAGCCGCTCGTCGTGGTGCGCCATCACGGTGTCCACCCGCTCGGCCAGCTCAAGGAAGCGGTACTCGTGGGCGGGCAGCACCTCGTCGACCTCCAGCTTGCGGACGGCGGCCAGCGCGTCCAGGTAGTCGGCGAGCGGGTTCGGCCCGGACTGCGGGTGCACGGCCACGATCGGCGTGATCTTCGCGAGCACGTGGTCGCCGGAGAAGAGCACCCGCCGCTCGGGCGAGACGAAGCACAGGTGGCCGGGCGAGTGCCCCGGGGTCCAGACGGCGCGCAGGTCCCAGCCGGGCAGCCCCAGGTCGTCGCCGTCCTCGACCAGGCGGTCCGGCTTGGCCATGGCGACCACGCGCCTGATCATCATGGACGCGCCGGCCAGCTCGTCCAGCGTCAGCTCGGGCACGCCGCAGCGGCGCAGCAGCGCGCGCTCCCGCTCCACCAGGGTGTCGATCGCCTCGTCGTCGTAGCGCTCGCGGATCAGGCGGGCGTCGGCGGGGTGCAGCGCGATCCAGGCGCCCGACACCTCGCGGACCCGCCCGGCCAGGCCGTAGTGGTCGGGGTGGATGTGGGTGACGAGCACCCCCTTGACGTCGGTGATCGCGTACCCGGCCGTCCCCAGGCCGGCCACGAGCGCGTCGTACGCCTCGTCGGTGTTCCATCCGGCGTCGATGATCGCGACGCCGTCGGGGAGTTCGAGCGCGTAGACCAGCACGTATCTGAGGGGGTTGATGGGGATCGGCACCGGGATGGACCACAGGCCGGGGCGTACGCGCTCGACGCCGGGAACGCCCCCACCGGCCCATGCCTCCCGCTGCGCCGCGTTCGCGGGTGTCACCACAAATTTCGCCACACGCCCGAATATAGTTCTGTCACAGAATCGTGTTCTACTAGGGGTCATGAAGCCGAGCCGCGAGATCTCCGATGATGGCCGCTTCGTCCGCCAGCCGAACCGTTTCACGGAACGGCTCGGCCCGCCCGAGCCCGGCCGCTACCGCCTCTACGCCTCCTACGCCTGCCCGTGGGCCCAGCGCGTACTGATCGTCCGCAAGCTCCTCGGCCTGGAGGAGCTGCTGGAGGTCGCCATCACCGACCCCATCCGCGACGAGAAGGGCTGGCGCATCCCCGGCGGCGACCCCGAATACCTGTCGGAGCTCTACCACGCCACCGACCCCGGCTACACGGGCCGCTACACCGTCCCCTGCATCTGGGACATCAAGGAAAAGCGCATCGTCACCAACGACTTCCCTCAGATCACCCTCGATCTGGAGATGTTCTGGGGCACCGCGCCCAACCTCTACCCGGAGCGCCTGCGCCCCGACATCGACATCATGAACGACCGCCTCTACCACGGGCTCAACAACGCGGTCTACGAGGCGGGCTTCTCACGCAGCCAGCAGGCGTACGAGGAGGCGGTGGCCCGCGTCTTCACCACCCTCGACCTCCTCGAGGTGCGCCTGGCGGAGTCGGAGTTCCTCTTCGACACGCTCACCGACAGCGACATCCGCCTCTACACCACGCTGGCCCGCTTCGACACCGTCTACTACTCGCACTTCAAGTGCTCGGTCCGGCGGCTGGTGGACTATCCGGCGCTGTGGGCGTACGCGCGCCGCCTCTACGCCATCCCGGCCTTCCGCGAGACCACCGACTTCGACCAGATCAAGCGCCACTACTACATGACGCAGACCACCATCAACCCGAGCCGGATCGTGCCCGTGGGCCCCGAGCTGGACTGGAGCCTCTAGCCCGGGTCACCGCGGCGCCGCGATGCCGCACGCCCGGAAGAGGCGGCCGCCCCTGACGCCGTGCTCTCCGCCAGAGGAGCGGGTGGCAAGGCCGCTCCCTCTGGCGTGCGCCGCCGGCACGCCGGGGCCTGCCTGCTCATGCGGTCAGAAGCGTGTCGCCGCCCTCCTCGTCCAGAACCTCGGCGGGCGTGGGGGCCTCCGGGTCCAGATCGATCAGCCACTCCATGTAGAGCGACAACGAGATCCCGCGCCGCTTGGCGGCCAGGTCGAATCGCTTCTTGAGCACTTCAGGCACACGGGTCTGCAGGGGCACATTGCCCCCACCCGTCCCCTTGGGGCGCTGCACTCTCCCTGGTATTCCTGGCATGCCGAGGATCATCGCGCATCGACCAGGACCGATGCATTCACGTGATCGGCGTGTCGCAAGAAAGGCGCAAGAAATCTTTCCCGATCCGTGGCCCAACCTGGAGACACAAAGCGGCGAACCCGGGGCGATCGCCACCATTCGGGCCACCATGCGGACAGGGCGGGGCCGCTTGGCCGGAGGTGGGGACGTCCACTCGATGTCGATCCGCCGTCCGTCCGTCGCCGTCCGGGCGGGCGGCGCCCATCATGCGGCGCAGCACCGGCGCTCCCGCCGCCAGCCGGACGCCGCCCGCGACCGTGGCGGGCACCTCCCGCAGCACGCCGCCGAGCGATCCGCGCGGGCCGGCCGGCTCGGGCAGCGCGAACAGCGCCACGACGAACAGCGCCCCCGCGGCCACCGCTCCCGCGAGCGGCGGCGCGGCCAGCGGGAACATCAGCGACGGCGGCACCAGCAGCGGCAGGCAGCCGCCGCCCAACACGCCGGCGCACAGGGCCGCGGACTCCATCATCGCGCCCTTGGCCAGGCCGGGCTTGATGTCGGCCTCGCGGCCCTCGACGGCGTGCAGCGTGTCGACGTACCAGGAGGTGGCGGGGCCGCTCGACAGCGCCCGCGCCACGCCCTTCAGCACGCCGCTCGCCAGGAACATCCAGAACGTCGTGGACACGCTCATCAGCACGAGCGCCACCACGGTGAACGCCGCCGACACCGCCAGCACCACACGCCGCCCCACGACGTCGGACAGCCCGCCGGTGGGCAGCTCCAGGCTCACGGTGACGACCGAGAACACCATGGTGACCAACCCGATCTCCGCCAGGCCGAGCCCGCGCTCGCTCATCAGCAGCACCATGACGGTCATCTGGAGCCCGGGAGGCAGCCAGGTCAGGAAGCCGACGAGCATGTAACGCCGCAGGGCGGAGCGCGCGGTCACGTCCGCCCCCGCCCTGTCCGCGGGACGTCCCCCCGCTTCTGCGGGACGTCCTCCCGTCCCTGTGAGACGTCCTCCGGTTTCCGCGGGAAGCCGCCCACGAAGAGGTGGACGGGGCGGCTGTCCGGCGCGCCCTCGTACCGGGCGGCGAGCTCGCCGAGCAGCTCCTCGGCCCGCCTCATGAACTCGGCGAGCGCCTGCGGCGGCAGCTCGGCGAAGTGGTCGTCCACGCCCGCCGCCTCGACCCACTCCGGCGGCCAGTCGTCCTCGCGGAACCCCAGGATCCGCTCCGCCAGCACCTCGGCCTGCCGGGTCCTGATGACCTCGACCGCCTCGCGCCCGCCCGGCACGCCGAGCATCTCGCGGGTGTTCCACGAGGTGTAGCGGTGGCGGGCCCGCCAGCGGCGCTCGCGGCCGTCGCGGCCGCCCGGGTCCTCCTCGATGAAGCCGTACTTGAACAGCTCGCGCAGGTGATAGCTGGTCGAGCCCGAGCTCTCCCCCGTCTTACGGCCGAGTTCGCTGGCCGTGGCGGGTCCTTCGGTGCGCAGCAGGCCGAGCAGCCGGCCGCGCAGCGGGTGCGCGACCACCTTGAGCGCCTGCGGATCGCTGATCTTGTACCGGTCCTCCATGCCACCGACGATAAACCGCAAAAGTGATTTTGCAAAGGTACTTTTGCGATTTTGCGCACTCCTAGACTGTGGGAATGCTCGACGACATCTGGGTTGACGACTCCGTCTTCGCACTTCGCCCCGACTTCGCGGTGCTCGCCATGACCGCCCACGGCCTGCGCAACGGGCCCACGGACGACAGGTCGCGCGGCTGGCTGAAAGAGGCGGCCGAGGTGGAGGTCCAGACGGCCAAGATCGACGCTTGGAAGGACGCCTACCGCGCGTTCGGCGCCAAGCCGTCGCGCACCAGGCCCTCGGTCGACGCGCTCACCCGGCGCATGCCGCTGCCGGAGATCAACCAGGCGGTCGACGCGTACAACTCGGTGAGCGTCAAGCACGCGCTGCCCATCGGCGGCGAGGACCTCGACCGCTACTCCGGCCCCGCCCGGCTGGTGCGCGCCACCGGCGACGAGCCGTCGGAGGAGGCGCTCGGGCAGCCCGAGCCCGGCGAGGTCATCTGGCGCGACGACATCGGCGTCACCTGCCGCCGCTGGAACTGGCGTCAGGTCGTGCGCACCCGGCTCACCGAGGAGACCACCAACGCGATCTTCCTGCTCGAACGCCTCGAGCCCATGACGCTGGACGAGCTGGAGCAGGCCGGCGATGAGCTGGCCGCTCTCCTCAGGGAGCTGTCGCCGGACGTCCGCATCGCGCGCAGAGTGTTGACATCCAGGAAATAAACCTCTGCCGCCGATGTTGATATCAAAGAGTAATAAAGGCTGCACCACCCAGATCGACGAGGGGGGCGTGACGTCCGTGGGCGGTCCTGAGACGATCGTTCGAGGCGGCACGCCCTCCTGGGCGCGCGCTACCGGTCTGGGCGAGTAGCCTTGGACAGGTTCTCTAACATCAACGCCGATCTGCGGAAGAGGGCGATTTCCGCCGTGTCGTCTGAGTCGTCGCGGACAAACCCGCTGGCAAGCTTTGGTCAGAACGAATGGCTTGTCGACGAGCTGTACCAGAAGTACCTCCAAGATCCTGAGTCTGTCGACAAGGCCTGGTGGAACTTCTTCGCTGACTACAACCCTGACTATGGACCGGGCCGATCCCCGGCCAGGGAGGCGGCGAACGGCAGTGCGACCGCGCCTCCCCAGGCGCCGAAGGCGCCACCGGCCGAGAAGCCGAAGCAGCCGGCCACGCCGGTGCCCCAGGGCGCCGAAGAGGTCAGGCTGCGCGGCGCGGCGGCGCGCACGGCCGCCAACATGGACGCCTCGCTGTCGGTGCCGACCGCGACCAGCGTCCGGGCCATCCCGGCCAAGCTGCTCATCGACAACCGCATCGTGATCAACAATCACCTCAGGCGGGGTCGCGGAGGCAAGGTCTCCTTCACGCACCTGATCGGGTTCGCGATCGTCAAGGCGCTGAAGACCATGCCGGAGATGAACTACTCCTACGCGGAGATCGACGGCAAGCCCACCCTGGTCAAGCCCGAGCACGTCGGGTTCGGCCTGGCGATCGACGTCCAGAAGAGCAACGGCGAGCGCCAGCTCCTCGTGCCCTCCATCAAGGCCGCCGAGCAGATGGACTTCCGGCAGTTCTGGATGGCCTACGAGGAGATCGTGCGCAAGGCCCGGGCGGGCAAGCTCGGGGTCGACGACTTCACCGGCACCACCATCTCGCTGACCAACCCCGGCACCATCGGCACCGTCCACTCCGTCCCCCGCCTGATGCCCGGACAGGGCACCATCATCGGCGTCGGCGCCATGGAGTACCCGGCCGAGTACCAGGGCGCATCGCCCGACACGCTGTCGCGCCTGGCCGTCTCCAAGGTCATGACGCTCACCAGCACCTACGACCACCGGATCATCCAGGGCGCCCAGTCGGGCGACTTCCTGCGCCAGATCCACCGGCTGCTGCTCGGCGAGGACGGCTTCTACGACGAGATCTTCGAGGCTCTGCGGATCCCGTACGAGCCGGTCCGCTGGGTCCAGGACATCTCGGCCTCCCACGACGACGACGTGGCCAAGTCCGCCCGCGTGCTGGAGCTGATCCACGCCTACCGCGTGCGCGGCCACCTGATGGCCGAGACCGACCCGCTGGAGTACAAGCAGCGCAAGCACCCCGACCTCGACATCCAGAGCCACGGCCTGACGCTGTGGGACCTGGAGCGCGAGTTCGCCACGGGCGGTTTCGGCGGCCGTCCGCTGATGAAGCTGCGCGACATCCTGGGCGTGCTGCGCGACTCCTACTGCCGTACGGTCGGCATCGAGTACATGCACATCCAGAACCCCGAGGAGCGGGCCTGGATTCAGGAGCGGGTGGAGAAGCCGCACAAGTCGCCCGAGCGTGACGAGCAGCTCAACATCCTGTCGCGGCTCAACACCGCCGAGGCGTTCGAGACCTTCCTGCAGACGAAGTTCGTCGGCCAGAAGCGCTTCTCGCTGGAGGGCGGCGAGTCCCTCATCCCGCTGCTCGACTCGGTGATCAGCAAGGCCGCCGACGAGGACCTCGACGAGGTCGTCATCGGCATGGCCCACCGCGGCCGCCTCAACGTGCTGGCCAACATCGTGGGCAAGTCCTACGCGCAGATCTTCGGCGAGTTCGAGGGCAACATCGACCCGCGCACCGCCCACGGCTCCGGCGACGTGAAGTACCACCTGGGCGCCACCGGCACGTTCACCGCGCCGAGCGGCAAGACCATCACCGCGTCCGTGGTCGCCAACCCCTCCCACCTGGAGGCGGTCGACCCGGTGCTGGAGGGCGTCGTCCGCGCCAAGCAGGACCTCCTGGAGCGCGGCGAGGAGGGCTTCACCGTCCTTCCCGTCCTCGTCCACGGCGACGCCGCCTTCGCCGGCCAGGGCGTCGTGGCCGAGACGCTCAACCTGTCGCAGCTGCGCGGCTACCGCACCGGCGGCACCGTCCACATCGTGGTCAACAACCAGGTCGGCTTCACCACCTCGCCCGCCTCGTCCCGCTCGTCGGTCTACGCGACCGACGTCGCGCGGATGATCCAGGCGCCGATCTTCCACGTCAACGGCGACGACCCCGAGGCCGTGGTGCGCGTGGGCCGGCTCGCCTACGAGTACCGGCAGGCGTTCCGCAAGGACGTCGTCATCGACCTCATCTGCTACCGCCGCCGCGGCCACAACGAGGGCGACAACCCCGCCTTCACCCAGCCGCTGATGTACGACCTCATCGACGCCAAGCGCTCGACCCGCAAGCTCTACACCGAGGCCCTGATCGGCCGCGGCGACATCACGGTCGAGGAGGCCGAGCAGGCGCTGCGCGACTACCAGGCCAAGCTGGAGCAGGCGTTCACCGAGGTCCGCGAGGCGGCGAAGAAGCCTCAGGAGGCGGCCGCCATGCGGGTGCCGCCGGCCGAGGTCGTCAAGTGGTCCCACGCCGACACCCACACGGCGATCACCGACGAGACGCTCAAGCGCATCGTCGACACCCAGCTCAACCTGCCCGAGGGCTTCACGCCGCACCCGCGCCTCGCGCCGGTGCTGCAGCGCCGCGGCCAGATGGTGGAGCAGGACGCGATCGACTGGGCGATGGGCGAGACGCTGGCCTTCGGCTCGCTGCTCATCGACGGCCACCCGGTGCGCCTGGTCGGCCAGGACTCCCGGCGCGGCACGTTCACCCAGCGCCACGCCGTCCTCGTCGACCGCATGACCGGGGCCGAGCACACCCCGCTCAAGGCGTTCAACCAGGGCACCACGAAGTTCTACGTCTACGACTCGCTGCTCAGCGAGTTCGCGGCGCTGGGCTTCGAGTACGGCTACAGCGTGGTCAGGCCCGACGCCCTGGTCTGCTGGGAGGCGCAGTTCGGCGACTTCGTCAACGGCGCCCAGACGATCATCGACGAGTTCATCGCCTCGGGCGAGCAGAAGTGGGGCCAGAAGTCCTCGGTCGTGCTGCTGCTGCCGCACGGCTACGAGGGTCAGGGCCCCGACCACTCCTCGGCCCGCATCGAGCGTTTCCTGCAGGTCTGCGCGCTCGACAACATGACCGTCGCCCAGCCCACCACGCCGGCCAACTACTTCCACCTGCTGCGCTGGCAGGTGCAGTCGGGCCGGCGCAAGCCGCTGGTGGTCTTCACGCCGAAGTGGCTGCTGCGTCACAAGGCGGCCACGTCCAAGGCGTCCGACTTCACCTCGGGCACCTTCCAGCCGGTCCTCGGCGACACCATCGTCGACCCGGCGAAGGTGACCAAGGTGGTGCTCTGCTCCGGCAAGATCTACTACGAGATGCTGGCGCAGCGCGAGAAGCTCGAGCGCGACGACGTGGCGCTGGTCAGGCTGGAGCGGCTCTACCCGTTCCCGTCCGAGGAGCTGGCCGCCGAGCTGGGCCGTTACGGCGCGCAGGCCGAGCTGGTCTGGGCTCAGGACGAGCCGGTCAACATGGGCCCGTGGCCGTACCTCACGCTCAAGCTGGCCGAGGACCCGCAGACGCTGGGCGGCCGGGCGATCCGGCGGGTGTCGCGCACGCCCAACAGCTCGCCGGCGACCGGTTCGCACAAGCAGCACGACCGTGAGTCCGAGGAGATCCTGCGCCAGATCTTCGGCTGATCACTCGCGTGACCGCATGTGAGCCCCCTGCCCTCGTGGCCGGGGGCTCACTGCTGTCACGGCAGGCTAAAGTCAGGCGGGGCGCCGGGGCGCGCCCCGGGAAGATGCGAGGGAGGACGATGTACTTCACCGATCGGGGGATCGAAGAGCTGGTCGAGCGGCGCGGCGAGGAAGAGGTCAGCCTGCTGTGGCTGGGCGAGCGGCTGCGCGAGTTCGTCGACCTCAACCCCGAGTTCGAGACGCCGATCGAGCGGCTGGCCACGTGGCTGGCGCGGCTGGACGACGACGAGGACGAGTGACCGCACGCCGGGGGCCTGGGCGGTAGCCTCGAAGCAGAACGCGATACATCTTGAGTTTGCCGCGGACGCGACATATCGTGTTTCGTATAGAGGCGATGCCCGTGGAGAAGGGGTGGGAAGCATGCCGCAATGGACGATCGACGCGCCTGACCGGCTCACGTTCGACCAGGTCGACAACCTCGACGTACGCATCGTCGCCGGCCGGCTCGACGTCCTGGCCAGCGACGGCTCCTCCACCCTGGAGGTCGCCGAGATCGACTCGGCATCCCCGCTGCTCGTCACCTACGACGAGGAGACCCGCAGCCTCACCGTCGCCTACCGCGACCTCACCTGGGACGGCCTGCTCGGCTGGCTGCGCCGCGACAAACGCAGAACCGTGCTGTCCATCGCCGTCCCCAGGACCTGCCGGGTCAAGGCGGGCGTCGTGACGGCCCCGGCCGTGGTCGCCGGATTCGAGCGGGTCACGAACGTCAAGAGCGTCTCCGGCGACATCGTGCTCGACGGCGTCAGCGGCGAGGTGCTGGCCAACACCGTCTCCGGCGCGGTCGAGAGCCGGGCCATGGAGGGCGACCTGTCGTTCATCAGCGTCTCGGGCGACCTCACCGTGGCCAAGGGCACGCCACGGCGGCTGAAGGCCAACACCGTCTCCGGCCGCATCACCGCCGACCTCGAGCTCCGCCCCACCGGGTACGTGACGCTCAACAGCGTCTCCGGTGACATCCTGGTCCGGCTGCCCAAGAACGTGGAGGCGGACGTCAGCGTCAAGTCCACCTCCGGGCGACTCGTCAGCACGTTCGAGGAACTGTCCACCAAGAGCACTCCCGGCGGCAAGTCGATGTCGGGACGGCTCGGCGGCGGCATGGCCTCGTTGTCCGCCATCACGGTCAACGGCGAGGTCGCGCTGCTCAAGGGAGAGAGGTCATGAGCCCTGTCTTCGGTCACGGCCGGCTCCGGCTGTACCTGCTGAAGCTGCTGAGCGAGAGCCCTCGCCATGGCTACGAGGTCATCCGGCTGCTCCAAGACCGCTTCCTAGGCGTCTACTCGCCCTCTCCCGGCACCATCTACCCGCGCCTGGCCCGGCTGGAGGAAGAGGGCCTGGTGACCCACGAGGTGGTCTCCGGCAAGAAGGTCTTCTCCATCACCGACAAGGGGCGCGACGAGCTCAACGACCGGCTCGACGAACTCGCCGACCTCGAACAGGAGATCTCCGCCTCCGTCCGCGACATCGCCCGCGAGGTCAAGGAGGACGTCCGCGACACCGTCAAGTCGCTGCGCGAAGAGCTGACCCGGATGGCGCGGGACGTGCGCACCGAGACCGCCGACGACGCCCGCCGGCAGCGCCAGCGGCAGAAGGAGGCGCTCAAGCGGCTGCGCGACGAGCAGAAGCGGCAGTGGATGGAGCACGCCGCGCACTGGCAGGACGAGGGCGAGCGGCTCAGCAGGGAGTGGCGCAGGATCTGGCAGGAGACGTGGAGCCTCCTCGGCGGCCCGCCGTCCGGTGGCCCCGCCAACCGCGCCGCCCTGGACGCCGAGCTGGGCGAGCTCCTCGCCGACTTCGTCGGGCAGGCCCGCCGCGAGGCCTCGCAGGCCCGGCTGACCCCGCAGAAGCTCGCCGACCTCCGTTCCGCCCTCGACGCCGCCTCCCGCAACGTCAAGGAAATCCTCGAACGCTGACCGTCGGACCCGCTCCGCCCCGGGTGGTCGGCGCACGAGCGATCGGCCCGCGAGGTCAGCGCACGAGCGGTCAGCGCACGAGCGGTCAGCGCACGAGCGGTCAGCGCACGAGCGATCGGCCCGCGAGGTCAGCGTGCGACCGGTCGGCGCACGAGCGATCGGCGCGCGAAGCACCACTCACTACAGGCCAGGGCCGCTCGCGCCCCGCTGACCGCCGGGGACGCGCCGCAAGCCGCCCGCCCGCGTCCGCCCGCGCCGTCCGCCCGGAGGCGGACGGCGCGCGAGCGGGCGACGCGAGAAGCCACCCCTTGTCTCACCGGGTGAAGACGATCTTCCCGAAGATCTCCCCCGACGCCATGGCGGCGAAGCCGTCGCGCGCCTGCGTCATCGGCATCACCCGGTCGATCACCGGCCGCACCCCGGTCTGCTCCAGGAACACCGCGAGCCGCCGCAGCTGCTCCAGCGTGCCCATCGTCGAGCCGACCACCGACAGCTGCAGGAAGAAGACCCGCTGCAGGTCGGCCGGCGGCACCGCGCCGCTGGTCGCCCCGGACACCACGATGCGCCCGCCCGGCTTGAGCGACTTGAGCGAGTGGCTCCAGGTGGCCTGGCCGACGGTCTCCATCACCGCGTCCACCCGCTCGGGCAGCCGCGCTCCCGGCTCGAACACCTGGTCGGCGCCCAGCTCCAGGGCCCGCTGCCGCTTGCTCTCCGAGCGGCTGGTGGCCCAGATGCGGTAGCCGGCCGCCCGGCCGAGGGCGATCAGCGCCGTCGCCACGCCGCCGCCCGCGCCCTGCACGAGCACCGTCGCGCCGGGCTGCAGCCCGGCCTTGTCGAACAGCATCCGGTACGCGGTCAGCCACGCCGTCGGCAGGCAGGCGGCGTGCTCGAAGCTCAGTGCGGCGGGCTTGGGCACCAGGTTGCGGCGCGGCACCGCCACCCGGTCCGCGAACGTGCCGTCGTGCACCTCCGACAGCAGCGACCGCTTCGGGTCGAGCGTCTCGTCGGGGCCCGAGCCGATCACGGAGTGCACGATGACCTCGTTGCCGTCCTCGTCCACGCCGGCGGCGTCGCAGCCCAGCACGATCGGCAGGCGGTCCTGCGTGATGCCGACGCCCTTGAGCGTCCACAGGTCGTGGTGGTTGAGCGCGGCGGCGCGTACGGTGACGGTCGTCCACCCGTCCGGCACCTTCGGCTCGGGGTGCTCGCCCAGCGTCAGCCCGGTGAGCGGATTGTCGGGATCGATCTGTGTGGCGGTAACGGCGAACATGGCCGCACCCTACTTCAGCCCATCCCGTCACCCCAGCCCCGCACCGCCGCGCCAGGCCGGACCGCGTCCTGGAACAGACCCGCACCGCCGCGCCCGCGACCATGCCCATGTGAGCGCGCTCATGAGCCGCCCGCCCGGCCCCGCATCCTGGCGGCCACCCGCCCGCGCCCGCGTGAGCAAACCCAGGTGAGCACCCCTCGTCGCCACATGCGTTCAGGTGAGCGTGACGCGGAGCTTGTCGAGCACCATGCGCCGGAACTCGGGAGGTCCGGTGACCGCGACCAGGACGTCGCCCCGGCACACCATCTCGCCGCGCCGCCCCGGCCCGTCGATCGCCGGCATCCGCGCCTTGCCGGCGCAGTGAGGCGTCGGAACGAGCGCCACCCGCTGCTTCCCCAGACCGCCGAACCAGAGCTGCGGCCCCGCGGGACGGTCCTGCACGACCGTGCCCGGCGGCGCCGCCCGGACGCCCTCGCCCGCCGAGAGCACGAGGTAGCCGTCCTCGGTCACCCGCCCCTTCACCTGGCGGGCCATCGTCATCCGCTGCTCGAACGTCAGCCCCTGCCCCACGTCGTACACGGCCAGCCGCCACGGCCCGAAGGCGAACAGCAGCACCTGCCCGCGCGTCCCGCTGCCCGCAGGGCGCGGCCAGAGGGTGACGTTGGGCGTGAAGTGCCTGATCGGCTTCCCGCCCCGGGTGATTTCGATCTCCCCGGCGTAAGGGGCGACGAACTGCCGGAACCGGCCGTCCACCCAGGCACCCCAGAGCGGCCGCGACCCCATCTTCGCGAGCCCCAGCTTGGCCGGGTAGCGCACCTGGGCGCGGGTGCCGTCGGGGAAGACGACCTTGAGCACCTCGTCGCCGCCCTTGCGGACGGGTTTCGCGATGAGGACGTTGGGCGCGGAGCGCGTGTACGGCCAGCCGACGTAGCGCCGGTCGGCGGCGAGCTCGCCGGCGGTCCGCGCGGTCCTGCGCCAGGCGTACGGGTTGGCGGCGGCCACCTCGGTCATGGGCGCCATGATCCGGGCCCGCTCGCTCACCTCCTCTTCGATGGTGCGGCCGAGCCGGGCCCTGCGGGCGGTCTCCATGATCGGGTACGTGTGCACGGGCAGGAACAGCCCGTGCGCGAGCGCCGACGGGTGGGGCGGGCGCTCCCATCCGTACGGCGGCTTGGGGTCGGCGGGGTGGCTCCACGGCGCGTGCTCCCCCGCTTTCCGGTACGCCCGCCGCGTGGCCAGCGCCTCGGCCCCGGTGACGAGCGCGGCGTCGAACCGGCCCGCCGCGATCCCGGCCGCCGCCTCCCCGATGAGCCGCTGGGGGGCGGTGCCGCCGACGGCCGAGTAGGCGCGGTGCCGCGGGTGGGCTCCGAGGCGCTCGGCGAGGCGGCCGACGGGCGAGTCGTACTGCCACGAGTCGGTCCAGACGATCTGGATCGAGCCGAGCCGGTGAAGGGGCAGCCGCGCGTCCTCGGCGGCCTCGCGCGCGACCGACTCCCACAGATCGAGCGGTTCCGGGCCGGGCTGCTCGCGAATGGTGCGCTGCGCGATGCCGATGAGACAGGGGGTGCATGAATCCATGAGCACAACTAACCAGAACATCGCTCTGTCGATAAGCACCGCATATCGAGTGGCGCACGGCAAAGCTCGTTACCGACACTGCCGTCGATCATAAAACCCGGCTTCGACCAGCGGTGATGCCCATCATGAATACATACGGATTCGCTATTCAGATAACAGTACGGGACCGCTTCATGCTTTTTCTCGCCGCTTTCCGGCAGCCCGTTCCAGCCATTCATTAGCGTTCCGAGCGTTTTCCTGGCCCACCGGGGCGCAGCATCCCGCTCTGGGCCGCCGAAAGCTGAGAGGAGCTCCATGTCTTCCCGAGCAAGGCGCATCGCGATCCCCCTCGCCGGCCTGATGGCCATCGGGCTCACGGCGGGGACGATCGACAGCGCCGCGGCCGGCACCACCCTCGCGACGAGCACCACGAGCAGCGGCACGGCGCGTTCCGGCGCCGTCTCCAGGGTCGCCTCCAGGGTCGTCTCCAGGAACGCGGCCACCCCCGCCGAACAGGCCGTCCGGTTCTGGACCCCCGACCGCGTCAAGCGGGCCACCGACCACGACAACGGCCTCGACCTCACCACCAAGGGACTCAAGCGCGCCGGCAAGGCCCCCGACGGCCCGGCCGGCTCCGTCCCGCCCATCGGCGCGGAGAAGGCCGAGAGCACGAAGAGCAGACAGGTCGACCTGCCCACCACCGTGGGCCGGGTGTTCTTCACACTGCCGAAGGCCGACCCGCGCGCCCCCAAGAACTGGCGCTACTGCTCGGCCACGTCCGTGCAGGGCACGTACCGCAACCTCGTGGCGACCTCGGCCCACTGCGTGTACGACACCGAGCACGACACCTTCTACGACAACTGGATCTTCATCCCGTCGTACTGGGACGGCGACACCGCCTGGACCGGCAAGGCCCCCTACGGCATCTACGCCGCGAAGACCTTCAACGCCCACGACGACTTCGTGGTGAAGGCGGACTACGACTACGACTACGCGTTCGTCAACGTCTACAACGGCATCAAGGTCGACTGGCAGAAGACCGGCAAGCGCTGGCGCTGGACGGTCGAGAACGTCGGCAGGCTCGGCGACAACGTCGGCGGCCAGGGCTTCACGTGGAACAGGAGCACCAAGCTGACCGTGTTCTCGTTCGGCTACCCGGCGGGCCCGCATCCCGACGGCGACAAGCCGTACAGCGGGCGGACCATGAAGTGGTGCTACGGCAGGACCAGGCCGATGCCGGAGTCCACGGCGTACGACCTCCAGGGACACGTCGGCGTCAAGTGCGCCTTCACCGCGGGCGCGAGCGGCGGCCCGCTGCTGGTCGGCTACAGCAGCGCCGCACGCACCGGCTACCTCGCCGGCGTCAACAGCGTCGCGTGGGACACCGACGGCAACGACCGCTACGACCACATCTCCTCGCCGTACTTCAACGGAGACACCTACGAGGTCTACAAGGCCGCGGCGAACCGCTGGACCGGCAACATGCCGCGCTGATCGAACGGCGTCTCAGGCCCCGGTTCCGCTGGTTCCGGGGCCTGCAGCCGTGCCGTGAAAGCCGCCGCGCGCGGCCCGCGCGCGGTGATGCGCCATGCTCAAATTCAGATACGCTGACACCACCCCTGACCTGCGCGGACGCCGCAAGATAATGATCATTTACGCGTATGGTCGCGCTATCACTGACGACATCCTTATAGCTCACGGTGCACTCTTGATCAGGTAACGAATCTCTATCCGAGCTGCAATAGAGTCTGTACTTCTGGAAAAATCCACCCTTACCACCCGAGAAAGGCAATTCATGATCCCCCGAGCCAGGCACCTCGCGGCCGCTGCCCTGGGCAGCGCGCTGCTTGTGCTGCCTGCGCTCACGACGCCCGCGCACGCGCAGGCCGGCGCCGCCGCCACCGCCAGGACGGCCGCGGTGGCCGCCCCGCAGAGCAAGGTCTACGCCGCCCCGCTGGCCAAGACCGCCGCGGACGTCAAGCGGGTGGCCGAGTACTGGAAGCCCGACCGCCTGAAGAAGGCCGACAGCTTCAACCCCGCCACGCCGGGCACCTCCGACAACGTCGCCGCGACCAGCACCGCGTCCGCCGCCCCCGTGGCGGCGGTCCGGCGTTCGACGGCCGCGCAGAGCGTGCGCGCCGTGGCGCCGCGCAACGGCGGCGCCGCGCGGACCATGGGCAAGGTCTTCTTCCGGTTCGGCGACAAGGAGTACTGGTGCTCGGCGGCCTCGGTCGCGGCCTGGAACCGCAGCGTCGTCGCCACGGCGGGACACTGCGCCTACGACTCCCGCAGCGCCAAGCCCGCCGACTACTGGATCTTCGTCCCCAACCCCGGCCCCAACGGCGAGACGCCCGACGGCATCTACGTCGGCTCGTCCATCGCCCTGCACGAGGACTGGTCGGGCAAGGCCGACTACGATTACGACTACGCGTTCGTCACCGTGCACCGGGGCTTCACCTGGACGCCCAAGGACGGCGACTACGTCATGAAGGACGTGGGCCGGCTCCAGGACAACGTGGGCGGCCTCGGCATCGAGCTGAACAAGAAGCCCGGCACGTACACGGTGGCCGCGTTCGGCTACCCGGCGGGGCTGCAGCCGGACGGCTCGGCCCCGTTCAACGGCAAGACGCTGCGCAAGTGCCCGGAGCGCACCACCCGCTTCACCGTCGCGCCGAGCCGTGACCTGCAAAAGGGCGTGGAGCTCGCGCCGTGCGACTTCAGCCCGGGGGCGAGCGGCGGGCCCTGGGTGATCGGTTACGACGACACGCGCCGGCTCGGCAGCCTCAACGGGGTCAACAGCCTGACCTGGAACAGGGACGCCAAGGGCGGCTATGACGCGGTGTCCTCGCCCTACTTCGACACCACCACCGGGGAGGTCTACCGGCACGCCGCCAGGCTGACCACCCCGGCAAATGTGACGTAGATCACAGCAACCGATCGGGCCCCTCAGGTGTCCAGCGTCTTCTTCGTCACGGGACGATCACGGCACGCTTAAAGCGCACGGGGATGATCTCCAGCAAATTCCCAGGAAGAGGATCAAAGCTGTAGGTTCCGGGGCTGTCCGTTTGCTGAGTTCAGGAGGGGCAAGAGGCACCTCCCTGCCAGCGCAACCTGGAGTCACGTTGAAGCGAATCCTCCTGCCCGCCGGCGGCGCCCTTCTGGCGACCGGCCTGCTCGCCTCCAGCCTGCCCGCCACCGCACAGGCCGCCGGCCGCGTCGCCCACGACCCGATGGCCCGCAACTCCTCCGCCGCGGTCTCCATCGCCTCCTTCTGGCTCGCCGCCAACGGTGCGGCGCTGCGTTCCGCGACCCAGTACACGTGGGACTCCAAGGAGGTCAGGAAGGTCGTCTCCAAGGGCGGCTACACCCCTGACGGCCGTCCCGGCACGACCGCGCCGACCAGCGGCAACAAGGCGGCGGGCGGCCAGAACGTGAACCTGCCCAAGACCGTCGGCAAGGTCTTCTTCGTCGACGCGCACGGCAAGTACCGCTGGTGCTCGGCCACCTCGATCCAGTCGAACTACCGCAACCTGGTCGCCACGGCCGGCCACTGCGTGTACGACACCGACAGCAACAGGGCCACGCTGGACAAGTGGGTCTTCGTCCCCGGCTACTACCAGGGCAAGGCTCCCTGGGGCATCTACGTGGGCAAGCAGGCCTTCACCCACTACGACTTCGACGTCTACGAGGACTACGACCGCGACTTCGCGTTCGTCACCGTCTACAACGGCATCACCCTCCAGCGGGTCAAGCCGGTGAACAAGCGCGAGTACCAGCGCTTCACCGGCCCCAAGCGCACCTGGGGCGGCCGCTACCACCTCCTGCTCGTCAAGGACGCGGGCCGGCTCGGCGACAACGTCGGCGGCCAGGGCTTCGCCTGGAACCAGCCCACCGGCAAGCCGGTGCGCGCGTTCGGCTACCCGGCCGCACCGCACCCCGACGGTGACAAGCCGTACAGCGGCGTGACGCCGAAGCACTGCTACGGCAAGCCCACCGGCAAGCGGGTCGGCGCCTCCTGGCTCAAGATCGAGGAGCACGTGGGCCTGAAGTGCGCGGTGACCCCGGGCTTCGACGGCGGCCCGTGGCTGCTGAACTACAGCAACAGCAAGCGCACCGGCTACGTCAACGGCGTCACCAGCACGTTCGCCGACCAGGACGGCAACGACCGGATCGACTACATCACCTCGCCGTACTTCGACGGCGAGACGGCGGCGGTCTACAACGCGGCCAAGAACGTCTGGTCCGGCAAGATCGTCGGCCGGAACGGCGAGCTGTACAAGTAAGCCCTACCAGGGGAAGGCGAGGGTCTCGGGTCACCGAGGCCCTCGCCTTGTGTTTTGGGGAGGTTCAGCCCGTACACGTGGCCTCTGCCACCCTTTAGCAAGAAAGAGCAGTCTCTGCGGCCGTTACAACCGAAAGTCCGATTCCCCAGCTGAATCGGCCACCAGGCCCCGATCGTGCGGGGGTTCGCCCCGCAACGAACCCCGCCATATCCCGCTGGATGCGCCTCACGCGCGCCTGAGAGCCCGCTGAGGCCCGTACGCGACTCCAAGGCCTCCGGAAGGGGTGCGGGGCGGCCAGAGCGGCCCTCAGGGCTCGTCCACGATCTTGTTCCCGCTGGCGCGCGGAGGGCCGCGCAGACACGAAACCCCCGATGCGAGCGGGGTTCCTGAGGGGTCGAGAGGCGGGAGCTGAAGATCACTCGGAAGGCGGGGGGCAGGTTAGACGGGCGAAGGCGCCAATCTGGTTCCTGTGATCTAAGTCACATCTGGCCAGTCACCCGCCGTATCGACATACTAACCACTCTTTCGCCCCAAGAGCATCATCGCCCACATATCCTGCGACGACGTGATCCGTTCGTCGCGCTTCGCGGAGATCACTCGTTGATAACGGAAAGGTCACGGCGGTCAGGGTCGGTACCGGATCTTGCGAAGCGGGTTTCACCTGCGGTGATCACCACGCTATGGTCCTTGCCATCCCTTTACTGACGCATGGGACGCAAGTTGCGACCCACGACAGAGCAAGGAGCAGTTCCCTTGAAGCGCATCCTCATCCCCGCCGGTGGCGCCGTTCTCGCCACCGGTCTGCTGGCCGCCGGCCTCGCCGGTACGGCCTCCGCCGCGTCTGACGTCGCCAAGGACGAGCTGGCGACCTCTGCTGCGAACGCGAACGCCATCGCTCAGTTCTGGGCCGAGAACAACGGTGCCGCCCTCAAGGCCGCCACCGAGTCCAACGTCTGGGACAAGACGGACGTCGCCAAGCTGCAGACCAAGGGCGGCGCCACCACGGACACCAAGCCGGGCTCGACCGCGCCGATCGGCGAGGAGAAGAAGACCGCCGCTAAGGTGCAGAACGTCAACATGCCGAAGACCATCGGTAAGGTGTTCTTCGTCAACAGCAAGGGCGAGAAGAAGTGGTGCTCCGCCACTTCGATCCAGTCGAAGTACCGCAACCTGGTCGCCACGGCCGGTCACTGCGTGTACGACACTGGCGCCAACCGCGACGTGATGGACAAGTGGGTCTTCGTCCCCGGCTACTACCAGGGCAAGGCTCCTTGGGGCATCTACGTGGGTAAGACGGCCTTCACCCACTACGACTTCGACGTCTACGAGGACTACGACCGCGACTACGCGTTCGTCACCGTCTACAACGGCGTCAAGGTCGACGGTAGCGAGAAGAGCACCAACGTCTCCAAGGCCGAGTGGGACAAGTACACGGGCCTGAAGGGCGCCAAGGACGTCGAGATCAGCAAGGAAGAGTTCCTTAAGGGCAAGCTCGACCCGACCTCGACGGAGTCCTTCTGGGTCAAGCGGGGCTCCGCCCCCGAGGCGACCGGCCCCGACTACCCCGGTGCCGAGGTCGGCAAGGTCGAGGTCTCCGAGGCCCAGTACAAGCGTGCTGGCATCGGCAAGGGCAACGGCCGCAAGTTCGGTGAGCCCGTCACCGAGGTTGTGACCGCCAACGAGGCCTCCGCCTACAAGGCCAAGCAGCGCCGCAACCCGAGGCAGTACCCGGCCAAGGTCGAGAAGGACCGCCGCGGCAACTGGACCATCACGCACTTCTACGTGCAGCAGTGGTACAAGCCCGGCACCGACACGAAGTACTTCAAGACCGTCTTCTACATCATCGACCACAAGTCGCTCGACGCTGGGCGGCTCGGTGACAACGTCGGCGGTCAGGGCTTCGCGTGGAACCAGCCGACCGGCAAGGCCGTTCGCGTGTTCGGCTACCCGGCCGCTGCGCACCCCGACGGCAACAAGAACTACACCGGCATTACTCCGAAGTGGTGCTACGGCAAGACCACCAAGAAGCTGGTCGGTTCTGCTGCCAAGAAGATCGAGGAGCACGTCGCCCTCAAGTGCGCCATGACCGAGGGCGCCGACGGTGGTCCGTGGCTGTACAACTACAGCAACGCCAAGCGTCTCGGCTACGTGAACGGTGTCACCAGCACCTTCAACGACCAGGACGGCAACGGCCGCGTGGACTACATCTCGTCGCCGTACTTCGACGGCGAGACCAACACGGTCTACAAGGCCGCGGCGAACAGCTGGTCCGGCAAGATTGTCTGACGTAGCGGTTAGCGACCGGTTCTGACCGATCGTTCATCGTTACGAGCGAAGGGCCCGGCATCCTGCCGGGCCCTTTTGCTATCCCCGGACGAGCCCCGCCCGGTTTCGCCGGTGCGTGCCCCGGCCACGACGGTGGTCTGTGGCCGGCCGCCGTGAATTCGTACCCCGGCCGGCTCGTTCCGTGAAGACGCGGCTTCGTGATCGGCGAGTGTCCCTGATCGCCGGACAGGAGTGGAGGGCTCCGCAACCGGTCGGACCCTATTCGCGTTTCGTGAGGAATTTGTGAGCATTTCGGTTACCAGAGTGACCAGTGAGTCGATAGGGTCTTTACGCCCTTTTTGACAACAGTGGAGCCTCCGTTGAAGCGCCTGCTCATCCCCCTAGTAAGCGCCGGCCTCAGCGCCGCAGTACTGTCAGCACCCGCCACCGCCCAGCCGAACTGGGCCTCCGACCCCCTGACGCCGAAACCAGCCGACGCGTACGGAGCCGCCTACTTCTGGCTCGACGCCAACGGGGCCGCGCTCCGCAAGGCGACGCAGTACACCTTGGACACCAAGGCCGCACCCAAGCTCGTCTCCACCGGAAGCAAGTCCGCCCCGAGCGGCAAGCCCGGCATGACCGGCCCCACCACCAACACCAAGGCCGCCACCAGCAGCAAGAACGTCAATCTGCCCAAGACGATCGGCAAGGTCTTCTTCCTTGACGAGAAGGGCCGGTACCGCTGGTGCTCCGCCACGTCGATCCAGTCCAGGAACCGCAACCTGGTCGCGACCGCCGGTCACTGCGTGTTCCAGCACGGCAAGGACGACGTCTTCGACAAGTGGGTGTTCGTCCCCGGCTACTACCAGGGCAAGGCCCCCTGGGGCGTGTACGTCGGCGCCTACGCCTACACCGCCTACGACCTCGACACCTACGACGACTACGACGGCGACTTCGCGTTCGTCGCGGTCCACAACGGCTTCGCCCTCGCCCCCGAGCGCGCGGTCTCCCGCAAGGAGTTCGACGCCTGGCGGGGCGACAAGTGGGTCAAGCCCCAGGAGATCAACGCGCAGGAGTACCTCAAGTGCAAGCTCGACCTGGGCGACTGCTGGACGCAGGGCCAGGGGGCGCCGAGCCTCGCCGGTCCTGACCACCCGGACGCCGTGGTCGAGCGGGTCGAGGTCTCCAAGGCCGTCTACGACCGCGCCCGCACGGGCAAGGGCCAGGGCTACAAGTTCGGCACGCCCGTGACCGAGCAGGTCACCGCCCGCGAGTACGCCGCCTACAAGGGCCCCGGCACCAAGGGCAAGGACAAGCTCGGCAACTACACCATCACCCACTACTACACGCAGAAGTGGGTCAAGCCCGACAGCGGCCGCAAGTACTACCACGCGCAGTGGACCGTCGGCGTCGCCAAGGACCTCGGCGCGCTCGGCGACGTGGTCGGCGGCCAGGGCGTGGCCTGGAACCAGCCGCTCGGCCAGAGCGTGACGGCCTTCGGTTACCCGAGCGCCCCGCACCCGGACGGCGACAAGCCGTACACCGGCGTGACGCCGAAGTGGTGCTCCGGCAAGACCTACACCAAGAGCGTGCAGGTCAACACCTTCAAGGTCGAGACGCACCAGATGCTGAAGTGCTCGATGACCGCCGGCGCCGACGGCGGCCCGTGGCTCCTCAAGTACAACAACAGCAAGCGCACCGGCTACGTCAACGGCGTGACCAGCGTGTTCGCCGACAACGACGGCAACGGCCGGATCGACCACATCAGCTCGGCCATCTTCGACAGCGAGGTCGCCGACGTCTACAACAAGGCCCAGTACAAGGACACCGGGGCCATCGTGACCCCCAAGGGCGAGCTGCTGCAGTAAGCACCGCCCGCTGAACGGCCGGCCCCCCCGGCGATCGATCGGGGTGCCGGCCGTTCGCGCGCTCAGACGGCCGTCAGCTCGCGGGTGTGCTCCCGCAGCGCCAGCACCGGCCGTTCGTTCTTGTACGGCTCGAGCCGCCGCCGCAGGTCGGCCGCGTACGACCGGGACCTCGCCGACTGCAGCTCACCGGCCAGCGTCAGCGCCTCGGCCGCGACCGAGCACGCCTCCTCCAGCTCGCCGCACTGCAGCAGGCCCGCCGCGAGCAGGGACAGATTGAACATCCGCCCCCGCACGTAGCGGCCGTCCATGTCGAGCGAGCGCCGCGCCTGGCGCACCACGCGCTCGCCCTCGCCACCGAGGTCACGGAAGCAGTGGGCGAACTTGGCGGACAGGTAGGCCTCGTCGAAATAGCCGAGCCAGGTGGGCTCGTCGTCGGGCTTTCTCGCCTCGAAGGCGCGTTCGGCCTCGTTGAGCGAGGCGCCGCAGGCGCGGGCGTCGCCCAGGCCGGCGTGCGCGTGCGCCTCGAGGACGTGGGCGGATGCGAGCAGCGTCTGCACGCCGGCCTTGCGGGCCGCGAGCTGGGAGGCCCTGGCCAGGTCGAGCGCGTGTGCCGGCTGGCCCATGTAGATGGCCTGGTGTGCCATCCCGGCCAGGATCTCGCCGCCCAGGGTCTGGTCGTCGGCGCCCCTGGCCAGGCGCAGAGCCTGGATGAGGTAGCGCTGGGCGAGACCGTGCTGCTCCATGTCGTAGGCCATCCATCCGGCCAGCCTGGTCAGCTCCGCCGCGGCGGAGGCGAGGCGGCGGCCGGTGGCCTCGTCGTAAGCGCCGTCCTTCAGCAAAGGCGCGACGGCGGTGTCGAGATATTTGACGACCGACGAGCGGACCCTGCCGCTGCCGAATCGGTTGTCGAGCTCACTGAACGATCGAGTGACCTCGTGGATGGCGGCGATGTCGGCGCGGCCCACCCGCCGCGTGCCTGTGCCGCTCAAGCGTCCTTCCTGTGGAGACGTCAGCCAGCGTACGGCTCCGACGGAGCCTGCTCCTATCGCGAACGTCGAGTCGATCAGGAACCTCCGCCTCTCCACATCGGCCCGCCACAGTGCCGTCACGGTCGCGACCCCCTCCTGCCACGTGTGCGTGAACTGCTGTCCGAGATCGAGGGGTGTGATGGTGGCCGGCATGCCGAGGTCCTCAGAGGTGATCGGCCGGCCCAGCCGCAGCGCGAAGATCTCGCTGAGCAGGGCGGGAACCGGGTCGCGCGGCCGTTGTCCGCCGATCCAGCGCAGCACGGAGCTGTGGTCGTACTTGAGGCCCGGGGTGCCACGGGCGGCTCCGAGATCGTTGAGACGCCTGGCCAGTCCCTTGTGGGAGAAGCCCGCCTCTGCGATGAGCTGCTGCAGCAGTCGGTTCGGCTCGCGTTCCATCGCTCTCCTCGTCAAGGAGTCGGCGCCCACATCCTTACAGAGAGCTACTGTTATATCACCTTGAGTAAAAGATTGATGACGGATTGCCAAGGCCGGCCCCATCCGGTCCGCGCCCGGCGCCGGCGCCGCTCCCGGACGGGAAGCGCACCTACCCGCGGAACGGCCGGGTAACCGGCACGGGCGAAGAGAGCGAAAGGGGCGGGGGAGGGCCGGCGGCCCTCCCCCGCCCCCGTGACTCACGGACGGCCGAAGCGGCAGGTCACAGGCGCGCGACGCCGTCCTTTCCAGCCTGCGCGGCCACCGCGGCGGTGACGGCGGGCGCGACCCGCTCGTCGAACGGGCTCGGGATGACGTACGTCGCCGACACGTCGTCGCCCACCACGCCGGCGAGCGCGTCGGCGGCGGCCACCTTCATGTTCTCGGTGATCGTCGTGGCGCGCACGTCGAGCGCGCCGCGGAAGACGCCGGGGAAGGCGAGCACGTTGTTGATCTGGTTGGGGAAGTCGGAGCGGCCGGTGGCGACCACGGTGGCGTGCCGGGCGGCCACGTCGGGGTGCACCTCGGGCGTCGGGTTGGACAGCGCGAACACGATGGCGTCCTCCGCCATGGAGGCGATCGCCCGCTCGGTGACCGTGGAGCCGGACAGCCCCACGAACACGTCGGCCCCGGCCAGCGCCTCCTCCGTCGAGCCGGTGTGCCCGGCCTTGTTGGTGTCGCGGGCGAGCGCCTGCTTGACCGGGTTGAGCCCGTCACGGCCCTCGTAGATCATGCCCTTGGAGTCGGCGACCGCGATGTCGCCGATGCCGGCCTCCAGCAGGATGCGGGTGACGGCGACCCCGGACGCCCCGGCTCCCGCCACGACGGCGCGCAGGTCGCCGAGCGTGCGGCCGGTCAGGCGGGCGGCGTTCTTCAGTGCGGCGAGCACGACGATGGCGGTGCCGTGCTGGTCGTCGTGGAAGACGGGGATGTCGAGCGCGTCGCGCAGCCGCCGCTCGATCTCGAAGCAGCGCGGGGCGCTGATGTCCTCGAGGTTGATGCCGCCGAACGACGGCGCGAGGCGTACGACGGTCTCGACCAGCGCGTCGACGTCGGTGCAGTCGAGGCAGAGCGGCACCGCGTCGACGCCGCCGAACTCCTTGAACAGCAGCGCCTTGCCCTCCATGACCGGCATGGCGGCCGACGGGCCGATGTCGCCGAGCCCGAGCACGGCGGTGCCGTCGGAGACCACGGCGACCACCCGGGAGACCCAGGTGTAGTCGGCGGCGAGGGCGGGATCGTCGGCGATGCCCGAGCAGACCCTGGCGACGCCCGGCGTGTAGGCGAGCGACAGGTCGGCGGCGTCGCGGACGGGCACGGTGGAGCGGATCTCGATCTTGCCGCCGCGGTGCAGCGCGAAGGCGGGATCGTCGTCGAGCGATGACGTGGAATCAGAAGCGGGCGTGGCAGCCACAGCGACCCCTGTAGTGATTGGTAGCGGAGAAACCTTCTGCGGACGAGCGCGAGCGGGCTGGCTTCGGTAGCTGCCAGATTCCCCTCGCCGAACGTCTCGTTGAGGGGGTTCGGGGGTCACCCGTGTCCCCATACTGCCACATCGTGAGATGGTGATCGATGTCGTTTCCGCGGTGCCGCGGCGGGCCGGCGGCCGGTCACGTGCCGATTCCCCACGCCCGCCGGTGATCCGGGGCGGCCGGTGTCACCGCCGACGCCGTTCCGTTGACGCATCGTTAAACGCCCGATGGCAGTTACGGACAAAACCCCATTTAAACTGCACAAAACGCACTTCATGGCACTTGACTTCCCGAGGAGGCCGTACATGGCCCTCAGCCCGAAGGGCCGCCGCGGCTACGCCGCCGGCGTGCTCGCCCTGACCGCCGCTCTCACGCTGACCGCGTGCGGCGGTGAGAGCGGCTCGAGCTCCGGCACCACCAGCGCGAGCGCCTCCGGCGCGGCCGCCGGCGTCAAGCTGGTGCAGCCAGGCAAGCTCACCGTCTGCACGAACATCCCGTACGAGCCGTTCCAGTTCAAGGACGACAGCGGCAAGATCGTCGGGTTCGACGTGGACATCGTCGACCTGGTCGCCAAGAAGCTCGGTGTCGAGCAGGACATCGTCGACATCGACTTCGCGGTGATCAAGAGCGGCGCCGCCATGGCCGCCGGCAAGTGCGACGTCGCCGCCGCCGGCATGACCATCACGCCCGAGCGGCAGCAGAACATCGACTTCTCCGACCCCTACTTCGACGCCACGCAGGCCCTGCTGGCCAAGAAGGGCACCGGGGCCACGTCCCTCGAGGACGTCAAGGCCAAGGGGCTCAAGCTCGGCGCCCAGGCCAGCACCACCGGCCTCGACTACGTCAAGAAGCAGGGCTTCGACCCGACCGAGTACGCCGACTCCGCCAAGGAGCTGCTCGCGCTGCAGGCCGGGCAGGCCGACGTGATCGTCCAGGACCTGCCCGTCGTGCTCACCTGGCTGAAGAAGCCCGACGTCGCGGAGAAGTTCGAGATGATCGCCAGTCTCGACACCGGCGAGCAGTACGGCATCGGCCTGAAGAAGAACGCCGACCCGGTGCTGCTCAAGACGATCAACGAGGAGATCGCCAAGGCCAAGCAGGACGGCACCTACGAGAAGATCTACGTGAAGTGGTTCGGCAAGAAGCCTGGCGAGCTGGGCTGATCCATGGCCGAACAGCCCACGACGGCTGAGCCTGCCCGCGCCAGGCTCAGCCCCCGCAAGAAGCAGCAGATCAGCCGGGGCATCCAGTACGCCGTCCTGGTCGTCCTGCTGATCGGCCTCATCCTGTACGCCGACTGGGGCAGCCTCGCCCAGAACTTCGCCAAGGGCGACGTGGCGCGCGAGGCGCTGCCCGACCTGTTCACCGTCGCGCTGCGGAACACGATCATCTACACGGTCAGCGGGTTCGTCCTGGCCTTCGTGGCCGGCCTGGTGCTCGCGCTCATGAGGCTGTCGTCGGTGGGCCCGTACCGGTGGATCGCGATCGTCTACATCGAGATCTTCCGTGGCCTGCCGGCCCTGCTGATCTTCATTCTGATCACGTTCCTGCCGCTAGCGCTGCCCGGGTTCGAGGTGCCGTTCGGCACGTACGGCCAGGTCGCGCTCGGCCTCGGCGTGATCGGCGCGGCCTACCAGGCCGAGGTCTTCCGCGCGGGCCTGCAGGCCGTGCCCAAGGGACAGGTCGAGGCCGCGCGGTCGCTCGGCATGTCGGCCTTCCGCGCCCAGGTCACGGTGGTGATCCCGCAGGCCGTCCGCATGGTCATCCCGCCCACCACCAACCAGTTCGTGGCGCTGCTGAAGGACTCGTCGCTGGTGCTGTTCCTCGGCGTGTCCAGCGACTACGTCGAGCTCGCCAAGTTCGGCAACGACCTGGCATCCCAGTACTCGAACGCGACGCCCATCATGGTCGCGGGCCTGACGTACCTGATCGTCACCATCCCGCTGGGCTCCCTCGCGTCCCGGCTCGAGGGACGCAAGGGAGGGACTCGATGACGCACGCCATCGAATTGCGCGACCTGCACAAGTGCTTCGGCGACAACGAGGTGCTCAAGGGCATCGACATGACCGTCGATCCCGGCCAGGTGGTCTGCGTGATCGGGCCGTCGGGCTCCGGCAAGTCCACGCTGCTGCGCTGCGTGAACCTGCTGGAGACGCCCACCCGGGGCAAGGTGTTCGTCGAGGGCGTCGAGGTGACCGACCCCGACGTGGACATCGACGCCGTACGCCGCCGCATCGGCATGGTCTTCCAGCAGTTCAACCTGTTCCCGCACATGACCGCGCTGGAGAACGTCATGATCGCCCAGCGGCGGGTGCTGAAGCGGAGCAAGAAGGAGGCCGAGGTCATCGCCAGGGAGAACCTGGAGAAGGTGGGCGTCGGCGCCAAGTGCGACGCGCTGCCCGGCCAGCTCTCCGGCGGCCAGCAGCAGCGGGTGGCCATCGCCAGGGCCCTGGCCATGAACCCCGACCTCATGCTCTTCGACGAGCCGACGTCGGCGCTCGACCCCGAGCTGGTCGGCGACGTGCTCACCGTCATGCGCAAGCTGGCGGAGGAGGGCATGACGATGATGGTGGTCACCCACGAGATGGGCTTCGCCCGCCAGGTGGCCGACCGGGTGGTGTTCATGGACGGCGGCGTGATCGTCGAGGACGGCCCCTCGTCCCAGGTGATCGGCGATCCGCAGCACGAGCGCACGCGGACGTTCCTGCACCGCGTGCTGCACCCGGAGGACTGACGGGATCTCCGTTCGAACCGGAGGGCGGGGACGCGAGCGGCGTCCCCGCCCTTCTGGTGTAATACACCGGCATGGACCTGACCTCTTACGCGGAGTGGGCGGTCCGGCTGGTCAACGACCCCTCGCCGCCGGCCGGGCTGCTGCGGCTGCGCGACGAGCTGGCCGCCGTGTTCGACGCCGCCGGCGACGAGCGCGCGGTGGCCGCGCGGCTCAACGCCCTGCTCGAGCGCTATCCCGTACGCCCGCAGCTCACCGACCACGACGGCTCGGGCTGGCACCTGCACCTGGCCGAGGACCCCGCGGCGACGGCGGCGATGGGCCTGGCCGCGGTGGTGGCGGAGCTGGGCGTGGACCGCCTTGGGCGCTGCCAGGACGCGCGCTGCGGCCGCGCGTTCCTCGACACCTCGTCCAACCGCTCGCGCCGCTACTGCTCGGCCCGCTGCGCCAGCCGCGCCAACGTGGCCGCCTACCGCGCCCGCCGCCGCGAGGGGCTCCTGCCGACGAGCGGCCCGCGCGTCAGCGGCCAGTAGCGCAGCACGACCCGGCCCACGATGTCGCGCACCGGCCCGAAGTCCCAGCTGTCGCGGCGCCCGCTGGCCCGCTGGTTGTCGCTCTCCAGCCACCAGCCCTCGTCGGAGCGCCACTGGGCGCGCTTGACGATCAGGCGGCCGTCGCCGGGCATGCGCGCCACGACGAGGTCGCCGGGCCGCACGGCGGCGCCCCGGCGTACGAGCAGCCAGTCGCCTGGTAGCAGCGCCGGTCGCATCGAATCCCCTTCGACACGCACTCTCATCGGCTGTGACCCCCTACTCCGCAGGCGTCGGGACCCGAGTAAGGTCGGTTGTGGACCAAGCTGATTCAGCATCCAGGAAGGACTTTCTGATGCTCGCACGACTGCTACGACCGAGGCATGTCGCATCCGCACACTGCGACCTGCCCTGCGGTGTCTATGACCCCGCCCAGGCCCGCATCGAGGCCGAGTCGGTCAAGGCGATCATGGAGAAGTACGCGGCCAACGAGGACCCGGTCTTCCGCGCCCGCGCCATCAAGATCAAGGAGGAGCGCGCCGAGCTGGTCAAGCACCACCTCTGGGTGCTCTGGACCGACTACTTCAAGCCGCCGCACCTGGAGCAGTACCCGCAGCTGCACCAGCTCTTCTGGGACGCCACGAAGCTGGCCGGTGCGGCCGGCGCCAAGGGCACGGTCGACGTGTCGAAGGCCGAGGAGCTGCTGGGCAAGATCGACGAGATCTCCAAGATCTTCTGGGAGACCAAGGCCGCCTAAAACGGCACATAAGGCTCTGTGCGGTTACGTACCGCACAGAGCCTTTTCCGTTGATGGCGAGTCTGAATCGTCCAAGCACCGCTCAGGGGCGGTAAGTTGCAGTCAGCGTCGGATTCGCGAGGAGGAACGTGACCGAGGAAACCGAGACGCGCGCGGAGGGCGTGGCCGGCATCCGCGATGTGGTGAGCATCAGGCTCCCCGCGGCGAGTGCCTACCTGTCTGTGCTGCGTACGGCTACCGCCGGCCTGGCTGCGCGGCTTGACTTCACCCTGGACGAGATCGAGGACCTTCGCATCGCCGTCGACGAGGCCTGCGCGATGCTGCTGAGCGAGGCGGTGCCCGGCACGGACCTCACCGCCGAGTTCGAGCTCACGGGGCAGGAGATGCAGGTCAGAGTGGAGGTGACCACGGTCGGCAGCTCCGCGCCCAAACGCGATGACTTCGCCTGGATGGTCCTGACCGCCCTGGCCGACGACGTCGACGCGGTGACCGACTCCCCCGATCGCATGGCGATCGTCCTGCGAAAGCGCCGAGGCGCGACCCAGAGTGCGGCGGGGCCGGCGTGACGGAAAGGACTGGAGCCATGGCCACCAGCGAACACGCCGTGCCCGACCGGGTGCGTGCTCGCATGCTCTTCGCCGAGCTGGCCGAGCTGGGCCCCGACGAGCCGCGCCGCCAGCGCATCAGGGATGAGCTGGTCGAGCTTCACCTTCCCCTGGTCGAATACCTGGCGCGCCGTTTCCGCAATCGGGGCGAGTGGCTCGACGACCTCACCCAGGTCGCGACCATCGGTCTGATCAAGTCCATCGACCGGTTCGACCTCAACCGCGGCGTGGAGTTCTCCACCTACGCCACGCCCACCATCGTCGGCGAGATCAAGCGGCACTTCCGTGACAAGGGCTGGGCGGTTCGCGTACCGCGCAGGCTTCAGGAGCTGAAGCTCTCGCTGACGAAGGCGATCAGCGACCTGTCGCAGCGCGAGGGGCGCGCCCCGACGGTGGCAGAGCTCGCCTCCTACCTCAAGATGACCGAGGAGGAGGTGCTCGAAGGGCTCGAGTCCGCCAACGCCTACTCCACGGTCTCGCTCGACGCGCCCGACTCCGGCGACGACGACGCGCCCGCGGTCTCCGACTCGCTGGGCATCGTGGACGAGTCGCTTGAGGGCGTCGAGTACCGCGAATCGCTCAAGCCGCTGCTCGAACGGCTTCCGCCGCGCGAGAAGCGCATCCTGCTGCTGCGTTTCTTCGGCAACATGACGCAGTCGCAGATCGCCACCGAGCTGGGCATCTCACAGATGCACGTCTCTCGCCTGCTGGCCCGCACCCTGGCCCAGCTCCGCGAGGGTCTGACGGCCGAAGACTGACACCCGGGTTTTCCGCACCCGCACCGCGAAAGGGCGCGACGTGCGGAAAACACACCTGCCGGCGGCCGGGACGCACGTCATCCGTCCGGGCACGCACGCTCGTCCGCCTGGCACGCGCTGATCCGCCGCCGTGAACCGGCGCGTGTCCGGGTACGCGCGGGTGCGCGGCGCGGCCGTCCGTCACCGGAGACGAGCGCGGCCGCGCGCCTATCCGTCGCCGTAGAGCGCGTGGGTGGTGGGAGGAGCCAGCAGCGTCACGATCCCGGCGACGGCCACCACGAGCAGCGGGATCCCGAGCTGCGCCTGGCCCGACTGCAGCAGCGTGACGGAGACCGGCAGCATGAAGATCTGGGTCAGCACCCCCGGCGACCTTCCCCACTTCTCCATCCTGAACAGCCCACCCAGGGCGACCCAGAGCAGGCCGGCGCCGACCAGGAGCCCGAACGCCGCCTCCGCCAGGGCGGTGGTCATGTCGTCGGGCCGGCCGGTCAGGGTCTCGATCGCGACGAAGACGCCGAGCCCGAGCGCGATCAGGCCCTCGACGGCGACGATCGCGGCGGCGATGAGCAGGGTAAGCGGGCGACCGTTCACGGTCCGTACCCTACCTCCAGGGGCGGCCGCCCCTGGAAATGGGACTTTCGGCCGATAAGCCGGACAAGCACACCGGATACGCTGGCGCCATGCGCGCCATGCTGCTGGTCAACCCCAAGGCCACCACGACGAACGCCCGCACGCGCGACGTGCTCATCCGCGCGCTCGGGGCGGCCGTGGACCTCGCCGTCGAGGAGACCCTCTACCGGGGCCACGCGGCGTCGCTGGCGGCCACCGCCCGCGCCAAAGGTTACGACCTGGTGGCGGTGCTGGGCGGCGACGGCACGGTCAACGAGACCGTCAACGGCCTGCTCAACCCGGTCAACGGCGAGGCGCCGGCCAGCGACCCCAGCGCGGGACGGCCGGGCCTGATCGTCATCCCCGGCGGCAGCGCCAACGTCTTCGCCCGCGCGCTCGGCCTGCCCAACGACCCGGTGGAGGCGACGGGCCAGGTGCTCGAGGCGCTCAGCCGGGGCCGGCGCAGGACCGTCGGCCTGGGTCAGGCCCTGTGGGAGGGCCAGAGCCGCTACTTCACCTTCTGCTCCGGCATGGGGTACGACGCCGAGGTTGTACGGGCCGTAGAGGGCCTGAGAGGCACCGGCCGTAAGGCGACCCCCGCACGGTATGTGAACACGGCTCTGAGGCACTATCTGGCCACGGACAAGCGGCATCCTGCGATGACCGTGACCGGTCCCGGCATCCCGGCGGCCGAAGGGGTGTTCCTGGCGATCATCTCCAACACCTCGCCGTGGACGTACGTCGGCAGCCACCCGGTGCGCCCCACCCCGTGGGCGAGCTTCGAGACCGGGCTCGACCTCCTGGGCCTGCGCAAGATGGGCCCGCTGACGCTCGCGCCCCTCATCCGGCACATCCTCACGGAGAGTGAGGCCCTGCCCTCGGGCCGGCACCTCGTCCAGCTCCACGACGAGGCCGAGTTCACGATCACCGCGGACCGTCCCGTGGCCTTTCAGCTGGACGGTGACTACCTGGGCGAACGCGAGACCGTAACGTTCCGATCTACACCGAACGCGTTACAAGTTCTGGTCTAGCTGGTTACATTCGGTCATTGTGTGACGCATCCGACATCCATAACCGCCAAAAGTTACCTGCAACCCCCTTGCGTGCACTCTGCGTGGCTGACAGGCTCAAGCATGACGTCCGAACGTAGGACCTTTAACAACCCCTAGGGTCCTCCGGCGGACGCCGGACAAGCCCGACTCCCCACAGGATCCGGGTCATTGTTCGCACGAGTTAGTGAAACTCTTCACAAAGTAGTGGCCGCACGGAGCCCGACCGAAGGCTCCATCTACTAAGGAGTGGACGCATGGACTGGCGCCACCGAGCTGCCTGCCGTGACGTGGACCCCGAGCTGTTCTTCCCGATCGGCAACACCGGCCCGGCACTCTTGCAGATCGAGGAGGCCAAGCAGGTCTGCCGTTCCTGTTCGGCGATCGACGCCTGCCTGAAGTGGGCCCTGGAGTCCGGCCAGGACGCCGGCGTCTGGGGCGGCATGAGCGAGGACGAGCGCCGCGCGCTCAAGCGCCGCACCGCCCGCGCCCGCGCCCGCGCCACCGCCTGACCGCTCGGCTTCCCCACCTACGACGACGCTGTCAGCAGGGCGGAAGAGGGATCGACAGCACGACCTTCGTACCGCCTTCAAGGCGCGGCTCGATGGCGAGTCGCCCCGACAGCTCCCCTTCCACCAGCGTGCGCACGATCTGCAGCCCCAGGCTGGTGGAGCTGTCGAGATCGAAGCCGTCGGGCAGCCCGCGGCCGTCGTCCCAGACGGTCACGTTCAGCCGCTCGTCCGCGGACTCGACCATCACCTCCAGCCGCTTGGGCCGCCCATGCTGCATCGCGTTCTGCAACAGCTCGGTCAGCGCCATCGCCAGCGGGGTGGCGATCAGCGACGGCAGCACGCCGAACTCCCCCACCCGGCGCGGCGTGACCGCCACCTCGGGAGACGAGACCTCCCCCGCCATGGCGATCACCCGGTCGGCGATCTCGTCGAAGTCGACGAACTCCTCGGGGGCGTGCGACAGCGTCTCGTGAACGATCGCGATCGACCCGACCCGGCGCACGGCCTCTTCGAGCGCCTCGCGCCCCTCGGGCACCTGCAGCCGCCTGGCCTGCAACCGCAGCAGCGCGGCCACGGTCTGCAGGTTGTTCTTGACCCGGTGGTGGATCTCGCGGATGGTGGCGTCCTTCGTCATCAGTTCGCGCTCGCGCCTGCGCAGCTCGGTGACGTCCCTGATGAGGACGAGCGCGCCGATGCGGCCGCCGCCGACGATCAGCGGGATCGCGCGGAGCTGGACGATCGTGCCGCCCGACTCGACCTCCGTCTCCTTGGCCGCCTTGCCGCTGGCCACGACCATGAGGTCTTCGTTGATCGGCTCGTCGGAGTAGCACAGCTGGGCCGTGACCCTGCCGAGCTCGGCGCCCACCAGGTCGGCGTGCAGGCCGAGCCTGCGGTAGGCCGACAGCGCGTTGGGCGATGCGTACGTGACGCGCCCCGCCCTGTCGAGCCTGAGCAGGCCGTCGCCCACGCGCGGCGAGCGGACCAGGATCGGCTCGTCCTCCGAGAACGGAAAGCGTCCCTCGGCCACCATCTGCGCGAGATCGGACGCGCTCTGCAGGTAGGTCAGCTCCAGGCGCGACGGGGTGCGGGCCGAGGAGAGGTTCGTCGAGCGCTGGATGACCGCGAGGAAGCGGCCCTCGCCGCCCTCGACCGCCCGGCGCACGGGGATGGTCTCCTCCCTGACCGGCACGCCCGTGGACCAGTCGGGGTCGCCCTCGCGGCAGATGCGCCGCTCGTTCCACGCCGTGTCGATGAGCCGGCGCTCGCCTTTCGCCGCGACCGTGCCCACGATGTCGTCGTGATAGACCGTGGGACCCGTGGTCGGGCGCATCTGGGCGATGGCGATCCAGCCGTTCTCCCCCAGCAGCGGCGCCCACAGGACGAGATCGGCGAACGACAGGTCGGCCAGCAGCTGCCAGTCGGAGACCAGCGAGTGCAGCCAGTCGAGGTCCGCTTCGTCGAGAGCGGTGTGGCGGGCTACGAGGTCGCTGAGAGTCGGCACGAGTGCATCATGCGTGCTTTCGGCCGCAACAACCAAACCGACCCCCGGGCGGGCGGGCATGTTTCACTACAGGGGTGACGGGTGGGCGCGGTACGCCCTTTCGTCCGCCACGGCCGGCGTGCGGAGCGGTGGCGCGGCTGCTCGCTCGTACAGTGACGACAGACACGACACCGTCCACTTCGCTGGACTCATCACGAAATCTCATATTGTGAGAAGCGTCATACCGCCGAAGCCGCGAGCCCACGAGAACGCGCCGGTACGCGATCAGCCGGAGGTGATCCCCACGAGCGCGAGGTTCTCCCGGCCCCCCTGCGACACGGCGCGCGGAGCCGCCTCGGTTGCGATCGCGCACGGTGCTGTGGATATCCTTCTCCATCAACCTGAGCTGCCCGGATCCGCGCGTGCCCACACCCGCACGCGCCCGGCGCCGGTCGGCCGCCGCGGCCCGTGGTTGACCACTCGGGCCGAAGTGAGTTCCGATGATCTCGCGGTGACCAGACACGCCCTCACCGCCGTGGCAGAAGTGAAGGTGAGAGCGTGAGCGACGACAGCCCCCGGGTACCGAAGTACTACGACGTGAAACGGGCCCTGCTCGAACTCACCAAGACCCTTCCCCCGGGCACCGCGCTGCCCCCCGAGCGCACGCTCGCCGTCCGGTTCGAGACCTCGCGTACCACCGTCAGGCAGGCGCTCACCGAGCTGGTCGTCGAGGGGCGGCTGCTGCGCATCCAGGGCAAGGGCACGTTCGTGGCGCAGCCCAAGGTCGCCCAGGTGCTCCAGCTCACCTCGTACATCGGCGACCTGCGCACCGCCGGCCTCGAGCCCGACACCAAGATCCTCGAAATGGGCTACATCACCGCCGACGAGACGCTCGCCCGCCGGCTCGCCATCAACCCCGGCGGCCGCGTGCTGCGCATCCACCGCCTGCGCCTGGCCAACGGCGAGCCCGTCTCCATCGACACCACCCACCTGTCCGCGCGCCGCTTCCCCCGCCTGCGGCGCGAGCTCGAGGCGCACTCCTCCCTGTACGAGACCCTGCACAACGCCTACAACGTGCGGCTGACGGACGCCGAGGAGATCATCGAGACCGTCCTCGCCACCCCGTACGACGCCAAGGCGCTCGGCGTGGACGTGGGCCTGCCCATGCTCCTGCTCACCCGCCACGCCTTCGACGCCGACGGCAACCCCGTGGAGTGGGCGCAGTCGCTCTACCGCGGCGACCGGTACAAGTTCGTCACCCGCCTGCGCCGCCCCTGACCCTCTCGGCACAACAGCCCTTGACCGGGGCGCCTTTGTGGGACAGTGAGGGCACTTGGCCGTACCGCCACCGGTGTGACAGCAGGGAGCGACACGATGTCGCCGACACCTTCCGGCACGGGGCCGCTCGACCCTGGCGTCTCGGGCATCGACCCGGCGCTCATGGACGGCTTCGTCGCCGCCATGAGCCGCGCCCACGCGCTGATCGGCGAGCACTCCAGGGCCCTCCGCGACGAGCTGGAGCGGGCCCGCGTGAGCGCGTCCGCGCTGACCCCCGTCAAGGCCGTCGAGGACTGGACCGGCGAGCAGCTTCCGCGGCTGCGCACACGCCTTGAGGTGATCCGCAGGAAGGTGCCCGGCTGGGGGCCGCTCGTCACGGCGCGTGGGCTGATCACGTACGACGAGGGCCAGGTGCCGTACGCCTCCCCCGGAGAGTCCCGCGAGGAGGGGGCCGCGCTCGCCGCACTCTACCGCGACAACCTGGCGCGCAGCGCCGGCAAGGTGGACACGAAGGGGCTCCGCGAGGAGCGGGCGGCCCTGCTGAGCCGGCTCCTGGCGCGCAAGGGCGACGCCGACTTCGCCGCGGCCTTCTTCGCCGGGCTGGGCGCCCGCGCGACCGTGCGCCTGCCCGAGGACGTCCGGCTGCTTTACGACGACTCCCCCACCGTCCCCGTCGACGATCGGCACACCGGCAAAGAGGCGGCGCTGGCCGGCCTGTCCGCAGCGTTCGCCGCCGCCACCGCGGCGCGCCGCCGCGTGCCCGCGTTCGGCAAGGTGATGGACGACCTGGCGCGGCGCGGCGACGAAGCGCACAGGGACGGGCTGTCGTGGCTGGTCAGCACCGGGCACTTCCCGACCGGCTGGCTGGCGAGCGTGGCGCGGGCCAACGTCGTGCTGCCCATGCTCAGCCGTACGCTGCGGCAGACGGAGATCAGCCTCGGCACCACGTCCAGGTTCCTGCGGGCGCTGGCCGGCAACCCGGCGGCGGCGCGCGCGGCCGTCGGTGGCGCGGGCGGCGACTGGACCTCCCAGCCGCCCTCCACGCTGCCGGTGCCGTCCGGCATCCCCCGGCCCACGCTCGGGGGTGTGCTGTCGGTCATGAACGCGTACGTGGCCGGCGACCGGCGCACCAGCGACGCCTTCGGCAGCATGCTCGCGGCGGCCTCCGGCGTGTACGACGAGAAGGACGGCGCGCACAGCCAGGACGCCGCGAGGTTCGCCTTCCACGTCATCACGACCGCGCCTGAGCTCTCCATGCACGACGTCATGAAGCGGCACCTGGCGGAGATCGGCGGCTCGTACGCGACCGAGTTCGCCGCCGGCGCCGATACCCTCGACCCCGGCTCCAGCGGAGCCGGCAGATTCGGCACCTTCGACGACGAGCTGCCCGGCACCAAGCCCGCCTTCCGCCTGTCCCTGCGGGACGGCTACCGCTACCTGCAGCTCTTCGCCGACACCGACGAGAACATGGAGCCCTTCGACCGGGGCATGGCGGGCCTCGCCCAGCGCCTCTTCACCCTGAGCCTGGACATCGACAAGCACCGCATCGCCCACCCGCCGGCGGACGGCTCGCAGCCGGTGACCGCGGTGGAGCATCTGTTCTCCCGGCTCGGCGCGGTCTCGGGGATGCAGTTCGCGGCGATGAAGGTCGTGCGCGGGACGGCCGACGCCGAGGCCAGGCGCGGCTACGAGACGTTCGAGCTCGCCCTCGACAAGGGCGCGGACATCGCGCTGCTGTCCACCCCCACGTTCGGCCTGCCCGCCGCGGCCGCCGCGGCCGGGTGGACGGTGTTCAGCTGGGCGGTCAAGGACGGCCTCGGCGCCGTGCTCGAACCCGACGCCCGCCTGCCCGACGTCAACGACAAGGAGCTGACCAAGACCATGGCCGCCCTGCACGACATGGCGGCGGCGCTGATGGACGGCGGGTACACCGGCGCGAAGCCGCCCGTGAGGTTCCGCGCGCCGACCGACCCGCTGATCGTCGGGGACGACGGGCGGCTCAGGCCGTACGCGGAGATCGCCAAGGACCCCAAGGCGATGACCGCCTTCCTGGAATGGCTGAAGTCCAACGGCAGCACCGACGACCGCGCCGACCGCCGCTCCTTCGGAAGGCTTGCAGCGAGCGCGGCCAGCAAGTTCTCAGCGCAGCAGGACGTGGCCCAAGCGTTGCTCGCAGCCTCCGACAAGCGCCTCACATCCATGCTGACGGGGCGGGACCAATGACACGCCTTTCAGGTTCCGTCGGCCACGCAGTCGGTCTCGCCGGTGACCGTCAGCACGTCCGTCTCCGGCAGATCGAGAGTCACCGTGGTGCGGGCCGAGGCCAGCTTGAGCACGGTCTTCCCCTGGTAGGGGACGACGACATGGTCGACCTTGTAGCCCCACACGTCCTTGAGAGTCCCCACCAGCTCCGCGATGAGCACCTCTTGGTCCATGCGGAAGGTGGACTTGACGCCGTAGGTGCGCTTTGTCCCCTCGTCGCCGCACGGAACGTCCTTGCCCCCCGGGTCGGTCACATCGAAGTCCCGCAGGTCAGCCTTGGTCATGAGCTGGGTGATGTGGGTCTTGAGCGTCTCGCCCGCCTGCGCCGCGCTCGGCCCCGGATCGCCGCCGCCCCCGCACCCCGCGACCAGGGTGAACGCCGTCATCGCCGCCAGGCACAGCCGCGCACCAGTCACCGGAACCGCCTCCACCTCACACCGTCGCAGCTCTCATGTTCCCTCACTCAGCCCGTTCCGTTCGGGCATCTCCCGGACAGGTATCGCCGATGACACACGCCTCCGCGGAAGAGCTCGTCGACAGTCCCCGTCACCAGGCGCTGCAGCATGCCCTGCGGAACGTGCGGGTCCGCGCGGCCCAGCTCGAGGCCGCGCTGGACGAGCCCGTCCAGCGGTTCGCGAACACCAGGGTGTGGGTGGGGCCGGCCGCGCGGCGGTTCGGCGAGGAGCTGAGCAGGCAGCGGCAGGAGCTGCGCAGGCGGGCCCGCCAGGTGGTCGAGGAGCTGGAGGAGGAGCTGCGGCGCACGCCGAGCAAGGTGCCTCCGGCCGTCGCCCGCGAGGAGGCGCTGCGCTACGGCTGATCCTCCCCTGGCGCCGATCTTCTACGCTTGGGCGCATGAGCGTTCTCGTCGTCTCGGGCACCGGAGCCGGTGTGGGGAAGACCGTGGTGGCGGCCGCGGTGGCCGCGCTGGCGGTGGATCGCGGGGCCGACGTCGCCGTGGTGAAGCCCGCGCAGACCGGGGCGGCCCCGCTCGACGACGGCGACGTCGATCGCGTGATGCGGCTGTCCGGGGTGCGGACGACGTTCGAGCTGAGCCGCTTCCCCGACGCGCTGCCGCCGGCGGCGGCCGCCCGCGCCTGCGAGATGCCGCCCGTGTCGATGGCCTCGGCGGCCAGGCTGGCGCGCGAGCTGGCGGAGAGCAACCGGCATGTGCTCGTGGAGGGCACGGGCGGGCTGCTCGACCGCTACGACGAGGACGGCGCGACCATCGCCGACCTCGCGCGTACGCTGCGCGCGCAGGTGCTCGTCGTGGCGGGAGCGGGCGCCGGCACGGTCAACCAGACGGCGCTCACCCTGGAGGCGCTGGCCCACCGGGGGCTCGACCTCGCGGGGGTCGTCATCGGCCGCTGGCCGGCCGAGCCGGGGAAGGCGGAGCGCGCCGCCGTGGCCGACCTGGAGATGCTGGCGGCCCGGCCCCTCGCAGGGGTGCTGCCCGACGGCGCCGGCGACCTGCCGGGCCCTGAGGCGTTCCGCGAGGTCGCGCGGCGCGGGCTGAGCCCGACGCTGGGCGGCACGTTCGATCCGTCCGCCTTCCGCCAGACCACCTGACGCCGGGGGCGGCGAGGCGGGCGGGGGGTGGGGTTTTCCCCACCTTTCACCGGCACACCAGGCCCATTTCGCTTCACCACCGCCGCTCAATACCGTTGAGTCATGAAAGTCCCCCGTCCCTGGTCGGCGCGTGCCTGGCTGGACACGGCGCATGTCACGGTCGGTGTGCCCGTCTCCTTGCTGCTCGGCATGCTCACGCTGGCCCTGGCCGTGGTGCCGCCGCTGCTGGCGCGGGTGGTCCCGAGGTTCACGGGGGTGCAGCGATCGCGGTTCGAGGCGTTCCTCGGCGCCCGCATCGCGGCCGTACGCTCTCCTGCGCGGCTGCGCGCGCCCGCGACGTGGCGGCAGATCGGCTACCACCTGCTCTCCCCGTGGGTGAGCGTGATCGCCGCGGGTCTGGTGGCGGCGGCGTGGGGCGGCTCGGTGGTGGGGCTGCTCGCGTTCCTGCCCGCGAAGTTCCAGAAGCCGCCGCTTGAGTTCCTCTTCGACCTGCGCGACAACCGGGTCGTGATGGTCTACATGCTCGTGGGGCTGGCGCTGGCGCTGCTCGCACCGCTGCTGGCGCGGGGCATGGCGGCGCTCGACCTGGCGGTGGCGCGTACGCTGCTCGGCCCGAGCCGCAGCGAGCTGGACCAGCGGATCGAGACGCTGACCGAGAGCCGGGCCGGGGTGATCGACGCGGCCGACGCCGAGCGCCGCAGGATCGAGCGCGACCTGCACGACGGCGCGCAGCAGCGGCTGGTGTCGCTGGCCATGAACCTGGGTCTTGCCAGGGCGACGCTGACGGACCTGCCCGATCCGGCGCGCGAGGCGATCGCGCAGGCCCACGAGGAGGCCAAGCAGGCGCTCAAGGAGCTGCGCGACTTCGTCCGCGGCCTGCACCCCGCGGTGCTGAACGACCAGGGTCTCGACGCGGCGCTGTCGGGCGTGGCGGCCCGCGCGCCCTTCCCGGTGAAACTGCACGTCGACATCGACCGGCGGCCGACGCCGACGATCGAGGCGGTGGCGTTCTTCGTGGTGTCGGAGGCGCTGACGAACACCGCCAAGCACGCCGCGGCCACGAAGGCCGAGGTGCGGGTGCGGCGCGAGCGCGACCGCCTGCACGTGCTCGTCTGGGACGACGGCTGCGGTGGTGCCAGGATGGACGGCGGCACCGGGCTGCGCGGACTGGCCCAGCGGGTCGATTCCGTTGACGGGACGCTGCGACTGTCCAGCCCGCTGGGCGGACCGACGACGATCGAGGTGGAGCTGCCGTGCGAGTAGTGCTCGCAGAGGATTCCGTGCTGCTGCGCGAAGGGCTGATCAGGCTGCTCGACGCGTCCGGCATGAAGGTCGTGGCGGCCGTCGACGAGGCCGAGGGCCTGCTGCGCGCGACCGAGGAGCACCGGCCCGACCTGGTCATCACCGACGTGCGCATGCCGCCCACGCACACCGACGAGGGCCTGCGCGCCGCGCTGGTGCTGCGCCGCCAGCAGCCGAAGCTCGCGGTGCTGGTGCTCTCGCAGTACGTCGAGGAGCGCTACGCCGCCCAGCTGCTCGCATCGGCCGCGACGGGCGGCGTGGGCTACCTGCTGAAGGACCGGGTGGCGGACGTGGCGGAGTTCATCGACGCGCTGCGCAGGGTGGCGGCGGGCGGCACGGCGCTCGACCCCGAGGTGGTCGCCCAGCTGCTGCTGCGCGGCAACAGCGACCCGCTGGAGCGGCTCACACCGCGCGAGCACGAGGTGCTGAAGCTGATGGCCGAGGGCCGCTCCAACGCGGGCATCGCGCAGGCTCTGGTGCTCAGCGAGGGCGCGGTGGGCAAGCACATCGGCAACATCTTCGCCAAGCTCGGCCTGGCCCCTGACGAGGGCGACCACCGGCGGGTGCTCGCGGTGCTGCAGTTCCTCAAGATCAGGAGCCTTCCATGAGGAAGGTGTGGCTCGTGGCGGGCACGGTGACCACGGTCGTCGCGCTGACGCTCTCGACGCTGAACCTGTGGCGGGTGTTCGCCGGCGCGCGCACGCCGAGGGACGTCACCCTGCGCTCGATCCCGTTCGACGGCGACAGCGTCCGCGTCAAGGCGGGCAAGGGGCAGGTCGCGCTGTCCGTGCTGCCGGGAAAGGCCGGCGAGCTGCTCGTGGAGCGCGCGTTGCGCTGGGACGGCGAGCGGCCGAAGGTGACGGAGGACTGGGACCCGCGCTCCCGCACGCTGTCGCTCGAGGCGGTCTGCCCCGGCTCCGACCAGCCGAAGGGCCCCCTCTGCCAGGCCGACTACACGCTTTTCGTACCGCCGGAGACGGACCTGGAGGCGAGCACTCGCAGCGGTCACATCACGGTGCACGGGCTGTTCGGCGACGTGCGCCTGACGTCGGTGTCGGGGGACGTCGACGTCAGGGAGGTCTCGGGCGACCTCTGGGCGCGCTCGGGCACGGGAAGCGTGGACGCCGACGGGCTGACCGGCAAGAAGGCCGATGTGGAGGTCGGCTCTGGCGATGTGGAGCTGATGTTCGCGGTGACGCCGTCGCAGGTCAAGGCGGTCGTGCGTGCCTCGGGTGACGTCAGCGTGCACGTGCCGCCGCAGGCGCGCGTGGGCACCGACGGCGCCCACGCCTACGACGTCACGGTCTCCGGCACCAACACCACGGTGGACGTCCCGCAGCGGGAGGACGCCAAGCGCACGATCGTCGCGACGACCGCAGAGGGCATCGTCACGGTCTGCTGCCAATAGTCCTGATTCGCCGCACGCCAAGGCCGGTCAACGCGCCGGTCGAACTCTGTTTACTCCTGTGACTGGTTGGTAAGTTCCCGGCATGGAGTCTGCGAAGCACGCCGGTGACGCCGCCGTCGCCGTGTCCAAGGCCTACGGCGTCGAGACCATGTTCACTCTCTCGGGCGGCCACGTCTTCCCCCTCTACGACGGCGCGGTGCACGAAGGCATGCGCATCGTCGACGTACGCCACGAGCAGAGCGCGGTCTTCGCCGCCGAGGCGACCGCACGGCTGACCAGGAGCCCCGGCCTGGCGGTGCTCACGGCGGGCCCCGGCGTCACCAACGGGGTGAGCGGCGTGGCGACGGCGCACTTCAACGGCTCTCCCGTGGTGGTGCTCGGCGGCCGTGCGCCGCAGTCGCGCTGGGGCAGCGGCGCGCTGCAGGAGATGGACCATCCGCCGCTGCTCGAACCGATCACCAAGCTGTCGTTCACGGCGAGCGGGGCCGACTCGATCGGGCAGGACGTCGAGGTGGCCTTCCGCACGGCGGTGGCACCGCACCGCGGCCCGGTCTTCCTCGACTTCTACATGGACCACCTGTTCTCGCCCTCCCCCGTCCACGAGGTGCGCACGCAGACGCCGTCCCCGCTGGAGCCCGACCCCGACGACCTGGCGGGCATCGCGCGCCTGCTGGCCGAGGCCGAGCGCCCGGTCCTGGTGTACGGCTCCGACGTGTGGATGGACCGCGCCGAGGAGGCGGCCCGCGACTTCGCCGAGACGTGGCGGCTGCCGGTCATCCCCAACGGCCAGGGCCGCGGCATCCTGCCGTCCGGCCACGAGCTGCTGGTGACCAGGGCGCGGGGCATGGCGTTCGGCCAGGCCGACCTGGTGATCGTGGTGGGCACGCCGCTCGACTTCCGGCTCGGCTACGGCTGGTTCGGCGGCAAGGACGGCGCGCCGCTCGCCAGGGTGGTCCACATCGCCGACGCGCCCTCGCAGCTCACCACCCACATGCAGCCGGCCGCGTCGGCCGCGGGCGACCTGTCGGTGGTGTTCTGGAGCCTCGGCACGGCCTGCGCCGAGGCGGGGGTCAAGCCCGACGCGTACGCGCCGTGGGTGGAGAAGCTGGCCGGCGCCGCCAAGGCCGCCATCGCGGGCGACGCCGAGCTGCTGGCCTCCGACGCCGACCCGATCCACCCGATGCGCATCTACGGAGAGCTGGCCAAGGTGCTGGACGACGACGCCGTGGTGATCGGCGACGGCGGCGACTTCGTGTCGTACGCGGGCAAGTACGTCGAGCCGAAGCGGCCGGGCAACTGGCTCGACCCGGGCCCGTACGGCTGTCTCGGCACCGGCCTCGGCTACTCCATCGCCGCCCGCCTGGCCAGGCCGTCCTCGCAGGTGGTGCTGCTGCTCGGCGACGGCGCAGCGGGCTTTTCGCTGATGGACGTCGACACCCTGGTGCGGCACAAGCTGCCGGTCGTCATGATCTGCGGCAACAACGGCATCTGGGGCCTGGAGAAGCACCCCATGCAGCTGCTGTACGGCTACGACGTGGCGGCCGAGCTGCAGCCGCAGTGCCGCTACGACCAGGTGGTCACGGCCCTCGGAGGCGGCGGCGAGCTGGTGACCGCGCCGTCGGAGATCGGCCCGGCGCTGCGCAGGGCGTTCGACTCCGGGGTGCCGTACATGGTGAACATCGCCACGGACCCGCAGATCGCCTACCCGCGCAACACGACGGGCGTCTGACCCGTCAGGGCGCCTTGGAGGGCGTGGGGGTCGGCGTGGGCGTCTCCGGCGGGCTGTCCTCGGGGCAGGCGCTGTCGATGAGCACCATCGTGATCTCCGCGCCCTTCTCCACCGCCTTGCCGGGCCCCGGCGTGGTCGCCTTGATCCGTCCGCAGCGCCGGCCGTCGGTGGTGGTCGTGCGGTCGTCGATCACCGGCTGCAGGCCGGCCGCCTCGATCATGCCCTGGGCCTCGAGCAGGCGCCTGCCCACCACGTTCGGCACCAGCACCTTCTTGATCGACGGGCTCGCGGAGGGCGACTGCGTCGGCGACGGGCTGGCGGACGGCGTGCTGGTGGGCGTCTTCGTCGGCTCCTGGATGGTCCGCGTGACGGACGGCGTGGGGCTCTGGGGCCGGTTGACGGTCTGCTCGGCCACCCGGGTCGGCTCGGGCTCGACGGTGGGCGGCTCGGGCGTCCTGGTCTTGGCGGCGGGCCTGGTCGGCTTGGGCTTGACCTCCTTGCCGTCGCCCTGGTTGGCCATGGCCGAGGTGGTCTGGGTCGGCTCGACGGGCGTGGCGGTGAATCCGGTCAGCGCGACCGCGCCCGCGCCCGCGCCGAGCACGACGGCCGCCGCGATGCCGGCGACCAGCCCGGTCCTGCGCGGCGCCTTGGCGGCACGCCGGCCGCCGCGCCGTTCGGAGACCGCGGTGTCCTCCTGGGCCAGCCGGGCGCCGGTCTGGTAGGGGTCGCCCTCGCGCGGCTGGTAGGAGCCGGTCTGCTGGTACGCCTCGGACGGCGGCGCCATCGTCGCCCCCGTGGACGGCGCGCCGGACAGTCCGGCCAGCGCCTCGGGCTCGGCCGGTGCCTGCCCGCTGGCGATCGCCCTGGCGGCCTCGCTCATCGCGCGCGCGTTGGGGTAGCGCCTGGCGGGATCCTTCGACAGCGCGATGTCCACGAGCCGGCGCACCGGCTGCGGGATGTCGGCCGGCAGCGGCGGCGGAGCCTCGCGGATGTGCTTGAGCGCGATCGTGACGGCGCTGTCGCCGTCGAAGGGCCGCTGGCCCACCAGGCACTCGTACGCGACCACGCCGAGCGCGTAGATGTCGACCGCGGGCGTCACGGGGGCGCCTTCCGCCTGCTCGGGAGCGCAGTAGGCGGCAGTGCCGAGCACCATGCCGGCGTCGGTGAGCCGGCTTGCGATGTCGGAGCGCGCGATGCCGAAGTCGGTGAGCACGAGCGTGCCGTCGCGCTGCACGAGCAGGTTGCCCGGCTTGACGTCGCGGTGCACGATGCCCTGGTCGTGGACGGCCTGCAGAGCCGAGGCGGCCTGCGCGATCAGCTCCATGGCCGCCTGCGGCGGGATGCGGCCCAGCCGGGCGAGCAGCCGGTCGAGCGGCTCGCCGTCGACGAACTTCATCACCAGGTAGACGGTGTCGCCGCTGACGCCGTAGTCGTAGACGTCCACGACCCCGGGGTGGTTGATCGTGGCCATCGCCCGCGCCTCCCCCTGGAAGCGGGCGACGAAGCCGGGGTCCTGCATGCGGCCTGGGAGCAGCACTTTGACGGCGACGGTGCGGGCCAGGACGGTGTCCTCGCCTCGCCACACCTCGCCCATGCCACCGGCGCCGATGCGGGTATCCAGGCGATACCGCCCCGCCAGCGTCGTCCCTTGGGCCACCATGATTCCCCCGCTACCCCCCTACGTCCGTACCTCTCCCACCCCGCGGGTCTCCAACAAAGCGAAGTTTTGTCGCGGTGAGGTTACACAGTGGTCACGGAACTCAGAGAGTGTACGACTCACCTGTCTCACATGCCACTCAAAAGCCTCAAGCCGTACAAAGCCTATCCTGAGGCCTTGCGTGCGCACTTGTCCGCGTTTCCGGGAAGTCAGCGGGCCCATTCCGCCGCCCTTTAGGCTGATCCCCATGACGCTCGCACCGGGGCTGCGCGCCCAGCTTTCGACCGTCGTCGAGATGGCCGACACCGCCAAGGAGATCGGCAGCGGTGATGTGCCCGTGCTGGCCACACCCAGGCTGCTCGCCCTGGCCGAAGCGGCGACCGTACGCGCCGTCGCCCGGCATCTCGCGCCCGGTGAGACCTCCGTCGGCACCCGGGTCGCCCTCGACCACCTGGCCGCCGGCCCGCTCGGCGCGCGCGTGCAGGTCGGCGTCGAGCTGACCGAGGTCGACGGGCGGCGGCTGGTCTTCGCGTTCGAGGCCCACGACGAGCACGGCGCCGTGCTGGGCACGGGCACGATCGAGCGCGTCGTGGTCGACCGTGCCAGGTTCCTCGCCCGCACTACTCGATGACCGCGATCAGGTCGCCTTCCTGGATCACGTCGCCCTCGGCCACCTTGAGCTGCGCCACCACGCCGTCGTCCTCGGCGATCACCGGGATCTCCATCTTCATGGACTCGAGGATGACGAGCGTGTCGCCGTCGGAGACGGTGTCGCCCTCCTTGACGAGGACCTTCCACACGTTCGCCACCATCTCAGCGCGTACCTCAGCCACCGGGACCTCCCTCTTCACTGATCCAACAATCTCATGCGGCCTACGCGCGCATCCGCGCGACCAGGCCGGTGTCATAGTCGCCGGCGGCGAACTCCGCGTTCTCCAGCAGCTCGGCGCAGAACGGCAGGTTGTTCTTCGGGCCCTCGACGACGAACTCCGCGATCGCCTTGCGGCCCTTCTCCAGCGCCTCCGCCCGGTCGGAGCCGTGGACGCACAGCTTGGCCATCAGCGGGTCGTAGAACGGGGTGACGGTGTTGCCCTCCGCGTAGCCCGAGTCGACGCGCACGCCGTCGCCCGCGGGCTCCTTCCACGCCGTGATCTTTCCGGGGCCGGGGAAGAACCGCTTGGGGTCCTCGGCGTACACGCGGAACTCGATGGCGTGGCCGCGCGGCTCGGGCCGCACCTCGGGGCGCTCGCCCGCCGCCACCCGCAGCTGCAGCTCGACCAGGTCGAGTCCGGTGACCAGCTCGGTGACCGGGTGCTCCACCTGCAGCCTGGTGTTCATCTCCAGGAACACGAAGTCCTGCTTGTCGGCGTCGACCAGGCACTCGACCGTGCCCGCGCCGACGTAGCCCACCGCCTCGCCGGCGCGCACCGCCGCCTTGAGCATGCGCTCGCGCAGCTCGGCGCTGATGCCGGGCGACGGCGACTCCTCGACGACCTTCTGGTGGCGGCGCTGCACCGAGCAGTCGCGCTCGCCCAGCGCCACGACCTCGCCGCCGGGCAGGCCGAGGATCTGCACCTCGACGTGGCGGGCCCGCTCGATGTAGCGCTCCAGCAGCACGGCGGGGCCGTCGAGCGCGTCGCCGGAGAACCGCGCCGCCGCCCTGGCGGCCTGCTCGTACGCCTTGCCCAGCGCCTCCTCGTCGTGGGCGACGCTCATGCCGATGCCTCCGCCACCGCCCGCGGTCTTGACCATGACCGGGTAGCCGATGGACTCGGCGGCCCTGAGCGCCTGCGACAGGTCCGTCACCGGCTCGCGGGTGCCCGCCGCGACCGGCACGCCGGCGGCCTCCATGAGGTTACGGGCGTTGATCTTGTCGCCCATCTTGTCGATGGCCTCGGGCGACGGGCCGATCCACACCATCCCGGCCTCGATGACGGCCCTGGCGAACGCGGCGTTCTCGGCCAGGAAGCCGTAGCCGGGGTGGATCGCCCTGGCGCCGGTGTCGCGCGCCGCCTGCAGCACCTTGGCGACGTCGAGGTAGCTCTGCGCCGGATTGGCCGGTCCGAGCAGCACGGCCTCGTCGGCCTCGCGGACGAAGGGCAGGTCGGCGTCGGCCTCGGAGTGGACCGCGATGGCTCGCAGGCCCATCCGCTTGACCGTGCGGATGATCCGCCGCGCGATCTCCCCTCGGTTGGCGATCAGAACGGGTCCGAGCGTCTCAGTAAGCACGCCGACCACCCTACGACCGCCACCGCCTTGACCCCTTTCCCCCGAAACCACCGATCCGGCGAGCACGATCTGTAGGAACCCCACAAAAGTGAGCGGCCGGAAACAGCTCCGGAGCGCGGCCGGCTGTAGATCTCAGATCCGGCCGCGGTCGATCACGCGGGCCAGCGCCTCCACCGCGTGGGCATCGTACGCGCTGCCGGCCGACAACCGGATGCGCTCCAGCGCCGCCCCGCTCCTGTCGCGGTCGGTCGAGGGCCCCACCAGGTCGTCGTAGGCGTTGGCGACCTTGATGATACGGCTCGACAGCGGCGGGTCGTCGGCGATCACGTCGCACTGCCTGCGCACCACCTCGGCCACCCGGTCGAGCACGCCCGTCTGCTTGATGACCTCGGCGCCCAGCTCGGCGATGCGGCGCGCCTGCTCGGGCTCGGTCAGCACGGTCGCACCGCCCGGGATGGGGTCCCGCAGCGAGAGCTGGCCGATGTCGTGCATCAGCGCGGCGTACTCCAGCTCCAGCAGCTCGGGCTCGGCCATGCCGAGCTCCCTGCCGATGGCCACGGCCAGGCGGCTGACCCGGCGCGAGTGCCCCGGCTCGACGTAGCCGCCGACCTCGGTGACCCGCGACAGGGCGCGCACGGTCTGCAGATAAGTGGCGCGGATGCCGGCGTACTTGCGGAAGGCCACCTGCGTGACCAGCAGCGGCGCGGCGAACACCAGCAGCGCCACCAGGTCCATGCTGTGCGTGGCCAGCGCCAGCAGCACGCCCGACGACCCCACGGCCGCCCCCAGCGGGAACGCCATGTTGAGCTCGTCGCGCACCGCCACCCGGAACGCGGTGCGCACCTGCTCGGCCCGCAGCAGCGCGGCGATCAGCACGTCGACCAGCAGCGTGATCGTGATCAACGTCACCATCACGGCGAGCGCCGGCCACCAGGTGCTCGTGGGCGGCGTGGTCAGCTCGTACAGGGGGTCGGCCAGCGGGCGGAAGGCGAAGGCCAGCAGCGCGCCGGTGAGCAGCCGCCTGGCCATCGCGTCGAGGCGCGGCGGGCGGCCCACCGCCAGGTGCGGCAGCGCCCCCGCCAGCATGCCGACCGCGATCACCGCCACGACCTGCAGCGCCGAGTGACGCAGCGGGTTCTCGCTGAGGTCGAGCAGCAGCGTGTAGCCCAGCGCGGCGGCCGCCCCGATGGGCGCGACCTCCCTGTTGCCCGGCATGGTCAGCCTGGCCAGCTCACCGACCGCGATCAGCGCGCCGAACCCGACCGCGATCTCCGGCCGGTCGAGCCCCTCGGCCGCCGTGTACGCCACACCGGTCAGCGCGACCAGCCCGGCCGCGCAGATCAGCAGCAGCTGCCCCGAGTCGAGCCTGCGCAGGACCGTGTGCAGCGACCGGTCCCGTCCCCTCATCACGCGCTCGGTGGCGATCATGGCCCGGTCACGACCTGGATCGGCATCGTCGGGTCGTCGTGGTCCTTGATCTGCGTCTCGGCGACCTCGGGAGGCGGCGGATCGACGCGGCGCGGCGGCTGCCAGGGCTCGCGTTCGAGCGCGCGGATGAACGCCGCCACCATGACCGGGTCGAAGTGCGTGCCCGCGCTCTTGCGCAGCTCGTCGATCGCCACCGGCACCGGCCGCGCCCCCCGGTAGGAACGGTCCGACGTCATCGAGTCGAACGCGTCGGCCACCGCGATGACCTTGGCGAACTCGGGGATCTCGTCACCCGCCAGCCCCATCGGGTAGCCGGTGCCGTCGTGCCGCTCGTGGTGGTGCATGATCCCGGCGTACGCCTCGTCGAGGAAGCCGATGCCGCGCACGATCTCCAGCCCGCGCATCGGGTGGAGCTGGATCGCGGCGAACTCCTCCTCGGTCAGCGGCCCCTCCTTCTGCAGCACCTTGGTGGGCACGCCGAGCTTGCCCACGTCGTGCAGCATGCCCGCGTAGCGGATGGCGCGGACCCGCTCGGGGCCCATGCCGATCTCCTGCGCGATCATGGACGAGGCGTGCGAGACGCGCGTGCAGTGACCGCGCGTGTAGTAGTCCTTCGTCTCCACGGCCTGGCAGAGCGCGGCGATCGTCGCGTCGTACGAGCGCTGCTGCGCGTGATACTGCCCGAACGCCCAGCGCGCCACGAACAGCGGCACCAGCACCAGCACCGCGGAGATCGACGCGACCGTGGCCCACAGCCCCGCCACCAGCAGCCCGAACGTGCCGTACCCCAGATACGACAGCAGGAACTGGGCCATGCCGCGCATCGGCATCTCGGTGGCCCGCACGCGCGTGGCCAGCCGGATCATGGTGAGCGTGAGCGCGATGTTGAGCGGCACGAACACGGCCGTGGCCGCGGCGTACGGGCCGATGAGGTCGTCGAACGCGTTGACGTCGGGCACGCCGACCCGGCCGTCGAACGCCTCGTAGACCAGCCCCGCGGTGTAACCGCAGATGGCGAACTGCGCGCCGTTGAACAGCCGTTTGACCAGCGGCAGGCCCGGCCTGACGCTGACCATCGCGGTCAGCCCGACCAGCGCGGCGCCCTCGGGACCGATCAGCACCACCGCCGCGAGCGAGGCGGAGAAGCTGACCGACACCGCGGTCTGCTCCACGTTGAGCAGCGTCGGCATCGACTCGCACACCAGGAACAGCAGGGCGAGGACCAGGAGGATGTCCAGATCCTCGGTGACCACGGGCGCGCCGGAGACGATCACGCCGCGGATGATGAGAGCGGCCGCCGCCCCGATCACGGCGGCCAGATAGACCCTTGCGGGCCACGGCAGATCACGCATGGCGGCCCCCCATAGCCATCAGGTCCAGGTCACTCCGGGAGGCAGGACGCCGCCGGACATCAGCGCGACCGCGGGAGCGATCAGCACGAGGGCGGTGAGCAGCCGGGCGACCGTAACCTTCGACATCCACATGCCTCCACGTCGACTTGTGGCTCTCACGCTACAGAAGACGGGGTGGCCGCAAGGGGAGAGTCGGAAATCGCAAGCAAAGCGTAATCAAGTCACTACTTGCCGCGACGCGCGGCGGCCCACTCGACCGTCTTCTTCAGCCCGGTCGCGAGGTCGGTGCGGGGCTGCCAGCCGAGGCCCTCGTGGGCGGGCACCGGATCGACCGCCATCGCGGGCAGGTCGCCCGGCCGCGGCGGCGCGAAGCCCGGCTTGTCCGGCGCGCCGGCCGCGTCGGCGATGAGCGTGTGCAGGCGCCGGTCGGTGGTCTGGATGCCGGTGCCGAGGTTGAAGCGGCGGCCGTTGCCCTCGGGGCCGCAGGCGCGGACGAAACCGTCCACCACGTCGTCGACGTAGACGTAGTCGCGGGTCTGGGTGCCGTCGCCGTAGACGACCGTGGGCGTGCCGTTGAGCAGCGCGTCGGTGAAGATCGAGACCACGCCGGCCTCGCCGTCGGGCGCCTGGCGGGGGCCGTAGACGTTGGACAGCACCAGCGTGGTGTATTCGAGGCCGTACAGGGCCTTGAACGTGGCGAGGTAGATCTCGCCGCTCAGCTTGGACGCCGCGTACGGCGAGCGCGGGTCGGTGGCCGCATCGCCCGGCACCGGGATCGTGGCCGGCCGCCCGTAGACGGCGACCGACGAGGCGAAGACCACCTTGCGGGTGCGGCCTTCGTGGGCGGCGGCGAGCACGGCGGCCGTGCCCTCGACGTTGAGCCTGGCGTCGTAGGCCGGGTCCGCCACGCTTTTGCGCACGCTGATCTGCGCCGCGAGGTGGCAGACCACCTCCGGCTGCAGCTCGGTCATCAGGTCGACGAGCGCGCGGTCGCGGATGTCCATCTCGTGCAGCCGAAAGCGGTCGCTGGTCGCCGCCTCGGCGAGATTTTCCCGCCTACCGGACGACAGGTCGTCGACGACGTCGACTTCATGGCCGTCGGCCAACAGGCGATCGACGAGATTCGATCCGATGAATCCGGCACCGCCGGTGACCAACACGCGCATGAAGGGAATCTTAGTCGGCGAGTTCGGCCCTCACCTGCGCGATGCGATCGAGCACCTTGGACCGCAGATCAGCGGGAACCGGGTCACAACCGCAGTGTTTGTGGACCAGCTCCTTGACCGCTTTGTCCAGGTCGTACTCCTTGAGGCAGGGACTGCACTCGTCGAGATGCACCTTGATCTGTGCGACGTCGCTCTCGGTCAGCTCGCCGTCGAGGTAGGCGTAGACCTTGTCGAGCACTTCACGACAGTCGGTGTCGTGCGGGTTGCCACAGCTCATTTCGATCCCTCCGCCGGGACCAGGCCGCGCTCGCGGGCGTAGTCCTCAAGGAGGCCCCGCAGCTGCCTGCGTCCCCTGTGCAGCCTCGACATCACGGTCCCGATCGGGGTGCCCATGATGTCGGCGATCTCCTTATAGGGGAAGCCTTCGACGTCGGCCAGGTAGACCGCGATCCTGAACTCCTCGGGCAAAGACGCCAGCGCCTTCTTGATATCCCCGTCGGGCAGGTGCTCGAGCGCCTCGACCTCGGCGGACTTCAGACCGCTCGAGGTGTGGGACTCCGCCCGCGCGAGCTGCCAGTCCTCGATCTCCTCGGTGCCCGACTGCTTCGGCTCCCGCTGCTTCTTGCGATAGCTGTTGATGAAGGTGTTGGTGAGGATCCGGTAGAGCCACGCCTTCAGGTTGGTGCCCTGCTGGAACTGGTGAAAGGACGCGAACGCCTTCGCGAACGTCTCCTGGAGCAGGTCTTCGGCGTCGGCGGGGTTCCGGGTCATCCGGAGCGCCGCGGAGTAGAGCTGCTCGAGATAAGGCATGACGTCGCGCTCGAAGCGCTCACTTCGTTGCTCCAGCGTCTCCGCGCCTGTCGCGGGCACCGGACCCACCCCCCTAAGATCACCGGTGGCCGGCTGTGGCGGTACACCGTACTCAGGGGAGGATACCCGCTGGCTCGCGGCCAATGGGTCAGCGGGTCGGGGTTCGACCATTGTGAGCATGCTCGTCGCAACACACCCGAGCCCTTGTCTGTTCCCGCAAGATAGAAGGTACGAAGGACCCGGTGCGGGGAACGTCATACGTACCGGCTGGTAGCCCTTTTTCCGGAACCCAGGAGTCGCGTGTGCTGCCCATTCCGGCCGAGGAACTGAACGGCTCAGGGACGCTCGGGCCGTACTGGACCTTCTACCGCGCCGTCGCCGCCGAACAACTCAACCGATGGCTTCCCGCCGAGCCCTCCGTCATCCTCGACCTTTCCGGCGGCCGCGGACGATGGTCAGGCCAGGCCGCCAGAGCCGGGCACCGGGTGATCGAGGTGCTCGACTTCCGCCGCACCGCCGACGGCCAGTCCCGGCTGCGCGACGCCGACCGCGTACGCCACGTGCGCGCCGACGACCTGGCGTTCCTGCCCGACGAGAGCGTGGACGCCGTGCTCGCGGAAGAGCGCGTGATGTCCATCGAGCTCATGGCCGAGTCCGCCATGAACGACGTCGCCAGGGTGCTGAAGCCCGGCGGCCGGGCCCTGGTGTGCGTCGACTCCCTCGTGCTCGGCATGGCCATCCTGGCCGAGCAGGAGCAGTGGCAGCACCTCCGGCAGACCGGCGAGGTCATGCTCGTGCCGTGGCCCGACGGGAGCATCACGCGCTGCTTCAGCAGCACGCAGCTGCGCGAGCTGCTCCAGGGCGCCGGTCTGGAGATCGAATGGATGCGGCCCCGTACGGTGCTGTCGCCGTCCACGGTCGACCACGTGCTCGGCTCGGACGCGCGGGCGCTCAACTACCTGGTGCGCACCGAGCTCGAGGCCCATCCGGATGACGACGACACGGTCGGCATCCACCTGGTGGCCAGCGCCCGCAAGAAGTGACCCTCGCGCGCCTGCGGAAGGGGGCCGCATCCGCCGCTCTTCGTGTCCGGCGACTGCGCCTTTTCCTTCTTGCGGCCGCCTCCTGTCCGGGCTTCCTCCTGCCTGGCGCCTAGGCCCGCCCGCCGACCGGCCGGCCGGTCGCACCGCATCGGACCGGATCAGCGGCGGCGTTCGCGTTTGCCCTGGCAGGGCACGCACCTCGCCGCCTCGGGGCGGGCTTCGAGCCTGCCCTCCGGCACCGGCTTGGCGCAGTCGACGCACCGGCCGTACGCGCCCTCGTCGATGCGTTTGAGCGCATCGAGGATGGCCTGCCGCTGGCTCGTGGCAACGGTCAGCATGGCCTGGGCCCGGTCGGCGTCGGTCAGGTCGGAGCCGGCGTCGGCCGCAGAGCGGTCGCGCACACCGACTGGCTCGCCGCGCAGGACCCCGATCGAACGGTCGAGGTCGGCGAGCATTTCTTCCAGCCGCTCACGAGCGGTCGTGACGTCCACGAATCCGCACCTCCGGGTGAAGGGGTACGCCGCGGCCAGGACCCCCCGGATGTCCCGCCCGGTGTGATCAAGGGGGCAACGTTCAGCGGTGACACCGTGTGAACGGGTGCATCGCTTTCCTCACCGGATGCCCACTTACCGGGCTTCTTACACCTTCAGAAGAGCGCGCTCTCCTCCTCGTCAGGAAGGGGTTTGATGAGGTCCGGCCCGTTGTTGCGGACGTTGTTGACGTCCGTGGACACCGGGTACGCGGTGAGCCGCCCCGTCTCGGCGGGCACCAGCAGCCGCCCCGCCCGCTCGGCGTCGGTCAGCTTGGGGTCGAGCCACTCCGCCCAGTGGTCCCTGTCGATGATCATCGGCATCCTGTCGTGGATGCGGCCGAGGTGGTCCTCGGCGTTCGTGGTGATGACGGTGCAGGTCACCAGCCACTTGAGCGGGTCGTCATCGTCTCTGGACGGGTCCTTCCAGAACTCGTACAGGCCGGCCATGGCCAGCACCCCGCCGTCGGCCGGATGGATGAAGTACGGCTGCTTCTTCTTTTCGCCCTCGACCGGCATCCACTCGAAGTAGCCGTCGGCCGGCAGCAGGCACCTGCGCTTGGCGAACGCCTGCCGGAACGACGGCTTCTCCGCCAGCGTCTCGGCCCTGGCGTTGATCAGCCGGGAGCCGATCGACGGGTCCTTGGCCCACGCCGGCACCAGGCCCCACTTGACGATCCTCAGCTGCCGCACCGCCCGCTCGGCGTCCTTGGGCACGCGGCTCAGAACTGCGTAGACGTTCTTGGTCGGCGCGACGTTGTAATCGGGGCCGAGCTCCTTGTCGGGCTCCGGGTCCTGCTCGACCTGGAACTCCTCCAGCAGCTCGTGCTTCTTGCGCGCCGAGGCGTATCTACCGCACATGACCCCACACTGCCACGTCCGGCTTTCGCGCGCATGTTCGCCTCACGGCCGCCACCCGACCGCCGCCACCCGCCCTCTTCCGCCGACCCGGCGCCCCTGCGTGGGTCGCCCCCGCTGGAGCCCGGCCGACGCGCCTGCGCAGGTCCCCCACTGAGGCTGGGCCGGTTGTCCACAGGGAGAGACGGTGCGGGACCCGCCGTCCACAGCCTGCGGTCTCCGCCCGCCCACGGCCAGTACTCTTTGACCATGCCCGCTCAGCACTGGCCCGCTCCGACGGCGACGGCTCCCGTCGTCGCCACCGTCCCGCTGCCCGGCTCCAAGTCGGTGACCAACCGCGCGCTCCTGCTGGCCGCGCTCGCCGACGGTCCAGGCGTCGTGCGCCAGGCCCTGCGCAGCCGCGACGCCGACCTCATGGTCGCGGCGCTGCGCGCGCTCGGCACCACGTTCGAGGCCACGCGCGAGACCTCGGCGGGCGTCGACTGGGCGGTGACGCCGGGCCCGATCCGCGGCGGCGCCCACATCGACGTCGGCCTGGCCGGCACGGTGATGCGGTTCGTGCCGCCGATGGCGGCGCTGGCCGACGGGCCGGTCTCGTTCGACGGCGACCCCCATGCGCGCAAGCGCCCGATGGGCCCCATCCTCGACGCGCTGCGCGCGCTCGGGGCCCGCGTCGACAACGACGCGCTGCCGTTCACGATCAGCGGGCCGACGACGGGCGGCGAGGTGACGCTCGACGCGTCCGGCTCGTCGCAGTTCGTGTCGGGTCTGCTGCTCACGGCCGCGCGTTTCGAGAAGGGCATCACCGTACGCCACGTCGGCCCGCCGGTGCCCTCGCAGCCGCACATCGAGATGACGATCGAGATGCTGCGGGCGGTGGGCGTCTCGGTCGACGCCGGCGAGCGCGACGTGTGGCGGGTGGAGCCGGGGCCGATCGCGGCCAGGGACGTGACGGTCGAGCCCGACCTGTCCAACGCGGCCCCGTTCCTGGCGGCGGCCCTGGTGACGGGCGGCACGGTGACGATCCCCGCCTGGCCCGAGCGCACCACCCAGCCGGGCGACGCACTGCGCGGGCTGCTCACGTCCATGGGCGCCACGGTCGCGCGCTCCGGCGACGACCTCGTGGTCACCGGCACCGGGAAGGTCACCGGCCTCGACGCCGACCTCCACGAGGTGGGCGAGCTCACCCCGACCATCGCCGCGCTCGCCGCGCTGGCCACCACGCCGAGCCGCATCAGGGGCGTGAGCCACCTGCGCGGCCACGAGACCGACCGCCTGGCCGCGCTCGTCACCGAGATCAATCGCCTCGGCGGCGACGCCGAGGAGACCGACGACGGGCTGATCATCCGGCCCCGCCCGCTTCACGGCGGCGTCTTCCACAGCTACGACGACCACCGCATGGCCACGGCCGGCGCCGTGATCGGCCTCGCGGTGCCGGGTGTCGAGGTGGAGAACATCGCGACGACCGCCAAGACCCTGCCGGAGTTCGTCCAGATGTGGACCACGATGCTGGCCTCCCGGTGATCAGCGCCCCGTGCACGCCACCGCCGGACCCGCGATGACCTCCGCACGCCACGCCTCGGCGGCCGCTGAGGCCAGGTCGCGGATCTCCACGGCTCCCTGGAGCGGCGTCACGGTCCTGACCTGCGCGAACGGCCACCCTTCCGGCACCGCTGGTTTCACCGTGGGAGCCCCGGGCACGTCGGTGAAGGCCACCACGTGAGAGCACGTCGCCCGGATGACCATGAGACCCACCAGCACGACACCGCCACCCGAGCGACCCCGGGTAACGCCGCCCGCCCCACTCGAGCGACCCCAGGTGACACCGCCCGCTCCGGAGACCACTCACCCGGCCACCAGACGCACTTTCGCCCGCCAGGCCCGACCACATCCCACGGGTGCCGGAGAGCAGCCGCCCACCCGGCTCATCCGCACCCGGCTCACCCCACCCGTCGGCTCGCACCCGCCACGCGGACTGGCAAGCCGACGGCCGGTTCACGGACCGGCGCGCAGACACACGACGATCGTCCAGGCAACACCGCACACGGGCCGACACTCGAACCGCCGCACACCGACCGGCACGCACACCGCCGCACACCGACCGGCGCGCAGACCGCCACACGGACCGGCGCGCAGACCGCCACACGGACCGGCGTGCAGAGCACCGCACGCGGGCCGGCAGGCAGACCGCCGCACCGGATGCGCCGGCCGACCCGCCTCCCGCCCGGCCTCACCGGCCTGCAGGCCGAGCGCACAAGCCAGGGCCGGGATGGGTGCGAGGGCCGGCCGGAGAGGGACCGCCCAGCGATTCGACCGCATGGACGACCACGACCGACCGGCAGGCGACGGACTCGACGGGCAACCGACCCGGCAGGCGACGGTCGGGTGACGATCGGTCGCGGGATGTCGTAGGACGTTCCGCAACCTGCCTACCATCACCACTACCAAGACAATTCTCACGAAAGTGGAGCGAGCGCATGGGAGCGGACCGCTGAGGAGGCGGGAGTACGACGAGGACGACGTCAGGGTCAGGCCGGGTAAGGGTTCCAGGCCGCGGACCCGGATTCGTCCTGCGCATGAGGACGCTGTGGAAGGTTTCGTGGTGGCCGTGGACCGCGGCCGCTACACCGCGCTGGTCGAAGCCGAGCGCCCCAAGGGCTCGGCACAGAAACGCAGGCCGCCCCAGCGCCGGCTCGTGGTCGCCATGAAGGCCCGCGAGCTGGGCCGCAAGGGCATCGTCGTGGGCGACAGGGTCGCGCTGGTCGGCGACGTGTCCGGCAAGCCCGACACCCTGGCCCGCGTCGTACGGGTGGAGCCGCGCACGTCGATGCTGCGCCGCTCGGCCGACGACGTGGAGGACAGCGACGGCATCGAGCGTCCGGTGGTGGCCAACGCCGACCAGCTCGTGATCGTGACCGCGCTGGCCGACCCGCCGCCGAGACCGCGCATGATCGACCGCATCCTGGTGGCGGCGTTCGACGCGGAGATCGACACCCTGCTCTGCCTCACCAAGTCGGACCTCGCGCCGCCCGACGAGCTGGTGGCGCTGTACGAACCGCTGGGCGTGCCGCACGTCGTCGTGCACAAGGGCGGCCCGCTCGACGAGCTGCGCGAGCGCCTGGCGGGGCGGATCAGCGTCCTGGTCGGGCATTCGGGGGTGGGCAAGTCCACCCTGGTCAACGCGCTGGTGCCGAACGCCAACCGCGCCGTCTCCCAGGTCAACGCCGTCACCGGCCGCGGCCGCCACACCTCGACCTCGGCCGTCGCGCTGGAGCTGCCGGAGGGCGGCTGGATCATCGACACGCCGGGCGTACGCAGCTTCGGGCTGGCCCACGTCTCGACGGAGACGGTGCTGGCGGCGTTCCCTGACCTGGTGGAGGGCACGGTCGAGTGCCCCAAGGGCTGTAATCACCTGAGCGAGGGCTGTGCTCTGGACGCCTGGGTCGCGGCGGGCAACGCCGACCCCGCCCGCCTGGAGTCGCTGCGCCGCCTGCTGGCCAGCCGCGAGGGCACCCTGGACGACCCCACGGCCACCCGCCACGCCTGAGCCCTCTGACCACCAGGCAACATTCCGAGCACCACGGCGCCCCGGCGGGCGAGACACCCTGAAAAGGCCGGGCGTTCAGGGGCGTAGGGCTCCGGCGCGCATGAGCCGCCACGGACGTCACCGGCGCACCACCGCAGGGCCGCGTGGGCGACCGTCGCCTGGCAGGCGACGCCGACCCGAAGCCGCCTCCAGCCCACTGAAGTACCGCCGTACCCTGCGTGGGGGCGCCGGTCGGCTGCGCACCGACCGGTGCGGTGGTCGCGACCGGCGGTGGTCGCGACCGGCGGTGGTGTCGACCGGGGGTGGTGTCGACCGGCGGTCGTGTCAACCGGCGATGGTGTCGGCCGGCGGTGGTCGCAGCCTGCAGCGATCCCGGCCTGCAGCGATCCCGGCCGGCGATGGTGTCGGTGGGGCGTGACCTACGCGCCGCGTTGCGCGCCGAGCGAGCGCGCGACCGCACCCCTCCGGCACGGCGGGCGCACCCCCGGGGCGAGTGCCCCGGTTCGGCGGTGCCACGCGGTGCGCCGGGAAGTACGCCCGTGAGATTCGCCTGGCACGAGGTGAACGTGCGGCGACCGGCGAGACGCTTCCGGTCACGGGAACCACCCCGGAAGATGCGGCGCGGTCAGCCGAGGCGCACCAAAGGCCGGGCGCAAGCCGCCGGCCCGCCACCGGCGGTTATCAGGGGCGGTTGGGGCGGAGGGTCCAGGTGACGGCGAGGGTGGAGACGACGGCGCCGTCCGCGTTCGTGATCTCCACCTCCACGTCGAACTCCGGCCGCTCCCCCGCGTCCAGCCGCGCGAGCACGTCCTCCCGCGAGACGGCCAGCCGGGCCGAGGCACGCACCTCGCCCGTGGCGATCTTGCGGAACGCGATGGTCGCCGTGGTCGGCAGCGGCACCGCCCGTTCCAGCTGGTCGGCGAAGAGGGACAGCACGGCGGCCCCGGACGCGGACTCGGCGAGCGTGAAGAGCACCCCCGCGTGCGGCCCGCCGACATGGTTGGCGAGGTCCGCCCGCGGCGGTACGCGGCAGATCGCCCGCCCGTCCTCGGCGGTTTCGACGACGATGCCCAGGGTCCGAGCGAAAGGGACCGATCGCAGCAGAAGCTCACCGACATCTTGCGACATGCAGGACATGCTACTGATGAGTAACTGAAAAGGCGGTTACCAGAAAAGGGGCGTTGGTAACTGATGTCCGTAAGGCCGACACGGTAGCGTGGGCGACCGTGCAGAGTTATAACGATGATCTGCGCCTCGCGCATGTCATGGCGGACGCCGCCGACGACCTGACCATGCGACGGTTCAAGGCGGTCGACCTCAAGGTCGAGACCAAGCCCGATCTGACGCCGGTCAGCGACGCCGACCGCGCGGTGGAGGAGGCCATCAGGGGGACGCTGCGCCGCGCCAGGCCGCGTGACGCGGTGGTCGGCGAGGAGTTCGGCAAGACCGGCTGGGGCGCCCGCTCGTGGATCATCGACCCCATCGACGGCACCAAGAACTACGTTCGCGGCGTGCCCGTCTGGGCGACGCTGATCGCGCTCATGGAGTACGGCAAGGTCGTGGTGGGCCTGGTCTCGGCCCCCGCCCTGGGCCGGCGCTGGTGGGCGGCGGCCGACGGCGGGGCGTGGACGGGCAAGAGCCTGACCAAGGCGACCCGCATGCACGTGTCATCGGTGTCGTCGCTTGAGGACGCGTCGTTCTCGTACTCGAGCTTCGGCGGCTGGGAGAAGGCCGGCAAGCTGGACAACTTCCTCGACCTGAGCCGCGCCTGCTGGCGGACCCGCGCGTACGGGGACTTCTGGTCGCACATGATGGTCGCCGAGGGCTCGGTGGACATCTCGGCCGAGCCGGAGCTGTCGCCGTGGGACATGGCGGCGCTCACCGTGATCGTGGAGGAGGCCGGCGGCATCTGGACGGACGTCGCCGGCGTCAAGGGCCTCGAGGGCGGCAGCCTCGTCTGCACGAACGGCCTGCTGCACGACCAGGTCATCGACCGCCTCAACGGCACGACGGTCAGGACCTAACGACGCCGCACGCCCGCCCTGTCCCGGATCTCCCGGGTCGCGGCGGCGAGCGCGTCCGCATCGGCGATCGTGACGTTCTCCTCGTACGTCACCCCGCTCGGCGGATCGTCGTGCCCGACCGGATCGGCGTCCCAGTAGTTGCCCCGGTAGGTGACGTTCTCCAGCGGCGGGCCGACGTGCAGCACGGCCGTGTTGTGGGCGTGCATGACCACGTTCTCCTCGACGAGCACCCAGCTCGCGCCGTAGTCGGTGTAGAGCCCGAAGTTGTACGGCGTGCGCGTGTCCGTGATGACGTTGCCCCGGATCACGGCCCCGGTCTCGGCCGAGTCGCCCTGGGGCCCCGAGAGGTAGATGCCGGCTCCGTCGGCGAGCACCTGCATGGTGTCCGCGGTCAGGTTGTGCAGGATCCGCGTTCCCTCGCCGGGCCCGGCCACGATGCCGCAGTGGGGCACGCCGGTGACCTCGTTGTGCGCGACGACGCAGCCTCGGGTGCCGGTGACGGCGATGCCGGGCGACCCGCTGAACTCCAGCCCGATCCCGCGCACCCGGTTGTCCTCGATCGCGCCGTCCCGGGTGCCGTTCATGGTGACGCCGCCGCCGGACAGTGTGTCGAACTCGCACCTGGATACGGTGACGCCCTCGCCCCCGCTGACGCCCAGCCCGGTGGCGCCCATCCGGGTGAACCGGCATCCCTCGACCTCGGCCCCATCCGCGCCGACGATCTCTACACACGCCGGAATCGTGACGGAACTCAGTGGATACGTCACGTACGAGCCCTCAGCCAGCTCCGCCCGCCCGACCGGCCCGCCCTCGTGGAACCCGCTGCCGTGATAGTGCACGAACCCCTCGGGCCGCCCGGGACGTGTCCACGTGGCCTCGGCGAACACCAGCCCCCTGAACGCCACGTCCCGCACCCCCGCGACCCGCACCAGCGTCTCCAGGACCGGCGCGACCACCCGCGCGGACTCCGGTTCCTCCCCCGGCAGCGGCAGGTACATCAGCACGTGCTCGCCGGGCCGCGACCGGTCGAGCACGAACGTGCCGGGCTCGCGCAGGAAGCTCGGGTCGTTCTCGACGGAGGTGGGCCGCCCGGGTCCGGTCGAGGTGCGGCCCTCGTAGACGGACCGGTACAGCTCGTACGCCCACCCGAACCCCGGCTGCGCCATGGTGATCACGGTGGAGCCGCCCTCACGCGCGATCCCGGCCACCTGGAGGCGGGCCTCGGTCCACGGGTAGACGCCCCGGTGCACGAACTCGACGTTCTGCCAGGTCAGCGGCTTGGGGCTGTGGTGACGCAACCGGTCTCGGTCGCGGTGACCGTGCCAGGCAGCCCCGGTACGGCGGCACGGGGCGCGCGGCGGCCGTTCACGTAGAGCCGGCGGATGTCGAGGCCGCCGACGCCGGCCAGCCACACCCCGTCGCGCACGCGCCAGCCGGTGATCTCCCGGCCGCCGCTGACGACGGCCTCCTCCCGCTCGGGCGTGCCGTGGCCGGCCGCCTGGTAGACCGTCCCCGAACCGGCCGCGCCCAGCTCAAAGGTCCGATCCAGGACGTGGACACCGCCCCTGAGCTGCACGACCGCCTTCCCACCCGCCTCCCGCGCCGCCGCACGGGCGCGTTCGAGCGTCGCGAACGGCCGGTCCCGGGTGCCCGGCGCGGAGTCGTCACCGGACGGCGACACGTAGATCTGGATCACGGCACACCACCCCTGTTGTGTTTATGTCGTACTCAGATTTGTACACCATAAACTGGACGCATGGACGACGGCGTCGAACTGTTGTGGCGGGACCGCGGCGAGGGGAGCGCGCCGCGCGCCGGGCTGACCCTCGACCGGATCGTGCGGGCGGGCATCGAGCTGGCCGACGCCGAGGGCCTTGAGGGCCTGTCGATGCGCAAGGTCGCCGACCGTCTCGGCTTCACCACGATGTCGCTCTACCGGCACGTACCGGGCCGCGACCGGCTCGTCGCCCTCATGCGCGACGCCGTGATGGGCGAGCAGATAGCGGAAGACCCGAGCGAACGTACGGACGAGCCCGGAAACGATCACCCGGATGACCCCCGACACGAGCGCCCGGACGACCCCCGGAACGATCACCCGGACGGGCACCGAAACGAGCGCCTTGACGGGCGCCGGGACGCCGGCCCAGGCCGGGACGCCGGCACAGGGCGGGCAGGCCGGCGGGATCAGCAGGGCCCGGATTGGCGCCCCCGTCTCGAAGCGCTGGCCAGGCAGGGCTGGCGTCTCCGCCGCCGCCACCCCTGGCTCGCCGAGGTGAGAGGCTCACGCGACATCCCCGGCCCGAACGCGGTCGCGACCTTCGAACGCATGCTGAGCACCCTCGCCGACACCCCGCTCCGCCCTCACGAGGTGATCGCCGCCGTCAACCTGATCGGCCGCTTCGTGGACGCCGAGGCCCTGAGCCTGGTCGAGATTCTGCGCGAGGAGCGCAGCAGCGGCGTCTCCGAGGAGGAGTGGTGGGGCGCCCGCGACTCCCTGTACGAACGCCTGACCGCCTACCCCACCATCACCCGCCTGTGGGAGTCCGGCGGCTGGGACGACCCCGAGGACTCCTTCGAGTTCGGCCTGCGCCGCATCCTCGACGGCATCGAGGTCCTCATCCAAGAGCGTGATGAAACTCGTGATGATTCGTGTCGCGAATGCGGCAGACCGTTGGAGCCCGCCTCCACCGGCCGCCCCCGCGTCTACTGCTCCCGCGCCTGCCAGCAACGCGCATACCGGACGAGAAAAAGCCGTGACGGCGCGAAAGCCATGACGGCGCGAAAGCCATGACGGCGCGAAGCCCGTGACAGAGCGCGGGACACCGTAACGAGGCGAGGGCCAGGGCGCTTCGCGGAGGCCGCGGAACCCTGAGGTCAGAGCGCCAGCACCCGCCGAACGGCGGCCATCAAACTGTCCCGGTACCCCCCGCCGTACAGCACGACGTGCACGAGCAGGGGATGCAGCTGATGCAGCGGCACCCGCTCCCGCCACCCGTCGGCGAGCGGCCACTCCTCCTGATAGGCCCCCAGCACCCGATCGAGGTAGGGCAGCCCGAAGAGATCGAGCATCGCGAGGTCCGTCTCCCGATGCCCACCGTGGGCCGCAGGATCGATCAGCACGCCCTGCCCGCCGGACCACAGCACGTTCCCGCTCCACAGGTCCCCGTGGATCCGCGCGGGCGGCTCGGCGGGCCCTGCCACCTCGGGCAGCCGCTCCACCGCCCGCTCGACCAACGCGACGTCGGAGGCGGGCAGCCGCGCCTGCCGCAGGAACGGCAGCACCCGGCGTTCGCCGTAGAAGGCAGGCCAGTCGGGGGCGGCCGCGTTGTCCATCGGCAGCTCGGCGATGAACCCGGGCCAGGGCGCGCCGAAACTCGGCGCCCCCGCACGGTGCATCCTGGCGAGCGTCCGCCCGAACCGCTCGGCGGCCTCGGCAGTGGGCCGCTCCTCGCGTACCCAGGCCAGCACCAGCCGATCCGGCTCCGCCTCGATGACCTCGGGCACCTGCGCGACCTCGCCGAGCCAGCGCAGCCCGGCGGCCTCTGACAGCAGCACCTCGGAGGCGGGACCGCTCTTGACGAACACCGCCCGCCCGTCGTCCAGCACGCCCCGCCGCAGCCGCCGGCCGTGCGACGTGCCCAGTTCCTCAGTGATTCTCAGGGCCCGGCTCCTCAGCGGATCTCATCGGCGATGTGCTTGGCGATGCCCTCGGCGGCCGACTCGACCAGGTCGAGCACCTCCTCGAACCCTTCGCGGCCCCCGTAGTACGGATCCGGCACCTCGGCACCCTCCGGCGCGGCCGGATCGAACGACCGGAACAGATGCACCTCGGCCCCGTCCGGGGCGATCCGCTGGAGGTTGGAGAGGTTGTCCCGGTCCATGGCGAGCACGAGGTCGTACCGGTCGAACCAGTCCCTGGTGAACTGCCTGGCCCGGTGCGACGAGCCGTCGTAGCCGCGCAGGGAGAGCGTCTCCAGCGCCCGCTCGTCCATCGGGTAGCCCACGTGCCACCCTCCGGTGCCGGCGCTCTCGACCACGACCTGCCCGCCGAGACCGCGGTCGTCCAGCACCTTCCGCAGCACGACCTCGGCCATCGGCGACCGGCAGATGTTCCCCATGCACACCACGCATACGCGATACGTCATGCCTCCATTGTGGCCAGCCGGGCAAGTGCTCCGACCTGCGCCGTTCACGTACGTACCGCGCCGGATGAACCGGCCGCATCGGGGCCGGTGCAGCACACCGACCCGCAGCGTTCACTGTCCGTTCATCCGCTTTCGGGGGCTGAGTCACTTTCGCCGCCTAGCTTCATGCCCGACTAAGGACCAAGTGGGAGGAACCCAACCGTGAAGTATGCAGGCCGGCTCGCCGCCGTCGCCGTCGCCGTCGCCGGCGCGCTCTCGCTCGCTGCGTGCGGCACAGACAACAACAACCCCTCGGGCAGCAGCACGACCTCCGCCAGCGCCGCCGCGCCCGCGGCGGGCGACGGTCTGAGCGGCTCCGTCAACGCCGCGGGCTCCTCGGCCCAGGCCAACGCGATCACCGAGTGGACGAAGAACTTCACGGCTGCGAACCCGGGAGTGACCCTCAACTACCAGCCCAGCGGCTCCGGCGCGGGCGTGCAGGCGTTCATCCAGGGCACGGTGGCCTTCGCCGGCTCCGACTCGGCGCTGAAGGACGACGAGTCGGCCCAGGCCGACGCCCGGTGCAAGACCGGCAAGGCCATCAACATCCCGATGGTCACCGGCCCGATCGCGGTCGTCTACAACCTCCCCGGCGTCGACGGCCTGCAGCTGTCGCCGAAGACGCTCGTCGGGATCTTCAACAGCAAGATCACCAAGTGGGACGACCCGGCCATCAAGGCCGAGAACCCGGACGCCCAGCTCCCGTCCACGCCGATCCAGGCGGTCCACCGCTCGGACGAGTCGGGCACCAGTGACAACTTCACCAAGTTCCTCAAGGCCACCGGCGACTGGCCGTACGAGCCGGCCAAGGCGTGGCCCGCCGAGGCGGGCGGCCAGGGCGCCAAGGGCTCCGACCAGATCGCCGCCAGCGTGAAGGACTCCGAGGGCGCGATCAGCTACGTCGAGCTCTCGTACGCCGAGAACTCCTCGCTGCAGAAGGCCAAGATCGCGAACGGCTCCGGCGAGTTCGTCGAGCTCACCCCGGAGAGCGCGGCCAAGACCGTCGAGACCGCCGAGATCAAGGGCACCGGCAACGACCTCGCGCTGTCCATCGACTACGCCACCAAGACCCCGGGCGCCTACCCGATCGTCCTGGTGACGTACGAGATCACCTGCGAGAAGGGCCTGCCCGAGGACCAGCAGAAGATCGTCAAGAGCTTCCTGACCTACACCGCCGGCGACGAGGGCCAGGCGGTGCTGAAGGAGCTGGGTTACGCCCCGCTCTCGGGCGACCTGCTCACCAAGGTCAGGACCGCCGTCGAGGCCATCTCCTGAGCGGCACATGACGACGGACGTACGTACCCGTGAAGGCGGACCGGACACCAGCCGGTCCGCCTCGCGGCGCAGCATCGGTGAAGGTCCCTTCCGCTTCGTCTCCACCGCTGCGGGCGTCACCCTGCTGGCGATCATGGCGGCCATCGCCGTGTTCCTCATCAGCGAGGCGATCCCCGCGCTGCAGGCGAACAAGGCGAACTTCCTCACGGAGCTCACCTGGGACCCCAACGGCGAGCAGGTCTTCGGCATCGCCGCGCTGGCCTTCGGCACCCTGCTCAGCTCCGCGCTCGCGCTGGTCATCGCCACCCCGATCGCGGTCGGCGTGGCGCTGTTCATCTCGCACTACGCGCCCCGCAAGCTCGCCGCGCCGCTCGGCTACCTCATCGACCTGCTCGCCGCGGTGCCGAGCGTCGTCTACGGCCTGTGGGGCCTTGCGTTCCTGGTGCCGTTCATGCGGACGCCGTCGCAGTGGCTGAACGAGCACCTCGGCTGGTTCCCGCTGTTCGCCGGCGAGGGCGTGATCGGCGGCAAGACCATGCTCGCCGGCGGCATCGTGCTGGCCATCATGATCCTGCCGATCATCGCGGCCATCTCACGCGAGGTGTTCCTCCAGGCGCCCAAGATGAACGAGGAGGCGGCGCTCGCGCTCGGCGCGACCCGCTGGGAGATGATCAGGATGGCCGTGCTGCCGTTCGGCCGGCCCGGCGTCATCAGCGCCGCCATGCTCGGCCTCGGCCGCGCCATGGGCGAGACCATCGCGGTCGCGCTGATCTTCCCGGCCACCTTCGACATCACCTTCGAGATCCTCACCCCGCACGCCAACAGCATCGCCGCCAACATCGCCAACGGCTTCGGCGAGGCCACCGACATCGGCCGGGGCGCTCTGATCGCCTCCGGCCTGGTGCTGTTCCTCATCACGCTGCTGGTCAACATGGCCGCGCGACTGATCATCAACCGCCGCAAGGAGTACGCGAGGGCCGGCGCATGACCTCGATTCAACGCATCTCCACCGGCCGCCGCATCAAGGACCGGGTCGTCCAGGGCCTGGTCTATGCGGCGTTCCTGCTGGCCGTGGTGCCACTGGTCTCCGTGCTGTGGCTGGTGGTCTCCAACGGCCTGGCCCGCTTCGACATGGAGTTCCTCACCCACTCCATGAACGGCATCGGCGCCAGGGACGCGGGCGGCGGCGCCTACCACGCCATCGTCGGCACCCTCGAACAGGTGCTGCTGGCCTCCGTCATCTCGGTGCCGATCGGCCTGTTCACCGCCATCTACCTCGTCGAGTACGGTGCGGGCGGCCGCCTGGCCCGGGCCATCAGCTTCTTCGTCGACGTCATGACCGGCATCCCCTCGGTCGTCGCCGGCCTGTTCATCCTCGCGTTCTGGATCCTCTTCCTCGGCTTCCCCTACTCCGGCTGGGCGGGCGCGCTGGCGCTGTCCATCCTGATGATGCCGACGGTCGTCAGGTCCGCCGAGGAGATGCTGCGGCTGGTGCCGAACGACCTGCGCGAGGCCTCGTACGCGCTGGGCGTGCCCAAGTGGCGCACCATCGTCAAGGTCGTGCTGCCGACCGCGTTCACCGGCATCGTCACCGGCGTCATGCTGGCCGTGGCGCGCGTCGCCGGCGAGACGGCTCCGCTGCTGATGACGGTGTTCTTCACCAACTCCATCAACCACGACCCGTTCAGCGGGCCGCAGATGGGCCTTCCCCTCTTCGTCTTCGACCAGGCGGCCCGTCCGAACGACACCGCCATCGACCGGGCGTGGACCGGAGCCCTCACGCTGATCCTGATCGTCATGCTGCTGAACCTGGTGGCGCGCCTGATCGCCTGGTGGCGTGCGCCCGCCAAGGGCCGATAGGGGGTAATAACCACAATGTCCAAGCAGATCCAGGTTTCGGGCCTCGACGCGTATTACGGGTCGCACAAGGCGATCGAGGACGTGTCGATGACCATCGAGCCGCGGTCCATCACCGCGTTCATCGGCCCGTCCGGCTGCGGCAAGTCGACGTTCCTGCGCACGCTCAACCGCCTGCACGAGGTCATCCCCGGCGCGCGCGTGGAGGGCAAGGTGCTGCTCGACGGCGAGGACCTGTACGCCCCGGAGGTCGAGCCCGTCTCCGTGCGCCGCATGATCGGCATGGTCTTCCAGCGCCCGAACCCGTTCCCCACCATGTCCATCTACGAGAACGTGGCCGCCGGGCTCCGGCTCAACGGCGGCCGCATCAGCAAGTCCGAGATGGACGACATCGTCGAGGACTCGCTCAAGGGCGCCAACCTGTGGAACGAGGTCAAGAACCGCCTCAACAAGCCCGGCGCCGGCCTGTCCGGCGGCCAGCAGCAGCGCCTGTGCATCGCCCGCGCGATCGCCGTACGCCCCGAGGTCCTGCTGATGGACGAACCCTGCTCCGCCCTCGACCCGATCTCCACGCTGGCCATCGAGGACCTCATGGCCAAGCTGAAGGACCAGTACACGATCGTCATCGTGACCCACAACATGCAGCAGGCCGCCCGGGTCAGCGACCGCACCGCCTTCTTCAACCTCGCCGAGCAGGGCAAGCCCGGCAGGGTCATCGAGATGGACGAGACGTCGCGCATGTTCACCAACCCCTCACAGAAGGCCACCGAGGACTACATCACGGGGCGCTTCGGCTGATGGCCCACCAGCAGGCGGCGCCCACGATGAACGGGGACTCGAGGGCCAAGCCCGTACTGCTCATCGCCGACCCCGACGGCTCCGTGGTGGACGACGTCGCCACCGCCCTCGAACGCGAAGGCGTGGCCGTCACCGGGGCGCCCGACGGCGCCCAAGGGCTGCTACAGGCCGGAGCGCTCCAGCCGGACGTGGTGCTCGTCGCGGCCACGCTGCCGGTCATCGACCCGGTCGAGTTCGTCCGCGCGGTACGGATCTCACGCTCGGTGCCCGTCCTGCTCGGCGTCGGTGAGGGGCACGCCGAGCAGGCCGTACGCGCGCTCGCGGCGGGCGCCGCCGCCTGCGTGGCCCGGCCCTACCGGGTGCCGGAACTGCTGCCGTTCATCCAGGCCAGCTCCCCCGAACCGCGCCAGGTCCTCACCGTCGGCGGCGTCGAGCTGGACGTCCACGCCTACCAGGTACGCGTCGGCGGCCGCGCCGTCCACCTGCCACTGCGCGAGTTCGAGCTGCTGCAGTACCTCATGCGCAACGCCGGCCGCACCGTGACCCGCGAGCAGATCATGCGCCACGTCTGGCACGCCGCCGCCGGCACCTCGACGAACACCATCGCGGTGCACGTCAAACGGCTGCGCGCGCGCCTGGGTGACGAGGACGACCAGCTCATCCAGACCGTACGCGGCGTGGGCTACCGGCTGGTCACCCCGGGCAGCTCCGAAAAGCCTTCATGACGCGCTCGGCCACGCCTTCGACGGTGGCGATGCCGTAGCCCACCTCAGGGCTGCCCTCGCTCAGCACGGCCACGGCGAAGTCCCGCCCGTCGCCCCTGATGAGCCCCACGCTGGCCGTGGCCCAGCGCCCGTTCGACTCCCGGCGCAGCCAGCCGTTCTTCAGCTCCACCCGCTCGCCGCGGCAGGCGGCCGCGCTGATGCCCCAGTTCTGCCCGTCCACGACCGCGCCCATGAGCCTGCGCACCTGAGCGCGGTCGCGCCGATCGAGCGGGCTCTTCTTCGCGACGAGGGCCGCCATGAGCCGTACCTGGTCGTCGACGTACGTCTGCGTGATCCCCCAGCAGTACAGGTCCACGCACCTGCCCGCCACTCCCCTGGTGTGCCGCAGCCCGAACCTCCGCCCCGCCGCGTCGAACCCCTTCACCCCGCCGATCCGCACCCACAGCCGGTCGGCCGCGTGGTTGTCGCTGTAGCGGATCATCCGATCGGCGTCCCGCCGCACCGCCGCCGGCAGCTTCTTCCACGGCGTACGCAGCAGCAGGGCCATGAGAATCTGTACCTTGGCCACGCTGGCGGTGATCATCCGCTCCTTGGCGTGGTAGGAGTAGGTCCGCCCGGACCCCAGCTCCTTCACCATCACCGCCACCCGCCCGGTCCGCCCCGCCAGATACCGATCCAGTCGCCGCGCGATCTCCTTGCCGGGCACCTCGCCTCGCGCCGAGACCCGCCGCTGATCGACCAGCAGCCGCGCACCCTCCGGCCCCCGCAGAACCTCCCATCCGGCCGCAAGCAGCGGCACCCGCACACCAAGGAACGTAAGCCCGCCGCCGGTCACCCCCGCACTCTCCGCAGGCCCCCGAACCACCGCCTCCGCAGGCCCCCGAACCACCGCCTCCGCAGGCCCCCGAACCACCGCCTCCGCAGACCCTCGAACCACCGCCCGCACGTCACCGCCGACGACCAGCGGCACCATCACCCCCAAAAGCCCCACGAACAGCCACGCCACCCTGCCCCAGGCCCCGACCATTCGAGCATTATCACGACATCACCGACACACCCGCCACCCCACCGAAGGCGCGCTCCTACCCCCACACCGCCACCAACCCTCACCAGAAAACCGCCCACACAAACAGCACCGAGTGGGCAAACCGACCTCTATGCACCACCATTCAGCCCACCGACACCGCCCCTCCCCACCACCAAGACACGCACAAGCAGACTGGGCCCTTCCACCCAAGACACACAAGCGGCTGCGACCTTCACCCCAAAACACACACCAGGGCCTGTGACCCCTCCGCCCCAAGACACGCGCGAGTGGCTTCGCCGACACCGGCGTCGGATAGCGAGCGACCGTAACATACGTGACCAGAAACACCCTGAGTCTGCGGCAGGACCGACACCACACAAAGCCCGGCCTCCCCA
>NZ_JBICSH010000005.1:729093-731400 GCF_043196965.1 Nonomuraea sp. NPDC049309 | reverse complement strand
GCACTCGGGAGGGTGTGGGAGAGTAGGTCACCGCCGGACAATTTTTGAGAGAGGGGTTCTGGCACCTGTTGTGGGTGTCAGGGCCCCTCTTTTTTTGTGTTTCGGGTTTGGTGTGTTCGGGGGGTGGGTTGGTTGTTTTCGGTGGGTGCTGGGTTGTTTGTTTTCGGTTGTTGGTTTTTGGTTCTCTGATTGGTGTCGGGTGTCTCGCTTAAGGGTGCTCGGTTTGTTTGGGTGCGGGTGGGTTCGGGGTTCTGCGTGGGTGGGGTTTTTGTTTGGCGGGTGGGGTTTTCTGTTTGTGCGGGCTGGTTTTCCTTGGCTGTGGTTGTGGTCGGGGTGGTTCGGGGGGATTTGGCGCGGCTGGGGAGGCCGGGCTTTGTGTGGTGTCGGTCCTGCCGCAGACTCAGGGTGTTTCTGGTCACGTATGTTACGGTCGCTCGCTATCCGACGCCGGTGCGGGCGAAGCCGCCCGCGCCGTCTGCGCCATCGGCCCTGGCCGGTCGGCATCTTGAGCACCTTATGAAGCGTGGGTGGGGCTCGGAGCCGGCTATCGCGGGGATTGCCTGGAGGCTTCTCGGGACCTAGTGCCTTGGCGGTGAGGTCGGGGCTCAGCGTTGCCGGTGTGGTGTCGGTCCTGCCGCATGGTCATGGCGTTCCTGGTCGTGTGCGGGTGGGCCGGATTTTTGCGGGCTGGGTCTTTCTCGGCTGTGGGTGTGCTGGTCTTTGGGCGCGATCCGGTGAGTCTGCCGTGCGCGTGTGAATAAGCGCCCTTAGGGTGGGGGTTAAGTCTGCCGCCGGCGTGGTTCGGGGGACACTTACCCCGGCTCGGGGAAGCTGGGCTGCGTCCATAGTGTTTCTGGGCGTGCGCGTATGCCATCCGAGGAGAGTATGGCGCCGGCTCCGTTCTGGAGCCTTTCTGTTCTCTCGAAAGACGGGTCCAGCAGCTTGTGCCATGCGGAAGGTGCGGTGCGGGCCTGCGTTGCGGGCGGTTGAGCCGGGGCTTGTCGCTTCAGAGGGGACGGAGGACGAAGACGCCCCAGCCGAGGTAGTCGCGGCCGTACTCCAAATGCGACCGGCGGGATCGGGTGAGGAAGTCGCGCAGGGCGGGAACGTCGGGGTGGCCGGGGTAGGCACAGAGCCAGTCGCTGAGCGCCCACCATTGGGGGGCCATGTAGCGGTCCCAGCTGTCGGGGTCGGCCAGCACCATCTCGATGAGTTCGAAGCCGGCTTCCTCCGCGCGGTCGGCCGTACCGATCAATGAGGTGAAATCGTCCTCGCCGACCTGCAGAGCGGCGAGGGCCTCGGGTGGCGGGGCGACTGCCAGTAGCACTCGCCGACGAGCACCAGGCCGTCCGGGCGCAGAAAGCGGCGCATCAGCGCCAGCGTGCCCTTCAGGCCGCCGCCGATCCAGGTCGCGCCGATGCAGGACACGACGTCGTACGACTCAGGAGCGTCGGTGTACGTGCTCGCGTCGGCTCCGACGAACTTGACCCGATCCGCGACGGCCAGCTCTTCGGCGCGCTTTCTGGCCGCCTCCAGAAACACTTCGCTGATGTCGACGCCCACGCCCTCGATGGCGTGTTCGTGCGCCCAGCGGGAAAGGAGCACGCCCTTTCCGCAGGCCAGGTCGAGGATGCGCGTACCGGGCGTGAAACCGCAGATCTCGCCCAGGAGGCGGAGCTTGTCGTCCGTCAGGGGGTTCAGGATCCGGTGACGCGACTCGGCGATTTCGTGGAAGCGAAGGGACATGGCAGGCAGTGTCTCGGCCTGGATGTCCGGGGTCCACTCGATATCGGTTTGCGGCGGGCTCGTGGACGTTCCGTGGCTTGCTAGGCTGGGAGCACACCGGGCCACCCCAGGGGTGGCCTTCGTCGCGTAAGGCCCGCAGGCGGGCGGCGACCAGCCTGGTGGACCGTCGTTGTGAGTCCGCCGGGTGAATCAACGAAATGGACCAGAAGTGAACAGAGACAACGGATCGGACGGCGGACAGCGCGGGCGCGGCGACTACGGGGACAGGCGCTCCGGCGGAGGGGGCAGAAGCGGCGGGTACGGATCCCGCGGGCGTGATTCCGGCGGCGACCGTCCGTTCCGTTCAGACGACAGGTCGCGCTACGGCAATAGGGGCGACAGGGGACCGCGGCGCGACGACTATCGAGACGACCGCCGTTCCTACCGGGACCGCGATGACCGCGGGCCGCGCCGTGACAGCGGCTATGGCGATCGGCGTGAGGGCGGCTACCGGGGTGACCGGGGCTCTCGGCGTGAGTGGGACGATCGCCGGTCGTACCGGGATCGGGATGATCGTGGGCC
>NZ_JBICSH010000005.1:0-728996 GCF_043196965.1 Nonomuraea sp. NPDC049309 | reverse complement strand
GCCGCGTCGTGACAGTGGTTACGGTGATCGGCGCGAGGGTGGTTACTCCTCGCGTCGTGAGGGCGGTTATCGCGATCGGGATGATCGCGGGCCGCGCCGTGACAGCGGCTATGGCGATCGGCGTGAGGGCGGCTACCGGGGTGACCGGGGTCCTCGGCGTGAGTGGGACGATCGCCGGTCGTACCGGGATCGGGATGATCGTGGGCCGCGTCGTGACAGTGGTTACGGTGATCGGCGCGAGGGTGGTTACTCCTCGCGTCGTGAGGGCGGTTATCGCGATCGGGATGATCGCGGGCCGCGTCGTGAGTACGGGTCGCGGGACGATCGTCCGCGGCGTGACGGCGGGTTCCGCGATGATCGGGGTCCGCGTCGTGAGTTCCGTGACGATCGTGGACCGCGCCGCGAGGGCGGTTACTCGTCGCGGCGTGACGGTGGCTACCGCGACGACCGCGGTCCCCGTCGTGACTGGGACGAGCGCCGTCCCTACCGCGATCGGGACGACAGGAGGCCGGCTCGCGAGGGCGGCCCGCGTGACAGGCGCGGCGAGTCCCGTCCGTTCTCCCGTGACGGCCGCCGCGACGACAGGGCCGCGGGCACCCGCGCCCGCTACGGCAGGAGCGACCGCGACGCCGCCCCCGAGGCGCCGCAGCGGGAGAAGCTGCCCGAGGTGGCGCCCGACATCACCGTCGACGAGCTCGACAAGGAGGTGCTGGAGGAGCTGCGTTCGCTCCCCGGCGACCTCGCCGACCTGGTCGGACGGCACCTCGTCGCGGCCGAGCGGGCTCTTGAGGAGGACGACCCCGACCGGGCGCACGAGCACACCAAGGTGGCGCGCAGGTTCGCGGCGCGCATCGGCGTCGTACGCGAGGCCGCCGGCATCGTCGCCTACCGTGCCGGGCACTACTCCGAGGCGCTGAGCGACCTGCGCGCGGCCAGGAGGCTGACGGGGTCGGAGGCGTACCTGCCGATCATGGCCGACTGCGAGCGCGGCCTCGGCCGTCCCGAGCGGGCCATCGACCTCATCCGTTCGCCTGAGGCCGAACGCCTCGACCGGGCCGGGCGCATCGAGCTGACCATCGTCGAGTCCGGCGCCCGCCGCGACCTGGGCCAGCACGACGCGGCCGTGATCACGCTGCAGCGCCTGCCCGAGCTGCGCGACCCGAAGCCGCGGCCGTGGTCGGCACGCCTCGCCTTCGCGTACGCGGACGCGCTGGCCGAGGCCGGGCACCGCGAGGCGGCGACCGACTGGTTCGGCCGGGCGATGGCGTTCGACGAGGACGGCGAGACGGACGCCGCCGAGCGGTACGCCGAGCTGACCGGAGCCGTCATCGAGGACGTCGAAGAGGACCTCGACTACGAGGACGACTTCGACGACGCCGGTGCCGCGCCCGCGGCGGACGATGAGCCGGACGACGAGGAGGCGCTCGCCGAGGCGGGTGACCTGCTGGGCGATGGGGACGACGTACCGGAGGACGCCGGGGACGTGACCCCCGAAGCGGTCGAGCCGGTCGAGGGGCCTGTGGACGGATCCTCGGGGAAGGCCGAGTCTGAGAAGGCTGAGTCTGAGAACGTGTCCGGTGCTGACGCTCGGGGTCAGGCCGAGGAGGCTCCCGGCATCACGCCGGCGTTCATCGAGCCGCACTTCGAGGACGTACGGGATGAACCGGACGAGCCTGGTGACGACAAGAAGGCCGGCAAGTCGGACGGCTGACGGCACGGCCGCCTGAACGGAAGCGGCGGGCACGCGGAACGCGCGTGCCCGCCGCCTGTTCGTTTTCGGTGTGAGGCGGCTGGGCGCTTCGGTGGCTATGAGCGAAGCGTTTTCGAGCGAGGCGCCGGCGCGCGTGCCCGTTGCTTGGTCGTCTCGACGTCCGGGGCTGGGCGTTTCGATCTTCGTGAACGGGCGCCGGCGCGCGGGTCACTGGGACGGGCGCTGGGCGTCCGGGGAGACGCGGTTCAGCCAGTGCAGGATGCCCGCGACGTTGGACTGGGCGCCGCTCAGCAGCTCCAGCTGCTCGGCTCGCTCGTCGCCGGACGCCGGCTGGGCGTAACGCTCCTTCGTGCGGTCCCTGACCATGGCGACGGCGTGATCGAGGTCCATGCCCTCGGCGTGGGCCTGCCGGGTCAGATCCACCCATACCCGGAGCTCTTCGGCGGACCGCTCAAGCGTCTCCTTGACCGCGTCGACCGGGCCGTAGTGGCTGAAGAGCAGGCGTTGCGGGTCGAGGGCCTCGAACAGCGCGATCGAGTTCAGCGCGGTCTGCAGGTCGAAGTCCGGCGGTGGGGTGGCGGGGCGCAGATCGCCCGTTTCGGGCAGGTAGACGCCGGCGGCGTCGCCGACGTACAGGTCGCCGGTGGCGGAGTCGACCAGGCCCACGTGGTGCTTGGCGTGGCCGGGTGAGTAGTGACTGCTCAGCGTGCGGCCGTTGCCTAGGTCGATGGCGCCGGTGTCGCCGAGGGCGACGATGCGTTCGGCCTCGGTCGGGGAGAGCTCGCCGAACAGCACGTCGAGCTTGTCGCCCCACACCATGCGGGCGCTGGTCATCAGGCGTGACGGATCGGCGAGGTGACGCGCGCCCTTCTCGTGTACGACGATCTGCGCGGACGGGAAGAACCTGGCGATGTCGCCCACCCCGCCGGCGTGGTCGAGGTGGATGTGGGTCACGACGACCGTGGCGAGCTCGTCGGGGCCGACGCCGAGCGAGGCGATCGCGTCGCGTACCACGGGGGCGGAGGTGGACGTACCCGTCTCCACCAGGCACGGGCGGTCGCTGAGGATCAGGTAGCCGGCCGTGATGCCGGAGTACCCGGCCATCTTGGTGTCGATCTCGTAGACGTCGCCGCCCAGTGCTTTGATGTTGTCCACAGGCACTCCCGATCGTCCGCCGTTGTCCCCAGAACGGCATTCGAGCCGATCCGGCGTCCTCCTCATCGTAGAGAGTGATCTCCACCAGAGCACCGATGGGAGGACGACCATGGACCGAAACGAAGTCTTGCTGGTGGGGAGACTGTCGGCGCCCGCCGAGGAGCACCCCTTGCCGAGCGGCGACACCGCGACGAAATGGCGCATCATCGTCCGCCGCCGTCACCGCCCGGGCGCGGCCCTGACCGACAGCATTCCGTGCGTCACGTTCGACCCGGAGACGGCCGCCGTGGTGCGCGCCCTCAAGCCTCGCGACTACATGGAGGTGACGGGGGAGTTCCGCTGCCGCGTCTTCGGGCCGACGGCGGCCAAGATCTGGCGGTACGAGGTGGAGGTGAGCAGCGTCAGACCGTGCGAGGTCGCACTGGTGGCTGCGGACGATGTGGGTTCGGAGGGGCAGGTGGCGGCTTTGGTGCCGAGACAGGTGCGGTATCTGGCGGCTGCGGGGTGACGGTGGTGGGGTGAGGGCGGCGGGATGGGGATGCGGGGCGGGCACGTCTTGGGGCGTCCGGCTCATCGTCGGCGGCTCGGCGCTTCGAGGATGACGAAGGGGCCTGTCGGCGGTGATGGCCGGCGAAGCCCCTTCGCTCCTGACCGGTCTCTTGGCGCAGCAGAAGGTCGTTGAGCCTGCCGGTGGTGATGGCCGGTGTGGCTCCTTCTGCTTTGTCCTGTCTCTTGTCCGCTCGTCGCCTCTGTCCGGTGCACTGCTGTGAGAGCTTGGCAGTGGGCTGCCGGTGGAGCTTGGCAGGGGTGGGGCGGCCGGGCGGTCTTCGCGCGCTTGTGGCGGGCTCCGATGCCGGGCCGAACCCCGGCCTGCGGTCGAAGGTCAGGGCCTGATGCGTGGCCCTGACCCCCTTTAGAGCGGCCCCTCGTCTCCTCCCCAGGTCATGCTTCGCTTGAGCAGCTCGTCGAGTTTGCAGTCGAGCAGGTACACGCCGATGCGGAGATCGTCGAGCTGCTGTTGCAGCTGGGCCTGGCCGGAGGTGAAGTACTCCCGTGTCTGCCAGCGGAGCCCCGTGATCTCCACGTTGAGGGCCTCCAGGTCGTCGGCCAGCCCTTGGGGGTACTGAGCGACGGCAGGAGCGCCGGCGGCGACCGGTGTCGCCGGCTCGTCCTCATCGGAGGACAAGCCGGACTCGAGCGCCTGGAGGCGCTGCTTGAGGTTGGTGATCTCTTCTTCGAGGTCCATCCGACCTACCTCGGTGGCAATTGTGCTGTGGCCAGGCCTTATGCCGAGCCAAATGAACTGCGGCCTATGGTGACAGGACTCGGAGGTGAGCGTGACCACGGTTCGGAGCCGCGGTGTGATTTCTTCTCCCGGCAGGGCGCTCCAGGTCGGGTGGAAAAGGCGGGATGAAACGTGACCTGACCTCACTTGCCGGTAGAAGAATTTCTCCTGGCCGCGAGATTGTGCATGCACGTCGGCGGTCCGTGATTCGGCTCATCCTCGCTCGCGGCGGATTCGCCCCTCCGGCTTGCTCCGGATCCGTTCCCTAGTTTCGGGTCCGGCCGTGGTCGGTCTGCTCCTGGCTCGGGTGCGCACTCAGCGCGTGTCCCCGGTCATCGTTCGTTTTCGCCTGCGCGCGCACTGGGCGGTCATGGTCTTGGCGCCGGCTCGGGCGGGTCCGGGGTGCGGCTAGGTGGCGGTCAGGAGTCTTGCTGTGGCTCTTCGGGCCCGAACTGAAGAGCTCTTCGGGCCCGGACTCAAGCCTTTCGGGCCCGACCTCTGCGACTGTCCGGGCGGGTGAGGGGGCCTGAATCGGTCTGGGGCGGTTCACGAGCCGTTCTGTCCGTACGCGTTCAGGAACCGACTGGGCGGGACGGAGTCCGTGTGGTGAACCGACCCGCGGTCAGTCGATGGCGAAGGTGCGCAGGACGAGGCCGGTGCGGGGCTTGGGGCCGAAGGAGGTGGATTTGCGGGGGACGCGTTCGCCGGCCGCGGCGACGGCCAGGACGTCATCGACGGCGAGCGGCTTCAGCAGGACGGCGGTGCCGCCGGTGCGGGCGGCCAGGTCGGCGGCGGCCTGTGCGTCGTGGTGGACGATGCGTACGGCCTGGTCGCTGTCCTGCATGCCCCACACCACGGGGAGGATGAACTCCGTGAGGATGGAGGTGTTGAGCGCGTTCCAGCGGTCGGAGCGGTCGGCGGGCATGGCGCGGGCCAGCTGTACGGGGTCGGGGCCGGTGAGCAGGTGGGCGCTGTGGCCGTCGGCCAGCAGGAAGGCGGGCTCGGGGGCGTCCTGGAGCGCGGCGAGACCGGCGGCGAGGTCGGCGTAGTCCTGGACCCGCCAGGCGCCCTTGGCCTTGGCGACGGCCTCGGCGAGCGGCAGGCCGGGGATGACGCGGTGGATGGCCTTGAGGTCGGGCGGGTACGTGGCCGAGTCCACGAGCAGGGCGAGGCCGAAGTCCCAGGGGCCGGAGGCGGGCGCGTCGCGGGCGGCGCGCTCCTGGCGCTGCAGGACGCGGTAGGTCGCGTACCGGTGGTGGCCGTCCGCGATGAGGGCCTGGCGGGGGTGGAGGTCGGCGTTGACGGCGGCGATCTCGGACTCGTCGGTGACCGCCCAGAGGCGGTGGGTGAGTCCGTCCTCGGTGCGCGCCGTGACCAGCGGGTCGCGGGTGGCGGCCACCTCGTCGACCAGCCGGGTGGCGGCGCCGCCGTCGCCGTCGTACAGCAGGAAGATCGGCTCCAGGTTGGCCTGGGTGGTGCTCATGAGGGCCAGGCGGTCGGCGATCGGGCCGGGCAGGACGTCCTCGTGCGGGAGGATGACGCGCCGGCCCGGGTCGGCGAGCGCGACGTCGCCGATGAGGCCGCGCTGCAGGACGCCGGGGCCGCTCTGCTCGTAGACGTAGAGGGCGGGCACCTCGTCGGGGACCAGGACGCCGGAGTCGAGCCAGGCCCGCAACGTCTCCCTGGCCTCGGTGTACCGGCCGGGTGACGGCTGTTCCGCGGCGAGGCTCGTGGTGCCAGAGGAGTCACCAGAAGGCGTACAGGGAAGGATAAGACGGACGACGTTGTTCGGGTGAGCGTCAAGGAGGACCTCGACGTCGGCGTCGGAGATGAGGTCGTACGGCGGGGAGGTCACCTTGGCGGGATCTTCGACAGCGAAACGCACGCCGCGGAAGGGCCGTAGCACCAGTCCATCTGGTATCGGCAGTTCAGGAATCCCCATACCGGGCATGCTGCCATAAATGCCCGTTCCTTCTGAAAACCGGCCCATGGTTGCAGTCGTTCCCGCACCGCGGCAGGCGTGGCGGGGTCACCCGTACAGCGATGAAGGAGTTCTCACCCATGGCTCACGAGGGAAACGTCCATGACCAGAATTCGGGAGCTCCCAGAGGTGGTGTTTACGACTGGTACCAGCGCGGGGTCAAGCTGCTGAACGACGGCAGCCCGGCGGCCGCCGCGGCCCTTCTCGAACGGGCCGCCGCCGCGCAGCCGGACTCGCGCAGCATTCTGGAGGCGCTGGCGCGGGCCCAGTTCAACTCCCGCCACTATGCCGAGGCCGCCGAGAGTTTCCGGCAGATCGTGAACGCCAATCCGACCGAGGACTACGCGTATTTCGGACTGGGACTGTCGTTGTGGCGTACCGGGGACGTGGAAGGGGCTCAGGAACCGCTGGCCATCGCGGTGGCCATGCGTCCCGATGACCGTAATTACGTGTCGGCGTTGCGGAGTGTGCGCGCGACGTTGAAGGCGCGCAAAGAGATGTGAGCCTGCCTGTCCGTCCGCCGGTGCGCCCGTCGCCGGCCCGTCCCTCAACGTCCCGCCGGCAGCGGTTGACTCCCCCCGAGAGCGATCTCCGGGGGAGGGCGGTCTCCCTGGGAGCAGGTACGAGGGGGTGGTCTCCCCAGACGGGTACGACGGGGGCGCTCCCCCTGAGAGACAGGCGGTCTCGTCGAGGACGGGCGTTCTCCCCGAGTGCGGGCGGTCTCCCGCATGCGGGTTCCGGGGCGGCCGGCTCTCCCGAGGCGGGCGGCCTCCTCACGGGCCGGTACGGGGGCGGCGCTAGAGTCGCACGCGGCGTGACAGGCGAACGGGAAGAGGCACTGTGCTGATCGACGCTTTCGACACCCTGCTGCTCGACCTCGACGGCGTGGTCTATCTGGGCAGGCAGGCGATCCCCGGTGCCCCCGAGTCGCTGGAGGAGGCCAGGCGGCGCGGGGCCCGGCTGGCGTACGTCACCAACAACGCCTCCCGCACCCCCGCCGCGATCGCCGCGCACCTGCGCGGGCTGGGTGCGCCCGCCACCGCCGACGACGTCGTGACCTCGGCCCAGGCCGCCGCGCGGGTGGTCGCCGAGCGGGTGCCGCCGGGGTCGAAGGTGCTGGTGGTCGGCGGGTCAGGGCTGCGGCTCGCGGTACGCGATCGCGGGCTCAGGCCCGTCTCGACGGCCGCCGAGTCGCCCGCGGCGGTGGTGCAGGGGTTCGCGTACGAGCTGTCGTACGGGCTGCTCGCGGAAGGGGCGCTGGCGGTGCGGCAGGGGGCGCTGTTCGTGGCCTCCAACGGCGACACCACGATGCCGAGCCCGCGCGGCGAGCTGCCCGGCAACGGCTCCCTGGTACGGGTGATCGCCACGGCCGCCGGCGTCGAGCCGATCTACGCGGGCAAGCCCGACCCGCCGCTGCACCGGGAGTCGATGATCAGGACGAACGCGCGCCGCCCGCTGGTCGTGGGCGACCGGCTCGACACCGACATCGAGGGGGCCACGAACGCGGGGGTCGAGAGCCTGCTCGTGCTCACCGGGGTCACGACGCCGGCCGACGTGCTGACGGCCGAGCCGCGCCACCGTCCCACGTACGTGGGCGAGGACCTGCGGACGCTGCTCCAGCCCTACCCCGAGGTGCGCGACGGCGCCTGCGGCGGCTGGCGGGCCCGGTGGCAGGACGGCGCTCTGCGGCTCGAAGGCGAGGGGAGCAGGATCGACGGGCTGAGGGCCGCCTGCGACGTCGCCTGGGCGGTGGCCGGGGAGGGGCGCCTGGAGGAGGACGCCGTCAAACCCGCACTCGACCGGCTCACCTGACGGGGGCCTTCCGCCGGTTCGCGCGGCGCGGAAGGGGGTCTTCCGCCGGTTCGCGCTGCGCCTAGGAGAGCCTTCCGTCGGTTCGCGCCGCGCGAAGGAGGGGCCTCCGCTGGTTCGGGCGGCGCGGAAGAGCGGTGCGAAGGAGAGCTCTCCGCGGGGTTCGGGCGGCGTGTGAAAGGCGGGCGCGCGGCGCTATCGGCGGCCCGGCGAGGGATGCTCAGAGCAGGCGGCGCAGCCGCAGCAGGTCGCCGAAGCTCGCGTCCACCTTCACCCGGCCGCCGAGCAGCGCCCGCGCCAGGTCGAGCTCCCCGTTGACCAGCGCCACCAGGTCGTCGCTGACGATCGTCAGCCTGACGTCGGCGGGTGTGCCGCCGGCGGGCGGCGTCTCGACGAACGGGTCGAGCCCCTCGTGGTGCAGCCGCCCGTAGAACGTGACGTCGAGGTCGGACACCCGGCAGCTGACCGTGCGCTCGACCACGTGCTTGGCACGGTCGGCCTCGTCGATCTCGTCGAACTGGGTGACGAGCTTGGCCAGTGCCGCCCGGCACTCCTCGACGCTTGCCATGATGCGTATCCTTTCATCCCTTTGCGGACGGTAGCGTTCCACATCAGTAGCACCCTCGTATGGGCTTCAACGTCTGACACGCCTGCCAAGGTCCCGGCCGCTCGCGGGAGGCGTTACGGTCGAGTCATGAGTGAGCTGCCGGAGCAGAGCGGCGACGCGCGCGTCGACGCCATCGTGGCGGGTCTGGGCAGGCTGGGCGAGCTGCCCGTGAGCGAGCACGTCGCGGTCTTCGAGGAGGCGTTCTCCGGTCTGGAGAGCGCGCTCGCCGCCGTGGACGGACAGGCCGTGAGCGAGCAGGCCGTGGACGGGCGGATCACGGGCAGGCCCGCGGTCCCCGCACCGCCCGCCGTGGGACGCCCGTGAGCCGCAGGGTCCGCCTCGACAGCGAGCTGGTCCGCCGCGGCATGGCCAGATCGCGTGAGCAGGCCGTCCAGCTGATCGAGGCGGGACGGGTGAGCGTCGCAGGCCAGCGGGCGCGCAAGCCCGCCACACAGGTCGACACCGCCGCCGCCATCGTCGTCGCCGAGTCGGACGACGGTCCCGACTACGTTTCGCGCGGAGCGCACAAGCTGCTCGGCGCGCTCGACACGTTCACCTCGCTGAAGGTGGCGGGCCGCCGCTGCCTGGACGCGGGCGCCTCCACCGGCGGGTTCACCGACGTGCTGCTGCGGCGCGGCGCCGCCCACGTGGTGGCGGTCGACGTCGGTTACGGCCAGCTCGCCTGGTCGCTGCGCAACGACGAGCGGGTGACGGTCATGGAGCGGGTGAACGTCCGCGACCTCACCCCCGAGATGGTCGGCGAGCCGCCCACGCTGGTGGTCGGAGACCTGTCGTTCATCTCGCTGCGGCTGGTGCTGCCCGCGCTCGCCGCCGTCGCCGCCCCCGCGGCCGACTTCGTGCTGCTGGTGAAGCCGCAGTTCGAGGTGGGCAAGGAGCGCGTGGGGGCCGGCGGCGTCGTACGCGATCCCGAGCTGCGCGCCGAGTCGGTGCGCGGCGCCGCCGCCAAGGCGAAGGAGCTGGGGCTGAGCGTGCGCGGCGTGACCTTCAGCCCGCTGCCGGGACCGTCGGGCAACGTCGAGTACCTGCTGTGGCTCGGCAAGGGGGAGGGCGAGCCGGAGGTCGCCGACCTCGACGCCGAGATCCGGCGTGCCGTCGCGGAAGGGCCGCAATGAACCGCACTGTGCTGGTCGCCGTCCACACCGGGCGCGAGGCCGCCGTCGAGAGCGCCCGGCTGGTCATCAAACGGCTGGTCGACGCCGGCATCACCGTCAAGGTGCTCGACACCGAGGCCGACGAGCTGGGCTGCCACGGCATAGAAGCGGTGCACGGCGACCCGGGCGCCGCGGAGGACGCCGAGGTGATGATCGTGCTGGGCGGCGACGGGTCGCTGCTGCGCGCCGCCGAGCTGGCCAAGCCCGCCGGCACGCCGCTGCTCGGCGTCAACCTCGGCCACGTCGGGTTCCTCGCCGAGGCCGAGGTGGCCGACCTGGCCTCGGCCGTCGACGCCGTCGTGGCCGGCCGCTACGACGTCGAGGAGCGGATGACGGTCGACGTGATCGCCCGGCAGAACGGCCGGCTGATCGCCGACACCTGGGCGCTCAACGAGGTCACCGTCGAAAAGCAGGAGCGCATGCTGGAGGTGGTCGCCGAGATCGACGGCCGCCCCCTGTCGCGGTGGGGCTGCGACGGCGTGATCTGCGCCACCCCGACGGGCTCGACCGCCTACGCGTTCTCCGCCGGAGGGCCGGTCGTCTGGCCCGAGGTCGAGGCGCTGCTCATGGTGCCCATCAGTGCCCACGCGCTGTTCGCCAAGCCGCTGGTCGTCTCGCCGCGCTCCACGCTGGCCGTGGAGATCCTGCCCGACACCCCGGGCGGCGTCATGTGGTGTGACGGACGCCGCAAGTTCGAGGTGCCGTCCGGCACCCGGGTCGAGGTGCGCAGGGGCGCCGAGCCCGTGCGGCTGGCCCGGCTGCACGGGGTGGAGAGCACCGGCGCGCCCTTCACCGATCGGCTGGTCGCCAAGTTCGAGCTGCCCGTCCAGGGGTGGCGCGGAAGGGCTCGACCCTGAGTGAATGGAGTGCGGAGCGCGTAGGATCGCGTGGTCAGCACGATCGACCGCGACAGCGGCGTCAGACACGGCAGTGAACGGGAGTGGGCAGTGCGACCGAGGGTCGAGGAGGTCCGCATCCAGGGGCTCGGCGTCATCGACGAGGCCGTGCTCGAGCTTTCGCCTGGCTTCAACGTGGTCACCGGCGAGACCGGCGCGGGCAAGACGATGGTCGTGACCGGGCTCGGGCTGCTGTTCGGCGGCCGGGCGGACCCGGCGCGGGTGCGGCCGGGGGCCGACCGCGCGACTGTCGAAGGCACGTTGGTCATCGAGCCGGGCGGGCGCGTCGCGCGGCAGGTGGAGGACATCGGCGGCCAGGTCGAGGACGGCGAGCTGATCATTTCGCGTACGGTCTCCGCCGAGGGCAGGTCCAGGGCCTGGCTGGGCGGGCGCACGGTGCCCGTGGGCACGCTGACGTATCTGGCCGACGACCTGGTGGCGGTGCACGGGCAGATGGACCAGCAACGGCTGCTGCAGCCGGCCAGGCAGCGCGCCGCGCTCGACCGCTACGCGGGCGACGAGCTGGTCAAGCCGATGCGCGAGTACGCGCAGACGTACAAGCGGCACAAGCAGGTGGCCGCGCAGCTCGAGGAGCTGACGACCAAGGCGCGCGAGCGGGCGCAGGAGGCCGACCTGCTGCGCTTCGGGCTGGAAGAGATCGAGAAGGTCGATCCGAAGCCGGGCGAGGACGAGGAGCTGCGCGAGGAGGAGGAACGGCTCTCCCACGCCGACGCGCTGCGCAGCGCCGCCACGACCGCCCACACCGCGCTGCTCGGCGACCCGATGGAGGCCGCGAGCGGCCCGCGCGACGTGATCGGGCTGCTGGGCGAGGCGCGGGCGGCGGTGGAGGCCGTACGCGACTTCGACCCCAGGCTCGCCGGGGTGGCCGACCGGCTGGCCGAGGCCGGATACCTCATCTCCGACGTGGCCACCGACCTCGCCGCGTACGCCGAGTCGGTCGAGGCCGATCCGGCGCGGCTGGCGGCGGTGCAGGAGCGGCGCTCCGTCCTGTCCGGACTGATCAGGAAATACGGCGAGGACAGCGCGGCGGTGCTGGCCTGGGCGCAGCAGGCCGCCGCCCGCCTGGCCGAGCTGGAGGGCGACGACGAGCGCATCGACGAGCTGACCCGCGAGTACGACGAGCTGACCGAGCGGCTCACCGAGCTGGCCGACCGGCTCACCGAGGTGCGCAAGGCGGCCGCCGAGCGGTTCGGCAAGGCGGTCACGGAAGAGCTGACCGCGCTCGCCATGCCGCACGCCAGGGTCGTGGTCGAGGTGACGCAGAGCGCCGAGTTCGGCCCCGAGGGCCGCGACGAGGTGGAGCTGCGCATGGCCGCCCACCCGGCCGCCCCGCCGCTGCCGCTCACCAAGGGCGCATCCGGCGGCGAGCTGAGCCGCGTCATGCTGGCCATCGAAGTGGTGTTCGCGGGCGCCGACCCGGTCCCGACGTTCGTCTTCGACGAGGTCGACGCGGGGGTCGGCGGCAAGGCCGCGGTCGAGATCGGCCGCCGGCTGGCCCGCCTCGCCCGCACCGCGCAGGTCATCGTGGTGACGCACCTGCCGCAGGTCGCCGCCTTCGCCGACCAGCACCTGGTGGTCGAGAAGTCGAGCGACGGCAGCATCGTGCGCAGCGGCGTGGTGGCGCTCGACCACGAGGGCCGCGTCCGCGAGCTGTCCCGCATGCTCGCCGGCATGGAAGACTCGGAGCTGGGCAGAGCTCACGCCGAGGAGCTGCTCAGCCTGGCCGCGGCGGACAGGTGATGCTGGGTGACATAGCGGACACGCCGCGTCATGCGTGGCCTCCGCGGTGTTTCCCTCTGGCAGGATGGTCTTGATGAAGGTTCCGGGAAGCAAGAGGCCGGGCCTCCGCGGCAGGAAGGTCGGTGACCTTCCCGGTATAACGGCAGTGGCGAGGATCGACCGGCGCACCAAGAGGCTGACGAAACGCCTCCAGCCCGGTGAAATCGCGATCATCGACCACGTCGACGTCGACCGGGTCAGCGCGGAGGCGCTTGTCGCGTGCGGTGCCTCCGCCGTGGTCAACGTCGCGAGCGGCATCAGCGGCCGCTATCCCAACCTGGGGCCGCAGATCCTGCTCGAGGCCGGTGTGCCGTTCATCGACAACGCCAGCCCCGAGCTGTTCGAACGGGTCAAGGACGGCGACGTCGTCCGCGTCTGCGACGGCGTCATATACCTCGACGACGACGTGGTCGGCAAGGGCGTCGAGCAGACGCTCGAGTCCGTCGAGTCGGCCATGGCCGAGGCCCGCGCCGGGCTGGCCGTGCAGATCGAGGCGTTCGCCGTCAACACCATGGAATACGTGCGCGGCGAGGGCAGGCTGCTCATCGACGGCGTCGGGGTGCCCGAGATCCGCACGCCCATGGAGGGCCGCCACGTCCTCATCGTGGTGCGCGGCTACCACTACAAGGAGGACATCGCCACCCTCCGCCCCTATATCCGCGAATACCGTCCCGTCCTCGTCGGCGTCGACGGCGGCGCCGACGCGCTGCTGGAGGCGGGCTACCTGCCCGACGTGATCGTCGGCGACTTCGACTCGGTCTCGACCAAGGCCCTGACCTGCGGCGCGGAGCTGGTCGTCCACGCCTACCGCGACGGCCGGGCCCCCGGCCTGGAGCGCGTGCACCAGCTCGGCAGGGAAGCGGTGATCTTCCCCGCCACCGGCACCAGCGAGGACATCGCGATGCTGCTGGCCGACGACAAGGGCGCCGAGCTGATCGTCGCCGTCGGCACCCACGGCACGCTGGAGGAGTTCCTCGACAAGGGCCGCGCGGGCATGGCCAGCACGTTCCTCACCCGCCTTATCATCGGGAGCAAGCTCATCGACGCCAAAGGCGTCAGCCGGCTCTACCGCAGCCGCATCACCACTTCACAACTGCTCCTGCTGGTGATCACCGCGTTGATCACCATGGGAGTCGCGCTCTTCATGTCGCCACTCGGCCAGACCTGGCTGAACGGCCTGCAAGACGTCTGGAACGCGTTCATCTTCTGGCTGGTCGGACTCTTCTCGTGATCGATTTTCGCTACCACCTCGTCTCCATCGTCGCGATCTTCCTGGCGCTCGCGGTGGGCATCGTGCTGGGCACGACGCTGCTGCAGGAGCCCGCGGTCAAGTCCGCCCAGGAGCTCACCGCGCAGCTCACCAAGACGAAGGAGGAGCTGCGCGCCCAGATCGACACGCTGCAGGGCCGTGAGGCCGGCAACGACGCCTTCATCACCGCCGTGACGCCCGAGCTGGTCGCCGGCGACCTGGCCGGCCAGCGCGTGCTGCTCATCGAGACGCCGGGCTCCAGCACCGCCTGGCGCGAGGCCGCACAGCAGGTGCTCGGCCAGGCAGGCGCCGAGATCTCCGGCCGCATCGCGTTCACGGAGAAGTTCCTCGACCCCAAGGGCACCGGCGTGCTCGACGGCCTGGTCAACCAGCTCAAGCCGGTCAACATGGTCTTCCCCGCCACCGCCACCGCCTGGGACAGGGCCGCCGCGCTGCTGGCCGCCGCGCTGGTCACCAATGACCCCGCCCAGGCCGGCACGCCCAACACCGCCACCGCCGACGTCGTCGGCGCGTTCGAGGCGGGCGGGCTGCTCACCGTCGACGGCGACCCGGGCAAGCGGGCCACGCTCGCCGTCATGTTCGCGCCGGAGCGGCCGTACGAGGGGGAGAACGCCGAGACGCAGGCGAGCGCGCTGGTGTCCGTCGCCAACGGCTTCGACGCCGCGGGCAAGGGCGCGGTGGTGGCCGGCACCGTCGCCACCACGGTCACGCCGGGCGACGTCATCACGGCCCTGCGGGACGAGAGCGAGATCTCCAAGCGGGTGAGCGGCGTCGACACGGCCGACATGCCGCTCGGCCGGGTCGCGATCGTCTACTCTCTGCAGGAACAGCTGTCCGGGCGGGCCGGCCAGTACGGCAACGGCAAGGGGGCATCGGGCCCCATCCCGGCCGACGCGCCGGCCCCCACCCCATCCCCCACCACCGAATCAGGGAGCTGACATGCCCAGCCGGGCCCGTGGCCTGCTCAGCGCGCTGGCCGGCGCCGCCATCGGCGCCGTGGCCGCGCGCGTCGCCTACACCGCCTTCACCCGTAACCGGCCCGCCGACCTGACCGGCCGCTGGACCAGGAAGAACCACCGCGGCGAGCCCATCACGCTGCTCGAGGGCCCCGCGTTCGTGGCCGGTGCCGGCGCCGCCGCCGCGCTCACGCCCGGCCTCACCCCGCGCCAGCGCGCCGCCGCGCTGCTCGCGGGCGGCGGCAGCGGGGTGCTCGGCGCGTACGACGACCTCTACGGCACCACCGCCTCCAAGGGCTTCAAGGGTCACCTGAGCGCGCTGGCCCGCGGCGAGGTCACCAGCGGCGCGGTCAAGATCCTCGGCATCGGCGCGACCGGGCTCGGCGCCGCCGCGCTGGTGTCCCGCGGCCCGGTCGACACGCTGGTCAACGGCGCGGCCATCGCCGGCTCGGCCAACCTCGCCAACCTCTTCGACCTGCGCCCGGGCCGCGCCATCAAGGCCGGCCTGCTGACCGGCGGCCCGCTGCTGGCCGCCGCGCTCTTCCGCGACCAGCCCGCCGCGGGTGCGCTGGCCGCCGTGCCGCTGGGCGCCGCCGCCGCGCTGCTGCCCGACGACCTCGGCGAGCGCGCCATGCTCGGCGACGCGGGCGCCAACGCCCTCGGTGCGCTGCTCGGCCTCGCCGCCGTCACCAAGCTCGGCAGGCCCGGCCGGTACGCCCTGCTCGGCACCGTCGTCGCGCTCACGGCCGCCGCGGAGAAGGTCAGCTTCACCAAGGTCATCGCCGGCAACCCGGTGCTCAACCGCATCGACATGCTCGGCCGCCGCCCCGTCGATCCCGCCTGAGGTCCCTGAAGACGCGATTGTCGGTCCGGCCTGCCAGGATGTCTGCGTACGGTTCTGCTGCGCGTTCGGGGGAGGCCGGGTGGGTCTGGTGACGGCGAGGGGCATCGCGGGCGGTGCGGTGCTCATCGGGGCGATCACCGTGCTGGCGCGCGTCACCGGGTTCGCCAAGCAGTACGCCTTCGCCCAGACCGTCGGCACCAACTGCCTGGCCACCGCCTACATGACGGCCAACCAGATCCCCAACATCGTCTTCGAGGTGGTCGTCGGCGGCGCGCTCGCGGGCATGGTGGTGCCCGTGCTCGCCGGGGTGCCGCGCGAGCGGGCCGGCCGCATCGCCTCGGCGCTGCTGACCTGGGTGCTGGTGGTGCTCGTCCCGATCGCGGTGCTCATCGCGCTGCTCGCCGGGCCGGTCATCGGGCTGTTCCTGGGCGGCGACGTCGACGGCTGCACCGACCACCTGGCCGCGCTCGGCGAGGTCGCCACCCGCATGCTCGTCGTCTTCGCCCCGCAGATCCCGCTGTACGGCGTGGCCGTGGTGCTCTACGGCGTGCTCCAGGCCCATGACCGCTTCGCCGGGCCCGCCGTCGCGCCGCTGGTGTCGAGCATCGTCGTCATCGTCGCGTACCTGTTGTTCGTGCCGCTCGGCGGCGGGCACCGCGACGTCGAAGGGCTGCCGATGGCGGGCGAGCTGGCGCTGTCGGCCGGCACCAGCCTCGGCGTGCTGTCGCTGGTGCTGACCGTCATCGGGCCCGTCGGGCGGCTGGGGCTGCGGTGGCGGCCCACGTTACGGTTCCCCGCCGGGGTGGCCGGGCGGGTGCGCAGGCTCGCGCTGGCCGGCATCGCCGGGCTGCTCGCCCAGCAGGCGGCCATGACCGTGGCGCTGCTGCTGGCCAACAAGGTCGTCGGCGGCGGGGCCATCGCGGCGTACAACTACGCGTGGGCGATCTACCTGGTGCCGTACGCGGTGCTCGCCGTGCCCATCGCCACCAGCGCGTTCCCCCGGCTGTCGGCGCAGTCCGGCGAGCCGGAGGAGTTCGCGGCGCTGGCCGCCCGCACCACCAGGGCCGTCGTGCTGGTCTCCGGCCTCGCGGCCGGCGTGCTCGCGGCGGCGTCCGGGCCCGGCGCGGTCGTGTTCCTCGCCGACAAGAGCGACGTGCCCGCGGGCGAGCTGGCCGCCGCCATCGCGCTGTTCGCGCCCGGCCTCATCGGCTACGGGCTCATCGCCCACCTCAGCCGCGTCCTCTACGCCGCGGGCCAGGGCCGCGCGGTCGCCACCGGCACCGTCGCGGGATGGCTCGTGGTCATGGTGGCCCAGACCGTGCTGGTGCTCGTGCTGCCCGCCGAGTGGGGCATCGCGGCGATGGCGCTCGGCATGAGCATCGGCATGAGCGTGGGCGGCGGGCTGCTGCTGGCGTTCGTGGTCCGCGCCAGAGGCGGTGCGGCGGCGGCCGGGCTGCCCCGCGCGCTGGGGGCGGCGGTCGCCGGGGGAGCGGCCGGGTACCTGGCCGGGGCCGCGGCCGTCGGCCTGCTGGGAGCCGAGTCCCTGTGGGCGAACGCGGTGGCCGCCGTGCTCGGGGCGGTGGTGGCGCTGGCGGCCGGGGTGGCGGTCGTCGCCGTGATCGACCGGCCGGACGCCGCCTCGGTGGCCGGGATGCTGCGGCGCCGCGGGTCCGGCGCGGGCGTGTGAGCGGGAGGTCCGGCGGGCGTTCTGAGCGGAAGCCTGGTGCGGGCTGGTGTGAGTGATAGGGAGGAGCTTGTCGTGCGGGTGGCTTTCGTGCTGGGCACCACGTCCGGTGGCACGGGCCGGCACGTCCTGATGCTGGTGGAGGGGCTCGTACGGCGGGGGCACCAGGTGCTGGTGATCGGGCCGCGCAGCGTCGAGGAGCAGTTCTCCTTCGGGGCCGCCGGCGCCCGCTTCGCCGAGGTGGCGGTCTCCGACCGGCCGCATCCGCGGAACGACCTGCGCGCCGTGCTCGCCGTCCGGCGGCTGACCAGGGGCGCCGACGTCGTCCACGCTCACGGCCTGCGCGCCGGGGCCCTCGCCGGGCTGTCCGGCGGGCCGGGGCGGCTCATCGTGACGTTGCACAACGCGCTGACCGCCGGAGGCTTCGTGGGGCTGGTCTACGGCGTGCTGGAGCGGATCGTCGCGCGGCGGGCCGGGGTGGTGCTGGTGGTCTCGCCCGACCTCGGCGAGCGCATGACCCGGCTGGGCGCCCGTGACGTACGGCCGGCGCTGGTGTCCGCGCCCGCGCCCGCCCCGGCCAAGCGGACCGCACAGGAGATCCGGGACGAGCTGGGCGCGGGCGAGCGCCCCATCCTCCTCACCGTCGCCCGGCTGGCCCAGCAGAAAGGGCTGGAGACGCTGCTCGACGTCGCGGCGGGGCCGTGGGAGGGCGAGCCGCTGTTCGTGGTGGCCGGCGAGGGACCGTTGCGCGGAGAACTACAGCGCCGCATCGACGCCGAGGACCTGCCCGTACGGCTGCTGGGCAACCGCGACGACGTGCCCGACCTGATGCGCGCCGCCACGGCCCTCGTGATGCCGAGCCGCTGGGAAGGGCAGCCGCTCACGCTCCGGGAAGCGCTCATGACCGGCACGCCCGCCATCGCCTCGGAGGTCGGCGGCATCCCCGAGATCCTGGGCGAGGCGGGGATCCTGGTGCCGTACGGAGACGTGGCCGGATTCCGCGCCGCCGTGCGGCGGCTGCTCGCCTCGCCGGAGGAGGCGCGGACGCTGGCCGAGGCGGCGCGGAGGCGCGGGGACGAGATGCCGGGCGCGGACGACGTGGTGGAGAGCGCCCTCGCGGTCTATGGGCGGTGAGCGGGGGACTGCTCGTGGGTTCGCTCGCGCTGGAGCCTGCGTGGTGTGGGTTCGCTCGCGCTGGGGCCTGCGCCGTGGATTGACTGGCCCTGAGCTCGGCCCGCCCGCCGCTTCGCGCTGATTGCCGCTTTCGCTCCGCCCGGTGCTGCCGCTCGCCGCTCCGCCGGGTCGCGGCCGGGCTCGCGCCCACGAATGCGCTGGGGCTGTGGCTCGGCCCGCGTCGTGCCCGGCCTGGGCGAGCCATGGGGCTAGCACGCCAGCGGAGCGGGAACGGACCGGCGGAACGCCCAGGCGGAGCAGTTCCGCCGGTCCGCCCCGCTTCTCCCATGTCTCATGGGTTCCGTTCGTGTTCCGCCTGCTGTGCGTGCCTGAGCGCGCATAGCGGCGTGGTGAGGGTCACATGGGCGGAAGATGTGGCTCTCCGTAAAAGGGTCATCACTCTTGAGGGAGTGGCGGTGCCGTTCGATGCCGGGTTTGGTGGAGGTGGGGTTGAAGAGATGCGCTGGTGAGCGGGCGGGGTGGGAACCGGGGCGGAGGAGGATTAGGTGCGGTCGAGGCGTTCTCGTATACTGCGTGGGTTAGGGAGGGGAGTATCCCTTCGCGACAGCCTCGTCATCACGGTGCAGCCCCACTCCACGGGGCCCCCGGGGCTGCCGGTCCGCAGGCGAACGCGGGCGGGAGAGACCTCCGGCAATGAAGCGTGCATGCCGGAGGGTCTTTGTGACTGAACCTTTGTGGGCTTGGATCGCCGTGATCGGTGGTCTGCTGCTCGTCCTCGCCGTTGACCTGTGGATCGTCGATCGTGGTGAGGCCCGCGAATTCAGCATGCGCCAGGCCGGCTACTGGGTCACGTTCTACGTCATCCTCGCCGTGCTGTTCGGGGTGCTGCTGTGGCAGACCTCCGGCCCGGATCGCGCAGGTGAGTTCTTCGCCGGTTACATCACCGAGTACAGCCTCAGCGTCGACAACCTGTTCATCTTCTTCATCATCATGAGCCGGTTCGCGGTGCCGAGGGTGTACCAGCACAAGGTGCTGCTCGTCGGCATCCTGCTCGCGCTCGTGATGCGCGGCGTGTTCATCGCGCTCGGCGCCGCCGCGCTCGAGCGGTTCAGCTGGCTGTTCTACGTGTTCGGCGCGTTCCTCCTCTACACGGCGGTCAACATCGTCCGCCAGCACCTCAAGGGCGAGGAAGAGGAGTTCAACGAGAACATCCTGCTGCGCTGGGTGCGCCGGGCCTTCCCCACCACCGAGGGTTACGTCGGCTCCAGGATCACCGCGAAGATCGACGGCAAGCGCATGGTCACCCCCATGCTCATCGTCATGGTCGCCATCGGCACCACCGACCTGCTGTTCGCGCTCGACTCGATTCCGGCGATCTTCGGGCTCACCCAGGACGCCTTCATCGTCTTCACCGCCAACGCGTTCGCCCTGATGGGGCTGCGTCAGCTCTACTTCCTCCTGGGCGGTCTGCTGCAGCGGCTCGTCTACATCAGCTACGGTTTGGCGTTCATCCTGGGGTTCATCGGGGTTAAGCTCGTATTGGAGGCGTTGCATTCCAGCGATGTCTCCTGGGCGCCCGAAATTCCCATCTGGGTGTCGCTCTCGGTCATCGGCACCACCATGGTCATCACCACCGTGGCCAGCCTGATCAAAGCCCGAATCGACGCGCGAAAGGGCAAGGAGTCGCACCCGGAGCAGGTCTAGCGCGTGGGGCTTCGAGGCGCTTTGCTCATGTAGTTATGCCGTGTAATAGTTGCTAGTTCTGTAACATCACGGCAAAGCGCCCAGTCCAGTCACCACCAAAGGTTGTACGTGTCAGACGATTCTGCTAAGCCGGGCCGTATGAGGCTCGCGCGCGGGGTCTCCCCGTGGCTCCTCCCGACGGCCGCTACGGCGGCCGCCACCGCTCTGCTGACGCTCCGAGACCGGCGATGGGCGCTCGCGGCGGTGCCGCTGAGCGCGCTCACCGGAGGCATGCTCTGGTTCTTCCGCGACCCGGACCGTACGATCGGCGAGGGCCGCATCCTGTCGCCCGCCGACGGCGTGGTGCAGAGCATCGACCCGTGGCCCGACGGCCGCACCAGAGTGGCGATCTTCATGAACCCGCTGAACGTGCACGTCAATCGTGCCCCTCTTGCGGGAAAAGTCACCTCCGTGCAGCATGTGGCAGGTGGGTTCCTGCCGGCGTTCAATAAGGACAGCGACCAGAACGAGCGCGTGGTGTGGCATTTCGAGACCGCGCTGGGCGACATCGAGATGGTGCAGATCGCGGGCGCCGTTGCGCGCAGGATCGTGCCGTATCTGAGCGCCGGTGCGACCGTCGAGCAGGGCGAGCGGATCGGGCTGATCAGGTTGGGGTCCCGGGTCGACATCTATCTTCCCGAAGGGATATCTCCCGCGGTGTCCGTGGGCGACAAGACGGTTGCGGGGGTGACCAGAATTGACCACGGCTGACGCCGGTAGCTGGCGAGCTGAAGAGGAAGAACCCCGCGGACCCGTCGGCAAGGCGTTCCGCCTGTCCGCCGCCGATTCCTTGTCGCTGGGCAACGCCGTCTGCGGTTTTCTCGCGGTCTGCGTGCTGGCCTACTCCGCCATCCAGCAGCTCCAGGTCGACGGCGGCCGGTTCACGCCCGCCCCGAGCTACTTCGCCACCGCCATCGTGCTGCTGCTCATCGGCGCCACCTGCGACCTGTTCGACGGGCTCGTGGCGCGCCGCTTCCGCGCCTCCGCCATGGGGGCCGAGCTGGACAACCTCGCCGACGTCATCAGCTTCGGCTTCGCGCCCGCCTTCATGGTCGTCATCTGGGGCATCGGCGTGCCGCAGTCGGTGCCGTTCACGGCCGTGCTGGCCGCGGCGGCGGCGGTGCTGGTCGCCGGCGTGGTACGCCTGGCGAGGTTCGCCTGCGTCAAGACCAAGAGCGGCGACTTCATGGGGCTGCCCATCCCGATGGGCGCCATGACCGTGATCTCCATCGTGCTGCTGTTCCAGCCCAGCATCTGGTCGCTGCTGGCCGTGCTCGGGGTGGCCTGGCTGATGGTCAGTCGCATCGAGTACCCCAAGCCGAAGGGGCAGCTCGCCGCGGTGGTCCTCGGCTGGATCATGGTGAACGTCGCGTTCCTGACGTTCTGGGTGGCCTGGCCCGAGGGCGGCGACCTGCCCATCAAGATCGGGGCCACCATGCAGATCGCGCTCGTCGCGGCGATCCCGCTGCGGGTGCTGTTCTACAAGCGCGAGCAGCGCAAGGAAGCCGCTCGTCTCGGCCGTTCCGGTCTTGAATGACCCACTGACGGGATTTTTCGTCTTATTTCGGCTTTGATGGAGCCATGTCGGCTGCGCCGCGCGAGCACACGCGTACGTACTACCTCGGCAAGCTGGCCACGGAGCTGGAACAACGCGGGCTGACGGCCGTGCTGCGGCCGGACCCGCCCGCGTTGCGCGTCACCCACCCCGACGCGCCGCTGATGGCCGAGACCGTGGACTGCGCGGCGCTGCCGGACGGCTGGTGCTTCCGCTGGTCGTGGGGCGAGCTCGTCGGGCTCGCCGGCGATCCCGCCCTGGCGGCCGAGCGCATCGCGCATGTGCTGGCCGCCCGCCGCTGACCTCCCGGGTGCGCGGGCCGGCCGCTGACCCGCTGAAGAGCCTGACCTCTCCGACCTCGGTCCGCTGCCGGCCCCGGCGAAGACCTCAGGTCCGCTGCCGGCCTCGATGAAGACCCCGGGTCCGCGGCGCTCTCGATGAAAACCTCGGGCGCTGCCGGTACCTCGAGCCCGCCGCCGGTACCTCGAGCCCGCCGCCGGCCTCGACGAAAGCCCGGGGCCGCCGCGGATCCCCCGGAGCCGGGTGCTACCAGCCCCTCGCCTTCCACTCCGGCAGCGCGGGACGCTCGGCGCCGAGCGTGGTGTCCTTGCCGTGGCCCGGGTAGACCCACGTCTCGTCGGGCAGGCGGTCGAAGATGCGCTCGACCACGTCGGTGAAGAGCTGGTTGAAGCGCTCGGGGTCCTTCTGGGTGTTGCCCACGCCGCCGGGGAACAGCGAGTCGCCGGTGAACAGGTGGTAGCCGTCGTCGCCGCCGTCGTACAGCAGGGCGATCGAGCCGGGCGTGTGGCCGCGCAGGTGGATGACCTCCAGCGTGATCTCGCCGAACGTGATGGTGTCGCCGTGCTCGACCGTGCGGTCGGCGGGGACGGGCAGCGCGGGCGCGTCGAGCGGATGGGCGATCACCTGCGCGCCGGTCACCTTCGTCACCTGCTCGAGCGCCTGCCAGTGGTCGCCGTGCTGGTGGGTGGTGACGATCGCGGTGACGGGCTTGTCGGCCATGAGGGCGAGCAGCCGGTCGGGCTCGGCCGCCGCGTCGATGAGCAGCGCCTGGCCGGTCGCGTTGCAGCGCAGCAGGTAGGCGTTGTTGTCGAACGGGCCTACCGCGAGCTTGGAGATCGTGAGCGCGGACAGTTCGCGGACGTCGGCGGGTCCGCCGACCTGGACGTCACCGGTGTAGGTCATGGGTAGTCCTCTGGGGGCGTCGTGGGCAGATCAGCGGGGGCCGGCATCGTGAGCCACGGCGGCGGATCGGGAAGACCCGCACCTTCGTGACCGCAAGTGAACGGCCGCCCCATGGGCACCAGACTAACCCCCTCGCCACCGGACCTCCCGGTGAGCCAGGCCAGCATGTCGCGCGGCGTGCCGCGGACCGCGGGGCCGTCGCCGAGCACGTGCACGGCCTCTGTCCCGCCGGGTCCGGTGAGCTCGATGCGGCCCACGGCGCGGTGATCCGGCGGCCAGGTGGCCAGGCGGTCGTGCAGTTCTCGGCGTACGAAGGAGGCCGGCCGGCGGGGGTGTGGCCGGCGTTCAGATCCACGTGGTGAAAGCCGACCTCGCGCAACCGGCGTACCAGGAGATACCAGGCGGGGTGCGTACGCCGGTGCGCGCCCAGGTCAGCAGGTTGAGGCAGGATCCGGCGTTCTGGGCGACGTGGGCGAGCACGTGGCCTCTGGTCCAGCCGGGCAGCAGCGACGGGGCGGCGAGGTCGGCGTCCGAAAGCGACGCGGCCGTGGCCAGCAGCCGGTCCGTGGCCGCGGTCAGCTCGGCCTGCAGCGCGGGCAGGATGGTCATGGTGGATATTTGAGCATCCGGGGCGACTCGGCCCGCGGGGGCATAAAACCCCAGGTCAGCCAGTTGGATGTGCAAGGGGTCCTCCCCTGCCGGGAGATGGTCGTAACCTGTGAGAGACGGATTTTCGGGGGCCGCCGGTCGGACCGCCGAAATTGTCGGAGCCGCCCTCTACCATCCCCCGTGGACCTATCCGCTTTTCGACATCCAGGATCGCCGTGGCTGACCGCCTGATCGTGCGTGGTGCACGAGAACACAACCTCAAAGACGTCTCGCTCGACCTGCCGCGAGACTCGCTGATCGTCTTCACCGGCCTGTCCGGCTCGGGCAAGTCGAGCCTGGCCTTCGACACGATCTTCGCTGAGGGCCAGCGGCGCTACGTCGAGTCGCTGTCGGCTTACGCCCGCCAGTTCCTCGGCCAGATGGACAAGCCCGACGTCGACTTCATCGAGGGCCTGTCGCCCGCGGTCTCCATCGACCAGAAGGCCACCAGTAAGAACCCCCGCTCGACCGTCGGCACCATCACCGAGGTCTACGACTACCTGCGACTGCTGTGGGCCCGCATCGGCAAGCCGCACTGCCCGGTGTGCAGGCGCCCGATCGCCAGGCAGTCGCCGCAGCAGATCGTCGACCGCGTGATGGAGTTCGAGGAGGGCACCAGGTTCCAGGTGCTCGCCCCGGTCATCAGGGGCCGTAAGGGCGAATACGCCGAGCTGTTCCGCGAGCTGCAGACCAAGGGCTTCGCCAGGGCGCGGGTCGATGGCACCGTCGTGCGGCTGGAGGAGCCGCCGACGCTGAAGAAGTACGAAAAGCACGACATCGAGGTCATCGTCGACCGCCTGTCGGTGAAGGAGTCGGCGCGGCGGCGTCTCACCGACTCCGTGGAGACGGCGCTGCAGCTGTCCGGCGGCACGATCACGCTCGAGTTCGTCGACCTGCCGGAGGACGACCCCAACCGCGAGCGCTTCTTCTCCGAGCACCTCTACTGCCCCTACGACGACCTGTCGTTCGAGGAGCTGGAGCCGCGCTCGTTCTCCTTCAACTCGCCGTTCGGCGCCTGCCCCGAGTGCACGGGGCTCGGCACCAAGATGGAGGTCGACCCCGAGCTGGTGGTGCCCGACCCCGAGCGCACCCTGCGCGAGGGCGCCATCCACCCGTGGTCGGGCGGCCACACCAGCGAATACTTCACCAGGCTGATGGAGGCGCTCGGCCACGCGATGGGCTTCGGCCTCGACACGCCGTGGGAGCGCCTGCCCAAGAAGGCGCAGAAGTCGCTGCTGTACGGCCACGACGAGCAGATCCACGTGCGCTACAGCAACCGCTTCGGGCGGCAGCGCGCCTACTACACCACCTACGACGGCGTCATCCCGTGGGTGCAGCGCAGGCACGCCGAGGCCGAGAGCGACACCGCGCGCGAGCGGTTCGAGGGCTACATGCGCGAGATCCCGTGTCCCGCCTGCAAGGGGGCCAGGCTCAAGCCGGTCAGCCTCGCGGTGACGGTGGCGGGCAAGTCGATCGCCGAGGTGTCGGCGATGTCGATCGGCGAGTGCGCGAAGTTCCTCGCCGGGCTCAAGCTCTCCGACCGCGACATGCAGATCGCCGAGCGGGTGGTCAAGGAGATCAACGCCCGCATGGGCTTCCTGCTCGACGTCGGCCTCGACTACCTCACGATGGACCGCGCCGCCGCCACCCTCGCCGGTGGCGAGGCGCAGCGCATCAGGCTCGCCACGCAGATCGGCTCGGGCCTGGTCGGCGTGCTGTACGTGCTCGACGAGCCGTCCATCGGCCTGCACCAGCGCGACAACATGCGGCTGCTCGACACCCTGATCAGGCTGCGCGACATGGGCAACACGCTGATCGTGGTCGAGCACGACGAGGACACCATCGCCGCCGCCGACTGGGTCGTCGACATCGGTCCCGGCGCGGGCGAGCACGGCGGCCAGGTCGTCGTCTCCGGCACCGTCCAGGACCTGCTGGCCAGCGAGGAGTCGCTGACCGGCGCGTACCTGTCGGGGCGCAAGAGCATCCCCATCCCCGCCAAGCGCCGTAAGCGCGACAAGAAGCGGCAGATCGTCGTCAAGGGGGCGCGCGAGCACAACCTCAAGGGCGTCGACATCGAGTTCCCGCTCGGCCTGTTCACGGCGGTCACCGGCGTGTCGGGGTCGGGCAAGTCGACGCTGGTCAACGACATCCTCTACAACGCGCTGGCCAAGGAGCTCAACGGCGCCCGCACGGTGCCCGGCCGCCACTCCCGCATCAACGGCATGGACCAGGTCGACAAGGTCGTCCACGTCGACCAGTCGCCGATCGGGCGCACGCCGCGCTCCAACCCGGCCACGTACACCGGGGTCTTCGACCACATCCGCAAGCTGTTCGCGGCCACGACCGAGGCGAAGGTGCGCGGGTACCAGCCGGGGCGCTTCAGCTTCAACGTCAAGGGCGGGCGCTGCGAGGCGTGCTCGGGCGACGGCACCATCAAGATCGAGATGAACTTCCTGCCGGACGTCTACGTCCCCTGCGAGGTCTGCCACGGCGCCCGCTACAACCGGGAGACGCTGGAGGTCCACTACAAGGGCAAGACGATCGCCGAAGTTCTCGACATGCCGATCGAGGAGGCCCTGGAGTTCTTCGACGCCATCCCGGCCATCAAGCGCCACCTGCAGACGCTCTACGACGTGGGGCTCGGCTACGTACGCCTCGGGCAGCCGGCCACCACGCTGTCCGGCGGCGAGGCGCAGCGCGTCAAGCTCGCCTCCGAGCTGCAGCGGCGGCAGACCGGGCGGACGATCTACGTCCTCGACGAGCCCACCACCGGCCTGCACTTCGAGGACATCCGGCGGCTGCTCGGTGTCCTCGGCCGGCTGGTCGACGGCGGCAACACCGTGATCGTCATCGAGCACAACCTCGACGTCATCAAGACCGCCGACTGGATCATCGACATGGGCCCCGAGGGCGGCTCGCGCGGCGGCACGCTCGTCGCCGCCGGCACGCCGGAGGAGGTCGCGCTGGTGGACGAGAGCCACACGGGGCGCTTCCTGCGCAAGATCCTCTCGCTCTGACCCTGGTGGTAAGGCCGAACCGTCCCCTGCGCCCGGAGGGGGCGGGCCGGCCTCGCCGCGGTCCCGACCGGGTGAGCGCCGCACGGTGCTCCGGCGACGGCCGCCCGACACGGATGCGGCGCTGCCCCGGGCGCCTCTACGGCGAGCTGTGGCTTGGGCGCGGTGGGCGCTCGGGCGGGGGAGTGTGCGGCTGATCAGACGGTACGCCGGGCCAGGGCGCGGGCGCGGCGCTTGGCGGCGTCGCCGCGTTCCAGCCACCACTCGGCCAGCGGCAGCGGCAGCGTCCGGCCCAGCCAGGCGCTCAGCGCCGCGATCGACTGCGCCATCACCTGCTCGTCGCCCGGGAAGAAGGTGTCGCTGTACGGGCTCAGCACGACGACGAACACCGCGGTCCACAGGCGGTCGGTGACGATGCACAGCGCCAATGCACAGCGCCAATGCACAGTGACAATGGACGGTGATATAGGACATCGTCAGGGCGAAGCTGCGCACCGTCCACCGGCGATGCTCGACGAAGCGGCGCTGCCTGGCCATCCGCCAGCCGGTGAACGTGCAGCCCAGCCAGAGCAGCGCGAGCATCACGTTGCTGACGGACGTGACCGGCCCCCACGGCGTCGCGATGCCCACGGTCAGGCCGCTCGGCCGGCAGCCGGCGAAGACGTACACGCGGCCGATCCTGCGGTGCACGACGGGGTGGCGCGCGCGGAACCACGGCCAGATCCGCAAGCAGCAGGTGATCATCGCGATCGAGCCGAACAACACGTGCATGGGGAGCATCCAGTGATGCGGCGGGAAGAAGTCCGGCGCGGGCACGCGTGACCGCGCCGGGTCGAGCGAGACGTACGGCGGCAGCGAGAACGCCACGAACGCCGTCGCCACCACGGCCAGTGGCGCCACCCACGGCCGCCGCCCCCAGCGCCGCGGCCGCGCCGTCACGCCGGACCCGGCCGCCCCGGACGAAGCCGGTCCCGGATCGCCGGGACCGGGCTGCTCGGGCTGCGGTCACATCGGAGGCGGCCGGGCCTGGCCGGGTCGTCCGGCGGCGGTGGCGCCGGAGCTCTGGGTGGCATGGGTTGGCCCGTCGGTATGGGTGGAGGTGCGGGCTGAAGGGGGGTGGTCCGTCGGTACGGGTGGAGGTGCGGGCGAAGGGGGTGGCTCGTCGGTACGGGTGGAGGTGCGGGCTGAAGGGGGGTGGTCCGTCGGTACGGATGGAGGTGCGGGCAGAAGGGAGCGACCCGTGGGAACGGCTCGAGGCCGCGGGGTGCGGGTCGGTTCGGGAAGGGTCGGATGGAAGGCGCGTGGGGCAGCGGGGCGGGGTCGCTGACCGTCCGCCTACCACCCGCTGACCGGACCGAGGGGTACCGCCAATAAGCTGTTTCCACAACGATGGCCGTAACCGGGGGCGCCACCGGCGGCTGGCGACGTACGGAAAGACGCGCGGCCGGCGCGCGAGACGGAACATCAGACCTGCGGAGCGAGAACACCGAGGACAGATCGGGGCGGAGCCATGTCCGGAAACGGTTTGGGACGGCGGGAGATGCTGGGCGCGGCGGGGGTCGCGGCGTGCGGCCTGGCGCTGGCCGCATGCGGTTCGGGGGGCGCGCAGACCCGGCCGAGCCTCAAGGGCAAGGTGCTGGCCAAGACGGCCGAGGTGCCGGTGGGCGGCGGCAAGCTCATCGAGGACCTGAAGGTCGTGGTGACGCAGCCGCAGCCGGGCGTCTTCAAGGCGTTCAGCTCGCTGTGCACGCACAAGGGCTGCCAGGTCGGCACCCCTGAGGACAACGTCATCAGGTGCGCCTGCCACGGCAGCGAGTTCGCCGCCGACAGCGGGAAGGCGACGAAGGGGCCGGCCACCGCGCCGCTGGCCTCGTTCCAGGTGAAGGTCGAGGGCGACGGCATCGTCGTCGTCTGAGCCGTCCCGTTTCGCATCCCCCGGAGCGGTCCGGCTGGCTCGCCTGTGGTCCGGCTGGCCTGCCTGCGGGTTTGATGCGTCTGAGCCCTCCCGGCGCGGTCGCCCACAGGTCTCTAAGGGCGGGCGGTTCAGACCGGCTCGGGCCGGGGTGGAACGGCGAGCGCTCAGGGCCGCGCCAGGGCGGCGCGGATCCCGAGGTCGGGCCGGACGGCGAGGATCGTCGTCTTGGCGGCCGGCGGGCGGGATCGGCCGTCCCCTGGGAGAGGCGGTCTGTCGGAGAGCGGCCGTCTCGTGGGGAGAGGTGGTCTTTCCGAGAGTGGCCGTCCTGTAAGGAGAGGCAGTCCGTCCGGAGCGGCCATCCCCTGGGAGGGGGGCCGTCCGGGAGCGGCCATCCCGTGGGAGAGGTGGTCCGTCCGGCAGCAACCTTCTCATGGGGAGAGGTGGTCCGTCCGCGAGCGGTCGTCCCGCAGAGAGCGGCGGTTTCGTGTCAAGCGGCTTTTCATGAACCGGTAATTGTGCGTGGTCGCCCGGATCGGGCTCCGGGAGGCTGAACCCCGGCCGGGGCCCGGGCCGTACCTCGAAGTGAAAGCCGATCTGGGAGGACGCACGATGACGGAAACGACGCGGCGGACGGTTGTCTTCGGTGCAGGAACGGCCGGGCTCGCGGCCGTGCTGACGGCCTGCGCGAGCTACGGCGTACCGGAGACCGAGGCGGACGTGGAGGCTCCCGCTGAGGAGGCGACGTCGTCCGCGCCCGAGGAGGGCGGCGAGGCCAAGCCGAAAGCGGAGGCCAAGGCGGCCCTGGCGGACGTCGGCGACATCCCCGAGGGCGGCGGCAAGGTCTTCAAGAGCCAGAAGATCGTCGTCACGCAGCCGACGGCGGGCGAGTTCAAGGCGTTCAGCGCGGTCTGCACGCACGCGGGCTGCACGGTCGCCTCCGTCTCGAACCAGACGATCAACTGCCCCTGTCACGGCAGCAAGTTCAGCATCGCCGACGGCTCGGTGACCGACGGGCCCGCGGGCGGCCCGCTGGAGGAGAAGCAGATTCAAGTGGACGGTCAGAAGATCAGACTCGCCTGAGAAAGCTTTCATCTTTTTCTCACCTGAGTGCGCTTGGGTGAGGCGCATGGCAGATGAGCTTCACACCCGCAGAGCGGTGTTCGCCGGCGTCGGTGCAGGTGGCCTGGCGTTGGCGATCAGCGCGTGCAGCGGCGACTCCGGTACCGACACGGCGCAGTCGGCGCCCTCCACCGCCGCGTCCGGCGCTCCCGAGGGGAGCGCGACGCAGTCCAGCGCGTCCGGCGGCGGCGTGCTGGCCAAGAAGGCCGACATCCCGGTGGGCGGCGGGACCGTCTTCAAGGACCAGAAGGTCGTGGTGACACAGCCGACGGAGGGCGAGTTCAAGGCGTTCAGCGCGATCTGCACGCACAAGGGCTGCCCGGTCGGCAGCGTCGAGGATGGCGCGATCGTGTGCCCGTGCCACAACAGCAGGTTCGCGATCGCGGACGGCTCCGTCACCGGCGGGCCCGCGCAGCAGCCGCTGCCCGCCCAGGAGATCAAGGTCGAGGGCGACGACATTCTGCTGGCGTAGCCGCCCATAGCCGCCCGTGGCCGGGTGGGTGCCCGCCGTACGTGCGCGAAGAGTACGGCGGGCAACTCTGTCGGTGCGGGCCATTAGGCTGACAGGCGTGGCGAGATCAGCGGCTAACACCTTGAGTTTCCGGCCGAGGCCGGGGTCGATCCCGGAGTCCCCGGGTGTCTACAGGTTCAGGGACGCGCACGGCCGGGTGATCTACGTCGGCAAGGCCAAGAGCCTGCGCCAGCGGCTCAACTCGTACTTCGCCGACTTCTCCGCGCTGCACCCCCGTACGCAGTCGATGCTGACCACGGCCGCCGACGTCGACTGGACGGTCGTCGGCACCGAGGTGGAGGCGCTGCAGCTCGAATACTCCTGGATCAAGGAGTTCGACCCCCGCTTCAACGTCAAATACCGCGACGACAAGTCCTACCCCTACCTCGCGGTCACGATGAGCGAGGACTTCCCGCGCGTCCAGGTGCTGCGCGGCGCCAAGCGCAAGGGCACCCGCTACTTCGGCCCCTACTCCCACGCCTGGGCCATCCGCGAGACCGTCGACCTGCTGCTGCGGGTCTTCCCGGTGCGCACGTGCAGCGCCGGGGTGTTCAAGCGCGCGGGGCAGATCGGGCGGCCCTGCCTGCTCGGCTACATCGACAAGTGCTCGGCGCCGTGCGTCGGCCGGGTCACCCCGGAGGAGCACCGCGCGCTGGCCGAGGACTTCTGCGACTTCATGGCGGGCAACACCAGCCGCTTCATCAAGCGTCTCGAGAAGGAGATGCGCGAGGCCGCCGCCGAGCAGGAGTACGAACGCGCCGCCCGGCTGCGCGACGACATCCAGGCGCTGCAGCGGGCGCTGGAGAAGCAGGCGGTCGTGCTGGGGGAGAGCACCGACGCCGACGTCATCGCCCTGGCAGAGGACCCGCTCGAAGCCGCCGTCCAGGTCTTCTACGTACGCGGCGGGCGCATCCGCGGCCAGCGCGGCTGGGTGGTCGACAAGGTCGAGGAGACCTCGCCGGGCGAGCTGGTCGAGCAGTTCCTGCTGCAGATGTACGCCGAGGCGAGCGCCGATTCCATGCCCCGCGAGGTGCTGGTGCCCGCGCTGCCGCCCGACGTCGAGGCGGTGGCCGAGCTGCTGACCGAGCAGCGCGGAGCCCGCGTCGAGGTGCGGGTGCCGCAGCGCGGCGACAAGAAGTCGCTGCTGGAGACCGTCGAGCGCAACGCCAAGGAGTCGCTGGCCCAGCACAAGATCCGCCGTGCCAGCGACCTCAGCGCGCGCAGCAAGGCGCTGCAGGAGATCGCCGACGCGCTCGACCTCGACCAGGCGCCGCTGCGCATCGAGTGCTACGACGTGTCCCACCTGCAGGGCGAGAACGTCGTGGCGTCCATGGTGGTCTTCGAGGACGGCCTGGCCCGCAAGGGCGAATACCGGCGCTTCTCGGTCAAGACCAAGGAGGGCGACGTCGCCTCGATCTACGAGGTGATCATGCGCAGGTTCCGCCGCTACCTGGAGGAGCGCTCGGCCACCGGCGAGCTGGCGGCCGACGACGACGCGGCGGCGGGCGGCGGTCCCATCGACCCCGACACCGGCAAGCCGCGCAAGTTCGCCTACCCGCCCAACCTCGTCGTGGTCGACGGCGCGGGCCCGCAGGCGGCCGCCGCGCAGCGGGCGCTCGACGAGCTCGGCATCGACGACGTGGCCGTGTGCGGGCTGGCCAAGCGCCTGGAGGAAGTGTGGCTGCCAGGCGACGACCAGCCGGTGATCATGCCTCGTTCAAGTGAGGGTCTCTACCTTCTGCAGCGGGTGAGAGACGAAGCGCACAGGTTCGCCATCACCTACCATCGTTCCAAGAGGTCCAAGACGGTGAAGGAGAGCGCGCTCGACGGCGTGCCCGGCCTCGGGCCGGCGCGAAGGCAGGCGCTGCTCAAACACTTCGGCTCCGTGAAAAAGCTACGCGAGGCCACTGCCGCCGAAATCTGCGAGGTTCCCGGCATCGGCCCGTCCATCGCCGAGGTCATCGTGTCGACGCTGAAGGGAGAGTCACCTTGATCTCGCCAGGATGCCAGGGTGCCCATGCCGCATGCTCCTACCGGCCCGCGCTGAGGAGCGGGCCCGCTGCCGGGGTGAGGCGATGAGCACCGAGCCGGCGTTCGTCATCGTCACCGGCATGTCCGGTGCGGGGCGCAGCACCGCCGCCAAGGCGCTGGAGGACCTGGGCTGGTTCGTCATCGACAACCTGCCGCCGGGTCTGTTGTTCGCCATGGCGGAGGAGGCGGGCAAGGTCAAGCTCGCCGCGGACAAGGTGGCCGCCGTCGTCGACGTGCGCAGCCTGGCCTTCACCACCGATCTCAACGCCGCGATCGAGGAGCTCGAGGGGCGCGGCGTGCGCGTGCGGGTGGTCTTCCTCGAGGCCGGCGACGAGGAGCTGGTGCGCAGGTTCGAGAACGTCCGCAGGCCGCACCCGCTGCAGGGCGAGGGGCGGCTGGTCGACGGCATCACCCGCGAGCGCGGCATCCTGCGCGAGGTGCGCGCCAACGCCGACCTGGTGATCGACACCTCCACCCACAACGTCCACGAGCTGCGCGCCAAGATCGTCGACTTCTTCGGCGGCGAGGACCGCCCCGGCCTGCGGCTCAACGTCGTGTCGTTCGGCTTCAAGTACGGCCTGCCGGTCGACGCCGACCTCGTGGTCGACTGCCGGTTCCTGCCCAATCCGCACTGGGTGCCCGAGCTGCGGCCGCTCAACGGCCTCGACGCGGCGGTCAGCGACTACGTGCTCGGCCAGCCGGGCGCCAAGGAGTTCCTCGACGCCTACGAGGAGGTCCTGCAGGTCGTCGCGGCCGGATACGCGCGCGAGGGCAAGAGCTACGCGACGCTCGCGGTGGGCTGCACGGGCGGCAAGCACCGCAGCGTGGCCATGGCCGAGCAGATCGCCGCGCGGCTGCGCGACCGCGGCATCGAAGTCCAGGTGAGCCATCGGGATGTGGGGCGGGAGTGACCGATGACAGCGGCGAAGGGATCGTGCCTCCTCCGATGAACGGCCTGCCCTGCGACAGGCCGGACGTGCTCGGCGTCGGGCGGCCCGGGGTCGGGCCCGCCGTCGTGGCGCTGGGCGGCGGCCATGGGCTCTACGCATCCCTGTCCGCATTACGGATGGTGACCGACCGGTTGACCGCCGTGGTGACGGTGGCGGACGACGGCGGCTCCAGCGGGCGGCTGCGCCGCGAGCTGGGCGTGCTGCCGCCCGGCGACCTGCGCATGGCGCTGGCCGCGCTGTGCGGCGACGACGAGTGGGGCAGCACCTGGAGCGAGGTCGTCCAGCACCGCTTCCGCAGCGAGGGCGAGCTGCACGGCCACGCGGTCGGCAACCTGCTGATCGTGGCCCTATGGGAGCTGCTCGGCGACTCGGTGGCCGGCCTCGACTGGGTCGGGCGGCTGCTGGGCGCCCACGGCCGCGTGCTGCCGATGGCGTCGGTGCCGCTCGACATCGTGGCCGAGGTGGAGCTCGACGGCGTCATCTCGACCGTACGCGGGCAGGTGGCCTGCGCCTCGACGCCCGGCCGCGTCCAGGCGATCTCGCTCGTGCCCGAGGACCCGCCGGCCCGCCCCGAGGCGGTCGCCGCCGTGCTCGACGCCGACTGGGTGGTGTTCGGGCCGGGGTCGTGGTTCACCAGCGTGCTGCCGCACCTCAAGGTGCCCGCGCTCGCCAGGGCCCTGCACGCCACCCGCGCCAAGCGGCTGGTCACGCTCAATCTCGCCCCGCAGCCGGGCGAGACCGACGACTTCTCCCCCCAGCAACATCTGGAGGTGCTTCGCCGACACGCTCCCGACCTGCGGATCGACGTGGTGCTCGCCGACACCGGCGTGGTCGACGACCCCGGCGCCCTGGAGAAGGCCGCGGGCGCGCTCGGCGCCCGGCTCGTCATGGACGACGTGGCCGCCGCCGACGGCTCGCCGCGGCATGACCCACGACGTCTTGCCTCCGTCCTGGACGAGATTTTCCTCCAGAAGCGTTGATCCTGGTCGGCGTGGCGCGAAGGTGCGAGAGACTCGAAGGAGCCGGTCTGAATGGGGGAGAGGACTAACGCATGGCGATGACAGGTGTGGTGAAGGACGAGCTGAGCCGCCTGCCGGTGCTGAAGCCGTGCTGCCGCAAGGCGGAGGTATCGACGCTGCTGCGGTTCGCCAGCGGCCTGCACCTGGTGGGCGGGCGGATCGTGATCGAGGCCGAGCTCGACACCAACGCCACCGCACGGCGGCTCATCAAGGACATCGGCGAGGTGTTCGGGCACAAGGCCGAGGTGCTCGTGCTCGCACCCGCCGGGCTGCGCAAGGGCTCGCGCTACGTCGTACGCGTCTACCGCGACGGTGAGGCGCTGGCTCGCCAGACGGGTCTCATCGACAACCACGGCCGCCCCGTGCGCGGGCTGCCCCGCCAGGTCGTGGCGGGCGCCGCCTGCGACGCCGAGGCCGCATGGCGCGGCGCGTTCCTCGCGCACGGCTCGCTCACCGAGCCGGGCCGGTCGATGTCGCTCGAGGTCACCTGCCCGGGGCCTGAGGCGGCGCTGGCGCTGGTGGGCTCGGCCCGGCGGCTGAAGATCCACGCCAAGGCGCGCGAGGTGCGCGGCGTCGACCGCGTGGTCGTCCGCGACGGCGACGCCATCAGCGCGCTGCTCACCCGGCTCGGCGCGCACGACAGCGTGCTGGCCTGGGAGGAGCGCCGGATGCGCCGCGAGGTGCGCGCCACCGCCAACCGCCTGGCCAACTTCGACGACGCCAACCTGCGGCGCTCGGCGCGGGCCGCCGTCGCGGCCGGTGCCCGGGTCCAGCGGGCCTTGGAGATCCTCGGCGACGACGCCCCCGAGCACCTCGTGATCGCCGGGCGGCTGCGGGTCGAGCACAAGCAGGCGTCGCTGGAGGAGCTCGGCCAGATCGCCGACCCGCCGCTGACCAAGGATGCCATCGCCGGGCGCATCAGGCGGCTGCTCGCGATGGCCGACAAGCGGGCCTCCGACCTCGGCATCCCCAACACTGAGGCGAATCTCACAGTGGACATGCTGGCACCGTGAGCCGGCGCGTGGCCGGTCTTTGCGGTGACGGGCGGGGGGGACGGGCGGGGCCCGTCCCCCTGCCGGTGCGCACGGCGGTCCTTCAATGGGGTGTGTGGGCGGCCCGTCCTGCGCCGACGGCCCCGAGGGCGGGCGTTTTGGGGTGGCCGGTCAGGTGCCGGTGGCTTGAGGGTGGGCGTTTGGGGTGGCCGGTCCTGTGCCGGCGGGCTGAGGGCGGACGCGAAGGCCAGGTCCTGCATGCGCGGCGGTCCCGGAAGGGCGGGCGGGCAGCGGTGGGAGGCGGCTCATGCAACGTGCCGATGGCCTGCGCGCACCGCGGCCGGGTGCACGGTCAGGCAGGACCGGCGCTGGATGGCGCTGGAGGACGAGGGGCGAGCGGCCCGTGAGATCCGGATGCTTGCGCGCGGGCGAGAGCCGGCGGGATCGGCGTCGCGGGAAGCGGGAGGCGCTGAGCGGAAGCGGGAGGCGCTGAGCGCCTGGGCGGTGGGTGGTGCCGGGAGGGTGCCGCGGCTGGATGCGCGGGGCTGGGCCGCTGGTCAGTCGCGGGCCGGCTTGCGGGGGGTGAACAGGTCGGTCGTGGGCTTGGGCGCGGGCGGCTGGGCGGGCTCGAAGGGTGCGCGGTACTCCGGCTTGCCGGAGTCGCCGGGCGCCCCCGGCTCGCCGGAGTCCCCAGGCTCATCGGGCGAGCCGGCGGACCCGGCGGACCGCGCCCGGCGTACGCGCAGGACCCGCAGCGTGAGCAGGGCGAGCGCGGCCAGCGCGGCGACCACGATGTACAGCCAGGCCGTCGTCTCGGTCAGCAGCTCGCGGTAGAGGCGCAGCGCCTGCGGCAGGCCCTCGTTGAAGGTGGGCAGGTCGACATCGGAGAGACCGGCGCGCTCCTCGGGCGCGCGAGCGCGGGCGCCGAGCAGCACGGAGAGCCCGGTGATCTGGCCGCCCGCGAAGGCGGCGCCCCCGTACAGGAAGGCGAAGGGCAGGAGCAGGAGGCTGCGGGGCCGCCTCGCGCCCATGGCGAGCGCGACGATGACGGCGATGAGCAGGGCCAGCGCCAGCGAGACGGGCACTCCGCCCCCGAAGCCCGTCACCGCCTTCGGCAGGCTCTCCTGGTACAGCACGGCCACCCCCAGGCCCGCCGCGCAGATGAGCGCGGCGAGCAGGCCGAAGAAGAGCCCCGATAGTAGGCCGGACCGCTTATGTGACATCTCAGCCCCCAGAGAATGCACGAATTTACTCCGACGAGTCGGGCACTTTACTCGAACCTCGCAAAACGTGCCGGAGGAACGCTGATTCACACGCCGGGACCTGCAGTGGTCTAAACCAATTTGGGTCCGATAAGGTTCGTGATTGAGGTTTCCAGCCCGCATCTGTTCGAGGAGATCGGTTCCCGTGAGCATCCGCGTAGGCGTCAACGGCTTCGGCCGCATCGGTCGCAACTTCTGGCGCGCTGTCGCCGCCAGCGGCAAGGACATCGAGATCGTCGCGGTCAACGACCTGACCGACACCGCGACGCTCGCGCACCTGCTGAAGTACGACAGCATCCTCGGCCGCCTGCCCTACGAGGTGAAGGCCACCGCCGACGAGATCACGGTCGACGGCAAGTCGATCAAGGTGTTCGCGGAGCGCGACCCGGCCAAGCTGCCGTGGGGCGACCTCGGTGTGGACGTCGTGGTGGAGTCGACCGGCCTGTTCACCGACGCCACCAAGGCCAAGGTGCACGCCGACAACGGCGCGAAGAAGGTCATCATCTCCGCTCCGGCGAAGAACGAGGACGTCACCGTCGTGCTGGGCGTCAACGACAGCGCGTACGACCCGGCCAAGCACACGATCATCTCCAACGCCTCCTGCACCACCAACTGCCTGGCCCCGATGGCCAAGGTCATCCACGACGCCTTCACCATCGAGAAGGGTCTGATGACCACCATCCACGCCTACACGCAGGACCAGAACCTGCAGGACGGCCCGCACAAGGACCTGCGCCGCGCCCGTGCCGCCGCGCTCAACGTGGTGCCCACCTCCACCGGCGCCGCCAAGGCCATCGGCCTGGTCCTGCCCGAGCTGAAGGGCAAGCTCGACGGCTTCGCCATGCGCGTGCCGATCCCGACCGGCTCGGCCACCGACCTCACCGTCGACGTCGGCCGCGAGGTCACCGTCGAGGAGGTCAACGCCGCGGTCAAGGCCGCCGCCGAGGGCCCGCTCAAGGGCATCCTCAGCTACACCGAGGACCCCATCGTCTCGAGCGACATCGTCACCGACCCGTCCTCCTGCATCTTCGACGCCCAGCTCACCAAGGTGATCGGCAACCAGGTGAAGGTCGTCGGCTGGTACGACAACGAGTGGGGTTACTCCAACCGCCTGGCCGACCTGGTCGAGCTGGTGGGCCGCGGGCTCTGATGCCCGGGCGGACGCGTACACATCGGGGCGCGCCGCCGGCGTGCCCCGCAGCAGGAACGGGAGCATGACATGCGCACGCTCGACGATCTCGACGTGAAGGGGCGGCGCGTGCTTGTGCGCGCCGACCTCAACGTCCCCCTCGACGGGGAGACGATCACCGACGACGGCCGCATCCGCGCGTCGGTCCCGACGATCAAGACCCTGCTGGAGCGGGGCGCCAAGGTCGTCGTCTGCGCCCACCTGGGCAGGCCCAAGGGCAAGGTGGAGCCGAAGTACTCGCTGCGTCCCGTGGCGGCCCGCCTGGGCGAGCTGCTGGGCCAGGACGTCGCCTTCGCCACCGACGTGGTCGGCGACAGCGCCGCGAGCACGGTGGAGTCGCTCCAGGACGGCCAGGTGGCCCTGCTGGAGAACCTCCGCTACGAGCCGGGTGAGGAGTCCAAGGACGACGCCGAGCGCGGCGCGTTCGCGGCCAAGCTCGCGGCCCTCGCCGAGCTGTACGTCGGCGACGGCTTCGGCGCCGTCCACCGCAAGCACGCCAGCGTCTACGACGTGCCCAAGCTGCTGCCGCACGCGGCGGGCGGGCTGGTCGAGGCCGAGGTCGGCGTGCTGCGCCGGCTCACCGAGGACGCCGAGCGGCCCTACGTGGTCGTGCTCGGCGGCGCCAAGGTCTCCGACAAGCTCGGCGTCATCGCCAACCTGCTGACCAAGGTCGACAGGCTGCTCATCGGCGGCGGCATGGCGTACACCTTCCTCAAGGCCCAGGGCCACGAGGTGGGCAACTCGCTGCTGCAGGAGGACCAGCTCGACCAGGTGCGCGGCTTCCTGGAGGAGGCCGGGCGGCGCGGCGTCGAGCTGGTGCTGCCCGTCGACGTGCTGGCGGCGGTCACCTACGCGCCCGACGCCGAGCACCAGGTGGTGGAGGCCACCGCGATCCCGGCCGACCGCGAGGGGCTCGACATCGGTCCCAAGACGCGCGAGCTGTTCGCGAGCAAGATCGCCGACGCCAAGACCGTGTTCTGGAACGGCCCGATGGGCGTGTTCGAGTTCGAGGCGTTCTCCGGCGGCACCAAGGCGGTGGCCGAGGCGCTCATCGCCTCCGAGGCGTTCACCGTCGTGGGCGGCGGCGACTCGGCGGCGGCCGTACGCAGGCTGGGCCTGCCCGAGGACGGCTTCTCGCACATCTCCACCGGTGGCGGCGCCAGCCTCGAATACCTCGAAGGCAAGACCCTTCCCGGACTCGCGGCCCTGGAGGACTGAGAGTTGCAGCGCAAGCCGCTCATCGCCGGCAACTGGAAGATGAACCTCAACCATCTCGAGGCCATCGCGCTGGTCCAGAAGCTGGCCTTCGCGCTCAACGACAAGGACTTCGACAAGGTCGAGGTCGCCGTCCTGCCTCCGTACACCGATCTGCGCAGCGTCCAGACCCTGGTCGACGGCGACAAGCTCAGGATCGTGTACGGAGCCCAGGACCTGTCCAGGCACGACCGCGGCGCCTACACCGGTGAGGTGTCGGGCGCCATGCTCGCCAAGCTCGGTTGCACGTACGTCGTGGTCGGGCACTCCGAGCGCCGCCAGTACCACGGTGAGGACGACGACATCGTCAACGCCAAGGTGCAGGCGGCCTACCGCCACTCGCTCACGCCCATCCTCTGCGTGGGCGAGGGCCTCGAAGTGCGTCAAGAGGGCCGCCACATCGCGCACAGTCTCGGCCAACTCGACGGCGCGCTGCGCAAAATCGACGCCGAACAGGCAAAATCGATTGTGGTGGCCTACGAGCCGGTGTGGGCGATCGGCACCGGCGAGGTGGCCACCCCCGAGGACGCACAGGAGGTCTGCGGGGCGTTGCGAGCCAGACTCGCTGAGCTCTACGACGCCGAAGTGGCCTCGGGAATCCGTATCCTTTACGGTGGCTCGGTCAAGTCAGGGAACATCGCAGGGATCATGGCTCAGCCGGATGTCGACGGCGCGCTCGTGGGCGGTGCCAGCATCGACGCCGATGAGTTCGTGAAGATCTGCCGTTTCTCTGATATACCCGGCTAACTCGGCCGTTCTGGGGGTGCGACTTGACATCAGGTCGTACCCTCAAGAGGCAAGTTTGAATCGTCACGCGTAACAGAGCATCGAAGGAACAGGCATACCGTGGAAATCGGAATCTCCATCGCCCTCATCCTGGCGAGCCTTCTCATGATCCTGCTCGTCCTGCTCCACAAGGGCAAGGGTGGTGGTCTGTCTGACATGTTCGGCGGCGGCTTCTCGTCGAACTTCGGTGGTTCCTCGGTGGTGGAGCGCAACCTCGACCGGCTGACCGTCATCACGGGCGTGGTCTGGTTCGTCTGCATCATCGCTCTGGGCCTGCTCCTGCGGTCCTGAGTTGTAGTTGACGCGTGACAGTGATTCTCCCCCCGTGTCCGCACACGGGGCGATCGAGCGAGGAGTTCATCCGTGGGTAGTGGCAACGCGATCCGTGGCAGCCGAGTCGGCGCCGGCCCGATGGGGGAGGCCGAGCGCGGCGAGGCAGCTCCGAGAGTGCGGGTCTCGTTCTGGTGCGCCAACATGCACGAGACGCGCCCCAGTTTCGCCAGCGACGCGGCGGTCCCCGAGCTGTGGGATTGCCCCCGTTGTGGTCTCCCAGCCGGCCAGGACGAAAAGGCGCCGCCCGCCCCGCCGAAGAATGAGCCGTACAAGACGCACCTTGCGTACGTGAAGGAGCGCAGGAGCGATAAGGACGGCAAGGCCATCCTCGAAGAGGCACTGGAGCGCCTGCGCAGCAGCAAGTCCTCCTCCTCCTTCTCCTCCTGACGACGGCGAGGGCCCCGGCGACTGCCGGGGCCCTTCCGCTTGTCCCGGGCTCAGGCGGCTTCGTAGACCGCCTCGCCGTCCACGAACGTCATCCGCACCCTGGTCGTCCAGATGTCGCCGGGCGGCAGCTCGAACGGGTCGCGGTCGAGCACCACCAGGTCGGCGGGCCGCCCCGGCTCGATGCGCCCGGCCGGTGAGCGGTTGATCCAGGCCGAGCCCTCCGTGTACGCCGCCATCACCGTCGCCAGGTCGATGCGCTGCTCGGGCAGGAACGGCGTCTGCGCCGTCGGGTAGCCGGCGTGCACCGAGCCGCCCGGCTCCGTACGGTTGACCGCCACATGCATGCCCTGCAGCGGGTCGGCGTCGGAGACGGGCCAGTCGCTGCCCGCGCACAGCCGGGTGCCGCAGGCCACCAGGTCCGCGAACGGGTACTGCCACGACGAGCGCGGCTCCCCGAGGTACGGCAGGGTCAGCTCGTCCATCTGCGCGTGGTGGGTCGCCCACAGCGGCTGCAGGTTGGCCGTGACGCCGAGCGCGGCGAAGCGCGGCACGTCCGACGGCTCGATGATCTGCAGGTGGGCGATGTGGTGCCGGTTGGCCGGGTTCGTGCCCTCCAGGCTGTCGAGGGCCTCGTGCACCGCGCGCTCGCCGATCGCGTGGAAGTGCACCTGGAAGCCGAGGCGGTCCAGCTCGGCGACGTACTCCTTGAGCTTGGCCGGGTCCACGTACGACAGGCCCGTGCCCCCGCACAGGCAGTACGGCTCCAGCGTGGCGGCGGTGAAGTTCTCCGTGATGCCGTCCTGCATGATCTTGACCGAGGTGGCCCTGAACCGCTCCAGCCCATTCGCCGACGCGCGCCGCGCCACCAGCTCCTCGATCTGCTCCAGGCCGCGCGTGCGGTCCCACCACAGGGCGCCCACGACGCGCGCCCGCAGGCGTCCTGCGCGGGCCGCCGCGAGGTAGGTGGGCAGCTGGTCGCCGGAGCCCGCGTACGAGCCCACGATGGCGTCCTGCCAGCCGGTGACGCCCAGCGAGAACAGGTGCCGCTCGGCGTCCGCCAGCGCGTCCAGCAGGTCCTGGGCGGCCGGGCGCGGGGTGAGCAGGCCGACGAGGTCCATCGCGCCCTCGTGCAGGACGCCCGTCGGGGCGCCGTCCGCGTCCCGCTCGATGCGGCCGTCGGCGGGATCGGGGGTGTCGCGGGTGATGCCGGCGCGTTCCAGGGCCCGCGTGTTGACCCAGGCGGCGTGGTGGTCGCGCTGGATCAGGTACGCGGGGCGGTCGAGGAAGTCGAGTTGGTCGCGGTGAGGGAGGCCGCCGGGGAATGCCGACATGTCCCATCCGCCGCCATCGATCCACTCTTTCTCCGCGTTTTTCGCGGCATAGTCGGCGATCTTTTCTTTGTACGCGTCAAGGCCGAAATCTTCTGACAAGTCGCACTTTGCGCGTTCGAGGCCCGCCTGAATCGGGTGCATGTGCGCGTCCGTGAAACCCGGCACCAGCAGACCGCCGCCGAGATCCACCGTCTCGTGCGGCCCGCGCGCCAGCTCCCCCTCCGGCCCCACGGCGGCGATCACGCCGTCCCGCACCAGCACGGCCCCGGCCACGACACCGTCGGGGGTGAAGACCCGGCCGCCTCGGAAGAGGATGTCCATCGAACGTCGTCCTTTCTCGCAGTCGCTCCATCTTGCCCCGCGCGGAGGCGGAGGAGCGCTCGTCTTGGCGTGGCCGGGGCTGCTCGCGCCGTCCTGCCTCCGCTTGCCCGGGAGGAGGGCGGTCCTGGGTGACGGCCTGAGCGCGACGGGGAGGGCCGGTCGGGGGCTCTCTTCCGGTGGTACGGGGAAGGGCCGGAGGAGGCCAGAGCGGGCCCGCGATGCGGGGGAGGGGAGGTTGCAGCGGTGTCTGAGGGGTTGTGTGGTGTGGTGTGAGGGGCGGTGGGGGTGTGGAGTGGGTTCCGTAGCGCGAGGTGGAGAGGCGGAGGTTGGAGCGGTGCCTGAGGGATGGCCGTGCGATGGGGTGCGAGGTCGGTGGTGGGGGCGGGGCCCGGGTGTGGTGGGGATAAGGATGACATTGCGCGATATAAGCGGACATCTCGCGATGAATCACGCGATGTAAACGCGTCGGTAGCAACCGCGTAACAGCTCCACGCCATGCTCGTCGCATGGGATTCTTGCGCATTCGCACCACGGTGGACGAGCGGCCCGGACGCCTGGCCTCGCTGGCGGCGGCCCTGGCCGACAGGGGCGGCAACATCCTCGGCCTGAGCGTCCAGTCCGACGCTGAAGGCACCGTCGACGAGTTCGTCGCCGACATCCCCGCCGCACCCGAGACCGTGCGCGAGGCGCTGGAGGCGGCCGGTGGCCGCCGCGTCCAGGTGGTGCCCGCCACCGCCCACGAGCTGACCGACGAGCCCACCAGGGCGCTCCTGCTGGCCTCCAGGCTGCGCTCGATGCCGTGGCGGCTGCCTGAGCTGCTGGCCGAGCTGCTGCGCGCGGACGACGCGCGGTGGATCTATGGTGAGGCCGTGAGTGATCTACCCGACCCGACCCAGCTCGTCGTGCCGGTCGCACCCAAGCGGGCGGTGCGTCTGCGGCGCGCCGAGCTGCCGTTCACGCTGACCGAAGCGGCCAGGGCGGCCGCCTTCGCGAGGCTCGCCCAGCCCGCGCCCGAGCAGACCACCTCCGAGCGTGCGATCAAGCTGTCCGACGGCGTGGAGGTGACCGTACGGCCGCTCACCTCCATCTACCGCGAGGCCGTACGCGACCTGCACGACCGCTGCTCACCCGAATCGCGCAGGTTCCGCTACTTCACCGCCATGCCGACGCTGCCGCCGCGCCTGTTCGACCGGCTGTGCGACAGGAACAAGGGCTACTCGCTGGTGGCCGGGCACGACGGGCAGGTCGTGGGGATGGCCAACCTGCTGTTCACGCCCGACCCGGGCATCGCGGAAATGGCCTTCCTGGTCGAGGACCGCTGGCAGGGGCGCGGCCTGGGGACGGCGTTGGCGAGGATGCTCGTACGCGCGGCGGCCGACCTGGGCTACGCCGAGGTCAAGGCGTCGATGCTGTCGGACAACGTGAAGATGCGCCGGCTGATGATCTCGCTGGGCGCGACGCTCGGCTACACCGACGACCCCGGCGTGGTGGAGGCCAGGCTTCCCGTGGGCGCGGTGGTGCCCGTCTGACGCCGCCCGCCTGGGCGGTGGTGCCCGTTCCGGCACCCGTACGGAACCGATTGCGGCGCACTGGGCGCGCGCGAGGACAGGTTCTAAGCTGGCGAGGGTGACGGCGACGACGGCGGCGGGCGCGCGGACACAGGAGCAGCTGCGGCAGCGCAACCTGAGCGAGGTGCTGCGGCGCGTGCACAAAGAGGGGGCGGTGTCGCGGGCCGCGCTGAGCCGCTGGATGGGCCTCAACCGCAGCACCATCATGGACCTCACCGCCGAGCTCGCCGCCGCCGGGCTCGTCCGCGAGGGCGTCCCCCGCCGCAGGGGCCGCGCGGGGCGGCCGTCCATCGTCGTCATGCCCGAGCAGGAGACCCTGTACGGGCTCGCGTTCGACGTCGCCGTCGACCGGCTGATCGCGGCCCGCGTGGGACTCGGCGGGCGGGTGCTGGCCCGGCGCGAGGCCGTACGCGCCCGCGCGGGCGTGGACCTGGAGGACGTCGTCGGCGTGCTCGCCGGGTTCGGCCGTGAGCTGGTGGCCGAGGCCGGCCCCGGCGCGCTGTGCGTGGGCATCGGGGCGTCGTACTGCGGGCTGATCAGGCGTGCCGACGGCACGGTCCGCTACGGGCCGCACCTCGGCTGGGTGGACCAGGCGTTCGGGCCGGAGCTCGCCGCGGGGCTCGGGCTCGGGCTGCCGGTCGAGGTGGGCAACGAGGCGCACCTGGGTGCGGTCGCCGAGCACGTACGCGGTGCGGGCAGGGACGTCGACAACCTCATCTACCTGCACGGCGACGTCGGCGTCGGCGGCGGGATCATCGTCGGCGGCAGGCTGCTCGACGGAGACGGCGGCTACGGCTGCGAGCTCGGGCACATGCTGGTCAACCCGTTCGACGGGCGGCCCTGCCTGTGCGGGTCGCGCGGCTGCCTGGAGGCGGAGGTGGGCGAGGAGGCCCTGCTCGAGTACGCGGGGCGCGCCGGCGAGCTGTTCGGCCGCGAGGGCATCAGAGCCGTCGCGGCCCTGGCCGCCGCCGGTGACGCGCGGGCGCGTGACGCGCTCGACCGGGTCGGCGACTGGCTCGGGGTCGGCATCGTCAACCTCATCAACCTGTTCAACCCGGCGCTGGTGGTCTTCGGGGGCATGCTGCGCGACGTCTACCCGGGCGCGGCGCCGCGCGTCAGGGCGCGCGTGGACGCCCATGTGCTGCCGGTGTCGCGCGAACGCGTCCGCCTGGCCGTGACCGCCCTCGGCGACGGCACCACGCTCGCCGGGGCCGCCGAGCTGGCCTTCGCCCGCCTCCTGGAGAACCCTCTCGACACCTTGGCCGCCCTCCGCTGACCTCGCTCGGGCCGATCGGGAGTCAGCCGGTGGCGTCTTCGCCGGCCGCGTCGTCCGGGCTCTCGTCGCTCCTCGTCGCGTCCTCCCGGCGCGCTTCGGAGGGCGGCTCGTCGCGTTTGATGCCGAGGTGGCGTTCGATCCGGTCGAGGCTCTCCTGGATCTGGGTGAGCTGCTCCTGCAGCGCCGACGCGCCCGCGGCGAAGAGGTCGGACGGACGCTCTCTGGGGCCGCGGCTGAGCCGGTCGAGGACGCGGCGGCGTAGGTCGGGAAGGTCCACGCCCGCGTCGGCGAGCGCCTGCGCGGCCGGGCCATCGCCCTCCCTGATCAGGCCGAGCAGGATGTGCTCGGTGCCGATGTAGTTGTGGCGCAGCTGCAGGGCCTCGCGCAGCGACAGCTCCAGGACCTTCTTCGCGCGCTGCGTGAAGGGGATGTGCCCGTCGGGCGCCTTGGCGCCGTGGCCCACCTCCTGCTCCACGAACGCGCGTACGCGCTCCAGCTGCACGCCGCACTCGTTCAGCACGAGGGACGCGAGCCCTTCGCCCTCGTGGATGAGACCGAGCAGGATGTGCTCGGTGCCGATGTAGTCGTGGTTCATCATCCGCGCCTCCTCCTGGGCGAGGACGACGACCCTGCGCGCACGGTCGGTGAATCGCTCGAACACCGGGGGCCTCCGTTCGGCTGGGGCTGATTCCACTATGCGCTAGAAAATCGGCGGCGGAGGGTATTTGTCCTGTGTGGATCTCGATGAGGTGGCCGATCGCCTGTACGGGCTGCCGCCGCAGGAGTTCACCGCCGCCCGCACGCGGGAGGCCCGCGCGGCCAAGGAGGCGGGCGACGTACGGCTCTCCCGCGAGGTCGCGAAGCTGCGCAAGCCCACGGTGTCGGCGTGGGCGGTGAACCGGCTCTCCCGCGAGCATCCTGACGAGCTGCGCGAGCTGCTGGAGGTGGGGGAGCGGCTGCGCGCGGCCTGGCGGGAGCAGGACGCGGACGCGCTGGCCGAGCTGGTTCGGCTCAGAGGCGAGGTGACCGCCACGGTGGGCCGGCTGGCCAGGCGGGCGGGCGACCTGTCGGCCGCGGCCGCGACCGAGGTGGACCAGACCCTGGACGCCGCCCTGGTGGACGAGCAGGCGGCCGAGGAGGTGCGGCGGGGGCGCCTGGCCAAGCCGCTGCGGTACAGCGGGTTCGCGCCCGCGCCCGTCACGCGCGAGCGGCCTTCCCGGAGGAAGAAGGACGGCCCTGAGACGGCGAATCAGGCTGCGTCCGATGAGTCTGCGTCCGATGAGTCTGCGTCCGAAGAGTCTGCGTCTGAAGAGTCTGCGTCTGAAGAGTTGGGGGCCGTTCAGGATGAGGAGGCGCGCAGGCGGGCGGAAGAGGCCGCCAGGAAGGCCAGGGAGCGCGAGGAGGCCGAGGCGGCGCACCGGGAGTGGGCGGCCCAGCTGGAGACGGCTCGGAAGGAGCATGACGAGCGCGCGGAGAAGGTGGCGCGGCTGGAGAGGAAGCTGGCCAAGGCGCGTAAGAAACTCGAGGACGCCAGGCAGCGGCTCGAGGTCGCCCGCCGTGAGGAGCGTCACGCCCGTCAACGCCTGGAGCGGTGAACGGGCGACCCCTGCGCCGGCCGGTAGCGGGCCGAACGCGTGGAGGCCCAGGTGGCGAAGCCGCGATCGTGCGCCCCGGCGGTTGACCACCGCCCGCAGTGCGGCTCAACTCAGCAAAATTGACAACCTTGTGTGAGATTCAGCGGCAAAGCCTGTCTTTTCTGGATATGCCGGTTCTAGGGTCGTCCGCATGACCCTTGACGACTTCATCGACGCCCTGCCCAAGGTCGAGCTGCACGTTCACCACGTCGGCTCCGCCTCGGTCCCCACCGTGCTGGAGCTGGCGCGCCGCCACCCCGGCAGCGGCGTCCCCACGACCGAGGAGGAGCTGCGCCGCTTCTACACCTTCCAGGACTTCCCGCACTTCGCCCGCGTGTACGGGGCCGTCAACGCACTCGTGCGCGAGCCCGAGGACGTCGCCACGCTCGTGCTCGGCCTGGCCCGCGACCTCGCCTCCCAAGGTGGACGCTACGCGGAGCTGCAGGTCACGCCGTACGCTCAGCACGTGGTCGGGCTGCCGATGCGCGCGGTCACCGAGGCGCTGGACCTGGCCGCCGGCCGCGCGCTCGCCGAGCACGGCGTCGAGATCGCCTACATCTTCGACATCCCCGGCGAGTACGGCGACGAGGCCGCAGAGGTGACGCTCAAGCACGCCCTCGAAGAACCTCCCACCGCGCTGGTAGGTTTCGGCATCGGCGGGATCGAACAGGAACGCCCGAAATACCGGGACGCCTTCCGCGCCGCGTTCGCCGCCGCGCGGGCGGCCGGGCTGCACAGCGTCCCGCACGCCGGCGAGATGAGCGGGCCCGAGACGATCTGGGAGGTCGTCGAGCACTACGGCGCCGAGCGCATCGGCCACGGTATCAACTGCCTGGCCGACCCCCGGCTCGTGGCGCATCTGCGGGAGACGCGGATCCCGCTCGACGTCTGCCCGACGTCCAACCTGTGCACGGGGCAGATCGCCCGCATCGAGGACCACCCGCTGCCCCGGCTGCTCGAAGAGGGGCTGTACGTGACCCTGAACAGCGACGACCCGCCGATGTTCGGCACCACGCTGGCCGATGAGTACCGGGTCGCGGCCCGGGTGTTCGGATTCGGCCGGGAGCAGCTCGCCGAGCTGGCGCGGAACGGGGTGCGGGCGTCGTACCTCGCGGAAGAGCGCAAGCAGGCACTGCTCACCGAGATCGACACCCTCGCCGCCGCATCCGGCTGAGCGCGCACCGCCTCGGCCGCCGGGAGCCGAGGGGAGCGAGCCGCACGCGGAACAGGGAGTTGTTTCCCGCGAGGGGGCGAGCCGCGAAAGCCCTCCACGAGGCCGTCAGGGGCTCTCGAAGGCTCTGAGGCGAAAGCCGAGGCCCCCAGACCGCACCTCGCGCAAGGTGGGCTCTGGGGGCCTCTGAAAGGGCCTGACCGGGTCTCAGGAAGCCGCCGGGCAGGCGGCTTCCCGGACGCCGCGGATCACGGGGATGCGAGGCGGCCGAGCTCCGGCGGGATCTTGGCCGCGGCCGCGCGGTCGAGCAGGAACAGCGTCCGCCCGCGCCCGCGCGCCCCCGCCGCCGGCACCTGCACGGGCCCGGAGTCGGACAGCGCCATGCGCACCGCGCCCGCCTTCTCCTCGCCGGCCGCGACCACCCACACCTCGCGCGAGGCCTGGATGGCGGGCAGGGTCAGGGAGATGCGGGTGGGCGGCGGCTTGGGCGAGCCGTGCACGGCCACCACCGGACGCGTGTCGTACAGGGCCGGCATGCCGGGGAACAGCGACGCCACGTGGGTGTCCGGCCCCATGCCGAGCAGCATCACGTCGAAGGCGGGCACCGGCCCGTGGTCTTCGGGCCTGGCGGCCCTGCGCAGCTCGGCGGCGTAGGCGTCGGCGGACTCCTCGGCGGTCATGCCCGAGTCGGGGCCGCGCATGACGTGCACCCGCTCGGGATCGACGTCGACGTGGTCGAGCAGCGCCTGGCGGGCGCCGGTCTCGTTGCGCTCCTTGTCGCCGTCGGGCAGGAACCGCTCGTCGCCCCACCAGATGTCCAGGCGCCGCCAGTCGACGGCGTCCCTGGCCGGGGTGGCCGCGATGGCGGCCAGCGTGGCGGTGCCGATGGTGCCGCCGGTCAGCACGATCGACGCCGAGCCCTTGGCCGCCTGCACGTCGACCAGCCGCGTGATGATGCGCGCCGCCACGGCGTTGGCCAGGACCTCGGGATCACGGTGCACGACGATGGTGGGCACGTTCACGTTGCTCATCCCTTGAACGTCCTCGCGAAACGCTTGACCGCGGCCTCGTAGATCTCGTCGCTGTCGAGCCTGCGCAGCTCCTCCGCCATCAGCTCGGAGGTCTGCCGGCGGGCCAGCGCCACCGTCCGGTCCGGCTGGCCGGGACGGGAGAGCGTGGCCACGCGGGCGTCGTTGCGCACGACCGACAGCTCACCGCCCGCGGCGAGCTGCAGGCGCACGGCGGTCAGGCCGGGCCCCGCCGAGTCGACGACCTTGACCGGGCAGCCCAGCCGCTCCGACAGCCAGGCCGCGAGCAGCGGCGCGCTCGGGTGGCCCGCCGCGGCCTCGACCGTGCCCTTGCGCACCTTGCCCACCGGCTGGTCGAACGCGGCCGCGAGCAGGCTGCGCCACGGCGTGAGCCGGGCCCAGGCCAGGTCGGTGTCGCCGCGGGCGTACCCCTTGGCGCGGGTCACCAGCGACTTGACGCCGCCGTCGTCGAAGCCCTTGGCGTCGGTGATGCGCCGCTGCGCCAGCGCGCCGATGGCGTCCTTGGACGGCACGTCGGGCGCCGCGCCCGGCCACCAGGCCACCACGGGCGTGTCGGGCAGCAGCAGCGGGCTGACGACGGAGTCGGCGTGCTCGGTCAGCTCGCCGTACAGGCGCAGCACCACGACCTCGCCGGGCGTGTTCTCGCCGATGCGCAGCTCGGCGTCGAGCCTGATCGGCTCGTCCTCCTCGCGCTTGATCACCACGATGATGCGCGACGGGTGCTCGCGAGCCGCCTCGGTGGCCGCGCGCAGCGCGTCGTACTGGTGGCGCTCCTCGCAGACCACGACGAGCGTGAGCACCATGCCGATGGCCGGCGCGCCCATCTGGTGGCGCAGGTGCGTGAACTGGGCGGCGATCTTGCCTGCCGTGGTGTCGGTCAGCATGAAGGTCGTCATGTCAGAGCCTCCTCCACACGCGGCCGTCGCGGGCCATCATCGCATCGGCCGAGGTGGGGCCCCACGAGCCCGACTCGTACGGCTCCGGCTGGCCCTGCGTGGCCCAGAACTCCTCGATCGGGTCGAGGATCTTCCACGACAGCTCCACCTCCCGCTGGTGCGGGAAGAGCGGTGGATCACCGATCATCACGTCGAGCAGCAGCCGCTCGTACGCCTCGGGCGACGACTCCAGGAACGACTCGCCGTAGGCGAAGTCCATGGACACGTCGCGCACCTCCATCGCCGTGCCCGGCACCTTCGAGCCGAACCGCACGGTGATGCCCTCGTCCGGCTGCACCCGGATGACCAGCGCGTTCTGGCCGAGGATCTCGGTGTCGTCGGCGCTGAACGGCAGGTGCGGCGCCCGCTGGAACACCACGGCCACCTCGGTCACCCGGCGGCCGAGCCGCTTGCCGGTGCGCAGGTAGAACGGCACGCCGGCCCAGCGCCTGTTGGCGATCTCCAGCTTGATCGCCGCGTACGTCTCGGTCGTGGAGTCGGGCGAGATGCCCTCCTCCTCCAGATAGCCGACGACCTTCTCGCCGCCCTGCCAGCCGGCGGCGTACTGGCCGCGCGCGGTGTTGAGCGCCAGGTTGGCCGGCAGCCGCACGGCCTTGAGCACCTTCTCCTTCTCCCGGCGCAGCGAGGCCGCCTCGAACGAGGTCGGGTCCTCCATCGCGACGAGCGCGAGGAGCTGGAGCAGGTGGTTCTGGATCACGTCGCGGGCGGCGCCGATGCCGTCGTAGTAGCCGGCCCGGCCGCCGATGCCGATGTCCTCGGCCATCGTGATCTGCACGTGGTCGACGAAGCTGCGGTTCCAGATCGGCTCGTAGAGGTTGTTGGCGAACCTCAGCGCCATGATGTTCTGGACCGTCTCCTTGCCGAGGTAGTGGTCGATCCGGAAGATCGAGCTCTCGGGGAAGGCCGAGGTGGTGATCTCGTTCAGCTCGTGGGCCGACTTCAGGTCGTGGCCGAACGGCTTCTCGATCACCACGCGCCGCCAGGAGCCCTCGGGCGCGTCGGACAGGCCGGTGCGCTTGAGCTGCTCCACCACCACGGGGAAGAACTTCGGCGGCACCGACAGGTAGAAAGCGTAGTTTCCGCCGGTGCCCCGGGTCTCGTCGATCTCGGCCAACGCCATGGCGAGCGCGTCGAAGGCGCCGTCGTCGGAGAACTCGCCGGGCACGAAGTGGATGCCCTCGCGAAGCTGCTTCCAGACCTCCTCACGGAACGGCGTCCTGGCGTGCGCCTTGACGGCCTCGTACGTCAACTGGGCGAAATCCTGGTCCTTCCAATCGCGCCGGGCGAAGCCGACCAGCGAGAAGCCGGGCGGCAGCAGCCCCCGGTTGCCCAGGTCGTAAATCGCCGGCAGCAACTTGCGTTTGGCCAGGTCGCCGGTCACGCCGAACAACACCATCACGCACGGCCCCGCCACCCTGGGCAGCCGCTTGTCGCGCGGGTCGCGCAGCGGATTGGCCGCGGCCACCGCCTCGGTGGTGGACGTGCCGGCGACGGCGGAGGCCACGGTGGCGGCCTCCTCCGCGGGCGCGGCGGGCGCCGCGGGTTCTTCAGGTGCCGCGGGGTCAGCGCGGTCAGTCATCTCAAGCCTCCTGTGCGGCTGCGAGCAAACGCGCGACTCCCGCCGCGCGGTCGGTCAGATGCAGGCGTACGGCAGGGCGGCCCCGGGTCTCCAGCGCCCCCAGGTCGCCCAGCGCCTGCGCGAGCTGAAGCCGGCCCAGCGTGTAGGGCCGGCCGGGAACGGCGACGTCCTCCTCCACTGCCCCCGTGATCTGCAGAAACACCCCGTTCTGCGGCCCGCCCTTGTGGTACTGCCCGGTCGAGTGCAGAAAGCGCGGCCCCCAGCCGAACGTCACCGGCCGGTCGGTGCGCTGCGCGAGCAGCGTGCGCAGGGTCAGCGGGTCGGCCATCATCCAGGCGTCGGTCATCTGGTCGAAGTCGGCGCCTTCCGGCACCGGCGCGTCGAAGGCGGCCAGCCGGTCGAGGTACGCCATGACCGCGAGGTAGCCGTCGCGGGGGATGGTGTGCAGCAGCTCGGCGAACAGCCCGGGAAGGTCCCTGGCCGTCGCCGCGCCGTACGCCTCGACCGGGCCGTCCACGAACGACGGCGCGCCGGTCGGCAGGTCGGGCAGGGACAGCAGGGCGTCGGTGTTGGCGGCGGACTCGGCCACGTTGGGCTCGTCGAACGGGTTGACCCGCAGCACCGCGCAGGCGAGCGCGGTCGCGTACTCCCAGATGAGGAACTGCGCGCCCAGCGGTCCGTCGACCCGCACGTCGCCGTCGTCGGAGTCGATGGCGACGACCAGCTCGTCGGAGGCGCCGTTGGGGTCGGCGCCCACCACCGGCAGGATGCCCTTGCCCTGCTTGCCGGTGGACTCGGCGATCAGCTCCTCGATCCAGTCGGGCAGCCCGTTGATGGCCGTCATCCGGTCTTCGAGCACCAGCTTGTCGCGGCCGGCCAGCGCCGAGGCGGCGAGCGCGGCGCCCAGGTCGAGCCCGGGGTTGCCGTCCTCGCGCGACAGCAGCGGCAGCACCTCGTCCGCGTCGTCGAGCAGCCGCTCCACGTCGGCGCCGGCCAGCGCGGCGGGCACCAGCCCGAACGCCGACAGCGCCGAGTAACGGCCGCCCACGCTGGGCGAGGCGGGCACGAGCTGGTAGCCGGCCTTCACGGCGTGCCGCTCCAGCGGGGATCCAGGAGCGGTGACGACCACGATGTGGCCGGCCGGGTCGAGGCCGGCGTCGGCGAAGCGCTGCTCGTAGATGCGCAGCAGGCAGTCGGTCTCGACCGTCGAGCCGCTGCGCCCCGCCACCACCAGGACCGTGGAGGAGAGCCCCTCGGCCAGGGCCCTGCGCACCTGGCCGGGGTCGGTGGTGTCAAGCACGGTGAGCGGCACGTCGGCGGTGTCGCAGATGACCTGCGCCGCAAGCGACGAGCCGCCCATGCCGGCCAGCACCACGGTGGTCAGGCCCGCGGCGCGGGCCCGGTCCGCGAGCCTGCCCAGCACGGGCAGCAGCTCGCGGGAGTGGCGGGGCAGCGACAGCCAGCCGAGCCGGGCCGCCGCCTCCGCCTCGGCGTCCTCACCCCACAGCGTGGGGTCGCCGCCGGCGAGCCGCGCGGGCACGCCCTCGGCGACGAGGCGCCCCGCGACGGAGGAGGCGGCGGCGGCCACCCCCTCCTCGCGGTAGGAGACGTACATCACGGAACCAGGTTCTTGCTGACGCTTTCCAGCAGCTCGTTCCAGGACGCCTCGAACTTCTCCACGCCCTCGTCCTCCAGCACCTTCACGACGTCGTCGTAGTCGATGCCGGCGTCCTTGAGCGCGGCCATGGTGTTCCACGCCTGCTCGTAGAACGGGCGCACGGTGTCGCCCGTGATGGTGGCGTGGTCGGCCACGGCGTCCAGCGTCTTCTCCGGCATCGTGTTGACGGTGCCGGGGGCGACGAGCTGGTCGACGTAGAGGGTGTCGGGGTACTCGGGGTTCTTGACGCCCGTGGAGGCCCACAGCGGACGCTGCGGGCGCGCGCCGGCCTCGCGCAGGCGCTGCCAGCGCTCGGAGTTCATGACCTCCTCGAACGCCGCGTACGCCAGGCGCGCGTTGGCCACGCCCGCCTTGCCCTTCAGCTCCGGCTTGCCCAGCTTGTCGAGCCGCTTGTCGATCTCGGTGTCGACCCGGCTGACGAAGAACGAGGCCACCGACTCGATCGTGGCGAGGTTGATGCCCTTGGCCTGCGCGGCCTCCAGGCCGGCGAGCCAGGCGTCCATGACCGCGCGGTAGCGCTCGAGGGAGAAGATCAGCGTGACGTTGACGCTGATGCCCTCCGACAGCGCCTGCGTGATCGCGGGCAGGCCCTCCAGCGTGGCCGGGATCTTGATGAACAGGTTGGGCCGGTCCACCAGCCACCACAGCGCCCTGGCCTCGGCGATCGTCCGCTCGCCGTCGCGCGCGAGGCGCGGGTCGACCTCGATCGACACGCGGCCGTCGACGCCGCCGCTGGAGTCGTAGACCGGGCGCAGCACGTCGGCCGCCCACCGGATGTCGTAGGTGGTGATGGCGCGCACGGCCTCGCCGACGTCGACACCGCGGACCGCCAGGTCGTGCAGCTGGGAGTCGTAGGCGTCGCCCTTGCTGAGCGCGTTCGCGAAGATCGTCGGGTTGGACGTCACGCCGACGACGTTCTTCTCGCGGATCAGCTGCTCGAGGTTGCCGCTGCGCAGCCGCTCACGGCTGATGTCATCGAGCCAGATGGCCACGCCCTGGCCGGACAGTTTGTTGAGGATCTCGCTCATTCTTCTTCAGTTTCCCGTCGTCTCGCCCTTGTCCTGACCGAGCTTCGCCAGGCTCGCCCTGGCCGCCGCCGCGACGCGCTCCGGCGTCAGCCCGAACTGCTCGTACAGCGTCTTGTACGGGGCCGACGCGCCGAAGTGTTCGAGGCTGACCACTTCGCCGTGCTCGCCGACGTACTCGTGCCAGCCGAGCGCGACACCCGCCTCGACCGCCACCCGAGCCTTGATCGACGAAGGCAGCACCGTCTGCTTATATGCGGCATCCTGCCCGTTGAACCATTCGACACACGGCATGGAGACCACCCGCGTCGGGATGCCCTGCGACTCCAGGAGTTCGCGGCCCTCGATCGCGATCTGCACCTCGCTGCCGGTGGCGATGAGGATGACCCGCGGCTGGCCGTCGGAGGCCTCGCGCAGCACGTAGCCGCCGCGGGCCACGCCGTCGGCGCTGGTGCCCTCGTAGACCGGGAGGTTCTGGCGGGTCAGCGCCAGCGCGGCCGGCCGGTCGGTGTGCTCGAGCACGGCCTTCCACGCGTAGGCCGTCTCGTTGGCGTCGGCCGGGCGCACCACGTCGAGGCCCGGGATCGCGCGCAGCGACCACAGGTGCTCGATCGGCTGGTGGGTCGGGCCGTCCTCGCCGAGGCCGATGGAGTCGTGCGTCCAGACGTAGATGACCGGCAGCTTCATCAGCGCGGCGAGGCGCACCGACGGGCGCATGTAGTCGGAGAACACCAGGAACGTGCCGCCGTACGGGCGGGTGCCGCCGTGCAGCGCGATGCCGTTGAGGATCGCGCCCATGGCGTGCTCGCGGATGCCGAAGTGCAGCGTGCGGCCGTAGCGGTTACCGGGGAACTCCTTGGTCTGGTATTCCTCCGGGATGAAGGACGGCTCGCCCTTCATCGTGGTGTTGTTGGACTCCGCCAGGTCGGCGGAGCCGCCCCACAGCTCGGGCAGCACCGGCGCGAGCGCGCTCAGCACCTCGCCGGAGGCCTTACGGGTGGCCATGGAGGCGCCCGCCTCGAACGACGGCAGCGCCGTGGCCCAGCCGGCCGGCAGCTCGCGGTGGGAGATGCGGTCGAGCTCGGCGGCGCGCTCGGGGTTGGCCAGGCGCCACTCGTTGTAGCTCTTCTCCCATTCGGCGTGGTCGGCGCGGGCCCGCTGGACGACGCCGCGGGCGTGCTCCAGCACCTCGTCCGGCACGTCGAAGGTCTTGCTCGGGTCCATGCCCATCACCTGCTTGGTGGCGGCGACCTCCGCCTCGCCCAGGGCCGAGCCATGGATCTTGCCGGTGTTCTGCTTGTTGGGCGCGGGCCAGCCGATGATGGTGCGCAGCCGGATGAACGACGGCCGGTCGGTCTCGGCCTTGGCCTTCAGCAGCGCCTCGTACAGGGCCTGGACGTCCTCGACGTACTCGCCGCCGGCGGTCCAGTCGACGCTCTCGGTGTGCCAGCCGTAGGCCTGGTAGCGGGCGACGACGTCCTCGGACTTGGCGATCTGGGTGTCGTCCTCGATGGAGATGTGGTTGTCGTCGTAGATGACGATGAGGTTGCCCAGCTTCTGGTGGCCGGCGATGGCGCTGGCCTCGTGGCTGATGCCCTCCTCGATGTCGCCGTCGCTGACCAGGCACCAGATGTGGTGGTCGAACGGCGAGGCGCCGGGCGCGGCGTCGGGGTCGAACAGGCCGCGCTCGCGGCGGGCGGCCATCGCCATGCCCACCGCGTTGCCCAGGCCCTGGCCCAGCGGGCCCGTCGTGGTCTCGACGCCCGCCGTGTGGCCGTGCTCGGGGTGGCCGGGGGTGAGGCTGTCCCACTGCCGCAGCCGCTTGAGGTCGTCGAGCGTCAGCCCGTACCCCGACAGGAAGAGCTGGATGTACAGGGTCAGGCTGGTGTGGCCGCACGACAGCACGAAGCGGTCACGACCGATCCAGCCGGGATCGGTGGGGTCGTGACGCATCACGCGCTGGAACAACAGGTAGGCGGCGGGGGCCAGGCTCATGGCGGTGCCGGGGTGACCCGAGCCCGCCTTCTCCACTGCGTCCATCGCCAGTGCCCGGACGACATCGACCGCCTTCTTGTCGAGGTCGGTCCACTCAAGGGCTGGCACGAGTTCGGTGCTCAAGTGCTCGATCTCCGGAATCTAGTTGTCATTGGTTGTGGCTTGTCCCGCCCGCGGCCGGTCACCTCGCGGCCTCCGGCGTCCGGCCGGGAGACCGGTCGCGCGGTCGCGCGCGCGGTGGTGTGTAGAGGCGGCCGCGAGATCGCGTGGCCCGCGCCTACACGGGACACTAACCGAGCGGGGACGGCGATCGATTCCCATCCCACCCTCGCGTGTCCATGTACGGCTCAAGCCCCCCATTGGCCGGACCGGCTCACCCTGCGACTACAGTTTGTTTGTTCGCAGGGGCGTTCCGGCGCCCGCCCAAGGATCCGCTCTAATCAGAGGTTACGCGTTGACTTCCGACAGGCTGGAAGCGCCTTGACGGTGCTGACCAACAGGCAGGCGACGGCCCCCTCACCGGAGGTGGAGGCGCCGCGCACGTTCGGCGTGGTCGTCAAGGCCTACATCGCACTCACCAAGCCGCGGATCATCGAGCTGCTGCTGATCACGACGCTGCCGGTGATGTTCCTCGCAGCGGGCGGCCTTCCGCCGCTGTGGACGTCGATCTCGGTCATGGTGTTCGGCACCCTATCGGCGGGCAGCGCCAACGCGCTCAACTGCTATGTGGATCGCGACATCGACCAGAAGATGCGCCGCACTCGCAAGCGCCCGCTGGCCAGGCACCAGGTGTCGCCGCGCAACGCGCTGATCTTCGGCATCGTGCTCGGCGTGGTGTCCACGGCCGGGCTCTGGCTGACCACCAACTGGCTGGCCGCGCTGCTGTCGCTCGGCGCGATCCTGTTCTACGTGCTGGTCTACTCGATGATCCTCAAGAGGCGCACGGCCCAGAACATCGTGTGGGGCGGCATCGCGGGCTGCATGCCGGTGATGATCGGCTGGGCGGGCATCACCGAGCGGCTCGACTGGGCGCCGCTGGTGCTGTTCGGCGTGGTGTTCTTCTGGACGCCGCCGCACACCTGGACGCTGGCCATGCGCTACAAGGAGGACTACGCGGCGGCCAACGTGCCGATGCTGCCGGTGGTGGCCACCGAGCGGCGGGTGGTGCTGGAGTCCATCGCCTACACCTGGGCGACCGTGCTGTGCTCGCTGGCGCTGTGGCCGGTGGCGGGCACCACGCTGTTCTACCCGGTCGTGGCGGCGGTGCTGGGCGTGATGTGCCTGTGGGAGGTGCACCGCCTGCTGTCCAGGCTCAACGCCGGCAAGACGGGCGTGCATCTGCGGCCCATGCGCTTCTTCCACTGGTCGAACGCCTACCTGGCGCTGCTCTTCCTCGCCGTGGCGATCGACCCGCTCTTGGCCTGATTTTTCCCAGCCCGGCCGTTGCGCCGGGCTTTTTCGCGTTCCTACCATGCACATATGAACACCTCTTCAGATGTTGTCACGGGCCTGGACGGATGCGCGGTGCCGGAGGCCGACGCCGCGAGGGTCGCGGCCACCCGCGACCGGCTCGTGACGCCTGAGGAGGCGACCCGGCTCGCCGAGCTGTTCCGGCTGCTCGGCGACCCGACCAGGGCCCGGCTGCTGTACGCGCTGCTGGAGGCGGGCGAGCTGTGCGTGTGCGACCTGGCGGACGCCGTCGAGGTGTCCGACACCGCCGTCTCCCACGCGCTGCGCCTGCTGCGCACGGCCGGGATCGTGGCCAGCCGCAGGGCCGGCAGGACGGTCTACTACCGGCTGGCCGACGCCCACGTCCGCATGCTGCTCGACCTGAGCCGGGAGCATCTGAAGGAGACCGGATGAGCGGTGCGCAGCGAGGCCATGCCCATGGCAGCGCCAATGATCGTGCCCATGATCGCGTCCATGGGCACGGGCACGGTCATGGGCATGCGCTGAGTCCCGACGCCGACAGGCGGTTCCTGTGGGGCGCGCTCGCCCTCATCTGCTGCTTCATGGTCGCCGAAGTGGTCGCGGGCGTGGCCGCGAACTCGATCGCGCTGATCTCCGACGCCGCCCACATGCTGACCGACGCGAGCGCGATCGCGCTGGCGCTGCTCGCCGCGCGCATCGCCGCCCGCCCGGCCAAGGGCGCCTACACCTTCGGCTACAAGCGGGCCGAGATACTCTCCGCGCAGATCAACGGGGTGACGCTGCTGCTGCTCGTGGCGTACTTCGTCTACGAGGCCGTGCAGCGGATCCTGCAGCCGCCCGACGTGCACGGCCCGCTCGTGGTGGTCACCGCCGTGGCCGGGATCGCGGTCAACGCGGGCGCCGCCTGGCTGCTGTCGAAGGCGAACCGGCGCAGCCTCAACGTCGAGGGCGCCTTCCAGCACGTGCTCAACGACATGTACGCCTTCATCGCCACCGCGCTCTCCGGCCTCGTGGTCTGGCTGACCGGCTTCCGCCAGGCCGACGCCATCGCCGCGCTCGTGGTCGCCGCGCTCATGTTCAAGGCCGGCTGGGGGCTGCTGCGCGACTCCGGCCGGGTGCTGCTCCAGGCCGCGCCCAGCGATCTCGACCCGGACGAGATCGGCCGGCTGCTGGCCTCGGACGCCGACGTCGAGGAGGTCCACGACCTGCATGTCTGGACGGTGACGAGTGGGTATCCCACGCTCTCGGCCCACGTGCTTGTCAGCCGCGGCTCGGACTGCCACAAAGTGCGCACCCGCCTCGCCGACCTGCTGCATGAGAAGTTCGCGATCGGTCACACGACGCTGCAGGTCGATCATGGGGTGCCGGGGCTCGACCGGCACTGCGCCGACCCACACGGACCCCGGCACTACGATCCGTTAAAGTCACCGTATGGCGACCCGTGATCCACGCTGGGTGTTGAAGGACCGCCCGTCGTTCGCGTTGATCATCGGGCTGGTCATCACCGGCATCTGCGCCCTGGTCTCGTTCTCCTTCGACGTGATCAACGGCGCTCCCGTGCAGTTCTTCATCGCGCTCGTGCTGGCCCTGGCGCCGGTGCCGCTGCTGCTCGCCGCGGTGCTGGCGCTCGACCGCATGGAGCCGGAGCCGCGCAGCAACCTCATCTTCGCCTTCGCGTGGGGCGCGGGCATCGCCGTCCTCGTCGCCGGCGTGATCAACTCGCTCAACCTCCACTACATCATCGACACCGCCAAGCTGTCGGAGGCCAGCGCCCGCAACATCGCGGCCACGTTCGGCGCGCCCGTGGTGGAGGAGACGATGAAGGGCCTGGTGCTGCTGGGGCTGCTGCGCTTCCGCAGGGCCGAGCTCGACGGGCCCACCGACGGCATCATCTACGCCAGCATGGTCGGCCTCGGCTTCGCCATGAGCGAGAACGTCAGCTACTACCTCGGCGCGCTGTCCACCTCGGGCGTCAAAGGGCTGGCCGTGACCGTGGTGCTGCGCGGGGTGCTCTCACCGCTGGCCCACCCGCTGTTCAGCTCCATGATCGGGGTCGCGGTCGCGTACGCGGCGCAGCGCAGCGGGCCCGAGCGCACCACGTACGTGCTGGCGGGCTGGACCGGCGCGATGATCCTGCACGGCCTGTGGAACGGCCTGGCCTCCTACGGCGGCTTCCCCGGGCTCGTGGTGGCCTATCTGGCGCTGCTCGTCGTGCTCGTGGTGCTCATCGGCGTGGTGTTCAGGGACCGGCGGCGCATCGTGGCGCTCATCCAGCGCTACCTGCCGCCGTACGAGCCGACCAAGCTCGTCACGCCGGCCGACATCTACATGCTCTCGACGTTCTCCCGCCGCCGTCAGGCGCGCCAGTGGGCCCGCGCCCACGGCGGCAAGGCGGGTGTGCGCGCGATGCGCGACTACCAGCTCGCCGCCACCGAGCTGGGCCTGCTGCACGAGCGGGCCGCCCGCCACATGGTCGACGAGCACACCTTCCACGAGGAGCAGCGGGCGCTGCTCGAATGCATGAGCACGGCCAGGGCCGACTTCCCGGTGCCGTCGATGCACGCGCGCTCGGTGGCGCGGGGATCGCCGCCGCCCGGCTACGCGCCCGGCGCCCCCACCTGAGCGCCGCCGGGCCGATGCGGCGGCCGCGCCAGGATCTCGGTGAGCGACGCCTCGCGCGGACCCGGGAAGACGGGGTCGGAGTGCAGGATCACGGCGTCGGCGAACGCCTTGCCCGCGGCGAACACCTCGCGGGCGGCGCTCGCGTACGTGGTGAGGGCGTAACGCCTGACCGAGTCGTCACCCACCCCGAACGCCTCCAGCCCCGCCGCCCTGCACAGCGTCACCGCCCGGGGGATGTGGAACTCCTGGGTCACCACGGTGACCTTCTCGGCGCCGAACACCCGGCGCGCCCGCACGCACGAGTCCCACGTGTCGAACCCCGCGTAGTCGAGCACCATCACCGCGTCCGGCACGCCCCTGGCGCGCAGGTAGTCGCGCATCGCCGTCGGCTCGTCGTAGTCCGCGCGGCTGTTGTCGCCCGACAGCAGCAGCGCCCGCACCTTGCCCGCCCGGTACAGCTCGGCGGCGATGTCGAGCCTGCGGGCCAGCATCGGGCTCGGGTGGACGCCGTCGTACAGGCCCGCGCCCAGTACGAGCGCGGCCTGCGCCCGCGGCACCCGCGCCTGCCAGCCCGGCTCGTCCGCCGTCGCGCGATGCCCGGAACTGCTCAGCCAGGCCCACGTCATGGGCGCCAGGGCGAGCACGCTGGCCAGGACCAGCCCCTGGTACGCGCGGCGCAGTGTCTTCCGAGAGAGGCGGACTTTTCCTAGCAAATCGCACCCTTCCAAGACCGGGGGAGTGGCGGACATCACCCCTCAAACCATGGCATATCCGATCAGGGGGCGGCGGCGGTTTCGGTGGGGGAGTGGGGTCTTGGGCGGCGTGCGGTGGCCGTTGTGTGTGAGGGTGGGTCGCGGTCAGAGGGCGGCGGCGGTTTCGGTGGGGGAGCGGGGTGCGGGGGCGGGCTCGCGGTCGCGGGCGCGCAGCGAGGTGACGACCCGCAGCGCGGCGATCCACACCAGCGTCGAGCCGAGCACGTGCAACAGCACCAGCAGGGCCGGCACGGCGAGGAACCACTGCGTGTAGCCGATCACGCCCTGCAGCAGCTCGGCCCCGAAGAGCGCGAGCGCGGCGCGGCGGGCGGGCCGGGGCCCGTTGGTCACGTGGAGTGCGAACAGCAGCGCGAACGTCAGCCCGACCACGACGTAGGCGATGTCGGCGTGCAGCCGTGCGATGGCCTCGATGTCGAAGTCGAAGCGCGAGGCCAGCTCGTCGCCCGAGTGCGGGCCGGTGCCGCTGACCCCGACGCCCACCACCAGCAGCGTGAACACGGCGGCGAGCAGCACGTGGCCGAGCCTTCTGACATCGCGGTGGGTGATGCGCCGCATGGGGGCGTCGCCCTCGCCGGAGCGCGCGTACAGCAGCCAGCAGGCCGCGATGAGGCCGCTGGAGATCAGGTAGTGCATGCCCACCGTGAACGGGTTGAGCATGGAGTTGACCACCAGCCCGCCCCACAGCGCCTGGGCGACGATGCCGACCGGCTGCAGCCAGGCCAGCCGCACCAGCGAGGAGCGCCGGGGCGACAGCCGCAGCGCCGCGAGCACGCAGGCCACGCCCACCGCCAGCACGAGGAACGTCAGCAGCCGGTTGCCGAACTCCACCGCCATGTTCAGCGGGTCGACGTCGGCGTGGACGGCCGGGACGAAGCTGTCGGGAGTGCACCGCGGCCAGGTCGGGCAGCCCAGCCCCGACTTGGTCACGCGCACGCCGGCCCCGGTGACCGTGATGCCGGCGTTGACCACCACGGACGCCAGCGCCCATGACCGCATGGACCGCTCGGTCGGTGCGAGGAAGGAGCGCAGCAGCCGGACGAAGGGGTTGGTGCTGTCGGCGGGTAGCTTCACGCCATCGATGGTAGGGGCCGTGATGGGCGGTCCCGCCATCGGCCACCAGGCGAGCCGCCGGGTGGCCCGCCACCCCGGCCTCCGCCGTCGTGCCGGGCGGTTCGCCGTCCCGGGCTTCGCCGCCGTGGGCGGTCTGCCGTTCCGGGCTTCGCCGTCGCGTCGGGCGGCCCACGGCCGGGCTTGGCCGTTGCGCCGGGCGGCACGTCGTCCCGGGCGGTCTGCCGTTCCGGGCTTCGCCGCCGTGCCGGGCGGCCCGCGGGCCGGGCTTGGCCGTTGTAGCGGGCGGTTCGCCGTCCCGGTCTTCCACCACAAAAAGGTATGTGACATATTACTGAGAGGGAGGTGGTGATGTCCGACGTCATCGTCGTCGGCGCCGGAGTCGTGGGCGCGGCCTGCGCCTACTACGCCGCGCGCGCGGGCCTCGACGTGACCGTGATCGACCGCGGCTCCGTGGCCGCGGGCACGACCGGCTCGGGCGAGGGCAACGTGCTGGTCTCCGACAAGGAGCCGGGCCCCGAGCTGGAGCTGGCCGTGCTGTCCAACGGGCTCTGGCGCGAGCTGGCCGGCCGGTTCGACGGGCCGTCCAAGGGGCAGGGCGGGTTCGAGTTCGAGCCGAAGGGCGGCCTCGTCGTCGCCGAGAACGACAAGGTCATGGCCGCGCTCACCGAGCTGGCCGCGCAGCAGGGCGTGGAGCACACCATCGTCCAGGCGTCCGGGCTGCGCGACTACGAGCCGCACCTGACACCCGAGCTGGCCGGCGGGGTCTTCTATCCGCAGGACGCCCAGGTCCAGCCCATGCTCGCGGCCGCACGCCTGCTCAGGCACGCCGCGGAGAGCTTCGGCAAGGGCACCGTACGGCTGCACCTCGGCGCCGAGGTCACCGGCTTCCTCCGCTCCGGCGACCGCATCACCGGCGTCCGAACCACCAGAGGCGACGTGCTCGGCGACGCCGTCGTCAACGCGGCGGGCACCTGGGGCGGCGAGATCGCCGCGCTGGCCGGCGTCGAGCTGCCCATCCTGCCCAGGCGCGGCTTCATCCTCGTCACCGAGCCGCTGCGCGAGCCGCTCATCAGGCACAAGGTCTACACCGCCGCCTACGTCACCAACGTCGCCAGCGACAACGCGGGCCTGGAGACCTCGGCCGTCATCGAGGGCACCCCCGCCGGGACCGTGCTCATCGGCGCCAGCAGGGAGCGCGTCGGCTTCGACCGCACCACCTCCGTGCCCGTGCTCGCCAAGCTGGCGCGGCAGGCCGTCGAGCTGTTCCCCGCGCTGCGCGGGATCCGGGCCATCAGGTCCTACTGCGGGTTCCGGCCGTACTGCCCCGACCACCTGCCCGTCATCGGCGCGGACCCGCGCGCCCCAGGGCTCTACCACGCCTGCGGGCACGAGGGCGCCGGCATCGGGCTCGCACCCGCCACCGGGCACCTGCTCGCCCAGCTTCTCACCGGCGACAAGCCCGCGCTCGACCTCCACCCCTTCCGCCCCGACCGTTTCGCGAAGGAGGCCGCATGACGTTCCACATCACCGTGGACGGCCGGCAGGTGCCGGTCGTGCCCGGCCAGACCATCGGCGCGGCGCTGCACGCGGCCGGCGTGCGGTCGTGGCGCAGCACCAGGTTCGGCGGGCGGCCGCGCGGGCTGTTCTGCGGGATCGGGGTCTGCTTCGACTGCCTCATCTCGGTCAACGGGCGCCCGCCCGAGCGGGCGTGCCTGCTGGAGGCGGCGCCGGGAGATGAGGTGACGACGGCGTGACGTACGACCTCCTCGTGGCCGGCGGCGGGCCCGCCGGCGTGGCGGGCGCGCTGACGGCGGCCCTGGCCGGGCTGCGGGTGGCCCTGGTGGACTCCGGTCAGCGGCTCGGCGGCCAGTACTTCCGCCACACCGCCGCGGACGAGACAGGGCCGGGCGCGAAGCCGGATCTCGCGAGGTTCCTGCGCCAGGCGCGGGCCCTGGAGGCGCGCGCCGACGTGCTGCTGCGCCACCAGGCGTGGAACGTCTCCCGTGAGCCGGACGGCGACCTCGTCCTGCGCTGCGTCACGCGCAACGGGGACGGCGAGCGCGTCGCCGAGCTGCGCGGCCGCAGGCTGCTGATCGCGACGGGCGCGCACGACAGGCCGCTGCCGTTCCCCGGCTGGGACCTGCCCGGCGTGCTCACCGCCGGAGGCGCGCAGGCGCTGCTCAAGGGCTCGGGAGTGGTGGCGGGGCGGCGCGTCGTGGTCTCCGGCACCGGGCCGTTCCTGCTGCCGGTCGCCGCCGGGCTGGCCGCCGCCGGGGCGCGGGTGCTCGGCGTGCACGAGGCGAACGGCGGGCTCGGCCTGGCCAGGCATCCCCTGCACGCCCTGTCCAAGGCGGGCGAGGCCGCCGGGTACGCCGCCGCGCTGGCCCGCCACCGGGTGCCGTACCGGACCCGCCAGGCCGTCGTCGCCGCGCACGGCGAGCGCGAGGTCGAGGCCGTCACCGTGGCCAGGCTCGACGCCTCCTGGAACGTTCTGGCGACCCGCGTCGTCGAGTGCGACACCGTCGCGATCGGCTACGGGTTCGTCCCGCAGATCGAGCTGGGCACCCAGCTCGGCTGCGCCACCAGGCACGACGCCGACGGCAGCCCGGTGCTCGCCGTGGACGCCGCCCTGCGCACCAGCGTGCCCGGCGTCTGGGCGGCCGGCGAGCCCACCGGCGTGGCCGGATGGCGGCCCGCCGAGACCGAGGGCCGCGTCGCCGGGTACGCCATCGCCGCCGACGCGGGCCGCCCTGCCACGGCGGGGCCCGACGGCGTGCCCGCGGTGCTCGCCAGGCGGCGCGAGCGCGGGCGTGCCTTCGGGGCTGCGCTGCAGCGGGCGTACCCCGTCATGCCGGGCTGGCGCACGTGGCTGCGCGACGACACGCTCGTGTGCCGCTGCGAGGAGGTGCCGCTGGCGCGTGTACGCGAAGCGCAGGCACTGGGCGCCACCGGCGCCCGCGCCGTCAAGCTCCTGGCCCGCCCCGGCATGGGCTGGTGCCAGGGTCGCATCTGCGGCTACGCCGTCTCCTGCCTGGCCGGGGAGCCGCCGCAGCCGCCGCGCCGCCCGATCGCCCAGCCGGTGACGCTGGGCGCGCTGGCCGAGCTCACCACCGACCAAGACGAGAGCACCGCTCGCCGACCCTCTGGAGGACTGCCCTGATGGACAACCGCAGCAAGCCCTGGCACGGCGTCATGGTCGCCACCGCGCTGCCCCTGCGCGAGGACCTGTCGGTCGACTACGACCGCTACGCCGAGCACTGCCGCTGGCTGATCGAGAACGGCTGCGACGGCGTCGTGCCGAACGGCTCGCTCGGCGAGTACCAGACGCTCACCCCCGGCGAGCGGATCAAGGTGATCGAGACCGCGGTCGAGGCCGTGGGCGGCGCCAACGTCATGGCGGGGGCGGGCGCGTACGGCGCGGCCGAGTCCCGCCGCTGGGCCGAGCAGGCGGCCGCGGCGGGCTGCGGATCGGTGCTGCTGCTGCCGCCCAACACCTACCGGGCCGACGAGCGGGCCGTCCTGCAGCACTACCGCGAGGTCGCCCGGGCGGGCGTGCCGATCGTGGCCTACAACAACCCCTACGACACCAAGGTCGACCTCACCCCCGCGCTGCTGGCCAGGCTGCACGAGGAGGGGCTGATCGTGGCGGTCAAGGAGTTCACCGGGGACGTGCGGCGCGCGTACGAGATCGCCGAGCTTGCCCCCGGCCTCGACCTGCTGATCGGCTCCGACGACGTGCTGCTCGAACTCGCGATCGCCGGGGCGAAGGGGTGGATCGCCGGGTACCCGAACGCGCTGCCGCAGTCCAGCGCCGCTCTCTACCGCGCGGCGGTGGCCCGTGACCTCGACACGGCGTTGCCTCTTTACCGGAGCCTGCACCCGCTGCTTCGCTGGGACTCCAAGACGGAGTTCGTCCAGGCCATCAAGCTGTCGATGGACCTGGCGGGCCGTCACGGCGGTCCGTGCCGGCCGCCCAGGCAGCCGCTCACCGGCGAGCAGGCCGCCGTGGTGCGCGCGGCGACGGAGAAGGCACTGGCAGAAGGGCTGCGATGAGGACAAAGCGCGTTTTCCACGCCGTCGACTCCCATACCGAGGGCATGCCGACCCGGGTCATCACCGGCGGCATCGGTGTCATCCCGGGTGCGACCATGGCCGAGCGGCGGGTCTACTTCCGCGACAACCTCGACCACATCAGGACCCTGCTGATGACCGAGCCGCGCGGTCACTCGGCCATGAGCGGCGCCGTCCTCCAGCCGCCCACCAGGCCCGACGCGGACTTCGGCGTGCTGTTCATCGAGGTGTCGGGGCTGCTGCCGATGTGCGGCCACGGCACCATCGGGGTGGCGACCGTGCTGGTCGAGACCGGCATGGTCGAGGTGACCGAGCCCGTCACGACCGTGCGCCTGGAGGTGCCCGCAGGGCTTGTCGAGGTGGACGTCGCCGTCGAGGACGGCATGGCCATGTCGGTGACGCTGCGCAACGTGCCCTCCTACTGCGACCGGCTGGACGCCAAGGTGAGCGTGCCCGGCTTCGGAGAGATCCCCTACGACCTGGCCTACGGCGGCAACTTCTACGCCATCGTCAACCTCGACGACTACGGCCTGCCGTTCGACCGCGCCGCCAAGAACGAGATCATCGCCGCCGGCCTGAAGACCATGGAGGCGATCAACGCCGCGGACGAGCCGGTGCACCGCGAGGACGACCGCATCCGCGGCTGCCACCACGTCTACTTCGCCGCGCCCGGCTCCGACGCCGCGCACTCCCGCCACGCCATGGCCATCTACCCGGGCTGGTTCGACCGCTCGCCCTGCGGCACCGGCACCAGCGCCCGCATGGCGCAGCTCTATGCGCGCGGCGAGCTGGAGATCGGCAAGGACTTCGTCAACGAGTCGTTCATCGGCACCCGCTTCATCGGCCGCGTGCTGGAGGAGACCGAGGTGGGCGGGCGGCCCGCCGTCCTGCCGTCGATCACCGGGCGCGCCTGGATCACCGGAACCGCCCAGTACTTCCTCGACCCCCGCGACCCGTTCCCCGCCGGTTTCGAGCTGTGAGGCGGCCGCGATGATCACCACGATCGACTACCACACGGCGGGCGAGCCGTTCCGCATCGTCACCGGCGGCGTGCCGGAGATCGCCGGGTCCAGCGTGCTCGACCGGCGCACCACCGCGATGGCCGAGTTCGACGACCTGCGGCGGCTGCTGTGCCTGGAGCCGCGCGGCCACGCCGACATGTACGGCTGCTTCCCGGTGCCGCCCGACGACGACGGCGCGCACCTGGGCGCGCTGTTCTGGCACAAGGACGGCTTCTCCACCGCGTGCGGGCACGGCACGATCGCGCTGGGCGCGTACGCGGTGCACGAGGGCCTGGTGGAAGCGCCGCCCGACGGGGTGACCGACGTGGTGGTGGACGTGCCGTCGGGCCGGGTCACCGCCCGCGTGCGCACCGCCGCGGGCCGCGTGGACGCGGTGACGTTCGTCAACGTGCCCTCGTTCGTGCTGGACCGCGACGTGAAGGCGGGCGAGGCCCGCGTGGACCTCGCCTACGGCGGCGCCGTCTACGCCGCGCTGCCCGCCGCCGACCTCGGCCTGACCGTCGAGCCGCGGCACCTGGACGCGCTCATCGGGCACGCCCGCAGGATCAAGGCCGCGCTGGCCCGGCACCCCGCCACCAGGCACCCGTCCGACGAGCGGCTCTCCGGCGTGTACGGTGTGATCTTCCACGAGGAGCTGCCGGACGTGGACGGCGTCAGGCACCAGCGCAACGTCACCGTCTTCGCCGACGGCGAGGTGGACCGCTCGCCCTGCGGCTCCGGCACGGCGGCCAGGATGGCCCTGCTGCACGACGCCGACGGCACCGCGACGCTGGTGCACGAGAGCGTCGTCGGCAGCGTCTTCACCGCCCGCGTCGCCGGCGAGACGGCCGGCGGCGTGGTGGTGGAGATCGACGGCACCGCCTACCGGACGGGACGGCACACCTTCGAGCTCGACCCGGACGACCCGTTCCCGACCGGGTTCACGCTCCGATGAGCGCCCCGGCGGGCGGCCCGGCGAGCCCGGTGAGCGCCGGCGGCCTGCCCTACCTCGACGCGGCCACCGTCGAGCGGCTGGTGCCGATGGGGCGGGCCGTGGACGTGCTGGAGGAGGCGCTGCGGGCGGAGCTCGACCCCGAGGACACCCCGCAGCGGCCGATCGTGGACGTCGCTGCGGGCCAGCTCCTGCTCATGCCCGCGGCGACCCGCACGTACGCGGGCGTCAAGGTCGTCTCCATCGCCCCGGCCAATCCGGAGCGCGGGCTGCCCCGGATCCAGGGGACGTACCTGCTGTTCGACGGCGACACCCTGGCGCCGCTCGCCGCCTTGGACGGGATCGCGCTGACCTCGCTGCGCACGCCCGCCGTCTCCGCCCTGGCCGTGCGGCACCTGGCGGAGCGGGACGCGCGGCGGCTGGTGGTGTTCGGCAGCGGGCCGCAGGCGTACGGGCACGTGCTGGCGCTGCGCGAGGTGCGGCCGGTCGAGGAGGTCACGGTGATCGGCCGCGACGCCGGACGCGCGCAGGCGCTCGCCGGGCGCTGCCGCGAGCTCGGACTCGAGGCCCGTGCCCTGACCGGCCGCGGCCCCGCCGTCACGGCCGGCCATGCGGGGGTCCCCGCCGCGGACCGGCCGGTGCCCTCGGCGGACGACGGTGAGATCACGGTGGACGGCGCCGTGGACGGCGCCGTGGATGGGGCCGTGGACGGGGCCGTGGACGGGGCCGTGGACTGTGCCGTGAACGGGGCCGCGGATGGGGCCGTGGACTGTGCCGTGGCCGAGGCGGTCGCGGCGGCCGACCTCATCGCGTGCTGCACCACCGCCAGGACCCCGCTGTTCCCCGGTAAGCTCGCCCGCGACGGCGTGACCGTCGTCGCCGTCGGCTCCCACGAGCCGGACGCCCGCGAGCTCGACGGCGACCTCGTCGCGCGCGCCACCGTGGTCGTCGAGGCGAGGGCGGCGGCCCTGGAAGAAGCGGGAGATCTGCTCGTCCCGATCGGCCGGGGTACCATCACCTCTCGTCATCTCGCCGGTAACCTCGCCGACCTGGTCGCCGGAAGGGTCGTCGCGGGCCCGGGGCCGCGCGTGTTCAAGAGCACCGGCATGGCGTGGGAGGACCTCGTGGTCGCGGCTGCCGCTTACGAGGCGTGGACATAGAAGGGATGGGCGGATGGCTGCCGAGGACCGGCTGGATCTGCCGATGGTGGGAGAGCGCCAGAGCCTGCGCGAGCAGGTCGCGCACGCGTTGCGGGCCGCGCTGATCACGGGTGAGATGCGGCCGGGGGTGGTCTACTCCGCCCCGGTGCTGGCCGCCCAGTTCGGCGTCTCGGCGACGCCGGTCCGCGAGGCGATGCTCGACCTGGCCAAGGAGGGCCTGGTCGAGGCGGTGCGCAACAAGGGCTTCCGGGTGACCGAGCTGTCCGACCGCGACCTCGACGAGCTGACCGAGATCCGCCAGCTCATCGAGGTGCCGACGGTCGCGCGGCTGGCCGACAGCTCCAGGGCCGAGGAGTTCGAGGCGCTGCGGCCGATCGCCGAGGAGATCGTCTCGGCCAGCGAGCGCGGCGACCTGCTCGCGTACGTGGACGCCGATCTGCGCTTCCACGTGGAGCTGCTGTCGCTGAGCGGCAACTCCCACCTGGTGTCGGTGGTCCGCGACCTGCGCAACAGGGCCAGGCTGTACGGCCTGTCGCAGCTGTCGGAGCGCGGCACGCTGACCGACTCGGCCAGGGAGCACCTGCAGCTGCTCGACGCGCTCAAGAGCGGCGACAGCGAGGCGGTGAAGCAGCTGATGGCCGAGCACATCGGCCACGTGCGCGGCATCTGGGCCGAACACTGACCGGGGCGCCGAGCAGCACTGAGCGGAGCCCTGAGCAGCACTGAGCGGAGCCCTGAGCAGCACTGAGCGGAGCCCTGAGCAGTACTGAGCGGGGCACCGGCCGGGGCACTGAGCGGTTCACCGACCGGGGCGGATCCGGACGAGTGGGCGATCACCCCCGAACGCTGCACCGGCCGCAAGTTCTGACATTCGGGGATCGAGCACTCCCCGATCGAGGTAATCTCGATGCGGGCCACCCGAGCGGTGCACGCCGGTGGTCCCATCATCCTCACCGCGACGGATCGGCCCGTGCCCGCATCCCGCGGTGGCGCATGCCTGGTCAAGCGGACTCCCGCACTCCGCTGACCTTCGCGGGCTCGGCGCACCCCGCCCACCGAGCCGAGCCCCCCGCCGCGCGCCCGAGAGACCCCATCCCACGGGCGCGCGGCGGCCCCATCATCACAGGCCCATGCTCAGAGGCCCGTCATCTGGGGGCCTTCATCCGGTTTCTCAGCCGCTCGTCCTGCCCGTCCTGGTGGAGCCGAGGCTGGCGGCGACGATGCACACGATCGCGGCCCACTGCTGCACGTGCAGGATCTCGTTCAGCAGCAGCACGCCGATCAGCGCCGCGGCGGCGGGCTCCAGGCTCATCAGGATGCCGAAGACGTGCTTGGGCATCCGCCGCAGCGCCTGCAGCTCGAGCGAGTAGGGGATCACCGACGACAGCAGGCCCACGCCGAGCCCGATCAGCAGCAGCTCGGGCTGCAGCAGGTCGGCTCCGCCGGTGGTGACACCGACCGGCGCGATCACCACGGTCGAGACGATCATGGCGAACGCGAGCCCGGTCGTGCCGGGGAAGCGCCGCCCGGCCGCCGACGACAGCAGGATGTAGGCCGCCCAGAACACGCCCGCCATGAGCGCGAACCCGATGCCGGCCCAGCTCACGGTCCCGGACTCGCCCCAGGGCGCGAGCAGCGCCACGCCGGCCCCGGCGAGCGCGACCCACAGCAGGTCGATGCGCCGCCGTGAGGCCGCCACCGCGACGCCGAGCGGCCCGAGGAACTCGATCGCCACCGCGATGCCCATCGGCAGCCGGGCGAGAGCCTCGTAGAAGACGAGGTTCATCATCGCGAGCGTGACGCCGAAGCCGGCGCCCACGGCCCAGTCGCGCGCGCTCAGCCCCCGCAGCCTCGGCCGGACGAACGCCCCCAGGATGAGCGCACCGGCCGCGATGCGCAGGAACACCACCGCGCTCGGCGGCAGCGCCGCGAACAGCTCCTTGGCGAACGCCGCGCCCAGCTGCACCGAGAAGATGCCGAGCAGCACCAGCCCCGAGGGCGGGATGGCGTCGGCGGCGGTGCGCAGCAGGTTGCCGGGGCCGGGCAGGCGGCGTCCGCGGTCGAGCGGGTCGTCGAGGGCGAAGTCGGTCACGGAACTCCTCGGATTCCTTACGCGGGACAACCGTCAGAGCTTACCCAGGTCAGGCGACATGCCCCGGTATGAGGTGGTACTACTGGCGGTTGGCTGCTATTTCCGGACAGAACACCAAGGATCGATGAAAGCCCCCACCACGCCGGTGAACCTCGCCCGGCCGCCCCTGGCGCTGTCCGTCTCCTCGTTCGTCAGCAGCTTCGACAGGTTCGCGGTGAGCCCCATGCTCGTGCTCATCGCCGCTGACCTGGACGTCCCGCTGTCGGCGTCGGTCGCCGCCGCCAGCGGCTACTACCTGGCGTACGGGCTGACGCAGCCGCTGTGGGGGCTGCTGTCGGACCGGTTCGGGCGGGTGCGGGTGATGAGGTGGGCGCTGTCCGGCGCCGCCGCCGCGGGTGCGGTCTCCGCGCTGATGCCGGTGCTGTGGGCGCTGGTGCTGGCCAGGGTCGTCACCGGCGCCTGCTTCGGCGCGGTCATCCCGACGGGCCTGACGTACGTGGGCGACACCGTCGCGCCGCACGTGCGCCAGCGCGCGCTCACCGACCTCATGGCCGCCGCCGCGCTCGGCACCGCGCTGGCCACCGGCCTCGGCGGGGCGGTCGCGGGCCTGGTGGACTGGCGGGTGGCCTTCACCGTGCCCGCCGCGTGCGCGCTGGCCTGCGCGCTGTCGCTGCGCGCGCTGCCCGAGCCGGCCCCGCACGCCGGAGCCGGCAGGGGCGTGGCGGGGCACCTGCGAGCGGTGCTCGGCCGGCCGTGGGCGCTGCTGGTGTTCGGGCTCGCCTTCGCCGAGGGCGCCATCATGCTGGGCGCGATGCCGTTCCTCGCCACCGCGCTCCAGCACACCGGGCTCGCCGCCGCCGTCGCCGGGCTGGCCATCACCGCGTACGGGCTGGGCCTGTGGGGCTTCTCCCGGCTGGTCAAGACCCTGTCGGGGCGCTGGCCCGCGCCCGCGCTCATGCTGACCGGCGGCGCGCAGCTCTGCGCCGGCTTCGCCCTGGTGAGCGTGCACGTCAGCGTGCCGCTGGTGGCCGTCACCGCGCTGCTGCTCGGCGGCGGCTGGTCGTTCCTGCACTCCTCGCTGCAGACCTGGGCCACCGCCGTGGTGCCCGAGGCCAGGGGGACCACGATCGCGTTCTTCGCCTGCGCCTTGTTCGTCGGCAGCGCGGCCGCCTCGTGGGCGGGCGGCCCGCTCGCCGAGGACGGCAGGTACGGGCTGCTGTTCGGCCTGGCCGCGGCCGCCGCGGTGCCGCTGACGGCGGTGGCCGTGCTCAGCCGCCGCCGCTACGGTGCCCTGCGCGCCGCCCAGGACGCCGCGCCGCAGTGACCACCGGGCGGCGGCTCACCACCAGGGGAGCGGCCCTCCGCCATCGGGCGGCGCTCACTCACAGCCATCGGGCGGCGCTCATACACAGCCACCGGGCTGCGCTCACTCCCAGCGGAAGGTCCGCGAGACCAGCGCCAGCGACAGCACCGCCCACGCGGCGAGCACGGCGAGCGGCCCCAGGGGGAGCGCGACGCCCTCGGCGAGCACCGCGCGCAGGCCGCCGGCCAGCGCCCCGATGGGCAGCGCCTCCAGCACCGGCCGCACCCCTTCGGGGAACACGCTGAGCGGGAACATCACCCCGCCGACCCCCAGCAGCACCAGGTAGACCAGGTTCGCGGCGGCCAGCGTGGCCTCGGCGCGCAGCGTGCCCGCCATGAGCAGGCCCAGCCCGCTGAAGGCCGCCGTACCGACCACGACGAGCAGCAGCGCGCTCAGGAACGAGCCGTGCGGCCGCCAGCCGAGCGCCAGCCCCACCGCCACGATCACCACCGCCTGGACGAGCTCCACGCCCGCCACGGCCGCCGTCTTGGCCAGCATGAGCCCGCTCCTGGACAGCGGGGTCGCGCCCAGCCGCTTGAGCACGCCGTAACGGCGCTCGAAGCCGGTCGCGATGGCCTGGCCGGTGAAGGCGGTGGACATCACCGCGAGCGCCAGCACGCCGGGCACCAGGAAGTCGACCCGCCGCCCGTCGCCCACGTCGATCAGCGGGGCGAGGGAGAAGCCGATCAGCAGCAGCACCGGGATGATCAGCGTGAGCAGCAGCTGCTCGCCGTTGCGCAGCGTCGCCCGCAGCTCCGCGCCGGCCTGCGCCAGCACCATGCGCGGGAACGGCGCCGCGCCGGGGGCGGGCGTGAAGTCGAGCGGCCCCCGGCCCGGAGTGTGGGCGGTCATCGCAGCTCCTTGCCGGTCAGCTCCAGGAAGACGTCTTCGAGCGTGCGCCGCTCGATGCGCAGGTCGTCGGCCGTGACGCCCTCGGCCGCGCACCAGGCCGTGACCGTCGCCAGCAGCTCGGGCCCGACCAGGCCCTCGATGATGTAGTGGCCGGCCGGCGACTCCTTGGCGGCGCTGCCCGCGGGCAGCGCGTTGAGCAGCTCCTCGAGCGCCAGCCCCGGCCGCGCCCTGAACCGCAGCTGCCGCTCCGCACCGGTCAGCGAGGCGGGCGTGCCCTCGGCCACGACGCGGCCCCTGTCGATGATGACGACGTGGTCGGCCAGCCGCTCGGCCTCGTCCATGTGGTGGGTGGTGAGCACCACCGACACCCCGGCGGCGCGCAGCTCGCCGACGAGCTCCCAGCAGGCGTGGCGGGCCTGCGGGTCGAGCCCGGCCGTCGGCTCGTCGAGGAAGACCAGCTCGGGGCGGCCGATGACGGCCGCGGCCAGCGACAGCCGCTGCTGCTGCCCGCCCGACAGCCTCCTGAACGGGGTGCGGGCGTGCTCGCTCAGCCCGAGCCTGTCGAGCAGCACGCCGGGGTCGAGCGGACGGGCGTAGAACCGGGCGACGAGCCGCAGCCACTCGCCGCAGCGCACGGCCGGGGGAACCCCGCCGGTCTGCGGCATGATGCCCACGCGGGCGCGCAGCTCGGGCCGCGTCGGAGCCAGGCCGAGCACCTTGACCGTGCCGCCGTCGGCGGTGCGGAACCCCTCGCAGATCTCCACGGTGGACGTCTTGCCCGCGCCGTTGGGGCCGAGGACTGCGGTGACCTGGCCGCGCCCCGCCGTGAACGTGAGGCCGTCGACGGCCGTGGTGGCGCCGTAGCGCTTGACCAGCCCGGCGATCTCGACGGCCGGTTCCGGCACCTGCCCTGGGGCCGGCTCGGGGGCTCGGGATTCCATGGCCACGAGTTTAGGGACTCACCGGGGCGCTTCGCCGCGCAGGTGAGAGCGAGGGTCACGCCGCCTCGGGCGCATGGGCCGCGGGGCCCGGCGCGAGGGTGGCGGCGTCCAGGACGAGAGGGGCGCGGCGCCCGCGGGCGGGAGGGCGCGACGCCTCGAAGAAGGCATCCTGCCGCACCGTCGTGCGGTGCGCGCGCCGGGACGTCGTGCGGTGCGCGCGCCGGGACGTCGTGCGGTGCGCGCGCCGGGACGTCGTGCGGTGCGCGCGCCGGGACGACGTGATGTTCGCCGCAAAAGCCGCCAGGCCCTGGAATGCGGCGGAAAACATGTAATTATCAGATGACCGGGAATTCGGAGGATCAGAACCCCGTTGGTAGTCCTCGGTTCTCATGGGCCAGCCGCCAGCCACCACCGATGGAGAAGGGGAACACGCATGTCCGTGGCCGGAGCCGCCGCGTCAGCCGTCACCGCACCATCCACCCTCGTACGGCAGGAGCGGAAGAGCCGCCGCGGCCTGCTGCTGCTGATCCTCGGCGCGCTGTCGGCCATCGGCCCGCTGTCGATCGACATGTACCTCCCGGCGCTGCCCGCCATCACCTCCGAGATGATGAGCGCCCCGGCGCAGGTGCAGCTCACCCTGACCGCCTGCCTCATCGGCGTCTCCGTCGGCCAGGTCGTCGCCGGCCCGGTCAGCGACGTGCGCGGGCGGCGGGTGCCGCTCATGATCGGCGTCGCCGGGTTCATGGCCGCCTCGCTGCTGTGCGCGTTCGCGCCCTCCGTGCCCGCGCTCATCGCCTTCCGCCTCATGCAGGGCATGCTGGGCGGCACCGCGCTGGTCATCGTCCGCGCCATCGTCCGCGACCTCTACGACGGCGCCGCCATCGCCCGCATCTTCGCCACGCTCATGCTGGTCAGCGGCCTCGCCCCGATCCTCGCCCCGATCGCCGGCGCCCAGCTGCTCGCCTTCACCTCCTGGCGCGGCGTCTTCGTGGCGCTCAGCCTCATGGGCCTGGTGCTGCTGATCGGCGTGCTCGCGGGCGTGCGCGAGACGCTTCCCGTCGAGCGGCGCGAGGCCGGCGGGCTCAAGCACACGCTGCGCACGTTCTGGCAGCTCCTGCGCGACCGCAGGTTCATGGGCTTCGCCCTCACCGGCGGCCTGGCCTTCGCCGCGATGTTCGGCTACATCTCCGGCTCGCCGTTCGTCCTCCAGGAGATCTACGGCGCCACGCCCGCGCAGTACTCGCTCATCTTCGGCGGCAACGCCCTCGCGCTGGTCGCCGCCTCGCAGGTCGGCGGCCGGCTGTCCGGCCGTGTGCCTCCGGTGCTGCTGGTCGGCATCGGCCTCAGCGCCTCGCTGACGGGCGCCGTGGTGCAGCTCACCGCCGCGCTGGCCGGGTTCGGCCTGCCCGGCATCGTGGCCGGCCTGCTGATCATCATGCTCGGCCAGGGCCTGACCATGCCCGGCACCGGCGCGCTGGCGCTCGGCTCCCAGCCCGCTCAGGTGGCCGGCAGCGCCTCGGCGCTGATGGGCGTGCTGCAGTTCGCGCTCGGCGCGGCCGCCGCTCCGCTGGTCGGGCTGGCCGGTTCCGCTACCGCGGTGCCCATGGCATGTGTCATGCTCGGGCTCTTCGTCCTCGCCGGACTGGCGTTCACGATCCTGGGCCGGGCAAAGGCGGACAAAGTTAGGTAAGCCTACCCTGCGTGACTTATTCCATTCCCGCCCCTGCTCAGATCCGTTTGTGCGGCGGGAAGGAATTACGGCACACTGATGTTGTGAAAAACATGCCCACGATGGAGCCCGGTAGCGAGCGCGGCACGCGCGCCCGCGTCGCCAGGCTGATCCTGGAGCATGGTCCCATCGCGGCCGCCGCCCTGGGCGAGCGGCTCGGGCTCACGCCCGCCGCCGTCCGGCGTCACCTCGACGCCCTGGTGGCCGAGGGGATGATCGAGCCTCGCACGATCCGCCCGCGCGGTCAGCGCGGGCGTGGACGGCCGGCCAAGCTGTTCGCGATCACCGATGCGGGGCGCAGTGCTTTCGAGCACGCCTATGACGACCTGGCCGGGAGCGCGCTGCGCTACCTGGCCCGGCGCATGGGAGACGAAGCCGTGGCCGATTTCGCCCGCGAGCAGGTCGCGAGCCTGCTCCACCGGTTGGAGCCGGTCATGCGGACGGTGCCCGCGGACCAGCGCGTGCAGGTGCTGGCGCAGGCTCTGTCGGCGGAGGGGTACGCCGCCTCGGCCAGCAAGGCCAAGTCCGGCGGCGACCAGCTCTGCCAGCACCACTGCCCGGTGGCTCACGCGGCCGCGGAGTTCCCGCAGCTGTGCGAGGCCGAGACGGAGGCGTTCGCGCAGCTGCTCGGCACGCCGGTGCAGCGCCTGGCCACGATCGCCCACGGCGACGGGGTGTGCACCACCCACGTGTCCCCCCAGTCCCTGGCCGATTCCGCACATAAAGACAAGAGCAAGGAGACCGGAAGGTGACTGTCACCGACCGCCCGGAGCTGGAAGGCCTCGGGAATTACAAGTTCGGCTGGGCCGACCCGGATGCCGCGGGTGCGGCGGCCAAGCGAGGCCTGTCCGAGGAGGTCGTCCGCAACATCTCCGCTCTGAAGAACGAGCCGGAGTGGATGCTCGACCTTCGCCTGAAGGGCCTCCGCCTGTTCGAGAAGAAGCCGCTGCCGACGTGGGGCTCGGACCTCAGCGACATCGACTTCGACAACATCAAATATTTCGTGCGCTCGACCGAGAAGCAGGCCGCTTCCTGGGACGAGCTGCCCCCCGACATCAAGAACACCTACGACAAGCTCGGCATCCCCGAGGCCGAGAAGCAGCGTCTCATCGCCGGTGTCGCGGCCCAGTACGAGTCCGAGGTCGTCTACCACAAGATCCGTGAGGACCTCGAGGCCAAGGGCGTCATCTTCGTCGACACCGACACGGGCCTGCGCGAGCACGAGGACATCTTCAAGGAGTACTTCGGCTCGGTGATCCCGGTCGGCGACAACAAGTTCGCCGCGCTCAACACCGCCGTGTGGTCCGGTGGCTCGTTCATCTACGTGCCGCCGAACGTCGAGGTCGAGATCCCGCTGCAGGCCTACTTCCGGATCAACACCGAGAACATGGGCCAGTTCGAGCGGACCCTGATCATCGTGGACGAGAACAGCTACGTCCACTACGTCGAGGGCTGCACCGCGCCGATCTACTCCTCCGACTCGCTGCACAGCGCGGTCGTCGAGATCATCGTGAAGAAGAACGCCCGCTGCCGTTACACGACCATCCAGAACTGGTCGAACAACGTCTACAACCTGGTCACCAAGCGCGCCGTCGCCTACGAGGGCGCGACCATGGAGTGGATCGACGGCAACATCGGCTCCAAGGTCACCATGAAGTACCCGGCCGTCTACCTCATGGGCGAGCACGCCAAGGGCGAGACGCTGAGCGTCGCGTTCGCCGGTGAGGGCCAGCACCAGGACGCCGGCTCGAAGATGGTGCACCTGGCCCCCAACACCAGCTCCAGCGTCATCTCCAAGTCGGTGGCGCGCGGCGGCGGCCGCACCTCCTACCGCGGTCTCGTGCAGATCGAGGAGGGCGCCCACGGCAGCGCCAGCACCGTCAAGTGCGACGCCCTGCTGGTCGACCAGATCAGCCGCTCCGACACCTACCCCTACGTCGACGTCCGCGAGGACGACGTCTCGATGGGGCACGAGGCCACGGTCTCCAAGGTCAGCGAGGACCAGCTGTTCTACCTCATGAGCCGCGGGCTCGACGAGGACGAGGCGATGGCGATGATCGTGCGCGGCTTCGTGGAGCCGATCGCGCGCGAGCTGCCCATGGAGTACGCGCTCGAGCTCAACCGGCTGATCGAGCTGCAGATGGAAGGAGCCGTCGGCTGATGGGCCTGAACGAGAAGCCCCTGTCGACCCTGCACGACAAGTCGTCCTTCGACCTGGCCGACTTCGACGTCCCGACGGGTCGCGAGGAGGCGTGGCGCTTCACGCCGCTCTCCCGCCTCAAGGGCCTGCACAACGGCAAGGCCGAGCCGGCCGGTCACGTCCGCGTCGACGTCGAGGCGGCCCCCGAGGTCACCGTCGAGACGGTCGGCCGCGACGACGCCAGGCTCGGCACCTCGTTCGTGCCGTCCGACCGGGTCAGCGCCCAGGCGTGGAACAGCTTCGAGAAGGCCACCGTCATCACGGTGCCGCGCGAGGCCGTCACCTCCAAGCCCACCGTGCTGACGCTGACCGGCGAGCAGGCCGGCGGCGCCGCCTACGGCCACATCGTGGTCAAGGTCGAGCCGCTGGCCGAGGCGGTGCTCGTGATCGACCACAAGGGCAGCGCCGTCTACGCCGACAACGTCGAGTTCGTCGTCGGGGAGGGCGCCAGCCTCAAGGTGGTCAGCCTGCAGGACTGGGAGGACGACGCCGTCCACGTCTCCGCCCACCACGCCCAGCTCGCCAAGGACGCGGTGTTCCGCAGCTTCGTGGTGACGCTCGGCGGCGACCTCGTACGCCTGTCGCCCAGCGTCGGCTACACCGCCCCTGGCGGCGACGCCGACATGACGGGCGTCTACTTCGTCGACGCCGGCCAGCACCTCGAGCACCGCCTCCTGGTCGACCACTCGCAGCCCAATTGCAAGAGCAACGTCGACTACCGCGGCGCGCTGCAGGGCCAGGACGCCCACGCCGTCTGGATCGGCGACGTCATCATCAGGGCCGAGGCCGAGGGCACCGACACCTACGAGCTCAACCGCAACCTCATCCTCACCGACGGCGCCCGCGCCGACTCGGTCCCCAACCTCGAGATCCTCACCGGCGAGGTCGCCGGGGCGGGCCACGCCTCCGCCTCCGGCCGTCTCGACGACGAGCACATCTTCTACCTCCAGGCCCGCGGCATCCCGCACGACGAGGCCCGCCGCCTGGTCGTGCGCGGCTTCCTCGGCCAGCTCGTCGAGAAGATCGAGGTGGAGGAGATCCGCGAGCGCGTGATGAACGCCCTGGAGGCGGAGCTCTCGCGATGAGCGCTTTCGAGAAGGTGTGCAAGCTCGCCGACATCCCCGACGAGGGGGTCATCGGCGTCGAGGTGGGGGAGACCCCGGTCGCGCTCGTGCGCAAGGGCGATGAGGTCTTCGCCCTGCACGACATCTGCTCCCACGCCGAGGTCAAGCTCAGCGAGGGCGAGGTCTACGACGGCACGCTGGAGTGCTGGCTGCACGGCTCGTGCTTCGACATCCACACGGGCAAGCCGACCGGACCTCCCGCGACCCAGCCAGTGAACGTCTACACAGTGAAGATCGACGGCGATGACGTCCTCGTCTCGCTCTCGAAGGAGTCCTAAGCACATGTCCACCCTTGAGATCCGTGACCTGCAGGTCGCCGTCGAGGACAAGGAAATCCTGCGCGGCGTCAACCTGACCGTGAAGGCCGGTGAGACCCACGCCATCATGGGCCCCAACGGCTCGGGCAAGTCGACGCTCGCCTACGCGATCGCCGGTCACCCCAAATACACCATCACCGGCGGCCAGGTGCTGCTCGACGGCGTGGACCTGCTGGAGCTGTCGGTCGACGAGCGGGCCCGCGCCGGCCTGTTCCTCGCCATGCAGTACCCGGTCGAGGTTCCCGGCGTGTCGGTGTCGAACTTCCTGCGCGCGGCCGTCACCGCGATCCGCGGCGAGGCGCCGAAGCTGCGCGAGTTCTCCAAGGACCTGAAGAACGGCATGGACGCGCTGTCCATCGACCCCGCCTTCGCCCAGCGCAACCTCAACGAGGGCTTCTCCGGCGGCGAGAAGAAGCGCCACGAGATCCTCCAGCTGGAGCTGCTCAAGCCGAAGATCGCGGTGCTCGACGAGACCGACTCCGGCCTCGACGTCGACGCGCTGCGCGTGGTGTCGGAGGGCATCAACCGCTTCCGCTCCTCTGGCGACACCGGCGTGCTCCTCATCACCCACTACACCCGCATCCTGCGCTACGTGAAGCCGGACTTCGTGCACGTGTTCGCGGCCGGCCGGATCGTCGAGGCGGGCGGACCCGAACTGGCCGAGAAGCTCGAGGCCGAGGGCTACGAGCAGTACACGAAGGCATCTGCATGACTTCCACCGGCCTCGATGTGGAGAAGATCAGGAAGGACTTCCCGATCTTCTCCCGCGAGCTGCCCGACGGGCGCCCGCTCGTCTACCTCGACTCGGGCAACTCCTCACAGAAGCCCGCCCAGGTCATCGAGACCATGCGGGAGCATCTGGCGCTGCACTACAGCAACGTCGGGCGCGCCATGCACGTGCTGGGCGCCGAGTCCACCGACGCCTACGAGAGCGCCCGCGACAAGGTCGCGGGCTTCATCGGGGCGCCGGCGCGCGAAGAGGTGATCTTCACCAAGAACGCCTCGGAGGCGCTCAACCTGCTGGCCTACTCCTTCGGGAACCCGGCCACCACCGATCCCCGCTTCACGCTGGGGCCCGGCGACGAGATCGTGATCTCCGAAATGGAGCACCACTCCAACATCGTGCCGTGGCAGCTGCTCGCGCAGCGCACCGGTGCGACGCTGAAGTGGTTCGGCGTCACCGACGAGGGCCGGCTCGCCTACGATCCCGCGCTCATCACCGAGCGCACGAAGATCGTCTCCATCGCCCACCAGTCCAACGTGCTGGGCACGATCAACCCGGTGGCCCAGGTGGCCGCCAGGGCCCACGAGGTGGGCGCGCTGATCGCGCTCGACGCCTCACAGTCCGTGCCGCACCACCGCACCGACGTGACCGCGCTGGGCGCCGACTTCGTGGCCTTCACCGGCCACAAGATGGTCGGCCCCTCCGGCATCGGCGTGCTGTGGGGGAAGGCCGAGCTGCTCGAGGCCATGCCCCCCTTCCTGGGCGGCGGCGAGATGATCGAGGCGGTCTGGATGGACCACTCGACGTACGCGCCGATCCCGCACAAGTTCGAGGCGGGCACGCCGCCCATCGTCGAGGCCATCGGGCTCGGCGCGGCGGTCGACTACCTCACCGAGGTGGGCATGGACGCCATCGAGGCGCACGAGCGCGCCCTGACGGACTACGCGCTCCAGGCCCTGCGCGAGGTGCCCGGACTGCGCGTCATCGGCCCCGAGACGCTGGAGGAGCGCGGCGGCACGGTGTCGTTCACGCTGGAGGGCATCCACCCGCACGACGTGGGGCAGATCCTCGACGACCAGTTCGGCGTGGCGGTCCGCGTGGGGCACCACTGCGCGCGCCCGCTGCATCTGCGCTTCGGAATACCGGCGACCACGCGGGCGTCGTTCTACCTGTACAACACCACGGGCGAGATCGACGCCCTGGTGCGCGGCCTCCATCACGTTCAGAAGGTGTTCGCATAGCCATGATCGGCGAGTCGATGTACCAGGAGCTGATCCTGGAGCACTACAAGCACCCGCAGGGGCGGGGGCTGCGCGAGCCGTACGACGCCGAGGTTCACCACGTGAACCCCACGTGCGGCGACGAGATCACGCTCAGGGTCAAGGTGGGCGACGCCGGCAAGATCCTCGACGTCTCCTATGAGGGGCAGGGCTGCTCGATCAGCCAGGCCGCCGCCTCGGTGCTGCACGAGCTGGCCACCGGCTCCACGGTCGAAGAGACGCTGTCCGTGGTCGATGAGTTCACCCGGCTGATGCAGGGCAGGGGACAGGTGGAGGCCGACGAGGAGATCCTGGGCGACGCGGTCGCGTTCGCGGGCGTGGCCAAGTTCCCGGCGCGCGTTAAATGCGCGTTGCTTTCTTGGATGGCCTATAAGGATGCGGTTGTGAGGAGCGCTGCCCAATGAGCAAGCCAGTGGAGACGCCGACCGATTTCGACGGCGAGACGAGTCCTGAAGAGGTCATGGAGGCACTCAAGGACGTCGTCGACCCCGAGCTCGGCATCAACGTCGTCGACCTCGGCCTGGTCTACGGGCTCAACCTCGACCCCGGCGAGAACGGCGGCAAGCCCGTGGCCACCATCGACATGACCCTGACCAGCGCCGCCTGCCCGCTGACCGACGTCATCGAGGACCAGGCGCACTCCGCGCTCGACGGCATGGTCTCCGACGTGAAGATCAACTGGGTCTGGCTGCCGCCATGGGGCCCGGACAAGATCACGGACGAGGGGCGCGAGCAGCTTCGTATGCTAGGCTTCAACGTCTGACCTTTTCCGCTGTCACGGCTGGCGTAAATCGTCAGCCGTTTCAGCGTGTTCGGCGCGTTTTCCGGAAAGTCCGGACGCAACCCGGGGGAATATCCGATAACATCCCCGGCGTTGGTAACAGATGTACCTGACGTCTCATTACGCGTAACGCACCGCCTGCGGCCGGTGCCAGGTGCGTCTCCCCCTTTTTCTTCCCGCCCCCATGACGGCGGGTGCCCTTACCCTGTGCGGCCCCGCCGCATGCCTTGGCTCGTCCTTTCGCAGAAGTGACGTGCCACTTCGACGGAAAGGCACGACTTTCGTGACCATGCTTGACGCTGTCATGCCCACGCTCGACGACACCTCGTCCGAGCCGGGCCCGTCCGAGTTCGAGCTGCTCGGCCTGCCGAAGCCGCTCGTCAACGGGCTGGCCAGACTGGGCTTCGACAGCCCGTTCCCCATCCAGAGGGCGACGATCCCCGACGTGCTCGCCGGCCGCGACGTCCTCGGCCGCGGGCAGACCGGATCCGGAAAGACGCTCGCCTTCGGCCTGCCCACCATGGCCCGCATCGCCGGCGTGAAGCCCGCCCCCGGGCGGCCCCGCGCGATGATCCTCGTCCCCACCCGCGAGCTCGCGCTCCAGGTGCACGACGCCCTCGAACCTCTCGGCCGCGGCCTCGGCCTGCGCATGAAGGTGGTCGTCGGCGGCATGTCCATGGGCAAGCAGATCGAGGCGCTGCGCCGCGGCGTCGACCTCGTCATCGCCACCCCCGGCCGCCTCGGCGACCTCATCAGGCAGGGCGAGTGCTCGCTCGCCGACGTCGAGGTCAGCGTCCTCGACGAGGCCGACCACATGTGCGACCTCGGCTTCTTCCCCGTCGTCACCGAGCTGCTCGCGCAGACCCCGGCCGACGGGCAGCGGCTGCTGTTCTCCGCCACGCTCGACGGCGACGTCGACAAGCTGGTGCAGCGCTTCCTGAAGGACCCGATCACCCACTCCGTGGCGCCGGCGACCTCGCCGGTCGACACCATGGAGCACCACGTCATGCAGGTGACGCGGGACGACAAGTTCGACGTCACGGCCGAGATCGCCAACCGCGAGGGCCGTACGATCATCTTCGTCCGCACCCAGCACGGCGTCGACCGGCTGTGCAAGCAGCTCGCCAGGGTCGGCGTCAAGGCCGGCGGCCTGCACGGCGGCAAGCGCCAGAACCAGCGCACCCGCATCCTGTCGGAGTTCCGCGAGGGCGCCATCAACGTGCTGGTCTGCACCGACGTCGCCGCGCGCGGCATCCACGTCGACAACATCAGCCTGGTGCTGCACGTCGACCCGCCGCAGGACCACAAGAGCTACCTGCACCGGGGCGGCCGCACGGCGCGCGCCGGCGAGAAGGGCACCGTGGTCACGCTGGTGCTGCCCAACGAGCGCCGCTCGACCGAGGCGCTCACCCGCCGGGCCGGCATCCATCCGTTCCGCCTCAAGGCCACCCCGGGCCACCCCAGGGTCGCCGAGGTGACCGGGGCCCGCCGGCCGAGCGGCGAGGCCATCCCCGTGTGGGAGCCCGACGTCCGCAAGCCGCTGCGCCCCCGCCGCGACGGCGGCACCTCCGAGCGCCGCGGCCGCAGGCGCCGTGACTTCGACGGTGAGCGGCGCCCGCGCCGCCACGAGGACGGCGACCGTCCGTACGGTGAGGACCGCCGTCCGCGCAGGGAGTTCGACGGCGAGCGCAGGCCACGCCGCGAGTTCGACGGTGAGCGGCGCCCGCGCCGCCACGACGACGGCGGCCGCGCGTTCGAGGACCGGCGTCCGCGCCGCCACGAGGAGGGCGAGCGGCCCTTCAGCGCGCCGTCCGACGAGCGCCGTACGCGCCGCCACGGCGAGGGCGAGCGGCCGTTCGGGCGCGCGCAGGAGCCGCGGACGTTCGGCGACGACCGCCGCCGCGAGGGGCGCGGCCGGGGCGGCTACCGCTCCGACGACCGCCCGCTGCGCTCGGACGAGCGCGGTCCCCGCTCCGACCGCTACCGTTCCGACGACCGTCCCGCGGGTCACCGCTCCGGGCGCTCGGAGGAGCGCGGCCGCCGCGGCTCCGGCCGCCGCTACGAGCGCTGACCGGCCTTTCGGGCGTTCGCCCCGGCGAGTGCCGGCCGCTCGGTCCTGGCTCGCCCCGCGAGCGCTGACCGCCGCCTGAGCCGACCATGGAACCGCCCGCCGCACCTCCGGGATGCGGCGGGCGGTTCGCGTTTCCAGATCAGCCCATCGGCCCGCTCAGTGCGATGCCGCGTGGCGAGGGCGTTCGGCCCGGTCCCGGTCCGGCCCCTGGTAGCGCGCGCCGCACCGGGGGACGCGAGCAGGATCGCGCTGCCCGCAGCCGTCGTTCGTCGCATCGCCATCCGGTGCGGACGCGCACGCGGCGCGGACATGAACTGTTGATGACGGTCGTCTCGCGTGGCGGACACCGGGCGGTGGCACCCCGTGACGCAGACTAGGCTTAACAGGCACGCCAGCCGACCGACGAGAGAGACCATGAAGACCTTCGAAGAGCTGTTCGCCGAGCTGTCAGAGAAGGCCAGGACCCGGCCCGCGGGCTCGGGCACCGTGGCCGCGCTCGACGCCGGCGTCCATGCCATCGGCAAGAAGGTCGTCGAGGAGGCCGCCGAGAGCTGGATGGCGGCCGAGTACGAGTCAGACGACAGGGCAGCGGAGGAGATCTCGCAGCTCCTCTACCACGTGCAGGTGCTCATGATCGCCCGGGGCATCGGCCTCGACCAGGTCTACAAGCATCTCTAGGGCGCCCCGGCGCCCGGCCACCGCGGAGAGACAGTGAGAGCGAGACACGTAAGGACCTGACATGCTGCGCCTGGCAGTACCGAACAAGGGCGCGCTCAGCGAGGGCGCCCAGAGCATGCTCAAAGAGGCCGGCTACCGGCCCCGCAGGGACAGCAAGGAGCTCGTCGTCGTCGACGAGGCCAACGGCTGCGAGCTGTTCTTCCTGCGCCCCAGGGACATCGCCGTCTACGTCGGCGAGGGCACCCTCGACGTCGGCATCACCGGCCGCGACATGCTGATCGACTCCGGCGCGCCGGTCGAGGAGATCATGCCGCTCGGCTTCGGCAACTCCACCTTCCGGCTGGCCGCCCCGGCCGGCGCGATGTCCTCGGTCGCCGACCTCGACGGCCGCCGCATCGCCACCGCCTACCCGGGCCTGCTCGACAAGTACCTGTCCGACCAGGGCGTCGACGCACGCGTGATCAAGCTCGACGGCGCCGTCGAGACCGCCATAAGGCTCGGCGTGGCCGACGCCATCGCCGACGTCGTCGAGACCGGCACCACCCTGCGCAACGTCGGCCTCGAAGTCTTCGGTGAGCCGATCATGCGCTCGGAGGCGGTGCTCATCAAGCGGCAGGGCGCGGCGGAGACGCCGGGCGAGGGCCAGCTCGTCCGCCGCTTCCAGGGCGTCGTCCACGCCCGCGACTTCGTGATGATGGACTACGACATCCGCGCCGAGCGCATCGAGGAGGCCATCGCGCTCACCCCGGGCATGGAGGGGCCGACCGTCTCGCCGCTGCACCGCGAGGGCTGGGTCGCCGTGCGCGCCATGGTCCGCCGCCAGGGGCACCAGCAGGTGATGGACCAGCTCTGGGACATCGGGGCGCGCGCCATCCTGGTCACCGACATCTACGCCTGCCGCCTGTGAGCCTCGGGGCGCGCCCTCTCTGATCCGGGGCGCGCCTTTCTCATCCCGTCCGGTCCCGGGCGCGCCGCCGTTCGCGTCGCGTTCTTTCAGGTCCCCGTACGGTGCGCTCGTACTGACAAATGTCATGGCGAAGGCCGGAGGGAACGCACTGCCGCCGCCCACCGCCCCGCACCTAGCGTTCACGTCATGAACGCCATCGTCTTCGACCACGTCAGCAAGCACTACGGGGACGTGCTCGCCGTCGACGACCTGTCGCTGTCCATCGAGCCCGGCTCGACGGTCGCGCTGCTCGGCCCCAACGGCGCCGGCAAGTCCACCTCCATCAACCTGCTGCTCGGCCTCCTGCAGCCCACCGCGGGCACGGTCGCCGTGCACGGCCGCAGCCCCGCCGAGGCGGTCAGGGCCGGGGAGATGGGCGCCATGCTCCAGCACGGCGCGCTCATCCCCGAGCTGACCGTCAAGGAACTCGTCGACTGCGTGCGCCGCCTCTACCCCCGCCCCCTGGCCCTGGACGAGGTCCTGGAGCTGGCCGACCTGACCGGCCTGGCCGGGCGGCGGGCGAACAGGCTGTCCGGCGGGCAGGCGCAGCGGGTCAGGTTCGCCCTCGCCGTCGCGGGCGCGCCGAAGATCCTGCTGCTCGACGAGCCCACCGCCGCCATGGACGTCGAGTCCAGGCTGCGCTTCTGGGCGGGCATGCACGACTACGCGGCCGGCGGGCGTACCGTCGTCTTCGCCACCCACTACCTGGAGGAGGCCGACGAGCACTCCGACCGGGTGATCGTCATCGCGCGCGGAAGGCTGGCGGCCGACGGCACCGCCGCCGAGATCAAGGCCGCCGCCGGAGGCAGCGCCGTCACCTTCGACCTCGGCGCCCAGCCCGCGGCCGGGCTCGACCGGCTGCCCGGCGTACGCGCCGTCGAGGTCGTCGCCGGCACGGCCACCCTGCACACCTCCGACCCCGACGCCACCCTCGACGCGCTCTACCGGGGCACCGCGCTCGACGTGCGCGGCCTCCGGCTCACCGGGGCCGGACTCGAAGCCGCGTTCCTCCAGCTCACCAGGGAGTCCTGATGCTCGCCTTCGCCAAGATCGACATCCTGCGCATGCTGCGGAACAAGCGCTACCTCGTGTTCGTGGTGAGCTTCCCCGTGCTGCTGTACGTGATCAACGCCAACATCTACGGCCAGGACACCTCCCCGGACGGCGTCGCCTACAGCGTCGTGCTCATGGTGTCGATGGCCGCCTACGGGGCGCTGGCGGCGTCCATGATGAGCTCCGCCGTGCCGCTGGCCACCGAGCGGCAGTCCGGCTGGCTGCGCCAGATCCAGATCACCCCGCTGCCCGGCTCCGCCGTCATCGCCGTCAAGCTCCTCACCGCGATGCTCCTCGTGCTGCCCTCGCTGGCGCTGGTGAGCCTGGTCGCGATCGTCCAGCAGGGCGTGTCGCTGCCGCCGGGCAGATGGGCGGCGCTGCTGGTGGCGCTGTGGCTCGGTGCCGCGCCGTTCGTGGCGCTCGGGCTGGCCATCGGCTCGGCGCTGACCGCCGACGCCGCCCAGCCGGTCGCCATGATCTGCATGTTCGCCCTGGCCATCGCGGGCGGCCTGTGGTTCCCGCCCGAGGTCTTCGGCGCGACCATGAAGACCGTGGCCGAGCTGACGCCCTCCTACCACTACGCCGGGCTCGGCTGGAGCCTCGCCGCGGGCCACGGCGTGGCCACGGCGGACGTGCTGGCCGTCGCCGGATGGACGGTCGTGCTGGGCGGGCTGGCGGCCTTCCTCTACCGGCGGGCTACGGTACGTGCATGAGCTTCGCCGACCGGATCAACTTCGGCGGCCCCGACGAGAGCGGGCCGCCCGCCAGGAGACTGGTGGGCGTCGCCGTCGGGATGGTCTACCTCCTCTTCCCGGTCACCGACATCGTGACCGGCGCGCTCAGCGGGGTCACGGCGGTCGCGGCGGCGCTGCTGCTGGTGGCGTACATCGGCGCCTACATCGCCACCGTCGTCAGCCCGCCGACCATGGTCAAGGCGGGCCGCTTCACCTACCCGCTGCTCGCGCTGGTCACCCTGCTCGGTGTGACGGCCGCGCTCGCCTTCGGCGGGTCCTGGCTGTCGCTGCCGGTCTACACCGTCGTCCTGTACGCCTTCGTCCTGCGGCCCGCTCACACCCTGGCCGGCATGGCGCTGAGCCTGCTGGTCGTCATCGGCGGCGGTGTCCTGCACCGCGACGACTGGGACACCCTCGCCGTGCTCGCCATCCAGGTGGTGACGCTCGGCGTGCTGTTCATCAGCGTCCGCAACACCCGCGCGCTGAGCCACCGGCTCCGCATCGCCCAGGACGAGGTGGCCAGGCTCGCCGCCGCCGAGGAACGCCTGCGCATCGCCCGCGACCTGCACGACCTGCTGGGCCACAGCCTGTCGCTCATCGTGCTCAAAAGCGAGCTCGCCGGGCGGCTGGCCGAGGAGTCGCCCCGGGTGCGCCAGGAGATCGCCGACATCGAGTCCGTCGCCAGGAAGGCGCTGACCGAGGTGCGCGAGGCGGTCGCCGGCTACCGGCAGCGCAGCCTGGCCGAGGAGCTCGACAGCGCCCGCGCGGTGCTGGCCGCCGCAGGAGTCGCCGCCGAGGTGCGCGTCACCGGGGGACCGCCGCCCGCCGCGCTCGACGAGCTGTTCGCGTGGAGCGTGCGCGAGGGCATCACCAACGTCGTGCGCCACGCGCACGCCAGGCGGTGCGAGATCGCCGTGACCGTCGGCGGCGGCACCGCCATGCTGGAGATCGTGGACGACGGAGACGGCGGCGACGGGCCGTACGAGCCGGGCAGCGGCCTGCGCGGGCTGACCGAGCGCGTGACCGCAGCCGGCGGCACGGTCACCGCCGGCCCCGACGGACGCGGGCACCGGCTCAGGGTCCAGGTGCCCGCGGTGGAGTACGCGTGATCTCTAGGGGAGTACGCATGAACCGGGCGCCGGCTCCTGCGATGGAGTACGCATGATCAGGGTGATGCTGGCCGAGGACCAGGCCATGGTGCGCGGGGCGCTGGCGTCCCTGCTCGGCCTCGAAAGCGACATCGAGGTCGTCGGCGAGGCCGCGAACGGCGACGAGGCGCTCGCCGTCGCCGCCGCCACCCGGCCCGACGTGGCGCTGCTCGACATCGAGATGCCCGGCACCGGCGGGCTCGCCGCCTGCCGGAACATCGTCCGCGACGTGCCGGGATGCCGGGTGATGATCCTCACCACCTTCGGCCGCCCCGGCTACCTGCGCACCGCCATGGAGGCGGGAGCGGTGGCCTTCCTCGTGAAGGACAGCCCGGCCAGGGAACTGGCGGCGGCCATCCGGCGGGTGCACGCGGGGGAGCGGGTCATCGACCCCGCGCTCGCGGCCGCCGCGCTCAGCGCCGGCCCCAACCCCTTGTCGGGGCGCGAGCGCGACGTCCTCGCCGCGGCGGCCGACGGATCCACGATCGGGGACATCGCGGCGCGGCTGCACTTGTCCGAGGGGACCGTGCGCAACTATCTGTCGTCGGCCATCCAGAAGACCCACGCCCGCAACCGCATCGAGGCGGTGCAACGGGCCAAGGCCCAGGGCTGGGTCTGACCCCTGGGCCTCGGCCCGGCGTCGCGCGCGCCGATCGCTCACCTGCACCCGGCCCGCACCGGACGATCACGGGCGGCCCGTCGATCCCCACCTTCGACCGCGGCAGCACCACTCCGACCGGCGGCTCCAGCACCACGGCAGCGGCCGTGGCGCGCAGGGCGCCCGAAGAGACCACGACGGCGGGATGCGCGCCGACGGCCCCGGTGCCGAGGTCCACCAGGGGGCGGGTGAGCAGGGAGGTGGTCTGGTGTGTCAGGCCGGAGCGGTTTCGCGCCTCCCGGCGGCGCTCTTCGCCGCTGGGCGGGGCGGCGGGGTGAAGGCTGGGTTCGGTAGGGTTCGCGGCATGGGCGGGCGTCCGGCGAAGGGAGGCGGCCGGTGGGTCTGCGTGCCGCCGGAGCGCCTGCATCCGTGGATCGACGGGTTCGCCGGGCGCCACGGCCCCTTCTCGGCGTCCGGCGACGAGCGGGTGGTGCGGCTGGTGGCCGGTGACGGCGCTGTGGCCGAGCTGCACGTGCCCTTTCCGCCCATGACGCCGCCAGGACCGCCGCACGTCACCCGGCTGGTCATGCACGCGCGGGCGGCGCGGCGGGTGGGCGTGTTCCTGGTGCGGCTCGGCGGTTACGCGGCCGGGGTGTTCCACGGGACGGAGCTGGTGGCGTCGAAGGTGGGGTCGCGGCTGGTACAGGGGCGTACGGCGGCCGGCGGGTGGTCGCAGCAGCGCTACGCCAGGCGGCGGGCGAACCAGGCGGCGCGGGTGTTCGAGGACGCGGTGGCGACGGCCGTACGGGTGCTGACCCCGCACCTCGGCAGGCTGGACGCGGTGGTGCTCGGCGGTGACCGGCGCGCCGTGGACGCCCTGCGGCAGGACCGCCGCCTCGCCCCGCTGCTCGCGCTGGAGCGCGAGCCGTTCCTCACGGTGCCCGACCCGCGGCTGGCGGTGCTGCGGGAGACGCCCGCGCGGTTCAGAGCGGTACGGATCCGGGTCGTCGATCCCTCCTGAGCCCTCGGCGGGATCCGATCCGGGCGGCCCTCGCCGCACGGTGCGCCGTTCGTTCAGGAGAAGGCGTCCTTGTGGTCGGTCAGGAAGGCGGACAGGGGACGGGGCGGGCGGCCGGTGAGATCCTCCACCGTCGTCGTGGTCGAAGCCCAGCGGCCGTCGCCGATCTCGGCCATGAGGGCCGCCAGCTCGGCGGCCTGGGCGCGCGGCATGCCGCGGCGTTCGAGGTGGGCGGTCATCTCGGGGACGGGCAGGTCCACGTAGCGGGCGGGGCGGCCGAGCACGCGGCCGATCTCCTCGGCGATCCGGTCGTGCGGCAGCGACTCGGGCCCGGTCAGCACGTGCTCGCCGCTGGGCCCGGCGGGGCCGGTCAGCAGGGCGGCGGCGGTGGCGGCGATGTCGCGGGCGTCGATGTAGTTCACGGGGGCGGTGCCGTACGAGCCGTACATGACGCCGTCCGCGAACTCGTGCGGCAGGTTCTGCATGAAGCCGGTCGGCTGCAGGATCGCGTACGGCACGCCGGACGCCCGCAGGTGGGCGTCCACGATCCCGTGCAGGCCGGTGGCGAGCCGGGCGCCGGAGGCGGCGCCGCGTACCGACACCGTGACGATCTGCGCGACCCCGGCGCGCGCCGCCAGGTCGATGACGGCGCGGTGCGCGTCGGCGAAACCGGGCCAGATCGAGCTGTTGAGGAAGAGCCGGTCGCCGGGGGAGAGCAGGGCGCCGACCGTCTCGGGACGTTCGAGGTCGGCGATCCGGTACGGGATGCCGAGGTCGCCGGCGGGACGGCGGACGGCGGCGAGGGCGTCGCGGCCCCGCAGCAGCGCGGCGAGTTCACGGCCGATGGAGCCGGTGGCACCGGTCACCACGATCATGAGCGTACCTCCATAAGCGGACAGATGGATTCCGGTTAGCCGGACGGTACACTAGACGGAATTGGATCGTCCACTTAGGAGCCGGAACGTGCGCGCGGACGCCAGGCGGAACCTCACCAAGATCGTCACAGCCGCGGCGGAGGCCATCGCCGAACGCGGGGTCAACGTTCCGATGGAGGTCATCGCGCGGCGCGCGGGCGTCGGCGTCGGCACCCTCTACCGCCGCTTCCCCGACCGCAACGCGCTGATCGCGGCCGTCGGCGAGCACTACGTCCACACGATGACCGAGGCGCTCGACGCCGCCACGGCCGAAGGCGACGCGTGGAGCGCGATCCGCAGCTTCGTCTCCTGGGCCGCCGAGCCGGGCCGCACCGCGCTGTCCACGGCGCTCGCCGAGCTGCCGGACGAGGTGGTCGTGGGGCGGGCGGAGTTCGCGCGGGCGCGGCAGGAGTGGGTCGAGCGGCTCGACCGGCTCGTACGCCAGGCGCAGGCCGACCGCTCCATGCGCGAGGACGTCGGCACCGACGACCTCGTCCACCTCCTGAGCATCTTCACCTGCCACCCCGACGGGCTTCCCGCACCCGTGGCCGCCGATCCGGGCCGCTATCTGCGGCTGATGCTGGACGGCATGAGCGCCGAAGTCGCGACCTCGCGCACATGGCAGGCAGCAGGCTCTTGAGACGATTCAATAATTTGCCGCTATGATGAGCCGAGTTCTCGGTGGACCGCGCCAGGCGGCACACCGTACGACATCGGGTCACGCCTCTCGCCGGTGCGCCGTGTCCGGCGCGCACCCAGGGCGGCGCTCCCGCACCTTCAGCAGCACGGCCTCGTGAGGATCGATGGCGACCACGAACATCAAAGAGGTCGCGCAGCTGGCGCGCGTCTCGGTCGGCACGGTGAGCAATGTGCTCAACCGCCCCGAGATCGTGTCTCCGGCCACCCGCGAACGCGTCTTCGAAGCGATCAAGAAACTGGGGTTCGTCCGCAACGAGGTGGCCCGCCACCTGCGCGCTGGCCGCAGCCGCACGGTCGGCCTCGTCGTGCTCGACGTCGCCAACCCGTTCTTCGTGGACGTGGCCACGGGCGCCGAAGCCGTCGCCGACGACCACGACACCATGGTGGTGCTCTGCAACAGCGCCGGAGACCCCGGCCGCGAGCGCCGCCACCTCGACCAGCTCGAACAGCAGCGGGTGATGGGCATCCTCATCACCCCGGTCGAGGCCGAGACCCCCTGGCTCGAGGAGCTCGTCGCCCGCGGCACACCCGTCGTGCTGGTCGACAGCCCCGCCACGGGGCTGCAGTGCTCGGTGGCCGTGGACGACCGGCTCGGCGGCCAGATCGCCGGCGCGCACCTCATCGAACGCGGACACCGCCGCATCGTCTTCGTCGGCGGGCCGACGAGCATCAAACAGGTGGCCGACCGGCAGGCCGGCGTGACCAGCGCCGTCGCCGCCTCAGGGGGCGCCGTCGAGCTGCTCACCGCCACCGCGCCCGCGCTCACCGTGGCCGAAGGACGGGCCATCGGCGAGCGCATCGCCGCCCTGCCGCCCGCCGAGCGGCCGACCGCCGCCTTCTGCGCCAACGACATGATGGCGCTCGGGTTCCTGCAGGCCATGGCGTCCAACGGGCTGCGGGTGCCCGCCGACATGGCCATCATCGGCTACGACGACATCGACTTCGCCGCCGCCGCGGCCGTGCCGCTGTCGTCGGTGCGCCAGCCCCGCGAGCTGCTCGGCCGCACCGCCATCGATCTGCTGCTGGAGGAGGTGAGCGACCCCGAGCAGCACCGTCACCGCCAGGTCATCTTCCAGCCCGACCTGGTCGTCCGCGACTCCAGCGCCCCGTACCGCTCCTCCTGACCTCGTGCTCCTCTTGGGCGCCTGACCGGCTCCGTTGCGCTGTGGGGCTGGTCGTGGCACGGCCGATCTTCTGGTGCGGGCGTTCACGCCCCGCCCCGGGCGGCGCGCGGCGGTGGGCTGCGGGTGGTGTGCGGTGGTGGGCTGCGGGTGAGTGCTGCGCTCGCCCCCGGCGGTTGCGTCTCGCCCCGTTGCGGCGGCGCTGGTACTGCGTCGTGCTCCGTTGCGGCGGCGCTGGTACTGCGTCGTGCTCCGTTGCGGCGGCGCTGGTACTGCGTCGTGCTCCGTTGCGGCGGCGCTGGCACTGCGCTCGCCCCGGCAGCGGCGCGGGTGCCGCGCTCGCCCCCGGCGCGTGTGCTGCGCTTGGATGCGGGGGCGCGGGTGTCGTGCTCGCCATTCCGGCCGGGTCGTGGCCGCTCATGGCCGTGTGGGCGCTGTCGGACGCTCCACGCCGGTCGCGTCGTCCCGGTGGTGCCGGTTCGAGGGCTCTCGTCCGCTCACCCGGTCGGGCGGCCACGGGCCCTCGCTCGCTCTCGTCGCCGCGTCGTGGCTGGTCGCAGCGGTGGAGTGCGGTAGTGGGGGCGGCCGGTGACCGGTGCCGCGCCTTCGCATCCCCCTGTGGCCGCTCCGCTTCGCTCGTCTCGGCCGGTGGTCTGCTCGCTCCCGTCGCTGCGCTGTGCTCGTCCCCGGCCTGCGCTGCCGCCTCTGCCTGTGCGCCGGCGTGGCGTCCCATCCCCGGCCGGGCGCGGCGTCCCATCCCCGAGGGTGAGGTGTTCTGTGGCGATTTGAGGTGAAGTGGCTGGATGTGTGGCCTGGCCGGAGGGCTTCGCGGTACGTTGCTGGGGAGCTTCTCGGAACCAACGATTTGGTCTCGGGGGCCCGGTCGCACGGGGATTCTCGCTGGTCGGGCGGCCGGAGCGGGGCGCGGCGGCGAAATCTCCGCCGTCCGCATCATTGACTTTGAGTCGATTCAACACTACTTTCGCACCAACCGCCGTTCACTACCTTGTAACTGGGCAGGAACCACGGTGCAACACTCCACCCCCGCATTCGTGCACGTGCCACGAGAAGGTGGTGCCGGATGAATCATCCCGCCATGTCGATCAGGATCCAAGCTGCCTGCTCAGAGGTCATCTGGGTGGTCCAGCTCAACCTGATGTGGCTCGTCTTCACCCTCGCGGGAGGCGTGATACTCGGGCTCGGGCCCGCCACGGTGGCCGCGTACACGCTGGCCCGGCGGCACGCCAGGAATGAATCGTTTCAGGTGTGGGGCGAATTCTGGACCGTCTACCGGCGGGAGTTCGTCCGTGGCTCGCTGCTCGTCCTGCCACCGGCGGTGCTCGCCACCGTACTGGTCGGCAACTACCTGTACTTCTCCGTGCTCGGCCAGGACGCGGGCGGGCTGCGGGTCGCGACGTTCGTGGCGCTGCTGGCGCTCGCGGCCGTCGGGTCCTACATCGGCCCGCTCTACACGCACTACGAGCTGCCGCTGTGGGCGTACATCCCGAAGGCGTCGCTGCTCGCGCTGACCCGGCCGGCCTCCACCGTGCTGCTGATGTTCACGCTCTGGGCGATCGTCTACGCCACATCGGAGATGCCCGTCCTGGCGCCACTGGCCAGCATCGGTGCGTGGATCTCTGTCAACACCTGGCTCTGCCTGCGCTTCTTTGAGGAGAACGAGGCGCGCCTGCATTCGGAAGGAAACCCATGAGCGCATCCCGTAGTCGCTTCCTCGCCGGAGCGTTAGCGCTGACAACCGCCCTGGTGGCCTCCGCGTGCTCCGGCACCGGCGCCGGCGGCGATTCAAGCCAGGCGGACGACAACACGATCACGTTCATGACGCAGCTGTTCGGCACCGCGCCCGACCCCCAGGGCGAGCTGCACCAGGCGATCGAGAAGTTCCTCGGCAAGAAGATCAAGGTCACCTGGGTGCCGAACGCCGAGTACCAGGAGAAGGTCAACGTCACCCTGGCCTCGGACAACATCCCTGACGTCATGGTGGTCGACCCGAAGTCGCCCGCGTTCGGCAAGGCGGCCGAGGCCGGGGCGTTCTGGGACCTCACCGACAAGATCAAGAAGTATCCGAATCTCGTCGGTGACGAACAGGTCCTGCTGAACTCCTCGATCAACGGCAGGATCTACGGCATCTACCGCATCAGGCCGCAGCTCCGCTCGGCCATCCAGATCCGCAAGGACTGGCTGAAGAAGGTCGGCCTGGAGCCGCCGAAGACGACCGACGACCTCTACAAGATCGCCAAGGCGTTCACCGAGGACGACCCGGACGGCAACGGCAAGGACGACACCTACGGCCTCATCATCCCGAAGTGGCCGGGCACGGTGTTCGCCGCCTCCAGCCCGTTCAACGCGATCGACGTGTGGTTCGGCGCGCCGAACAACTGGGACATCCGTGACGGCAAGGCGGTGCCGGAGTTCGACACGCCCGAGTTCTTCGAGGCGCAGCGCTACATCAAGAAGATGATCGACGAGGGCCTGGTCAACCCCGACTGGAACACCCTCGACACCGCCAAGTGGAACGACCCGTTCGTCCAGGGCAAGGGCGGCATCATCATCGACGTCGACGTGCGCACCACGCAGCTGCTCGACCTGTTCAGGGAGCAGGACCCGAAGAACTACGGCGACAAGGTCCTGACGGTCGGCAACCTGGCCAGGCCCGACGGCAAGAAGTTCTCGCTGCCGTTCACCGGTTACAAGGACGTGCTGGCCATCTCCAAGCAGCGCATCCGCACCGAGGAGCAGCTGGACGACCTGCTGACCACGCTGAACAAGCTCGCCAGCAAGGAAGGCCAGGTGCTGCTCGCCAACGGCATCGAGGGCCGCAACTTCAAGGTCGAGGACGGCGTGGCCGTGCTCATCAACCAGGACGACCCGAAGGTCAAGCAGCTCCAGGACGACGTCGACAAGGCGTTCATCCAGCTCGGCACGCGGGCCAGCACCGGTACCGGCGGCGCCGCGTACGAGCGGGTGCCTCCGGAGGAGCCGTACCGCAAGGACCTGGAGGAGCGCAAGAAGCGCGTCGAGGAGGACCTGAAGACGGCCGTGTGGGACGTCAGCGCGCCGGTGGTCTCGCCGACGGCGGTGGCGAAGGGCGCGACGCTCAACCCGATCGTCACCGACGCGCGGATCAAGTACCTCGCGGGCCAGATCACGGAAGAGCAGCTGAAGGCCGAGATCAAGCGCTGGTATGACAGCGGCGGCCGGCAGATCGCCCAAGAGATCCAGGACCTGGTCTCCAAGCTCGGCCAGTGACGCAAGCAGGGAGGGGCCCGTCCGGGCCCCTCCCATGGACAGAAGGAGGCCGAGTGGCCACCGACCTGGCGACGCCACCGGTCAAGACGGTCACGTCGCACGGGCGCAAGCCCGGCAAGGCCCGCCACCTGTGGCGCTATCGATGGCTGTACCTCATGCTCCTCCCGGGGCTGGTGTACTTCATCGTCTTCAAGTACGTGCCCATGCGCGGCCTGCAGATCGCCTTCCAGGACTTCGTGCCGTTCCTGGGCTACAGCGGCAGCGAGTGGGTGGGCTTCAAGCACTTCGTGGACCTGTTCACGGGGCCCGACTTCGGCCGGCTGATGTACAACACGCTGGTCCTGGCGCTGCTGAACATCGTGTTCGTCTTCCCCGCGCCGATCATCGTCGCGCTGCTGCTGAACGAGCTGCGGATCAACATCGTCAAGCGCTCGGTCCAGTCGCTGATCTACATCCCGCACTTCCTGTCGTGGACGATCGTCGCGTCGCTGACGTACATCCTGTTCTCGGTCGACTACGGCGTGCTGGCCGGGTGGATCCACGACATCGTCGGCGGGCCCAAGGTCGACTACGTGGCGCAGCCGGAGTGGTTCAGGCCGGTCATCATCCTGCAGACGCTGTGGAAGAGCACCGGGTGGTCCTCGATCATCTACCTGGCGGCGCTGGCGGGCGTGAACCACGACCTGTACGAGGCGGCGAGGATGGACGGCGCCGGCCGCTGGCGCCAGCTCTGGCACGTCACGCTGCCCGCGATCCGCCCGACGATCGTCGTCATGGCCATCCTCATGTCCGGCAACCTGCTCGACATGAGCTTCGAGCAGATCTGGCTCATGACGAACAGCCTCAACCGCGCCACCGCCGACGTGTTCGACACCTTCGTCTACTACGTGGGCATCAACCAGGGCGCGTTCAGCTACGCCACGGCCGTCGGCCTGTTCAAGGGCGTGGCGGGAGTCCTGCTGATCTTCGGTTCCAACTGGCTGGCCAAGCGCCTCGGCCAGCGGGGTCTGTTCTAGGAGCGCCGCATGTCCGTCAACCAGTACCGCTCCGTGGGCAGCCGGATCTTCGACACGATCAACGTCATCGTGCTGATCGGGCTGGGCCTGATCACGCTCCTGCCGCTGCTGTACGTCCTCGCCGGCTCGTTCGCCACGGAGTCGGAGATCGCCTCGCGGTCGTTCTTCCTGTGGCCGCACAAGTTCGTCACCAGCACCTACGAGTACATCTTCGCCACCGATGTGTTCATCAGGGCGCTGCTGACCACGATCGGGGTGACGGCCGTCGGCACGGTCATCCAGCTCATGCTGACGCTGACCATGGCCTACCCGCTGGCCAAGCGCTACCTGCCGGGCCGGGCGCTGGCGCTCAACCTGGTCATCTTCACCGTGGTCTTCAGCGGCGGCATCATCCCGACGTACCTGGTGGTGCGCGACCTGGGGCTGCTCAACAGCTACTGGGCGCTGATCCTGCCGCTTGCGATCAACCCGTTCTACCTGCTGATCGTCAAGAGCTTCTTCCAGGAGCTGCCCGAGGCGCTGGAGGAGGCGGCCCGCATCGACGGCTGCACGGAGATGGGCGTCTTCTTCAAGATCGTGCTGCCGCTGTCGAAGCCGATCATCGCGACGTTCTCGCTGTTCTACGCCGTGGGCATCTGGAACGACTACATGTCGCCGCTGCTGTACATCGACGACAGCAGCAAGTGGACGCTGCAGGTGCTGGTCCGCCAGCTCACCGGCGCGGACGCGCAGAACGCGCTGTCGGCCCTGGAGACGGTGTTCTTCCCCACGCAGGGCCTGAAGTTCGCCGTCGTCGTCATCGCCACGCTGCCGATCCTGTGCTTCTACCCGTTCCTGCAGAAGCACTTCGTCAAGGGCGTCCTCATCGGGTCGGTCAAGGAATGACGCGAGCACATCGTTGGAGGGAAGGCAGATGACCGAGCTGCGCTGGCTGGACCGGCCCGCCGAGCAGGGGACGACCTGGGGCGTGCCGTGGCCGCGCGGCGCGGTCGAGCCCGGCACGCCGTTCGCGCTGGCCGACGCCGGCGGGCGGCAGGTGCCGGTGCAGAGCTGGGTGACCGCGACCTGGCCGGACGGCTCGGTCAAGTGGTCGGCGCACGCGATCGGGGCCGGGCCGCACGCGCAGGCGTACCGGCTGGAGCCGGGACGCGAGCCCGCGGCGGTGGAGAAGCCCGTCACGGTCGCCCGCGAGCGCGGCGAGCTGGTGGTGAGCACCGGCGTGATCACCTGGCGTATCGGCGGCGGCACGCTGGCCAGGTCGGTCAGCCGCGCCGGCCGGGAGATCGCGAGGGACGTGCGCCTGGTCAGCCTGCGCCAGTGCGAGCCCGCCCCCGACGAGGGCGGGCACGTGGCCCGCGAGCAGGCGGCCGGCGTCGTCGAGAGCGTCACCGTGGAGCAGGAGGGCCCGGTGCGCGCGGTGGTGCGGCTCGAGGGCAGGCACGGCGACTGGCTGCCGTTCACCGTGCGGCTGTACTTCCACGCGGGAGCCGAGCACGTACGGGTGATGCACACCTTCATCTGGGACGGCGACCCCGAGCACGACTTCCTCGCCGGGCTGGGGCTGCGCGCCGACGTGGTCATGCGCGACGAGCCGCACGACCGGCACATCCGCCTGGCGGGGGAGACCGGCTTCCTGACCGAGGCGGTGCGCGGGCTCACCGGCCTGCGCATCGACCCCGGCGAGGAGGCCCGCCGCAACCAGATGGCCGGCCGCCCCGCCGGACCCCTCGCGGAGGGGGTGGCCTCCCGGCTCCACCTCATCCCCACCTGGAGCGACTACACGCTCGACCAGACCTCGGCCGACGGCTACACGCTGCGCAAGCGCACCAAGGACGGCCACGCCTGGGTGACGATCCCGTCGGGCACCCGCTCGGCCGGATACGGCTACGTCGGCGGGACGAGCGGCGGCCTCGGCTTCGGGCTGCGCGACTTCTGGCGCCTGCACCCCACCCGCCTCGACATCAGGAACGCCGCCACCGGCCTCGCCACCGCCACCGTCTGGCTCTGGTCGCCCTCGGCCCCGGCCATGGACCTGCGCTTCTACCACGACGGCATGGGCCAGGACACCTTCGCCGAGCAGCTCGAAGGGCTGGAGATCACCTACGAGGACTACGAGCCGGGATACGGGGACCCGCGGGGCATCGCGCGTACGCACGAGCTGAGCCTGCGCTTCCACGAGACCACGCCGAGCGCGCAGGAGCTGGCCGGGCACGCCGCCGCGATGAACGAGCCGGGCCTGCTGGTCGCGAGCCCCGAGCGGGTGCATGAGGCGGGTGTGTTCGGCGTCTGGTCGCTGCCCGACCGCTCGACCCCGGCCCGCGCCGACATCGAGGACCGGCTGGACTTCCTGTTCGACCACTACGTACGGGAGCGCGAGCAGCGCCGCTGGTACGGCTTCTGGGACTACGGCGACGTCATGCACACCTACGACGCCGACCGGCACACCTGGCGCTACGACGTGGGCGGCTACGCCTGGGACAACTCCGAGCTCTCGCCCGATCTGTGGCTCTGGCTGCAGTACCTGCGCACCGGCAGGGCCGACGTCTTCCGCTTCGCCGAGGCGATGACCCGCCACACCGGCGAGGTGGACGTCTACCACCTGGGCAGGTGGAAGGGCCTGGGCAGCCGGCACAACGTGCAGCACTGGGGGTGCAGTTGCAAGCAGGTGCGCATCTCCAACGCCGCCTACCGGCGCTTCTACTACTACCTGACCGCCGACGAGCGCACCGGCGACCTGATGGACGAGCTGAGCGCCCCCGAGGAGACGTTCCTCGCCATCGACCCGCTGCGCAAGGTGCGCGACGACGTCTACACGCCCGACCCGTCGGCGCTGTCGGTCGGGCTCGGCACCGACTGGGGCGCGCTGGCCGCCGCCTGGCTCACCCGCTGGGAGCGGCACGGCGACGAGCGGGCCCGCGACCGGCTGCTCGGCACGATGGCCGACATCGCCGCGATGCCGCGCCGCTTCCTGACCGGCGAGGGCCGGCTCGACCTGGAGACCGGCCGCTTCGACACCTCGCGCGACCGGATCTCCGTCTCGCACCTGTCGTCGCTGTTCGGGCTGCCGGAGATCTGCGCCGAGCTGATCGGGCTCGGCCTGGACGTGCCCGGCTTCGAGGAGGCCTGGCTGGAGTACTGCCGGCTCTACCTGGCCACGCCCGAGCAGCAGAAGGCCGAGGTGGGCGTGGCGCTGAGCGGGATCTCGCTGATCCAGGCGCACAGCAGGCTCACCGCGTACGCGGCGGCGCGCACCGGCGATGCGGAGCTGGCGGCCCGGGCCTGGCACAAGTTCTTCACCGGCGAGGGCGACCAGCTCAACCGCAACCCGCTGCAGGAGCAGGACGAGTGGGAGCTCACCACGGTGGACGGCCCCGAGGTGCCGCACGCGGTGCGCGAGGCGGCCTACGTCAGCACCAACAGCGCGGCGCAGTACGGCCTCGCGGCCATCTGCAACGTGGCCCTGATAGGAGAGCACCTGCCGGAGAAATAGCGAAAGTGGAGCCCCTGCTCGGGGCTCTACACTGATCGGTATGCATGCTCCCGATTGACCGGCGTTCCACGCCCAATCCTCGTTTCCTAGCTCGGGAGTGTCCGGTCACATGATCATTGCCAATGATATCGAGCTGCGCGCGGGCGCGCGCCTGCTCATCGAAAAAGCCTCGTTCCGCGTCAACCCCGGCGACAAGATCGGCCTCGTCGGCCGCAACGGCGCCGGCAAGACCACGCTCACCAAGGTGCTGGCGGGCGAGGCCCTGCCCGCCGCCGGCACGGTCACCCGCGCCGGCAGCGTGGGATATCTCCCCCAGGATCCGCGCACCGGCGACCTCAAGGTGCTGGCACGCGACCGCATTCTGTCGGCGCGCGGGCTCGACGAGGTCTTCCGCGAGCTGCGCGAGGCGGAGCTCGCCATGTCCTCCGCCGACGACCGCACCCGGGAGAAGGCCGTACGGCGTTACGGCCGGCTCGAAGATCAAATGCATGTGCTGGGCGGTTACGCGGCCGAGTCGGAGGCGGCCTCCATCGCTTCCAGCCTCGGCCTGCCCGACCGGGTGCTCGGGCAGCCGCTGGAAACGCTTTCCGGCGGCCAGCGCCGCCGGGTGGAATTGGCGAGAATTCTTTTCAGCGGGGCTGAAACTCTCCTTCTTGACGAGCCGACAAACCACCTAGATGCCGACTCAATCGGGTGGCTTCGTGATTTTTTGCGCAGCCATCAAGGCGGCTTGGTGATCATCAGCCACGACGTCGGGCTTCTTGAAGCGACGGTCAACAAGGTCCTGCACCTCGACGCCAACCGGGCCACGATCGATCACTACAACGTCGGCTGGAAGGCGTACCTCGCCCAGCGCGAGACCGACGAGAAGCGCAGGAAGCGCGAGCGCGCCAACGCCGAGAAACAAGCGGGCGCGCTGCTCGCCCAGGCCGACAAGATGCGCGCCAAGGCCACCAAGGCCAAGGCGGCCCAGGACATGATGCGCCGCGCGCACCGCCTGCTCGCCGGCACCGAGGAGGAGCGCAAGAGCGACAAGGTGGCGCGGCTGCGCTTCCCCGATCCGCAGCCGTGCGGGCGCACCCCGCTCATGGCGCGCGGCCTGTCGAAGTCGTACGGGTCGCTCGAGGTCTTCACGGACGTCGACGTGGCCATCGACCGAGGTCACAGGGTCGTCATCCTCGGTCTGAACGGCGCCGGCAAGACCACGCTGCTGCGCCTGCTGGCCGGTCTGGAAAAGCCCGACACCGGCGAGATCGTGCCGGGACACGGGCTCAAGATCGGTTATTACGCCCAGGAACACGAGACTCTTGACGCCGACCGTACGCTATTGGAGAACATGCGATCGGCGGGCGGCGGCGACTTCACCGACACCGAGTTGCGCAAGGTGCTCGGCTCGTTCCTGTTCACCGGAGACGACGTCGACAAGCCCGCTGGAGTCTTGTCCGGTGGCGAGAAGACCCGTCTCGCACTTGCGATCTTGGTGCTCTCCAGCGCTAATGTTCTTCTTCTCGACGAGCCTACGAACAACCTTGATCCTGTCAGCCGAGAGCAGGTTCTCAATGCTCTGAGGTCGTATTCAGGAGCTATCGTCCTAGTGACGCACGACGAGGGTGCCGTTGACGCCCTGTCACCGGATAGGGTGATCTTGCTACCGGACGGAACTGAAGACGCATGGAGCGACGAATTTTCCGATCTTGTGGCACTCGCCTGATCTTAATTTGAGTGGGTACGGATCTTTTCCCGTGGAGTAGGTAGCCGATCCCGCTGAAATGACTGATCATGGCGGAGTAACGCTGCGGAAGTCCGGCACTACAGGAGGTACTCGTGGCCGAGACACTGAAGAAGGGCACCCGGGTCACCGGGGCCGACCGGGAAAAACTGGCCGGCGATCTCAAGAAGCGCTACGCCGCGGGTGAGAGCATCCGCGCCCTGGCCGCTTCGACCGGTCGGTCCTACGGGTTCATCCACCGCATCCTGAGCGAGTCCGGCGTGACTCTGCGCGGGCGCGGCGGTGCGACCCGGGGCAAGTCCAAGCGCTGACCGGCGTCTCGGAACGTGCGACCGCAGCCGCTCGTCCCAAGCAAGCCGGCGTCGCGCCCGAGCCAGAATCATATTCTGTAGGCTCGGGCGCGACGGTCAGCACTGCTGACATTCCGGAGAGCGGAGGGAGCGGGCGATGGCGGAAGCGCAGGCGCAACAGCGCGGGGGGATCGCGGACGACGGCTTCGCCGAGGCGAAGAGCGGAGTCCGCTACGAGGTGGACGGTGAGATAGCGACGATCACGCTGGCCCGGCCGGAAAAGCGCAACGCGCAGACGTTCGCGACATGGTCGGCCCTGGCTCGCATCGGCGAGAGCCTGCCCGAGCAGGTCCGCGTCGTCGTCGTGAAAGGTGAGGGACCGTCCTTCTCGGCAGGTATCGACCTGCGAATGTTCACATCTGAGGGGGTGCCCGGACAGGGCTCGTTCAGTACGGCGGCCACACTCGGCGACGCCGGCTTCGAGCAGCGCATCAGACAGGCCCAAGCGGGGTTCCTGTGGCTGCGCCGCCCGGAGATCGTCTCCATCGCGGCGGTTCAGGGGCACGCGATCGGCGCGGGGTTCCAGCTCGCGCTCTCCTGCGACCTTCGCATCGTGGCCGATGATGTCGCGTTCTGCATGAAAGAGCCCGCACTGGGACTGGTGCCCGACCTGACCGGGACGAAGCCCCTGGTCGAGCTGGTCGGCCTGGCCAAGGCCATCGACATCTGCCTGACCGCCAGGACCGTGCACGCCGACGAGGCCATGCGCATCGGCCTCGCGGAGCAAGTGGTCGCCCGTGGCGACCTGGAGCAAGCGGTAAGTGACAAGGTCGCCGCGCTGCTGTCCGTCAACAGGGACGCGGCCGTCGCGACCAAGCGGCTCCTCCAGGGAGCGCGTCAACGCACCTTGGAGGAGCAGAGTGTGGCCGAGGGCATCGAGCAGGCCGCACGCATCAAGGCGCTCTTCGGCTGATCCGGCTCGGGGGCCGGGCGAGGTCGTGATCCGATCGGGGCGGGTCGTGATCCGGGGACGTTCCGGCTGATTCGGGGATCAGTGGCGGCTGAGCCGGAGATCAGGGGCCGTCCCGCTGACGTGCGCCGCTCGGCGGGAGCACCCCGCCGCGACGCGCTCTGAGGCATCGTGACGCGCGTTGAGCGGCGGGGCGCTCCATGGGTCCAGGCGGGGCCTCGCAGGCTCTCAGCGGCGCGTTCAGCGGCGATCAGCGCCGGTTCAGGGTGACGCGTCCGGGTTGGGCGACGCGTCACGGTTTGGGGAGCTCGCTCCGGAGTCAAGGCTCACGCTCCGGAATAAGGCTCGCGAACCCTGGCCCCAGGACCGCGAACCTCCGCCCCGGAGCCAGGGTTCGCGGTCCCGGGTTTGAGGCGTGGGTTTCGCGGTGAGCTGATCGGGGAATCACCCCGCGCCGCCCGAGCGCTGTCTCCGGCGGAGGAAGGGAACTGCGCGGATGGCGATGATGGGCGGCGGCTTCGGGCCGCACGTGTGGGCGTCACTGCGACGCGACGGCTCGGTCCTGCAGCAGCGGCTGCGACCCGGCACGGTGCGGCGCATCGCGCGCTACGCCCGCCCCTACACCGGGCAGATCATCGCGTTCCTGGTGCTCGTGGTGGCCGGTGCGGTGATCGTGGTGGCCAACCCGCTGCTGATGAAGGCCATCATCGACGACGGCATCCTGCACAAGCGCACCGGCGTGGTCATCGGTCTCGCCGTGGCGATCGCCGCGCTCGCGCTGGTCGACGCCGGGCTGACGCTGGTGCAGCGGTGGTTCTCCGCGCGCATCGGCGAGGGCCTCATCTACGACCTGCGCACCGAGGTGTTCGACCACGTGCAGCGCATGCCGGTGGCGTTCTTCATGCGCGCGCAGACCGGCGCCCTGGTCAGCCGGCTCAACACCGACGTGATCGGCGCCCAGCGGGCCATCACCAGCACCCTGTCATCGGTCGTCTCCAACGTCGTCAGCCTGGTCCTGGTGCTGGGCGCGATGCTCGCGCTGTCGTGGCAGGTGACGCTGGTCGCCCTGGTGCTGCTGCCGATCTTCATCGTGCCCGCGAAATACGTCGGCCGCCGCATGTCGGCGCTGACCCGCGAGCAGATGCAGCTCGACGCCGAGATGAGCTCGGTCACCACCGAGCGCTTCAATGTCGCGGGCGCGATGGTGGCCAAGCTCTACGGCCGCCCGGAGGACGACGCCGCCATGTTCGGCGCCCGCGCCGCGCGGGTGCGCGACGTCGGCGTGACCGTCGCGATGTACGGCACCGTCTTCCGCGTCGCGCTCGGCCTCATCGCCGCCCTGGCCACGGCCATGGTCTACGGCATCGGCGGCGTGCTGTCGGTCTCGGGCGCGTTCGAGCTCGGCACTCTCGTCGCGCTGGCCGCGCTGCTCATGCGCCTGTACGGCCCGCTCACCTCGCTGTCCAACGTCCACGTCGACGTGATGACCGCGCTCGTCAGCTTCGACCGCGTCTTCGAGATCCTCGACCTCAAGCCCATGGTGGCCGAGCGGCCCGGCGCGGTACCCGTCCCGGAGGGGCCGGTCACGATCGAGTTCGACGACGTGCACTTCCGCTACCCGGCCGCCGAGGAGGTCTCGCTGGCCTCGCTGGAGTCGGTGGCCAGGCAGGACGCCGGCCCTTCGCACCCGGTGCTCAAGGGCGTGTCGTTCACCGCCGAGCCGGGCGAACTCGTCGCGCTCGTCGGCCCGAGCGGCGCCGGCAAGACCACGATCACGTCGCTGGTGTCCCGGCTCTACGACGTCGATCAGGGCGCGGTGCGCATCAACGGCCTCGACGTGCGCGACGCCACGCTCGCCTCGCTGCGCGACACCGTGGGCGTGGTCATGCAGGACCCCCACCTGTTCCACGACACGATCGCGGCCAACCTCCGCTACGCCAGGCCGGAGGCGAGCGAGGAGGAGATGTGGGAGGCGCTGCGGGCGGCCCAGATCGCCGACCTCGTCGCGGGCCTGCCCGAAGGGCTGGAGACCGTGGTGGGCGATCGCGGCTACCGGCTGTCGGGCGGCGAGAAGCAGCGGCTCGCGCTGGCCAGGCTGCTGCTCAAGGCGCCGCGCGTGGTCGTGCTCGACGAGGCCACCGCCCACCTCGACTCCGAGTCCGAGGCGGCGGTGCAGGTGGCGCTCAAGACCGCGCTCGAGGGCCGCACCTCGCTGGTGATCGCGCACCGGCTCTCCACGATCAGGGAGGCCGACGAGATCCTCGTCGTCCAGGACGGCCGCATCGCCGAGCGCGGGCGGCACGAGGAGCTGCTGGCCCGCGGCGGGCTGTACGCCGAGCTGTACCGCACGCAGTTCAGCTCGCCGGACGGCAGCCCGGCCGCCACCTGACGCGGCCCGGGCGCGTGAAGGCGCCGGGCGCCGCAGGGGTCCGGCGCCGGGCGGCCCGGTCAGGCGGGCGGGGCCGGGCCGAGCGGGTCAGGTCTTCAGGTAGCCGAGGCGGTTCAGCTCCTGCCGGGCGACCTTCTCCACCAGCTCCAGGTCGTCGTGGCCCAGCGCGGTACGCCAGGCGCCCACCTTCGGTACGGCGGGGTCGTACATGACGACCTTGGACACCCGCGTCTCCAGGAACTCCGAGAGCCCGGCCACCGCCTGCTGCGGCCTGCTCACCAGCTCCTCGTAGCGCAGCGTCAGCAGCTGCCGCTCGGGCAGCGTACGGCGCAGCTCGGCGCTGAGCCGCACGGCGCTGCGCCACCGCAGCGCGCTCTTGCCCGCCACGGGCATGGCCTTCCACCGCTCCAGGTGCTCCTCCTTGTTGACGCCGAGGAACGCGCTGGGGAACTCGGTGTGCTCGGCCACCATGGCCGGTTTGAACCAGGCCAGGCAGGCGGGGTCGGCGAGCATGCCGGCGACGACGTCCCTGCCGTCGCGGATCAGCTGCACGAAGCGGGCGTCGGGGAACGCCTGGAGCAGCACGGGCGCGCTGTAGAGCAGGTCGGGGCTGCCGTCGCCGAAGCGGGTGACGTCGGCGGCGCTGACGCACGGGCCGGTGCCGGTCACCCCGCCGGCGTCCCTGCACGGCTCGGCGCACTCGCCGCAGGAGCGGGGGAGCACCTGCCACGATTCGGCGAGCGCGTCGCGCATCACCTGGACGGCGCCGGTCGTACGGGACAGCGACGGCTTGCGGGCGAAGGCGTGGACCACGTGGGTCACGCTCGCGCGGCCCATCGTGACGTGGAAGCCGGGTGATCGTTTGAGGGCGCGGGCCACGAGGTCCACTCCGGAATGCGGCGCTCCGAGCAGGAAGACCGGACGGCGGACCTTGATGCCGTTGACCACGAGGATGTGGGGCGGAAGTCGCATACAGCAGCCAAGTGTGACACCGTTTGGCAGGTGAACGCGCCAACCTCAGTGTCGGTCCTCACCGGAGCAGGTGTGTCCACCGATTCCGGCATACCCGACTTCCGGGGGCCTCAAGGCGTGTGGACGAAGAACCCGCGCGCCGAGGCCGACGCGACGATCGACCGCTACCTCGCCGATCCCGAGGTCAGGCGGGCCACCTGGCAGTCCCGGCTGCACTCGCCCGCGTGGCAGGCCGAGCCGAACGCCGCCCATCTGGCGCTGGTCGAGCTGGAGCGGGCCGGGCTGCTGCGCGCGCTGATCACCCAGAACATCGACGAGCTGCACCAGCGCGCCGGCTCGTCGCCGGAGAAGGTCATCGAGCTGCACGGCACCATGCGCCGCGCCGAGTGCCTGTCCTGCGGCCTGATCACGCCCATGGAGGAGGTGCTGGCGCGGGTGGCGGCCGGCGAGGACGATCCGCCGTGCCCGCGCTGCGGCGGCATCCAGAAGGCCAACACGATCTCGTTCGGGCAGACGCTCAAGCCCGAGGTGCTGGCCGCCGCGATCGACGCGGCCCGGTCGTGCGAGCTGTTCCTCGCGGTCGGCACGTCGCTGACCGTGCACCCGGCCGCCGGGCTGTGCGGTGAGGCGCTCGACGCGGGCGCCCGGCTGGTGATCGTGAACGCCCAGCCGACCCCCTACGACCGTTACGCCGATCGGGTCGTCAACGAGCCGATCGGCCAGGCACTACCCGCGCTCGTCAAGGAGTTGATCGATGCGGCAAGGTGACACCGTCGCCATCGTCTCGCCGTCCGGACCGCCCAATCCCGAGCTGCTGCGCCGCGGCGTCGAGCGGCTGGAGAGCCTCGGGCTGAAGGTGGTGACCGGGGCGCACGCGCTCGACCGGCAGAACCTCGAGTACCTGGCGGGCGAGGACGCCGCCAGGGCGGCCGGCCTGCAGGACGCCTGGTGCGACCCGGCCGTCTCCGGCGTCTTCTGCTCCCGCGGCGGTTACGGCGCGGCCCGGCTGCTCGACCTGCTCGACTGGGACGCGATGCGGGCCGCGGGGCCGAAGGTGTTGCTCGGGTCGAGCGACATCACCGCGCTGCACAACGCGTTCGGCATCGAGCTGGGCGTGCCGACGCTGCACGGGCCGATGGCCGCCTGCGACGTGATCGCAGGGGACGAGGCCGGTCCCGAGCCCCGCACGTGGGAGAGCCTGCGCGAGGCGCTGTTCGGGACGGGAGAGCCGGCGCCGGTCACCGGTGACCGGGTGCTGGCGCCCGGCCGCGCGGAGGGCGTGGTGCGCGGGGGTAACCTGTCGTTGCTCGCCTCCATGTGCGGTACGAGGTGGCAGCCGTCGTTCGACGGCTGCATCGCGTTCCTCGAGGACATCGGCGAGGAGCCCTACCGCGTCGACCGGATGCTCACCCAGCTCTTGCAGGCGGGCGTCTTCGACGGCGTGCGAGGGATCGCGCTGGGCTCGTGGGTGGGCTGCGGAGATCCGTACCCGGTGCTGGAAGACCGGCTGGCCTCGCTGGGCGTGCCCATCGTGGCCGGGTTGCCGGTGGGACACGGGACACCCCAGATGAGCCTGTGGTTCGGGGCGCTTGGTGTTATCGATACCGAATCGTGTTCGCTGACTGGCTCGACGGAGGGCTGGGACCAGGCAAGGTAGAGGGACAAATCCGACAGAAAGGGACGCAGCACGTGAATGGGTCCGAACGTGACCACGAGCCCCCGGGCCGTACGGTCGAGGACGTCGATCTCGATTCGCTGCTGGCGCTCGTCGCGGAGTCCCTCGGATACTCCTTCTCGTTCTCCGGCGACGGCGCCCGCCTCACCCTCACCGGCGCGGCGGGGCCGCACGCGGGGCTGGTCGTCAAGCTGACCGGACTGCGGCGCGAGGCCGCGCGGCGGGCCAGGGAGGACTGGCCGGTGCTGGTCTCCGAGCACCTCGCGCACGCCGTCGCCACCGCGGGCGAGCGGGTGGACGTGTGCGACCTGGAGCAGGCCGCGCCGCTGCTGCGCATCAGGGTCGAAGCGGTCGACGAGGTGCCCGACCTCACCCGCGTCGTCGGCCGCCACCTCAACGCCGACCTGGTCGAGCTGCTCACCGTGGGCGCGCGGCTGGTCCGCCCCGAGGAGTCGGGCTGCTGGCCGGTCTCCGGCGGGCAGGCGCTCGACCGGGCCGTGGCCAACGTCCGCAGGCACGGCTCGCTGACCACCGAGCACATCGAGCTGTCCGGCACCCCGGTCATCCGGCTGACCGCCGAGAGCCCGTCGGCCGCCGTCCACCTGCGCTGGCTGGACGAGTACGTGAACGTGCCCGATGACGGGGTGCTCGTGGTGCTGCCCGACCCGTACACGCTGCTCGTGCACCCCGTCGACGGCATCGGCGTGGTCCGCGCGCTCGAACGGCTGCGCGTGCACGCCGTGCGCACCGACGGGCTCAGCCCCCAGGTCTACTGGTGGCACGACGGGCGGCTGACGCTGATCAGGGCCGACATCGTCGCCCAGGACGGGCAGACCAGGCTCGTCGTGGCGCCGCCGCCCGAGTTCGCCCGCGTCCTGGCCCGCCTCGCCGTCTGACCCCCGCCGCGCGAGCCCGCTTCCCCCTGCCCGCGCCGCCTGAACCCGCTTCCCCCTCCTGCCCGCGCCGCCCGAGCCCGCCTCGCCGTCCCGCCCGCGCCGCCCGAGCCCGCCTCAGCCGGTGTGCCCGACATAGTCGCGCAGGTGGACGGCCGTCAGCGAGGTGCCGCCTGCGACCAGCTCGCCCGGCGTGCCGGTGAAGACCACCTGCCCGCCGTCGTGACCGGCGCCGGGGCCGAGGTCGATGATCCAGTCGGCGTGCGCCATGACGGCCTGGTGGTGCTCGATCACGATGACCGTGTTGCCGTCGTCCACCAGGCGGTCGAGCAGCGACAGGAGCTGGTCGACGTCGGCCAGGTGCAGGCCGGTGGTGGGCTCGTCCAGCACGTACGTGGTGCCGGTCTTCGCCATGTTGATGGCGAGCTTGAGCCGCTGCCGCTCGCCGCCCGAGAGCGTCGTCAGCGGCTGCCCGAGCCCGAGGTATCCGAGGCCGACGGCCATCAGCCGGTCGAGGATGACGCCCGCCTGCCCGCCGGGGAAGAACTCCCTGGCCTCGGCCACCGGCATCTCCAGCACCTCGCTGATGTTCTTGCCGCGCAGCCGGTACGTCAGCACCTCGGGCGTGAACCGCTTGCCCTCGCACTGCTCGCACACCGAGGCCACCCCGGCCATCATCGCGAGGTCGGTGTAGATGAGGCCGATGCCCTTGCAGGCCGGGCAGGCGCCTTCGGAGTTGGCGCTGAACAGGCCCGGCTTGACGCCGTTGGCCTTGGCGAACGCCGTACGGATCGGGTCGAGCACGCCGGTGTAGGTGGCCGGGTTGCTGCGGCGCGAGCCCCTGATCGGCGACTGGTCGGCCACGACCACGCCCCCGCGGCCCGCGACGTACCCGTGGATCAGCGAGCTCTTGCCCGACCCCGCCACGCCGGTGACCACGGTGAGCACGCCGAGCGGGATGTCCACGCTCACGTCGCGCAGGTTGTGCAGGGTGGCGTTCCTGATCGGGAGATGCCCCGTGGGAGTGCGGACCTTCTCGCGCAGGCCGACCCGGTGGTCGAGGTAGCGGCCGGTGAGCGTGCCGGAGGCGCGCAGGCCCGCCAGGTCGCCCTGGTAGCAGATCTCCCCGCCGGCGGTGCCCGCGCCGGGCCCGAGGTCGACCACGTGGTCGGCGATCGCGATCAGCTCGGGCTTGTGCTCGACGACGAGCACCGTGTTGCCCTTGTCGCGCAGGCGCAGCAGCAGCCGGTTCATGCGCTGGATGTCGTGCGGGTGCAGGCCCGCGGTCGGCTCGTCGAAGACGTACGTGACGTCGGTGAGGCTGGAGTTGAGATGGCGCACCATCTTGACCCGCTGGGCCTCGCCCCCGGAGAGCGTGGCGGACTCGCGGTCGAGGCTGAGATAGCCGAGGCCGATGCCGACCAGCGAGTCGAGCGTGGACAGCAGCCCTTCGAGCACCGGGCCGACCGACGGGTCGTCGATGCCGCGGACGAACGCCGCCAGGTCGTCGATCTGCATCGCCGCGCACTCGGCGATGTTCCTGCCCTGGATACGGGCCGTGCGCGCGGCCTCGTTGAGCCGGCTGCCGCCGCACGAGGCGCAGGTGGCGAGCTTGATCGCCCGGTCGGCGAACGCCCGCGCCGCCGGCTGCATCGACTCGCGGTCCTTGCCCAGGTACGACCTGCGCACCTTGAGCACGAGCCCCTCGTAGGTGAAGTTGCCCGCGCTGTACTTGAGCTTCACCGCGGGCTTGTAGAGCAGGTCCCGCCACTGCTGCTCGGTGAAGTCCTTCAGCTTCACCGCCGGGTCGAAGAAGCCGGAGCCGGCCACGACCTGCCACTGCCAGCTCCCGACCGCGAAGCCCGGGATCCTGATCGCGCCGTCGTCCAGCGACAGCTCCCGGTCCACCAGCGCGTCCACGTCGATCTCCGACGCCTTGCCCAGGCCCTCGCACTCGGGGCACATGCCCTCGGCCCGGTTGAAGCTGAAGGCGTAGGCGGGGCCGACGTGGGGGCGGCCGATGCGGCTGAACAGGATGCGCAGCATCGTGTGGGCGTCGGTCACGGTGCCGACGGTGGAGCGCGGGTTGGCGCCCATGCGCTCCTGGTCCACGATGATCGCCGCACTGAGGTTGTGCAGCGCGTCGACGTCGGGACGGCCGAGGCTCGGCATGAACGACTGGATGAACGCGGTGTAGGTCTCGTCGATCAGCCGGCGCGACTCGGCGGCGATCGTGTCGAAGACGAGCGAGGACTTGCCGGAGCCGGACACCCCGGTGAACACGGTGAGCCGCCGCTTGGGGACGTCGAGGGAGACGCCCTTGAGGTTGTTCTCCCTGGCGCCGCGGACCTGGATGTGGTCATGGCTGTCGGCCAGGGCGTGATGAGCGTCGCCGATGCCTGCCTCGGGGCTGGAGAGCATGGGGTCCTTCCGTCGCCGGCCGAATTATTTATGCTGTAAGGAGATAGGGTCGGGACAGCGTACACCGGCTTCGGGGCCGATTGTGCCCCGAGGCACCGACAGAAATGAGGAGTCATGACGCTGGAAGACGTCGGGGAGCGCGCCGCCCGGCCCGAGGACCTCAGCCGCTTCGTCGTCGAGCGGCTCAACGCGGGCGACGTCGAAGGGCTGGTGGCGCTGTACGAGCCGGACGCGGTCCTGGCGCTGCCGGACGGCGGGGTCGCCAGGGGGCGCGACGAGATCCGCCGGGCGTACGCGGCGCTGGTCGCCGACCGGCCGGTCTTCACCCCGGGCGAGCAGCAGCCCACGCTGGTCAGCGGCGACCTGGCGCTCACCTCCGTACGCCTGCCCGGCGGCGGCGTCACCGTGGAGGTGGCCCGCCGCCAGCAGGACGGCACGTGGTTGTGGGTGATCGACCAGCCGGCCCTGCCCGCCTAGGCCGGGGCCTCCCGCTGGGCCGGGAGCGGGTTGCGCATCACCGCCACGCGCGAGCCGCGCATGCGGACGAACGACACGAAGTACGGCGCCGGTCTTGGGTGCGGTCCGTGGAACCCGTACGGGCGTTCCAGGAGGCTTGGGCGGGCCACGCGGTCACGAAAAGTCACGAAAAGTCGCGAGGGGTCATGAAGAGATCGTCGGCGGGCCCATGCGGCGCAGCGTCAGGATCGCGATGTCGTCGCGGGCGTCCGAGCCGGTGAACGCCCGGATGTCCGCGCCCAGCGCGCGAGCGAGCGGCACCGGCGGCTGCGCCGCCCACTCCCGCAGCCGCTGCTCCAGCGGGTAGAACGCGCCGCGCGGGTTCCGCGCCTCGGTCACCCCGTCGGTGCACAGCAGCAGCGTCGCGCCCTGCGGGAACGAGAACCGCGTGGCGCGGCGCGGCTCCGGCCACAGCGACGCGAGCCCCAGCGGCAGGGCGGGCTCGCCCAGATCCACCTGGTACGCCGTGCCGTTGAAGATCAGGAACGGGGCGATGTGGCCACAGTTGATCGCCTCTGCCGCCGAGTCTCCCGCGATGTCCAGCACCAGGGCCGTGACCAGCCGCTCGGGCTCGCCCGTCATGGCGGCGAACACGTTCTGCCGCACCACCGTCGTCTCCAGCGCCGCCACCACGCCGGCCAGCGTGTGCTCGCGGTAGGCGGCCTCGCGGAACGAGCCCAGCACGGCCAGCGCCATGCCGATCGCGGGCAGCCCCTTGCCCTGGACGTCCGCGATCAGCACCCGCGTGCCGTGCCGCGACACGGCCACGTCGTACATGTCGCCGCCGACCAGGGCGTCCTCCTCAACCGGGTGGTAGAGGCCGTCCACGGCCACCTCGGCCGTACGGAGGGGGAGCGGGCGCACGATGAGCCGCTGCAGCGCCGAGGCCGCCGAGCGCAGCCGGTGCACCTCCTCCTCCCTGTGCACCCGATAACGGCAGCTCAGCACGCTCACCACGCCGAACACCGCCGTGAACGCGGCCGCGAGCAGCAGGTCGTCGGCCTCTGCGCCCAGGTAGTAGCCGGTGCCGACCTCCACCAGCACCACCCACACCGAGGCGGCGATCGTCTGCTTGACGTCGCCGACACCCGAGACGACGGCAGGAAGGAAGATCAGCAGCGGGTACAGGCGGATGGCCGTGCCCGTCGTCAGGTCCAGCGCGAGCACGAGGGCCGTGATGACGAGCAGCCCCGCCACGAACAGCGGCGTCCACAGGTAGCGACCGCCGCCGGACCCGCCGCTCGACCTGCCGCCCGGCCACCTCGCCGGCCCGCCGCCGCCCGACCAGCCGCCCACGGCCCCACCGCCCCGGCGCCCCCCGCCTTCGCGCCCATCGGCACCTCCGCGCCCGCCGCCGGACCCGCCGCCTCGGCGCCCTCCGTTCGGCCCGGCGACTTCGCCTTTGCCGGTGCCTTCGCGCCCGCCGCCGGACCTGCCGTTTCGGTGCTCTCCGTTCGGCCTGGCGTCTTCGTGTCTGCTGGTGCCTTCGCGCCCGCCGCCGGACCTGTCGCCTTGGCGCCCTCCGCTCCGGTCCGCACCCCGGCGCCCTCCGCCCCGCTCGGCACTACGTCCCTCGCTCCGGTCGGCACTGCGTCCTTCGGTCTGGGCGGAGGGCCGGTGGTCTCCGGTTTGGTCGATGGTTGGAGGTTTTCCGACCTTGTCGGTGGTTCGGTGCGCTTCGGCTTGGTCGGTGTGGCGTCTTTCGGCCAGGTCGGTGGTTTGGAGCCTTACGGCTTGGTCGGTGGATCGGTGTCTTTCGGCCCGGTCGGCAAGGCGCTCTCCGGCCCGGTCAGTGGCCTGGTCTTCGTCGCTCCGGCCGGCCTCCCTGGTGCTCGCGTCACCGCCCGTCTCGCCGCCCGCGTCACCGTCCACTCGGTGGTTGCGCTCGCAGTCCGGTTCGCTGCCCGCTTCACCGTCGGCTCGGTGGGTGTGCTCGCAGTTCGCCGCTCCCTCCGGCCCGTCGCCCGGGAGGCCGCGTGCTGTGTCTCCTGGACGGCCGATCGGGGCGCTCGCATGCGCGTCGGCCGGAACGATCGCGTGGCCGCCGGCCTGGCCGTCCGTGTGGCCGTCCGATGGACCGGTCCTGTGGCCGTCGGCCGGGCCTTCGGCGGCCGGGCCCTTCCCGCGCCCCCGTCGCGCGTCTTCCGTCACTGTCTCCCGCACCCCCATGTCACCTTCTATCAGGCCGTTTCGCCTCTCCGGCCCGCGGCGCGCGTCCTTGACCCCACCTTGCCCCGGCAAGTAAATGAGAATCTTTCGCGCGGACGTATTCACACGTTTATCGAAGCGGCTCGCGTAAGTAGTCCCACGCCGCTCGTAAGCGTTTTCATGGGGGAGAAAACGACGGCTCGGCGAGGCCGTCGTTAATGCGTTTTCAGCTCGATTCAGGTGTCGGGTGGATACGGAGCGTTGACTGTGTGTCCGGGAAGGATAGGCCTGTCAGCTACGGAAAGTAAACAGTCGCGCCCCTTTTGCGGGGGTTTGCTGGAGTTGCTTGGTAAATGCGGTAAAGGCGGAAGAGCGGCGACCTCGAAACTCATTTTCTTTTCCTCGCCAAACGCATTGACAGAAATAAATGATCTTGTAAGCATCTGAGTTGAGACGCGGTGCGGCGGCGAATTCTTGTCAGGAAAGGGAGCGGTCCATATGGACATCGAGCACGACTGGACCCTGCTGCCGGCCGTGGTCGTCCGCAGCGCCGGGTTTCCCTGGGAGCTGGTGCTGTCACTCGCCTACCTCAGGGCGGCGGAGGCGGCCGCGGTCGTCGTACACCTGGAGCGCAAGGCACTCGACCTGCTCGCCGACGCTCCCGCCGCCGACCCCCGCCCGGCCGGGACGTCCAGCGGCCGAGCGGGCACGGGCTCGGGCGCCGGTTCGGGCACGGGCACGGGGATGGGACGGCCGTCGCGCGGGGTGCGGGGGCGCCTGCGCGATCTGCGGCCGCTACCGTCGGGGACCGTCGTGTCCGGGGCCGACGACGCCGGTAACTGGGTGCTCGCCTGGAACGAGGTCACCGGCCTGCTGGAGCGCGCCAAGCTCACGCTCACCGCGCTCGTCGGCGGCGACGCCGCCCGCACCCGGGGCGCCGTGTCGAAGCTCACCGCCGACGAACGCTTCCTCGACGCTCTCGTGTGCTCCGCGCCCGGTCTCTACCGCGACCTGCGCCACGGCGCCAAGGGCGGCAGGACCCGCCGCGAGCTCGCCGCCCACCTGCAGCGGCTGACCACCTCGTGCGAGACCGACGGCTGCTACGGGCCGCTCAACTACGGCACGGTACGGCCGGGACCCTCCGGCCACACCTGGCAGGGGCATCGCGTGTACGCCGAGCGGCTCGCCTACCCGGCCGGCCGGGTGAACGAGGCGCTGCAGCAGCGCATCCTGGCCGACCCCGCGCTGGTGGCCGGGCTGGTGCCGCGCCGCAGGACCCTGGTGGGCGAGGTGCGCGACGGTGCGGGCTTCACCGGTCACTGCGACGGCCGCCGCACGCTCGCCGAGATCGCCGCCGAGACCGGCATCGGCATGGAGCGCGCCGCGGCGGCGCTGACCGTCGCCGTACGGCGCGGGCTGCTCACCCACGACCTGTGCCCGCCCGCCGGCGTCGGGGATCCGCTGGCCTGGCTGCGCGACCGCCTGACCGCCCGCGGCGTCCCGGTCCAGGAGGGCGACGACCCCGCTTCGGGCCTGCCGGGGCCGGGCGGCGCACCGCGCCGGGGGCGCGTCCAGCCGATCGCTCCCTGCGAGTGCCGGCTGCCGCCGCACCCCGCGCACGAGGGCTTTCCTCCTCCCGGCGGCACCGGGCTCCGGCCCGCCGGCGAACGCGACGACCGCACCGGGCACGGGGGCTCTGGTGCGGCGGGTCCGGAGTCCGGCGCCCGGCCTGCGGATGAGCCGGAGGCCGGGCCCGGTGGCGGGGCCGTCGGGCGGTCAGGGGCCGGGGCGGGGGAGAAGGGCGTCTCCGGGGAGCGGCCGGTGGGGCGGTCCACCGAGGCTGCGGGCCGGGGGCAGGCGGGGGCGTCGGGGACGTCCGGCCGGGAGTTCGTGGCTCCCGCGGGCGTGCCCGTGCAGCGCGGGCTGAGCGGCGCCGGCCAGGCGCCCGGGTCCGAGCTGCCGGTGGGGCGGCGGGTCGGGGAGATCAGCGAGTTGCTCGCGAGGTATCCCGCCGCCTCACCCGACGTGAAGCTGGCCGTGCAGCGGCGGATCGAGGCGCTGGCCGGCCTCGGCGGGCACCGCGACGACCAGGCGGTGGTGCACGAGGCCGCCGCGGGCACGCTGCGGGTCGGCATCGGCGACGCGCTCGCCGCCGACCTGCGCGAACGCGTGCCGAGGGTGCTCGACCTGCTGGCCGAGGAGGCCGAGCTGACCCGGCTGCGCACCAACCGGCTGCTGGCGGGCCGGCTCGGGCCCGGCACGTACGCGCTGGCCGACGCGCTGCGCATGACCGGCGACCTGGAGATCGACCACGGCGACCGGCTGCCCGCCCGCATCGCCGAGCTGGTCCGCGCGGCCCCTCCCGGCGCCACCGTGCTGAACCTCGCGGGCCTGCTCGGCGAGCCCGTCCCGCCGGCCGCGCCCGTGCTGTGCTCGGCGGACGTGATGGTGGCCGCGGGGGAGCTGGAGGCGTACGAGCCGGGCGTGACCCCGCTGGTCCTGACCGGCCTGCACGACGGGGTGCTGCTCACACCGTGGGCGCTGCAGTTCCACGACGAGAGCGAGGCCTGCCTCGCCGAGCGTGACGAGCAGGTGCGGCGGGCGCTGGCCGGGTTCACGGTGCTGAACGTCGTCTCCAGGCCCGAGCACGGCGTGCCCAGGCCCGACCTGCCGGGGCCCGTGCTGGAGCTCAACGGCGGGACCGCCGATCCCGGCCGCCGCAGGATCGGCCTCGACGAGCTGTACGTGCACAGCGACGGCCGCCGCGCGGTCCTGCACGCCAAGGGGTTCGAGGAGCCGCTGCTGTTCAACGACGGCGAGCACGACACCGCGCTGCACACCGCGCTCGCGCTGCCCAGGCTCCGGCTGCCCCGCTTCCACGACCTGCCTCGCATGCCCAGGCTGACCTGGGACAACGTCGTGCTGGCCGGGCGGCGCTGGCAGCTCGGCGCAGGAGCGTTCGAGGCGCTCGGGCAGGCGGGCGGCGACGGCGACCTGCTGGTGAGCATGGCCCGGCTGCGGGAGACGTACGAGCTGCCCGTGGTGTTCTACGCCGCCACCGCCCGCGAGCGCATCTACGTCGACACCCGCTCGCCCGCCCTGCTCGAAGGGCTCGCCCGGCTCGCCGCCGGGGGAGAGGGGATCACGGTGAGCGAGGTGCTGCCGGGGCCGGAGGGGTGCTGGCTGCGCGACGGGGAGCACCGGTTCGCGGCCGAGCTGCGCTGCGTCTACCTGCGCCCGGCGGGCGGGAGCCGCCGGGAGGAGACCGGCGCCGGCACGCGCCCCCGCCGTACGGACGCCGGCGCCGGTCCTGGGCAGGCCGCACGGACGCCGGTCGCGGAGCCCGTCACGCGCCGGTTCGGCCGGTCCGCGGTCCACCCCTACCCGTGGCACGGCGCGGCCACCCGCTCCAGCCGGTGACCCCGGCACGCCCGTGTGGGCGGCCCGGCGATCGGGTGACGCGCCCGCGCGGTGACCCCGGCCGGGCTCGCGGGCGGCGCGGAGGTGGCGGGGCGGAAGGCACCATAGAGAGGTGACACCAAGCACCACAAAGGTGGCCGAGCTCGCCGAGCTCGTCGCCAAGGGCGGGGTGGCCGTGCTCAGTGGGGCGGGGCTGTCCACCGAGTCCGGCATCCCCGACTACCGGGGGCCGACAGGGCGGTCGAGGCGGGCCGAGCCGATGACGTACCAGAAGTTCGTCGGCAGCGCGCAGGCCCGGCAGCGGTACTGGGCGCGCAGCCACGTCGGCTGGCGGCACATCGGCTCGGCGCGCCCCAACGCCGGGCATCGCGCCGTGGCCGCGCTGGAGCGGCGCGGGCTGCTGGCCGGGATCGTCACGCAGAACGTCGACGGCCTGCACCAGGCGGCAGGCGCGCGGGAGGTGATCGAGCTGCACGGCGGGCTCGACCGCGTGGTCTGCCTGTCGTGCCGCGAGCGCACCCCGCGCGCCGAGCTGGAGCGCCGGCTGAACGAGGCGAACCCCGGCTGGGACGCGGGCGGCACGATCAACCCCGACGGTGACGCGGTCCTCACCGACGAGCAGATCGCCGGGTTCAAGGTCGTCGACTGCGACGGCTGCGGCGGCGTGCTCAAGCCCGACGTGGTGTTCTTCGGCGAGAACGTGCCGAAACCCCGGGTGGAGCAGTGCTTCGCGGTGGTGGAGCGAGCGAGGGCGCTGCTCGTGCTCGGGTCGTCGCTGGCGATCAGGTCGGGGCTGCGCTTCGTCACCAGGGCGGCCGAGCTCGGCATCCCCATCGCGATCGTCAACCAGGGCCCCACCGGCGGCGACGGCGCGGCCGCGCTCACCCTCGACGCCCCGCTCGGCGCGACGCTGACCGACCTCACCGCCCGGCTCGGGGCACAATAGGGCCCATGCCTCCTCGTACGTGTCCCTGCGGCCTGCCCGCCTCCTACCAGGACTGCTGCGGCAGGCTGCACCGGGGCGAGGCCACGGCCGCCACCGCCGAGCAGCTCATGCGCTCCCGCTTCAGCGCCTTCAGCGTGGGCGACGAGGCGTACCTGCTGCGCACCTGGCACCCGTCCGACCGGCCGCAGCGGCTCGGCCTCGACAAGCGCGTCACATGGGTGCGCCTCGAGGTGCTGGAGACCAGCGGCGGCAGCGTCGTGCACGCCGAGGGCACGGTCCGCTTCCGCGCCCACTACACCGAGCGCGGGCGGCCCGGGCACATGGAGGAGCACAGCCGCTTCGTCCGCCTCGACGGCCGCTGGGTCTACGCGGGTACCGTCTGAGCAGCTCCGTCCGTAGCGACGCCGGCTGCGTCAGGCCGACTCGCGGATGACCAGCTCGGTGGGCAGGACCACCGGATCGACGTGCTCGGCCCCGTCGATGAGGGCGAGCAGCAGGCGCACGGTCTCCTTCGCCGTCTCCGCCAGCGGCTGGCGGATCGTGGTCAGCGGCGGGTGGGTCGAGACCGCCACCGGGGAGTCGTCGAAGCCGCCCACCGCGACGTCGTCGGGCACCCGCCGCCCGGCCGCGCGCAGCGCCGCGAGCGCGCCCGCCGCCATCAGGTCGGAGGCCACGAACACGGCGTCGATGTCGGGGGTGCGTTCCAGCAGCTCCTTCATGGCCCGCTCGCCGCTCGCCTGGGTCCAGTCGCCGTGGGCGATGAGCCGCTTGGTGGCCTTGCGGCCCAGCACGTCGGCGAAGCCCTCCAGGCGCTGGATGCCGCCGGGCGTGTCCATCGGCCCGGTGATCATCGCGATGCGCTTGCGGCCGAGCCGCACGAAGTACTCGGTCATCTGGCGGGCGCCGAGCCGGTCGTCGGCGGCGGCGTACGGGATGACGGTCTCGCGGCCGATGACCGGGCCGCACGACACCGCGGGCGGGCCGTCCTTCAGCGCGTCGAGCAGCGGGTCGCCGGCGTGCGTCGAGACCAGCAGCACGCCGTCGGCGTGGCCGCCGCGCACGTAGCGGACCACCCGCTCGCGGTCGCCCTCGTTCCCGGCCAGCATCATCACCAGCGACAGGTCGCGCTCGGCCAGCATGCGGATCGCGACCCTGATGAGCGTGCTGTAGTTGGGGTCTTCGAACAGCTTCTCGTGGGGCTCGGACAGCACCATGACGACCGACCCCGTACGCTGCGTCACCAGGCTGCGCGCGGCCCTGTTGACGACGTAGCCGGTCTCGGAGATCGCCCGTTCGATCGCCACGCGCGCCGCCGGGCTCACGTATTTGTCCCCGTTGAGCAGGCGGGAGACCGTTCCACGGGAGACCCCCGCGGCGGCGGCGACGTCGTGGATCGTAGGGCGCTTCATTTCACTGCTCCGGAGGACAGGTCGGTCTTCCAGTATCGCTGCATGGTGAGGAAGAGCGCGATCAACGGCAGGATCGACAGGAACGCGCCGGTGAGGATCAGGTTGTACAGCGAGGGCTGGTTCGCGCCGGCCGCGAGCAGCGTGTACAGGCCCACCGTGAGCGGGAACTTCCCGTCGTCGCCGAGCATGATGAACGGCAGCAGGAAGTTGTTCCAGATCGCCACGAACTGGAACAGGAAGATCGTCACCATGCCGGGCACCATCAGCGGCAGCGCCACCCGCCGCATCAGCAGCCACTCGCCCGCGCCGTCGATGCGGCCCGCCTCCAGCAGCGAGTCGGGCACGGCCGCGGTGGCGTAGACGCGGGCCAGGTAGATGCCGTACGGGTTGAGGATCTGCGGCAGCAGCACCGCCCAGTGGCTGTCGGCCAGCCCGACCTTCGAGAACAGCAGGTACTGCGGCACCGCGAGCACCACCGACGGCACGAGGATGCCGCCGATCAGCATGTTGAAGATCACGGTACGGCCGGGGAAGCGGTACTTCGCCAGCGCGTACCCGGAGACGGCCGAGACGGCGGTGGACAGCAGCGATCCGCCGCCCGCGTAGATGAGCGTGTTGAGCGCCCACAGCCAGAACACGCCGTCGCGGTAGGCGAACAGCTCGGCCACGTTGGCGAAGAAGCCGGTGCCGAGGGAGAGCGTGGAGGTGCTGAACAGCTCGGCGGGCGACTTGGTCGCCGCGATCAGCACCCACACCACGGGGAACAGGCAGTAGATCGCGCCGATGAGCAGCAGCGCCGTCGGCACCAGGCCGGTCATGCCGGCGGCGCGCGGCCTGCGGTGCGCGGCGGCCGTGGTGGTGAGCGTGGTCATCGGCCCTCCCCGAAGGCGCGGTCGCGGACGATGCGCAGGAACCCGAAGGACAGCACGAGCGCGATCGCCGCGATGACGATCGAGGTGGCGGCGGCCGAGTACAGGTCGCCGGTGACGAACGCGTCCCGGTAGACCTTCATCAGCGGGCTCCACGTCGAGCTGATCGTGTTGGTCAGCGGGCGCAGCGCGGTGGGCTCGGTGAACACCTGGACCGTCGCGATGATCGAGAACACCGTGGTCAGGATGATCGCCGGGGTCAGCATGGGGATCTTGACGCGGAGCGCGATCTGCAGCTCGGAGGCGCCGTCGAGGCGGGCGGCCTCGTACAGGTCGCGAGGGATGGCGCGCAGCGCGGTATAGAGCGCGAGCATGTTGAAGCCGGTGCCGCCCCAGACCGCCACGTTCGCCATCGAGTACGTGACCGTGGTGGCGCTCAGGAAGTCCACGTCCAGCACCGCCCGGATGGGGCTGAGCGAGGGCAGGTAGAGGAAGCCCCACAGCAGCGTGGCGGCCACGCCCGGCACCGCGTACGGCAGGAAGATCGCGATCCTGGAGAAGCGGGCCAGGCGCACCCGCGCCGTGTCGAGCAGCAGCGCGAACAGCAGCGCGAGGCCCAGCATCACGACCAGCACCAGCGTGCCGTAGCCGAGCACGCGCAGCCATCCGGCCCACAGCTCGGCGTCGCCGAGCGCGGCGGCGAAGTTGCCGAACCCGGCGAACACCTCCTTGCGCGCGCCCTTGCCGAGGCCGAGCCCGGACACCTGGGTGCGGTGCAGCGCCAGATAGACGGTGTAGCCGATGGGCACCGCGAGGAAGAGCGTGAACAGCACGATCGCGGGGGCCAGGAACAGGTACGGCCACGGCCCCCGCTCGGGCCGGCTCATCGAGGGACGCTTCATGACGCGAGCTGGAAGCCGGCCTTGCGCATGTCGGCGACCGTGGCCTCCTGCATGCCGCGCACCGCATCGGAGAACGGGGTGCCGTTCTGCAGCGCCTTGCCGAAGCCGTCTCGGAACGCGTTGTAGGCCACGCCGACGTTGGGCCCGAAGGTGAAGCCGCGCGCCCCCTTCGAGACCTCGGCGGCCTGCTGCCAGAAGTCGGGCTGGTTGGGGAAGTACTCGGGGGCCGCGCCGAGCGCCGACTGCGCCTTGGTGGCCGCCGGGTAGATCGCGGCCTCCTTGACCAGCAGGTCGATGGCCTGCGGGTCGGTGTTGAGCCAGGTGGCGAAGCGGGCCGCGGCCGCCTTGTGCGGCGACGCGGCCGCCACGGCGGTGGACGAGCCGCCCCAGAAGCCGCTGTGGTTCTCGCCCGCGTTCCACTGCGGCAGCGGCGCGACCGCCCACTTGCCCTTGCCCTTGGGCGCGTTGCTGGACAGCACGCCCGGCGCCCACACCGCCGACGGCCAGGTGAGCAGCTTGCCGTCGTTGAGCGCCTTGTTCCACTCGGGGGTGAAGTACGGCATGTCGTCGATGACGCCCTCCTTCACCAGGCCGCCCCAGTAGTCGGCGACCTTGACGGTGGCCTCGTCGGCGATGTTCACCTTCCATGACTCGCCGCTGATCGACCACCACTGGGCGCCCGCCTGCTGCGCCAGGCCTGTGAACGCTCCCGGATCGTTGCTGGAGAAGGTGCCCAGGTACACCTTGGGGTCCTTCTTCCTGACCGTGCGCGCCGCCTCGGCGTACTCCTGCCAGGTCTTCGGGACCTCGATGCCGTACTTGCCGAACAGGTCCTCGCGGTAGAAGAGCATCATCGGGCCGCTGTCCTGCGGGATGCCGTAGACGCCCTCGGTGCCCAGCGTCACCAGGCCCCACAGCCCGTCGGTGAACTCGCCCTTGATCGCGGCGGTCTCGGCCTTGATGTCGGCCACCGCGTCGGCCGCGATGAACGACGGCAGGTGCTGGTACTCGGCCTGCACCAGGTCGGGAGGGTTGCCGGCCTTCGCCGCGGTGAGGAACTTGGCCGCCGCGTCGTCGCCGCCGGCCTGCTTGCTGACCGTCACCTGGATGTCCGGGTTGGCCTTGTTCCAGACCTCGACGATCTTGTCCATGTTGGGGGCCCACGTCCAGTACGTGAGCTTGACCGGCCCCTCGGCGGCGGTCGCCTGGCTCTGCGCCGCCTCGGGCGCTTCGGCGGGCTCGCCGGATGCGCAGCTCGCGAGTGTGGCCGTGAGCGCGACGGCCAGTGCTGCTCCAAGGCGGTGGGCGCGCATGCGTACCTCCAGATGGTTCTGTGAACGTGCACAGAGTGAAACAGGCCACATTCGAGCGTCAAGGGTTGTTACGTTCTCGTTGCGCGCCTGGACAAAGAAAGGTCCGAGCGGTGACTGTTCTTCGCCGGTCGGATCCGTTTTACTGTGCACGTTCACAGATCGATGGTGCGGGGGGGACGGATGTATCCGGAGCGACCGGCCGGGATCGCCTTCGGCGGCGACTACAACCCGGAGCAGTGGCCGCGCGAGGTCCTGGAAGAGGACGTGGAGCTCATGCGCGAGGCCGGGGTCAACCTGGTGAGCCTGGGCATGTTCTCGTGGGCGCTGATGGAGCCCGAGGAGGGGCGTTTCGACTTCGGCTGGCTCGACGAGATCCTCGACCGGCTGCACGCGGCCGGGGTGGCGGTCGACCTCGCCACGCCCACCGCCGCCCCGCCCGCCTGGTTCGTCGCCCGCCACCCCGACGTGCTGCCGGTGAACAGGGAGGGCGTGCGGATCGGGTTCGGCGGGCGGCAGAGCGCCTGCTCCAGCGCGCCCGCGTTCCGCGCGGCCACCGCCCGGCTGGTGCGCGCGCTGGCCGGGCACTACCGCGACCACCCCGCCGTGGTCATGTGGCACGTGCACAACGAGTACGGCGCTCCGCTCGGCGAGTGCTACTGCGAGCACAGTGTGGCCGCCTGGCGCGCGTGGCTGAAACACACCTACCGCGACATCTCCGCGCTCAACGACGCCTGGGGCACCACCTTCTGGGGGCAGACCTACACCGACTGGTCGCAGATCGACGCCCCCCGCGCCAACCACACGGCGGTCAACCCGGCCCAGCGGCTCGACTACGCCCGTTTCAGCGACGGCGAGCACCGCGCGCACTACGCGCTGCAGCGCGGGATCCTGCGCGAGCTGACCCCGCACCTGCCGGTCACCACGAACTTCGCCGGCACCGTCAACTGCAAGTCCACCGACCTGTGGCGGTGGGCGCGCGAGCTGGACGTCGTCGCCAACGACCATTACCTGCAGGCCGAGCGGCCCGACAACCACATCGACCTCGCCATGTCGGCCGACCTCGCCCGCTCGGTGGCGGGCGGCGAGCCGTGGATGCTCATGGAGCACTCGGCGGGCGCGGTCAACTGGCAGCCGCGCAACATCGCCAAGCGGCCGGGCGAGATGCGCCGCAACAGCCTCGCGCACGTCGCGCGCGGCTCGGACAGCGTACTGTTCTTCCAGTTCAGGGCCTCGCGCTTCGGCGCGGAGAAGTTCCACTCCGGGATGGTGCCGCACGCCGGGACCGACTCCGAGCAGTGGCGGGAGATCGTCCGGCTGGGCGCCGACCTCAAGCGGCTCGCCGGGGTACGCGGCAGCCGGGTGCGCGCCGAGGTGGCGCTGGTGTGGGACTGGGAGTCGTACTGGGCGCTGGAGCTGGACTGGCGGCCGTCGGTGGACCTGACGTTCCGCGAGCGGATGGACGCCTTCTACGAGGCGCTGTGGCGCGCGCACGTGACCGTGGACTTCGTCCACCCCTCCGCCGACCTGTCGCGCTACCGGCTGGTGGTGGCGCCCAGCTCGTACCTGCTGACCGAGGCGTCCGCCAAGAACCTCCACCGGTACGTCGAGTCCGGCGGGCACCTCCTCGTCTCCTACTTCTCCGGCATCGTGGACGAGCACGACACCATCCACCCCGGCGCGCACCCCGGCGCGCTGCGCGAGCTGCTCGGCCTGTCGATCGAGGAGTTCCACCCGCTGCGCGAGCACGAGACGGTGGCGCTCGGCGAGGACGGGGAGGCCCGCATCTGGTCGGAGCAGGTCCGCCTCGCCGGCGCCACGGCCGTGCGCCGCTTCGCCACAGGACCCGACGCGGGACATCCCGCCTTCACCCGCCACGACCTCGGCGCCGGCACCGCCTGGTACCTCGCCACGGCGCCCGTCACCGGACTGCCCGGCCTGCTCGGCCAGGTGCTCGACCACGCCGGGGTGACCCGGCCGCGCGGCCTGCCCGACACCCTCGAACTCGTGCGCAGGGGCCGTCACCTGTTCCTCATCAACCACGGCGACCAGGCCGTGACGGTCGAGGGGGTGAGCGGCGTGAGCGTGTTCGACGGCGTGCGGCACGACGGGCCGGTCACCGTCGCGGCCGGGGCGGTCACGGTCATCGAGGAAATCCCCGACCCTAGGAGAGCGCCATGAGAGGCATCCTCACCGCACTGCTGTTATGCGCCGCCCTGCTCACCGCCCCGCCGGCCCAGGCGGAACGGGCCGCCACGCTCGCGATCAGAGGGGCGGACATCTCCAGCCTGGCCAAATCGGAGGCGCTCGGCGGCGTCTACCGCGACGCGAACGGCGCCGCGGGCGACGCCCTGGCCATCCTGGCCCGAAGCGGCCTCAACTCCATCCGGCTGAAGGTCTGGGTGAACCCGGCCGACGGCTACAACACCAAGACGCAGGTGCTCGCCGTCGCCAGGCGGGCCAAGGCGCTCGGCATGAGCCTGCTCATCGACTTCCACTACTCCGACAGCTGGGCCGACCCCGGCACGCAGACCAAGCCCGCCGCCTGGCGGTCGCTGCCGTTCGACCGGCTCAGGCAGGCCGTCTACGACCACACCTACGACGTGCTCGACGCGCTGCGCCGCCAGGGCACCACCGCCGACCTCGTGCAGGTCGGCAACGAGATCAACGGCGGCCTGCTGTGGCCCGACGGCTCCACCTCCACCTGGCCGAACACGGCCGCGCTGCTGAACGCCGGCTACGACGCCGTCAAGGCCGTCTCGCCGGGCACCAGGGTCGTGCTGCACCTCGCCGACGGCGGCGACAACGGGCTGTACCGGTGGTGGTTCGACAACGCCGCATCGCACGGCATCCGCTACGACGTGATCGGGCTGTCGTACTACCCGTACTGGCACGGCACGCTGGAGGCCTTCCAGGCCAACATCAACGACGTCGCCGCCCGGTACCGCAAGCCGGTCCTGGTCGTCGAGACCGCCTACCCGTTCACCACCGCCGACGCCGACGGCTGGCCCAACATCATCGCCGACCCCGAGCCGTACCCCGGCCACCCTGCCACGCCGCAGGGCCAGTCGGCGATGCTGGCCAAGGTCGCCGACATCGTCCGCGCCGTCCCCGACGGGCGCGGCCTCGGCCTGTACAGCTGGGAGGCCACCTGGACCGCCGTGCCCGGCAACGGCTGGGACCCGGCGGACCCGTCGTCCGGCAACGCCTGGGAGAACCAGGCGCTGTTCGGCTACGACGGCCGCGCGCTGCCCGCGCTCGCGGTGCTCGGCGGCCTCTGATCTTTCAGCGTCCGGGGGCCCGAGCCGGGCGGGGCCGGGCGGGGCCGGGCGGGGATGGCGCGCCGAGGTGGGCATGATGAAGCGCATGACGATCTCAGCAGACGAGTTGCTCACCACGACCCGCAGCGTCCGCAAGCGCCTCGACCTCACCCGCCCGGTCCCCTTGGAGCTGGTCAAGGAGTGCCTGGAGATCGCGCTCCAGGCGCCCTCCGGCAGCAACGTGCAGAACTGGCACTGGGTGGTGGTCACCGACCCGGACAAGCGCAAGGCCATCGGCGGCTACTACGAGCGCGCGTTCCGCCGCTACCGCGAGTCGGCGGCGTCGGCCGGGCGGCTGTTCGCCGACGACCCCGAGCGGGCCGCCGTCCAGCAGCGGGTCTCCGAGAGCGCCGCCTACCTCGCCGAGCACATGGGCGAGGTGCCGGTGCTGGTGATCGGCTGCCTGGCCGTGCCGGCCCTGCCCGAGGGCAATCAGGCCGGTCTGTGGGGCTCGCTGCTGCCCGCCGCCTGGAGCTACATGCTCGCCGCCCGCGCCCGCGGCCTGGGCACCGCGTGGACGTCGCTGCACCTGGCGTACGAGCACGAGATCGCCGAGCTGCTCGGCATCCCGGGTGACGTGCGCCAGGGGGTGCTCATCCCGACCGCCTACTACACGGGCGAGACGTTCGGGCGGGCCAAGCGGCAGCCGCTGGACACGGTGCTGCACATCGATCAGTGGTGACCTTTCCCCGCAAATCCTGATATTTCGAGATTCGCCGATCGATGCCGGGCGTCTCGTCTTAGGATCTTCGGCATACCCCCCTGATCCACCGAGGAGCCGACAGTGCCCGAGAGCGAGCAGGAAAGCGCGCCCAGCGGGATCGACACGAGCAAGCCCAGCGTCGCCCGCGTCTACGACTACATGCTCGGCGGCAAGGACAACTACGAGGTCGACCGGCAGGTGGCCGCCGCCGCTCTGAAGATCGCGCCGGACGCGCCGCAGGCGGCGATGGCCAACCGGGAGTTCCTGCGGCGCACCGTCCGCTACCTGGCGGGCGAGGCAGGACTGCGGCAGTTCCTGGACATCGGCTCGGGGCTGCCCACGCAGGGCAACGTGCACGAGGTGGCCCAGTCCGTACGCCCCGGCGCCCACGTCGTCTACGTCGACCACGACCCGATCGTGCTCGCCCACGGCCGCGCCCTGCTCGCCGTGGACGAGACCACCACGATCGTCGACGCCGACGCCCGCGAGGCCGAGAAGGTCATGGACGACCCGAGGACACGGGCCCTCATCGACTTCTCCGAGCCGGTCGGGCTGCTGCTCTTCGGCATCCTGCACCACCTCAGGGACGAGGACGACCCGAAGGGCGTCGCCGCCCGCTACATCAGCAGGCTGGCGCCGGGCAGCCACGTGGTGATCTCCCACTTCCACAACCCGGGCCCGGCCCTGCCCGAGGTGTCCGAGCAGGCGACCACCGCGGAGCGGCTGTTCAACGAGCACCTCGGCACCGGCCGCTGGCGCACCCGGGAGGAGATCCTCGCCTACTTCGAGGGCCTCGAACTGCTGGAGCCCGGCCTGGTGCCGCTGCCCGAGTGGCGGCCGGAGACCGGCGACCACCAGGCGGTGCCGGGGATCACGTACCACACCTTCGTGGGCGGCGTGGCACGCAAGCCCTGATCCCCGGGCGGCCGCCGGGCGCGCGGCTCAGCCGACCGGCAGCTTGCCGGAGGTGACCACGTCGCGGTACCAGAAGGCGCTGTCCTTCCAGGTGCGCTCCATCGTCTCGCGGTCCACCCGGACGATGCCGAAGCGCTTGGCGTAGCCGTGCGCCCACTCGAAGTTGTCCATCAGCGACCAGACGAAGTAGCCGCGCACGTCCGCGCCCTGCGCGATGGCCTCGCCGACCGCCGTCAGGTGGCGGTGCAGGTAGTCGATGCGGTCGCGGTCGTGCACGCGGCCGTCGGGGGAGACCGGGTCGGGGAAGGCCGCGCCGTTCTCCGTGATCATGACGGGCAGGTCCGGGTAGTCGCGGTGCAGCCGCAGCAGCAGCTCGGTCAGGCCGGTCTCGTCGATGTTCCAGCCCATCTCCGTGTACGGGCCGGGCTGGCGCACGAACTCCACGCTGTCACAGGCGATCCACGGCGAGGCCGCGCCGTCCTGGTGGCCGTCGGCGGTCTCCTTGGGACCCTGGCCGTCCCAGTGCCGCACCAGCGTCGGGTTGTAGTAGTTGACGCCGAGCACGTCCAGCGGCTGGTTGGCGATCGCGGTGTCGCCGTCGCGCACGAACGACCAGTCGGTCACTCCGGCGGTGTCGGCGAGCAGGTCGGCCGGGTAGGCGCCCTCCAGCATCGGGCCGAGGAAGGCCCGGTTGGCCAGCGCGTCGGTACGCCGCACCGCGTCGGCGTCGGCCTCGGACACGCCGCGGATGTGGTGCAGGTTGAGCGTGACCGACATCTGCGCGTCCTTGGCCGCGGTCGAGCGCAGCGCCTGCACGGCCAGGCCGTGGCCCAGGTTGAGGTGGTGCACGGCGGCCAGCGCGGCGGCCGGCTCGGTGCGCGCCGGGGCGTGCACGCCGGAGGCGTAGCCCAGGTAGGCCGAGCACCACGGCTCGTTCAGCGTGATCCACGTCCGTACGCGGTCGCCGAGCGCCTCGCCCACGATCCGGGCGTACTCGGCGAAGCGCTCCGCGGTGTCGCGGTTCGGCCAGCCGCCCGCGTCCTCCAGCTCCTGCGGCAGGTCCCAGTGGTAGAGGGTGGCGACCGGCGCGATGCCCCGGCTCACCAGGCCGTCCACGAGCCGCTGGTAGAAGTCGAGCCCGACGGCGTTGACCGGGCCGCTGCCGCCCGGCTGCACGCGCGGCCAGGAGATGGAGAAGCGGTAGGCGCCGACGCGCAGCTCGGCCAGCAGGTCGAGGTCCTCCTCCAGCCGGTGGTAGTGGTCGCAGGCCACGTCGCCGGTGTCGCCGTTGGCGACCAGGCCGGGGGTGTGGGAGAAGGTGTCCCAGATGGACGGGCCGCGGCCGTCCTCGTTCCAGGCGCCCTCCACCTGGTAGGCGGCGGTGGCGGTGCCCCAGACGAAATTGTCGGGAAAGGCGGACATATCACTCCTTGTGGGCAACGATGATCATCTCAGGAAGGGGGAGGTTCAGGGGACGGCCAGGCGGCTCCCGCCGGGTCCGGTGCGGCGGCTGCTCAGTCTGCGGGGCTTGCCGCCGGGTCCGGTGCGGCGGGTGATCCTGCGGGTGGTCATCCTGCGGCGCCGCCCGCCGGGACCAGGGCGGCGACCTCGCGGGGCGCCAGCGTCACGGAGCCCTCGGCGGCGGCGCCGGTGAGCAGGTCTTCGGCGCGTCCTGGCAGCTCCACCCGTACGGTCCGCGGCCCGTGGTTGAGCACGAACAGCACCTCGCCGCGGAGCACCGCCTCCACACCGGGCGGCAGCGCGGGCAGCACGCCCGTCACGCCCGCGTCGGCCAGCACCCGCTCGGCCAGCGCGGCGAGCGCGGCCGGCTCGGGCATGGTGCCGACGTACCAGGCCAGGCCGTCGCCGTGCCGGTGGCGGGTGACGGCGGGCAGCCCGGCCAGGTCGCCGGAGGCGTACGCGGCGACCACGTCGGCGCCCTCGGCCGCCAGCAGTTCGGTCCACGTGCCGGCGGTGAACTCGGCGCCGTCCCGCCACCGGCACCGTACGGGCTCGCCCACGGGCTGCCACTCCTCGCCGGAGGCGCCCAGCATCTCGCGCAGCGGCGCGGGAAAGCGCCCGGTGCGGATGTGCGCGCGCTGGTCCACCACCCCGGAGAACGGGCCCACCACGAGCACCCCGCCGCGGCGGACGTACGCGTCGAGCCCGGCCGCCTGCTCGTCGCTGATGAGGAACAGGTTCGGCACCACGACCAGCGCGTACGCCTCCAGCCCGGCCCCCGGCGGCACCACGTCCACGGCGACGCCGCGCTCGAAGAACGGCACGTAGTAGCGCAGCAGCTGCTCGTCGGCGTTGAGCCGGTCGCTCGGCCGCCCGCGCTCCTCCAGCGCCCACCAGCTCTCCCAGCCGAACATCATCGCCACCCGCGCCGGCACCGGCGTGCCCGCCACGCGCGACAGCCTGCGCAGCTCCCGCCCGTGCTCGCGCACCGCGCGGTGCAGCCGCGTCTCGGGCCCGGCGTGCGGCACCATCGCGGCGTGGAAGCGCTCGGCGCCGAAGCGCGAGGCCCGCCACTGGAAGTAGCAGAGCCCGTCCGCGCCGCGCGCCAGCGCCTGCAGCGACTCCAGCCGGAACTGCCCCGGCGGCTTGGGCAGGTTGTGCGGGCGCCAGTTGACGGCGCTGGTGGCCTGCTCCATCAGCAGCCACGGCCGGCCCTTGGCCAGGCCGCGCATGAGGTCGTGGGTGAGGGCCGTGCGCGCCGGGGTGAGCGGGTCGCCGGGCTCGGGGTAGCAGTCGTTCGCGACCACGTCCTCCTCCTCGGCCCACGCCCAGGAGTCGATGCCCTTGAACAGGCCCATGAAGTTCGTGGTGACCGGCACGTCCGGGGTGCGGGCGCGCAGCACGTCCCGCTGGGCGCGGAAGTGCGCGAGCAGCCGGTCGGAGCAGAAGCGCCGCCAGTCCAGCCGCTGGCTCGGGTTGACGATGTACGGGGCGGCGCGCGGCGGCAGCACCTCCTCCCAGCCGGAGTAGCACTGGCTCCAGAACGTCGTGCCCCACGCCTCGTTGAGCCCGTCGATGCCGCCGTACCGCTCGCGCAGCCAATCCCGGAACGCGGCGGCCGAGGCGTCGCAGAAACAGACCTGGCCGTACTCGTTGCCGACGTGCCACATCGCCAGCGCCGGGTGGCCTGCGTAGCGGTCGGCCAGGGCCGTCACAAGATCAAGGGAGCGCTCCCAAAAAACGGACGAAGAAGGACAGAACTGGTTGCGCGCGCCGTACCAGAGCGTGTGGCCGTGCTCGTCCACCGGCAGCGTCTCCGGCCAGCGGTGACCCAGCCACGGCGGCGGCGAGGCCGTCGGGGTGGCCAGGTCCACGCCGATGTCGTGCGCGGCCATCAGGTCGAGCAGCCGGTCCAGCCAGCCGAAGTCGTGCTCGCCCGGCTCGGGCTCCAGCCGCGCCCAGCTGAACACGCCGACCGTGACCAGGTTCACCCCGGCCTCGCGCATCAGCGCGGCGTCCTGCGCCCACACCTCCTCGGGCCACTGCTCGGGGTTGTAGTCGCCGCCGAACAGCAGCCCTCTTGTTTCGGTGAGGGTGTGCATTCCGAGCTTCACGAAGCGGCTCCCGTACGTGGTGGTGCGGAACTGTCGCCGGTCACCAGCCGGCAGGGCACCAGGCGCTGCCGCGGCGGCCCGCCGCCGCCCAACCGGTCGATGAGCATGCGGGCGCCCAGCCTGCCCAGTTCCGCGCTGGGCGGCTCGAGCGTGGTCAGCCGGGGATGGAAGATCTCCGCGACCCGCGCCGAGGCCAGCACGAGCAGCAGCGTCAGGTCGTCGGGCACGCGCAGGCCGCGCCGGGCCGCCGCGGCGAGCACCCCGGCCGCCGCCCGGTCGCCCATCACGGCCAGCGCCGTCACGTCGGGGCGGGCGTCGAGCAGCGCGTCCAGCGCCCGCGCGCCCTCCTCACGGGTGCCCGCGTGGCCGCCGTCCAGGTAGCCGATCCCGGCCTCGCGGGCCGCCGCGGCGAGCGCCGCCGCGGCGCGGACGGCCGGGCCGTATCCGGCCTCGAACACGGCGGCGGGCGGGTTGACGAAGGCGAGCATCCGATGGCCGAGCCCGGCCACGTGCGCCACGGCCTGCCGCGCCGTGGCGGTGAAGTCGATGTCGGCGTAGTCGATCCCCTCGGGGGCGCGGGTGCGCCCGATCATCGCGAACGGCATCCCGGCGCGCGCCAGGAACGCCGGCCGCTCGTCGTCGAGCCGCACCTCCATCAGCAGCACGCCGTCCACCAGCCCGAGCCCGGTCAGGTGGCGCAGCTCCTCGACGGGGGCGGCGCTCTCCGGGGAGAGCAGCACGTGGTAGCCCAGTTCCTTGGCGGTCTCGGCCGCGGCGGTCGCGAAGCCCGTCCCCGTCGGGCCGAAGCCGCCCGCCGGCGGCGGGAACAGCAGCGCGAGGATCCTCGTGCGCTTGCTCTGCAGGCCTCTGGCCAGCAGGTTCGGCCGGTAGCCGAGCTCGCGGGCGGCCTGCTCGATGCGCAGCCTGGTGGCCGCCGCCACCGGACGGGTACCGTTGAGCGCGGCCGATACGGTGCTGACGGCCACCTGCGCGCGTGCTGCCACGTCGCGCAACGAGGTCATGGCGCTCCAACGGTCGATTTGAGAAGTCGAAACGTTTCGAAAACCTAAAGTCCGATTTGCGGCGTTGTCAATGGCGGAGCGCGGCCGTCTCGAACGCTGGACGGGCGGCGGGCGCCGTCGCGCCCGCCGCCCGGATCCGCGAATCAGTACACGTAGGGCCAGCCGGCCGAGTCCCAGCCGATGAGGTTGATCCCGAGCTTCGGCGTGCCGTTGTCGTTGCGGTCGTAGTAGTGGTAGACGAGCAGGTCGCCGTCCACGTCCGACATCAGGCTCTGCCCGCCGGGGCCGACGACCTGATCGTGCGTCTCCAGCACCAGCGTGCCGCCGCCGTCCAGCATCCTGCGGCCCGAGCGGTCCACGTACGGGCCGGTCGGGCTGGTCGAGCGGCCCACCTTGATCTTGTACGTGCTGTCCAGGCCGGCGCAGCAGCGGTCGTAGGAGGCGAACAGGTAGTAGTAGCTCCCGTGCCGGATGATCGCGGGCGCCTCCACCGCGTACGGCGCGTCAGGCCGGGTGGCCAGGTGGTAGAGCGTGCGGTCGGAGGGGTGGCGCTTGCCGGTCGCCGGGTCGAGCCTGATCATCCTGATGCCCGTCCAGTACGACCCGAAGCTCAGCCACCACTGGCCCTGGGCGTCCACCAGCAGGTTGGGGTCGATCGCGTTGTGGTCGGAGCCGGTCGTCGTGGAGTAGACGATGCCCTGGTCGGTCCAGGTGCCCGGCCGGCCGGTCGGGCTGGTGGCCAGGCCGATCGCCGAGTTGTTGGAGCCGAAGCTGGAGACCGCGTAGTACATGAGGTATCTCCCGCCCTGCTGGGAGATGTCGGGCGCCCACGGGTCGTTGTCCGGCGAGTACGTACGCCACCACGACGGCGGCGAGCCGAAGGCGTTGCCCGCCCGGGTGAAGTGGATGCGGTCGGTCGAGGTGCGCGCCTCCAGGAAGCCGTGGGTGGAGTAGAGCACGTAGCCGGACGGGGTGCGGATCATCGTGGGGTCGTGCACGACCACGTCGCCGGTGACCAGGCCGGGGCCGGGATAGGCGAGCGCGGCGGCCGTGAGCGTGAGCGCCGCCGCGGCGGCGGCGACGATGCGGGACAGGCGGCGCAAGGGCCCTCCTTCGAACGGGACCTTCGAACGGAAAGGTGACCGCTTCGCCTGCCGGACGCTGCGCCGGTCGCGTCGCAGGCACTGTAGGCGCGGTCTTCCGCGAGCGTCAACCCTGGGGTGCGCCTGCGTGAAAGTTGCATGGCTCCGGCCTCCTCCGTCCGGTGCTGAGCTGCGGCGATGTGATGCGGTGCGGAGGCGGGTCTTGACGCGGCGGCTTGACCTTCGTACGTTCGGGCCGCTTTCGCATCGCGATGTTAGCGCTAACATCAAGCGCTCGGCATCGGCCCGCCGGAAGCTGCGCCGCGTCACCCGCACCGGCCGGACGGCCCCGCGCCCGGCCGTGCTCCGCCGTGCCTCGTCACAAGGCGTCTTTCCAGCCCAGCTCCTCGTAGAAGGCGCGGCGCGCCCGCGCGAACGCCTCCCGGTCGAGCACCGCGCCCGCGTACGGGCCCTCCGCGATCGGCTCGTCGTGCAGCCGCGCCGGCAGCTCCTCGCTCAGCCGGTCGGGGAAGTCCTGCGCGTCCGCCCCGGCCTCGCGGCCCTCGCGCAGGGCGTACGCACGCATCCCGTCCAGCCTCGCCTGGCCGGCCGCGAGCAGGTCCTTGAGCGTGAACTTCTCCCCGAGCACGGCCGTGACGAGCGAGGTCAGGTGATCGACGGTGAGCGGGCGGGTCGGCGTCGAGGCGAAGACGCACAGGTTGAGCGCGTCCAGCGCGCTCCACAGCCGCAGCAGCCGGGCGCTGCGCCGGCCGCGCTCCTCGTTCAGCCGCCCGGCCGGGGCGGGCGCCGCGCCGACCCTGGCGGCCTCGGGGAAGCTGTAGCCGAGCCCGGCGACCGGGTCGAAGTCCAGGTCGTGCTCCAGGGCGTCGTAGCGCGGGCCGCCGGGGGCCAGGGCGTACCCGAGCCCGAGCCCCGGCTGCGGGCGCGGGTCGAAGCACGGCAGCTCGGCGCCCTTGGCCGTCATCGCGTACGGCACCGCCTCCGGGCCGATGCGCCGCGCCGCCCTGGCCGAACCCTCCGCCAGCAGATCGCCGAGGGGGCCCGAACGGGTGGCGACGTCCTCGATCAGGCGCGCGAGCGCCGCCGCGTCACCGAACGCCGGGCCCTCCGGCAGCAGCCCGCGCTGCGCGCACTCCATCGCGAACGCCAGCGTGCCGCCCAGCGAGACCACGTCGAGACCGAGATCGTTGCAGCGGGCGTTCGCGGCGAGCACGGCGTCGAGGTCGTCGATGCCGAGGTTCCACCCGAGTGAAAGGAACGCCTCCTGCCCCAGCCCGCCGGTCCGCCGCTCGCCGCCGCCGGGCGGGGCGAAGATCTTGATGCAGTCGTTCGGGCAGCCGGGGCAGCAGCCGGAGACGGACACCGCGCGGCCGTCGTAGTCCTCGGCGGCCGGGATGCGCAGGCCGGGCTCGCCGGTCTCGGAGAAGTTGCGGACCGAGGCGTAGCCGGGGGCGAGCGGATCGGTCCAGCCCGCGAAGCCCGGCACGCTCGCCTGGAGCGCGGCGAGCGGGTTGGTGGCCAGCGCGCCCCGGTAGTAGGTGTCCAGCGCGGCGATCTTGCCCGGGTCGGCCGCCTCGGCGGGCGCTCCGCCGCCCGCGCACACGATGGCCTTGACGTTCTTCGACCCGAACACCGCGCCGAGCCCGTAGCGGCCCGCCGCGAAGGCGTGATCGGTCACGACGGAGGCGTACCGCACCAGGTGCTCGCCCGCCGGGCCGATCGCCGCCACGTGCGCCTCGCCGCCGTGCTTCGCCCGCAGCGCGTCCGTGGTCTCGGCCACCCCCAGCCCGCGCAGCTCGGGACAGGCGTGCACGCTCACCCGGCCGTCCTCGACCAGCACGTATGACAACCGCTCCGCACGCCCGATCACCGCCAGCGCCCATGCCCCGGACGTCCGCATCCCCGCCGCGAACGGTCCAAGCGCGTGCGCCTCCCCGGCCACCCCGGTCAACGGCGACTTCGCCAGGAACACCGCCTTGGCCAGCCCCGGCGCCGGCGTCCCGCCCAGCATGCCCGCGGCGACGTACAGCAGCGTGCGCGGGTCGTACGGGTCGAGCCCCGGCACCGTCCGCTCGTTCAGCAACCGCAGGCCGAGCAGGGTCCCGCCGTAATGTCCCTTCTCCGAAGCCCGGTCTTCCTTCTCGACGTCTCCGCTGGTCACATCAACGATGAACGGCATTCGCCCGGCCTCCTGGGGTCAAACGAGGGGATCGGGCGGCACAACATCACATGACATGGAAAAAGCGCAACCCTCCCACGTCTCGCCACGGTGAGGATGCCCTGCGGCAGGCCGCCCCTCACCCTTGCGCCACACCCGCTTTCGACCATCTCGCCACCACGTATACCGCGTTCGTGCTGCGCACCCGATGTCCCCCGCCTTGCGTCGTTCATCCGTAGGCCAGGCTCTCCGCCCCCTCGCCCGAGCCGCGAGTGGAGCAGCGCCGGCGCTTCGCAGCCCCGGCCGTGGCGAGAGCGAGCTGCCCAGCGGCGAGCCGTCTGGGGGTGCGGGCCCGTCCGACCGGCGAAAGCGGGCGGACAAAGGGCGATGAATACAGTGATCTCCCGGGCGGTGTCCGGGGATCGGGTCGCTGCTCTACCTGGCGTACGCGCTGGGCGAGGCCGACTTCGGCATGCCCGCCGATGAGCTGCGGGCGGCCGGGTTCACGATCGTGGTCTCGGTGGTGCTGCACGGCGTGACGGCCACGCCGGTGATGCGGCACGTGGACGCCGTCCGCGACCGCCGCGCCGCCGCCACGGAGGGCTGACCCGGCCGGGGCTCGCGCCCGGTCTGCGACCGCGGCTCGGAACGGGCTCGGAGCGGAACGCCGCGCTGCCGCTCAAAGGGCGCGGGGACGCCCGGGGCGCTCGAGGGGCCGGAGAGCGCTCAAGGCGAGCCGAGGCTCCAGACGTGCAGCCTGCCCCGCTCGTCCGCCCCGGCGACGACGGGCCGTCCGTCCAGCTCGGCGATCGCCACGTGGTAGACGGCGCTCTCGTCGCGGAGGCCGAGATGGCCGATGACCTCGCCGTCGTCCAGGCTCCACACCCGCACGGTCACCTTGCCGCCGGGCGCGTGCGCCGCCACCGCGATCGGGGTGTCGCCCAGCAGGCCCGCGGCCAGCGCCGTCACGCCCCGGTCGTCGGGGCTCCAGGAGCTGAAGGGCCACTTGCCGATGCGCTCGCCGGTCGTCAGGTCGTACACGCGCAAGGTGGCGTCGAAGTGCGTGGAGACCAGCACCGGCGCGCCCTTGACCCGCCCGTACGCCATCAGCTCGATGCCGCCCTCCTCGCCCGTCGTGAACGAGCGCAGCAACGTCCCCGACGACAACCGCCACAGCCGCACCCGGTTCGCGCCGTCACCCGTCACCAGCAGGTCCTCGCCGTCCAGGCGGCCGAACGTCAGGCACTTGACGCCCCCGAAGTGATCGGTGATGCCGGGGCCGATCTGCTCGCCGGTGGCGACGTCCCACAGGCGGACCAGGCTGTACTGATCTTGTACGAGGTCGTGCCGCTCCGACATCGCCACCGCGCGGCCCGCCACGGTGACGCCCCTGATCCGGTCCTTCGCCCGGTGATCGGCCAGCTTCGCGCCGGAGGCGTCCCACAGGCGCATCCGGCCGTCCTCGTGCCCGGACACCACGACCGCACGGCCGTCCAGGGTGCCCGCCGCGACCGACGTCACCCCTTCACCGCCGTCGCCCAGGCGCGTGGCAGCCCCGTTCATGTCCCAGCCGAACAGGACGCCCTTGCCGGTGCCGCACACCACCGTGCCCCCGGCCGCGGCCAGCGCGGTCGGAACCCCGTCCTTGCCGCGCGGCAGCGCCGCCGGCTCGGCGATCTCCGTTCCGAACGGCTCCGCCTTCGTCACCGCAGAGGGCGCCGGCGTGCCGCTGCCCTGGGCACGCCCCTCTGCCGCCCGGCTCGGCGGCACACCGTCGTCCGGCCGCCCGCCGTCCGGACCCGCCATGCCGCCGTCCGGCCGCAGCAGCAGGAACGCCGACCCGCCGAGCGCCGCCGCCACCACCCCGCCGATGAACACCCGCCGTCCGACCCCGCGCTCCTGGCCGTCCCCGCCCAAGGAGTCAGGGAACGCTTCGGGTGCGGGCCGGCCGGGTGGCGAAGGCCGCGCACCGGGCGTATCCGGCCCGTGCGGGCTCGGCACCGCGCCAGGGTACGAGCCGGGCCCCGACGCGGCGCCCCGCGAGTCCGGCTGCGCCCCTGACCCGCCGGCGTCATGCCCGGAGGGCGGGGAGAGGGGCGGTGGCCCTGACCCCTCGGACCCGCGCCCGGAGGCCGGCTCGGCAGGGGCCGGACCTGAGAAGCCCGCCTCGCGCACGGGCGATGCAGCGGCGGGGGACGTGTCCGCTGCGCGGGGCGGCCAGGACGAGCCAGGCTCGTGCGCGGGAGCCGTCTCCAGGCCGCTGTGCGGACCGGACGAACCCGGCCCGTGCGCGGGAGACGCCCCAAGACCGATGGGCGGACCGGACGGAGCGGGCTCGTGCGCGGGAGACGCCCCAAGACCGATGGGCGGACCGGACGGAGCGGGCTCGTGCGCGGGAGACCTCCCAAGACCGATGGGCGGACCGGACGGGCCGGGCCCGCGCGGGGGAGATGCCCCAGCGCCGATGGGCGGCGCGGCAGGGTGCGGGCCGGAGGCGGGGACCTGCCCTGACGGGCCGGGCGCGGGCGGAGCGTCGTTCGCGGCGGGAGGCGAGGAGTGCGGTGATGAGGCGGCCGGACGGATCAGGGTGGTGAGCAGATCGGCGGGGGAGGGGCGAGCGGCGGGATCCTTGGCGAGGCAGGCTTCGATCAGGCCGCGCAGGGACGCGGGCACGCCGTCCAGGCCGGGCTCGCCGCTCAGAATCCTGTTCATGATCACGGCCATCGCCTCGCCCCGGAACGGCGGGTGCCCCGTGGCCGCGAACACCATCGTCCCCGCCCAGCTGAACATGTCGGACGCAGGCCCCACCCGCTCCCCGCGGAACTGCTCGGGCGACATGTACGCGGGCGTCCCCACCGCCCCCGACGTCGCGGAGGTCGCGTCGAGCGCCTTGGCGATGCCGAAGTCGATGACGACGGGCCCGTCCGGCCCCATGAGAACGTTGCCCGGCTTGAAGTCCCGGTGCACGATCTCCGCCTGATGGATCGCGGCCAGCGCGGTGAGCGTGGCGATCGCCAGCCGGTGCAGCGCCCCGCCCGTGCGGGGCCCCGAGGTGCGTACGACGGTCAGGAGCGTGTCGCCGGGGACGTACTCACTGACGATGTACGGCCGGTCGTCCATCACGCCGACGTCCAGCACCGCCGCCGTGCAGAATGCGGCGACCCGCCGCGCCGCCTCGACCTCCCGCAGGAACCCGCGCTTGACGTCGCCGTCCTGGGCGAGGTGGCTGTGCAGCAGCTTGACGGCGACCTCCCGGCCTTGGTCGCCGACGCCGCGATAGACGGTGCCCTGCCCGCCGGAGCCGAGCACGCCGAGGAGCCGGTAGCCGCCGACACGCTCGGGGTCGGCGGGACGGAGCGGGCGCATGTCCGGCATCCCGCTCCTCTCATGACCTCTATGGACGATCACTACGATAAGCCAGCCCGCGCCTCATCCTCCCGAACCCCGCCTGTCAGACCCGGTCAGAGGACCTCGTGACCACGGCGGTGAAGACGGCCGCCGGCCCGGACGCGGCCGAAGGACGGGCCGAAGTACGGGGCCGACGGCTCCCCGCACGCGGCCCTGGCATCGTGCGCCGCGCGATGATCCGGCCGGGGTCTTGCTGGGCATGTGGGCTGACTGTCCGCGTGCGGTGCTGGCATCGTGCGCCGCGCGATGATCCGGCCGGGGTCTTGCCGGGCATGTGGGCTCACTCGCCGCACCGGAGATGCAGGTACCGGACGGGAACACCGCCCGAACGGGTCACCGCGCACCGGCGCCGGCTCCGTGAGCGCGCCGACGCGGGGGTCGTGCGGACGGGCGCGCGCATGCAGGGCGTGGGGGTGTGTTGGCGCCTTGTGCCGATGCGGCGTCTCCTCGCCCGCGGTCGGGCCCAGGTGGCGTCGGTTAGCCGGCTGCGGTGGGGGCCATGCCGGGTGCTCGGCTCTTTCCGAAGACCGGCAGATCCAGAACCGTGCCGTCGAAGGCGGGCAGGCGCTCCCTCAGCCCGTCGGGCACGAGTACGGTCCTTGCCCCCGAGTCGCGGAGGACCAGTTCGAGCCGGGAAGCCGGATATTCCGGATCCAAGGGGAGGTAGGTGGCGCCGGCCTTCATCGCGGCGAGCATCCCGGCCATGGTCCCGGCCGTACGTCCCGCGAGGATCGCCACCACCTCACCGGCCGCGCCCCCGTGGCCGCCGGTGTTCAACTCGTCGGACGTCTCACTGGACACCGGTTCGTGCGTAGCGCCGGCCGTGCCGTATGCGACCGTCTCGCCGTTCTGGCCGGTCGTGCCGTGTGCGATCACCTCGCTGATATGGCCGATCGCGCTGCCTGGAACCGTCTTGCCGTTCTGGCGGCTCGCGCTGTGCGTGGTCGCCGCGCGGCTGCGACCGGCCGCGCCGTCCGTGGCCGTCGCGCCGTTGTGACCGGGCGTGCTGCTGGTCACCGGCTCCGTGCGGTGGTCGGCCGCTGAACCGCCCGTGCCGTAGGCGGCCACATCGGCGGCGGTGCCACCCGGCAGCGTGGCGTCGGCGGGGGTGCCTGCGTTGCCGGACGGCCGCCTTGGGGCCGCATCGCCGGGTAGCGGTGCGGCTGCAGGGATGCCCGCCTGAGCGGGGGTGGTGCCGTCGGTGCGTCCGGCCACCGACGCGCCGCCGGCACCACCGGGGACGCTACCCGCGCCCTCTGCCGCGGGCGAGCCGATGGCGCGGGCGGAACGGTCCGCCCCACCGTTCACCGTCACGTGGGTCGCCGCCCCGCCGTTCACCGCCGCGTGGGACGGCGCTTCGCCGCGCCGCGTGCGGCGGCTCACCGCGCCGGCCTCGATGAGGCGGCGGGCGAGCAGGTCGGCGGCGGCGTTGAGCTCGCCGTACGAGACGGTGCCTTCGCGGTCCACGACGGCCGCCCGGTCCGGGGCCTTGGCCGCCCATTCCTCGAACAGCAGCACCATCCCGGACCTCCCGGGCAGCGGCCGGGCGGGACCGACGGGCTCGCCGTCGTCCCTGTGCCGGATCGGAAATTCCTCCTGCGGCATTTCGCGCATCGCGCCATCCTTCGTACGGACAGGCATGGTGGTCTCGACGCGGAGACCGGACCGAACGCCCGCTACGAACACCCGCGGACAGAGTCGTGGGAACGCTCCCAACAACTTCCAGGGTAGGGACGTGAAAGCGCCGCGGTCAACGAAACCGGCGAGTACAGGGGTGCGCTACCGGGGAAAGGCGGAAAAGAGCCCTTCTACCTGCGATTTCACTAAACAACGTTTTGGCAACATCGCGCTGAGAATTCTGAGAGCGGTCACATTTGGAGCTCCCATTGTTGGGAGCGCTCCCAACGCTTCAGTCCGCTTGACTGAGGGGGAGCAAGCCTGCTGTGGTCCGCGCCGGTGCGCGGTGATCGCCGCAGACACGCAAGAGTGCGGGGTCCGCACGCTCGCGCAGGTGTGTGGTCGCGGCGGTCGCGCAAGGGTGCGGGGGTGGTGGCGGTCGCGCACGAGTGTGTGGCGGTGGTGGGTCGGGATCGATGTGCGGTGGCGGGCGCGCCCGCGTGTGGCGGTGGTGGTCGGAATCGAGGTGCGGTGGCGGTCGCGCGCGAGTGTGCGGGTGGTGGGCCGGCTTCGAGTGTGCGGCGGTGGCGGTGGTCGGGTTCGAGTGTGTGGTGGCGGTCGCGCAAGTGTGCGGGTGGTGGCGGCGGTCGTGGGTGAGTGCGCGGGTGGGGGTCGTGGGCGTAGTGGCGGGGTGTGGGGGTGGCTTTCGATGCTGTACGGGGGTGCGGGCGTGGGGGCGGACGCGGGCGGGGGCGTACCGGGTAGGTTGCCTGTTCATGGAGGCACGCCACACGCAGTTCCGCCGGGCGCCCGCGCTCGCCACCGCCGCCGCGATCCTGTTCACGGCGGCCTGCGGCACTCCGGCGCAGAGCGCGGACACGGGCGGCGCGCAGCCGGCCGCGTCCGCCGCGTCCGCTGAGCCCGCCACGCCCGCCACGCCCGCCGAGGCCCCCGCGTCCGGTGCTCCCGAGCAGGCTCCGGAGCAGGTTCCCGTGGCCGAGCGGCTGCCAGCCCCCACCCAGAAAATCCCGAAAAATCCGGAAAAACTGGCAGCCGCCCTCCGCGACACCACCACCAGGCTCAACAAGGCGATCGACGCCTGGACGAAGAGCGGCGAACCCGACCCCAAGGACCTGCCGGAGGACGTCGAGCTGCTCGCCCTCTACCAGCAGCGCCTCTACCGGTACGCCGCCCGCAACCCCGGCCTCGCCGCCAAGGCGTTCGCCCGCCTGCCCGCCAAGCTCAGGTCGCAGGCCGAGGACAACACCGAGGCGCTGCGCGAGCTGTTCGCGCTGACCCGGCCGATCAAACCGTCCAAGGTGTTCAAGGTCCGCGACCCCCGCCCGGCGGGCGAGCTGCTCGGCTACTTCAAGAAGGCCGAGCGCCGCTTCGGGGTCGAGTGGGAGGTGCTGGCGGCGGTGATGTTCGCCGAGACGAAGTTCGGGCGGGTCAGGTCGGACAGCCACGCGGGCGCGCAGGGGCCGATGCAGTTCATGCCGGCCACCTGGAGGGCGTACGGGCTGGGCGGCGACGTGCAGGACCCGCACGACGCCGTCATGGGGGCCGCCAACTACCTCAAGGCGAGCGGCGCTCCGCGCGACTACCGCCGGGCACTGCACGCCTACAACCCCTCGCAGGCGTACGTGGACGCGATCCTGCTGCACGCCCGCCAGATCAAGCGCGACCCGCGCGCCTACTACGCCTACTACGCCTGGCAGGTCTTCGTGCTCACGACGGAGGGCGAGCGCCGCCTCACCGGCCCCTGACCCGGCCGTCCCACCGCACCCTGGCCGAAGGAGGAGATCAGGACAGCGCGCGGGCCGCGTGCACCAAGGGCACGTGGCTGAAGGCCTGCGGGAAGTTCCCGACGAGCCGCCCGTAGCGGGGGTCGTACTCTTCGGCCAGCAGCCCCACGTCGTTGCGGAGGGTGAGCAGCCGTTCGAACAGCTCCCTGGCCTCCTCCTTGCGCCCCTGCAGGGCCATCACCTCGACGAGCCAGAAGCTGCACGCGAGGAACGCGCCCTCGCCGCCGGGCAGGCCGTCCACGTCGTTGTCGGCGGCCAAGGGGTAGCGCAGCACGAAGCCGTCGGACATCAGCTCCTTCTCGATGGCGGTGACGGTGCCGGTCACGCGCGGGTCGTCGATCGGCAGGAAGCCCACGAGGGGGATCATCAGGAGCGCGGCGTCCAGCTCGGACGAGCCGTACGACTGGGTGAAGGTGTTGCGCCGGGCGTCGAAGCCCTTCTCGCAGACCTCGGCGTGGACGGCGTCGCGCAGCCTGCGCCACGTGTCGACCGGCCCGACGCGGCCGAACTGCTCGACGTACTTGACGGCACGGTCGAGCGCGACCCAGCACATCACCTTCGAGTGCACGAAGTGGCGGCGCGGCCCGCGCACCTCCCACAGGCCCTCGTCGGGCTCGTCCCAGTGGTCCTCCACGTAGTCGAGGAGCTGGCGCTGGATGGTCCAGGCGCGGTCGTCCGGCCACAGGCCGCGGCTGCGGGAGGTGAACAGGCAGTTCATCACCTCGCCGTACACGTCGAGCTGGAGCTGCTTGACGGCCTCGTTGCCGATGCGGACCGGGCGGGAGCCCTCGTAGCCGTCGAGCCAGTCGAGCATCAGCTCGGGCAGGCGGCGCTCGCCCGCGACGCCGTACATGATCTGCAGGTCCTGAGGGCGGCCGGCGATGGCGCGCAGCAGCCAGCTGCGCCAGTCTGCGGCCTCTTCCAGGTAGCCGAAGCTGATGAGCGCGTCGAGCGTGAGCGTCGCGTCGCGCAGCCAGCAGAAGCGGTAGTCCCAGTTGCGCACCCCTCCGAGGTCTTCGGGCAGTGACGTGGTGGGGGCGGCGACGATGCCGCCGGTCGGCGCGTACGTGAGCCCCTTCAGCGTGATCAGCGACCGCACCACGGCATCGCGGTACGGTCCCGAGTAGGTGCACTTGGCCACCCATTCGGACCAGAACGACTCGGTCTCGTCGAGCTGGTTCTCGCACTCGATCTGCGGCGGCATCGGCTCGTGCGACGGGTGCCAGGTGAACACGAACGGCAGCCGCTCGCCCTCGCTGACCTTGAACGTGGCCCGGTGCGCGTAGTCGCCGCCCTTGAGCGGCACGGGGGAGTGCAGCCACACCGAGTCGGGGCCGCCGATGGCCTGCAGGTGGCCGTTGTGGCGGCGCACCCAGGGCACGATGCGGCCGTAGTCGAAGCGCACGCGCAGCTGGGTGGACATCTCGACGGTGCCGGAGACGCCCTCGACGATGCGGACGACGTCGGGGTTGCGGTCGCGGGGCGGCATGAAGTCGATGACGCGGACGGTGCCCGTGGGAGTGTCCCACTCGCTCTCCAGGATGAGCGTGTCGGGACGGTAGCGGCGCCGGGTGGCCGGCTTGCGGCCCGTCGGCCCGAGCCACCAGTGCCCGTTGCGCTCGCTGCCGAGCAGCGCCGCGAAGCACGCGGGGGAGTCGAACCTGGGCAGGCAGAGCCAGTCGATCGAACCGTCCCGCGCCACGAGCGCGGCCGACTGCATATCTCCGATCAGGGCGTAATCCTCGATCCGCATGCCTAGACGGTACTCGGCGCGGGGTGATCCCGGGCCCGGGCCGATCATGTCGCGTCATGATCGGCCTCGGGCGGCCCGGGATCACGTCAGGGGGAACCAGCGGGTGAACAGCTGCGTCAGCGGCCCGATGGCGAGCGCGAACACCACGGTGCCGACGCCGACCTGCCCGCCGAGCAGCCAGCCCGCGGCCAGCATGGTGGCCTCGATGAGGAAGCGGGACAGGCGTACGGACAGGCCGAGGCGGATCAGCCCGGTCATGATGCCGTCGCGCGGCCCGGCGCCCATGCCGGCCCCGATGTAGAACAGGGTGGCGAGGGCGACCGTCACCACCGCGAGGCCCACGTAGATCGCCTGGACGGCGAGGCCGCCCGGGGTGGGCAGCAGGTACAGCCCGAGGTCGGCGAAGACGCCCACGAGCAGCACGTTGCTGATCGTGCCCAGCCCCGGCTTCTGCTTCAGCGGGATCCACAGCAGCATGACCAGGGCGCCGACCAGGGTGATGACGGTGCCGATGGTGAGGCCGAGCCGCAGGGCGACGCCCTGGTGGAAGACGTCCCAAGGACCGTTGCCGAGACCCGACTCGACCTGCAGGGCGAGGCCGAAGCCGTACAGGGCGAGCCCGCCGAAGAGGCGGAGGAGGCGCACAGGGAAGGAGTGCGGCCGTGCGACGGTGGTTTCACTCATGATGGCTTCACAATGGCAGGCCGCAACTTGCCAAAAACAGGGCCAATGGCGAAAAGTGGCCTCATGCGGCACTTGTCGGCCACGCAGGTGGCCCGCCTCGCCGGAGTCGACCCCGGCGCCCGTCCCTACTACCGCGCGCTCGCCGACGCGGTGCGCGCCCGCATCCTGGACGGGCAGATCCCCGTACGCGTCCGCATGCCCGCAGAGCGCCACCTCGCCCAGACGCTCAAGGTCAGCCGCACCACCGTCACCGCCGCCTACGACCTGCTGCGGGAGCTCGGCTACCTGGAGAGCCGGCAGGGCTCGGGAAGCTGGACGGCGCTGCCCGACCCCGCCGTGACCGCCGACAACCCGTGGCTCGGCACCGACGGCGACGGCCTCATCCAGCTCCACGCCGCCGCGCCGCCCGCGCCCTGCGGGCTCGCCGAGGCCATGGCGGAGGCGGCGGAGGACCTGCCGCGCTACGGCATGGGCAACGGCTACGACCCCATGGGCCTGCCCGCGCTCAGGGAGCGCATCGCCGCCCGCTACACCGCCAGGGGAGTGGCCACCAGGCCCGAGCAGATCCTCGTCACCACCGGCTCCCAGCACGCGATCCAGCTCGTCCTCGGCCTGCTCACCGGCCCAGGCGACCCGGTGCTGATCGAGTCGCCCACCTACCCGCACGCCATCGACGCGGCCCGCGGGCGCGGGGCCCGCCTCGTCCCGGTCGGCGTCTCCCACGACGGCTGGCACCAGGACCTGGTGGCGGGGGCGATGAACCAGTCGTCGGTGCGGCTCGCGTACCTGATGCCCGACTTCCAGAACCCAACGGGCGCCCTCATGGAGGACTCCGTGCGCGCCGCGCTCGTCGGCGCCGCCCGCCGGTCGGGGACCACGCTGCTGGTGGACGAGACCTGGGCCGAGCTGGCGCTGGACGACGTGCCGCGGACCGCGCCGATGGCCGCCTTCGACACCGACGGCCGGGTGATCAGCGTCGGGTCGGCGTCCAAGCTGTGGTGGGGCGGGCTGCGCATCGGCTGGATCCGCGCCGGGGCGGCGCTGATCCGCCGCCTGGCCACGTTCCGCGCCTCGGTCGATCTGGCCAGCCCCGTGCTGGAACAGCTCGTCGTGGCGCGGCTGTTCGACCGGCTCGAGGAGACCCGCGCCGAGCGCCGCCGCGGGCTGCGCGCCTCACGCGCGGCGCTGATCGACGGGTTGCGCGAGCACCTGCCGGAGTGGACGTTCGTGCCGCCCAGGGGCGGCGGCACCCTCTGGGTACGCCTCGGGCCCGGCACCAGCTCGGCCGTGCTCGCCGAGGCGGCCGCCTGCCAGGGGCTGCGCCTGGCGCCCGGCCCGTGGTTCGGCCTGGACGGCACGCTGGAGAACTACCTGCGGCTGCCGTTCACCCAGCCGCCCCAGGTGCTCGCCGACGCGGTCGTACGGCTGCGCGCCGCACTCGACCAGGGCCCGGCGGCGGTGCCGACACCGCGCGAGTCGCTCATCGGGATGGTGTGACGCTCAGTCGCCGACGCCCCTGGCCAGCGGCGCCCGCCAGTTGCGCCGCATCGCGGCGATGCGCAGCCCGAAGGCCAGCACCGCCGCCGCCAGCGTGGCCGGCCAGCCGTGCAGCCCGTACGCCGACAGCCCCGCCATCGCCGCCGACCCCACCAGGGCGGGCACCGCGTAGAGCTGCCGGTCGTACAGCAGCGTGGGGATCTCCCCGGCCAGCACGTCGCGCAGCATGCCGCCGCCGACCGCCGAGGTGACGCCCAGCAGTGAGGCGTGCAGGGGGCTGAGACCGTACTCCATGGCCTTGGCCGTGCCGACCGCGCAGAACAGCCCGAGCCCGGCCGCGTCCAGCACCAGGATCGCCGGCATGACCCTGGCCACATGGGGATGCCAGAAGAACACGATCACGGTGGCGGCCAGCGGCACCAGCACGTAGCCGACGCTCTGGAAGGCGGCGGGCCGCACGTTCAAAATGAGGTCGCGGACGAGACCGCCGCCGAGCGCGGTGATCTCGGCCAGCACCGCCATGCCGACCACGTCGAGGCGCTTGCGCACGCCCATGAGCGCGCCCGACAGCGCGAAGACGAAGATTCCGGCCAGGTCGAGAAGTTCGGACACGTTGGCAATGTCTACCGCATGGCCGGTTCGTGGTGCTCGGCCATCATGATCCGCAGCTTGCGGGTGAACATGAACAGCGCCGCCCCCGCCACGATCGCCATCGCCGCCAGCACCAGGTAGTACGCCGGATCGGACAGTACGCGGACCAGCCGTCCGGTCTGCCCGCCGACCGCGTCGCCGACCGACGTGGCGATGAACCACAGGCCCAGCATCTGCCCCTTGAACGCCTCCGGCGCCAGCTTCGCCGTCACCGACAGCCCGACCGGGCTCAGCGACAGCTCGCCGAACACCTGGATGAGGTAGACCAGCACCAGCCACCACACCGACACCCGGCCGCTCCCGGCCAGCGAGGCCGCCAGCGCCATCACCACGAAGCTCAGCCCCACCATGACGAGGGCGAAGGCGAACTTCTGCGGCGTGCTCACCCGCGTGCCGAGCCGCACCCACAGCGCCGCGAACACCGGCACGAAGATCATGATGAACAGCGGGTTGAACGACTGCGTGGTGGCCGCCTGGATCGGCAGCCCGAACAGCGACAGGTCCGTGTGGTCGGCGGCGAAGAACAGCAGCTTGCTCGGCGCCAGGTCGTAGATCATCCAGAACACCGCCGCCGCGATGAACAGCCAGATGTAGGCCTTCATCCTGGTCCGCTCGTCCTCGGTCAGGTCGTGGCTGCCCAGCAGGATGTAGCCGAAGTAGGCGATCGGCACGATGAGGATGATCACGGTGATCACCACGGTGAGCCCGTCGATCGTCAGCGTCCCCGTCGCCGCCCACGCCCCCATCGCGATCGCGGCGACCGCCACGCCGAGCAGCACCAGCCGCAGGAAGTGGTGCCGCTCGCGGCGGGTCAGGCGCAGGCCGGGACGCTCGCCGACGCCGCGCAGGCTGTGCCGGCCCCACACGTACTGGCCCAGGCCGAGCGCCATGCCGACCGCCGCCGCGCCGAACCCGAGATGCCAGCGGTCGTCCGCGGCCAGCCAGCCCACCACGATCGGCGCGACGAACGCCCCCAGGTTGATGCCGAGGTAGAACAGCGAGAAGCCGGCGTCCCTGCGCCCGTCGTCGCCCTCGGGATAGAGCCGGCCCACCATGACCGAGATGTTCGGCTTCAGCAGGCCCGTGCCGGAGATGATCAGCAGCAGCCCGAGCCAGACGAAGAACGGCGTCGTCACCGGGATCGCCATGCTGATGTGCCCCAGCATGATGATGAACCCGCCCCACAGCACCGACCTGCGCGCGCCCAGGATGCGGTCGGCGATCCACCCGCCGGGCAGCGCCACCAGGTAGATCAGCGCCCCGTAGACGCCGACCACCGCCTGCGCCGTCTCCTGGGAGAGGCCGAGCCCCTGGTGCGCGGGCGAGGCGGCCATGAACGTGGCCAGGATGGCCCGCAGGCCGTACCACGAGAACCGCTCCCACATCTCGGTGCAGAACAGGGTGGCCAGCCCCCACGGATGCCCGAAGAACGTCCTGCCGCCACCATGCTTGCTCATGCGCGCCCCCCGACACTCCACGCACTGTTTCGATCACTGTACGTGAACGACAGGGATCTTTCTCCGCACGCTCTTGTCGCCTTCGACGTGCTGTGATGCGATGCATGCCACTCGCATAAGTGATGACTGACGGGAGGCGGGTGCCATGGCCGATGTCCTCGAAGTCCGGGCGGAGATCCTGCGGGAGATCGCCGGCCGTACCGTGTGCGAGCGGCTCGCGAACGCGGCGGAGCGACACGGCGACGCGCCCGCGTACTCGGATCCGGACGGCGACGGATGGACCACGCTCACCTACGGCGAGGCCCGCACGCGGGTCCTGGAGATCGCCGCCGGCTACATCGCGCTCGGGCTCCGGCCGGGGGAGCCGGTGGCGATCATGATGGTCAACCGCAGCGAGCACGTGCTCGCCGACCTCGGCGCCGTGCACGCCGGTGGGGTGGGCTGCACGATCTACTCGACGTTCGCGCCCGACCAGATCGCCTTCGTGGCCGGCGACGTCGGCGCCCGCATCGCGGTGCTCGGCGGCCCCGCCGAGCTGGCCCGCTGGGCGCCCGTCCTCGACCGCCTCGACGGCCTGCGCAAGATCATCATGCTGGACGGCGCTCCCGCCGGCGACCGCTTCATGACCTGGCGGGAGTTCCTGAAGCTGGGCCGCGAGCGCCTGGCCGCCGACCCGGCCACCGTCGAGGCCCGCCACCGCGCGGTCACCCCCGAGGACGTGGCGACCGTGCTGTACACCTCCGGCACCACGGGCACGCCCAAGGGCGTGCCGCTCACCCACACCAACATCTTCTACGAGGTGGCCGCCACCGACCGGCTGACCAGGCTGCCCGAGAAGGGCACCCAGGTCTCCTACCTCACCTACGCCCACATCGCCGAGCGCATCCTGAGCCTCTACCTGCCGCTGGTGAAGGCCTCCCACGTGCACTTCTGCACCGACCTCGCGAACCTCGGCGCCACGCTGGGGAAGGTCAGGCCGATGTCGTTCTTCGGCGTGCCGCGCGTGTGGGAGAAGATGATGGCCCGCCTGCAGGCCGTGCTCGCCGCTCAGCCGGAGGAGCAGCAGGCCGCCGTACGCGCCGCCATGGCCGCCGGGGCCGCGTACGTCGAGGCCGGGCAGTACGGCCGCACCGTCACGCCCGAGATCGAGGCCGCGTACGAGAAGGCCGACGCGGCCGTGCTCTCCGCCATCCGCGGCTTGATCGGCTTCGACCGCGCCGAGTGGACCGCCACCGGCGCCGCCCCGCTCTCGGACGAGGTGCGCCACTTCTTCGCCGGGCTCGGGATCAAGGTCATCGACGTGTACGGCATGACCGAGACCGCCGGGGCCTGCACCGGCAACAGCGCCACCTGCTACCGCCTGGGCAGCGTCGGCAGGGCCGAACCCGGCGTCGAGATGCGCATCGCCGAGGACGGTGAGATCCTCACCCGCAGCCCGCTCAACACCGCCGGCTACCTCAACAGGCCCGAGGCCACCGCCGAGCTCATCGACGAGGACGGCTGGCTGCACACCGGCGACATCGGCACCGTGGACGAGGACGGCTTCTACCGCGTCGTCGACCGCAAGAAGGAGCTGATCATCACCGCGGGCGGCGAGAACATCTCACCCGCCGAGATCGAGAACCACCTCAAGCAGCACATCCTCATCGGCCAGGCGCTCGCCTACGGCGACCGGCGCCCCCACCCCGTCGCCATCCTCACCCTCGACGCCGAGACCGCGCCCGGCTGGGCCAGGGCGCGCGGCATCTCCTTCGGCTCGCTCGCCGAGCTGGCCCAGCATCCTGAGGTGCTCAAGGAGGTCGAGGAGGCGGTACGCGCGGCCAACGCCAAGCTCGCCCGCGTGCAGCAGGTCAAGAAGTGGGCCCTGCTCGGCGTGGAGTGGACCGCCGAGACCGAGGAGCTCACCCCGAGCCTCAAGCTGAAGAGGCGGATCATCCACTCGAAGTACGCCGACGTCATCGAAGGGCTCTATTCAGGCTGATCCCGGCTTTGCCATTCGGGGCGTGTGTTGTGGCCGTGCCCATTACCGGCCGGTTCCTACCGTCTCGATCATGAGCAGAAGCCTTCTACTCGCCTCGCTCGCGGCGGGAGCGCTCACGGTGCCCGCACCGCCCGCCTCCGCCGCGACCGAGCCCGCCATCCGTTCCATCACCGTACGACCCGCACAGCCGGTGGTCGGCGCGCACGGCTCCGTCCGCCTGGTGATCGACGTGATCGCCAGAGGGGTGAAGGGCAAGGACGGCGTCACCGTCAAGGTCGAACCCGGCGCTCCACCCGCCGGCGCCACCCCGCAACCCCGTCCCGCCACCCCACCCGCCATCGAACCCCAGAACCCCGCGACACCCGGCACCACCCAGCAGCCGGACGCCATCCAGCAGCCGGACACACCGCCCGCTCAGCCGCCCGTCGAGGACGAACCCCAGCAGACCACGGAGCCCGCGCCCCAGGGGACGGCCGACGAGGCGGCCCAGGACGGAACGGCTCAGGGCTCGACCGGGCAGGGCTCGACCGGGCAGGGAACGACTCAGCAGGGAACGACTCAGCAGGGAACGCCCCAGACGCCGGCGGCTCAAGGTGAGACCGGGGAGACGGCCCAGACCGGCGCTCCCGCCACCGTCATCGCCCCCGGCCGGGAACCCTACCGCCCGCGCCACATCCTCACCTATGCCTACGCCGGCGAGCAGCAGCACCGGCTCCAGGGCGCGCGGCCGGAGGCGCAGCAGGCCGCGGCACAGCAGCCGGCGCAGAACGCGCAACCGGCGCCGATCGGAGCCGTCGTCGCGCCGAAGGTGAGCGTGCGGCCCCAGAACAAGGCCCAGGTCGCGGAGGCGGTCCCGCCCCGGCTGGTGTGGCGCCGGATCCCCGTGCCGCCCGCCAGGATGGCCGGCGGCTGGGAGACCTGGCGCTTCCTGCCGGACAAGCGCCTGAACCGCTACTACCCGGCCGGCACCTGGACGATCACCGCCACCGCCAAGGGCAGGGACGGCAAGACCGTCACCCGGTACGCCTCGTTCCAGCTCAGGAGGGAGAGCAGGCTGTCCTCCGTGCGGGTGGAGAAGGCGGCCAAGGGGGACGGCGTGCGCCTGCGCGGCTCGCTCACCCGCGTCGATCCGCGCGGCCTGACCGACTACGGCCCGTTCGCCAAGCAGCGCCTGGACATCCTCTGGCGTCCCGACGAGAACTCGGCCTGGGAGAAGGTGGGGCAGGCCACGACCGACGCGTCCGGCGCGTTCGTCCAGACCGTGCAGGGGCGTACGGGGGGTCACTGGCGCGTCCGCTTCGCCGGAACTGGACATTACTCACCAGACAATTCGAAAGTGCAACAAATCGCGCGGTAGGCCATTCTGTTAATGGCCGTGAACAATGGCGTTGTTGTCCTTTTGTGATCGGTCTGGTCGCAACTTTTCCTTCCCCGGGCGCGTCTATCGGCGTTGACGCGCCCCGCTACGTGGGCCGTCTCGCAAACGGGGAAGGATTTCTCTCTTGAAGATGCGACGTCTCGCCGCCGGCCTGGCGGCTGCCGCCATGAGTGCGACGGTGGTGGCCACCACCGCCGCCACGCCCGCGCTCGCCGACCCGGGCCTCGACCCGGATGTCGCGGGCGGCAAGACCAGCCTCAGCCTCGACGTGACCCCTGAGCCCGCCTACCGCGGCCGGCCTCTCCACATCGGGGGCAAGCTCTCCGTCAAGTGCGAAGAGGACTACATCAGCGGCCTCGTGTCGGTCATCCACTCCGACCGCTGCAAGAAGCAGGAGACCTGGCACCGCCTGGCCTGGAAGCGGATCGTCATCCTCTTCCAGCCCGCCGGCAGCGGCCGCTGGGAGCACGTCGACACCGTCCGCACCCGCGGCAACGGCAGCTTCGCCCTGAAGGTGCCGGCCCGCACGTCGGGCACCTGGCGCGCGGTGTTCGAGGGCAGCCGGTACCTCGCCCCGTCCGAGGACACCGACCGGGTGAAGGTCATCGGCCACCGCCACCGTCACCACTGATCACCTCCCGCGAACGCCCGGCCCGAGCGGCCGGGCGTTCGCCGTTCCCGGCCTCGCCCACCGCGGAAACCGCTCCCGCGCCACCACCCCGGCCACCCGCGCTGAACCCGATCGCCGTCGGTTCGGTCGTCTGCGCTGAACCCGATCGCCGTCGGTTCGGTCGTCTGCGCTGAACCCGATCGCCGCCGGCCCGGCCGCCTGTGCCGAACCCGACCGCCACCGCCACCTGCGCCCCCTTCGCCGTATCTCTTGCGCGGCCCTGTCACCCGCGTCCCTTGCGCGGCCGCCACCCGCGAGCCTGCTGAGGAGCGTGTCCTGGGCGAGCCACGCGCGGCCGTTGCTCACGTCGGCGGCTTGTCCCCGGGCGAAGCGCCAGGACCGGGAAGGGCAGGGGTCACGGGCGAGCGACCGACGCCGTCCCCATCCGCACAGGACACCGCCAGGCAGGATGCCGGTGGCCGGTCCGCGGGACGACACGCGCTGGGTCCGGCCGACGGGGTGCCGGTGGCCGGTCCGCGGGGCGGCACCCGCAAAGTGCGGCCGGTGGGGAGCGGCGGAGCGGTCCGCAGGACGGCGGGTCCTGGGATCAAGGGCCCCCCTCCCTCAGCGTGAGCTCAGAATCGATCTAGGGAACAATGGGTGCTCGAGGCGTGAACCAGGGGATTTCCGGCTGGGCGTAAACCCGACGTAGGCTGGCGATCGGCACACGAACAGGAGGTGACGCCCCGTGTTGCGAGACTCGTTCGGACGGGTGGCGACAGATCTGAGGGTGTCCCTCACCGACAAGTGCAACCTGCGCTGCACGTACTGCATGCCGCCCGAGGGCCTCGACTGGCTGCCGAAGCCCGAGCTGCTCACCGCCGACGAGATCGTCCGCCTGGTCACGATCGGCGTCGAACGCCTCGGCATCACCGAGGTCCGCTACACCGGCGGCGAACCCCTCCTGCGCCGCGAGCTGATCGACATCGTCGCCCGCACCGCCGAGCTCGAGCCCCGCCCGCAGATCTCGCTGACCAGCAACGGCATCGGGCTGGCCCGCCTGGCCGAGCCGCTGGCCGCCGCCGGGCTCGACCGGGTCAACGTCTCGCTCGACACGCTCGACCCCGGCACGTTCATGCGGCTCGCCCACCGCGACCGGCACGCCGACGTCATCGCCGGTCTGGCCGCCGCCGACGCCGCCGGGCTGCGTCCCGTCAAGATCAACGCGGTGCTGATGCGCGGCATCAACGACCATGAGGCCGTGCCGCTGCTGCGCTGGGCCCTCGACCAGGGCTACGAGCTGCGCTTCATCGAGCAGATGCCGCTCGACGCCCAGCACGGCTGGAGCCGCGCCGACATGGTGACCGCCGACGAGATCCTGCGTCTGCTGTCCACCGAGTTCGACCTCATTCCCGACGATCGCGAAGAGCGCGGCAGCGCCCCCGCCGAGCGGTTCCTCGTGAACGGCGGCCCGGCCAGGGTCGGCGTGATCGGCTCGGTGACGCGGCCGTTCTGCGGCGCCTGCGACCGGGTGCGGCTCACCGCCGACGGCCAGGTGCGCAACTGCCTGTTCGCCACCGAGGAGTCCGACCTGAAGACCGCGATGCGGGCCGGGGCTTCCGACGACGAGCTGGCCGAGCGCTGGGTCGCCGCCGTCGCCACCAAGCGCGCCGGGCACGGCATCGACGACCCGTCGTTCCTCCAGCCGGCCCGCCCGATGTCCGCCATCGGCGGCTGACGGTCCGCGACCGGCATGCCCGCCGCCGTGGCTCGCCGCACAGGCAGCGGCGCCGGGCGCATCGTCCGCCATGGTGGCGGCGTCAGATACACCCGTCGCCACGGTGGCAGTGGTCGGCGCGTCCTTCGACATGGTGGGGCGGTCGGCGCACCCTTCATCGCGGTGGCGGCGTCAGGCGAACTCTGCGCGATGGTAGCGGCGTCAGGCGAATTCCTCGCCAGGATGGCGGCGGTCGGCGCGTTCTCAGCCATGGTGAGACCGGCCCGTTCTTCGCCGTGGTGGCGGCGGTCGGAGCTGGGGCGGCTTCGTGGAGCGCGAAAGCGGGCAGGGAGGGGCTGTGAGTGAGGCGTTCGATGCGGTGATCCTGGCCGGTGGGCGGGCCAGGCGGCTGGGCGGGGCGGACAAGCCGGCGCTCACCGTGGGCGGCCGGTCCCTCGTCGAGCACGTGATCGCGGCGGTCGAAGGCGCCCGCACCGTCGTCGTGGCGGGCCCGGAGCGTCGTCCCCTCCCCGGCGTCGTGTACGTCCGGGAGGACCCGCCGGGCAGCGGCCCGGTCCCGGCGCTCGCCGCCGCGCTGCCCCACGTGACGTCCCGCTGGCTGGTCCTGCTGGCCGCGGATCTCCCGTTCATGGGGCAGGGCCACGTGGCGGCGCTGCGCGAAGCGGCCCGGGAGGCGGGCGGCGCCGCCATTCTGCTGGACGACGGCGGGCGGGAGCAGTGGCTGGCGGGCGTGTGGCCGGCGCCCGAGCTCAAGGCGGGCATGGCCGCCTACGAGGGGCGTTCGCTCAGAGGCGTGCTGGCCCCGCTCGTACGCGCCCGGCTCACGTTGCCCGGGCGCCCCTGGTTCGACTGCGACACAATGGACGACCTGGAGGAGGCTCGCATGAACGTGCTGCACGAATGGACCGTCCTGGCCTGCAAGGAGCTGGGCATCGACCCGGCCAGGGTGGACCGCGACCAGATCCTCGACCTCACCAAGGAGGTCGCCCACGGGGTGGCGAGGCCCGCCGCGCCGCTCACCGCCTACCTGCTGGGGCTCGCTCAGGGCGCCGGCACCGCCCCGGAAGACGCCGTCGCCAGATTGACCACATTGGCGAAGAACTGGAGCCGCGCCACCCAAGAGACTCTGACAGACGACTGACACTCGAACGAACTCTTGAAGTCAAGCTCGCCCCAAACCTGAAGATTTCCTGTGAATAACGGGAGGGGGCGAGTGTAAACGATTTCGGGAAAGCCGCCCTATCGAACCGGGGCGATCGGCGCGCGTTGATCGAAACGCGACCCGGGAAAAGGGCGACGCCGGGTGGTTACGGGGGCAAACCACCCGGCGTCGCATCATCGGCGTTCCGACGGGGGCCCGGAACGCCGGCACCAGCACTCCGACGGGGGACCGGAGCGCTTGGCTAAAGCGTACACCTACAACCCATGGGATGCGTCAAGAGTTAGTCACGACCCGATCTCGCGTCGATGCAGCGGTATCTCGGTTTGGTTAGCCTCCGGGCTCTGAAAGGTAGGCGGCGGACCAGGGTTCCCCCTCTCATTGGCCCCGATTACGGCTATGTATGGCAAAAAGACCGCGCCGGCGATGAACAGCAGCCGGTACGGCCACGGGATCGGCACCACGACCGCCAGGATCAGGCAGATCGTGCGGATCCCCATCTTGATCAGATAGCTGACCTCGCGCTTGCGGATGTCGGCCGACAGCGACGGCTTGGCGTCCGTGACCCGGTGGACCTCCGGCTTCCTGCGCCACCCCTTCATGCTTCCCACGGTAGTCCCGCCATGCCGAGCTCCGGACCGTGCCCCGGCAAGGGCAGGGGGTCATGCGACCATGGCCTTCGAGTAAGGAGGATGTGGAGATGACGGATCGCACGTACCGGGTGACCGAGATCGTCGGCACCTCAGGGGAGAGCGTCGACCAGGCCATCCGCAACGGCCTCAAGAGGGCCTCCGAGACGCTGCGGCACCTCGACTGGTTCGAGGTCACGGAGATCAGGGGCCACCTCGACGCGGGGGAGGTCGCCCACTTCCAGGTCGGCATGAAGGTCGGCTTCCGCCTCGAAGACGCCTGAGACGCGCTCACGCCTTCCGGCGTCCGCGCACGGCCCGGCTTCGGCTCAGGCCGTCCGATTCGCTCCGGTTTGCGCCTTCCGGCTCGCTTCGGCGTGCGAGAAGCCTCGTCGAGCCTGTGCAGGCCGCCAGAAGCCCCCTAAGGCTCTCAGAGCCCTCCAGAGGGCGTGCGGCCGTTGCGGGGCGCGTCGAGGCCCTGGCAAGGGGCGTGGACACGCCATAGAGGCGTACGTAGCGCAGAGGAGGCGGTTCGGGCGTCGCAGAGGTGGGCGCCTCGGCGGGCAGTGCGCCGGAAGCCCGAGCAAAGTGCGCGCGGCCAAGCAAGGCCCGGGCGACGGGCGGGCAGCGTGAGCAGCCCCGGGCGGGTCGCGTTCGAGATTGCGGCCGCGCCAGGGGCGCAGACGGCTCGCGCCCGGGCGGGCGTGAAGGCCCGGCCCGAGCGCGAGACAGCGAGACGCGAGGCAGCCGAGAGACGCAGCGTGAGACCCAGAGCGGGCCCGAGGGCCGCTGCGGGCGTCAGTTCGCCTGGCTGACCGTGGACATGTTGAAGTCGGGCACCCGCACCGCCGGCATGATCGCCCGCTGGAAGTAGTCGCTCCACTCCCGGGGCAGCGTGCGGCCGCCCTCGCCGACCTCGGTCATCCGCCCCAGCAGGCCGACGGGGCTCTCGTTGAAGCGGAAGTTGTTCACCTCGCCCACGACCTCGCCGTTCTCGACGAGGTAGACACCGTCGCGGGTCAGCCCGGTGAGGAGCAGCGTCTGGGGATCGACCTCGCGGATGTACCACAGGCAGGTGAGCAGCAGCCCGCGCCGGGTCGAGGCGATCATGTCGTCGAGCGAGGCCGCGCCGTCAGGCCCGGTCATGATGAGGTTGTCGATGGCGGGCGTCACGGGCAGGCCGCTCAGCTCGGCCGAGTGGCGGGTCTGCAGCAGCGCCTCGAGCCGGCCGTCCTTGATCCAGTCGGTACGCGACAGCGGCAGCCCGTTGTCGAACACCGAGCTCTCCCGGCTGGAGGCGTGGGCCGTCACGAACGGCGCGCAGCTGATGCCGGGCGCCGCGGGGTCGCTGGTCAGCGTGACGGGCAGCCGGGCGAGCTGCTCGCCGACGCGGGTGCCGCCGCCCGGCTTGGAGAAGACCGTACGCCCGTCGAGCGCGTCACGCGCACCCGCCGACCAGAACATGTAGATCATCAGATCGGCCACGGCGCTCGGCGGCAGCAGCGTCTCGTAGCGGCCCGCGGGCAGCTCGACGCGGTTCTTCGCCCATTCGAGCCGCTGGGCGAGCGACGAGCCGAGCGCGGAGACGTCGACGTCGGTGAAGTCCTCGGTGGACACGCCCGCCCACGCCGAACGCTTGAGGTCGCCGGACTTGGCGTTGACCTCGAGCCGCCCGGTCGGCTGGTCGTGGCGCAGCCGCACGCCGGCCGAGGTGCCGAGGAACGTGGTGGTCAGCGAGTGCTCGGCGAATCCGTACAGCTTCCTGCCGCCGGCCTCCGCCGCCGCGAACGCCTCCCCCAAAGCGGGGGTGAAGCGCCGGAACACCTCGATGTCGGTCGGCACCACTTCGTCGTCCCAGTGGGGCGAGGCGGGGCCGGCCTCGACGAGCGGCCTGGCGTCCTCCGCGGGCTGCGCCTCGCGCGCCGCCGCGTCGGCCGCCGCCACCACGTCGGCGAGCTGGTCGTCGCGTACGGCCGAGCGCGACACCACGCCGACCTTGCCGCCCGCGATCGAGATGACGGTCAGCCGGGACGAGCGCGCGACGCCGTTCGTGGTCAGCGTGTTGCCCGCGAAGCGCAGGTTGGCGGTGGAGCCCTCGTCCACCAGCACCACGCAGCCGTCGTTAGAGGAGAGCTCGAGCGCCCTCTCCACCATCTCCTGAGGCGTCACTTGCCGCCCTCCTGCACCGTGTTGAGGATCCGTACGCCGCGGAACAGCGCCGACGGGCACCCGTGGCTGACCGGCGCGACCTGTCCCGGCTGGCCCTTGCCGCAGTTGAAGGCGCCGCCGAGCACGTACGTGCCGGGCCCGCCGACCGCCTCCATCGACCGCCAGAAGTCGGTCGTCGTGGCCTGGTAGGCGAAGTCCCTGATCTGGCCGTCCAGCCGGCCGCCGGTGATGCGGTAGGCCCGCTGGGCGGTGAACTGGAAGTTGTAGCGCTGCATGTCGATCGACCAGCTCTTGTCGCCGACGAGGTAGATGCCCCGCTCGACGCCCGCGATCAGGTCGTCGGTGGACGGCCCGTCAGGGGCCGGCGCGAGTGAGACGTTCGCCATGCGCTGGATGGGCATGTGGCCGGGCGAGTCGGCGAACGCGCAGCCGTTGGAGCGGCCGAGCCCCTTCATCAGCGCCATGCGCCGGTCGAGCTGGTAGCCGACCAGGACGCCGTCCTTGATGATGTCGAAGCTCTGCGCCTGCACGCCCTCGTCGTCGTAGCCGATGGTGGCAAGGCCGTGGGTGACGGTGCGGTCGCCGGTGACGTTCATGACGGGGGAGCCGTAGACCAGCTCGCCGAGCTGGTCGAAGGTGGCGAAGCTGGTGCCGGCGTAGGCGGCCTCGTAGCCGAGGGCGCGGTCGAGCTCGGTGGCGTGGCCGATCGACTCGTGGATCGTCAGCCACAGGTTGGACGGGTCGATGACCAGGTCGTACTCGCCGGCCTCGACGGAGGGCGCGGCCAGCTTCTCCGCCAGCAGCTCGGGCAGCCTGGCCAGCTCGCCCTGCCAGTCCCAGTGGTCGCCGGTGAGGTACTCGTAGCCGCGGCCGGTCGGCGGCGCCAGCGTGGACATGTCGTCGAAGCCGTGCTCGCCCGTCTTCATGGCGTTGAGCGTGGGGTGGACCCGCACCCGCTGCTGGGTGGTCACGGTGCCGGCGGTGTCGGCGTAGAACTTCTGCTCTTTGACCTGCAGCAGCCGGGCCGAGACGTGGTCGGCGCCCTTGAGCAGCCCGGCGGACCATTCGGCCAGCAGGCTCACTTTGTCGGACGTGGCCACGTCGAACGGGTCGATCTCGTAGTCGGACACCCACACGGCCTCGGCGTGGACCGGCTCGGGAGCCAGCTCGATGCGCTCCCTGTTGATGGGGGCGCTCACCTCCGCCACGCGCACGGCCTGCTCGGCCACCCTGGCGGCGGCCTCGGGCGTCAGGTGGATGCCGGAGGCGAAGCCCCAGGTGCCGTTCTTGACCACGCGTACCGCGTAGCCCAGATCGTCGGCGTCCATGGAACCTTCGAGCCGGGCGTCGTACAGGCTGAGGGACTCGGCCCTGATGCGTTCGAGCCGGAAGTCCGCGTGCTCGGCGCCGAGGTCGCGAGCGCGTTGCAGAGCGGCGTCCGCGAGCTGCCGCAGCGGCAGCTCCAGGAAGTCGGAATCGATCTGGCGCATGTCCACGATCCTAACCCTGTGATCTTGTGCCACCCGGACAAGCGGATACCGGCCGGTAGGGGATACCGTCGTGTGTCATGGCACGCTCTGTACTCGTCACCGGGGGCAATCGCGGCATAGGCCTCGCGATCGCCCGAGAACTCGCCGCGGCAGGCGACGCCGTCGCGGTCACGTACCGATCGGGTGAGCCGCCCGAGGGCCTGTTCGGCGTGCGCTGCGACGTCACCAGCACCGCCGACGTCGAGGCCGCCTTCGACAAGGTCGAGGCCGAGCAGGGTCCGGTCGAGGTGCTGGTCTCCAACGCCGGCATCACCAAGGACACGCTGCTGGCGATGATGAAGGAAGAGACCTTCACCGACGTCATCGACACCAACCTCACCGGCGCCTACCGCGTCGCCAAGCGGGCCATCAGGCCCATGATGCGGCTCAAGCGCGGCCGGATCATCCTCATCTCCTCCGTCATCGGCCTCACCGGCCAGGCCGGCCAGGCCAACTACGCCGCCTCCAAGGCGGGCCTGGTCGGTTTCGCCCGCTCGCTGGCGCGCGAGTACGGCTCGCGCAACATCACCGTCAACGTCGTCTCGCCCGGCTTCGTCGCCACCGACATGACCGCGGAGCTGGACCACGAGGCCATCGTGTCCAACATCCCGCTCGGGCGGCAGGCGGCCCCCGAGGAGATCGCGCGCGTCGTGCGCTTCCTGGCGAGCGACGACGCCTCCTACATCACCGGGGCCGTGATCCCGGTCGACGGCGGACTCGGAATGGGGCACTGACATGGGCATTCTCGACGGCAAGCGGATCCTCGTCACCGGGGTGCTGACCGACGCGTCGATCGCGTTCGCGGTGGCCAAGCTGGCGCAGGAGGAGGGCGCGAAGGTCGTGCTGACCGGCTTCGGCCGGCTCAGCCTCGTCGAGCGCATCGCCAAGCGGCTGCCCGAGCCCGCGCCGGTGCTGGAGCTCGACGTCCAGAACACCGAACACCTCGACACGCTGGCCGACCGCGTGGGCGAGCACGTCGACGGGCTCGACGGCGTCGTCCACTCCATCGGCTTCGCCCCGCAGTCCGCGCTCGGCGGCAACTTCCTCAACACCTCGTGGGAGGACGTCGCCACGGCGCTGCAGGTCTCCACGTACTCCTACAAGTCGCTGGCCGTGGCCTGCCTGCCGCTGATGAAGGAGGGCGGCGCGGTGGTCGGCCTCGACTTCGACGCCTCCAAGGCGTGGCCGGTCTACGACTGGATGGGCGTGGCGAAGGCCGGGCTCGAGTCCTGCAACCGCTACCTCGCCCGCGACCTCGGCAAGCACAACATCCGCGTCAACCTCGTGGCGGCCGGGCCGCTGCGCACGATGGCGGCCAAGTCGATCCCCGGCTTCAAGGAGTTCGAGGACAGCTGGCCGGAGAAGGCGCCGCTCGGCTGGGACCTCGCCGACACCATGCCCACGGCGCGGGCGTGCGTGGCGCTGCTGTCCGACTGGTTCCCGGCGACGACCGGCGAGATCGTCCACGTCGACGGCGGCGTCCACGCCATCGGCGGCTGACCGTCCCCGCCACCGCCTGAACCCCTGGCCCGCCCGTCGGGCCGGGGGTTTCGTGTTGTCCGGCCGGAGCTTCGGCCGGGGGCGTGAGGTCCGGCGGGGCGGCCGGGGCCGCTGGGGGTTCTCGGGTGCGGTCGTTCGAGGGCGTCAGGCGAGGCGGTGGCGGCCGTTGCCGGCGCGGGCGGGCTCGAAGGGGATCGATTCGGTGGACTCGCCCTGGTGCCGCCGCTGCTGGACGATGCGCGTGGCGAGCACCGCGGAGCCGAGCAGCGCGATGGTCAGCACCGTGCCGAGCACGTCGGAGGCCGGCGGGCTGGGCCGCACCACCCGGCGGTCCTGCATCGGCACGGCCAGCTCGTGCGAGAACGGGTTGGGCCACAGCAGATCGACCCGGGGTTCTTCGGCGTGCGCGGTCTTCTTCGGCGTCACCGGGCGCTGCGTGCTCTGCCGCTGCGGGGGCCTGGACGGCTCGGGCCGGGCGGGGACCGGCAGGGGGATGGAGGTGGCGGTGGCGGAGATGAGGCCCTCGGGCGGCTGGTCGGTGGGGGAGGGGGACGGCGAGATGTCGGGCTTGGGGGTGAGCCGGTCGACGCTGCTGCGGCCGGAGCAGGACGACGTGGCCAGGCAGTCGTCGTCGTCCTCGGGCGGGCCGGGGGTCGCCGAGGGGTCCGGCCTGCCGGTCGGCGGCCCGTCCTCGTCCTCGTCGGTGTCCACCTTCGGCTTGGCGGTCGGCAGCACCTCGCCGACGCGCCCGAGCACCTCGTCGGTGGTCTTGTCGAGCCCGTCCGTCACCTTGCGGGTCGTGCCGCCGGTCAGCGTGTCGACCGTTCCAGTGAGCGCCTGGACGACGTCGCACAGCGTGTTGGTCACTCCTGAGAGCAGGCCACCGTCGCGCGTGCAGTCCTGGGCGGTGGCCGATGCGGCGGGAGCCCCCACCGGGACGGCCACCAGCGCCACCGCGAGAACTCCGGCCGAGATCGCGGTTCTGGTCCCCATCCGTCCCCTCCTGCGTCGCTTCCGGGAGAAATCTTGCTGGACATCAGGCGGACGACGCAGGCTTTTTGCGGCCGAAGTTGCGTTTCGGTATCGACTAGTGATACGCGAGCGAGGCTTACGTTCCTCGCGGCGGTGACGGCGCGCCGTCCTAGTCGATCGACGACACGTCATCGAGTGCCTCTCGGATCTCTATCGGCAGCACGACGTCCTCGGCGGGCAGGATGCCTTTGAGCTGCGCGTGCGTGCGGGCGCCGACGATGGCCGAGGCGACGCCGGGCTGGTCGCGCACCCACGACAGGGCCACGGCCAGCGGCGACACGCCGAGGCCGTCGGCCGCGGTCATGACGGACTCGACGACCCGGCGGCTGCGCTCGTCCAGATAGGGGCGGACGAAGTCGGCGAAGTGGGGGGTCGCGGCCCGCGAGTCGGCGGGGATGCCGGTGCGGTATTTGCCGGTCAGCACCCCGCGGCCGAGCGGCGACCAGGCCAGCACGCCGACGCCGAGGTGGGCGGCGGCGGGCAGCAGCTCCCGCTCGGGCTCGCGGGCCAGCAGCGAGTATTCGGTCTGGGCGGCGGTGATCGGGATGCGGCCGGGCACCATCTTCTGGGTGACGGCCGCGGCGGCGAGCTGCCAGCCGGTGTAGTCGCAGACGCCGGCGTAGACGGCGCGGCCGGAGGAGACGATCGCGTCGAGTGCGGCCAGGGTCTCCTCCAGCGGCACCTCGTCGTCGTAGGTGTGCAGCTGCCACAGATCGACGTAGTCGAGCCCGAGGCGGTTGAGCGAGTCGTCGACGGCGGCGATGAGATGGCGCCTGGAGGCGTCGCGCGGGCGGCGGCCCTGCGGCGTCACCACGGCCTTGGTGGAGATCACCAGCTCCGAGCGCGGCACCGTGTCGCGCAGCATCCGGCCGAGCAGCCGCTCGGAGTCGCCGCCGGTATAGACGTCGGCCGTGTCGACGAGGTTGCCGCCCGCGTCGAGGAACGTGCGGAGCTGGGCCGCGGCCTCGTCCGCGTCGGTGTCACGCCCCCAGGTCATCGTGCCGAGTCCCAACCGGGACACCGACAGGCCGCTGTGGCCGACATAGCGCTGCTCCATGATCCCGCCAGGTTACCGTTCAGGCCGATGAAACGTCGTGATAGACGCCTGCGACACTTGCGGAATGACCACGTTGATTCTGGTCCGGCACGGGCTGACGGACCTTACGGGGCCGGTGCTGGCCGGCCGCACCCCAGGGGTGCATCTGAGCGAGGCGGGCAGGGCGCAGGCCGCCGCGCTCGCCGGGCGCGTCGCGGGCGTCAGGCTCGACGCCATTGTCTCCAGCCCGCTCGAGCGCTGCTTGGAAACGGCGGAAGCCGTCGCGGACGGACGCGGGCTCGAGGTGATCGCCGATGAGCGGTTCATCGAGTGCGGCTACGGGGATTGGACGGGCCGGCCGCTGAAGGAGCTGGCCGAGGAGCCGTTGTGGCCGGTCGTGCAGGCGCATCCGAGCGCGGTGACGTTCCCCGGCGGGGAAGCGGTGGCGGACATGCAGCACCGGGCCGTCGCCGCGGTCCGCGACTGGAATGAACGCCTCGGGGAGAAGGCTATATACCTCGTGTGCAGTCACGGCGATGTGATCAAGTCCATCGTGGCCGACGCGCTGGGGCTTCACCTCGATAACTTTCAGCGGATAACTGCCGATCCGGCCGCGGTCACCGTCATTCGCTATGCCCCCTTGCGTCCCTTTGTCCACAGGATTAACGATATGGGGGAATTGAAGCTGTCCGAGGATTCGGAGGAGAAAGACGGGGGAGAAAACATCACCGGGAGCGATGCCGCCGTCGGCGGCGGGTCCGGAACCACGTAAGGTCAGGCTATGCCGGTCTTCGACTACGACCCACCGGAGAGGTTCGTCGCCGGTGCCCTGGGGCGGCCGGGCGCGCGGGTCTTCTTCCTGCAGGCCAGGGCCGAGGGCAGACTGACCACGGTGGCACTGGAGAAACTGCAGGTGGCGGCGCTCGCGGGCAGACTCGACGAGCTGCTCGACGAGGTCCTGCGGCTCAGCGGAGGCACCGCCCAGGTGCCCGCGCTGGCGCCCGCCGACCTGGCCGACGACGGTCCTCTCGACACGCCGGTCGCGGAGGACTTCCGCGTCGGCACCATGGCGCTGACCTGGGATGCGGAGAAGTCACAGGTGGTGATCGAGGCGCAGGAGGTCATCGACGAAGACGATCTCGACAAGGTCGAGCCCTCGGTGCTGCGCGTGCGCATCAGCGCCGGGGCTGCGCGGGCCTTCAGCCAGCGAGCGCTCCAGATCGTCGCGGCGGGCCGTCCCCCGTGCCCGCTGTGCGGCCAGCCCCTCGACGCCACGGGGCACGTGTGCGTCCGACTCAACGGCTACCGCGGGGGTGAGGCGGCTTCATGACCGCTCCCGAGAGCGAACCGGCCGTCAAGCCCGCCCCGCCGCCTCCCGTGCATGACGAGGAGGCTCTCACGCTGCTGCGCGAGGGGACGCTGGAGGTCGCGGGCCGCCTGGTCGAGGCGACCAACATGACGCTCTACTGCTCGGTCAGGCTCGGCGACCGCCAGGCCGCCTGCGTCTACAAGCCCGTACGCGGCGAGCGCCCCCTGTGGGACTTCCCCGACGGCACCCTCGCCGCCCGCGAGGTCGCCGCCTTCGAGGTCTCCCAGGCCACCGGCTGGCGCATCGTGCCGCCCACGGTCTACCGCGACGGGCCCTTCGGCCCCGGCATGTGCCAGCTGTGGATCGACACCGAGCGCGAGATCGACCTCATGCGGCTGGTCAAGAGCCGCAACCCGGTCGTGCGCCGGATGGCGGTCTTCGACGCGGTGGTCAACAACGCCGACCGCAAGGGCGGCCACCTGCTGCCCCTGCCCACCGGCCACGTCTACGGGGTCGATCACGGCGTGTGCTTCTCCGTCGAGGACAAGCTCCGCACGGTCCTGTGGCAGTGGCGGGGCAAGCCGCTCTCCCGCGAGGCGGTGGCGGTGCTCGCCAAGCTCGAACGCGACATCGAGTCGGGCCCGCTCGGCCGCCGGCTGCGCGAGCTGCTGTCGCTTGCCGAGGTCGAGGCCACCTGGCAGCGGGTGCGGCGGCTGCTCGACACCGGCGTGCACCCCTATCCGTCGGAGGGCTGGCCCGCGATACCCTGGCCCCCGATCTAGGGCGATCGTCGCCGGTTCATTACCATTTGCCCATGTGCACGCTGATCGTGAGGACCGGCCGGGAGCTGACGCTCATGGGCGTCAGGGACGAGTTCGCCGACCGGCCCTGGGAGGGGCCGGGCGAGCACTGGCCCGACGACTATCCCGGCGTGATCGGCGGGCGCGACCTCAAGGCGGGCGGCACCTGGCTGGCCGTCAACCCGGCGGCCCGGCGTGCCGCCGCCCTGCTCAACGGGCACGGCAAGCCCGCCGATGAGACGACGAAGGTCTCCCGGGGCGACCTCGCGCTGCGCGCGGCGTACACGGGGGAGGGACCCGGCGCCGACCTGAGCCGCTACGACCCCTTCCACCTCGTGCTCGCCGACCTCGGCGAGGTGCGGATGTGGAGCTGGAACGGCGAGCGGCTCACCACCGCGCCGCTGCCCGCGGGCACCAGCATGGTCGTCAACTCCGGCCTCGACCCCGAAAGCGAGCGCGTGGCCGCGTACCTGCCGCGCTTCCGCGCCGCCGAGGACTGGAGCGAGTTCGCCACCGAGCCGCCCTCCGGCGACCGCGGCGCGCTCATCATCAGGCACGAGATGCCGGACGGCCGCGTCTTCGCCTCCCTGTCGGTGATGCGGGTCTCCATCGCGCCCGAGGGTGTGACGTACGACTTCACCGACCTGACCGCCGATCAGGACAGATAGGCTCAAAGGCATGAGATCGTGGTCTGCCCAGAACGTTCCAAAACTCCCAGGTAGCAGCATTCCGCTGAGTCTCTACGACACGTCGGCCAGGCAGGTGCGGCAGACCGATCCAGGGCCGACGGCCAGGATGTACGTCTGCGGCATCACCCCGTACGACGCCACCCACCTCGGCCACGCCAACACCTACCTCGCCTTCGACCTCGTCGGCCGCATGTGGCGCGACGCCGGCCACGAGGTCCACTACACCCAGAACGCCACCGACGTGGACGATCCGCTGCTGGAGCGGGCCGAGCAGACCGGCGTCGACTGGCAGGAGCTGGCCGAGCGGGAGATCGAGCTGTTCCGCGGCGACATGGAGGCGCTGCGCATCCTGCCGCCCCGCGAGTACGTCGGCGTCACCGAGATCATCGACCGCGTGGCCGACCTCATCATCCGGCTGTCGGCCAAGGGCGTCACCTACACCCTCGACGGCGACGTCTACTTCAGCGTCGCCGACGCCCCCAAGTTCGGCCAGGTGTCCGGCTACGACGAGCAGCAGATGCTGGCCCTGTTCGCCGAGCGCGGCGGCGACCCCGGCCGCCCCGGCAAGCGCCACCCGCTCGACTGGCTGATGTGGCGGGCCGAGCGCCCCGGAGAGCCCGCCTGGGACTCGCCGCTCGGCCGCGGCAGGCCCGGCTGGCACATCGAATGCACCACGATCGCCCTCGACTACCTGGGAGCGGGATACGACGTCGCCGGCGGCGGCTCCGACCTGATCTTCCCGCACCACGAGTGCGGCGCCTCGGAAGGGCACGCGGCCACCGGCGAGTGGCCGTTCGCCAAGTTCTACACCCACGCCGGCATGGTCGGCCTCGACGGCGAGAAGATGTCGAAGTCGAGGGGCAACCTCATCTTCGTCTCCAAGCTGCGGCAGGCCCACGACCCCATGGCGATCAGGCTCGCCCTGCTCGCCCACCACTACCGCACCGACTGGGAGTACACGCCGGACCAGATCGAGGCGGCCGAGCGGCGGCTGGCCCGCTGGCGCTCCGCCGTCGCGCTGCCCGCCGGCCCCCCGGCCGGCGACCTACTGGCCACGGTCCGCGAGCGGCTCGCCGCCGACCTCGACGCGCCCGGCGCGCTGGCCGCCATCGACGCCTGGGCCGACGACGCGCTCGCCCGCCCCGGCTCCGACCCCTCCGCCCCCGCCCTCGTCAAGGACCTCGCCGACGCCCTCCTCGGCGTCGCGCTCTGACGAACCCGCAGGCGCCCCGGCCACCCCGGCTCAGGCGCCCGGGCCGGGGTGGCCGGGCGCAGACCGCCGCGCGGGTCCACCCGATCCGGCGGCCGTCACCCAAGCCGGGCAGGCGGGCCGGGGGTCTGTCATGACAAGCCGGACCTGAAACGCGGTGCGTCCCCGGTCGTCCCACCGGACGGCCGGGCACCCGGCGCGTCAGACCTCGACGCGTTCGAGCCGGGAGATCGCGGCCAGCTCCGCCGAGAACCACTCGATCGTGCGGCGCAGCCCCTCCTCGGCCGGCACCTGAGCCCGCCAGCCCAGCCGCTCCCAGGCGAGCGTGGTGTCGGGCCTGCGCACCTTCGGATCGTCGGCGGGCCGGTCGATGAAGCGGATCTCCGACGGCGACCCGGTCAGCTTCTTGATCAGGGTGGCCAGCTCCAGCATGGTGAGCTCGTCGGGGTTGCCGATGTTGACGGGACCGGCGAAGTCGCAGGCGGCCATGGCGAGGATGCCCGAGACCGTGTCGTCCACGTAGCAGATGGAGCGGGTCTGCGAGCCGTCGCCGGTGACCGTGATCGGCTCGCCGGTCAGCGCCTGCCGGATGAACGTCGGGATCGCCCGCCCGTCGAACGGCCGCATGCGGGGCCCGTAGGTGTTGAAGATGCGCACGATGCCGGTGTTGGTGCCCCGCGCGTGCCGGTAGGCGGTGGTCAGCGACTCGGCGAAGCGCTTGGCCTCGTCGTACACGCTGCGCGGGCCGACCGGGTTGACGTTGCCCCAGTACGTCTCCTTCTGCGGGTGCTCCAGCGGGTCGCCGTACACCTCGCTGGTGGAGGCCAGGATGAACCGGGAGCCCTTCTCCCTGGCCAGGCCGAGCGCGTGGAGGGTGCCGACGCTGCCGACCCGCAGGGTCTCGATGGGGTAGCGCAGGTAGTCGGCGGGCGAGGCGGCCGAGGCGAAGTGCAGGACGAGGTCGAGCCGGTCGGGCACGTGCACGTATCCGGTCAGGTCGCACTCGATGAGCCGGAACTCCGGCCGTTCCAGCAGATGCTCGACGTTGCGCGGCCCCCCGGTCAGGAAGCTGTCCATGCAGATGACCTCGGCGCCTTCGTCCAGCAGCCGTTCGCACAGGTACGAGCCCAGGAACCCCGCGCCCCCCGTGACCAGAGCCCTCATGACGTTACCTCCATGGCCGCTTCGACGACTTCGGACACCTCGATCTCGAGCAGGCCGGGGTCCGGCCGCTCGCCGTGCGGGTCGCCGTGGTGCCCGGTCCACAGCGCGATGTGCCGCCAGCCCGGCGGCGGGCCCCACAGCCTGGGGGAGACGGGGCCGAACAGCACCACCGACGGCACGCAGAACGCGGTCGCCAGATGGGCGACCCCGGTGTCGCCGCACACCACCAGCCGGGCCCGGCTGACGAGGTCGATCAGGTCGGCCAGGCTGGTGCGCCCGGCCAGCATGCGCTCGGGCGGCAGCCCCGCGAGCTCGGCCACGCGGGTCGCGATCGGCACCTCGGTCGCGTTGCCGGTGACGACGACGTCGTCCAAGGCCGCGGCCACCTCGGCGAAGCGCTCGGGCGGCCAGCGCCGCGCCGGGTAGGCGGCGCCCGGATGCACGATCGCCGGCCCCGTACGGTCGGAGATGCCCAAGGTGAGGTCCGCGGGGTCGGCCGGGATGCCGTACCACTCCAGCAGCCCGCACCAGCGCCGCACCTCGTGCACGCCCTCCTGCCACGCGGGGCCGGTGCCGAAGCCGAGCAGCCGCCCCGGGCGGGTGCGCTCCAGCGCCTCGATGCTCTGCGGGCCCTTGCCGTGCAGGTTGACCGCGACGTCCGGCCGCTCGAACGGCACCGGCCCGGGCCCCGCCACGTCCACCTGGTCGTCCACCGCGCCGATCAGCGGCAGCAGCGCGCCGAGCGCGCGCGGCGCCGCCAGCGTGATGCGGTGATCGGGGAACGCCTGCCGCAGCGCCCGCAGCGCGGGCACGGCCGTGAGCAGGTCGCCCAGGCCGAGCCCGCGCAGCGCCACCAGTTCTAGGGCCATGACGTCTCCGTGGACGGGCAGACGACGAGCTCTCTCACCTCGCATCCGGCCGGCTGCCGCAGCGCGAAGACGATGGCCTGGGCGACGTCCGCCGGGTCGTTCAGCCCGGCCTCCGGCCCCGGCTTGTACTGCTCGGGCCGGCCGTCGAAGAAGCTCGTCCGCATGCCGCCGGGGATGAGCAGGGTCACCCCCACCTCGCCGCGCAGCTCGATCGCCAGCGCCCTGGTGAAGCCGACGACGCCGAACTTCGACGCCGAGTAGGCGGAGGCGTCGCTGAGCGGCCGCAGGCCCAGCGTGGATGCGCAGGTGACCACCGTGCCCCTGGTGTGCTTCAGGTACGGCAGCGCCGCCCGCACCACCGAGGCCGTCCCCAGCAGGTTGACCTTGATGACCCGCTCCCAGTCGTCGGCCGGCACGTCCTCCAGCCGCCCGCACGCGTCGATGCCCGCGGCGGTGACGACGCCGTCGAGGCCGCCCGCCCGCTCGGCCAGCTCGCGCACCGCGCGCTCGGCCTCACCCCGGTCGGCCAGGTCCGCGGTCACGTGCTCGAAGCGCTGGTCGGGCGCGCGCACGTCGATGACGAGCGCCTTCCAGCCCTCCTTCTCCACCGCCTCCGCGGTGGCCAGGCCGAGCCCGGACGCGCCCCCCGTAATGAGAATGTTCACTGGATCCCCCTGATCAGATCGGTTGTGGACCGCCCCGGCAGCGTGCTCAGCACGACGATCTCCGCGCCGAGCCTGCCGAGGACCTCGGCTTCGGGCAGCGCCTCCTCCTCGTAGTCGCCGCCCTTCACCCACACGTCGGGCCTGAGAAGCTCGATGGCCGCCGCCGGGGTGTCCTCGTCGAACACCAGCACGGCGTCCACGCAGCCCAGGGCCCGCAGCACCTCCACCCGGTCGCGCACGTCCACGACGGGCCGCGACGGGCCCTTCAGGCGGCGTACCGAGTCGTCGGAGTTGACGCAGACGACGAGCGCGTCGCCGAGCGCCCTGGCCCGTCGCAGCAGGCTCACGTGGCCGGCGTGCAGCAGGTCGAAGCAGCCGCCTGTGGCGATCAGCCGGCCGCCCTGGGCGCGGACCAGCGCCGCCACCTCCAGGGCGGTGCGCGGCCGGTCGCCGAGCCGCTGCTCGTGCACCTTCACCGAGGCGGCGCCGCCGCGCTCGACGAAGCGGGACGCCTCGCCGACGCCGATCGTGATCGCCTCCTCGGCGTCCGCGCCGTCGCGCATGGCCAGCGCCGCCGCTCCCGCCAGCCGGTCGCCCGCGCCGCACGCGTCATGCCCGCCGGCACGCACCGGCGGCGGCACCGTGATCAGCGGGCCGCCCGCCACGGCCAGCGCGGCGCCGCGCTCGCCGGTGGTGACCGCCACCGCCTCGGCACGCAGCGCCCGCACCAGCCGGCGGGCGGCCTGGTCGGGCCCCTGGTAGCCGGACGGGCACATCTGGCGCGCCTCCGCCTCGCTCGGCGTCAGCAGCGCGCAGCCCGGTATCGGCTGCTCGCCGCGCGGATGCGGGTCCCACACCACCGGTACGGAGATCTCGCGCAGCAGCGCGCGGGCCATCCTGGCGACCCCCCTGCCGTAGTCGGACACCAGCACCGCGCCCGCCCGCGAGATCGCCTGCGCCGCCTCCTCGGTGGGGGAGAACCGCGCCGTGCCGTCGCCGGTGTCCAGCCTGACGAGCGTCTGGCCGCGCGACCTGATCCTGGTCTTGCGCACGGTGCCGCCGCGCAGCGGCAGCCGCACCAGGTCGAGCTCCTCCGACAGCAGCCCGCACAGGCGGCGGCCGTCCTCGTCGTCGCCGACCGCCGTGATCAGCACCACGTCCGCGCCGTCACGGGCGGCGAGCAGCGCCGCGAGGCCCGCGCCGCCCGGCCTGGCCCGCTCGGCGGAGACGTCCACCACGGGGACGGGGGCGTCCGGGCAGAGCCGGTCGGCCGCGCCCTCGACGTCCATGTCGAGCAGCGTGTCGCCGATGACGACCAGCGGCCCCGCCGTCACAGCGCCTCCTCCAGCGCTCCCTCAAGGGCTTCCTCGAGCGCGTCGCACAGCAGGTGGATCAGCGCCAGGTGCACCTCCTGCACGGTGGCCGTCTCACCCGGCACGGCGACCGCCTCATGGCACAGCTCGCCCAGCGCGTTCGGCCCTGGACCCGTCATCGCCCACGCCGTCACCCCGCACTCGCGCGCCGCCTCCGCCGCGGCCAGCACGTTCGGGCTGCCGCCGCTGGTCGACAGGCACACCAGCACGTCGCCGGGACGCCCGTGCGCGCGCACCTGGCGGGCGTAGACCTGCTCGGCGCCGAAGTCGTTCGCGATCGCGGTCACCGAGGAGCCGTCGGCGTGCAGCGGGATCGCCGCGTACGGGCGCCGGTCGTCCCTGAACCTGCCGACCAGCTCGGCCGTCAGATGCTGGGCCTCCGCCGCCGAGCCGCCGTTGCCGCAGGCCAGCAGCCGGCCGCCGGACGACAGCACGCCGGCCAGCCGCCCGCCCCACGACCGGACGGCGGCCGCCTGGTCATCGAGCTTCTCCAGGGCGTTCCAGAGCTTTTCCAGATGGGCATCCATGATCAACCCCCCAGGGCGGCCAGCCGGCCGACCTTGCCGTCGATGACCTGCGTGTACACGGCCTCGGTGAGCTCGGCGACGCGCGGCCAGCCGTAACGCTCGCGAGCCCTCCTGGCGCCGGCCGCGCCGAGCTCAGCGCGCCGCCGCGGGTCGCCCAGCACCTCCTTGAGCGCCCTGGCCAGGGCGCGCGGCCTGCGCGGCGGCACCAGCACGCCGCAGCCCGCCACCGTGTCGAGGTGGCCGCCGACCGCCGAGGCCACGACGGGCACCCCGCACGCCATCGCCTCGACCGGCACCATGCCGAACGGCTCGTACCAGGGCACGGTCACCACGACGTCGGCCGCCCGCATCAGCGCGGGCACGTGCCGCCTGGGCACGCTGCCGATGACGTGGACGCGGTGGCCCATGCCGTAGCCCTCGGCCAGCTTCTTGAGGCGGACGGCCTCCTCGTCCTCCCGCCCGCCCCCGGCGATCACCAGCTCCGCCTCGGGGATCTGGCGCATCGCCCTGATCAGGGTGTCCACGCCCTTGCGCGGCACCATCCGGCCGATGCTCAGCACCATCGGCCCGTCCGTACGCGGCGCCGCCGGACCGTCCGGGCGGAACTCGGACAGGTCCACCCCGCACGGCACCACCGCGATGCGCTGCTCCGGCACGCCCATCGCGAGCAGCTCGCCCACCTCGTCGCTGCAGGTGGCGAGCACCGCGTCGGCCCGTTTGCCGATCTCCCGCTCGGTGTCGATGCGGTGCGCGGGGCTGGTGTCGGCATCGCCCTGCCAGCGCCGCTTGACCGTGCCGAGCGCGTGGAAGGTCTGCACCACCGGAATGTCGCCGGCCGCCTCCAGCGCCGCCTGCCCGCTCATCCAGAAGTGCGCGTGCACGACGTCGGGCGGGCGCGCCGCCCAGCGCTCGGCCAGCCGCCGCGCGAACTCCGGCATGTACGGGGGCAGCTCGTCCTTCGGCACGGGGACCGGAGGACCCGCGGTGACGTACTCGACCGTGACGCCCGGCGCCAGGCGCACGGAGGCGGGCTGCGACTCGGAGGAGCGCCGCGTGTGCACGGCGACCGTGTGCCCGCGCCCGGCGAGCGCGGCGGCCAGCGCGGCGACGTAGACGTTCTGGCCGCCGGAGTCGACCCCGCCGACCGCCGCCAGCGGGTCCGCGTGCTCCGAGATGAGATCGACCTTCACTGCGTCAGCTCCCTCACTGCCTTGACCACCTGCTCGCTCGTCACCTGCGACAGGCACGGGTGCCCGGCCACCGGGCAGATCCGCGCCCTGCTCCCCCGGCAGGGCGCGTGCTGGTCGCCCAGCACCACCGAGGGCACGCCGTACGGGGCCCACCGCTCCAGCGGCACCACGGGGGCGAACAGGCTCACGACCGGCGTGCCGACGGCGGCGGCCAGGTGCGCGGGTCCCGTGTTGCCCGCCACCAGCACGGCGGCGCCCTCGATGACGGCGGCGAGCTCGGTGAACGTGGTGGCGCCGCCCAGGTCGGCCGCGACGCCGCCGGCCACGTAGGCGGTCAGGTCGCGCTCCGTGCCGGTCACGACGACGCGGTGCCCGTCCTCGGCCAGCTCCCGCACCGCCTGCCGGTGCCGGTCCGCGGGCCAGGTACGGGCGGGCGCCGAGGTGCCGGGGTGCACGACGACGTACGAGCCGGGGCCGAACGCCCGCCCGAACCTGCGCCGGACGTCCGGCAGCGGCCGGCGGACCGCCAGCCCGCCCTCGTCGCCCGGCGGCAGCTCGAACCCGGCCGCCCGCGCGACCGCGAGCATCCGCTCCGCCTCCGGCACGTCCACGCTCTCGTCCACCACGTGCCGCACGTCGAGCAGCGAGCCCGGATAGTCGTTGCTGATCGCGGTGATCCGCGCCACCCCGGCCAGCCTGAGCAGCAGCGCGAGCGGCAGCGCCGACTGGTGGAACGAGGTGAGCAGCACCGCCTCGTCGACCCCGCGCACCAGGCCGATCAGCTCCTCGGCCCCGGCCATGGAGACCGGTGGCGGCGTGTGGTCGATCCACGGGGCGCGCCAGGTCACCACCCGGTCCACGCCGGGCAGCAGCCCGGCCGCCGCCCTGCCGTTCGGCCCCGACAGGAACACCACCTCGGCGGCCCGCGTGCGCACCGCGCGCACGGCCGGGCCGGCGAGCAGCACGTCGCCGGCGTCGTCGAGCCGCGCCACCAGCACGCGCCCCCGATCCGCGGGAGCCGTCATCGCCGCACGCTCCATTCCCCGCGCAACCGGTGCGCGCAGGCGACCGGCGGGATCAGCACGCTGGTGACGGCCATCCGCAGCACCTCGTCCGCCGTGCGCGGGCCCGGGGCGATGCGCCGCCAGGCGAACTGCGCGGTCAGCGCCGCCCAGACCACGCCCGCCGCCAGCGCCGCAGCGCGCGCCCGCCTCCCGCGGCCGGCCGCGAGCAGCGCCGCCGCCAGGCCCGCGGCCGTCGTGGCGGCGTGCAGCCGCAGCCGGCCCGGCGCGCCGCCGATGGCCGACCGCCAGCCGGGGCCGTGCAGGCGCCGCATGAGCGCGTCGTCGGCGTTGCCCCGCTGGTGGCGCACGCTCGCCCAGAACCCGTCGTCGCGCACCGGATGCACGGTCACCCGCTCGCCCCTGACCAGCCGGTGCCCGGCCCGCGTCACCCGCAGCGCCAGGTCGGCGTCCTCCCGGTAGGCGCGCGGGAACCGCTCGTCGAAACCGCCCAGCGCGTGCAGCACCTCACGCCGGTAGGCCATGTCGGCGGTCACCCAGAGCGCGCCCGCCAGCCCGGCGGTGTGCCGCTCGGCGTCGGTGGGCCTGCGCCCCGCCGGAAGGGGCACCCGGATCCTGCCCTGGCTGCCGGCCACCTCGGGCGGCAGGTCCACCAGGTCCTTCCAGACGGCCTGCGCCCACCCCGGGGCGGGGACCACGTCGTCGTCGAGGAAGACCACCCAGGGCGTGTCGGCGGCCCGCCAGCCGGCGTTGCGCGCCGCCGCGGGACCGCGCCCGCCCGAGCGCACCACCCGTACGTGCGGGGGCACGCGCAGCGCCGCCAGCGAGGCGGGATGGCCCCGGCGGTCGTCCACCACGATCACCGGCACGTCCGGGCCGACGGCGGCCAGCGTGTCGTGCAGCGTGGGCCGCCCGACGGTGGGGATCACCACGGTGATCATGAGGCGAACACCTCCCGCCGCCGCACCAGGTACGGCCCCAGCGCCAGCACGTCCACCGGCGCCGAGCCGAAGCACTCCAGCGCGTCACGCGGGTCGTCCACCATGGGCCGACCCGCCGTGTTGAGGCTGGTGTTGACCACCACCGGCAGCCCCGTGCGCGCCTCGAACTCGCTCAGCACCCGCGCCATCAGCGGCTGCCGCTCCGGCGAGACGGTCTGGATGCGGGCGGTGCCGTCCACGTGCACCACCGCGGGGATGCGCGGCGCCCAGTCCGGGTGCACGTCGTGCACGAACAGCATGTACGGCGACGGCACCGGCCCCCGGCTGAAGATCTCCCGCGCCCGCGACTCCAGCACCATCGGCGCGACCGGCCGGAACTGCTCGCGCCCCTTGACGTCGTTGAGCCGCTCGGTGTTGCCCGGGTTGCCGGGGTGGGCCAGCAGCGACCGGTGGCCGAGCGCCCGCGGCCCGTACTCGGCGCGGCCCTGGAACCAGGCCACGATCCGGTCGGCGGCCAGCTCCGCCGCCACCGCCGCCGCGAGATCGGCGGGCCGCGTGTACGGCACCCGCGCCACGTCCAGCCACGCGCCCAGCTCCTCGTCGGTGAAGCCGCGCCCGAGCGCCGGGCAGGTCATCGGCGCGGCCGGCTCGCCGTACACCTGCGCCAGGTGCAGTGCGCCGCCCAGCGCGGTGCCGGAGTCGCCGGCGGCCGGCTGCACCCACACCTCGTCGAACGGCCCCTCGTCCAGCAGCCGCGTGTTGGCGACGCAGTTCAGCGCCACCCCGCCGGCCAGAGCGAGCCGCCGCTCCCCGGTGCGCTCGTGCAGCCAGCGCGCCAGCTCGAGCAGCACCTCCTCCAGCCGGGCCTGAACGCTGGCGGCCAGGTCGGCGTGGTCGGAGGTCCACGGGGCGCCCTTCTTCAGCGCCTTGGCGTAGACGTTCCAGTCGACCGGCTCGACGCGGAACCCGCCGTCGCCGGTCGTGTAGATCACTTCGCGCAGCGCCTCCAGGTGGCGGGGACGGCCGTAGGAGGCCATCGCCATCACCTTGTACTCGTCGCTGGAGCGCAGGAAGCCGAGGTGCTGGGTGACGTCCTCGTACATCAGGCCGAGCGAGTGCGGCAGCTCCTGGGCGGCGAGGATCTCCAGCTCGCCGCCCCGGTAGCGGCCCGCCAGATGGGAGACGTTCTCGCCGCGCCCGTCGCACACCAGCACCGCGCAGTCGCGCCACGGCGCGGCCAGCCCGGCCGACGCCGCGTGCGCCACGTGGTGCGGCACGTACGTGACCCGCCCCGGGTCGAGCCCCGGCAGCGCCGTGGCGAGGAAGGCGGGGGCGCGCACCGCGTACCGGGTGCGCAGGTCCTCCCAGTCGCCCTCCGGCCGCTGGACCACCAGCGACGGGTCGTACGAGTAGGCGACGGCGTCGATGTCCTCCGGCGCGAGCCCCGCCTGGCTCAGGCACCAGGCGGCCGCCAGCTCGGGCAGCTCCCAGGCGGAGAAGGCCAGGGGCCGCTTGCCGTGTTTGCGACGGCTGAAGCGTTCCTCTTCGGCCGCGGCCACGATCCTGCCATCGGCCACGAGCGCCGCGGCCGGGTCGTGGAAGATCGCGTTGATGCCGAGAAATCTCATGCTTCCTCCCCCTGGGGATGTCGAGAACCGCTACCGAGAGAAGCGGCTCTCAAACCTGACGTCACCACGGACGACCTTGTGACCTGCGAAAACGGCGCAGGCTACCTGGGGTTGCTCACGCTGCGTAGTTGTTTGCCTGGACGGGTCACGGGTAGCTGCCGCTCACGCGCGACGGAGGTGGATGGTGTTCGAAAAGCGGCGTCCCGGGGCCGTGCTCTTCGACCGGGACGGAACCTTGATCAAGGACGTGCCCTACAACGGCGACCCCGCTCTCGTCGAGCCCATGCCGGGCGCGGTCGAGGCGCTGTGCCGGCTCAGACGCGCCGACGTGCCGGTGGCCGTGGTCACCAACCAGTCGGGCGTGGCCAAGGGCCTGCTGTCGCCGGACGACATGGACCAGGTGAACGCCAGGGTGGAGGAGCTGCTCGGCCCGTTCGACGCGTGGGCGATCTGCGTGCACGACGAGACCGACGGCTGCACCTGCCGCAAACCGGCGCCCGGCCTGATCATCAGGGCCGCGGCCGTGCTCGACGTGAGCCCCCGCGACTGCGTCGTGGTGGGCGACATCGGCCGTGACATGGAGGCGGCGAGAGCGGCCGGTGCGCGGGGCATCCTCGTGCCCACCGAACAGACCCGGCAGGAGGAGATCGACCAGGCGCCCGAGGTCGCCGGCGACCTGGCCGCCGTCGTCGAGCGGGTGCTGAACGGCGCCGGCGACCCGGTGCCCGCGGTCTCGGCGCCCTGGGCCCGCGCGATGGGCTGGAGCCGCTGGTGAGGATCCTGATCTGGCACGTGCACGGCTCCTGGACCAGCGCGTTCGTCAGGGGAGTGCACGAGTATCTGCTGCCGCTCGTGCCCGGCCGCGGACCCGACGGCCGGGGACGGGCGGTCACCTACGACTGGCCGGACAGCGCCCGCGAGGTGCCCTGGGACCGGCTGCGCGACGAACCGGTGGACGTCATCGTCTACCAGCGCCCGCACGAGATCGACCTGGCCCGCGAATGGCTCGGCCCGCGCGCCGCGCGCCTGCCCGCCGTGTACGTCGAGCACAACACGCCGGTGGGCGACGTGCCCCGCACCCGCCACCCGCTGGCCGGGCAGAGCACCATCACGCTCGTGCACGTCACCCACTTCAACGAGCTGTACTGGGACAACGGCCGCGCCCCCACCTGCGTCATCGAGCACGGCATCCCCGACCCCGGCCACCTCTACAGTGGCGAGCTGCCCAGGGCCGGCGTCGTCGTCAACGAGCCCGTGCGCCGCGCCCGCGTCGCCGGCACCGACCTGCTGCCCCGCTTCGCCGAGCGGGTGCCGCTCGACGTGTTCGGCATGAAGGTGGAGGGCCTGCCGTACGACACCTACGAGGACCTGCCCCAGCACGCCATGCACGCCGAGCTGGCCAGGAGGCGCGTCTACCTGCACCCGTACCGGTGGACCTCGCTCGGCCTGGCCCTCATCGAGGCCATGACGCTCGGCATGCCCGTCGTCGCGCTCGCCGCCACCGAGGCGATCGAGGCCGTGCCGCCCGAGGCCGGCGTGCTGTCGACCAAGGTGCACGTGCTGGCCGGCGCGCTGGCGGACTTCGCCGCCGACCCCGAACGCGCGAGCCAGGCCGGCAAGGCCGCCAGGGCCGCCGCGCTGGCCCGCTACGGGCTCAGCCGCTTCCTCTCCGACTGGGACGAGCTGCTCGGCCAGGTATGACGCCCCGCGCCATGGGTAGGCGCGGACAGCATGATGATGCTCGACTGGACACGCAGGGCCGCCTGCCTGGACCTCGACCCCGAGCTGTTCTTCCCGATCTCGATGGAGGGGCCGAGCCAGTCGCAGACGGACAGGGCCAAGCAGGTGTGCGCGGGCTGCCCCGTGCGCGAGCCGTGCCTGGAGTACGCGCTGAGCACCAGGCAGGCATACGGGGTGTGGGGCGGCACCGACCCCGGGCAGCGGCGGGAGCTCAGCCTGGCAGGGCCGCGAGGAAACGCTCCCGCTCGGCCTCTTCGAGGTGGTCGCTGAACAGCACGCCGTCGAGGTGGTCGGCCTCGTGCTGGAGCACCCGCGCCAGCGTGCCGAGCGCCCTGACGGTCACCGGTTTGCCGAACATGTCACGGCCGCGCGCGGTGACCATGTAGGACCGTTCCAGCGGCCACCAGACGCCGGGCGCCGACAGGCACGCCTCGTCGGCCGTCACCCGCCGCTCCGACAGCTCCAGGCGCGGGTTGACCAGGTGGCCCGCCTTGCCGTCGTAGTCGTAGACCACCACCCGCACCGGCTCGCCCAGCTGCGGAGCCGCCAGGCCGGCCCGCCCAGGGCCCGCACGCAACGTCGCCGTGAGCGACTTCACCAGCCGGCGCAGCTCCCGATCGAAATCCCGGACCGGCTCTGCGACCGTGCGCAGCACCGGATCGCCGAACATGCGAATGGGCAGGACCGACACCCGTGACTCCCCGATAGGCGGCCATGTCACGGACAACGTTTCCCCCGCCCGCGCCGGGTCAACCCCGCGGCTGCGGCCTTGTAGCACAGCGGTAACAAGAGAGACCCGTGGGCGAAACCACCCGAAAGCAGTATCGGAGGGTGATCTCACTTGCGTCACAAGCACCTGTGATGCCTGGCCGGGTGCTCGGGGCCCGGCCAGGCGTCCACGACTACCTGGAGGTGCACGCATGAGCGCGCTTTCCCTGGAGGCCGGAACCTCCCCGGAGACGGCCCCCGACGCGCTGGCGGGCTTCACCGTCGGCGTGACCGCGACCAGGCGGCGCGAGGAGTTCGGCGCCCTGCTGGAACGCCGCGGCGCCCGCGTGGTCAGCGCCCCCGCCATCCGCCTCGTCCCCCTCGCCGAGGACGCCGACCTGCTCGCCGCCACCCGGCAGAGCCTGGAGGCGCCGCTCGACGACGTGGTCGTCACCACCGGCGTCGGCTTCCGCGGCTGGATGGCCGCCGCCGAGGGCTGGGGCCTGTCCACCGAGCTGAGCGAGCACCTGTCGCGGGCCCGCCTGCTCACCCGCGGCCCGAAGGCCAGGGGAGCGGTGCGCGCCGCCGGGCTCAACGACCACTGGACGCCCTCGACCGAGTCGTGCAAGGAGGTCAAGGAGTACCTCCTCGCCCAGGACCTGCGCGGCCGGCGCATCGCCGTCCAGCAGCACGGCGAGCCGCTGCGCGACTTCGTCGCCGACCTGCGCGCCGCCGGCGCCGAGGTGATCGAGATACCGGTCTACCGATGGCTGCCGTACCGCGACATCTCGCCGCTGCGCCGCCTCATCAGCCAGACCGTCTCCGGCGCGATCGACGCCGTGGCCTTCACCAGCGCGCCCGCCGTGCACGCCATGCTGAACGCCGCCCGCGCCGACGGGCTCGAAGACGCGCTGCTAGCCGCCTTCGGCGGCTCGGTCGTTGCCGCCTGCGTCGGTCCCGTCACGGCCGAGCCGCTGACCTCGCGCGGCGTGCCGACCCTCCAGCCCGACCGCTCCAGGCTCGGCGCGCTCGCCCGCGTCCTGGCCAGGCACCTGCCGGAACACGGCGTCACCCGCGTCACCGCGGGCGGGCACCGGCTGGAGATCCGCGGCCACGCCGTGGTCGTGGACGGCGAGCTGCGCCCGCTGCCGCCCGCGCCGATGGCCGTGCTCAAGCGCCTGGCCGACAAGCCCGGCCACGTGGTGTCGCGGGCCGACCTGCGCACGGTGCTGCCGGGCAGCGTCGCCCGCGACTCGGCCGAACACGCCGTCGAGATGGCCATCACCCGGCTGCGCCGCGCCCTCGGCCCGAGCGGCATCGTCGAGACCGTCGTCAAGCGCGGCTACCGGCTCGCCTGCCTGTACGAGGCGGGCCTTTGAGCCTCAGCCCTTCGGGTCTCGTCCCTGTGAGCTCAGCACCATCGAACGTCACGTCAGCCTGCACCGAGGAGTTCCGCATGCCCTGGCCCGTTCCCGCAGGAGCCGGCCGATGACCCCCACGCTCGTCCTGGCCGCGCACGGCACCCGCAGCCAGGCCGGTCAGCGCACGCTCACCGCGCTGGCCGAGACGGTCAGGGCCGCGCGGCCCGGCGGCCGGGTCGAGCTCAGCTACCTGGAGCTGGCCTCGCCGCTGCTCAGGGAGGTCCTGCCCGCCGTGCGCGGCCCCGTGGTCGTCGTCCCGCTGCTGCTCGCCGGCGGCTATCACGTGCACGTCGACCTGCCCCAGGTCGTCGCCGAGCACCGGCCCGACGCGATCGTGGCCGGCTGGCTGGGGCCGCACCGGCTGCTCACCTCGGCGCTGGCGCGCAAGCTGGCGCGGGCCGGCCTGCGCGCCACGGACGCTGTGCTGCTCGGCGCGGCGGGCTCGTCCGACCCGTCGGCGCTCGCCGACGTGCGCGCCGCCGCCCACCAGCTCGCCGTGCGGCTGGCCAGGCCGGTGACCGCCGCGTTCGCGTCGGCGGGCGCGCCGTCGCTGGACGAGGCCATGGAACGGCTCGGCGCGACCCCGGCGTCCCGGGTGGCGATCGCCTCGTACGTGCTGGCCCCCGGCTACTTCCACGACCGGCTGGTCGCGGCGGCCGCGGGCCGGCCGGCGGTGGTCAGCGAGCCCCTGGGCGCCGACCCCGACGTGGCGGCCCTCATCTGGCGCCGCTACGACGAGGCCCTGCGCCGCCCCGCCGCCCAGCCGCGCACCCTCCGCAGAGCGTGACGAGCCGCGCAGCTCTTCTGTGTGCCCGGAGTGGACGGGCGCCCGGTCTCGCTGCGCAGGGTGTGACGAGTCGCGCGGGTCTTCTGTGTGCCCGGAGTGGACGGGCGCCCGGTCTCGCTCCGCGGGGCGTGACGAGCCGCGCGGGGGAGGGGCCTCGCGATCAGGCGGGGTCGAGGCGCAGCTCGCGGACGATCTCGCGGGCGCTGGCGTCCCGCGACGGCGCGTCGTCGCAGCCGGCGACCATCTCGATCCAGGCCCGGTGGAAACAGCCCGCGACCAGCAGCCGCGCGCTGGCCTCCGGGTCGGCGTCGGCTCTGACCCGGCCCAGCCGCTGCTCGGCCGCCAGATAGCTGGCGAGCGGCGCGGTCTCGGCGCGCGGCCCGAGCCCCGCGTCCTTGATGGCCCGGCGGAAGCGGACGGTGACGTCGGGGGAGGCGAAGGCGGGCAGCGCCGCGCTCTGGACGTCGATGTAGAAGTCGATGCCCGTACGCGCCACCGGGTGGAGGTTGTCCGACACGGACGCCTTCCCGGCGCGGTGCGTCAGGTCGTGCAGGATGCTCAGCCAGAGCGGGAGCCGGTCCTGGAGCAGCGCCAGGAAGTAATCCACCGAGCCGCCGGCACGGTCCTCCCTGAGCGAGACGGCCATCTCGAGGACGCGCCGCCTGGTGTCCTGACTCCTATGGTGCGGGTCTACGTGGGATGTCGCCATGGCATGCCTAACGTGCGCGGTCGGTGGATGTAGGCATCACGTGCGAAGCCGGACGGTATCCGCCGGCGTGAATCTGGAGCCCCGGCTTATCGGGATCTGGTGATCCCCGATTATTACTCGAAAACGCCAAATTTTGGCGGATTCAATACGTCAGGGTTAGCTGTCCGTGTCGCGATCTCGACGTCGCAGGTAGCGCTCGAACTCCGCCGCGATCGCATCGCCGCTGGCCTCGGGCAGCTCCGCGGCGTCCTTGCGCTCCTCCAGCTCCCTGACGTAATCGGCGACCTCGCTGTCCTGTGCGGCCAGCTCGTCCACGCCGCGCTCCCACGCCCTGGCCTCCTCGTCGAGGTCGCCGAGCGGCATGGGAATGTCGAGGATGTCCTCCAGCCGGCGCAGCAGCGCCAGCGTCGCCTTCGGGTTGGGCGGCTGCGCGACGTAGTGGGGCACCGACGCCCACAGCGAGATCGCGTCGAGCCCGGCCCTGCCGAACGCGTGCTGCAGCACGCCCACGATGCCGGTCGGGCCCTCGTAGCGGCTCAGCTCCAGCCCGGTCGAGCGGGCCAGCCCCTCGCTGGTCGCGCCGCCGAGGATCGGCACGGGGCGGGTGTGCGGGGAGTCGTTGAGCAGGGCGCCGAGCATGACCGCCAGCTCGATGCCCAGCTCGCGGCAGACGTAGATGATGTCGTCGCAGAACGAGCGCCAGCGCATGTTGGGCTCGATGCCGCGCAGCAGCACGACGTCGCGCCCGGCACCCGGCGGCCTGGCGCGCAGCAGCCGCGTGGTGGGCCACACGATGGACTGCGTGAGCCCGTCGCTCATCTCCACCACGGGCCTGGTCACCTGGAAGTCGTAGTAGTCGTCGGGGTCGAGCGCGACCAGCGGCTCGGCCTTCCAGGCGGACTCGAGATGGGCGATCACGCCGCTGGAAGCCTCACCCGCGTCGTTCCAGCCCTCGAACGCGGCAATGAGCACCGGGTCGACGAGCTCGGGGAGCCCTTCGAGCTCTATCACGTGTCGCCTCCACTCTCCTTCGTCCCGCTAAGCCTATGCCGTGAGGCGGCATCGCCGTCACCGATCTCCCCCGAATGCCGCGCTGCCCCGTTCGCCCACGTGAGGGCGGGGGTGCCGGACGCGTGCCCGGCCGGGCGGCGGCGCGGGCCGGATCGGGGCGCGCAACCCCTGGTCGAAGGCCCTTCCGCCGGTCGCAGGGGGCTCGCGCGCGGCTCGCCGCGCCCTCGCGCGCGGGCCGTGCGGCGCGCGCGGGCGCGTGAAGCCCGTTCGCGACCCGCGAACTCGGCGGGCTCATCTCACCCTCATTCACCCGAAATCGGGAATAAAACCGAGCGCATGGAAAACACCCTGAAAACCCGAGTTCACCCCGCTTGGGACGCGCGAGATCGGCGCACGACGGGCGCTTGAGACGCACCCGATAAGCTGAACCTCATGAGCATCTCCCCGTCCTTTCGCGAAGTGTTGTCCCAGCGCGTCATCGTGGCCGACGGGGCCATGGGCACGATGCTCCAGGCGCAGGACCCGACGCTCGACGACTTCGACGGTCACGAGGGCTGCAACGAGGTGCTCAACGTCACCAGGCCCGACATCGTGCGCGGCGTCCACGACGCCTACTTCGCCGTCGGCGTCGACTGCGTCGAGACCAACACCTTCGGCGCCAACCTCGCCGCGCTCGGCGAATACGACATCGCCGGCCGCGTCTACGAGCTGTCCGAGGCCGGCGCCCGCATCGCCCGCGAGGCGGCCGACCACTGGGCCACGCCCGACCAGCCGCGTTTCGTGCTCGGCTCCATGGGGCCCGGCACCAAGCTGCCGACGCTCGGCCACCTGCCGTACGCGAGCCTGCGCGACGCCTACCGCGACAACGCCGCCGGCCTGATCGCGGGCGGCGCCGACGCGCTCATCATCGAGACCTGCCAGGACCTGCTCCAGGTCAAGGCCGCCGTCGTCGGCGCCAAGCGGGCCATCGAGGCGGCCGGCCGCGACGTCCCGATCATCGCCCAGGTCACCATCGAGACCAACGGCGCCATGCTCCTCGGCTCCGAGATCGGCGCGGCGCTCACCGCCATCGAGCCGCTCGGCGTCGACGTCGTGGGGCTCAACTGCGCGACGGGCCCCGCCGAGATGAGCGAGCACCTGCGCTACCTCGCCCGCCACTCGCGGCTCAAGCTGTCCTGCATGCCCAACGCCGGCCTGCCCGTGCTCACCGCCGACGGCGCCCGCTACCCGCTGACCCCGGAGGAGCTGGCCGGCGCCCACGACTCCTTCACCCGCGACTACGGCCTGTCCCTGGTCGGCGGCTGCTGCGGCACCACGCCCGAGCACCTGCGCCAGGTGGTCGAAAGGGTGCGCGGCAGGCGGCCGGCCGCCCGCCGCCCCCGACCCGAGCCGGGGGCCTCCTCGCTCTACCAGACCGTCCCGTTCCGGCAGGACACCTCCTATCTCGCCATCGGCGAGCGCTGCAACACCAACGGCTCCAAGGCCTTCCGCGAGGCCATGCTGGAGGGCCGCTGGGACGACTGCGTCGAGATGGCCCGCGAGCAGGCCCGCGGCGGCGCCCACATGCTCGACCTGTGCGTCGACTACGTCGGCCGTGACGGCGTCTCCGACATGAAGGAGCTCGCCTTCCGCTTCGCCACCGCCTCCACGCTGCCGATCATGCTCGACTCCACCGAGCCCGCGGTGCTGCAGGCGGGCCTGGAGATGCTGGGCGGCCGCGCCGCCGTCAACTCCGTCAACTACGAAGACGGCGACGGCCCCGACTCCCGCTTCCAGAAGATCATGCGCCTGGTACGCGAGCACGGCGCCGCCGTGGTCGCCCTCACCATCGACGAGGAGGGCCAGGCCCGCACCGCCGAGCACAAGCTGCGCGTGGCCACCCGGCTCATCGAAGACCTCACCACCAACTGGGGCATGCGGGTCGAAGACGTCATCGTCGACTGCCTGACCTTCCCCATCGCCACCGGCCAGGAGGAGACCAGGCGCGACGGCCTGGAGACCATCGAGGCGATCCGCGAGCTCAAGCGCCGCTACCCCGGCGTGCAGACCACGCTCGGCGTCTCCAACATCAGCTTCGGCCTCAACCCGGCCGCCCGCATGGTGCTCAACTCGGTCTTCCTCAACGAGTGCGTCAACGCCGGGCTCGACTCCGCCATCGTCCACGCCTCCAAGATCCTGCCGATGGCGCGCATCCCCGACGAGCAGCGCCAGGTCGCGCTCGACATGGTCTACGACCGCCGCCGCGAGGGCTACGACCCGCTGCAGCGCTTCATGGAGCTGTTCGAGGGCGTCGACGCCGCCGCCATGCGCGCGGGCAAGGCCGAGGAGCTGGCCGCGCTGCCGCTGTGGGAGCGGCTCAAGCGCCGCATCATCGACGGCGAGCGCAAGGGCCTGGAGGCCGACCTCGACGCCGCGCTCGCCCAGCGGCCCGCCCTGGAGATCATCAACGACGTGCTGCTCGACGGCATGAAGACGGTCGGCGACCTCTTCGGCTCCGGGCAGATGCAGCTGCCGTTCGTGCTCCAGTCGGCCGAGGTGATGAAGGCCGCCGTCGCCTACCTCGAGCCCCACATGGACCGCGTCGAGGGCGAGACCAAGGGCCGCATCGTGCTCGCCACCGTCAAGGGCGACGTGCACGACATCGGCAAGAACCTCGTCGACATCATCCTGTCCAACAACGGCTACCAGGTGATCAACCTCGGCATCAAACAGCCGGTCTCGGCCATCCTGGAGGCCGCCGACGAGCACAAGGCCGACGTCATCGGCATGTCCGGGCTGCTGGTCAAGTCGACGGTCATCATGAAGGAGAACCTGGAGGAGATGAACTCCAGGGGCCTGGCCAAGCGCTACCCCGTGCTGCTCGGCGGCGCCGCCCTGACCCGCGCCTACGTCGAGCAGGACCTCGCCGAGCTGTTCGAGGGCGAGGTGCGCTACGCCCGCGACGCGTTCGAGGGGCTGCGGCTGATGGACGCGTTCATGGCGGTCAAGCGCGGCGAGAAGGGGGCGACGCTGCCGCCGCTGCGCGAGCGGCGCGTCAAGACCGGCGCCACGCTCGTCCGCACGCCCGTCGAGGAGCTGCCGGCCCGCTCCGACGTCGCCACCGACAACCCGGTGCCGACGGCGCCCTTCCACGGCGACCGCGTCGTCAAGGGCATCTCGCTGGCCGACTACGCCGCCTTCCTCGACGAGCGCGCCCTGTTCCTCGGCCAGTGGGGGCTCAAGCCCACCAGGGGCGGCGACGGGCCCGGTTACGAGGAGCTGGTCGAGACCGAGGGCCGGCCGCGGCTGCGCATGTGGCTCGACCGCATCCAGACCGAGGGGCTGCTGGAGGCGGCCGTCGTCTACGGCTACTTCCCGTGCGTCTCCGACGGCGACTCGCTGATCATCCTCGACGAGTCCGGCGGCGAGCGCACCCGCTTCACGTTCCCGCGCCAGCGCCGCGACCGCCACCTGTGCCTGTCCGACTTCTTCCGCCCCAAGGACAGCGGCGAGACCGACGTCGTCGGCTTCCAGGTCGTCACCATGGGCGCGAAGATCAGCCAGGCCACGGCCGAGCTGTTCGCCAAAGACGCCTACCGCGACTACCTCGAGCTGCACGGCCTGTCGGTGCAGCTCACCGAGGCGCTGGCCGAATACTGGCACGCCCGGGTGCGCGCCGAGCTCGGCATCGGCGGCGACGAGTCGCTCGACGACATGCTCAGGGTCAACATCCAGGGCTGCCGCTACTCGTTCGGCTACCCGGCCTGCCCCAACCTGGAGGACCAGAAGCAGCTGTTCGAGCTGCTCGACCCCGAGCGCATCGGCGTGACGCTGTCGGAGGAGTTCCAGCTCCACCCCGAGCAGGCCACCTCGGCGCTCGTCGCCCACCACCCTGAGGCGAAGTACTTCAACGTCTGACCGCCCGGTCCCGTCTCGCGCCGGCATCGGGCGGTTCGCCGTGCGCGCAGGGCGGCGCGTCAGCCACGTCACGCCCACGAACCGCCGACTGATCGGGGGGAATCCATACATGGACGCCGTCTTCTTCGACATGGACGGCCTGCTGGTGGACAGCGAACGCGTCTGGCTGGAGATCGAGACCGGGGTGATGGCCAGGCTCGGCGCCGCCTGGACGCCCGAGCACCAGGCCAACCTGGTGGGCGGCTCCATGGAGCGCACCGTCGGCTACATGCTGTCCGTCTCGGGCGCCGGCGTGCCGCCGGAGACCATCCGCAAGTGGATGATCGACGGCATGGTCGCCAGGCTGCAGGACGGCGTTCCCGTCATGCCCGGCGCCTCCGAGCTGCTCGACGCGCTGCGCGACGAGGGCGTGCCGGTGGGGCTGGTCACCTCGTCGGTCCGGCCGATCGCCGACGCCGTGCTCAAGAGCGTCGGCAGGGAACGCTTCGACCTCGTCGTGACCGCCGACGACGTCACCCGTACCAAGCCGGACCCCGAGCCCTACCTGACGGCGGCCCGCCGGCTCGGCGTCGCGCCGGCGCGCTGCGTCGTACTGGAGGACTCGCCCAGCGGCGTGGCCGCCGCCACCGCCGCCGGCTGCGCCGTGGTGGCCGTGCCGAGCCTCGTGCCCGTCGAGGAGGCGCCCGGCAGGCTCGTCGTGCCGTCCCTGACCCAGGTCGGGGTCGCGGACCTCAGGGCACTTCTGGGGTCATAGGGACGTTCCCCTAGGGGAGAAGTGGTTCTCGCGGAGGAGGCGTGGACGCCTCCGCGTGCCAGGATGGAATGCACGAGCCACCGACTAGGGGACGTCTGACATGGAGACCTTCAACGCGATCGCCTGGCTGCCGCTGTGCGCGGGAGTGACCATCGCCGGGCTGGTGCTGGCCTTCCTGGCCTTCCGCCGCAGAGGCGCGGCCGCCGGCATGCGCGTGACGGCGTGGGCGCTGCTGCCGATGGCCGCCTACCTCACCGGCGCGTTGCAGTCGCTGTGGACGATCGGCACCACCGCGGTGCGCTTCGTGACCGGCCTGGTGTTCAACCCCTCGGTGTGGGCGGGTGTGGCGGTGGCCGGGCTGTCGGCGGTGCTGTTCGTGGTGTCGGGCGTGATGCGCGGCAGGAAGCTGGCAGGGGCCCGCAAGAAGCAGGGCGGCGAGTCTGCGCAGGCGGGAGCCGCCGCGACGGCCACGCGGCCCGCCCAGCAGGCCACCGCGCCCACCAAGCCGCAGCCCGCCGTGAGCCCCAAGAAGACGAGCTTCGCCGACGACGACTTCTCCGACATCGAGGAGCTGCTGAAGCGGCGCGGGATCAGCTGAAGCCGGCGCGCCGCGCGGCTGTGTCACGGTTCCGAGACGGAACCGGAACGCGCTCTAGACAAACGGTTCAAGATCGATACGAATGAGTTTCGCAACAATCACAGATTAGCCACATCGCGCCTGGAGGGACTAGTCAGTGCAGCTCAGGCCATAGATTCTGCCTCCTGAGGTCGCGTCATGCGGTCTGTAGTTCACTACGCAGAGACTGCGTCGTCTTGTCAGCAGGGGGCAGTACGGAATGACCGCACCGCTTGACGTTCCCGGTTCCACAGCCGAGGCGAACCCGGAGGCTGTGCTCACCGGAGCGGGCAAGTCCATCCAGGGCCGTTCTCTCACCCGGATCGCCTGGATGCGGCTGCGCCGCGACAAGGTCGCGCTCGGTGGCGGCATCGTCGTCATCCTGCTGATCCTTGTCGCGATCTTCCAAGGGCCGATCATCAGCGCGTTCGGCCACCCGCCCCTGGAGTTCCACCAGGACCAGATCGACCCCAACACGCTCCTGCCCAAGGGCGCGTTCGGCGGCATGAGCAGCGAATACCTGCTCGGCGTCGAGCCGGTCAACGGCCGCGACATCTTCAGCCGCATCGTCGCGGGAGCCTGGATCTCGCTGCTCATCGGCTTCCTCGCCACCATGCTGTCGGTGATCATCGGCACCACGCTCGGCGTCATCGCCGGATACTTCGGCGGCTGGGTCGACCAGATCATCGGCCGTCTCATGGACGTCTTCCTCGCCTTCCCGTTGCTGGTCTTCGCCATCGCGCTGGCCGGCGTCATCCCCGACAAGGGATTCGGGCTGGAGGGCAACGGGCTGCGCATCGCCATGCTGATCTTCATCATCGGCTTCTTCAGCTGGCCCAGCATCGGCCGCATCGTCCGCGGCCAGACGCTGTCACTGCGCGAGCGGGAGTTCGTCGACGCGGCCAAGAGCCTCGGCGCGCGCCACGGCTACATCCTCTTCCGCGAGGTGCTGCCGAACCTGATGGCGCCCATCCTGGTCTACGCGACGCTGCTCATCCCGACCAACATCCTCTTCGAGGCCGCGCTGTCGTTCCTGGGCGTCGGTATCAACCCGCCCACCCCGACGTGGGGTGGCATGCTCTCCGAGGCGGTCCGCTTCTACACACTGCCCCACTTCGTGCTCTTCCCGGGGCTGGCGATCTTCATTACGGTCTTGGCGTTCAACCTGTTCGGCGACGGGCTGCGGGACGCCTTCGACCCTCGGGCGCACTGAGTTCCGCCAACGCTTCATCCCCCGCATCTCACTCACCAAGGGGTTAGTCAATGAGAAGGAAACACGCACTGGCCGGAGCCGCGACAGCGGCCGCCCTGGTGCTCTCCGCCTGTGGCGGCGGAGGCGGCAACGCCTCCCAGCCCGCCCAGTCGGCCTCTGGCGGTGCCGCGCAACCCGCGTTCAACGCCGCTTTGACCCAGGTCTACAACCCGTCCACCAAGAAGGGCGGGACGCTCAAGGCGGCCCACTCATCCGACTGGGACAGCCTCGACCCGGGCGACACCTACTACGGCTACTCGTTCAACTTCGGCCGCTTCTACTGGCGGACGCTGACGACGTACAAGCCGGGCCCCGGCCCCGAGGGCAACACCGTCGTCCCCGACCTGGCCGAAGGGCTCGGCCAGCCCAGCGACGACGGCAAGACCTGGACGTACAAGCTCAGGAGCGGGCTGAAGTTCGAGGACGGCACGCCGATCACCGCCAAGGACGTGGCCTACGCGGTGGCGCGCTCCTTCGACAAGGAGACCTTCCCGCACGGTCCCTCCTACCTCAACGAGCTGCTCGACTGGCCGAAGGACTTCAAGGGCGTCTACAAGACCCCCGACGTCGACTACAGCTCCGCCGTCGAGGCGACCGACGACACCACCGTCGTCTTCCACCTGAAGAAGCCGTTCGCGTCGATGGACTACATCGTCCAGATGCCGATGACGGCTCCGGTGCCGAAGGACAAGGACACGGGCGCCAAGTACAAGGAGCACGTGATCTCCTCCGGCCCGTACAAGTTCGAGACCAACGAGATCGGCAAGCGCTTCACCCTGGTCCGCAACGACCAGTGGGACCCGTCGACCGACCCGATCAGGCCCGCCCTGCCGGACCGCATCGAGGTGCAGCTCAACGTCAACGCCGACGACCTGGACAACCAGCTCATCGCCGGTGACATCCACCTCGACATCCCCGGCACCGGCCTGCAGCCCGCCGCGCTGGGCAAGGTCCTGCCGGACCCGCAGCTCAAGGCCCGTACGGACAACCCGACGATCCCCAGGCTCTGGTACGTCTCGGTCATCCCCGACACGGCGCCGCTCGACAACGTCGAGTGCCGCAAGGCCGTCATGTTCGCCGCCGACCGAGTCGCCAACCAGACCGCCTACGGCGGCCCGCTCGCCGGTGGCGACATCGCCACCAACGTGATGCCGCCGCCCATCGTCGGCCAGGAGAAGTTCGACCTGTACGCCAGCCCCGACAACAAGGGCGACGTCGAGAAGGCCAAGCAGGCCCTCGCCGCCTGCGGCCAGCCGGACGGCTTCTCCACCACCATGACGTACCGCTCGGACCGCCCGCGTGAGAAGGCGCTCGCCGAGGCCATGCAGCAGGCCCTGGCCCGGGTCGGCATCAAGCTCACCCTCAAGGGCTTCCCGGCCTCCAGCTACTTCTCCGACTACGCCGGCAACGTCGACTACGTCAAGAAGAACGGCATCGGCCTGGCCACCCACGGCTGGGGCGCCGACTGGCCCGACGGCTACGGCTTCATGCAGGCGATCGTCGACAGCCGCACCATCCGCAAGGCCGGCAACTACAACCTCAGCGTCAAGAACGAGGAGGTCGACAAGCTGATCGACCAGGCCTCCGCGGAACTGGACGCGACCGCCCGCGGCAAGCTGTGGGTCGAGGTGGACAAGAAGGTCATGGAGGACGCGTCCATCCTGCCCGTGGTGTGGGCCAAGTCCCTGCTCCTGCGCGGTGAAGGCGTGACGAACATCGCCTACAACGAAGGCCAGAGCATGTACGACTACATCTTGCTCGGCGTCGAGTGACCAGGCGAGGTTCGGGGATCTAACGAAGGCAGGTGAAGGCAGGAGTGGCCCGCCCGCCAGCGCGGGCGGGCCACTCGGCCGGTAGCGGTGGTCACATACATCATCAGGCGTCTGATCGGCGCGATCGCCATGCTCATCCTGATCAGCATGGTCACGTTCGGCATCTTCTACATCGTGCCGCAGTGGGCCGGGGCGACACCCGAGGCCCTCGCGTCGCGCTACGTCGGGCGGGCGGCGACGCCGGAGACCGTCCACCTGGTCGCCGAGCGGCTCGGCTTCTACGACCCGGTGGTCGTGCAGTACGGCAGGTTCATCAAGGGCCTGGTCGCCGGTGCCGAGTACGACTACGGCGCGGGCGTCGAGCAGTGCCCCGCGCCCTGCTTCGGCTACTCCTTCATCAGCGGCCAGCCCGTCTGGCCCGACCTGCTGGACCGCATGCCGGTCACCTTCTCGCTGGCCATCGGCGCGGCCGTGCTGTGGGTCGTGGGCGGCGTCAGCATCGGCGTGCTGTCGGCGCTGCGCAGAGGCAGCTTCTTCGACCGGCTGTCCATGGGCACCGCCCTGGCCGGCGTCTCGCTGCCCATCTTCTTCACCGGCATGATCTCCCTGGTCGTCTTCAGCTACGGCCTGGGCTGGACGCCGCCGGGCGGCGCGTGGACGGACTTCACCGAGAACCCGGCGCAGTGGGCCTACAACCTGCTCCTGCCGTGGATCACGCTGGCGTTCCTGTTCGCCGCCACGTACGCGCGGCTCACCCGGGCGGGCATGCTGGAGACGATGGGCGAGGACTACATCCGCACCGCCAGGGCCAAGGGCCTGCGGGAGAACCAGGTGGTGGTCAAGCACGGCCTGCGCGCCGCGCTCACCCCGATCCTGACCCTTTTCGGCATCGACTTCGGCCTGCTCATCGGCGGCGCCGTCCTCACCGAGACCACCTATACTCTGCCCGGCCTCGGCCAGTACGCCATCCTGGCGATCAGAAACCAGGACCTGCCGCAGGTCATGGGTGTCGTGCTCGTCGCCGCGGGCTTCGTGGTGGTCGCGAGCTTGGTCGTCGACCTGCTCTACGCCGTGGTCGACCCGAGGGTGAGGTTGGCATGAGCTTCCTTGAGGTCAAGGACCTGAAGATCCACTTCCCGACCGACGACGGTCTCGTCCGCTCCGTCGACGGGCTGTCGTTCAGCGTCGAGCGGGGCAAGACCCTCGGCATCGTCGGCGAGTCCGGCTCCGGCAAGAGCGTGACCAGCCTCGGCATCCTCGGCCTGCACAAGGGCGGCAGGGCCCGCATCTCCGGCGAGATCTGGCTCGACGGCGAGGAGCTGATCGGCGCCTCCGCCGAGCACGTGCGCCGGCTGCGCGGCAAGAAGATGGCGATGATCTTCCAGGATCCGCTGTCGTCGATGCACCCCTTCTACACCGTCGGCGACCAGATCATCGAGGCGTACCGGATCCACAACGACGTCTCCAAGCAGGTCGCCCGCAAGCACGCCATCGACATGCTCGGCCGCGTCGGCATCCCCGAGCCGGCCAAGCGCGTCGACAGCTACCCGCACGAGTTCTCCGGCGGCATGCGCCAGCGCGCCATGATCGCCATGGCGCTGTCGTGCGACCCCGAGCTGCTCATCGCCGACGAGCCGACCACCGCGCTCGACGTGACCGTCCAGGCGCAGATCCTCGACCTGATGCGCGACCTGCAGCGCGAGTTCAACTCCGCGCTCATCGTCATCACCCACGACCTGGGCGTGGTCGCCGAGCTGTCCGACGACATCCTCGTCATGTACGCCGGCAAGTGCGTCGAGTACGGCAGCACCGAGGACATCTTCTACCGCCCCGAGCACCCCTACACCTGGGGCCTGCTGGGCTCCATGCCGCGTCTCGACCGCGAGCCCACCGAGCGGCTGCTGCCGATCAAGGGCTCGCCGCCGTCCCTCATCAACGTGCCGCCGGGCTGCGCGTTCCACCCGCGCTGCCCGTACGCCGAGCGCACCAAGGGCAAGGCCACGACCGAGGTGCCGGCCCTCGCCGAGACCGAGGGCGGCCACCTGGTGCGCTGCCACATGAGCAGGGACGAGCGGCAGAGCCTGTGGGCCAACGAGATCAAGCCAGTGCTGGAGACCCAGTGAGCGACAACGAGCTGCTTCTTTCCGTGCAGAACATGGAGAAGCACTTCCCCGTGACCAAGGGCCTGTTCAAAAGGCAGGTCGGCGCCGTCAAGGCGGTCGACGGCATCAGCTTCGACGTGTACAAGGGCGAGACGCTCGGCCTGGTGGGGGAGTCCGGCTGCGGCAAGTCCACCACGGGACGCCTGGTCACCCGCCTGCTGGAACCCACCGCGGGCAAGGTGATCTTCGAGGGCCAGGACATCACGCACATGAGCCAGGGCAAGCTCCGGCCGCTCCGGCGCGACATGCAGATGATCTTCCAGGACCCGTACTCGTCGCTCAACCCCCGCCACACCGTCGGCGCCATCGTCGGCGCGCCCTTCCGCATCCAGGGCGTGCGCACCGAGCACGGCATCAAGAAGGCCGTCCAGGAGATCCTGGAGATGGTCGGGCTCAACCCCGAGCACTACAACCGCTACCCGCACGAGTTCTCCGGCGGCCAGCGGCAGCGCATCGGCATCGCCCGCACGCTCGCGCTCAAGCCCAAGCTGATCATCGCCGACGAGCCGGTCTCCGCGCTCGACGTGTCGATCCAGGCGCAGGTCGTCAACCTGCTCGAAGACCTCCAGCGGGAGCTGGACCTCACCTACGTCGTCATCGCCCACGACCTGTCGGTCGTCCGGCACATCAGCGACCGCGTCGCCGTCATGTACCTGGGCAAGATCGTCGAGGTGGCCGACCGCAAGCGGCTGTACAACTCGCCGATGCACCCGTACACCAACGCCCTGCTGTCGGCCGTGCCCGTGCCCGACCCCAAGGCGCGCAAGGAGCGCGAGCGCATCCGGCTCAGCGGCGACGTGCCGAGCCCGCTCAACCCGCCGCCCGCCTGCCGCTTCCACACCCGCTGCTGGAAGGCGCAGGAGATCTGCAAGAAGGTCGAGCCGCCGCTGCAGGAGCTGGCCAGCGGCCACCAGGTGGCCTGCCACTTCCCGGAGAACGCCCCCGAGGCGCCCGCCGCCGCTGCGGCGCCCGCGAAGGACTGATCGGCCGCCCGCGGACGCGCCGGGCGCCGCTCTGCTCCCAGGAGCCGGCGCCCGGCGCTCCGGCGTCTCAGGAGATGGCGCCCGGCGTGATGAGGCCCGTCTCGTACGCCAGCACCACGGCCTGCACCCGGTCGCGCAGCCCCAGCTTCGTCAGCACGTTGCCGACGTGCGTCTTGACCGTTGTCTCGCTCACCACGAGCTTGGCCGCGATCTCGGCGTTGGACATGCCCCTGGCGATGAGCCGCATCACCTCGAGCTCCCGCTCGGTCAGCCGGTCCAGCCGCGCCGGGGCGGCCTGCTCGTAGGCGGGCGGCAGCTTCGTGGCGAACCTGTCGAGCAGCCGCCGCGTCACGCTCGGCGCCACGATCGCATCGCCCGCCGCCACCACCCGGATCGCCTGCACCAGCTCGTCGGGCGGCACGTCCTTCAGCAGGAACCCCGACGCCCCCGCCCGCAGCGCCTCCACGATGTACTCGTCGAGGTCGAACGTGGTCAGCACCAGCACCTTCGGCACATGCGCGGCAGGGGCCGCCTCCCGCACGATCTTGCGGGTCGCCTCGATGCCGTCGACCCCCGGCATCCGGATGTCCATCAGCACCACGTCGGGCAGCAGCGCGCGGCACTGCTCCTGCGCGTCCTTGCCGTCGCCGGCCTGCCCCACCACCGTGATGTCGGGCTCGGCCTCGAGGATCAGGCGGAAACCGGTGCGCAGCAGCGGCTGGTCGTCCACCAGCAGCACTCTGATCGTCATTGGCCGTCCTTCAACGGGAACCTCGCCCGCACTTCGAAACCGCCCCCCGGCAGCGGACCGATGTTCAGGATTCCACCATAGAGCGTGACACGTTCGCGGATGCCCACCAAGCCGTGCCCCGGGGGCTCGCTCTGGTCGTCCTTGACGCCCACGCCGTCGTCCTCCACGCTCACGTCCAGCTCGCCCGGCAGGTAGCGGACCGTCACCGTCGCCTTGGCCCCCGGGCCCGCGTGCCGCAGGCTGTTGGTGAGCCCCTCCTGGACCAGCCGGTAGGCCGCCAGGTCCACCCCCGCGGGCAGCGGCACCTCGGTGCCCTCCACCTGCAGCCGCACCGGCAGCCCCGCCTCGCGCATCTGCTCGACCAGCGCGGGCAGGTCGCGCACGGCCGGCTGCGGCCCCAGCTCGGCCTGCCCGTCGGTGCGCAGCACGCCCACGATGTTGCGCATCTCCGTCATCGCCAGCCGCCCGGTGTGCTCCACCGCCGACAGCGCCTCGCGCGCCAGCTCGGGATCGGTCTCCAGCACCCGCCGCGCCGCCGCGGCCTGCACCGTCATCACGCTCACGTGGTGCGCCACCACGTCGTGCAGCTCGCGGGCGATCCGCGAGCGCTCCTCGGCCCGCGCCGCCCTGGTGTCGGCCGCGTGCGCGCGCTCCAGCCGCGCCGCCCGGTCCTTCAGCTCCTCCAGGTACGCCCGGCGCAGCCGCAGGCTCCTGCCCGCGCCCCAGACCGCCACCAGCACCACGACGACGATCAGGTACTCGTTCCAGCCGACCGGGCCGACCGGGCCCGCCGCCGCCCCCGTCAGGTACGCCGCCAGCGCCACCACCAGTCCCACCAGCGAGATCGCCAGCCCCCGGTGCGAGGCCACCGAGTACAGCAGCACCATCCCCGACAGGCTCGCCGTGCCCGTGCCGTAGCCGAGCCCGCTCAGCACCGCCTCGGGCGCGAGCCCCGCCCACAGCGCGCTCAGCGGCCAGCGCCGCCGGACCGCGATGGGCGCGCACGACAGCACCACCAGCGCCACCCCGAGCGCGTCGGGCGCCCGCATGCCGTGCACCGGCAGCCCCTCGGCCAGCCGCTCGGGCCCGTACAGCACGAACAGCGAAACGGATGCCGCGGCCACCACCACGGCCAGCACCGCGTCGTGGAGCCTGCTTTGATCCATCCGCACCGCTTCACTGTAAGACCAGGTGAGAGCCCGCAACCTCCTCCCCCGGGAGGATTAGCCCGTCATCCGGCCGGTGCCGCGCGGTCAGAGCTCATCGGTGGCCGAACGCCTGGTGCTGCGCACGGTGTCGCCCGGCTGCCGGTCGGGCACCGGGGGAGGGGTGCCGCCGAACTCCGGGCACAGCGCCTGATGGTCGCACCAGTCGCACAGGCGGCTGCGCCGCGCCCGCCACTCGCCGGTCTCCAGGGCCCGCTCGATCGCCGCCCACAGCGCCGTCACCTTGCGCTCGGTGGCCAGCAGGTCGGCCTCGTCGGGCGCGTACCGCAGCACCTCGCCCTGGCCGCCCAGATAGACCAGCTGCAGCAGCCGCGGCACCTGGCCGCGCAGCCGCCACAGCACCAGCGCGTAGAACTTCATCTGAAACAGCGCCTTGGCCTCGAACTCCGGCCCCGGCGCGCTGCCCGTCTTGTAGTCGACCACCCGGATCTCGCCGGTCGGCGCCACGTCGAGCCGGTCGACGTAGCCGCGCAGCATCAGCCCGCCGTCGAGCACCGCCTCGACGTACAGCTCACGCTCGGCCGGCTCCAGCCGCGTCGGGTCCTCCAGCGTGAAGTAGCGCTCCAGCATGGCGCGCGCCTGCGCCAGCCACTCGGCCTGCTCCGCCTCGTCGGCGAACATCTCGGCGTATCGGGGCTCCTCATCGAGCAGCCGCCGCCACTGCGGCTCCAGCAGCTCCAGCGCCGCCTGGACCGAACGCCGCGGCGCGGGAAGGTCGTACAGACGCTCCAGCACCGCGTGGACCACCGTGCCGCGCACCGCCGCCTGCGACGGCTTCTCGGGGAGCTGATCGATCACCCGGAAGCGATAGAGCAGGGGACAGGTCATGAAATCGCCTGCCCGGGACGGGGAGAGAGCTCCGATGATCACCGGCTCGGTCAAGGTCATGCACCGCACTCTAGGTCAAGACGCCGACAGAATAACCTTCGTGCCACGAGGATCACGTGATCCGGCGCGTAGCATCAAGGCAGCAACAGCACGTTTGGGACGAGGAGTGCGGTGAGCGAGCAGAGGCCGCGACAGGAGTTCTCCGGCCTGCCCATGGGCAGGCCCTTCGGCATTCCTGTGTACGTCTCCTGGACCTGGTTCCTGGTGGCGGGGTTCATCACCATCATGTTCGGGCCGCAGATGCGCCAGATGCTGCCGCAGCTCGACGAGTTCGCCGCCTACGGCGTCGCCTTCCTCTTCGCGGTCCTGCTGTACGTCTCGGTGCTGCTGCACGAGCTGGCGCACAGCGTGCTGGCCAAGGCCTACGGGCTGCCGGTGCGCCGCATCACGCTCTACCTCCTCGGCGGCGTCTCGGAGATCGAGAAGGAGCCGCCCACGCCCGGCAAGGAGTTCATGGTGGCCGCCGCGGGTCCCATGCTCTCGCTGGGGCTGGCCGGGCTCGGCCTGCTCGCCGACGTCTTCCTCATCAACGGCGGCGGCATCCTCGAGGTGCTCACCTGGCAGCTGTGGTTCGCCAACCTCATCGTCGGCGTCTTCAACCTGCTTCCCGGCCTGCCGCTCGACGGCGGCAGGATGCTGCGCGCCGGCGTGTGGAAGGTGGTGGGCAGCCCGGGCTCCGGCACCGTCGTGGCCGCCTGGGGCGGGCGGGTGCTGGCCGTGCTGCTCATCGCCTTCCCGCTGGTGACCGCGATGACGAGCGAGCGCCCGTTCGACCCCGTCGACCTGCTGTGGCCGGTGGTCCTCGCCTCGTTCATCTGGACGGGCGCCACCCAGTCGCTGCGCGTCGCCAAGATCAAGGAGCGGATTCCGCAGGTCAACGCCCGTACGCTGGCGCGCAGGGCGATCCCCGTCACCGCCGATACGCCGCTGTCGGAGGCGCTGCGCCGCGCCGCCGAGGCGCGCGCGGGCGCGCTGGTCGTGGTCGACCACGAGGGCAGGCCGCTGGCGATCGTGAGCGAGGCCGCCGTCCAGGCCACCCCCGAGCACCGCCGCCCGTGGGTGAACGTTGCCTCGCTGGCCAAGACGCTCGAGCCCGCCATGATCTTGAACGCCGACCTGGCGGGCGAGGCCCTCATCGAGGCCATGCGCGACGCCCCGGGCAGCGAGTACCTGCTGGTCGAGCGCACCGGGGAGATCTACGGCGTGCTCGCCACGTCCGATGTGAACAGGGTTTTCATCGGCGTCTGATATGTCCCACTCGTTTAAGCGGCTGGCCATGGATAGGGTCGTGCCCAGCAGTTTCGCGCCGGCTCACCGCCGGTCCCCGTGCGATTACTGCGATGTGACGACTGGCCGATAGTGTTCTGTTTGGCCAAACTTGCACACTTAAGAGGTTTGTTGCGGCCCACCGGTTCATCGAATCGAGACGACGGGGCCGCGACACGGCCTCTGCGTCTGGGTATGCGTATGGCTGGTGGCCAGCACGGCAGTGCGGGGTGCCGTAACATCGCCGGCTTCCGGGGAGGAGAGTTGAGTGACCGAGCGCAGCGAGGGCACCAATGAGCGCAGCACGGTCGTCTTGAGGGAGGACGCATGACCGACCATGGATTCGGAGTGGTGCGTCCGCTTCCTGGAAACGGGCTCGTCGCCTACATGGGCGGGCTGCTGCTGGTGTGCGACTCGGGAGAATCCGCCGCCGACGCGCTGATCGAAGCGCTCCGCGAGACCGCCGGATCCGGCGGCGACGGCCGCGCGCTGGCCCGCAGGGCCGCGCAGGTCCTGGCGGCCAACATGGCGGGCGACCCCGCCACCTGCGCCGTGGCCGGACCGGTCGGCGACGGCGTCGCCGTCCTCGTCAGCGGATCCGCATCCGCCACCGTCACCACCCAGGGAGGCGAGACGCGCCTGGCCGGCAGCGACAGCCTCACCTGGGCCGACCGCCTCGTGAGCGGCCCGGTCGAGCGCGTCGAGCTCACCCTGCCCGGCGCGGGCGGCCCCCACCATGCCGTCCGCTTCGACGGCGGCGTCGTCCACGGCGGCGGCATCATCGGCGACCTCACCGACCAGCCGCGTCAGGCCGCCCCGGCCAGGATGCTGACCAGCGAGATGCCCGCCACCGGCCTCCACATGGAGCCCGACCTCATCCAGCCGCCCGCCCAGCAGCCTGCCGAGCAGCCCCAGCCCCAGCCCCAGCCTGCCGAGCAGCGGCCCCCCTACCCGCTGGCCGACCAGCCGCCGGTCACGCCCGGCCCGCCGTCGGGCCCCCAGCCGGCGCCCGCCGAGCAGCCCCCGTACCAGCCCGAGCCCGCCTACCAGCAGCAGGACTCCGGCTATCAGCAGGAGCAGCCGGCCTACCTCACGCCGCCTGAGCCGCCCTTCCAAGGTCAGGAGCAGCAGCCGCCCCAGCCCGAGCAGCAGCAGCAGTTCCCCACCTTCGACGAGCCGCAGCCCGCCGCGGGCAACGGCTCGGGCGACCACCCGGCGCCCCAGCCCATGGGCCCGCCGGACCACTTCGACCAGCCGGCGCCGCCCGTGCTCGGCACCCCCGAGCCCTACGACCAGTCCGGCCAGCCGCCGCAGCAGGAGCAGCCCGAGCCCGGCGACCGGCCCATGGTCTACGGCGTCGACTGCAAGAACGACCACTTCAACGACCCGCGCTCGCCCTACTGCGCGGTCTGCGGCATCGCCCTCGTGCAGCGCACGCTCGTCCCCTACAAGGGCCCGCGCCCCTCGCTCGGCGTCCTCATCCTCGACGACGGCACCACGCTGCCCCTGGAGACCGACTACCTGCTCGGCCGCGACCCCGAGCGCGCGCCCGAGGTGGCCGGCGGCAGCGCCAGGCCCGCCAAGGTCACCAGCCCCGACGGCTCGGTCTCCCGCCGCCACCTGCGCGTCGCCCTCGACGGCTGGGACGTCAACCTGGTGGACCTGGGCTCCGTCAACGGCACCCAGATCCAGCCGCCCGGCGACCCCAACTTCTACGACATCCCGCCGAACGAGCCCGTCACCATCGCCCCCGGCACCACCGTGCGGGTGGGCGTCTCCCGGACCCTCCGCTTCGAGGCGCACCGGGGCTAGCCTTCCGACGCGAACGCCCGCGTCCCGCGCGCTGAGCGCGCCGGGCGCGGGCGTTGGCGCTTTCCGGCCCTTTTCCGCTTCCCGGCGCGGTCCTGCCGCTTTCCGACGCGGGCCGTGCCTTTCGGCGCGACGCTCGTGGTGGCGTGGTGGCGTGGTGGCGTGGTGGCGTGGTGACGAGGTGGCGTGGTGACGAGGTGGCGTGGTGACGAGGCGGTGTGGTGACGAGGTGGCGTGGTGACGAGGCGGCGCGGCGGCGGGGGCGGCGCCGCAGGCGGGCCGTCGTCCCACGCCCGCATCCCCGCGACGCGCCGCGACGTCGCGCTGCGGAGCACGCGCAGTGCCGGGTGATGCGGCGAGGTCAGGAGGCGGGCGGGGTCAGGAGCCGGGCGGGGTCAGGAGGCGGGCGGGGTCAGGAACTCCGAGGCGGGGCGGAGGCGGGTGCGAAGCCTGCGGCGGGTCGCCGAGCAGTCCAGGCGCACCTCCAGCGGGCCGCGCACCCCGCAGGCGGCGCGCAGCCCCGGGCGCAGGCGCTCCTCGCCGAGGCCGTCTCTGCGGGCGATGAGCAGGCCCAGCTCGTAGCGGCTCAGCGCCTGCGGCCCGGCCACGTGGTGCACGCCGGGCAGGCCCCGCTCGGCGATCTCCAGCAGCGCCGCCGCCAGGTCCGAGACGTGGACGGGACACCGCACGTCGTCCGTGAACAGCACCCCAGAGGCCGCGCCCGTCGCCAGCGAGCGCACGAACGCCTCGTGCGCCGACGCGCCGTGACCGACGATCAGGGACGTCCTGACGACGGCCGCCTCCGGCACCAGGGCGCGCACGGCGGTCTCGGCCGCCGCCTTGGCCGCCCCGTACGGGTTGATCGGGTCGGGCGGGCAGGTCTCGTCGTAGGAGGGCGCGTCGCCCGAGAAGACGGCGTCGCTGGAGACGTGCACCAGCCGGCCGCCCGCGGCGGCGACGGCGGCCGCCACGTTCGCCGCGCCGTCGGCCGTGGCCGCCCAGTCGCCCGTCCGGTACGCCGCGTTGATCGTCACATCGGGACGGAAGCCGCCGATCACGCCCATCACGTCCGCCCGCGACCGCACATCCACCCGGAACCACTCACCCGGCCCAGGCCCGCCTGCCGCCACCGTTTCTGGGCCCGGCCTACGGGCTTCCGGGCCGCCGCCCGCCGTGACCGCCCTGAGGCCCGATCCGCCGGTCTCCGGAGATCCGCCCGTTGCGTGCGTCTGTGGGTTCGGTTCGCTGGTTTCTCGGTGTTCGCCCGTTGCGTGCGTCTGTGGGTTCGGTTCGCTGGTTTCTCGGTGCTCGCCCGCCGCGTCCGTCTGCGGGCTCGGTCCGCCGGTCTCCGGGCGCCCGCCCGCGTCCCGCGCGGACCGGTCCGCGCAGCCCGCCCACCCGGGAAGCGACGGCCCGGCGCCGGACGCAGCGGGCGGGGTCGAAAAGCGGGTCGCGGCCACCGTGTGGCCGCGGGCGGCGCAGAGCCGTACCAGCTCGCCGCCGAGAAAGCCGCTGCCGCCCACGATGAGCACTCTCATGGGCGGTCACGCTACAGCCACCGCGGGGCCCTTGGAGCCGTGCCGCGGGCCGGGCCGGGGGCCGGATCCCCGGGCGCGGACGGGGATCCGGCGGTCGCGGGGGAGGGGCGAATCGGCCGGCGGAATTCGCACTCCCGGAAATTCGAATAAAACCCGTGCACTCAATGGAAATCGACGATCTTTCGCTCGCGGAATGGGATTGGCGGCGCCTTGTGCGGGGAAAAGTGCCTGCGAACCGGCCGTCCGCATCCGGGTGATCCGGCCCGTCCTCAAGAGCGCCGCCGGAGATCAGCGCGGAGCCGGCCGGAAGGCGTGGACGCCGCGTAACAGCCGCACCGCCGCGTCCATCCCGCTGGCCGCCTCCAGGGCCCTCCCGGCGGCGGTGGCGTACCGGCTCAGCAGGTGCTCGTCCGCGTCGCAGAACTCCCGTCCCGCGACCCACACGTACGCGTGGTCGCATGCCGCCGCCGGCACGGGCTCGGCCAGGAATATCGGCTCGCCCACCGTCCGGTCCGCGGAGAGCCGGAGGGCCGCCGCCGAGGCGGCCAGCTCCTTCAGCACGCCCGACTCGTGCAGCCAGGGGAGCAGGCGCAGCGGGTCGCCGGGCGGCCCGTGCACGTGGACGCAGCACGCCTCCTCCCGCAGCGGGTCCACGCGGACGAACCCGGCGTACGTGGTGCCCGCGACCGCGGCGGCGGCGCGCGCCAGCCGATCGATCAGGTCGGTGAGCTCCACGCCGGAGAACACGGTGATGAGCTCGCGCACGGCGATATCGACACGGTTGTATGGCATCGCGGTGCTCCCTCGAGGCGGGGAGTGGGCGAGATCGCACGGCCCGTTCGCGCGGAACTCGCCCGCGGGGTTCCCTGACTATCGCCCTCGATGCGGCCCTTGACCAGCCCTCAAGAGGAAATCTGGATTTTTGTCCGCTCTTGACACCTTTTCCGTCGCAACCGCACCAGACGTCCCCAAAACGGAAAGGCCCTCGGGATGCCGAGGCCCCGCCGCTTTCCCTCCCGGCCGGATCCGATGCCACGCGCCCGAGGCCGGCGGGCCGGGCGCCTCAGGAGGGGCGCAGGACCGCCCAGTGGACGTCGTCGCCCCGCGTGCCGTCAGGGCGCGGCAGCAGCTGCCTGTGCAGCCCCTCCCGCTGGAAACCGGCACGTTCCAGCACCGCCTGCGAGGCCAGGTTGCCGGAGTCGGTCCCGGCCACGATCCGGTGCAGCGGCGTGGCGGCGAACGCCCAGTCCACCAGCAGCCGTACGGCCCGCGTCATGAACCCGCGCCCCCGGAAGCCCGGCAGCAGCGAGTAGCCGATCATCGCCTGTCCCAGAGGAGGCGCGATCTCCATGAGCTGCAGATGCCCCGCGAAGCCGCCGGAGGCGGCGTCCCTGATCGCCAGCTCGATGCGCTGCCCCGACACCCACCAGTAGCCGGTGTAGCGGCAGCGCCGCTCGTTCTCCTCCAGCGACCGGATCGGGCCCACCGAGTACGCGGCCACGCTCGGCTCGGCCAGCATCCGGTGGAAGTCGGCCGCGTCCTCGACGACGAGCGGCGCGAGCCGCACCACGCCGTCGTTCAGCTCGCCACCGGGGAAGAACGGCAGGTACGGCTCCGTGCGCGCGCCCTCCTCGCCCCTGAGCCTGGCGAACGTCACCAGGTCGGCCCAGCGGCCGTCGCGCAGCCGCATGGCGTCGCGCCGCCGCCCCTCCTCGACGAACCCGGCACGGTAGGCCGCGAGCAGCGCCGCGACGTTCTCCACCTCGGCCTGCAGCTCGACCCTGCGCACCCCGCGGTCGAACAGCCAGTCGGTCACCGCCCGCGCCGCCGTCGCCGCCACGCCCGCGCCGCGCGCCCACGGCGCCACCAGAAAGCCCAGCTCGGCCGTCTCCCAGCGGTCGGGCGGGCTCACCCAGACGGCGCCCGCGTACCGGCCGTCGCGCGTGATCGCGAAGGCGGCGCCGCCGTCCTCCCAGCGCACCGCCGCCCGCTTGACCTCCTCGCGGGCGTCGTCCAGCGAGTACGGCCGCGGCAGCCCCGGCAGGAACCGCCCGGTGACCGCATCGCCGCAGGCCTCGGCGATCGCGGGCGCGTCCGACTCCACGGGGGGACGCAGGATCAGCGGGCCGGCGGAGATCACATCGCGAGGGAGCATCCCCCATAGATATCGCGCGTCTCGACGCCCCCGAAAGCCCTATAACCTTGCCGCCATGGGTTTCCGCAGGCATGGGCCTTTCCAGGTGGGGGATCAGGTGCAGCTCACCGACCCCAAGAACAAGCGCCACACGATCACGCTCAAAGAGGACGGCGTCTTCCACACGCACAAGGGCGCCATCCCGCACAGCGACCTGATCGGACAGCCGGAAGGCTCCGTGGTGCGTTCCTCCGGCGGCACCCAATACCTCGCCTTCCGCCACCTGCTGCAGGACTACACGCTCGCCATGCCGCGCGGCGCGGCCGTCATCTACCCCAAGGACGCCTCGATGATCGTCGGCATGGCAGACATCTTCCCGGGCGCCAGGGTCATCGAGGCCGGCGTCGGCTCGGGCGCGCTGACGTGCTTCCTGCTGCGCGCGGTCGGCCCCGAGGGCCACGTCACCTCCTACGAGCGGCGCGAGGACTTCGCCGACGTGGCGCGCAAGAACGTCGAGAAGTTCTTCGGCGGCCCCATGGAGGACAACTGGCGCCTGGTCGTGGGCGACCTGGTGGACTCCATCGACGAGGCCGACGTCGACCGCGTCATCCTCGACATGCTCGCCCCGTGGGAGTGCGTCGACGCCGCCGCCAAGGCGCTCACGCCGGGCGGCGTGATCTGCTGCTACGTCGCCACGACCACGCAGATGTCCAAAATCGTCGAGGCCATTCGCGATCACGGGTGTTTCACCGAGCCGCATGCGTGGGAGACCCTGGTTCGCGACTGGCACGTCGAAGGACTCGCCGTACGACCCGATCACCGCATGATCGGACACACCGGGTTCCTCGTCACCGCCCGCCGCATGGCCGACGGTGTGACCCCGCCGCCGCGCCGCCGCCGACCGAAGGGGACGACCGAGGAACTATGACAATTTGGCCACGAGGGTGCGCCGGTGCGTGACACGGGAACAGATCGCCGTGTTCCTATGCTGGGAGTATTAAACGCCCTATTGGGGATTATTCACCGAATACTGATTGTCACTCTACGAACACTGCCCGGCCAGGTTACGGAGGGCCCCGAGATAGGTAAGGTCCTAAGTAGTCGCCCTCGACTGGGAAGGAGGTGACGGGGCGTGGCAGCTCGCGATGATGCTGAGGCTCGAGCCGCGCAGCGCGAACGGGAGGTCGCTGATCTTTCAACACAGGTCTCCTTCCTCCAAGAGGAGATCGCCGCGCTGAGGCGGAAGCTGGCCGAGTCACCCCGTCAGGCCAGGGTCCTCGAAGAACGTCTCCATGAGGCACAGGCGAATCTCGCGGCCGTGACAGGCCAGAACGAGCGCCTGGTGGCCACACTCAAGGAGGCCCGGGACCAGATCGTCGCTCTCAAGGAGGAGGTCGACCGGCTGGCGCAGCCGCCATCCGGCTTCGGCACCTTCCTCGAGGCCCGAGATGACGGCACGATCGAGGTGTTCACCGGGGGCCGCAAGCTCCGGGTGAACGTCAGCCCGTCCGTCGACATCAGCCAGCTGCGGCGTGGCCAGGAGGTCATGCTCAACGAGGCGCTCAACGTGGTCGAAGCACTCGGCTACGAAGAGGTCGGCGAGATCGTGATGCTCAAAGAACTGCTCGACGAGGGCAAGCGGGCCCTGGTCATCTCGCACGCCGACGAAGAGCGCGTCGTGCGGCTGGCCGACTCGCTCATCGGCCAGCCCATCAGGGCCGGCGACTCGCTCCTGCTGGAGCCTCGCTCGGGTTACGTCTACGAGCGCATACCCAAGTCCGAAGTCGAAGAGCTCGTGCTCGAAGAGGTTCCCGACATCTCCTATGAGGAGATCGGCGGCCTCGGCCGGCAGATCGAGCAGATCAGGGACGCCATCGAGCTGCCCTACCTGCACTCCGAGCTGTTCCGCGAGCACAAGCTCCGTCCCCCGAAGGGCGTGCTGCTGTACGGCCCGCCCGGATGCGGCAAGACGCTCATCGCCAAGGCCGTCGCCAACTCCCTGGCCAAGCAGGTCGCGGAGAAGACCGGCCAGTCCGGCAAGAGCTTCTTCCTCAACATCAAGGGCCCGGAGCTGCTCAACAAGTACGTCGGCGAGACCGAGCGGCACATCCGCCTGGTCTTCCAGCGCGCACGTGAGAAGGCCTCAGAGGGCACCCCGGTGATCGTGTTCTTCGACGAGATGGACTCGATCTTCCGCACCCGAGGCTCCGGCGTGTCGTCCGACGTCGAGAACACCATCGTTCCCCAGTTGCTGTCGGAGATCGACGGCGTCGAGGGCCTGGAGAACGTCATCGTCATCGGCGCGTCCAACCGCGAGGACATGATCGACCCGGCGATCCTGCGGCCCGGCCGCCTGGACGTCAAGATCAAGATCGAGCGGCCGGACGCCGAGGCGGCCAAGGACATCTTCTCGAAGTACCTCGTTCCCGACCTGCCGCTGCACCCCGACGACCTGGCCGAGCACGGCGGTTCCCGCGAGGCCACCATCCAGGGGATGATCCAGAGCGTCGTCGAGCGCATGTACGCCGAGAGCGAGGAGAACCGCTTCCTCGAGGTGACCTACGCCAACGGCGACAAGGAAGTCCTCTACTTCAAGGACTTCAACTCCGGCGCGATGATCCAGAACATCGTCGACCGGGGCAAGAAGATGGCCATCAAGCAGTACCTCGAGACCGGCCAGAAGGGCCTGCGCGTGCAGCACCTGCTCACGGCCTGCGTGGACGAATTCTCCGAGAACGAGGACCTGCCCAACACCACCAACCCCGACGACTGGGCCCGCATCTCCGGCAAGAAGGGCGAGCGGATCGTCTACATCCGCACGCTGGTCTCCGGCAAGCAGGGCACCGAAGCCGGCCGGTCCATCGACACCGTCGCCAACACCGGCCAGTACCTGTAAGAAGTCTCCAGACGGCAGGGCCGCGCGGACAACCACCGCGCGGCCCTGCCGCGTCCCCGCCCGTCGTTCCCGCGTCTTCCCGTACGTCCATAAACGGCCCGAAGCGTCCACCGCGCGGCGCGCCGAGGACGCCCGATACGCAGGCACGGCACCCCCGGCGGGCGCACACTGGCCGTGTGACCACGCTCAAACGCGTAGACGTGCACGTCGAAGGCGTCGTCCAAGGAGTGGGCTTCCGCCCCTTCGTGTGCTCGCTGGCCGGCCGCCTCGGCCTGTCCGGCCGGGTCCGCAACGACGTGAACGGCGTGCACATCGAGATCGAGGGCGCCCGCACCGGCGTCGAGGAGTTCCTCACCGCGCTCGAACGCGACGCGCCCGCCCTGTCCGAGATCGAACGGGTCACCGTCGTCAGCGGCGAACCCGCAGGGCACCGCGGCTTCACCATCGCCGCCGCCGACCCCGGAGCCGTCCGCGCCGCCGCCGCGCTCGCCGACCTCGCCCCCTGCGACGACTGCCTGCGCGAGCTGGCCGACCCGGCAAGCCGCCGCCACCGCTACCCCTTCACCGGCTGCGCGAACTGCGGCCCCCGGCTCGGCATCACCCGCACCGGCCCCCGCAGGCGGCCGCACACCACCATGGCCCCCTTCGCCATGTGCGCCGACTGCGCCCGCGAGCACGACGACCCAGAAAGCCGCCGCTTCGGCGACCCCGCCATCTGCTGCCCCGCCTGCGGCCCCGCGCTCAAGCTGCGCGACGCCCGCGGCACCGAGCTGTGCGGCGACCCCGTCACCTGCGCCGCCGCCCTGCTGCGCACCGGCCGCGTCATCGCCGTCAAAGGCCCCGGCGGCTACCACCTCGCCTGCGCCGCCGCCCACGAGCAAGCCGTCGCCGCCCTGCGCGGCCGCAAGCACCGCGCCGAGCAGCCGTTCACCGTCATGGCCGCCGACCTCGCCCAGGCCCGCCGCTGCTGCGAGATCGACGACACCGCCGCGGCCCTGCTCACCGGCCCCGCCAGGCCCGTCGTGCTGCTGCCCCGCCGGCCCGGCGCGCCCGTCGCGCCCTCCGTCGCGCCCGGCCACCGCATCCTCGGCATCGCGCTCCCCGCCACGCCGCTGCACCACCTCCTGCTCGCCGACCTCGGCGCGCCCATCGCCCTCACCGGCGGCGACGTCGCGGGGGAGCCCATCGCGTACGAGGACGCCGACGCCCTCACCCGCCTGTCCGGCATCGCCGACGCCTTCCTCACCCACGACCGCGCCGTCCGCACCCGCGCCGACGACACCGTCCTGCGTCCGCTCGCCGGCGAGATCACCGTGCTGCGCCGCGGCCGCGGCCACGCCCCCGATCCCATCGCGCTGCGCCGCCCCGCACCCCGCGCCGTCCTCGCCTGCGGCGCCACCACCGACAGCACCTTCTGCCTGCTCGACGGCCGCCGCGCCCACCTGTCCCAGCACCTCGGCCGCCTCGACGACCCCGACACCCTGCGCGCCTTCGCGAACGCCGTCGGCCACTACAGCGACCTGCTCGGCATCCGGCCCGAGATCGTCGCCCACGACGCGCACCCCGGCCACCTCGCCACCCGCCACGCGCTCCAGCTCACCGCCGCGGCCCACGTCGCCGTCCAGCACCACCACGCCCACGTCGCCGCCTGCCTGGCCGACAACGGCGACCTCGGCCCCGTCATCGGCGTCGTGCTCGACGGGCTCGGCCACGGCCCCGACGGCACCATCTGGGGCGGCGAGTTCCTGCGCGCCGACCTCACCGGCTACCGGCGCCTGGCCCACCTCGCCCAGGTGCCCATGCCCGGCGGGCCCGCCGCCGCCCGCCGCCCCCTGCGCATGGCCGCCGCCTACCTGCGCGACCACCCCTGCGACCCCGGCCTGCGCGACCGGCTCGCCGGAGCGCTCCAGCAGGCCGGCACCGGTCGCGAGACGCCGCTCACCTCCAGCGCGGGCCACCTGTTCGACGCGCTCGCCGCGCTGCTCGGCCTGCGCGACACCATCACCTACGAAGGACAGTCCGCCGCCGAGCTCGAACAGCACGCCGACCCCGCCGAGACCGCCGCCTACCCCGCGGCGCTTACCACGGGTGACGGCCCGCTCGTCGTCGAGACCGCCGACCTCGTCCGCGCCGCCGCCGCCGACCTCGCCGCCGGCACCGCCACCCCCGCCATTGCCGCCCGCTTCCACAACGGGCTCGCCGCCGCCGTCACCCGCACCTGCGTCGCGCTCCGGCAGGCCACCGGCCTCACCGCCGTCGCGCTCACCGGCGCGCTCTTCCAGAACGCGCTGCTCCTCGACCGCACCCTCCAGCGGCTGCGCGCCGCCGGGTTCCGCGTGCTGCGGCACGTCCGCGTACCGCCGGGAGACGGCGGGCTCAGCCTCGGCCAGGCCGCCGTCGCCGCCGCCCGGGACCATCCGGCCGCCCCCGCCTAGCATGGCGATCATGGAATTCGCCGACCCCGCCCGCGCCCCGTACACCGCGCGGGACCGCGCGCTCATCGGGGCCGGGCACGCCCGGCGGGCCCGCGCCCGCATCGCCCGCCACCCCCGCTACCGGCCCACACCCCTGCACACCGTCCCCGGCCTCGCCGGCACCCTCGCCGCCTGTATCAAGGACGAGAGCGCACGCATGGGGCTCGGCAGCTTCAAAGCGCTCGGCGGCGCGTACGCGGTGCACCTGCTCGCCGAGCGCGAACCCGGCGGCGCCCCGTTCGTCTGCGCCAGCGCCGGCAACCACGGCATCTCCGTCGCCTCCGGCGCCGCCGAGGCCGGCGTCCCCTGCGTCGTCCACCTGAGCGAGAGCGTGCCCGAGGCGTTCGCCGACCGGCTGCGCGGCCTCGGCGCCGAGGTGCGCCGCAGCGGCCGCGACTACGAGGACAGCATGGCCGCCGCGCGCCGGGACGCCGAGCGGCACGGCCTGCGGCTGGTGTCCGACAGCTCGTGGCCCGGCTACACCGAGATCCCCTTGGAGGTCATGCGCGGCTACAGCGTCCTGTTCGACGAGGCGGCCGAGGCCGGCGGGCCGTACACGCACGTGTTCGTCCAGGCGGGCGTGGGCGGGCTGGCCGCCGCCGCGGCCGGATACGTCCGCGACCGATGGGGCGAGCACCCCAAGATCGTCATCGTCGAGCCCGAGGGCGCGGCCTGCCTGCTCGAAAGCGCCCGTGCCGGCGAACCCGTCCGGCTGCCTCCCGGCCGCACCGCGCTCGGACGGCTCGACTGCCGCGAACCCTCGCTCATCGCCCACCGCCTCCTGCGCACCCTCGCCGACCTCTACGTGACCGTCACCGACGAGCAGGCCGAACAGGCCGCGCACCTGCTCGCCGGACACGGCGTCCACCTGTCCGGCTGCGGCGCCGCGGGAGCCGCCGGGCTGCTCGGCCTCAGCCCCTCGGCCCGCGCCGCCCTCGGCCTCGACGGCACCTCACGCGTGTTGCTGGTGGGAACAGAGGGACCAGTGGAACCAGAGTGATCAGTGTGACGTCCAAGTGGCGTGCACGCACCCAACCGGTCACGACACGCACGGGGGAACGGCCGGTTGGCCGAACTCGACCTGCTGCGCTTCCTCGCCGCCCTGGCCGTCGTCGCCTTCCACTACCTCGTCGCCTACGCGAGCGTCTGGGGAGACCGCCCCGCCGGGCTGTTCCCCGCGCTCGCCCCCTTCGCCGGCTTAGGCATCCTCGGCGTCGAACTGTTCTTCGTCATCAGCGGATTCGTCATCCTCATGAGCGTCTGGGGACGCGGGCTCGGCGCGTTCGCCCGCTCCCGGCTCGTGCGGCTCTACCCCGCGTACTGGCTCAGCCTCGCCGCCATCGCCGCCTTATACGCCCTCACCGGCGCCAAGCCGCTCAACCCAAAACTTTCCCCATGCGAGTACCTGGTGAACGCCACCATGTTCCAGCGCCTGTTCAAGATCACAGATGCCAGCGGCGTCTACTGGTCGCTCTGGGCCGAGCTGCGCTTCTACCTCCTCATCGCCATCCTCGTCATCGCCGGCGTCACCTACGCCCGCGTCTTGATCTTCGCCGGCCTCTGGCTGGCCGCCACCGTCGCCGCCAGGCTCGCCGAGAACCCCGTGCTCGACGAGATCGTCATGCCGAAGTACGCCCCCTACTTCATCGCAGGCATGGCCCTCTACCTCATCCACAAGCACGGCAGCGCCTGGCTCCCGTGGCTCTACGTCCTCGCCGGATACGGCCTGTCGCTGCCTGCCGCGCTCGACCGCGTGCACAGCAGGATCGACCTCGCCGGGTTCAAGAACATGCCCGTCACCGACCCGAGCGTCATCGTCACCATCACCCTCATCTACCTCGCGATGGCCCTCGTCGCGCTCGGTCTCATCCGGCTGCGGCCCTCCAGGACCCTCACCGCGCTGGGCGGCACGACATACCCGCTTTACCTCTTCCATAGCGTCATCGCGGTGGCCCTCATCCCCGTGCTCACCGCGAATCTGCCGCCCTGGGCCGTCGCCACCGTGACGACCCTCGCCGCCGTCGTGCTGTCGTATCTCGTCTATTCCTTTGCCGAACGCCCCATCCAGCGGCTACTCAAGCCCCGCAGAACCCCACGAACCCCAGCAACTCCCGCCGTACAGGCGGAAAAGGCGTCGGTGCCATAACTCTGTGACCCTGGGGCACTGTGAAGGGCATAGGCTCGGGCATATAAACGGCGGATAGACAGACCCGGACGAACAGAGGGTGTTGCATGACGGTGCGTCGGGTGATGGGCATCGAGACCGAGTACGGCATCTCCGTACCCGGCCAGCCAGGCGCCAACGCGATGGTGACCTCCTCACAGGTCGTGAACGCCTACCTGGCCGCCTCGGCGGCCCGCGCGCGCAGGGCACGATGGGACTTCGAGGAGGAGAACCCGCTGCGCGACGCGCGCGGCTTCGACCTGGCCAGGGAGGTGGCCGACCCCACCCAGCTCACCGACGAGGACCTCGGGCTGGCCAACGTCATCCTCACCAACGGCGCCAGGCTCTACGTCGACCACGCCCACCCCGAATACAGCTCGCCCGAATGCACCAACCCCCGGGCGGCCGTCATCTGGGACAAGGCGGGGGAGAGGGTCATGTACGACGCCGCCACCCGCGCGTCCGCCATCCCCTCCAACGCGCCCATCCAGCTCTACAAGAACAACACCGACGCCAAAGGCGCCTCCTACGGCTGCCACGAGAACTACCTCATGCGGCGCGCCACCCCCTTCGCCGACATCGTCCGCCACCTCACCCCCTTCTTCGTCTCCCGCCAGGTCGTCACCGGCGCCGGCAAGGTCGGCATCGGCCAGGACTCCCGCGGCGAAGGCTTCCAGATCAGCCAGCGCGCCGACTTCTTCGAAGTCGAAGTCGGCCTGGAGACCACGCTCAAGCGCCCCATCATCAACACCCGCGACGAACCGCACGCCGACCCCGAGAAGTACCGGCGGCTCCACGTCATCATCGGCGACGCCAACATGTCCGAGATCAGCACCTACCTGAAACTCGGCACCACCGCCCTCGTCCTCGCCATGATCGAAGAGGGCTTCCTCACCCGCGACCTCGCCGTCGAAAACCCCGTCCAGGCACTCCGCGCCGTCTCGCACGACCCCACCTGCCGCTACGAGATCCCCATGCGCGACGGCCGCAAGCTCACCGCCGTCCAGCTCCAGATGGAATACCTCGAGCAGGCACGCAAATTCGTCGAAGAGCGCGGCACCGCCCAGGACGAGATGAACAAGGACGTCCTCGACCGCTGGGAATCCGTGCTCACCCGCCTCGCCGAAGACCCCATGCAGCTCTCCCGCGAGCTCGACTGGGTCGCCAAACTCGAACTCCTCGAGGGCTACCGCAGCCGCGACGGCCTTCCCTGGTCGCACCCCAGGCTCCAGCTCGTCGACCTGCAGTACAGCGACATCCGCCCCGACCGCGGCCTCTACAACCGCCTCGTCGCCCGCGGACGCATGCAGCGCCTCGTCACCGAGGAAGAGGTCCAGCGCGCCGTCGAACACCCGCCCACCGACACCCGCGCCTACTTCCGCGGCCGCTGCCTCAGTCAGTACAGCGAATCCGTGGCCGCCGCCTCCTGGGACTCCGTCATCTTCGACATCCCCGGCCGCGAATCGCTTCAGCGCGTACCCACCCTCGAACCGCTGCGCGGCACCAAGGCCCACGTCGGCGAACTCTTCGACCGCTGCCGCACCGCCGCCGACCTCGTCTCCGCACTGACCGGGGGCGAGTGACGCCACCCTGGGCCGATCGCGGTCGAGGCCTGTCGCACGGGACGGCTCCTGACCTCCTGCGGTGTTCCTTGCTTTCGGGGCGGCCATGGCCGTTACGCGCCCAGCGGCACGCACTCCCCGGCCGGCCGCATCCGGCCGAGCCTTGCGCACGGGGCGGCCTGCAGGGCCTCGGCCGTAGCGCGCTCACCGGGTCGTCCACAGCGGTAGCGCGCTCACAGCCGTGGTGCTCCCCTTGACCATGCCGGCCCTCCACGGGCCGGCCCTCATCGACCCCCGCGCCCGGCGCGCTTGCGGGAGGGCTCGTCTTCACGGTGCGGCTCATCGGCGTCCCGAGCCGGCGTGCGAGCGCGGTTCTCGCCCCGTGTCCGGCCTGTTCCCTCCTACGCACGCACCCAAGGTGCACCTCGCGCTCTTCCTCATCGCGTCCGGCTCGGTCGGTTCTTTCGGCGCGCTGTCCGAGACCGCGCCGGAAGGGAGGCTTCTTCGCCGCCTGGACCCGTGTTCGCGCCCTGCCTGTTCAGCCGTGTGTGGCGCTGCCTGCCGCTCCCTGCGAGGAGCCCGGGCGGGCCGGCCGTGCGGCTCCTCCGATGCGCTGCGCGAGCGGCGGGACTGTGACGAGGAGCACATCGGCCGCAATCAGCAACATATCGGACATCTGTCATACCCTGCGGACAGGGGGATCCTGAGCCGGGCGGCCAGGCCTGCCGATCATGAAAACAAGATCGCAAGGTGATCGGCGCGAAATGTCGGCCGGTTCGGGGAAGATATCCCTAGAGGCAGTCCCCCACTGGAGGTAGGACATGGCAACCAAGGACACCGGTGGTCAGAAGCATGCCGGGCGGCGCGAGACCGAGGTCGAGGAGACCGAGGCGGCCGTGTCGCCGGACGTCCAGGAGCGCCAGGAGAAGCTCACGGACGATGTCGACTCCATTCTGGACGAAATAGACGAAGTTCTCGAAGAGAACGCAGAGGAATTCGTGCGCAGCTACGTCCAAAAGGGCGGACAGTAGGGCAAAACGGACAGCCAAAAGGGACGCGTCAGGTGGAAGCGCCGGACGGATTCAAGCGGTGCCCCGGCTGTCAGGAGGCCGAAGAGCTCTCCGGGTTCGGGGCCAACAAGCGCATGCCCGACGGGCGGGCACGCTACTGCAAGGTCTGTTTCCGGCGTCGCTCCACCGCCGGCCACCGCAAGCGCAGGGCAGAGCAGGGCAAGACCGTGCGCGAGCGGGTCGAGGTCCTTGAAGGCTGCAGATACTGCCTTCGCTGCTCGACCATCAAGGCGAAGGCAGAGTTCGGCCGTCATCGTTCCGCGCGAGACGGCCTCACGAGCTACTGCAGGTCGTGCCACAAGCAGGTGACGCTGGACAACCGGATCAAGAACCACGGGAGCGATCGCAACGACAAGCCGAAGCTCCGCTACGGGATCACCGAGGACGACTTCGAGCGCATGCTCGCCCGCCAGGGCGGGCGCTGCGCCATCCGCCGGGTCGTTCCCGGGACGTTCGCCGACCACTGTCACGCGACCGGCCGGGTCCGGGCGTGCTCTGCTTCAACTGCGACAACGGGCTGGGGCATTTCGCCGACGACCTGGTGTTGCTGGAGCCGGCCGCGCTCTACCTGGAAGGTGAGGTGCTGTGGCCGGAGTTCGTGGTCCTTCCTGAGGAGCGTGGCGATTCGCCGGTGGCGCGGACGCGGGCGTACCACTTGTCGCGGCGCTATCGGGTGCGGCATGAGGACGTCGAGCGGATGATCTCGGAGCAGCACGGGTTGTGCGTGGTGTGCTGGGATCGGCCGCCGGAGCATGTGGATCGTTGCCATCGGTCCGGTGCGGTGCGGCATGTGCTGTGCCTGCCGTGCAACACAGGGATCGGGCGGTTCCGTGATGATCCGGAGGTGGTGCGCCGTGCGCTCTCCCATGTGGAGGCGGCGGCGGAGTATGGGTTCGATGAGGTGGTGGTCTCTGATGAAGAGCCGGAGGAGCTGATCAGAGCCGAGGAAAAGGCGCGGTCGGAGTTCTACTCGCGGGTGACGCGGGTGGGGTGAGGGCCGCGGTTCAGGGGCCGGGGGTGGGGCCCGGCTCCGTTTCGGCCTCGCGGGCGGGCATCTCGCGGGCGGGCACCTCGCGGGCGGGCATGGTGTAGTCGACGGCCACGCCGATGAGGCGTATGGGCCGGGTGAGGTCGTGGCGGGCGAGGACGGCGCGGGCCGTGCCGGTGACGACGGCGGCGTCGGTGGTGGGGGCGGGCAGCGTGGTCTGGCGGGTACGCGTCACGAACGGCGCGGAGCGGATCTTCACGGTGACGCGGGTGATCTCGCGGCCGGCGTCGGCGGCGTCGCGGGCGACCTGCTGGGCGAGGGCGGTGACGTGGGCGTCGACGTCGGCCGGGTCGGTGAGGTCGTGGGTGAAGGTGGTCTCGCGGCTGTGGCCGCGGGCGATCCATGGGGTGGTGACGACTTCGGCTTCGCCTTTGCCGAGTGCGAGGTAGCGGTACCAGGGACCGTTGGTGGGGCCGAAGTGGCGGGCCAGGTCGGCGGGGTCGGCGGCGGCGAGCCGGGCGACGGTGTGCAGGCCGTGCGCGGCGAGCTTTCTGGCGGTCTTGGCGCCGATGCCCCAGAGCGCGTCGGTGGGGCGGTCGTTCATGACCTCGGCCCAGTTGTCGCTGGTGAGGCGGTAAATGCCGGCCGGTTTGGCGAAGGCGGAGGCGAGTTTGGCCTGGTGCTTGTTGTCGCCGATGCCGATGGAGCAGTCGAGGCGGGTGCGTTCGCGTACGTCGCGCTGGAGGGTGGCGGCGAGGGCCTCGGGGTCGGCGGTGGTGGCGCCGATGAAGGCTTCGTCCCAGCCCCAGATCTCGAGGCGGACGGGGTGCGCGCGCAGGACGTCCATGACGCGTTGTGAGGCGGCCTCGTAGGCGGGCGGGTCGGTGGGGAGGAAGACGGCGTCGGGGCAGCGTCTGAGCGCGGTGCGCAGGGGCATGCCGGAGTGGACGCCGTGCGCGCGGGCCTCGTAGGTGGCGGTGGCGGCGACGGTGCGCGGCTGGGTGGGGTCGCCGGTGCCGCCGACGACGACGGGTCTGCCGCGGAGCTCGGGGTGGCGCAGGAGCTCGACCGCGGCGATGAACTGGTCGAGGTCGAGGTGCAGGATCCAGTCCCTGGGGCGGGCCCCGGGTGACGGGGTGGACGTGCTGCCCATGCCGCCAGTATGACCCCCGGGCGGGGGAGCGGGGCACGCCGGGGAAGGTGGTGGGAGGGGCGGTTGCTTACGTCTCGGGCGTACAACATCTTTCGGGCGGGCTGGGAAGCGTGGTTCGCCGTGAGCTGATCGTGGGAAGTGCAGACAGCAACCCAACATGAGTAGGGTCGCCCTAGGAACACTGAACGTTTGGAGGGAGTCGCGTGGCATCGCACAGGGATCTGCCCGTCGGCTTGGTGAATCAGCTTTTCCAGAACACCGGGAGTTCCTCGTTCACGGAGTTCGTCAGCTCGTACGCGCCGGAGCTGCTGCCACGTCGCGACGAGATGCTGGCCACCCCGATCGGCGACCAGGTTCCGCACGCGACCACGATCGTGGCCGCCACCTTCGCCGGTGGCGTGGTCATGGCGGGCGACCGGCGGGCCACGTCCGGCAACATCATCTCGCAGCGTGACGTGGAGAAGGTGTTTCGCGCCGACGACTACTCGTGCATGGGCATCGCGGGCACGGCCAGCACGGGTCTTGAGTTCGCCCGCCTCTACCGGGTGGAGCTGGAGCACTACGAGAAGCTCGAGGGCCGCACGATGTCGGTCCAGGGCAAGGCCAACAGGCTCGCCACGATGATCAGGAGCAACCTGGGCATGGCGATGCAGGGCCTGGTGGTGGTGCCGCTGTTCGCCGCCTACGACCCCGACAAGGACCAGGGCCGCATCTTCAGTTACGACGTCGCGGGCGGGCCCTATGAGCGTGACAGGTTCGACGCGATCGGTTCCGGTTCGATCTTCGCGCGCGGTTCGCTGAAGAAGCTCTATCGCGACGGCGCGACGGCCGACGACATGGTGATGACGCTGATCCAGGCGCTCTACGACGCCGCCGACGACGACTCGGCGACCGGCGGGCCCGACGTCGCGAGAAAGATCTGGCCGGTGGTGGCCGTGATCGACGCCGACGGTTTCCGCCGCCTGTCCGACGACGAGGTCAGCGGCTACGTCCAGCAGATGCTCGACGCCCGCATGATCGCGCCCGACGGTCCCATCGCCCCGCTGCGCTAGCAAAGGATCATGACTGTGTCCATGCCATTCGGATATGCGTCCCCCGAGCAGATCATGCGGGACAAGGCCGACTACGCGCGCAAGGGCATCGCGCGGGGCCGTTCCGTGGTCGTGCTCCAATACGTCGACGGCATCCTGTTCGTCGCCCCCAACCCGTCCAGGGCGCTGCACAAGATCAGCGAGATCTACGACCGCATCGGATTCGCGGCCGTGGGCCGCTACAACGAGTTCGAGGAGCTGCGGCTCGGCGGCATCCGGTACGCCGACATCAACGGCTACACCTACGACCGCTCCGATGTCACCGGGCGCGGCCTGGCCAACCTGTACGCCTCCAACCTGGGCCGCATCTTCACCGAGTCGATCAAGTCGCTCGAGGTCGAGGTGGTCGTCGCCGAGGTGGGCGACACCAAGGACGGCGACGCCATCTACCGGCTGACCTTCGACGGGTCGGTCTTCGACGAGCACGGCTTCGCGGCCATGGGCGGGCAGGCGGAGGCGGTCGCCACGCGGCTGAAGGAGCGTTACCGCGAGGACATGACGCTGTCCGAGGCGCTGGAGGTGGCGCTGGCCGCGCTGACCGAGCCGGGCGGGGAGCGTCCGCCGGTGAACCAGCTCGAGGTCGCGGTGCTCGACCGTAACCGTGAGCACCGCAAGTTCCAGCGGCTCACCGGGGCGCGGCTCGAACGGCTGCTCGCGCAGTCCGCCACGCCGCCCGCGGAGTCGTCCGACTCCGGTTCCGGCTCTGGCGGCGAGGGTGCCGCGCCGTCGGATGACAAGCCCGCCACGCCGCCGCCTACGGGCCCCGAGGGTCCGGTGGACGACGGGTCGTCTCCGCTGTAAGCGATCAGGTGTTCCGCTCCGGTGGGGCCGCCGTTCTCCGGCGGCCCCACCGGCGTGTCCGGGCTCACCGCGTCGGGACGGTCCGGTGTCCGGGTCGTGGTGTGTACGGATCGCCGCCGTGTCGGTCACCACGTGTCTGGGGTCGGGGTGCGTTTCGGTCACTGACGGGTCCGGGGCACCGTGTGTCCTTGTTTCTGGAGGTTTGGGCCGCCGTGTGTCCCGGCTGCTGTGTGTCAGGGAGACCGTGTGTCAGGAAGACCGTGTGTCCGGGGTCACCGCGTGTCCGGGGCCACCGTGTGTCAGGAAGACCGCGTGTCCAGGGGGCACCGTGTGTCCGGGCCGGTGGTGTGTGTGGTCCCGCCGGTCTTCGGCGCTCGACCGGGGTGTCTCGGCCCCGGCGTGCCCGGGTGCCTGCGGGCTGTGAGCGGCCCGCTGCGGGGTTCCGGGAGGCCGTCGTGTCCTCGTGGGCCTGATCATCCCTCCCGCGAGGTGAGAGAGGCCTCAGGGGCGTGGACAGGCCCTGTCCGCCGGCAGGGGTCGGTCGGCGGACAGGGTCCGCCTGAGGCGGGCGCAACGGGTCACGGTTTCCGCCCTGGCCGGGGCCGATCGCTCCGAAGGGGGCGCGGCGCGATGGCCGGGAGGGCCTGTTCGTGCAGGGTTCCGGCAGTGGGTGAGGAGGGGCCTGCTCGGAGGAGTCGGGCGATGGCGGAAGGGCCTGCTCGAAGGGTTCAGGTGCTGGGCGGGGAAGGGCCTGTTCGACGGGTTCGGGTGCCGGGCGGGGAGGGACCCGGTCGGAGAGTTGGGCGCTGGGTGGGGAGGGGGCCAGTCGGGGTGGCTCAGGTCTCAGGTGAGGACCGGAAGCGGGCTGGTCTGAGCGGCCCGAGCAGGAAGGGGCAGGCCCCGTCCTGGGCGAGGCGAGCGGCGGGTGGAGGGTGGGGAGTGTGACCTGTTTCACTCTGATACGCCCGAACTCGCCAGGCCGCCCGTGGATCTCAAAAGCCGTGAACACTCCACTACGTAGCCTGGCGGCGTTAGGCGCCGCCGCGGCCGTGATGCTGGCTTCGGGCGCGCCCGCCGAGGCGGCCCCGAAGATTCCGAAGTTCAAGGCGCCGAAGACCTTCGGCACCACCTTCCAGTCCGACCCGAAGCACGATTTCACCAAGGGCATCCACTCCCGCCGCAACGGCATCCTGCGCGGGTGGATCACCTACATCCGGGGCGGCGTCGCCGAGTACGAGCCCATCAAGTGGAAGCCCGCCAAGCGCACCGAGGGCTACTTCGTGGGCCCGCCCGAGGGCAGCGCGATGGCCTACGCCTCGCCCATCGCCAAGGACGTGGTGTACCTGTCGGCCTTCGGCTGCAAGGCCTCGATGAGCGAGCTGACCACCACCCGCAACAGCAGCCTGGGCAACAAGCGGTGCTCCAGATCCACGCTGATCAAGCGGCACGGCAAGTCACCGATCCCGTCGCTCATCACCGTCTATAAGGGCAGGATCGTCAAGGTTCAGGAGATCTTCACTCCCTGACCTGCGCAGTGGCGGAACCCGCGCCCCGTGGGGCGGGCGCGGGGTACGAACGGTACGAGCCCCCGCGCTCCCGCGGAATCGCGGCCGGGACAGGCTCCGGTGGCCGGTGAAAGACGCGTCCGGAATTCGGCGGAAACGGTCTCGTGGCCCGGCCGGGAGACGCCCACCATCCCTGGCGAAGGGTCTCGGGGCCGGGTCGGAAGGCGGCTGAACGTCCGGCCGGCAAGGGTTTCGGGGGCAAGTCGAGAGGCGGCCGAACGCCCGGCCGGCCTCGGGGTCTGGTCGGAGGCGCTGGTTCCGGCGGGGATGGTCTCGGGATGCCGGCGGGAGGCGTTCGGTTCCGGCGGGTACGTATGCGAGGGCCGGTCGGGAGGCGTTCGGTTCCGGCGGGGACGGACGCGGGGGCCGGTCGGGAGGCGTTCGAGGCCCGGTCGGGAGCGGTCTCGGGGGCCCGCCGGAGAGGATTCCGGACTCGGCTTGGGCGGGCTGCGGGGGTCGGGCGGGGGTCATTCGGGACTCGAAGCGGAAAACACGTGGGAAAGATCTCTCCCGCTCGCCGATCCGTGGGCATAGTGTGAGGTGATGGATCGTCGCATCTTCGGGCTGGAGAACGAGTACGGCGTGACCTGCACGTTCAGGGGCCAGCGCAGGCTGTCCCCCGACGAGGTCGCGCGGTACCTGTTCCGGCGGGTCGTGTCCTGGGGCCGATCGAGCAACGTCTTTCTCCGCAACGGCGCGCGTCTGTACCTCGACGTGGGCAGCCATCCTGAATACGCAACACCCGAGTGTGACAACGTCATCGAGCTCGTCACCCACGACAAGGCCGGGGAGCGCATCCTAGAGGGCCTGCTCGTGGACGCCGAGAAGCGGTTGCGCGAAGAGGGCATCGCCGGTGACATCTACTTGTTCAAGAACAACACCGACTCGGCCGGCAACTCGTACGGCTGCCACGAGAACTATCTGGTGGGCAGGCACGGCGAGTTCGGCCGGCTGGCGGATGTGCTGATCCCGTTCCTGGTGACGCGGCAGATCGTGTGCGGCGCGGGCAAGGTGCTGCAGACGCCGCGCGGCGCGGTCTACTGCGTGTCCCAGCGGGCCGAGCACATTTGGGAGGGCGTCTCCAGCGCCACGACCCGTTCGCGGCCGATCATCAACACGCGTGACGAGCCGCACGCGGACGCCGAGCGGTTCCGCCGCCTGCACGTGATCGTGGGCGACTCGAACATGAGCGAGACCACGATGCTGCTCAAGGTGGGGGCCACCGACCTGGTGCTGCGCATGATCGAGTCGGGTACGGTGATGCGCGACCTGTCGCTGGAGAACCCGATCAGGGCCATCCGCGAGGTCTCCCACGACATGACGGGCCGGCGCAGGGTGCGGCTGGCGAACGGGCGCGAGGCGTCGAGCCTGGAGATCCAGCAGGAGTACCTGTCGAAGGCGAAGGACTTCGTCGACCGGCGCGGCGGCGACGCCATCGCGCACCGGGTGCTGGAGCTGTGGGAGCGCACGCTGACCGCGGTCGACACGGGCAACCTCGACCTGGTGGCGCGCGAGATCGACTGGGTGACGAAGTACCAGCTGATCGAGCGGTATCGCCGTAAGTACGACCTGCCGCTGTCGTCGCCCCGGGTGGCCCAGCTCGACCTGGCCTACCACGACGTGCACCGCAAGCGCGGCCTGTACTACCTGCTGCAGAAGCGCGGCTCCGTGGAGCGGGTGGCGTCCGACCTGAAGATCTTCGAGGCCAAGTCGGTGCCGCCGCAGACCACGCGGGCCCGGCTGCGGGGCGAGTTCATCCGCAAGGCGCAGGAGAAGCGGCGCGACTTCACGGTCGACTGGGTGCATCTCAAGCTGAACGACCAGGCGCAGCGGACCGTGCTGTGCAAGGACCCGTTCAGGAGCGTGGACGAGCGGGTCGACAAGCTGATCGCCGGCATGTGAGCGCGGGCGGGGTGCCGGTGCGGCCCGCCTTCCTTCGCGCGGGAGGGAGGGGTCGCACGGCCCCCGTCGCGGGGCCGGACTCTGGGGCCGCGCTGGGCCTCAGGGCGGGCGCCGGGCCGGGCTGAGCACGGGGCGGGTGCTCGGTCAGGGCGGGTGCGGGTTCGGCTGAGCTCGGGGGCGGGTTCTCGGTCAAGGCGGGTGCGGGCCGGGCCGGGGCGGGTTCTGGGGCGTCGTTTACCGCGGCCCTACGTCGAAGTCGGGTAGTGTGACGCGAATCTGACGTCTCTTCCGAGGGAAATCCATGCGCCGCGCTCTGGCCGTACTGGCCGCCGTGCCATTGATCTTGTTTGCCGCCGCCTGCGGCTCCGACGACGGTTCCGGCACGACCGCCTCCTCCGGCGGATCGTCCGGGGTCAAGGTCGAGGGGAACGTCGGGGCCAAGCCCACCGTGACGTTCCCGTCCGGTTCGCCCGCGACCACCTCGTCGTACGAGGTGATCGAGCCGGGGAACGGCGAGGGCGTCCAGGCGGGCGACCGCGTGGTCGTGAACCTGACCGTCTACAACTGGGACGGCAAGGACAACGCGGTCCAGGGGTCGTCGTACGACACGAAGGCGCCGGAGACGATCCCGGTGACCGAGCAGCTGCCGGAGGTGCTGCAGGAGGGCTTCACCAAGGTCAAGAGCGGCGGGCGGCTGCTCGCCGTGCTGGCCAACGACTCGGTGCAGGGCCAGCAGCAGGACGCGCAGGCCGAGCCGACGAAGGTGTTCGTGTTCGACGTGGTCGGCAAGCGGCCGGCGCCGCTGAAGGCGGCCACCGGCGAGGAGACCGGCGAGTCGCTCAAGGGTGTGCAGGTCGAGAACCCGGGCGGTGACCAGGCGCCGAAGCTGACCACGAAGACGAAGGAGAAGGCTCCCAAGGACCTCGTGGTCAAGACGCTGATCAAGGGCACCGGCGAGAAGGTGACCGCGAACCAGACGCTCACCGTGCACTACACGGGCAAGATCTGGGGGACGGACAAGCAGTTCGACTCCAGCTGGGAGCGTGGCGAGCCGGCCGAGTTCCCGCTCGCTCAGGTGATCCAGGGCTGGCAGAAGGGCCTGGCCGGGGTTCCGGTCGGCAGCCGGGTCGTGTTGAGCATCCCGCCGGAGATGGGCTACGGCAGCCAGGAGCAGCAGGGCATCCCGGCCAACAGCACACTGGTGTTCGTCGTGGACGTCCTGGGCGCTTACTGAGCGCTGAGCCGCTGACCGTCCCGGGACGGGCCCGTCAGGTCGGAGGGCCCGGTTCCGGGGCCGGATCGGCGTTCGGCGGGTACGCCCGCGGGCGGCCCGGTAACATCGCGAGGCCCGGTGGCATGGTGCCGCCGGGCCGCTTCGCGTGGGAGGGCCGATGCGCCGCCGTGCCGCCGTCTGGACGCCGCCGTGCACGCCGCGAAGGTCGCTGAGGGCCTCGCGGAGGCGGTTCGTGAGCGCCGCCGTGCGGGTGCCGGCGGCGGCGGTGCTGGCGCTGCCGATGGCCGCCGGGTGCACGGGTGAGGGCGCCGAGCCGCGGGTGGGCGGGCCGTTCGGGGCGCGTCCGACGATCGTCTTCCCCACCGCCAGGCCGGCCGCGGAGCTGCGGGTGGATGAGCCGGTCGCGGGCAGGGGCGAGCCGCTGCGGACCGGCGATCTGGCGATCGTGCAGTACACCGCGCACGTGTGGGACGGCGCGGCCAGCCGCCTGGTCGGATCCAGCTTCACCCGGGGCACCCCGGCCGCGTTCCCGGTGGGAGAGCTGTTGCCGGGGCTGGAGCGGGCGCTGCGGGGCCGCAGGGTGGGCAGCAGGGTGACCGTGGCGATCCCGCCGGGGGAGGGGTTCGGCGCGGCCCCGCCGCGCGGCCTGAAGGCGGGGGAGGAGCTGTTCTACGTCGTGGACATCCTCGGCGCCCATCATCGGGACGACGCGGTGGCGGCGGGTCCCGGCGAGCTGGCCGGTGTGCGGATCGGCGGCGGCCCCAGGCCCTCGCCGGCGGTGCCGCGGGGTGCGCCGCCGCGGACGTTCGCCTCCGCGGTGCTGCGCAGGGGAGCGGGCCGGCCGGTGCGGCCGGGGATGCTCGTGGTCGCCCAGTACGCGGGCGCCGTCTGGCGCACCGGGAGGGTGTTCGACGCGACGTGGGCGTCCGGCGGGCCGAAGGCGTTCAAGCTGGGCGACGGCGGCGTGATCAGCGGCTGGGAGAAGGGGCTTGCGGGGGTGCCGGTGGGCAGCAGGGTCGCGATGGTGGTGCCGCCCGCGTACGGGTACGGCCCGTCCGGCCGCCCCGAGGACGGGATCGAAGGGTCCGACACGCTGGTCTTCGTCGTGGACGTGATCGGAGCCTACTAAGGCAGGATATTTCCCATGATCCGTTGGCTTGTCATGATGGTATCTGCGTTAACCGTTCTGCTGGGCCTCGCCCCGGCCGCGAGCGCCGCCACCAGCGCCACCACGGGCCCCGCCGAGAACCCGCCGTTCTGCAAAGGCGTCGAACACTGCCGCTTCGGCGGCGACCCCGGCGTGACCTGGGTCACCGCCTACGCCTCCTCCCGCGCCAAGGCGAACAAGGCGGCCGCGCGCCTGCTGCGCAACGCCAAGGCCGTGCACCGCCGCTACGGCGCGCCCGAGCACATCGACATCCGCGTGCTGAAGAGGGGCGGATGCTGGAAGAAGTACGGCCCGGGCATCCTCGAGCCCAGCCGCGTCTGCGTGCTGAAGCGGGTGGAGCGGCGGCTTTAGACTCCGCGTGTGAGTAGCGAGCCCCTGAGCGGCGGCGACCTCGAGGCGCTGGCCCTGTTGCACGATCCCGTCCGCCGCTCCCTCTACGACGTCGTCGCCGCGCACGGCGGCGAGGTGGGCCGCGGCGAGGCGGCGCAGGCGGCGGGCGTGTCCAGGACGCTGGCCGGTCACCATCTCGACAAACTGGTGGAGGCGGGCCTGCTGGAGAGCGGGTTCCGCCGGCCGGAGAAGAAGGGACCGGGCAGCGGCCGTCCCGCGAAGGTCTATCGCAGGGCGAGCGGCGAGCGTTCCGTGAGCCTGCCGCCGCGCGACTACGTGACGCTCGCCTCGGTCCTGGCCGAGGTGGTCGACGGGCTGGGCGCGGAGGAGCGGGCGGAGGCGGCGGCGCGGGCGGCGGGCCAGCGGCTGGCGGGCGAGCGGCGCGGCGAGCCGGTGGAGCGGGTGCTGCGCGAGCGCGGCTACGAGCCGTACGAGGAGGGCGGGCGGCTGCGGCTGCGCAACTGCCCGTTCCACGTGCTCGCGCGGGAGCAGCCGCTGCTGGTGTGCTCGATGAACCTGGCGCTGTGCCAGGGCGTGCTGGAGGGGCTGGGCGACGATCCGGCCAGAGCGGAGCTGGATCCGCGCCCCGGCGAGTGCTGCGTGGTGTTCAGGCGGCCTGATCCTCCGGTGCGGCGGGACGAGCGCCGGCCTGAGTGAGCCGGACTTCTAAAACAAACCCATATTGACATAGAAGCGTCCGCGATGGTGAGCTGAGCCCATGCATCTTGCCCAGCTCAACATCGCCCATCTGCGCGCTCCCGTCGACAGCCCCGAGATCGCCGAGTTCGTCGCCCTGCTCGAACCGATCAACGCCATCGCCGACCAGGCCCCTGGCTTCGTGTGGCGGCTGAAGGAGAGCGAGACCGACCCCACGGCCACCGTCAAGCACGACTACGGCGACCTGCTGCTGGTCAACTTCTCGGTGTGGGAGTCGATGCAGGCGCTGTGGGACTACGTCTACCGCAGCCCTCATCTGGGCGTGCTGCGGCGGCGCAGGGAGTGGTTCCTGCGCATGGCGGAGCCGTACATGGTGATGTGGTGGGTGCCCGAGGGCACGATCCCGTCGCTGGCCGAGGCCATGGCACGGCTGGAACGCCTCAGGGCCGAAGGGCCGGGCCCCGAGGCGTTCACGTTCAAGGACCCCTACCCGGAGCCCAGCAGCGAGGCCGCGTGCCTGCCCGCCGCGGCCGAGGCGAGGAAGTAGGCCAGGTCCTCCTCCAGGCCCCTGCCCATCGTCGACAGCCGCACCGGCGACTCGCGCAGCGCCTCGTGCAGGCCGTCCACGGGGACCGGCACCAGCCGGTGCCGTACGGCCAGCAGCTCCGCCTGGTCCCTGACCCGCTCGCCGAACTCGCCGGGCAGCTCGGGCACCGGCACGTCGGCGGGGCTCAGCGCCACCCGGCCGTAGGCGGTCAGCGAGTGGTGCGAGACGCCGTAATGGCGCTCGCGCTTGTCGCCCTCGCTGACCCGCAGCGCCGCCACCGGCCGCCCGAGCAGCACGCCGGCCGCGTTCACCGCCTCGCCCGCCGACACTCCGGAAAAGCCCCACCGGGTGCCCGTGCCCAGGTTGCCGGGGCCCTGCGCGACGATCGCCAGATCGGCCTCCAGCACGTACTTCGCCGCGAGCAGCCCGGTGTGCACGGTGACCGCCTCGACGTCCCCGCCGAACGCCTGGCCCACCGTCACCACCCCGGCCAGCCAGCCGATCTCGCGCAGCCGGGCCGCCGACATCGAGAACCACGACGGCAGCGCGCCGCCGTCCTGCATCACGTACGCCACCCGGACGCCCTGCCTGGCCTCGTACAGGCCGCACAGGATCGGCGCGAGGGCCGAGTGCAGGTCGGCCACGATCACCGGCATGCCGTCGATGGAGTCCGCCTCGCGCAATCTGTCGTGATGCGGGGAGCCCTGCTCGTCGGCGCCCAGCACCGTGGCCTGCAGCGGTGTGTACCGGGCCTTCACCAGGTGCCCGGGGCCGGAGGGATCTTCCGGCAAACGGTTAGGGACGGCCACCACCATGGCGTAACCTCCCGTACCGAGACCCATCGCGAGCGCGGTCGTGTTGAGCAGCACCTCGTCGCCGGGTTGCGGGCGGCCCACCAACGGCGGGTACGCCAGCGCCCTGCACTCACCCTCGGGCACGGTGACGTCCAGCTCCACCGCTCCCGGCCACTCGCGTCGGATCCGTACGACCTCGCCCTTGCGCCATCTGATCACGGGGGCAGGGTAGCGTCGATGAAGGAGGAGTGAGAGGCAGATGTCGCGCCGGAAGACAGAACGGTTGCTCAATCTCGTGATCTGCCTGCTCGCCACCCGGCGCCCGCTGTCGGCCGAGCAGATCCGCCAGGCCGTCCCCGGTTACGACCGCGAGAGCGACGAGGCGTTCCAGCGCATGTTCGAGCGCGACAAGAACGAGCTGCGCGAGATCGGCATCCCCATCGACGTGGTGCGCGACCCGTGGGAGGACGAGCCGGGCTACCGCATCGAGCGGGAGGCGTACGAGCTGCCCGAGATCACGCTGGAGCCCGACGAGGCGGCGGTGCTGGGCCTGGCGGCGCAGGTGTGGCAGCGCGCCAGCCTGGCCGAGGCGGCCTCGGGCGCGCTGCTGAAGCTGCGCGCGGGCGGCGTGGCCACCGATCAGCCGGTCGGCGGCTCGATGGGCGGCGGGGCGCTGGAGCTGCGCGTCGACACCCGCGACCCGGCCTTCCCCGCGCTGTGGAACGCGGTGCGCGACCGGCGGGTGGTCCGCTTCGACTACCGGGCCTCGGGCAGCGAGACCGTGCGCAGCCGCACCGTCGAGCCGTGGGGCGTGGTGAGCAGGCGCGGGCGCTGGTACCTCGCGGGCTTCGACCGCGACCGCAACGCGCCGCGCGCCTTCCGCCTCAGCCGGATCAGCGGCGAGGTGACCGCGGTCGGCAAGCCGGGCGTCGTCGAGGTGCCGCAGGACGTCGATCTGCGGGCCATGGTGAACTTCCCCGACGAGCCGAGCGAGGAGCGGACGGCCCTGGTGCGGGTCAGGCAGGGCGCGTGCGAGGGGTTGCGCCGACTGGCCGCGTCCGTACGTGAGGGGAGCGGCGGCTGGGACGAGGCGGAGCTGTCGTTCTCCGACACCGAGCGGCTGGCCGGATGGATGGCCAGCCTGGGCGCCGACGTCGAGGTGGTGGAGCCGCCGGACGTCCGCGAGGCCGTCATCCGCCGCCTGAAGGGTGCGCTGGCGTGAACGGCGCGGCGGTGGTCGAGGTGAACGGGCGACTAGGCGAGGGGGAACGGAAGTGAGCGGGTCCGCCGATCGGCTGCCGCGGCTGCTTGCGCTGGTGCCGTACCTGATGTCCCATCCGGGGGCGACGGTGGGCGAGGTCGCGGCGGTGTTCGGGCTGAGCGAGAAGCAGCTCATCGACGACCTGCAGCTCGTGTGGATGTGCGGGCTGCCCGGCCACACCCCGGGCGACCTCATCGACGTGTCGTGGGACGGCGGCGAGATCCTCATCGACAACGCCGACACCATCGCAAGGCCGCTGCGGCTCGGCATCGACGAGGCGAGCGCGCTGCTGGTGGCGCTGCGCACGCTGGCCGCCACCCCCGAGCCGGCGCTGCCCGACGGCGGGGTGCCCGACGCGCTGCCGCGGGTGATGGCCAAGCTGGAGCGGGCCGCGGGCGAGGGCGCCGCCACCGTCAGCAGCCAGGTCGCCGTGGACGTCGACGCCGCGCCCGACGCGCTGCCGCGGGTGCGCGAGGGGCTCACCAAGGGCCGCCGCCTGTCGCTGCGCTACTACGTGCCCGGCCGCGACGAGGTGACGCCGCGCGAGGTGGACCCGATGCGGGTGCTGATCGTGGACGGCCGCGCCTACCTGGAGGGCTGGTGCTACCGGGCCGAGGCGATGCGGCTGTTCCGGCTCGACCGGGTGCTCGGCGTGGAGGTGCTGGACGTGCCCGCCGACCCGCCGGCCGAGGCCGAGCCGCGCGACGTGACCGACGGGGTGTTCCGTCCCTCGCCCACCGACGAGCTGGTGGAGCTGGAGCTGAGCGCCGCGGGGCGGTGGGTGGCCGAGTACTACCCGTGCGAGCAGGTCACCGAGCTGGGCGAGGGGCGGCTGCGGGTGGCGCTGCGGGCCCGCGACGAGGACTGGATACTCAAGCTGGCGCTGCGGCTGGGCGACACCGGCAAGGTCGTCTCGCCCCCGGAGATGGCCGAGGCCGTGCGCCGCGAGGCGGAACGCGCGCTCGCCCTGTACGCTCACCGGTCATGACCTTGCTGTTCGTGTCCGTGGGGATCGGCGTCGCCGGCCTGCTGGCGCTGCTGGTGGCCGGTGCTCGCGTCGTGGTGGCGGCACGTACTCTGAGAAGGGAAGTGGCCGAGGCGCAGGCCCAGCTTGAGCCCCGGCGGGCCAGATTGACCGGCCATGGGGGGTGAGACCACGCCCCCGGCAGCGTACGATCGTGGCTGAACGAGGCAAGTGTCGCTAGAAAGGGCGTTCTCATGCCGAACCTCGGAGTGGGCGAACTCCTGATCATCCTGCTGGCCCTGGTGCTGCTGTTCGGTGCGAAGAAGCTGCCCGACATGGCTCGCGGCCTCGGCCGGTCCCTGCGCATCTTCAAGGCCGAGACCTCCAAGCTGCGCGACGACGATGACGACGACGTCCAGCACACCGCGCAGCAGGCGCCTGCTGCGCAGGCCCAGGCTCAGCCCGTCCAGCCGCTGCCGGCCCCCGCGCCCGGGCTGTCAGCGGAGGAGCAGGCCCGCCAGCTCGAGGAGCAGGCCGCGAGGCTGCGTGCGAGCGCCGCCCAGTCCGACAACAAGCACGCCTGATCTGCCCCCTTTCCTCCTCTTCCTGATCTGGACTGCTAGATGGCGCTGCTCAAACGATCGAGCAATCCGAGGCCGGAACGCGACCCCGAAGGTCGCATGCCCCTCATGGAGCATCTGCGGGAGCTGCGCAACCGCCTGCTCATCGCACTGGCCGCCGTGGTCGTGGGCATCATCATCGGCTTCTTCCTCTTCGACCCGGTCTGGGCGTTCCTCAAGGCGCCGTTCTGTGACACGCCCGCGGCGCAGCAGCTCCGCGTCGGCCAGTGCACGCTCACCTACAACGGCATCTTCCAGTCGTTCTTCCTGACACTGAAGGTGTCGGCGCTGGTCGGCCTCGTGGTCTCCTCACCCGTCTGGCTGTACCAGATCTGGGCGTTCGTCACGCCCGCCCTCTACCGCAACGAGAAGCGGTATTCGATCACGTTCATGTCGATCGCGGTCCCGCTGTTCCTCATCGGTGCCGCGCTCGCGTACATCATCATGGACACCAGCCTCGCGATCCTGCTGGGCTTCGCGCCGAGCGACACGGTCGCGACCATCCAGATCGATGAGTACCTCAGCTACGTGCTCATCATGCTGGTGATCTTCGGTATCTCGTTCGAGCTGCCGCTCCTGCTGGTGTTCCTCAACATCATCGGCGTCCTGTCGCACGCCACCGTCAAGAAGCACCGGCGCACGGTCGTCTTCATCATGTTCGTCTTCGGCGCGGTCATCACGCCCGGCGGTGATCCGCTGACGATGATGGCGCTCGCCATGCCGATGATCGTGCTGTACTTCCTCGCCGAGGGCGTCATCTTCCTGCGCGAGAGGCGCGCGCCGGCCGGGGACGACTTCTCCGGTCTGTCCGACGACGAGGCCTCGCCGCTGCCCGAGGACGGCACGCCGGTGGAGCCCTCCGGGCTGGCGGATGAGGAGCCACCGGGCACCGACAAGCGCTGAGGCATTCCCGTGCCGCCCCGGAAACGATAGGTTCCGGGCGTGTCCCCCCATATCGCCCTGCTCGTCAATCCCGCCGCCCGCGGCGGGCGTATGCTGCGCCTGCTCGAGCCCGTGGCGCGCCGGCTGCGCGCCGGAGGGGCCGAGCTGTCGGTGATCGTCGGTGACGACGCCGCCGACGCGCTCACCCGAGCCTGCACGGCCGTCTCCGAACGTCCCGACGCGCTCGTCGCCTTCGGCGGCGACGGGCTGGTCCATCTGGCGGTGCAGGCGGTCGCCGGCACCGACGTGCCGCTCGGCATCATCCCCGCGGGCACCGGCAACGACATCGCCGCCGCGCTCGGCGTGCCGCGTAAGGATCCGCTCGCGGCGGCCAGAGCCGTGCTGCGGATGAAGACCCGGCCGGTGGACGCCGCCCGCATCGCGGCCGGCGGCGCCGAGGAGCTGTTCGCGGGGGTGGCGTGCTGCGGGTTCGACTCCCGCGTGAACGAGCGGGCCAACGCCCTCACCTGGCCGCCCGGCACGGCCCGCTACCTGGTGGCGACCGCGCGGGAGCTGCGCGCGTTCCGCCCGATCCCGTACCGCATCGCCTTCGACGGTGGCGAGCCGGTCGAGCGGGAGGCGATGCTGGTCGCGATCGCGAACACCACCTCCTACGGCGCGGGGATGCGGGTCTGCCCGGATGCCAGGCCCGACGACGGGCTGCTGGACGTCGTGACGGTGGGCGCGCTGTCCACGGGGGAGTTCGTGCGGGTCTTCCCGAGCGTCTACCGCGGCACCCACGTCACGCATCCGGCGGTGTCGGTACGGCGGGTGCGCAGCGTCCGGGTGGAGGCCCCCGGCGTGATCGCCTACGCCGACGGCGAACGCGTCGGCCCGGCCCCGCTGCACTGCGAGGTGCGGCCGGGCGCGTTACACGTCATCGTATGAGATCTACTTTGTAAAGGCGCCGGGCCGGGAACCCCCGAACGGGCCGCTGCCGGGACGGACCGGAATGGCGGTTTCGATAGGCTGGCGACTATGACAACGCCAGCGGAACGCTATGCGGCCTTCCGTCAGAAGTTCGGGGACGACGGGGCCGCGCTGAGATCGTTCCGAGGTCTCTACGACTTCCCGCTGGACGACTTCCAGGTCGACGCCTGCCGGGCCCTGGAGGCCGGCGACGGCGTGCTGGTGGCGGCGCCCACGGGGTCGGGCAAGACGGTGGTCGGCGAGTTCGCCGTCCACCTCGCCTTGGAGCAGGGCCTGAAGTGCTTTTACACCACCCCCATCAAGGCGCTGTCCAACCAGAAGTACAACGACCTGGTCAAGCGCTACGGCACGGCCAAGGTCGGGCTGCTGACCGGCGACAACAGCATCAACGGCGAGGCGCCGATCGTCATCATGACGACCGAGGTGCTGCGCAACATGCTGTACGCTGGCTCGGCGACCCTGACCGGGCTCGGGTTCGTGGTGATGGACGAGGTCCACTACCTCGCCGACCGGTTCCGCGGCGCGGTCTGGGAAGAGGTGATCATCCACCTGCCGGAGTCGGTGCGGCTGGTGGCGCTGTCGGCCACGGTGAGCAACGCCGAGGAGTTCGGCGAGTGGCTGGGCGAGGTGCGCGGCGACACCACGGTGATCGTGGACGAGCACCGTCCCGTGCCGCTGTGGCAGCACATGATGGTCGGCAAGCGCATCTACGACCTGTTCATCACCGATGACCTGACGCCGCGCATCAACCCGACGCTGATGCGGGTGACGCGCGAAGCGGAGCGGCTGCTGGCCGGCCGCGGCCGGCGCGGCTACGGCCGGGTGCCGCGCTCGCGCCCGCCGGACCGGGTGCAGGTCATCGAGAAGCTCGACGCCGAGGGGCTGCTGCCGGCGATCACGTTCATCTTCTCGCGCGCCGGCTGCGACGCGGCGGTGCAGCAGTGCCTGTACGCCGGCATCCGGCTGACCAGCGACCGCGAGCGGCACGAGATCCGGCAGATCGTCGACGAGCGCACGGCGCACCTGCCGGACGAGGACCTGGCCGTGCTGGGCTACCTCGAATGGCGCGAGGGCCTGGAGCGTGGCCTCGCGGCGCACCACGCGGGCATGCTGCCGGCGTTCAAGGAGGTCGTGGAGGAGCTGTTCACCCGCGGCCTGGTCAAGGCGGTGTTCGCCACGGAGACGCTGGCGCTGGGCATCAACATGCCGGCGCGCACCGTGGTGATCGAGAAGCTGGACAAGTGGAACGGCGAGACCCACGCCGACCTGACGCCGGGGGAGTACACCCAGCTCACCGGCCGGGCGGGGCGGCGCGGCATCGACGTCGAGGGCCACGCGGTCGTGCTGTGGCAGCCGGGCATGGACCCGCTGGCGGTGGCGGGCCTCGCGGGCACGCGGACGTACCCGCTGCGGTCGAGCTTCCAGCCGTCGTACAACATGGCGGTCAACCTGGTCGGGCAGTTCGGCCGCGAGCGGGCCAGGGCGCTGCTGGAGGAGTCGTTCGCGCAGTTCCAGGCGGACCGCGCGGTCGTGGGCCTGGCCAAGCAGCTGCGCAAGCACGAGCAGGCGCTGGAGGGCTACCAGCAGGCGATGACCTGCCACCTGGGCGACTTCGCCGAGTACGCGGCGCTGCGGCGGCGGCTGTCCGACCGCGAGGCGGAGCTGTCGCGGCAGCGCGGCGCCGCGCGGCGGGCCGCGGCGGCGCGCTCGATCGAGGCGCTGCAGCCGGGCGACGTGATCCGGGTGCCGGGCGGCCGGCGCGCGGGCCTGGCGATCGTGCTGGACGTGAGCCGCAACCCGCGCGGTCACGGGCCGAGCCCGCTGGTGCTGACCATCGGCAAGCAGGTGAAGAAGCTCGACCTGTCCGACTTCCCGGTGCCGGTGGAGCCGCTGGAGAAGATCCGCATCCCCAAGAACTTCAACTCCCGCTCGCCGAAGGAGCGGGCGAACCTCGTCGCGACGCTGATGGCGAAGATCGGCGACCGGGACCTCGGCAAGCCGCCGCGGGTGCGCGACCACACCGTGGAGGACCCCGAGATCAACGAGCTGCGGCGGCAGATCAGGCAGCATCCGTGCCACGGCTGCGACGAGCGCGAAGACCACGCCCGCTGGGCCGAGCGCTACTACAAGCTGCTGCGCGAGACCGAAGGGCTGCGCCGCCGGGTCGAGGGGCGCTCCCACGTCATCTCGCGGACGTTCGACCGGATCTGCTCGGTGCTGGAGCAGCTCGGCTATCTGCGCGGCGAGACGGTCACCGACGAGGGGCGGCGGCTCGGCCGCATCTACACCGAGCTGGACCTGCTGACCGCCGAATGCCTGCGCAACGGGCTCTGGGAGGACCTCGACCCGGCCGAGCTGGCGGCGTGCGTGTCGGCGCTGGTGTTCGAGTCGCGGGCGTCCGACGACACGCGGCGGCCGAAGATCCCGGCGGGCAAGGCGCAGGACGCGCTGTCGGCGATGATCCGGCTGTGGGGCGAGCTCGAGGGCATCGAGTCCGACCACGGGCTGTCCACGATCAGGGAGCCGGACCTGGGGTTCGCGTGGGCGGCGTACCGGTGGACGAAGGGGCACAGCCTCGACGCGGTGCTGATGGACGGCGTGGGCGGCAACGAGCTGGCGGCCGGCGACTTCGTACGGTGGATCAAGCAGCTGATGGACCTGCTGGGCCAGCTGGGGAACGCCGCGCCGGAGGGCAGCAAGATCCGGCAGACGTCGGTGAAGGCGATGGACGCGATGCGGCGGGGCGTGGTGGCTTACTCGTCGCTCAACTGACCCCGTGCCCGAAGACCTCGGGCCGGGCGCTGGACCGCCTGGGGGCTCGTTGCTGAGGCGCGCTCCGGAGCTTGTCGCCGCCCCTGCGGTGTGGGGTCGTGCCTTCAGCGTGAGGTGCCCCTGCGGTGTGGGGTCGTGCCTTCAGCGTGAGATGGCCCTGTCGGTGGGAGGCCGCCCCTAAGGTGTGAGGCGGCCCTGTCGGTGGGAGGTGCCCCCTCGGGCGTGAGGCCGCCCTGCTGAGGTGAGGTCGCCCCTCGTTCGCGAGGTCGCCCGGCCGGGGCCCGCCCCCCTCACCCCTGAGGCCGTTCGATGCCCTTCGGCGGGGGGTTCGAGGGCGCGCCGGAAGCGCGGCTTCTGGGGCGCCTTTTTGCATTCGATGACGGTGGTTTTACGTTTTTACCGGTGGGCGGAGGCCTTTACTTCTTCGCCGGAAGCGCCTTTCCGCTCGGGTTTTACCAGTCAAGCCTTCCTGAAATCGACGATTATCTGCTGATTTGCAGCATTTCGGATGCTAACGTCCGATTTGTCAGTGTTCAGCCAACGGGGGAGGAATCATGGCGAACACGCAACTGTCCGCGGTCGGCTTCAAGCAAGGATGGGGATGCCGCAGGCGCCGCCGCTGGCGTCGGTGGGGCTGGGGGTGCGCCCGTCGCAGGTGGTGGGGGTGCTAGACACTCCCGATGAGGGCCGGCGGCCTGGCCGCCGGCCCCCTTTGAGCGCCTCCGGCCGTGAACTCGCTCCGGCGATCACCATTCGCCGCACGTTCCGCGAGTTCTGGCCGGACACTCGCGGATTGCGGCGCCATTTCGCGGCCGGGGTGGTTTTCGCCATCCTTGCCGCGCTCTGCGAGGTCGCCGCGATCCGCCTGTTCGGGCACATCACCGACGAGGTGCTGACGACCCGGAACCTCGATGCGTTCTGGTCTCCGGCGGCCATATGGCTCGGGCTCGCCGTCGGTGCCGGTGCGCTGTCCTTCGCCGGGGCGTACCTGACCGCGCTGGGCGCGGAGCGGTTCCTGCTGGCCCTGCGCGACCGCGTGTACGCGCACGTACAGACGCTCGCCCCCGACTTCTCCGAGAAGCGGCGGCTGGGCGACCTGATGGCGCGCATGACGGACGATGTGGAGGCCATCGAGGAGCTGGTCGGCTCCGGGCTGGTCAAGGCCATCACCACCGTGTCCGGCATCGTCTTCTTCGCCGGGGCGGCCTTCTACATCCGCTGGGACCTGGCACTGCTGACGATGGCGTTGATCCCGCTGTTCGTGATCACCTCGAAGGTGTTCGCCTCGAAGTTCAGGACGGCGGCGGCGCGCGAGCGGGCCAGCAACGGGGCGATGAACAGCGTCCTGGAGGAGGGGCTGGCCAACCAGCCGCTCGTGCAGGCGTACAACCGGCAGGACGAGGAGTCCCGCAGGCTGCACGACGAGGGACGCACCTGGCTGCGGGCCAACATGTCGCAGGCCTGGCTGTCGGGTCTGTACAACCCGGCGGTGCAGGTCATCGAGACCATCTGCCTGATCGCCATCCTCGGGTTCGGCGCGTGGGAGATCGCGGCCGGCCGGCTGACGATCGGCGGGCTGCTGTCGTTCGCGGCGTACCTGGCCCTGCTCTACCCGGCCGTGCAGAGCCTGGGCGAGCTGGCCCTGACCGTCTCCGAGGCGGCGGCGGGATCCGACCGCGTGATCGAGATCCTGCACACCAGGCCCGCCGTACGCGACGCCCCGGACGCCGTCGCGATGGGCCGTTGCAACGGACGGATCGTCTTCGACCGGGTGAGCTTCACCTATCCGGGACGTAGCCGGCAGGTGCTGCGCGACCTGTCGTTCACCGCCGAGCCCGGCGAGGTCGTGGTGATCACCGGCCCCAGCGGGGCCGGCAAGTCCACGATCGCCAAGCTGCTGCTGCGCTTCTACGAGCCGGACTCCGGGCGCATCCTGCTGGACGACACCGACATCCGGGGCATCACGCGGCAGTCGCTGCGCGACAACATCACCGTCCTGCACCAGGAGACGCTGCTGTTCTCCGGCTCCGTACGCGACAACATCGCCTACGGGCGTCCCGGCGCCTCGTTCGACGAGGTGCTCAGGGCGGCCGAGGTGGCCGGGGCGCACGACTTCATCCAGATGCTGCCCCAGGGGTACGACTCGCCGGTCGGGCAGCGCGGCCGGCTGCTGTCCGGCGGGCAGCGGCAGCGCATCGCGATCGCCAGGGCCATCCTGCGCGACACGCCGGTGCTGGTGCTCGACGAGCCCGTCACCGGACTGGACGTCGCCACCGCCGCCCACATCATGGAGCCGCTGCGGCGGCTCATGGCCGGGCGTACCACGCTGCTCATCACGCACGACCTGCGGCAGGTGCCGGAGGGGGCGCGGGTGATCGAGATCGAGCCGGTCCCGCGGGAGGAACGGGGCCGGCTCAAGCGTGTCGGCGCGCGGTCCGGCTGGGGAACGTCCACCTGACCCCCGGTCTCGCCGGCCCGGCACCCGTCCCGACTCCTCCGGGGCGGGTGCCGGGCTTTTCCACCGCCTCCCGCCCGTGGCCGCCACTCCCCGTCGTTACCATCCACCGCTGCACCACCGCACCTACTGAGGTGCCGCCGCAGCACCGACTACGGAAGCCCTCCCGCCCCGCCCCATCACCCCCATCGCCGCGCCGCCATCATCGCCGTCCGGGCCGTCATGTCGTGCCGCCGTCACTGGTTTCGGGGGTTGTGCCGTCATCGTCGCGTCGTTTGGGTTGTGTCGCTGTCCTGCTGCCGGCGTGTCATCGTCGTGCTGGTTCCGTTGGGTGTCTCTGTCGTGCCGCCATCGCTGCTTGCGGGGCATCGTGCCGCCACTGCTGTGGCGTCCCGCGCCTTCGGGCTGTCACCGCCACGCCGCCGTCGCTGGTTTCGGGGCGTTGCGCGGGTCTCGCCACCGCCGTCCCGCTGTCGCTGCCAGGTTGGTGCGTCGTCACCGCCGCGGCGGGATCGTCGCTTACAGGCCGTTTCCGCTCGTCTCGGACCGTCGTGTGGTCATCACCACCGCCGTGACCGTCGCATCGCCCGCAAACATCGTCGCGACGTCCCCGCGACCGTCGCACCGCCCGCAACCGCGTCGCGTCGTCCCCGTAGCCGTCGTGTTGTCTCCGTAGCCGTCGTGTTGTCTCCGGGCCGTCGCCGTCTTGCCGTCGGGTGCCATCGTCGTGTCGGCTCCGTGGTGCCTCCGTCGTGCCGCCGTGGCTGGTTTCGGGGCGTGGCGCCGTCAGCGCCGCGTCGCCCCGGGTCGTCGCGCCGTCTCGCTCACCCCCGGCATCGTCGCTTCGAGGCCGCGCTTCCGCCGCCCTCGAGTCGTCACCGCCGTCATCGTCGTCTCGGGCCGCCGTTGCGGTCGCGGAGCCGTCAGCGCGGAGCCGGCACCTCCGCGACGCTGCCACCCTCCGCGATGTCATCGCCCCTGTGATGCTGCGCCCTGCGCCTTGCGGGGCTGCCTTGTGATGTCGCGATCCTTGCGGCGCTGTCGTGTGATGTCGCGATCCTTACGACGTTGCCCTGTGATGCCGTCACCCTCTAGAAACCGTTGCCGCTCGCCGAGTGGCGGTTGTTGGCGGGATTTTGCGGGGATTAGGCGCGGTCGGCTACTGGGGTGTTTCTGGGGTTTCGGTGGAGTTTTGGGGGTGTATGTCGGGGAATCTCCCGGGATAGAATCGGAGAGCATTCTCCGTTTGTCGCCGCGGGCCGCTTTTCGCCTGCCGGCGGGCCGAAGGCAGGTGGAGATCATGGGCGACGATCACGGCGCCGCCAGGCCGCTGCGCGCCGACGCCCGGCGCAACAGGGAGCGAGTGCTGCAGATAGCCCAGCAGGCCCTGGCGAGCGACGGCCTGACCATCTCCTTCGACGAGATCGCCCGGCGCGCCGGGTTCGGCGTCGGCACCGTTTACCGGCACTTTCCCACGAAAGAGGCCCTGTTCGAGGCGGTGCTGCTGGGGCGGATCGAACGGTTCGTGGCCGACGCCCGCGCGCTGGCCACCGCCGAGGACGCCGGGCGGGCGTTCTTCTCCTGGTTCGCCGGGGTGGTCGAGCAGGCGTCGGTCAATCAGGCGCTGTGCGACATGCTGGACAGCGGTGCGGCCATGCCGGTGCGGCCCGGCTCCACGCTGGCCAGGGACTTCGCCGCCGCGCTCGGCCGGCTGCTGGCGCGGGCGCAGCGGGTGGGGGCCGTACGTGCCGATCTCACCGCCGAGGACGCCCTCGATCTGCTGCGCGGCTGCCTGGTCGCCGAGCGCGGCGCCCGGGCCAGGGGAGGGGCGGTGCGGATGGCGGACGTGATCTGCGACGGGATGCGGGCCCGGTCGCTCTGACCGGCCCGCCGCTGACGGTCAGGGCTCTGGTTCGCGCGGCTTGAACGGCCCGCCCCTGCAGCCGGGTCCGCTTCGCGTGCGGCCCGGCCCTCGGAGGTCTGGTGCGCGCGGCCCAATCGTCCCTGATGGGCCTCAACCGTTTCTGACGGCCCCAACCGTCCCTGATGGATGGGTGCCGGATGCGTGCAGTCTGGGACGTCTCTCATGGCCGGGTGCGCTTTCTCTGGTTGGGTCGCTGGGTGTGTACGGTCCGACCGTCCCTGAAGGATGAAGGCTGGGTGCGTGGGTTTGGGCCGTTCTAGACGGTTGGTGTTGGTGTGTGCGGTGCTTGCGAAAAGGGATCTTGCGTTACCGAATCCAAGAAATGCGGGTCTTATGACGCGCTGTGCTTGCTGAGCGTTATTTGCGGAAATTCAAGTGTTTGTGGGGATCGATCACACTACGCTGCTACCGCTTGCCGGGTACGAGGGGAAAGCGGACAACAACGTGTTCATCGCAGTCACACTGCTGGCCGCGGCCGTGGTCGGCGCGATGGTCTGGTGGCTCCGCCGGGGGACGGGGGATGGTGCCGCCGAGGGCGGATTCGAGGTGGACCGTACGTGGGGGTTGCTGCCGCCCGGCGTGGAGGCGGCTTTCGTGGAGGGGCTGCGGGCGTACCACGACTCCGGCAGCGCGCTGCGGGTCCACGACGAGCTGGAGGTGCTGGTCGCCTGCGACCCGCCGCGGTCGATCTCCCTGCCCCTGCTCGCGGAGGCCTTCGCCGCCCGCGGGGACGCCGCCTTGCACGACCCGCAGGGCACGGTCGCAGAGCTGATGGCCGAGCTGGCGGCGGCCGAGCGCCCCGGCGTCCTGCACCTGCGGGGCGAGTGGCCGGCGGCCGGGCTCGACGCGGCGGACGGTGGCCCGGACGATGGGGGTGGCGCTCCCGAGGGTGCGGACGGCTTGGACGCCGAACGCTTCGCCTCCGCCGTGGCTCGAACCGTGAGAGAGCTGGTGGCCGCGGCGACGGGGACGCCGGGAACAGCGGCCGATGCGGTGGCGGTGGACGCGGGGGCAGCGGCGGCGGATGCCGCCGTGAGCGGTGCGGCGGCTGCGGATACGGCGGTGACGGCCGAAGCGTCTACGGGCGGGACGGCGGCTGCGGATACGGCGGTGACGGGCGAAGTGTCCACGGGCGGGACGGCGGCTGCGGAACCGGCGGTGACGGCCGAAGCGTCCGCGGGCGGGACGGCGGTGGTGGACTCGGTCGGGGAGGGGCTGGTCGCGGCGGCTCCCGAGGAGCCGGTTCCGTGGGCGGTGGATGCGAAGCTCGGGGCGCTTCACGTCCGCGTTCCCGCCCTGCCCCGTGCCACAGGGACAGGGGAGCGGACGCACGTCAACGGGACGCCCGTCAAGCCGCTGCCCGCCCTCCGGGGCGCCGCCAGGGAGCCGGAGGCCGCACGGGACATGGCCGCCGGGGTGGCCCCGGACCGGGCGAACACGCTCATGCTGGATCTCGTCCGCGTGCTCGACCGCTACCGGGCGGTACGCGAGCGGCGCCCGGCCGCGCCTGCCGGTGAGGTGCTGCGCGAGGCGGTCACAGGGCTGATCGCCGCCGGCGGCCCAGGCGTCACGTGGGCCCACCCGCCGACCCGGGCCCAGCGCCGCCTGCTCCAGGGCGGCTCACCCGAGCCGTCCTGATCGCCCCGCGGGCGGCTCGGGCGGGCTCGCCGGCTGTCTGGCGTGCGGTTCGCGCGCGGGCGTGCCAGGGGTGGGCGTCGCCGGTGTGCGGGTGGTCAGTTCTCGGCGCGGCCGAGACGCCAGTAGCCCATGAAGGCGACCGCGCGGCGGTCCATGCCGCGTTCGGCCACCAGGTGGCGGCGGAGGGTCTTGATGACGCCGGCCTCGCCGGCCAGCCACGCGTACAGGGGGCCGTGGTCGGGGGCCTCCTGCGGGACCTCCCACAGCTCCTCGGCGTCGACGTCCACGTCCTCGAAGGAGCCGGGGACGGCGGCGGCGGACGGCGTGGGCAGGAGGCGGGCGGCGGCGGCCTGGACGGCGGGGATGAGCTCGGCGCCGCGCTCGCCGCCGTTCCTCGCCAGCCAGGTCACCTTGACGTTGGCGGGCGCCTCGATGGGCAGGGCGTCGGCGTCGAGTGGCACCTCCATGAGCACTTCGCCGGCCAGGTGCGCGGGGAGGCGTTCGAGGATGGCGCAGATGGCGGGGACGGCGGTCTCGTCGCCGGCGATGAGCACGCAGCCGGTGCCGGCGGGCGGGCGGAACTCCAGGCCGCCGTGCGGGCCCTCGTGGTCGGCGTTGGGGCCGAGGAGCGCGGCCACGTCGCCGGGCTTGACCTGCTCGGCCCAGCGGGCGGCGGGCCCGCCGTCGGGGTGCATGACGATGTCGACATCGACCTCGCCGGTGTCCCGGCGGACCGTCCTCGCGGTGTAGGTGCGCATCACGTTGCGCTTGCCGGGGTCGAGCTCCCGCCAGCGCTGATACCAGTCGGGCCCCTTCGGCAGGTACGCCATGCCGTGCTCGGGGGTCGGCAGGAAGAGCTTGACCCGCTGGTCGAAGCCGTTGTCGGCGAAGTGGCGCAGGTCGTCGCCGGTGAAGGTGACGCGCAGGAAGGACGGGCTGAGGCGGTCGAGCCGGTCCACTCGTACGTCGAACATGCGAAAGGGCTCGGTCATCCCCGGACTCCTCCATTGGCGACATCTTAGGTGAGCCTAACCTAAACGATCGTGGTCATGTAAGCGAGCCCGGGTTAGTGCATCGGCCCCACTCGGGACGATAGCGTCGTGAAGCATCGTGAACGGTGAAAACCGGGCCGCTGTGCCCGCCCTCCAGATTGGAGTCCCGATCTTGTCTTCCGTGATCCTCTCCGCGGCGGGTGCCGCACTGGTGCTCGACGCCTCCGGCCCCGGCCTGCCCCGGGTACGGCACTTCGGCGCGGACCCCGGAGCCGGCGGACAGGACCTGGCAGCGGTGCTGCCGCCGTCGCCGGGCGCACCCGCGCCGTCGCTGCTGCCCGCCCAGGCCGAGTCCTGGTACGGCAGGCCCGGCCTGTCCGGCGTGCGGGACGGCGAGCACTGGCCGGTGCGCTGGAACGTGGAGAACCTGGAGACCTCCGCCGAGCCGGGCGCGGGCGGCACGGTGACCGTCACGGCCGCCGACGAGCGCGCCGGGCTGCGGCTGGTGTGCGAGCTGGTCATGGAGGGCAGCGGCCTGGTACGGATGCGGCACGCGGTGACGAACACGGCCGCCACGCCGTACCGGCTGGCGGGGCTGGTGTGCACGCTGCCGGTGCCCGCCCGCGCTGCCGAGCTGCTGGACTTCACCGGCCGGTGGGCGCTGGAGAAGGTGCCGCAGCGCAGGGAGTTCACCCGCGGGGTGTGGTCGCGGGAGAACCGCAGGGGCCGCACCGGGCACGACGGCACCGGGCTGCTGATCGCCGGGACCGGCGGGTTCGGGTTCAGGAGCGGCGAGGTGTGGGCCGTGCACGCCGGCTGGAGCGGCGACCACCTGCACTACGCCGAGCGGCTGCCCGAGGGCGTGTCGCTGCTGGGGGCGGGCGAGCTGCTGGAGCCCGGCGAGGTCGTGCTGGCCCAGGACGACACCTACCGTACGCCGTGGGTGTTCTTCTCCTGGTCGGGCAGCGGCCTGGACGACGCCTCGCACCGCCTGCACGAGCACCTGCGCGCCCGCCCGCTGCCGGTGCGGCCGGTCACGCTGAACAACTGGGAGGCCACCTACTTCGACCACGGCCTCGACCGCCTGCTCGAGCTGGCCGAGCGGGCCGCCGCGGCCGGCATCGAGCGTTTCGTGCTGGACGACGGCTGGTTCCGGCACCGCCGCCACGACCGGGCCGGGCTCGGCGACTGGTACGTGGACGAGGGCGTCTGGCCGGACGGCCTGCACCCGCTCGCCGACCGGGTGCGCGAGCTGGGCATGCAGTTCGGCCTGTGGTTCGAGCCCGAGATGGTCAACCCCGACTCCGACCTCGCCCGCGAGCACCCCGACTGGATCCTCGCCAGGCCGGAGCGCATGCCGCCGCCCCAGCGCCACCAGCAGGTGCTCGACCTGGCCAGGCCCGAGGCGTGGGCGTATCTGCTGGAGCGGATCGACGCGCTGGTGCGCGAGTACAAGCTCGACTACATCAAGTGGGACCACAACCGCGACATCGCCGAGCCCGTGCACGACGGAGCGCCCGGCGTGCACGCGCAGACCCTCGCCACCTACCGGCTGCTGGACGAGCTGCGCGAGCGTCACCCCGGCCTGGAGATCGAGTCGTGCTCGTCCGGCGGCGCGCGCATCGACTACGGCATCCTGGCCCGCACCGACCGGGTGTGGACCTCCGACTGCAACGACGCGCTCGACCGGCAGTCCATCCAGCGCTGGACCGGGCTGCTGGTGCCGCCGGAGCGGATGGGCGCGCACGTCGGCGCGAACCGCGACCACAGCACCGGGCGGATGCTGCCGCTGGCGTTCCGGGCGGCGACCGCGCTGTTCGGGCACATGGGAGTGGAGTGGGACATTACCTCCGCCACCGCCGGGGAGCTGGAGGAGCTGGCCACCTGGATCGCGCTGCACAAGCGGCTGCGGCCGGTGCTGCACTCCGGCCGGGTCGTGCGGGCCGACCACCCCGACCCGACCGCGTTCCTGCACGGCGTGGTGCTGCCCGAGCGGGGCGTGTTCGCGTACGTGCAGCTCACCTCGCGGGTGGACGCCGGGCCCGCGCCGCTGCGGCTGCCCGGGCTCGACCCCGAGGCGACGTACGAGGTGCGCCTGGCCGGGCCCGTCCCCGAGCGGGCCGTGCTGCCCGAGTGGGCCGCCGGGCCGGTGCGGCTGCGCGGCTCCGTGCTCGGCGAGCTGGGGCTGCCCGCGCCCGCCATGCGTCCCGCCTCGGCGCTCGTCCTCGAGGTCGAGCGGGTCTGAAACCGCGGGCCGGTGAACCGGGTTTAATCCGGACGCAACGCGGACGCCGGTGGTCAGGTAACACGGGTGCCGCAGACTGTCGGTCATGGATGATGCACCCAAAGTGACGCAGGCCCGCCCCGAGCCCGCCACCGGCCGCCGGGCCGGGCTCGGGACCGGGCCGAGCGCCGTGCCGGCCGCCGGGCTCGGGGCGGGGGCGCGTGCCGTCCCCGCCGGCGGGCACAGGAGGGCCTGGTGGCGGGAGCTCGTCGAAATCGCCGCACTGTTCGTCGCGGTCGGACTGGCGCACCTGCTCGCCACCCTGCTCGGCCACAGCGAGCCGGGGCCGATCGTGCTCATCGGGCTGGGCGTGGCGCTGATCGCGGGATCGGCGCTGCACCGGTGGCTCGCCCATCACCGCCCGGTGGGACCCGTACGGCGGCGGGCACGGCGCCGAGGAGCGGAGGCGCCCGAGGCCCTGATGGCGGAGAGCGGGCGCGTCATGACGCTGTGGCGGATCCGGATGCTGGTGGTGGAGCGTCCGGGGCGGCTGGCCACGGTCGCGGGCGCGTTCGGGCGGCTCGGCTGCAACATCCTGGCCCTGCACATCGCGCCGACCGGCGGTGGCGCGATCACGCCCGCCGGGTGCGACGCGCTGGACGAGTTCGTCATCGAGGCGCCGCGCGGCCTCGCGCCCGCCGTGCTCGCCGGCGCCCTGGAGGAGGCGGGCGGGCATAACGTGGTGATCGTGCCCGCCAGGGTCACCGACCTGACCGATCCTGGCGTGCACGCGCTGGTGCTGGCGCAGCGCGTCAGCGACGATCCCGCGCGGCTGCCGGAGGCGCTGGGCGAGCTGCTGCGCGCCCCCGACGTGCAGTGGCGGCGGCCCGGCGACACCGTCGACGACGACGCCGACCCGGCCACCACGATGGTGGTCTCGGTGACCCCGGACAGGGCGCTGCTGGTGCGGCGGCCCGAGCTGCCGTTCACGCCGACCGAGGCGGCCCGCGCCTCGGCGCTCGCCGCGGCCGCCACGCACGCCCGCTACAGCGCCGGGTGACGGCCGCGGGCCGGCCCGGGTCAGCGGTAGCCCTTGGCGAGCACCTCGCGGGTCTGGCGGGTGATCTGGGCCTCCTGCTCGGCGGTGAGCGCGACGCGGGGCGGGCGGCAGGGCCCGCCCTTACGCCCCGCCAGGTCCATCGAGAGCTTGATCGACTGGACGAACTCCGTCTTGGAGTCCCACCGCAGCAGCGGGTGCAGGTCGCGGTAGATCGGCAGCGCCTTCTCGACGTCCCCGGCGACCGCGAGCCGGTAGAGCTCGACGGTGGCGCGGGGGATCATGTTGGGGTATCCGGCGATCCAGCCGACCGCGCCGGCGATGGCCAGCTCCAGCAGCACGTCGTCGGAGCCGATCAGCAGGTCGAGCCCGGGGGCCAGCTCGGCGATCCGGTACGCGCGCCGCACGTCCCCGCTGAACTCCTTGACCGCCACGATGAGCCCTTCATGGTGCAGCTCGGCCAGCAGCTCCGGCGTCAGGTCGACCTTGGTGTCGATGGGGTTGTTGTAGGCGACGATCGGCAGCCCGGCCTTGGCGACCTCGCGGTAGTGGGCGACGACGGCCCGCCGGTCGGCGCGGTAGGCGTTGGGCGGCAGCAGCAGCACGGAGGAGGCGCCGGCCTCGGCGGCCTGCTCGGCCCAGCGCCGCGACTCGGCCGCCCCGTAGGCGGCCACGCCCGGCATGACGTGGAAGCCGTCGGGCGCGGCCTCGACGGCGGTGCGGACGACGCGGGCCCGCTCGTCGGCGGTGAGCGTCTGGTACTCGCCGAGCGAGCCGTTGGGGCAGACGCCGTCGCAGCCGCCCTCGGCGAGGAAGCGGACGTGCTCGGCGTAGGCGTCGTAGTCGATGGTGAGGTCGTCGTGGAAGGGCAGCGCGGCGGCGACGTGCACGCCGTGCCAGACCGGAGCGTTCGCCTGGGCGGTCATGATGTCCTCTCTTTGGTCCAGCTCTCCAGGCCGCTCGCGGTGATGGGCAGCGCGGCCGACAGGTTCTCGGCGCCGCCGGCGGTCACCAGCAGGTCGTCCTCGATACGGACGCCGATGCCGCGCAGCTCGGGCGGGACGGTGGTGTCGTGGGCGTGGAAGTACAGGCCGGGCTCGACGGTGAGCACCATGCCGGGCGCCATGTCGGCGCCGTGGTAGGCCTCGGGCCGGGATCGAGCGCAGTCGTGCACGTCGAGGCCGAGGTGGTGGCCGATGCCGCAGACGAGGTAGCGGCGGTGGTGCTGGCCGTGTTCGGACAGGGCCTCGTCGACGGAGACGGGCAGCAGGCCCCAGTCGTGCAGGCCGCGCGCGATGACCTCCATGGCGGCGTGGTGGAAGGCGGTGAACGGCTTGCCGGGCCCGACCTCGGCGAGCCCGGCCCGGTGCGCCCGCTCGACGAGGTCGTGCACCTGCCGCTGGGCGGGGGTGAAGCCGCCGGATGCGGGGATGGTGCGGGTGACGTCGGCGGTGTAGTGGGAGCGGGTCTCGACGCCCATGTCGAGCAGCAGCAGCTCGCCCGGCAGGACGGGGCCGTCGCAGCGCACCCAGTGCAGGGTGGGGGCGTGCGGGCCGCTGCCGACGATGGAGGCGTAGCCGGGGCCGTTGCCGTAGGTGCGGGCGTAGCGGTCGAAGGTGCCCTGCAGCCAGCGCTCGCCGCCGGCGCGCATGGCGGCCGGCACCTCGGCGGCGACGGCGGCGAAGCCCTCGACGGTGCGGTCCACGGCCTCGCGGAGCTGGGCGATCTCCCAGTCGTCCTTGATCATGCGGAGTTCGGCGAGCACCTGCCGCAGCTGCTCGTCGTCGGCGGTGAGCGCGCCGCCGGGTGTGCCGGGGTAGTCGGGCAGCGGCAGCACCGTCACGCCGAGCGCGGCCGACCACTCGGCGAGCGAGGGGGAGGGGCCGACCCACAGCTCGCCGTAGGCGGCGTCGGCGTAGAAGCCGGTCTCGCCGGGGCGGGCGGGCGGCGGCAGGTAGAGGGTGGCCTCGCCGTCGCGGACGACGGCGATCGCGTTCTCGGCGGCGCAGCCGGTCAGCCAGTAGAAGTCGCTGTCGACGCGGAAGTCGTAGGCGGTGTCGTTGGAGCGGATGGGGGCGCGGCCGGCGGCCACCACGACGGTGCGGCCGGGCAGCGCGGCGGCCAGGCGGGCGCGATGGGCGGCGGCCGCCTCCGCGGCCCCCGGCACCAGGTCGGGGGCGCGGGCGGGAGACTCCCACCCCTGGGCGATGTACTCGGCGAACGCGGGGACCTCCGACAGCCGAGGCAGCCTGCGGTCACTCATCGGCGATTCCTCCTCCCATCTGGCGGACGAGCTCGGTGAGGCGGGCGAAGACGCGTTCGTCGGCGATGCCGTCGTGCTCGTACTCGTTGGTGACCCAGGCCTGGGTGTTGCCGACCCGGGCGGCGGTCTGCAGCTGCAGGCCGGAGTCGACGTACATGTCGTCGAAGTAGACGGCGGCGGCGACGGGCACCTCGTTGGCGGCCAGCCGGTCGAGGTCGTACAGGGGCGGCCAGTCGTCGCGGGCGGCGAGCAGCTCGACGGCGCCGCGGAAGGGCCGCAGGTTGCGGATCTCCTCGAACATCCAGGGGTAGATCATCTCGCCGGTGAACAGCAGCGGCCGTGCGTCCTCGGCGAAGGCGGGGTGGCGCTCGCGCTCGCGCTGCGCGGCCCAGGCGGTGGCGCCGGGGCCCGAGCCGTAGATGCTCTCCTGCAGGGCGGCGAACAGCGGGTTGTCGGCGTAGGAGGAGCGGGCGAGCACCTGCTGCAGGAACGTCTCGGGCAGCCCGTCGGACTCGTCGAGCAGCCAGTGCATGCGCTCGTAGCCGGGTTTCATGCCGAAGTCGATGCCGAGCGACTGCAGCCGCCGCACGGTGAGGACGTCGCCGTCGGGCAGCAGCACGTCGCCTTCGGCGAGCCGGTCGGCCAGGCGGGCGGTGGTCTCGACGTGGTGGGGGTAGCGGCGGTAGAACTCGGCGTTCTTGGCGGCCACCCGCGGATAGGTGCGGCGGTAGACCTCGGCGGCGTCGGGGTCGAGCGAGGGCAGGCCGCCCGCGACGTAGCAGGCGCTCAGGCCCTCGGGCGCGCGCGAGAGGTAGGTGAGAGTGAGGAAGCCGCCGTAGCTCTGGCCGAGCGTGGACCAGCGGCGGCCGCCGAAGACGGTCGTGCGCAGGTGCTCGGCGTCGGCCACGATCGAGTCGGCGCGGAAGTGCGCGAGGTAGGCGGCGCCCTGCTCGGCGGTGAGCGTGCTCATCAGCCGGCCGTCGACGCGGGAGCTGCGGCCGGTGCCGCGCTGGTCGAGCAGGATCACCCGGTACGTCCGCAGCGCGTGCCCGAGCCAGCCGGACGTGCCGACCGGCCGGGGCGCCTTGCCGCCCGGACCGCCCTGGAGGAAGAGCAGGCAGGGCAGCTCCTCGCGGTCGCGGGCCGGGTCCACCAGCTCGCGGGCGAACACCTCGATCGCCGGCCCGTCCGGGTCGGACCAGTCGAGCGGGACGCGTTCGACGTGGTCGCGCACCCGCATGCCGGGGATGGTGTAGGTGGCGGTGATCAACTGTTCTCCCTCCTGCGGCGGTCCCACTCGGGGTTGATGCGGGGGATGGCCGCCAGCAGCGTGCGGGTGTACTCGTCCTGGGGGTCGCCGAAGACCTGCTCGGTGCTGCCGAGCTCGACGATGCGGCCCTTGCTCATGACGGCGACGCGCTGGGCGATCTGGCGCACGACGGCGAGGTCGTGGGCGATGAACACGTAGCTGAAGCCGCTCTCGCGCTGCAGCCGCCGCAGCAGCTCGATGATCTGCGCCTGGACCGAGACGTCCAGCGCGGAGACGGCCTCGTCGCAGATCACCAGCTTGGGGTTGACGGCCAGGGCACGGGCGATGCCGATGCGCTGGGCCTGGCCGCCGGAGAACTGGGCGGGGTAGCGCAGCGAGTGGTCGGGGTTGAGCCCGACGCGTTCCATGAGCTCCTTGGCGTAGGCGCGCCGGCCGCCCTTGGGGGTGCGGCCCTGGTAGATGAGGGGCGCGTTGATGATGCGTTCGACGGTGTGGCGGGGGTTGAGCGAGGAGAACGGGTCCTGGAAGACGACCTGGACGTTGCCGCGGAAGCGGGTCAGCGCCTCGCCCTTGGCGTGGGTGACGTCCTCGCCGTCGAACTCCAGGGTGCCGGAGGTCGGGTCCATCAGCTTGGCGATCATGCGGGCGGTGGTGGACTTGCCGCTGCCCGACTCGCCGACCACGGCGAGCGTCTCGCCGAGCCGTACGTCGAAGCCGACCCGGTCCACGGCGGTGAACTCGGTCTTGGCGCCGAGCGGGCCGCGGGTGACGAACCTCTTGGTGAGGTCCTTGGCGCGCAGCAGCGTCATGGGGCCACCTCGTCGTCGATGCGGGGGATGCTCTCCAGCAGCATGCGGGTGTAGGCGTGGCGGGGCTCGGCGAAGATCTGCTCGGCGGTGCCGTACTCGACCTGCTCGCCGCGGCGCATCACCAGCACGCGGGTCGCGATCGAGCTGATCACGGCCAGGTCGTGGGTGATGAACACCATGCCGGTGCCGCTCTGGCTGCGCAGGTCGGCCAGCAGGCGCAGGATCTGGGCCTGCACGGTGACGTCCAGGGCGGTGGTGGGCTCGTCGGCGATGAGCAGCTTGGGCCGGCACACCAGCGCCATGGCGATCATGATGCGCTGCCGCTGGCCGCCGGAGAACTGGTGCGGGTAGTGGCCGGCACGCCGCTCGGGGTCGGGCAGGCCGACCTGGGCGAGCGCCTCGACGGCGACCTTGCGCGCCGCCTTGCGCGACCGGTCGCGGTGCGCGCGGTACATCTCCTCGATCTGCAGCCCGACCGTGTAGTACGGGTTGAGCGACGACAGCGGGTCCTGGAAGATCATCGACATCTGGTCGCCGCGCAGCCTGCGCAGCTCGCGCTCGGGGCGGCCGAGCAGCTCGACGCCGTCCAGCCGGATGCTGCCGCTGGTCCTGGCGCCCTTGGGCAGCAGGCCCATGACGGCCAGGCTGGTCATCGACTTGCCGGAGCCCGACTCGCCGACGATGCCGACGGTCTCGTCCCTGCCGACGGTGAAGGAGACGTTCCTGACCACGTCCACGGGGCCGCGCGTGGTGGGGAACGTGACGGTGAGGTCTTCCACCTCCAGCAGCTCGCTCATGGCGACGTGATCCTCACTCTCGGGTCGAGCCGGGTGTAGACGAGGTCCACCACGACGTTGCCGACCACCACGAAGAACGCCGCCAGCAGGGTGACCGCCATGATGACGGGCTGGTCGTTCTTGGCGATGGAGTCGGCGGCCATCTTGCCGACGCCGTTCAGCCCGAACACGGTCTCGGTGATGAGCGCGCCGCCCAGCAGGCCGGCGAAGTCCATCCCGAAGATCGTGGCGATCGGGGTGAGCGCCGGGCGCAGGGCGTGCCTGCGCATGGTCAGCAGCGGCGGCAGGCCCTTGCTCCTTGCGGTGCGCATGAAGTTCTCGGCCAGGGTGTCGATGACGTTGGCGCGGGTGAGCCGGGCGTACAGGCAGGCGTAGCCGGTGGCCAGCACGATCCACGGCATCAGGTACGACTGGAACCACGTCAGCGGGTCGTCGGAGAACGCCACCGCCTGCGGAAACGGCAGCACCTGGAGCCGGACGACGAGCACGTACTGCAGGGCGAGCGCCAGCACGTAGTTGGGGATGCTGGAGCCGCCGAGCGCCAGGCCCATCGCGGTGCGGTCGATCCAGGTGCCCTCCTTGACGGCGCTGAGCAGGCCGGCGGCGATGCCGACGAGCAGCCACAGCACGGCGGCGCCGATGGCGACGGTGGCGCTGACCGGCAGCCGCTCCACCACCATCTCCATGACGGACTGGTTGGTCTGGAAGCTGTAGCCGAGGCAGGGCGCGGGGCAGTGGACGAGGTTGGCGCCCTCGCCGTAGTCGCGCCCGGCGAAGATGCCGGCGAGGAAGCCGAAGAACTGGGTGAGGAACGGCCGGTCGAGGCCGAGCACGCCGCGGATCTGGTCGATGCGTTCCGGCGTGCAGGTCTTGCCGCAGATCATCACGGCCGGGTCGGGCTGCAGGGTGAAGAACAGCACGAACGTGAACAGGCACACCAGGAACAGGATGACCACGACGCCGGCCAGCCGGCCGGCCACGTAACGGGCCATCATGCGGCCTCCCCCGCGTCGTAGGCGGCTCTGATCCGGTCGCCGAGCACGGTCAGCGACAGCACGGTGAGGAACAGGAAGCCGCCGGGGATGACGAAGTACATCGGGTCGACGGCGTACCAGCCGACCGAGCTGGAGATCATCTGGCCCCACGACGGGGTGGGCGGGGTGACGCCGACGCCGAGGAACGACAGCCCGGCCTCGGTGCCGACGTACCCGGGCACGGCCAGGGTGGTCATGACGATGAGGGAGCTGCGCAGGTTGGGCAGGATCTCCTTGAACACCAGCGCCCCCGTGGAGGCGCCCGAGGCCCGTGCGGCCTCCACGAACTCCCGGTTGACCAGCGTCAGCGTCTGCCCGCGCACCACCCGCGCCAGGTACGGCCAGCCGAACACGCTGATCACCACGACCAGCAGCACCGGCCGGTTGCCCTGGGGCAGTGCCGACAGGATGGCGATCATGAAGATGAGCGCGGGGAAGGCCATGAGGAAGTCCATGACCCGGCAGATCACCTGGTCCACCCAGCCCTGGTAGAACCCGGCCAGCATGCCGAGCACGACGCCGAGCAGCGTGGTCAGTGCGGTGGCCGAGGCGGCGATGATGAGCGAGACGCGGGCGCCGTAGGCGATGCGGGCGAGGATGTCGCGGCCGTTCTGCGGTTCGACGCCCAGCGGGTGATCGGCGCTGATGCCGCCGAGCGCACCGTACGGGACGCCGCCCAGGTCGGTGTCGACCGCGGCGGTGTCGAAGTCGTTGGGGCCGTGGCCGGTGATCGCGGTGATGAGCGGGGCGCAGACCGCCATCAGCACGATCAGCGCGAGGTAGGCGCCGCTGAGCACGGCGCCCCGATCGCGCAGCAGCACGCGCAGGACGCGCCGGCCCGAGGTGGCGGGCGCGCCGCCCGCCACCTGCTGCTCTGGATGCGCTGCGACCGTCATCTACTTCGTCGGGTCCTTGAGGCCGACGGAGACGAGGTCGACGCCGCCGGAGTAGGAGTTGTGCTGGTAGGCGCCGGCGATGTTGGCGCCGTTGACGAGGATGAGCTTCTCGTAGGCCAGCGGCACGACCGGGGCCAGCTCCATGATCTGCTTGTCCAGTTCGCCGTAGGCGGCGTTGGCCTCATCGACGTCGGTCATCGCGGCGATCTCGTCGATCCTGGCGTTGACGGCCTTGTCGTTGATCTGGGCGATGTTGGCGTTGCCCTTGGCGGTGATGTTGCGGCCGTCGAACAGCGGCGGCAGGAACGTCGCGCCGGACGCCCAGTCGGGGCACCAGCCGGTGACGGCCATGTCGTTCTGCTTGGCGGGGGTGCCGATGACCTCGTAGAAGGTGGACGCGTCGATGTTGTTGATCTTGACGTCGATGCCGATCTTCTTCAGCGACTCCTGCACGGCGACCGAGACGGCGGCCATCTTCGGCTGCGCCCTGGTGTCGAGGGTGAGCGAGAAGCCGCCGGACAGGCCGGCCTCGGCCAGCAGCTGCTTGGCCTTCTCCACGTCGTACGGGTAGGGGTCGTAGTCCACGCGGCCCGCGACGGTGGGCGGCTGGATGGAGGTGCCCTTCTCGGCCAGCGTGGAGCCGCCCAGGGCGGCGACGATGGTGTCCTTGTCGATGGCGTGGTTGATGGCCTGCCGGACGCGCACGTCCTTCAGGTACTTCTTGGTGGTGTTCAGCCCCATGTAGGTGGTGCAGCCGTTGAGGCCGGACAGCGTGCGCGCCTTGATCTGCGGAGCCTGCACGCGGGCCACGGTGGCCGCCTGGATGCTGGGGCCGATCGCGTCGGCGTCGGTCCCCTGCCCGGCGAGCATGCGCTCGTCGATGGTGGCCGGGTCCAGGCCGAAGGTCCACTCGAAGCCGTCCGGCCTGGCCGAGCGCACGGTGTCGGTCTCTGGCTTCCAGTGCGGGTTGCGCTCCAGCTTCAGCGAGACGTTGCGCTGGTAGGAGGCCACCTTGTACGGCCCGCTCGCGATGGGCTCGCTGTCGAAGGCGGCGCCCGCGCCGGTGCCCTTGGGGAAGGGCGTGAAGTTGGGCAGCGCCAGCGCGCTGGGGAAGTCGGCGTACGGCTTCTTGAGGTGGATGACGACGGTCTTGTCGTCGGGGGTCTCGATCGTGTCGAGGTCGCCGGACAGGTAGGGGCCCTTGTAGTCCTTGGGGGCGTCCAGCAGCAGCCGGCCGTACGGGGAGCCGATGCCGGCCTCGGGGTCGAAGGCGCGGGAGAAGCCGAACTTGACGGCCTCGCTGGTGATGGGGGTGCCGTCCTCGAAGAAGATGTCGTCCTTGAGGGTGAAGGTCCAGGTCTTGGCGTCGTCGGACGGGGTGCCGGTGTCGGTGGCGAGATCGGGGACGATCTTCGTGCCCTCCTCGCCGGGCCCGGCGCCGAACGTGGTCAGGCCCCGGTAGATGAGCCGGTAGAAGTTGTTGACGCCGCCGTCGAAGCCGCGCGCCGGGTCCAGGTGGGAGAAGTCCGCGTTGGCCAGTACGTGCACGATGCCGCCCTTGGCGGGGCTGGCGGAGGTGCCGGTCGCGCCCGTGCCGCCGGGGCTCTGGGCCGCTCCGCCGCCGCATGCCGACAGTGCCAGCACGACGGTCATCGTGGCGCTGGCGAGCGCCGCCGGTCGTCTCATGTCGCCTTCTTTCCGTTGGTCGTGTTCGGGGTCCTGACCCAGACCCGCATGGCCGCGGGGCCGCGGTTGCCCCACAGGAAGTAGGGGACGAAGGTCACCGGAACCTGCGTCCGGGGCTGAGGAGTCTCGGTGGCCGGCAGCTCGGGGTAGAGCTCGGGCGGGGGCGGGGGAGCGGTGCGCGCGGTGACGTTCAGCACGACCGCGCCGGGTGCGAGCTCGTCGCGCCGCTCGACGCCGGCCTCGAGGGCCTCCGGCACGCCGACCAGCAGGTCGTCCACGGCGGCCTGCGGGCTGTCGTGCTGCTCGACGCAGTAGACGATCGGGCCGCGGGCCAGCGCGATCGCGCCCCTGGTGGCGTCGAGGTACGGGTGCGAGCCGTGCGCCCTGACCGGCATCGGCAGGGTGAGCCGTACCTCGTCGCCCGCCGACCAGGCGCGCTCGATCGTGAGCCAGCCGCCGTCCGGCGCGCCGCTCCACGCCTCGCCGTTGACGGTGGCGGTCGCGCCGCGGGCCCAGCCGGGCACGCGCAGCGCCACGGCGTACGGTCCTGCGGGGGCGCGGCGGACGGTGATCCGCACGTCGCCGTCCCACGGGTAGCCGGTCTCCATGTCCAGGTCGAGTGCGGCCGTCTCGACGCGGGCGGTGGCGTACTGGGCGATGAGCAGCGCGCCGTCGCGTTCGGCCGCCACGTAGTCGGCGAGCTGCGCCATCCAGCGCACGATGTTGGGCGGGCAGCACGGGCAGCCGAACCAGGCGCGGCGCAGCGGCTCGCCGCCCGCTTCGGCGCCGCTGCGCTGGGCGTGGTCGGGGCGGCGCTGCAGCGGGTTGTCGTAGAAGAACGCGCGGCCGTCGGCGGACAGGCCGACCGCGTAGGCGTTGTAGAGCACCCGCTCGAACACGTCCAGGTACCCTGCGCCGCCGCTGGCGAGGAACATGCGCCAGGCCCACTGCATGAGCGCGATGGCGGCGCAGGTCTCGGCGTAGGCGCGCTCGGACGGCAGCTCGTAGCGGTCGCCGATGGCCTCGTCGGAGTGGCGGCTGCCGAGCCCGCCGGTGATGTAGAGCTTGGTGGCGACCATGTCGTCCCACAGCCGCGTGAGCGCCTGCTCCAGCGTGGGGTCGCCGGTCTCCAGCAGCACGTCCGCCGCTCCGGCCGCCAGGTACGCCATCCGCACCGCGTGACCGGTCACCGACGGCAGCTCGCGGAAGGGCACGTGGTCCTGGAAGTAGTCGCCGGGGAAGATGCTGTGCGTGAGCTGCCCGGAGCCGCGCCGGTCGATGAACGCGGCGGCCAGGTCGAGGTAGGCGCGCTCGCCGGTCTCGCGGTAGAGCTCGACCAGCGCCATCTCCACCTCGGGATGCCCGTCCAGGCCGCTGTCCGCGAAGCGCTCGGTCACCAGGTCGGCGAAGCGGCGGGCGATGCGCAGCAGCCGGTCGTCGCCCATGCGGCGGCTCGCGGCCACGGCGGCCTGGATGAGGTGGCCCAGCGTGTACAGCTCGTGGCCCCAGGCCGGGTCCTCCCACGGCTTCTTGGCGGCGGCCGGGTCCTGGAAGAACGAGTTGAGGTAGCCGTCGGCGGCCTGCACGCGTTCCAGCAGGGAGACGACCTCGTCGTAGAAGCCGCGCACCCCGTCTTCCGCGGTGCCGTCGCCGAGGTCGTAGGCGAGCCCCTCCAGGGTCTTGTAGAGGTCGGTGTCCAGGAAGGGGTAGCGGCCCCGGTACGGCGGAGGGTCCGGCTCCAGGAGGCGGCTCAGGTTGGTCACGTTGCCCGCCGCGCGGAGCTGCTCGATGGTGTGCGGGATCGTGGCCGTGCTGTTGCGGACCCGGAAGTGGTGCAGCAGACCGCCGGTGATCCGCACTCCCGGGAGCGGGCGTACGGCCCCAGAGGCCGTGCACACGGCGCCGGCTCGTGGCGTGACCTGCTCAGACGTCATGAACCATCCAAGTAATGTGTGGCATTGCACTGCACCCTAGAAGTCGGGATGGTTCCTTGCCAAGGGGCACGGGCCTACAGAAACGAACGTAATGACCCCGGAACCTCCGGTTAATACGGACGGTTCGAGCAGCGTCCAGACGGCGCTAGGGTTTTCGAGATGCACATCGATGACTGGCTGCAGGCGATCCCCGCCGGCTGGCTGTACGCCACCGTCGCCCTCGTCATCGGCCTGGAGAGCCTCGGCATCCCGCTGCCCGGCGAGATCGTCCTCGTCAGCAGCGCCATCCTGGCCGCCAAGGGCGTTGTGCACCCGGCCTGGGTCGCCGCCTGTGCCGGCACGGGCGCCATCATCGGCGACTCGGCCGGATACGCCATCGGCCGCAAGGGCGGCGCCGCCCTGTTCGCCCGGCTCGGCCGCCGCTTCCCCCGCCATTTCGGGCCCCGCCACATCAGCAGGGCCGAGCACTACTTCACCCGCTTCGGCATGTGGGCGGTCTTCTTCGGCCGGTTCGTGGCGCTGCTGCGCATCCTGGCCGGACCGCTCGCGGGGGCGCTGCGCATGCCGTACTGGCGCTTCGCCGTCGCCAACGTGCTCGGCGGCATCGTGTGGGCGGCCGGCACCACCGCGGTCATCTACTACCTCGGGCTGGTCGCCGAGAAATGGCTCAAGGGCTTTTCCTGGGCAGGGCTCGGCGCGGCCGTCGTCATCGGCGTGTGCACCACGCTCTACCTGCGCCGCCGCGCGGCCTCAGCGTTCGATGAGGGTGACCTCTAGCGAGTAGTGGGAGGCGCGGTAGACGTGCGAGCCGTGCTCGACCGCCCGGCCCTGGTCGTCGTAGGTGGTGCGGACCATCGTCAGCAGCGGCGCGCCCCTGCGCTCCTGCAGCAGCCTGGCCTCGGCCTGCCCGGCGGCCCGCGCGCCGATGCGCTGGTTGGCCACCCGCATGCGCACGCCCGCGCCGCGCAGCAGCTCGTACAGGCCGCGGCTCTCCAGGTCGGCCGCGGTGAGCTGGGCCAGGCCCAGCGGCAGCCAGTTGTGCAGCACCGCCAGCGGCTCGCCGGCCGCGAAGCGGAGCCGCTCCAGATAGAGGATCTGCGAGCCGGGCTCCACGCCGAGGATGGCGGCGATGTCCTCCTCCACCGGGCGCGGCTCCAGCACCAGCACCTGCGTGGCCGGCTCCTGGCCCGCCCTGCGCAGGTCGTCGTAGAGGCTGGTCAGCTCGACCGAGCGCTTGACCTGGCCGTGCACCACCTGCGTGCCGACGCCGCGCTTGCGCACCAGCAGGCCCTTGTCCACCAGATATTGGATGGCCTGCCGGATGGTGGGCCGCGACAGGCCGAGCTTGTCGGCCAGCAGGATCTCGTTGTCCAGCCGCGAGCCCGGGGGCAGGTCGCCACGCCGGATCGCCTCGGCGATCTGCTCGGCCACCTGGAAGTACAGCGGCACGGGGCTTGACCGGTCGAGGTCGATGGCCAGGTTGGCGGTCATGCTGATCAGCTTAACCCAGGTCAGAATGTCCTGACAAATGTGTCAACCTGTCGTGGCGCCCCGGTCAGGACCGCAGCAACGGCGCCAGCCCGGCCAGCGAGGTGATCCTGGGGAACCCCTCAGGGCCGCCGCCGGCGTCCAGCCGGTCGAGCCAGACCGAGCGCATGCCCGTCGCGGCCGGGCCCGTCACGTCCTTGACGACGTCGTCGCCGACCAGCAGCACCTCCTGCGGCGCCAGCCCCAGCGCCGCCGCGGCCCGCGTGTACGCCTCCGGATCCGGCTTGAAGCGGCCCGCCAGCACCTCGCCGGTCAGCACGGGACCGACCTTGCCCTCCAGCCCGATCGCGCGGACCTTCGCCTCCTGTGCGCGCTGCCCGCCGTTGGTCAGCACGCCGAGTGCGAACCCGGCCAGCTCCGCCACCGCGTCCGCCGCGTCGGGAAAGGCCCGGCAGGAACGCCGGTAGCGGACGAGGAACTCCCCGTAGGCGGCGTCGAGATCGCCGGGGGCGGGCACGTCCAGCTCGGCACAGAGCGCCGAGAGCCGCAGCCGCCGCTGCTCGCCGACGGTGCAGCGGCCCGCGCGCCACATCGCCAGGTACGGCTCCTCCAGCGCCGCCCACAACGCCGGCACCTCCGCCAGCCGCGGATGCCCGGGGAAACGCCCGGCCGCCCAGGAGGCGATGGCCGCGTCGGCCGCGCCGCGATGGTCCAGCAGCGTCCCGTCCAGATCGAACAGCACGCCCTTGATCGCCGGGCCGGTCATGCGGCGGCGCTCGCGGCGATCCTGGCCGCCGTCTCGCGCGGCGGATAACCCAGCGTCAGGCCGCGCACCGACAGCGCCGCCCGCGCGAAGAGCTCCTCGGCCGGCTCCGACAGCACGTACGACAGCGCCGGCGACAGCGCGCGATGCTCCTCCAGCGCCGCCGCCTCCCGGTCGGCCAGCTCCTTCGGCAGCGCCTCGCGGTAGTCGGCGATCAGCGCGTCGAGGTCGAACAGCTGCCCGTAGCGCTCGGAGGTGCCCGCCACCACGCGCACCACGTCGCCCTCGGCCCGCGCCTGGTAGACGAGGTTCGTGCCGCCGCTCTTGGCGAACCAGCGCAGCGCCTCCTCCACCGGCAGCGTGAACGCGCCGTACGGCTTGCGCCCGTACAGCAGGGCCTCGGCGATCCACCGGTCGCACCACAGCTCGTCGCGGTAGGGCGCGGGCGCGCCGGGATCGACCGCCATGCCCTGGGCCAGCACCGGGTTCCAGGGCGACACCATGGGGCTGGAGAAGCGCGGCATGCGGGGCCCGCACCAGCGGCTCAGCGCGTAGCCGTACCAGACGGTCACCACCTCCATCTGGCGCCTGGGCAGCGGCCGCTCGTAGGTGCCGTTCATGATCTGGCCGTCGTCGGGGTGGCGCCACGGGCCCGGCGGGAGGTCCGTCTCAGTGGGGACCGGGGGAGTCCGGTAGTCGGGTTGGAGTGTCCAGGCGTCCGCCAACAGTCCCTGCCTTTCGGATCGGCGTATGCATTCGGGGTCGGGCCACTAGAGTGGCCATCGTGCATCACCCGTCACCCTGTTGCAATAGACCAGGTGTAAACGCTGATATTTGTCATCGGTGGTTGTGACAGACGTATGCAGCTGAGCGTTGTGGCGGCCCGTCTCTCCGCGTTGCGCGTCGAGGCCGGGCTGTCGATGAAGTCCGCCGCCGACGCCGCCGGTCTCAACACCTCCACCATCTTCCGCATCGAGCACGGGCTGGTCGCGCCCCGCGAGGCCACCGTGCGCACGCTGCTGGAGCTGTACGGCGAGGGCGAGCACGCCTCCCGCGTGCTGGCGCTGCTGCGCGAGGAGCGCGCGCCCGGCTGGTACGACGCCCCCGGCGTGCCGCTGCGGCTGTCGGCGTTCCTGGAGCTGGAGGACCGGGCGCAGATCATCTACACCTACTGCCCCCACCAGATCCCGGCCCTGCTGCAGACCCCCGCCTACGCCCTGTCGGCCGCGCTGGCCGGGCTGCTGCCCGGCGCCACCTACGAGAAGGCCGCCGCCTGGGCCGGGATGATCGCCACCCGGCAGCGGCTGCTCGACCGGGAGCGCGGGCCGCGCCTGTGGGCGGTCATCGACCGTACGGCGCTGCTCGACCCGCCGCTCAGCCGGCCCGAGGACCGCCGCGCGCAGCTCGACGCGCTCACCGCGGCCACCAAGCAGCAGCACATCGCGCTGCAGGTGGCCCGGCCGGTCGCCGAGAGCGGCTACCTCTACCAGGGGCCGCCGTTCACGCTGCTGCGCTTCGCCGAGCCGGACCGGCCGGATGCGCTGGTGCTGCACCTGCTGCACGCGCCGGTCGTCGTCGAGGACCGGCGCCGGGTCGAGGAGCACCAGCAGGCGTTCGCCCGGCTGTCGCTGTCGGCGCTGCCGGTCGACGCGACCGCCGACGTGCTCGACGAGATCAGGAACTCCCTGCCCGGCTGATTCCGAGGCCGTCCGTCAGTGGCGCCGGCGGTAGGCGCCGGCGGCCTGGACGTGGTCGATCATGATGCGTTCGGCCGTCTCGCCGTCGCCGGACTCCAGCGCCGCCAAAATGCCCTCGTGCGCGTCGAGCTGCGCCCGCACCTGCGTCTCGTCCAGCCACAGCGACGCCTCGGCGGGCACGGGGAAGCTATTGCGCACCGACCTGGCGTGCCCGCCGAGGAACGCGGGCCCGCCGATGTCCACGATGCGCAGGTGGAAGCGGCGGCTCTGCTCGCCGAGCCGGTCGTTCCTGCCCTCGGCGGCGTCGCGTTCCATCGCGGCGTGCAGCTCGCGCAGCTCGGCCAGCTCGCCGGCGGTGATCCTGGCCGCCGCCAGCCGCGCGCCCAGCCCCTCGACGACCGCGCGCAGCCCGTAGTACTCGGCCAGCGCCTCGTCGCCCAGGTCCACCACGGTCGCGCCGTGGTGCGGCTCGTAGCTGATCAGCCGGTCCTTCTCCAGCCTGCGCAGCGCCTCGCGCACCGGCGTGACCGACACCCCGAGCCGCTTGGCCACCTCGGCGGCCCTGACCGCGGTCCCTCCGGGGATCCGCGCCGAACGGATCTCCTCCAGCAGGACGGTGTAGACGTAGTCGGCCTTGCTCATCGGCGGCCGCGGCTCGGTGTCTGACATATCCCTAAGTGTCTCGCAACATGACCATATGGTTGACCTATGACTTATTTCTTATAAGTTACATACCCATGATGAGCCTCGACGACCTGCGGGTCATCGACGCGGCGACCCTGTTCGCCGGTCCCTCCGCCGCCATGATGCTCGGCGACTTCGGCGCCGACGTGATCAAGATCGAGCACCCGAAGCGGGGCGACCCCTCGCGCGGGCACGGCGCCTCGGTCGACGGCGTGGGTCTGTGGTGGAAGACCCTGTCGCGCAACAAGCGCACCGCCGCCGTCGACCTGTCGCGCCCCGAGGGCCAGGAGATCCTGCGCCGCCTCGTGGAACGCTCCGACGTCCTGATCGAGAACTTCCGTCCCGGCACGCTCGAACGCTGGAACCTCGCGCCCGACGACCTGCTCGCGCTCAACCCCCGGCTCATCGTCGCCAGGATGACCGGGTTCGGGCAGTTCGGTCCCATGGCCAAGCGGCCGGGCTTCGGCACGCTCGCCGAGGCCATGAGCGGCTTCGCCGCCATGACGGGACAGCCCGACGGGCCGCCCACCCTGCCGCCGCTCGCCCTGGCCGACGGCATCGCCGGCCTGGCCATGTCGTACGCGATCATGGTCGCGCTGCACGCCCGCGAGCGCACCGGGCGCGGCCAGGTCATCGACATGGCCATCATCGAGCCGATCCTGGGGCTGCTCGGGCCGCAGATGACCGCGTACAAGGCGCTCGGGATCGTGCCGAAGCGCACCGGCAACCGCTCAAGCAGCAACGCCCCGCGCAACACCTACCGCACCCGCGACGGCCGCTGGCTGGCCATCTCCACCAGCGCCCAGCCCATCGCCGAGCGCGTGATGACCCTCGTCGGCCGGCCCGACCTGGTCGAGCAGCCCTGGTTCGCCACCGGGCACGGCCGGGTGCAGCACGTGGACGAGCTGGACGAGGCCGTCGCCTCCTGGATCGCCGAGCGCGACGCCGACGAGGTCATCGCCGCCTTCGAGGAGGTGCAGGCCGCCGTCGCCCCCATCTACGACGTCAGGGACATCGCCGAGGACCCCCAGTACGCCGCGCTCGGCACGTTCGTCGAGGTGCCGGACGAGGAGCTGGGCTCGCTCACCATGCAGAACGTGCTGTTCCGCCTGTCGGACACCCCCGGCGAGATCCGCTGGCCGGGCCGCCCGCTCGGCCACGACACCGACGAGGTGCTCGGCGATCTCGACTATCCGCAGGACCGCATCGCGCGGCTGCGCGAGGACGGGGTGATCGCGTGAGCGCCCCCGAACGCCCGCCGGTGACCTGGCTGTACGTCCCGGGCGACCGGCCCGAGCGGTTCGGCAAGGCCGTCGCCTCCGGCGCGGACGTCGTCATCATCGACCTGGAGGACGCGGTCGCCCCGGCCCGCAAGGACGAGGCCAGGGAGAACGCCGTCGCCTACCTGCGCGAAAGGCCCGACGGCGGCGTGCTGCACGTGCGGGTCAACGACCCCGCCACCGCGCGCGGCCGCGACGACCTGGCCGCCGTCGCCGATCTGGCCGACGCCGTGCGGCTGCCGAAGGTCGAGTCCACCGCCGTGCTCGACGCGCTGACCGGCGCGCCCGCGTACGCGCTGCTCGAATCCGCGGCCGGCATCGTCAACGCCCACGAGATCGCCGCGCACCCGCGCGTGGCCGGCGTGGCGCTCGGCGAGCAGGACCTCGCCAACGAGCTCGGCATCGCCGACGAGCAGGCGATGAACCACCTGCGGCTGCAGGTCGTGCTCGCCGCCGCCGCGGCCGGGCTGCCCCCGGTGCCGATGTCGGTCTACCCGGACGTCAAGGACGAGGCGGGCCTGCTCGCCTCCTGCCGGGCCGGACGGGCGATCGGCCTGTTCGGCAGGACCGCCATCCACCCGCGCCAGATCCCCGCGATCCGGCGGGCCTTCCGCCCCGGAGAGGAGGAGACGGCCAGGGCCGCCGAGATCGTCGCCGCGGCCGAGCGGGCCGAGCAGGCCGGGCTCGGCGCGGTCGCGCTGCCCGACGGCCGCTTCGTGGACGCCCCCGTCGTCGCCAGGGCCCGCCGCACGCTCGCGCTCGCCCGCCATCTCGCCGAGCCTCCCGCGCAGACCGGCACCTGAACCCCGGGCGCCACACACCCCACCGGCCCTGGGACCTCACGCCATCGAAAGCGCCGCATGGACGCTCATCGCCTGCTCGCCGTCGTCGCCGTCTCTCGTGCTCGTGCCCCGCATGGACGGCGGCGGCCTGGGTAGTCGTGCCGCCGAACATCGCGGGGGGAAAGCATGAAGACGCAGCTGCGGAGCGACAAGCGCGGCATGGACCGGGCCGTCAGGCTGGCGAGGACGGCCGCATCGCCCAAGCCCGGCATGGGCCGGCGGATCACGAAGCGGGTCACGAAAGCCGTGACCCGCCCCAAGACGGTCCTGGTCGGCTCGGCGCTGCTGGCGGCGTTCCTCGCCGGCCGGGCCACGCGCCGCCCCCGCAGGCCGGGTCACCTCATTCCGATATCGGGCGGCGCCCGCCGGGGATGAGCCTGGCGGCCAGCAGCGACAGGTTCTGCGCCGACCGGCCCAGGAAGTAGTACAGGCGCGGCGGCAGCAGCGGCAGCAGCCGCGAGTGCCGCTCGTTCAGCAGCGCGACCATCTGCTTCGGCGGCAGGTCGATGTAGCGGGGCACGTTCTCGTACCAGCGGGAGCTGTTGCGCGCCGCCCGCTGCGAGACCCGGATGGCCGCGCGGCGCTCGCGCTCGTAGCGGGCCAGCGCGCGCTCCAGATCGGGCTCGGCGTGCAGCGCGTCCACCAGGTACGCGGCGTCGCCCAGCGCCAGCGCGGTGCCCGCGCCGATGGAGTAGTGCGTGGTGTGCGCGGCGTCGCCGAGCAGCACCACGTTGCCGCGGTACCACCTGCGGTTGGTCAGCGTGCGGAAGTTCAGCCAGCGCGCGCTGCCGCCGCCCTCGCTGCGGGTGAGCAGCGGATGGCCGTCCAGCACCTCGGCGAACAGCTTCTCCAGCTTGGCCAGCCCGTCGGCCTCGCTCGCCGTGTCCAGCTCCAGGCCCCGCCAGGTCTCCGGCGCGCACTCGACGATGAACGTGCTGTGGCCCGGGTCGTAACCGTAGCCGTAGCCCCAGATCCAGCCGTGCGGCGTCTCGGTGAAGGCGAAGGTGAACGCGTCGAGCGCCTTGGTGGTGCCGAGCCACATGTACATGTTGCGGCCGACCGACACCTCGGTGCCGTAGTGTCCGGAGTCCCGCTCGCGCAGCACGCTGTTGATCCCGTCGGCGGCCACCACCAGGTCGGCGTCCGGGAACTCCGTCTCGGCGGTGATCTCGCGCTCGTACTCGATGCGCACCCCGAGCTCCGTGGCCCGTGCGGCGAGGATGTCGAGCATGCGCCGGCGCCCGACCCCGAACCCCTCGTCGCCGTGCTCGACGACGACCGTGGCGCGGTCCTGCACGTGCACGACCCAGCTGTCCCACCGCACCGACGACTCGCCGATGGCGCGCGCGGACTCGGGATCGACCTCGTGCAGGTAGTCGAACAGCTCCTCCCAGTACGTCACCCCCCATCCGTAGGTGGCGCCGGCCGGGTAACGCTCGTAGACGGTGATCTCGTGGGAGGGGTCCACCCGCTTCATCAGGATGGAGAAATACAGGCTGGCGGGTCCGCCGCCGACGCAGGCGACCTTCACAACGAGCTCCTCACCATACGAAACGTCACCATTCAGGTGCAGAGCGTAGCAACGGGAAAGCGGCGCGACCGGACGCCGCGCCGCTCACCAGGCCGAACGCGTACCTTTTCTGGACCTTCCGCCCTTCGCGGGTCAGGCGGTCACTCTGGCGTGCACGAGGCGGCACACGTCCGACGGGCGCAGCGCGTCGCCGCGCTGCCAGAGCGCCGGATCGACGCAGTCCGCCTGCCGCACGTGCTCCGTCACCTCCAGGCCGTGCCGCTTGAGCAGGGCCGTCAGGTCGTCCGGGGCGAAGAACGACAGCCACGGCTCGCCGCGCTCCGCGGCCGCGCCGGCCGCCTGCTCGGCGTACGCGGCGCCCCGCCCGTCGCGCAGCCCGGGCGGCAGGGCGTACTCCATGACCAGCTCGCTGCCCGCCGGCAGGCGGCCGAGCACGCCGAGGGTGGCCGCGACGGCCTCCTCGGTGAGATACATGGTCACGCCGAGCCAGCTCACGAACGCGGGCTCGCCGTCGCCCGGCCCGGCCGCGCGCAGCGCCCGCGGCAGGTCGCCGGTCTCGAAGTCGAGCGGCGCGAACGCCGGCCCCTGCGGCTGATCGAGGCCCGCCGCGGCCATCAGCTCGCGCTTCCACCGCTGGGTGTCCGGGTGGTCCACCTCGATCACCCGGACCTCCGGTCGCGCCCGCCAGGCGTAGGTGTCGAGGCCCGCGCCCAGCAGCACGTGGTGGCGTACGCCCGCCTCGGCCGCCTTCGCCGCGCGCCGCTCGGTGTAGGCGCTGCGGGTGGTCACCTGGGCGCGGGTGCCGGCCAGGATGGGATGCTCGCCGAAGCGGCGGTGGTAGCCGATCGGCTCGTCGGCCGCGCCGCCGAGCAGCCGGGCGGCCAGGGTGTCGCGGAAAAGGAACGGCTCGGCGTCCACGATGAGATGGGCGGCGCGGGCGGCGGCGGCCATGAGCGCGGTCTGGCTTGGTTGCGCGTCTCGCATGTAGGGTGCGTTCCTTTCGGGAATTGTTCGGGAACGCTGATGTTAAGCGCGCAATTCACCATTGCAAAACCATCATAGCAGCCTAAAATAAAATGCCGATTGTATGCTTATTGCGGGCGAATAACGAATGCTTTCTGGTATTTGTCCGTCACTGCGGTGATGCTCGGGGAGCACGGTCCGGGGACGAGGGCGGAGGGTGCCGGCCTCGAACGGCTTCGAAGCGGAGACGCGCTCGGCCGTCGAACCGATCTCGAAAGCAGCGGGAGCGGGAGCGGCCATAAGGGCGCTGAGCGTGACGTGAGAGGCGTGACGCGACTGCTGGGGGCGCAGGGTTCGCGCGGCGTGAGCGGCGCCAGGAGCCTGGCGCATGATGCGAGGGGAGGCGCGCGAGGGGGCGAAGGTGCGCGTGACGCGGCGCGAGGGGACGCGCGTGACGCGGGGTGCGAGGGGAGGCGGCGCGCGAGATGAAGGGCCCGGAGTGAGGGTGCGCGTGACGCGAGGGTGAGGGGAGGCGCGTGACGCGGGGTGCGAGGGGAGGCGGCGCGCGAGATGAAGGGCCCGGAGTGAGGGTGCGCGTGACGCGAGGGTGAGGGGCGTGCGGGGGTGAGGGCGCGGGGCGCGAGGGGCGAGGGTGGGCGTGAGACGAGGGCCGTGGGATGTGGAGTGGCTGTCGGGGTGATCGAGACGGCGGGGCGTGCACGGAGGGGTGCGGGGAGGTGCCGTGCCTGGGCTCCCGCGAGGGTGGGAGCCCGCCGCGCGGGTCGGGCGGCGGGCAATCCCATCCCGGGTCAGGTGGTCAGGTCGAGGCGGACGTGGGCCAGCCAGGAGCCCCAGCCGTCCTCCGGGCGGCTGTCGCCGATCCGCAGGTAGAAGGTGTGGCCGTCGCCCAGCAGCTCGTCCAGGTCGAGCGTGCGGGGCGAGCGGTTGGACAGGTCGCGGACGTTCTCGCTCTCCCGGAACACCGTCCGCCAGTTCTCGCCGTCGGTGGAGACGTCCACGAGGAACTGGTTGCCGATGTCCAGCGTGAGCGTGCCGCCGCGCACGCCGGACGGCAGCGCGAAGCGGTAGACGGCGTGGCTGTCGCCGTCGGTGAAGCGGGCCCGGCCGTCGAAGACCTCGCCGTCGAGCTGCGAGCCGTCCTCGTCGAGCAGCCACGGCTCCTCCGCCGCGGTGCCGGGCGTGAACTCCACGGTGTCGCCGATCACGGTGATCGTCACCTGCTTCCCGGCGGCGCCGAGGCCGGTGCCGGCGGTGGAGAACCGTAGGCGGTGCGCGCCGGGCGCGGCCGAGGCCGGCACGTTCACCCGGAACGTCACCGTCTGCGAGGCCCCGGAGGCGAGCGGCCCGAACGCCGCCGACGCGGGCTCGGCCGTCCAGCCCTCGGGTACGGCCGCGACGACCTGCCCCTTGGCGGACCCGCCGGAGTGGTTGGCCACGGTCACCGGCACGCTCACCTGCTCGCCGCGCCCGGCCACCGCCGGGGGAGCGGTCAGCACGATCGGCGAGGTGTCCGGCGGAGCGGGCGCGAGCAGCTCGATCTCCGCCAGTGACGTGCCGCCGGTGAACCTGATCCGGTACTGCGCGTACGAGCCCGGCTTGGCGATCTTGAACGGCCGGGTCTGCAGCCGCCACGCGAACGTCTCGCCCGACCGCTCGTCCAGCACCGTCCACCGGGTGCCGTCGTTCGAGCCTTCGAGCACCCAGCCGGCCGGGTCGCCGGCCTCCTCATCGCCGGAGGTCAGCGTGTAGAAGGCGGCCCGCCGCCGCTCGCCGAAGGTGTACGTCACCGTCTCCGGCAACGCCGCCCGCGTCGTGGAGTCGTCGTCGAACAGTGCCGCGACCTCGGCCGGTGCGTCGCCGGGCCGGGTCAGGTCGCCCAGCGGCTCGGGCACCCGGTCACTGCGGCTGATCGACGGCGGCGCGGCGTCCTTGCCGGTGCCCCAGCGCGACGGCCGCGGCCCCATCTCGAACTCCAGCTCGCCGCCCTTGGCGAGCAGGTCGTGCGGCAGGTACGTCTTGCCGTACGGCCTGCCGTCGACCTTCAGCCCCTGCACGTACACGTTGCGGGCGCTGTTGTCGCGCGCCTTGATCACCAGCTTCTTGCCGTTCTCCAGGCGCAGCGTCGCCTTCTCGAACAGCGGCGAGCCGATCGCGTAGTACGGGCTGCCCATCTGCAGCGGGTAGAGGCCGAGCGCCGAGAGCACCTGCCAGGCCGACATCTCGCCGTTGTCCTCGTCGCCGGCGTAGCCCTGGCCGATCTCGCTGCCGAGGTACAGCCGCGACAGCGCCTCGCGCACCTTGGCCTGTGCCCGCCACGGCCGGCCCGCGTAGTCGTACATGTACGGGATGTGGTGCGAGGGCTGGTTGCTGTGCCCGTACTGGCCCATCCGCACGTCGCGGGCCTCGCGCATCTCGTGGATGATCCCGCTGTACGAGCCGGGGAACAGCGCCGTCTCCTGCTCGGCGAAGAACGCGTCCAGCTTGGCCGCGAGCTCGTCCCTGCCGCCGTAGAGCGCGGCCAGGCCGGCGCCGTCATGCGGCACGTGGAAGGCCATGTTCCAGCCGTCGGTCTCGGTGTAGTCGAAGCCCCAGACGCGCGGGTCGTACTCCTGCGGCGGGCGGCGGAAGGAGCCGTCGGCGTTGCGGCCCTGGAAGAAGCGGGTCGCCGGGTCGAACATGTGCACGTAGCCGAGCGCCCGGTTCGTGAAGTACTCGGCCTCCTCCAGGTAGCGGGCGCGCTCGGCGCCCTTGGCACGGGCGGCCAGCGCCTTGGCCATGTTGGCGATGCCGAAGTCGTTGATGTAGCCGTCCAGCGCCCACGACATGGCCTCGCCGGTCGCCTGGATCGGCGTGTAGCCGAGGAACGCCGAGGTGGACAGCCCCTTGCGGCCCACGTGCCGGGTGGGCGGCGTGACGGTGGCGTTCTTCACCGCCGCCTCGTACGCCTCCTTCGCGTCGAAGCCGGGCACGCCCTTGAGGTAGGCGTCGGCAAAGGCGACGTCGGAGCTGGTGCCGACCATCGCGTCCGCGTAGCCGGGCGCGGACCAGCGGGCGATCCAGCCGCCGTCCCGGTACTGCTGCACGAACCCGTCCACCATCTCGCCCGCCGCCTTCGGCGTGAGCAGCGCGTACGCCGGCCAGGTGGTGCGGTAGGTGTCCCAGAAGCCGTTGTTGACGTACACCTTCCCGTCGGCCACCCGCGGCTCGGCCGGGATGTCGGTGGAGGTGGAGGACTGCACGGCGTGCCGGTAGACGGGCCGCTCGGCGGTGCCGGTGTTCTCGTGCGCCGAGTTCGGATACAGGAACAGCCGGTACAGGTTCGAGTAGAGCGTGACGAGCTGGTCCTCGCTCGCGCCCTCCACCTCGATGACGCCCAGCTTGGCGTCCCACGCCTTGCGGGCGCGCTCGCTGACCTTCTCCAGGGTGTCGGATGCGGAGATCTCCAGCTCGAGGTTCTTCCTCGCCTGCTCCACGCTGATCAGCGAGGACGCGATGCGCATGCTGACCTGGCGGCTCTTGCCCGCGTCGAAGGCGAGGTAGCCGAGCACGTTGTCGCGGCCCTGACCGGTCAGCTTGCCGCCGCCGGTGACCGGGCGGTCGAAGACGGCGTAGAAGTACATGCGGCCCGCGCCGTTCGACGACTCGGTGCGCACGTCGGAGTAGCCGGTCACCACGCCGTTCTCCACGTCGAGGGCGAGGCCGCCGCGGTCGTCGACGTTGTCGAAGATCAGCTTGGCGGCGTCGCCGGGGAAGGTGAAGCGGGCCAGCGCCGCGTGGTCCGCGGGCGCGATCTCGGTCTTCAGCCCGTTGTCGAACGTCACCGCGTACAGGTGCGGGCTCGCCACCTCGCGCTCGTGGCGGAAGGGGAGCGCGCGGGCGGTGCGCGACGGGTCCGGCACCCCTTCGGCGGCCGACGGCATGAACTGGAACGTCTGCCGGTCGCCGATCCACGGGCTCGGCTCGTGGCTGGCCGTGAACGCCTCGATCTCCGGCAGGTTGGCGGCGTTGTTGCCGCGGTGGTACTCGTACAGCCAGCGGGTCGAGCCGGCGTCGGTCATCGGCGTCCAGAAGTTGAAGCCGTGCGGCACCGCCGTGGCGGGGAAGGTGTTGCCGCGCGAGAACCCGCCGGTCGAGTGGGTGCCGCGGGTGGTGACCACGTACTGCGAGGGCGAGGTGCGCCGGTGGTCGCGCCCCTCGTACGGGCCGCGCTTGCGCTCGGAGACGATCCTGATGTCGTCCACCCAGCCGCGGAAGCCGGCCTCGCCCGCGGGCGTGTCGAAGGCCACGAGGATGCGCTTGATGCGCCTGCCCTTGGCCACCTCGCCGATCCTGGACCGCTTGTAGTTCCACTGGTCGGCGTAGAGGGTCTTCGACTCGCCCTGCGCGCGCGGGTCGAGCCGGACGCCGTGCTGGTCGGTCGCCTTCAGGTCGCTGAGGTAGGTGCCGTCTGCGAAGGCCAGGTCGATCGAGACGTACGTGCTGGGGTAGCGCAGGTCGGCGCCGGTGAACTCGGGGAAGACCACGTAGGACAGCTCGGTCGTGGGCGTGACCGGGATGTCCACGTCGAACACCTTGTTGGTGGCGTGCCCGCCCTTCTTCGTGGTGGTGCCGCCGGAGTAGCGCAGCGCGTGCAGGCCGGTGAAGCCGGCGCGCGGTTTGGCGGTGTGTCCGCGGGTGGGGCCGGTGCCGACCCGGCTGCGCATGTCGCTGGGCGGCGGCGCGCCCGTGCCGCCGTCGGACAGCTCCCACTCGGCGAGCTGCAGTGTCGAGCCGTCGCCGATGCGGGTGACGTTCAGCCGGTAGTGGGCGTAGGCGGTGGTGTTGGGGAAGCGGTACTCCTTGCGCTGGTGGCGGGCCGTGAACGTCTCGCCGGTGCGGGTGTCGAGCGTCGTCCAGGTCGTGCCGTCCTGCGAGCCCTGCAGCTCCCAGTCGCGCGGGTCGCGTTCGGGGGAGTCGTCTGCGGAGGTCAGCGCGTAGTGCGTGACCGCGACGGGCTCCGACAGCGCGTACGCGGCCCAGCCGGTGCCGGAGAAGACCAGCCACTTGGTGGTGGCGTCGCTGTCGGCCAGGTTCTCGCGGACCTCGCCGCCGCCGGCGTTCTCGCCGCTGGCGGTCACCTGGGCGATCTTCTCGACGATGCTGCCCTCGATGATGCCGGGCATGGCGCCGGTCACGCCGGAGGACTTCTCGGAGGTGTCGGTCCAGGCCGGTGCGGGGTCGCCGGGCTCGAAGGAGGAGGCGAAGGCCGCGCCCTCGTCCTTGGCCAGGGTCTGGCCGTCCTGGGCGGCCCTGCGCTGTGCCTGCTCGGGCGGTGGGGGCTCGGCCGGTGCGGGGCCGGGCGGCGGGCTGTAGGAGGGGCCGGGGGCGGGGGTGCCGGACGGCCCCGGGTTGGGGACGGGCTCGGGGCCCGGTCCCGATGCGAGTGCGTAGGCGGCTGGGGTGGCGATGAGGAGTGCGACGACGGGCGATAAGACCGCCGTGATGAGAGGGCGCTTCACCGGGGTCACCTTTCGTGCGCGGGCTCGTTGACAACGTTGTCAAACCCGATCACTCAAGAAAGTTTCAAGTGGTGAACGTGTTGTCAAGACATCGTTGTCAATCGCCGGGCGAATGGCCAGGAGAATGCCCCGCCGGAAAAGCATGCGGAGAAGCGGTGGATGCGAATCCGGGCACGCCGCCGCTCTCTATGTTCGACGGCGCATGCGGAGAACGGGAGGCGGCGTGATCGGTGACGCCGTGGGCGTTCCCGTGATCGCCGTCGCGGTGGTCACCGTCGTGATCCTGCTGAGGGGCGGCGTGGGCGCATCGCGGACTCGACGGAGACGGACGTCAGGATCCGTCGCCGCGGTAGAGGAGGGAGAGCGGCTCGGTGGTGTCCGGCGCGGCGAGACGCGTGGCGGTGCGGCCGATGAAACGGGTCAGCGACCGCGCCAGATGCGGCTGGTCGAAGTAGCCCAGGCGGTGCACGACCTCGACGGCCGGCACCCCCTCCCGGATGAGCACCGCCGCCGTCCTGGCCCGGTCGATCTGGCGGACCGCGTTCCTCGTCAGCCCGGTGGCGGCGAGGAAGCGCCGCTGCACCGTACGTTCCGACACGAAGGACGCCGGCCCGCCCCCCGAGGCCACCAGCGGGTCGCGCACCAGCACCTCCTCGCGCACCAGCCGCTCCACGAACGGCTCGGCGTCGTCGTAGCCCGGCACCTGCCACCACGACCCCTTCAGGTGGAACGAGCGCCGCGTGGCGCCGGGGAGCACCAGGTTGCCGTCCACCAGCTCCGCGAGCGGCAGGTGCGGCATCGACACGCCCAGCGCGAAGCTGATGCCGACGAACGTCGCCTCCTCCGGCACCGGCGCCCGGCCGGCCCGCGTCTCCGGCCCCTGGACGGCCACGTTCATCCGGCCCTGCTGCTCCCAGAAGACCAGCTCCAGGCGGGCCGAGGCGACCGACAGCATCTGCGAGACGCCGCTGCTGCGGCTGCGCCAGACCCGCTCGACGTACGGCGAGCCGGAGCGCCGGCTCTCCATCTCCAGGCCCATCTCAGGATCGCCTCCTTCCTCGATCGCGCCGGGCGTCGCGGGCCGTCCCGCTGCCGCCATGAGAGAGCTCACACCCGCAGCGCGGCGGGGAAACCGGTCCAGCGCAGCTCGGGCGGCAGGTGGCTCATGTCGTTGAAGAACAGCGGCGACGGCGGCAGCTCGGGGCGGTAGAGGATCACGGTGAGCGCGCAGTTGCCCTGGTTGAGCCCCATCCAGCGGGCCTCGGGCGCGCCCAGCGCGTGCCGGACGAACCAGGCGATGAGGTAGTTGTGCGTGACGATCAGCTCGTGGGTCTCGACCTCGGCCGGGCCGGCGTGCCGGGCGATCGCCTCGGCGGCGAGCGGCGGACCCGAGGTCAGCTCCGTCTCGGTGAAGCCGCCGAGGAACGCGGCGTGCGCGGGCGGCAGCTCCTCGCGCGGCGGCGCGGCCGGGACGTAGTCGCCGTAGACCTCGCCGGACCGCACCTCGGCATGGGGCAGATGGGCGGCGACGATCGCGGCGGTGGCCGCGGCGCGGGGGAGCGGGCTGTGGTGCACGGCGGTGATGGGGTACTCGGCGAGCCGCTTGCCGAGCAGCTCGGCCTGCTCGCGCCCGGTCGCGCTCAGCTCGCCCTCGTCGATCGCCTCGCCGTGCCGCGCCAGGTACAGATAGCGATTCGCCACTTGCGCTCCTTTCAGGGGCGAGAAGGAAGTTTGTCATAAATTGCGGATTTCATGCGGCGCATCCTCCTGGAACGGCCATGCCGGGGTGTCCTCGCCGTCGCGAGGCGCAGGGGCGGATGGTGGACCGCCGCCAAGGGCATGTACGGTGCGTCGTCAAGGATTCACGCACAGGAGTCATCCTCATGCCTCGTCAGGCGCTACCCCTGGCCTGCCATGCCGCGGCCATCGCCGCCGTCCTTTTCGCCGTCACGACCGCGCCCACCCAGCGATCCGGTCTCACCGCCACCGACGACCCGGCGTCGCTGCCCGGACCCGCCGGGCTCGAGGAGCTGCCCGAGCTGGCGGAGCTCACCGTACGCCGGCTGCTGCTCGCCGACGCGGTCGCCGCCGCCAAGTACGGCACCGCCACGCCCGTCACCGACCCGGCCCGCGAACGCGAGCTGCTCGACGCCGTGGCCGAGCACTCCGTCGAGATCGGCCTGCCCGCCCAGACCGGCGTGTGGTTCTTCCGCGCCCAGATCGAGGCGGCCACGCTCGTCCAGCACGGCCTGCACGACCGCTGGCAGGCCCGGCCCGCCCTGCTCCCGCAGCCGCGCCCCGACCTGGCCGGCGAGGTGCGCCCGCAGCTCGACCTGCTCACCCCGCGCCTGCTCCACCTGCTCAAGGAGACCGAGCCGGTACGCGGGGTGCCAGGGCGCTGCACGCCCGCCCTGGCCGAGGCCCGCCGCGCCGCCGAGACCCGCGCCGGGCTCGACCGCCTGCACCGCGACGCCCTGACCCTGGCCCTCGCGCCCGTCTGCGCCGCAGACTGACGCACGGGAGCCCTCTCGTCCGCGAGGCCGGTGAACGGACCGCGATCCTTCTCCTGAACCGGCTCGTGAACCGGATCGGCCTCCCGCCCGACTGTGCAGGGTGACGGGAGGACGAGATGACCGATGAGCTGCTGGTCGTACGCGCCCAGCTGGGAGAGCGGGACGCGCTGGCCGAGCTCGTGTCCCGCTGGCGCACGCCGGTGTGGACGTACGTGCGGCGCATGCTGGACGCCGAGCGGGCCGACGACGTGAGCCAGGAGGTGTGGCTGGCCGTGGTGCGCGGCCTGCCGCGCCTGCGCGAGCCGGACAGGTTCGCGCCCTGGCTGTTCACCATCGCCCGCAGGTCCGTGATGGACCGGCTGCGCGGCCGGTACGCCGCGCCGCCCGCGCCGGCCGGAGACGAGACCGCCTCCGACCCGGCCGGCACGCCGGTCGATCCGGTCGGCGCAATGCTCGACCGCGCCGAGCTGATCGCCGCGCTGGAACTGCTGCCGCCGCCGGAGCGGGAGATTCTCGTCCTCTACTACCTGGAGGACCTGTCCGTCGAGGACTGCGCGCAGATCTGCGGCATCCCGGCGGGAACGGTCAAGTCCCGGCTGAGCAGGGCGCGGCGGCTGATGCGCGCGCGCATGGAAGAGAAGGGGTACCGGCCATGACGAACGAGGAGCCGCGCCTGTCGGCGCGCGAACTGCTGGAACGGCTCGAACCCGCGCTGTCGCCCGCCCGGCGGGCCCGCGCGGTGGCCGCACTGATCGCCGGGGCGGCGGGTGCGCTGTTCGTCACCGGGCTGTGGGCGAGCGAGCCGGGGCCGATGCCGGGGCGCACCCACCTGGTGTTCGGCCTGCTCACCGCGTTCTGCCTGGGCTGGGCCTGCTACGGCGGGTGGCTGCTGCGGCGGCGGGTGGCGCTGTTCGCGATCGACCGGGTGGTGGCCGGGTGGCTCGCGCTGATCGCCTCCGCCTCGACGACCACGCTCGTCGTCGTGCTGGCCGTCCAGCGGGGCGAAGGGCTCGGGGTGGCGCTGGGGGCCGGCGCGCCGGTCGTCGTGGTGGCGCTGGCACTGACCATCAGGGCGCATGTCCAGCGTGCCGCGCTACTACGCCGCAGACGCGAACTGTCCGGCGGCCACTGACACCGCCACCGCTGGAACCGTCATCACCACCGCCGCACATCACCACCGCCCGCCGCCCATCGTCCGCCGCTCGGGGCTCGGCGGGTGGAGGCCGCGGAGACGGGGTGCCGGGCGTTGCTCCTGGAGGCGGGGGTGCGCGGCGTTGCCCCGGAGGAGGTGTGAGGTGCTGCTCCCGGCGGTGGCGGCGGGGTGCCGTTTCCGGCAGGCGGGGCCGGGCGATTGTCCCTGACGTGCCGTCCGGGGGCTCGCCAAGCGGGAAAGTTTATCGATAAAGTCGCTCCGACCGGCACCCTAACCGCGAGGAAACGCAGTGATGAGCCCTGTCACCGTGCCCGCCATCATCAACGTCGACGTCCCAGGCCCCGTGATCAGCCGCCACCTGTACGGCCACTTCGCCGAGCACCTGGGCCGCTGCATCTACGGCGGCTTCTACGTGGGCGAGGACAGCGACCTGCCCAACGAGGGCGGCATCAGGCTCGACGTCGTCGAGGCGCTGCGCGCCCTGAACATCCCCAACCTGCGCTGGCCCGGCGGCTGCTTCGCCGACGAGTACCACTGGATGGACGGCATCGGCCCCAAGGAGAGCCGTCCGGTCATGGTCAACACCCACTGGGGCAACGTCGAGGAGAACAACCACTTCGGCACCCACGAGTTCATGGCCCTGTGCGAGCTGCTCGGCGCCGAGCCGTACATCAGCGGCAACGTCGGCTCCGGCACCGTGCGGGAGATGAGCGACTGGGTCGAGTACCTGACCCGCGAGGGCGACTCGCCGATGGTGCGGCTGCGCAAGGCCAACGGGCGCGAGAAGCCGTGGCGGGTGCGCTTTTGGGGGCTGGGCAACGAGGCGTGGGGCTGCGGCGGCAACATGAGCGCCCAGCAGTACGCCGCCGAGGCCCGCCGCTTCGGCACCTACTGCCGCGACCACGGCGACAACAAGCTCTACCGCATCGCGGCCGGGGCCAACGGCGCCGACTACGCCTGGACCGAGACGCTGATGAAGCAGCTCGGCGAGCTGGGCTGCGCCTACCGGCCGGCGCCGTTCATGCAGGCGCTGTCGTTCCACTACTACACGATCCCCGGCACCTGGCAGGACAAGGGCTCGGCCACCGAGTTCGGCGTGGACGACCACTACCGCACGATGGTGCAGGCCGCCCGCGTGGACGAGCTGATCACCGGTCACTCCAACGTGATGGACTGCTACGACCCCGGCAAGAACGTGGGCCTGGTGCTGGACGAGTGGGGCACCTGGTGGAACGTCGAGCCCGGCACCAACCCCGGCTTCCTCTACCAGCAGAACACGCTGCGCGACGCGCTCGTGGCGAGCCTGCACTTCGACGTCTTCCACAAGCACGCCGACCGCCTGGTCATGGCCAACATCGCGCAGACCGTGAACGTGCTGCAGGCGATGATCCTCACCGACCCCGACTCGGGCGCGCTCGTGCGCACGCCCACGTACCACGTGTTCGAGATGAACAAGGGCCACCAGGACGCCGCCTCGCTGCGGGTGGACCTGCCCGACGGCCTGCCCGCCCGGCAGGTGGACGGGACGGAGCTGCGTACGGTGTCGCTGTCGGCCAGCAGGAAGGACGGGAAGCTGCTGGTGTCGCTGTCGAACGTGGACGCGGCCGAGGCCGCCGACGTCGAGCTCGACCTGCGCGGCGGCGCGATCGCCGAGCCGCGCGCCCGCATCCTCACCGCCGGCGAGCTGCGCGCGCACAACACCCCGGACGCGCCGGAGTCGGTGGCGCCGCGCCCGCACGACCAGGTCAGGGCCACCGCGTCCGGGCTGCGCGTCCACCTGCCCGCGCACTCCTTCGTCACCGTGGAAGCGCGCCTGGCCTGAACCCACGCTCGGCGTGAAGGTGCGTCCGGCTCAAGTCTCGGTCGCCGTGGACGTGCGTCCGGCCTGAGCCGGTCGCCGTGGAGGCGGGCTTCGCCGGAGCCGCGGCGCTACTCTCGGCGGCATGGTGACGATGGACGACGTCGCCCGGCTGGCCGGGGTGTCGAAGATGACGGTCTCCAACGTGGTGAACAACCGCGGCGGGGTCAGTGAGCCGGTGCGCCGCCGCGTGCGCGAGGCCATCGAGCGTTCGGGCTACCGGGTCAACGTCTCGGCCCGCACGCTCAGGTCGGGGCGCACCGGCGTGATCGGGCTGGCCGTGCCGGAGATCGACCGGCCCTACTTCGGGCGGCTCGCCTCCCACGTCATCGAGGCGGCCGGGCGGCGCGGCTTCCACGTCGCGATCGAGCAGACCGGCGCGGCGGCGTCCGGGGAGATCGACGCGATCGCGCACGCGCGGACGCTGCAGTTCGACGGGCTGATCCTCAGCGCGGTGGGGCTGGACGGCCGCGAGCGCGTGCCGCCCGAGGGCGACCATCCGATCGTCATGCTCGGCGAGCAGGACTTCGCCGGGCGCTTCGACCACGTCGCCATGCCGAACGAGGAGGCCACCGCGGCGGCCACCGCCCACCTCCTCGACCGTGGCTGCCGCGCCGTCGCGATCGTCACCGGCCGCCTCGACCTGGGGCTCAACATGGTGACCGCCCGCCACAGCGGCTACCTGTCGGCGCTGGCCGCCCGCGGCCTCGACGCCGACCCGGGGCTGCGCGTGGAGCTGGACACGCTCACCATGGAGGCGGGCCGCGAGGCGGCGCACCGGCTGGCCGCGTCGGGGCGGCCGTTCGACGGCGTGGTGGCGGTGACCGACACCGTCGCCATCGGCGTGCTGCGCGGCCTGGCGGATGCGGGGCTGCGGGTGCCGGACGACGTGCGGCTCGCCGGGTTCGACGACATCGCGGAGGCGGCGTACCTGGTGCCGTCGCTCACCACCGTGGCGCCCGGCCACGCATGGATGGCCGAGAAGGCGGTCGAGCTGGTGACGGCGCGGATCGCCGACCCCGGGCGGCCGACGGGGCGGTTCGTGGCGCCGTACGAGCTGGTGCGCCGCGAGTCCACCCGCTAGGGATATGTCGGTTTTCTCCATTTATGTGAGGTGTGCCGCTCCAAGCTGTTAGATTCGGGGGCCATTGATCTTGGAGGGGCCCCATCCCTAGGAGAAGTGTGCTGAGGAAGACGGCCCTGCTCGCCGCGGTGCTCATGATGGCGGGGACCGCCCTGACGGTCCCCATCGCGACCGCGTCGGTGACGGGCAAGGACGTCACGGACGCCGTCGGCAGGCGCGGCGTCACCTGGCGGCCGTGCAGGGAGGAGCCCGGCGTCGAGTGCGCCACGCTGAAGGTGCCCGTCGACTGGTCCAAGCCCAACGGGCCGGCCATCGGGCTGGCCCTGGCGCGCCGCAGGGCCAAGGACCCCTCCGCGCGCATCGGGTCGCTGCTCACCAACCCCGGCGGGCCCGGCAACTCCGGCGTCGACGGCGTCCTGCGCCCCAGCGGGTTCAGCGAGGAGATCCAAAAGCGCTTCGACATCGTCGGCTACGACCCGCGCGGCGTCGCCCGCAGCGGCTCGGTCACCTGCACCGCCTCGGTCTACAACCGGATGCCGAACCCGGTGATGACCGGCCAGGCCGACTTCGACCAGTGGCTGGCCTTCGGCAGGACGCTGCGCGCCGACTGCCGCAAGCGCACCGGCCCCCTCTACGACCACCTCGACTCGGTCAACGTCGCCCGCGACATGGACGCCATCCGCGCCGCGCTGGGCGAGACGAAGCTCACCTCGTACGGCGTCTCCTACGGCACGCTCGCCCAGCAGATGTACGCCGAGCTGTTCCCCCACCGCATCCGCGCCATGGTGCTGGACGGCAACATGGACCACAGCTTGAACGTCAAGGCGTTCCAGGTGAGCGAGGCGGCCGCCGTCCAGGACGGCTTCGACGAGTTCGCCGCCTGGTGCGAGCGCTCCGCGGACTGCGTCCTGAACGGCCGCGACATCCGCGCGCTGTGGCAGCGGCTCATCGCCAAGGCCGAGCAGGGCCGGCTCGTCTGGCCGGGTGGCGACGACAAGGTGAGCGCCCACAACCTGCGCTGGCTCGCCGTGATCATGAACGAGGCGCCGAACTGGCACCTGGAGGCCCGGGTGCTGCTCGCGCTGGGCGGCGGTCCCGTGCCGGACGACATGCCGGGCCCGCCCGGCAACGGCCCGGTGAACGGCAGGTGGGCCGAGCTGCCCACCGCGATCCTGTGCCAGGACTTCGACCTGGGCCTGCGCGACTACGAGGAGTACGCCGCCATCATGCGGGCAGCCGACGCGGTCGCGCCCGACGTCCGCTACAACCCGATGCCGATGGGCGACATGCCGATCTGCCAGGGCCACCCGGTGACCAACCCGCAGCACCGGCTGCGCTACACGGGCAGCGCGCCGCTGCTGGTGGCCACGTCCAGGCACGACCCCGACACGCCCTACCAGTGGTCGGCGAGCGTGGCCAGGCAGCTCGGCCCGAAGGCGGCGCTGCTCACGTACGAGGGGTGGGGCCACGGCGTCTACGGCATGACCGAGTGCACCACCAAGGCCATGGACGCCTACCTCATCGCGCTGACCGTGCCCGGGCGGGACGCCCGCTGCCCGGCCGAGGAGCCGCAGCCGACGAGCTGAGGACGGTCGCCGAAAGGGGAAGCCGTGTTGCCGTCGTTTGCAGGGGTTCGTTGACCGCCTGGAACCCCGCGATCACACTGAGGGCGCCGCCGATGTGAACGCGACGCCCGGCGGCACGGAAATGTTAACGCTAACAGAAGCGCCTCACGAGGGAGACGCAATGTCCGCGACCCTGCCCCGCAGGACCGCCGTGGTGCTCGCCGCAGCCTACCTCCTGCTCACCTGCCTGGCCGCCCTCGCCCCCAAGCGGGCCGCCGCGCTCGAACCGTTCACCGGCTACCTCATGGCCCACTTCACCGGCGAGTCCGCCAACGGCGAGCAGATCTACCTCGCCCACAGCGACGACGGCCTGCACTGGACCGACCTCAACAACGGGCAAGTCGTCTTACGTTCCACCGTCGGCACGCGCGGCGTGCGCGACCCCTCGCTCGTCCGCTCACCGGACGGCGACCGGTACTGGATCGTCGCCACCGACCTGCGCATCGCCGGCGGCACCTCCTGGGACGACGCGGCCAACCGCGGCAGCACCTCGCTCGTCGTGTGGGAGTCGCGCGACCTCGTGAACTGGTCGGAACCCTGGCTCATCGACGTGGCCGGCGCCATCCCCGGCGCGGGCAACGCCTGGGCGCCCGAGGCCATCTACAACCCGGCCACCGGCGACTACGTGCTCTACTGGGCCACCAACTCGCCTGTCAACGGCATCAAGAAACATCGCATCTGGTACGTCCGCACCAGCGACTTCCGCTCCTTCACCGCGCCTCAGCTCTACATCGAGCGCGGCGGTACCCAGGGCATCATCGACACCCAGATCATCGAGGTGCCCAGCGGTGCCGGCGGATACCACTACTACCGGGCCTCCGCCGACGGCCACATCACGATCGAGGCCTCCGACTCGATCCTCGGCACGTGGACGACCCTCGGCGACCTCTCCCACCTGGGCATCTCCAACGGCACCGGCGGCGGCACCGTCGTCGAAGGCCCCATGTGGGCCCGCTTCAACGACCGCGACGAATGGGCGCTGTGGCTCGACCAGTTCGCCACCGGCCGCGGCTACATGCCCATCACCTCCACGAACCTCGGCAGCGTCCGCAACTTCCGCACCCGCGGCGACTACTCCATGGGCGGCGATCGCAAGCGGCACGGCTCGATACTCAACCTCACCGCCGCCGAAGAGAGCCGGGTGCTCGGCCGCTGGGGGAACACCGTGCCCATCAGCCGCATCCAGTCGTACAACTTCCAGGACCGCTACATCCGGCACGCCGACTTCGACGTACGCATCGACGCGAACGTCAGCCCCGCCGAGGACGCCCAGTTCCGGCTGGTGCCGGGCCTGGCGGGCGGGTCCGGCACCGTGTCCTTCGCCTCGGTCAACTACCCCGGCTACTACCTGCGCCACTACGGGTTCGATCTGACGCTGGCCGCCGACGACGGCAGCGGCACCTTCGCCGCCGACGCCACGTTCCGGCCGGTCGCCGGGCTCGCCGACCCCTCGTGGACCTCGTACCAGTCGGTCAACTATCCCGACCGCTACCTGCGCCACTACGACTACCTGCTACGGCTCGACCCGATCACCGACGCCCAGGCCCGCGCCGACGCCACCTGGCGCCAGGTCGCAGGCTGACGGGCGGTGAGACCGGGCCCTCACGGGTAGGGGGCTCGTACGCCGGAAGGGACGCCGTACGGCACCCGAATCGGCGGGCGGCCCCGCCGCCCGCCGGCCTGGGCGGCCGGAGAACCCGGCCGCGTGGCGGGGAGACGGCCGGCGGTCGCTGGGGGGAGCGCGTGATGACGGCCGCGAGGGGCGCAGGGGACTCCCGCCTGCAGAGCCTGATCGAGGCGGCGAGGCGGGCAGGGGACCCGCACGCCCTGGAGCTGGCCGAGGCCGCCGAACGGGACTGCCGCGCCGCCCGCCTGGTGGTGGCGGCCGAGGAGGCCGGGGTACGCGACCTGCGCCTGCTCGCGGCCATCGCCGCGACGCCGCGCGAGCTGTTCGTGCCCCCGCGCTGGATGGCGCGCGCCTACGAGGACGAGCCCATTCCGCTCGACCACGGCCAGCCCACCAGCCAGCCGTCCCTGGTCGCCCAGATGATCGACACGCTGCGGCTGTCGGGCGGCGAGACCGTCCTGGAGATCGGCACCGGCTACGGCTACCAGACCGCGCTGCTGGCCCGGCTCGCCCGGCGCGTCTCCTCCATCGAACGCCTGCCCGACCTCGCCGCGCACGCCCGCGCCAACCTCGCCGCCGCGGGCATCACCGGCGTCGAGGTGCTGGTCGGGGACGGCGCCGCCGGGCTGCCCGAGCACGCGCCGTACGAGGGCATCATCGTCTCCGCCGCCGCCCCCGACGTGCCCGCCCCGCTGGCCGGGCAACTGGCCGAGGGCGGCCGCCTCGTCATGCCCGTCACGGGACAGATCGCCGACATCGTCACGCTCTTCACCAAGCGCCGCGGCCGGATCACGCGGATCCGCGAGCTGACACCCGCGTCCTTCGTCCCGCTCGTTTCCGGCCCGTAAGAGGAGCATGCCGCCGTCGCCGTCCCGGATGATCCGGTGGCGTCCGGACCGGGCGGTGCGGGGTCAGCGCAGGTCGACCAGGAGGCTGCCGTCCTCCCAGACGACCTTCGTGCCCAGCGCCGCGCAGGCTGCCGTGAAGCGGCTCGCCATCCAGGCCCGTTCCGCGCCTCTGGCCAGGGTCGTACGGCAGTAGTCGAGCTTGAGCGGCACCGCGCGCAGCTGGAGCGGGCCGAGCTGGTCGATGGTGACCAGGAACAGCAGCGACAGGTCGTTCCGCAGGCCGGGGTCGACGGCGTAGTCGTCGATGAAGTCGCCCATGTCGTACAGGACGGGCGGCGCGACCCCGTGCGGGACGTGCGCGGAGTGCCCGGCGATCAGCGTGGCGCCGGCGCCGGCGAGGATGCTCGCGGCGGACCTGATGTACGGCGGCGGCTCGGTCGTCATGTTCGGGCCCCAGTGCGGGCTGACCAGCACGACGTCCGCCTCCGCGCGCGCCCCGGCCACCGTGCCGGTCAGCCAGGACGGCACCCCGGAGGGCAGGTCGGCGTAGGCCACGCCAGGCCAGTCGGGCGTGGCCGCGAAGTCGTCGGGGTGGTCGGTCACGGAGATCACGGCCAGGCGCAGCCCGCCCACGTCGATCAGCACGGGCTCGCGTGCCCGGTCCAGGTCGGGACCGGCTCCGGCGGCGCGGATCTCGACCCGGTGCAGGTGGGCGAGGGTGTCGAGGAGCGCGTCGTACCCGAAGTCGAGCGCGTGGTTGTTGGCCAGCGTCACGCAGCCCACGCCCAGCTCGGCCAGCAGGTCGGCGGCTCGCGGCGGGCCGCGGAAGTGGAAGATCTTGCCCGGCGCGGGCCACGGGCTGCCGCGGTCGGACAGGCAGCATTCGAGGTTGAGCAGCGTGAGATCGGCCTCGGAGAGGTACGCGCGGACCGCGTCCGACACGTAGTCCCCGGGGTCGGCGGACCTCGCCAGCAGGTCGGCGACGCCCCGGCCGAGCATCGTGTCCCCCGCCAGCGCGAGCGTGACCGTCACCTCGCTCCTCTTCCCACCCCACCACCCCCAAACCCGGCCCGGCACGCCGTCCCCGCCTGCCGCGCGGCAGCGCGATCGTGACCACCTCGCCGGTCACCGCGCGCTCGCGCGGCCCCCGCGTGACGGCGGGCGGGGCCCTCCGCAGCACCACTACGACGCCGGGCCGGCCCCCGGGGGAGTGCGCGGGCGGGTGGCCTCGCGTACCCGCCCGTGCGGGCGCGGCGCCGGAGCCCCCGCAGAAGGTGCGCCGAGCGCGCGCGAGATGCTGCGCGCGGTCGTCGTCATCGCCGGGACCAGCGCGTGCGGCGAGGCGGAGCCGCTCGGCACGGTGATGCCGAGCGCCGCCACCACCTTGTCGCGCGGCCCCCTGATCGGCACGGCCACGGCCGTCACCCCGTAGGTGAGCTGGCTCTCCACGACCGCCACCCCCGTCCTGCGCACCTCGGCGAGGAAGCGCCGCAGCTCGTCGGGGTCGGTCAGCGTCTTCGCCGTGTAGCCGCGCAGTTCGCGGGCCAGCACCTCATCCTGGAACTCCTGCGGCGCGTACGCGAGCAGCACCAGCCCGGTGCCGGTGGCGTGCAGCGGCCAGCGCCCGCCCTGGCGGCTCGGCACGGGAACGGTGTCGCGGGCGCGCAGCGACTCGACGTGGATCACGGCGTGCCCGTCGGGCACGCCGAGGTGGATGTTGGCGCGCAGCGCGTGCTGGAGGTCGTGCAGGTACGGCAGCGCGATCTCGCGCAGCCGCCCGCCCTGGGGCGCCAGCGTGCCCAGCTCCAGGATGCGCAGCCCGATGCCGTACGTGCCGTCGCTGTGCCGGGTGAGCGCGCCCCAGCAGCACAGCTCGTTGAGCAGCCGGTGGGTGGTGCTGAGCGTGAGACCGGACCGGCGGCTGATCTCGCTGAGCGACAGCGCCAGGTTCTCGGCGTCGAACGCGCCGAGTATGGACAGCACGCGCTGTGCCGATGTCAGGCGATGGGACTCCGCGGACCGGTCTGCCAGGACAGTCACCTGCTCACCTGCCTGTCCGTTAATCGGGTTATGTGAGTGTTAACACAGGCTGTCCGCGCCGACAACTCACCGACGGTGCACACGAACCTCCCGGAATCGTCTTCCCGCGAAGCGCCTTGTCACCGGCTCGTGAACGCCACGCCGGCCGGCCATCGCAGGCCCGACACGGATGAGCGCTCGGCGAGCCCAGCAGGCCGCGCAGCGGCCTCCGCGGGGTGGCCTCCGCGGGGTGGCCGGGGCGGCGAGGCGGGTCAGCGGCGGAGGCCGAGGGCTTCGGCGGCGGTGGCCAGGGCGGCGAGGTGGTCGTCCACCGTGGCCAGCCCGGCCCGCATGGTGTCGATGGCGATGTGCGTCGCCCCGGACTCGCGCCACCGCCTCGCCAGCTCCGCCACCTCGTCGGCGTCGCCCCGCCAGGGGAGCCGCCCCTCCATGCCGAGCGCGGCCGGGTCACGCCCGGCCTGCGCGGCCGCCTCCTCGACCACCGCCTTGGCCTCGTCGAGGCGCGGCCCCGGCGACATCTGCGGGAACCAGCCGTCGGCCAGCCGCCCCGCACGCCGGTAGGCGGCCGGAGACTGGGCGCCGATCCAGACCGGGATCGGCCGCTGCACCGGCAGCGGCGCCAGCCCCGCCCCGGTGACCCGGTCGAACTCGCCCTCGAACGTGACCGTCTGCTCGGTCCACAGCCGCCGCATCAGCGCGATCTGCTCTTCGGCCCGGCGCCCCCGGGTGGAGAAGTCCTGGCCGAGGGCTTCGTACTCGACCCGGTTCCAGCCCAGACCGACGCCCAGGCGGAACCGTCCCTCGGTGAGCAGATCGACCTCCGCCGCCTGCTTGGCGACCAGCGCCGTCTGCCGCTGCGGCAGGATGATGATGCTGGTGACCAGCTCGAGCCTGGTGATCGCGGCGAGGTAGCCGAACATCACCAGCGGCTCGTGGAAGGTGGTGTGCACGTCGTACGGGCCGTCCCAGCCCTTGTGCACGTCGGGGTCCGCGCCGAGCACGTGGTCGAAGGCCATCACATGGGCGTAGCCGAGCTCCTCCACACCCTGGCCGTAGGCGCGCAGCGCGCCCACGTCGCCGCCGAGCTCGATCTGCGGGAAGACGACACCGATGCGCATGCGTACTGCCTCCAAGAAAGCACTCGATCAGATCAGCACCATCTTCACCGCATTGCACATCATTCACGTACGCGACGCTCCGGGCGGCCCCGCCCGGGGATGAGAGCTGTCGCGGACCGGCGGTAACCTACGCAGCGAGCCGCGAGGAGATGGTCACCGATGAACAGGGCCGAAGGCGACAAGCCTCTTCACGTCACGCCGCCCAAGACGTGGGCGGCCGGTCTGCCCGGCGTCACCCACGCGCTGCAGTACTCCCTGGGCCAGACCACCGTCCGGCGCACGGCGCTGACCCTGCTCAACGTCAACCAGACGGCCGGCATCGACTGCCCCGGCTGCGCCTGGCCGGAGCCGGGCCGCAGGCACCGCAACGAATACTGCGAGAACGGCGCCAAACACATCAGCGACGAGGCGACCTCGCGCCGGGTCACCCGCGACTTCTTCCGCGAGCATCCGATCTCCGAGCTGGCCGGCCGCAGCGACCAGTGGCTCAACCAGCAGGGCAGGCTCACCGAGCCCATGGTGAAGCGCCCCGGCGGCGACCACTACGAGCCGATCGGCTGGGACGAGGCGCTCGGCCTGCTCGCCGGCGAGCTGCGCACGCTCGACGACCCCGACCAGGCGCTCTTCTACACCTCGGGGCGGCTCGGCAACGAGGCCGCGTTCCTGCTGCAGCTCTTCGCCCGCGCGTACGGCACCAACAACCTGCCCGACTGCTCCAACATGTGCCACGAGTCCAGCGGCCACGCGCTCATCGAGACGCTGGGCGTCGGCAAGGGCAGCGTGAGCCTGCAGGACATCCACGACTGCGACCTGGTCTTCGTCGTCGGCCAGAACCCCGGCACCAACCACCCCCGCATGCTCTCCGCCCTGGAGCAGACCAAGCGCTCCGGCGGGCGCGTCGTCGCGGTCAACCCGCTGCCCGAGGCCGGGCTGATGCGGTTCAAGAACCCGCAGAAGCCGCGCGGCGTCATCGGGCGCGGCACCCGCATCGCCGACGAGTTCCTGCAGATCAGACCGGGCGGCGACCTCGCGCTCTTCCAGGTGCTCAACCTGCTGCTGCTCCAGGCCGAGGACGAGCGGCCCGGCAGCGTGCTCGACCGCGCCTTCATCGAGGCCCACACGACCGGGTTCGAGGAGTTCGCCGCGCACACGCGTACCCTCGGCTGGCCCGACCTGCTCGCCGCCACCGGCCTGGACCGCGCGCAGATCGAGCGCGTCCACGAGATGGTGCTGAGCAGCGAGAAGATCATCGTGTGCTGGGCGATGGGGCTGACCCAGCACAAGCACGGCGTCGCCACCATCCGCGAGATCGTCAACTTCCTGCTGCTGCGCGGCAACATCGGCCGCCCGGGCGCGGGCGTCTGCCCGGTGCGCGGCCACAGCAACGTGCAGGGCGACCGTACGATGGGCATCTGGGAACGCCCGCCGGAGTGGTTCCTCGACGCGCTGGAGAAGGAGTTCGGCTTCGCCCCGCCGCGCAAGCCCGGCTTCGACACGGTCGGCGCCATCCAGGCCATGCTGGACGGCCGTGCCCGCGTGTTCCTCGGCGTGGGCGGCAACTTCGTCCGCGCCACCCCCGACAGCGCCGTCACCGAGCGGGCCATGCGCGCCTGCCGGCTCACCGCCCACATCTCGACCAAGCTCAATCGCTCACACACCGTCTGCGGCGAGACCGCGCTCATCCTGCCCACGCTCGGCCGCAGCGACCGCGACGTGCAGGCGAGCGGCGAGCAGTTCGTGACGGTCGAAGACTCGATGAGCCAGGTCCACGCCTCCCGCGGCCGGCTCGAGCCCGCCTCGCCCCACCTGCTCAGCGAGGTCGCCATCATCAGCCGGCTCGCCCGCCGCGTCCTCGGCGACGACCCGGACATCCCGTGGGAGACGTTCGAGGCCGATTACGGCACCGTGCGCGACCGCATCTCCCGCGTCGTGCCCGGCTTCGAGGATTTCAACGCGCGTGTCGCCGATCCCGGCGGCTTCCGCCTGCCCAACCCGGTCAACGAGCGGGTCTTCCGCACCGCGAGCGGCAAGGCCGTCTTCACCGCCAACGCCTTCACCAAGCTGGAGGCCCCGCCCGGCCACCTCATCCTGCAGACGCTGCGCTCCCACGACCAGTGGAACACCGTCCCCTACTCCGACGACGACCGCTACCGCGGCATCCGCAACAGCCGCCGCGTCGTGCTCGTCAACCCCGACGACCTGGCCGAGCTGGGCTTCGCCGACCGCGACGTGGTGGACCTCGTCGGCGTCTGGCACGACGGCGTCGAGCGCCGCGCGCCCGGCTTCACCGTGGTCGCCTATCCGGCCGCGCGCGGCTCGGCCGCCGCCTACTACCCGGAGACGAACGTCCTGGTGCCGCTCGACAGCGTGGCCGACGGCAGCAACACCCCGACCTCGAAGTCGGTCGTCGTCCGGCTGGAGCGCCCCGCGCCGTAGTCGCGGGCGCTCTCAGCCCAGGTCACGGGTGATCAGCGCGAACGAGACCGCGCCCATGAACGCGTACGTGAGCGTCAGCAGCACCGTCCCCGCCACGATCAGCAGGCGGCGGCTCAGCGGCGGCCTCCCCGACATGTCGTCGTCGTGCATAACCGGACGTTAGCATCCGATCACCCCGGGTCACCGGGAAAAGCGAGGAAAGCCGGTCAACGGCCGCGCCGGAGTGTGAGGCCGCCCCGAGGGCGCGATGCCGCGCACCGCGCCGGACCCGCCTCGGGGCGGAGCTCCAGGGGGCGGGCTCAGCGCAGGGGGTCGAACTCGCGCAGCGCGGCGGGCTGCTTGCCCGTGGTGATCTGCTCGGCCAGCAGCCGCCCGGTGGCCGGGCCGTGGGTCATGCCCCACATGCCGTGCCCGCCCGCGACGTACACGCCGGGCATCCGGGTCGCGCCGACCAGCGGGCGACCGTCCGGCGTCACCGGCCGCGGACCCACCCAGACGTCGGTGCGCTCCTCCCACCGGACACCGTCGAGCAGCGGCCGCGCCGAGGCGATGATCGCCTCCAGCCGGGCCGGCACCAGCGGCGCGTCGGGGGAGCGGAACTCCATCGTCCCGGCCACCCGCAGCTTCCCCTGGTACGGCGTGCACGCCACCCGCACCTCCGGCAGGTAGATCGGCCCGGGGACGGGACGGTCGACCGGCACCGTGAAGGAGTAGCCGCGGCCCGCCCGGACCGGCGTGCGCACGCCCCACTTCGCGGCCAGGCGCGGCAGCCACGCCCCGGTCGCCACGACCACCGCGTCCGCCGTCAGCGTCGTGCCCTTGGACGAGGCCACGGTGATCTTCCTGCCGTCGGCGCGCACGTCGGTGACCTCGAAGGCGTATACCGTCGCGCCCCGCTTCATCACCGCGTCGCCGAGCGCGTGCACGAACGCACCGGGATCGACGTACCGCTCGCCGTCGAGCCGCACGCCCGCGGTCAGCGCATCGGAGGCGAGCGGCACGTACTCCACCAGCTGTTCCCTGCCGAGCGGGGCGTGTGGGACCTGCTGCCCGGCGGCGGAGATGCGGCGCAGCTCGCTGAGCAGCGCCCGCGCCTGCTTCGGCGTGCGGAACGCCGCCGTGATCGGGGCGTGCACGAGCGGCGCGCGTACGCCGTTGTACGTGAGCACGTCGAACGCCTCGATGCTCTCCTCGTTGAGCGGCAGGTTGGCCCGCACGGCCCGGGTCCACGACGGCCACCGGCAGTTGGCGGCGAACTTCAGCAGGAACGACCACAGCCCCGGGTCGAGCGTGACGGGAACGTGCAGCGGAGCGGAGGGGTTCAGCAGCGAGCGCAGCCCGTACCGCAGCACGGACGGCTCGTTCAGCGGGATGGCCAGCCCGGGGGAGATCCACCCGGCGTTGCCCCAGGACGCACCGGCCGCCACGCCCTTGCGATCGACGACCTCGACCTCGACCCCGCGTTCCTGCAGGAACCACGCCGTCGACAGGCCGACGATGCCCGCGCCCACCACGATCACCTTGCGCGGCCAGCCGCTGGTGCCGTCGACCATGACGCCGTCTCCTCTCGGCTCTCGGAAGACTCGCTTACGGTGACAGGATGACCGCCGCCGGGCGGGTGAGCGCTGTGCGATGAGGACAATTCGGTCGCGCGAATTGTGCGCCCGTCACAACCGCGTCGCTTACCGCGCGCGGATGGTGCGTCGCTTGGAGACCCGTGTCGCGCGCCGAGCGCGAACGGCGCGTCCCCCCGCAACCCGTGTCACTCGCCGAGTGCGGCGAGTTGGATGATCATGGCGAGGCGCTGGCGGGCGTCGTCCAGGTCGAGCGGGGTGATCTCGCCGATCTTGCGCAGCCGGTTCCTGACCGTGTTGGGGTGCACGCCGAGCCGCTCCGCCGCCGCCACCGGGTCGCCCTGCGCCTCCAGCCAGGCCCGCAGCGTCGCCACATAGCGGGTGCCGTGGCGGGCGTCGTGCCGCCGCAGCTCGCCGACCGGGCCACGCGCCGGAGTCCTCCCGGTACGCGCGGCCGCCCGCAGCCGCTGCAGCAGGATGTCGCCCCACGACTCGTCGTACACCGGCGGCGCGCCGCCCGCGCTCTCGTGCAGCGCCAGGCACTCGTCCGCCTCCTGCCGCCCGGCGGGCAGCTCCGCCGCCCCGGCCGGAGCGCCGATCCCGGCCACCAGCTCCACCTCGGGGGGCAGCGCCGCCTGCAGCGCCGCCACCCACGCCAGCGCGCCCTGCGCCTCCTCGCCCGGCAGGATCGTGTACAGCGTGTTGCCGAGCAGCGTGCTGCGGCCCGGCCGCGACCAGCCGAACCCCGTGGTCGCCCGGTCGAAGGCCAGCAGCAGCGCCGCCGCCCGGTCCCTCGCGGCGCCCGCGCGTACCGCGATGACCCGCATCGGCCCCGGCGCCAGCCCGAGCTGGCTCAGCGCGGTCGCCGCGTCGGCGCTGCCCTCCAGCAGCCGGATCACCAGGTCGGACTCCACCTGCCGCTCCAGGTCCGCGCTCGCGCGCGAGCGCAGCAGGTGAAGCGCCACCGTACGCGCCCCGTCGGACAGCGCGGTCAGCCGCTGGCCCGTCAGCGGCCGGTCGCACGTCGCCCACACCGTGCCCAGCACGTCACGTCCGGCCCGCGCCGCCACCGCCATCCGCCCCGTCAGCCCGTGCTCGGGATCCGGCTCCACGAAGATCGGCTCATCGGACGCGGCCAGCCGGGCCAGCACCCCGCGCGCCTCGAACAGCTCGCGCAGCCGCTCGGGCACCTGCCGGGCCAGGATCGTCTCGAGCCGGGCCGGGTCGCCCGCCTGCTGCGAGCGCGAATACGCCAGCACCCGCGACAGCCGGTCCTCGATCGTCACCGCCGCCCCCACCACGTCGGCCAGGCTGTCGGCCAGCGCGAACAGGTCCGTCGGCCCCCGCCCCGACTCGGTCTCCCTGCCTTCGAGCACCAGCCCGTACACGATCCCCGCGAGCTGGCTCCACGACACCGCCGGATCCACCAGCAGCACCGCCACCCCCGCATCCTGCGGCACCTCGCGCGCCGCCCCATCGCCCGCGCGCACCAGCACCGCCGCCGCGCGTGCCTCCCGCGCCCACGCGATCGCCTCCGCCACCGAGGCCGCGCCCACCGCCAGCAGCACGTCGCCCACCACCTGGCGCTCGTCCGCGGGGTCCGGCATCGCCACACTGCGCAGCTGCACCGTGCGGGCGTCCGTCCTGCCGGCCAGGCGCACGCCGTACCCGCCCAGCACGTTCACCAGGCGGTCCAGTCTGACCACGGGCGTTCGACCTCCGTGCTCGGGGTGGCGGGACGGCCCTTCGGCCGCCCCGCCACGCAGTCTGCCCGCCTCAGGCGGCTTCGTACCGACGCTGGCAGGTGATGCAGAGCTTGGCCAGCGGCCTGATCTTCAACCGCTCGTACGGGATCTCCGCCTCGCAGTCCGAGCAGCGGCCGTACGTGCCGTCCTTGACGCGCTCCAGCGCCTGCGACAGCTCGGCGATCGCGCGGTCGGCCGCCGCCAGGTTCACCATCAGCTCCTGGTACTGGGCGTCCGCGCCCGTGCCGCCCTCCGCCTCGGCCTGCAGGCCGAGCAGCTGGCGGCTACGCCGTTCGAGCTGCTGCTGCAGCTCCTCGCGCAGCTCCTGAAGCTGCACGCTGCTGAGGTGAGAAACGGTCATGACGATTCCCCTTTCTAGAGGACTGTTGTGGGGGGACTGGCTTGTGGGGGCGCCGGGCGCCGGCGCGTTCATCGGCCGTGCCGGGTGATGCGCGGCAGGAGGTCCGGTCGCCGGGCTAGGTAGGACAGGCCGCGGACGGTCGCGTGCTCGGGCTCCGGCGCCGCGTGGACCGGCATGCGCAGGGCCTGCCGCAGGCGCTGCAACAGCCGCTCCTGCCGGGCGCCGCCTCCCGTGACGACCAGGGAGGGTACGGCCCGGCGCACGTCGCCGGGCAGCCGCCGCACCAGCGCCGCGGTCATCTCCACGACCCCGTCCAGTGCGTACGGTGGCAGCCCCGTGCCTGTCGTGGCCCCGAGCTGCAGCGCGGCCGCGTCGCGCACCACGCCGCCGCGCACCGCCACGGCCTCCACGATTCCCGCGCCCACGTCCAGCAGCAGGAACGGCCGCGGCCCCGCCACGTCCAGCCCCGCTCCCGCGGCGGCCGCCACCGGCTCGTCCACCAGCCACACGGGGGCAGCGGCCGGATCGCCGGCCCCGCTCGCCCTCGTCTCGGCAAGGGCGGCGGGTGCCGCGGCGGCCTCGCGCCGGGCGGCCGGTGCGGCGGTGGCCTCGAGCACAGCGCGTGCGGTGGCTTCGTGCGCGGCGGCGGGTGCGGTGGCTTCGTGCGCGGCGATCGCCTCGCGTACGGCGGTGTGCACGGCGCGGCGGTCACTCTGGGTCGCCGCCAGCGGAACGCCCACCAGCACCCCTTCCAAGGGCTCGCCGTCGGGAGGTCTGGCGTCCTGGAGCGCCTCGCGTACCAGCCGGAGGCACGCGGACGGGTCGGCGACCATGCCGTGACGAAGCGGGCGTACCCAGGCATTGGAGTCCTGGGACGAAGCGGCGGGCACCTCCGTCGGACGATCGGCGATGGCGTCCCCGCGCGAGGTACGGGTGCGCGCCGTACCAAGGTCCAACGCCACGAACCCGCACCCGTATTTCACGGACCGCGCTGCCGGGCTCATGCCCCGCCTCCTGAGCGATCCCACCGGACGCGGCCCGTCCGTTCCTGCGATGACCTGATCACGGCCATGACTGACTGACTCCTTGCTGTGACGATGACGACGCGGAACGGCACGACCACCGCCCCACGGACACGACCGGCCGCCCCTCCTCCCACCGCCAACCCGCACAGGCCCAGGCGCCGGCACCCAGCCCAGGGCCGGCACCCCGCGCAAGGGCCGGCGTCGGCACCCGCACAGCGGCTGGTGCCGGCACCCCGCTGGCCGCGCCACGGCTCCCGTCGCCAGGACGCCGCAAGCAGCCGAATCCGGAGCCGGAGCCCGGCAGCTTGTGCCGGAGCCGGGCAGGCCGACGGCTTGTGCCGGAGCCGGGCAGGTCGCGGCCACGCGCCAGGCGCGCGCAGGGCACGGCGCCGGACCTCCGCTCAGGGAGCGAGTGCCGGACCTCCGCTCAGGGAGCGAGTGCCGGACCTCCGCGCAGGAGTGAGCGCCGGCCTCCGAGCCGGTGAGGCGGCCGGGTGCCTGTGTTCACCTGTGGGTCAGCCGATGCCCGGCATCGTCAGCGCCGGTCGGCCGCGCGCTGCGGTACGACCGGGCACGCCGGACATCCGGCCGCGCCGAAGGCGTGCCGGCGCCCCGCCATCGGGTCCCCTGGCCACCGAGTGCCGGAGACCCGCGTCGGCGCGGCGCGTCCGGTCGGAGGATGCGCGAGCGGGGCCTGCCCAGGGCATGGGCCAGGCCGGGCTGAGGATGCCGCGGGTTGCGAAAAGAGAGGAGGGGTCAAGAGAGCGGCGGGCTGCGCGAACCCGCGGTGCGGTGTCCGACCTGCTGCGGGTCGCGGATCGCCGGGCCCTCGGCACCAGGCGAGGGCAGGAGCGCCAGGTGGGCGGCCTCGTTGTTACGCGTGCCGCGCAACGGCGGCCACAGCGACAGCGTGTGGTGCTCACGGGCGTTGCCCGCCTGCGGTGGCAGGCTGGACAGCTTCTCCTTGTACGCGCCCGCGAGCCACACCTGCCCGGCGGACGCACCGGACAGGCCCGCCTGGCCGCCGCCGTACCAGGCGACGGACAACGCGCCGGCCACCAGCAGGGACAGCAGGACCAGGCCCATCACGCCGCCGCGCGGCGAGATGAACCCCCGTGAGGTGAGCCCCGGTCCCGTCATACGGCCGACCATAGCCCAGGAAGTGCGAAAAGGCATGCCCCGCCTTTCCGGACCGCACCCGAGCCGGCGCCATCTCGCCCGGTGCCTGCGCTATCGCGGGTGGGTGTCGGGGGCGTCTGCGAGCCGCCGCGCCTGCGCACCTGAAAGGGCGCACCCGATGTGCCCGCCTGAGCCCCAGTCTGGAGAGGATCCCGGAGTCCGGGCCCGGGGACCGAGACCACGCCGGCCGAAGCCCCGAGCCCGAAGGCTCGGGGCTTGCGGTCAGAGGTAGTGGCCGATGTTCTCTTCCCGCCGGTCCTGCGGCGAGCGGGGCGTCGCCTTGGCGACCGCGTTCGGGCGGGTATCAGGGCCGGCCTCGGCGCCCTGGTCGAGGACGGTGATGGTGAGGTCGTCGTCCCGGACGGCGACGTGCGCGCGCTGCCCCTCGCGGAGCGTCCCGTTGAGCAGCATCCGCGAGAACGTGTTGTCCAGCGTCCGCTGGATCATCCGGCGCAGCGGCCGGGCGCCGAAGGCCGGCTGGTAGCCCTCCCGGGCCAGCCAGTCGATCGCCGCGTCCTCCATCTCCAGCTCCACGCCCTGCGCGTGCAGCCGCCGCCTGGTCTCCTCCAGCAGTAGCGAGGTGATCTCGCGGAGCTGCTCGGCGTCCAGGCCGCGGAACATGATGATCTCGTCGATCCGGTTCAGGAACTCGGGCCTGAACCGCTGCTGCAGCAGCCGCATGAGCTGGCCGCGCAGCTCGCGCGAGGCATCGCCGGGGTGGGACATGATGAGGTCGGCGCCGATGTTCGACGTCATGATCAGCACGCTGTTCCTGAAGTCGACCGTACGGCCCTGCGAGTCGGTCAGCCGCCCGTCGTCCATCACCTGCAGCAGCAGGTTGAACACGTCGGTGTGCGCCTTCTCGATCTCGTCGAGCAGGATCACCGAGTACGGCCTGCGCCGCACCTGCTCGGTGAGCTGCCCCGCCTCCTCGTAGCCGACGTAGCCGGGCGGCGCGCCGACGAGCCGGGAGACCGTGTGCCGCTCCTGGAACTCGCTCATGTCCAGCCGGATCATCCGGTCTTGTTCGCCGAAGAGCGCCTCGGCCAGGGCCCTGGCCAGCTCGGTCTTGCCGACGCCGGTCGGGCCGAGGAACAGGAACGAGCCGATCGGCCGGTTGGGGTCGCTCATCCCGGCGCGGGACCGGCGCACGGCCTCGGCGACCGCCCGTACCGCCTCGTCCTGGCCGACGACCCGCCGGTGCAGGTGCTCTTCGAGGCCCAGCAGGCGCTCGCGCTCCTCCTGGGTGAGCTGGGCGACGGGGATGCCGGTGGCGCGGGAGACGACCTCGGCGATGTCCTCAGGGGTGACCTCGGCGAAGCCGCAGCGGTTGTCCTTGGCCTGCTCGATGCGGGCCTTGAGCTCGGCGATCTCGTCGCGCAGCTCGCGGGCGCGATCGTAGTCCTCGCGTTCGACCGCCTGGTCCTTCTCGCGCTGCCGGTGCTCCAGGTCCTCCTCCAGCTCGCGGGTGCCCGCCGGGGTGGTCCTGGTACGCAACGCGACCCTGGCCCCCGCCTGGTCCATGAGGTCGATGGCCTTGTCGGGCAGGAACCGGTCGGAGATGTAGCGGTCGGACAGCTCCGCCGCGGCCACCAGCGCGTCGTCGGTGAACTTGACCTGGTGGTGCGCCTCGTACCGGTCGCGCAGGCCGCGCATGATCTCGATGGTGTCCTCGACGGTCGGCTCGGGCACCAGGATGGGCTGGAAGCGGCGTTCGAGCGCGGCGTCCTTCTCGATGTACTTGCGGTACTCGTCGAGCGTGGTCGCGCCGATGACGTGCAGCTCGCCGCGGGCGAGCGCGGGCTTGAGCATGTTGGAGGCGTCGATCGCGCCCTCCGCGCCGCCGGCGCCGACGATCGTGTGCAGCTCGTCGATGAAGATGATCAGCTCCTCGCTGTGGGCGCGGATCTCCTCCATCAGCTTGCTCAGCCGTTCCTCGAACTCGCCGCGGTACTTGGTCCCCGCGACCAGGCCGGCCACGTCGAGCTGCACCACGCGCTTGCCGCGCAGCGTGTCGGGCACCTCGCCGCTGACGATGCGCTGCGCGAGGCCCTCGACGATCGCGGTCTTGCCCACGCCGGGCTCGCCGAGCAGCACAGGGTTGTTCTTGGTACGCCGCGACAGCACCTCGACCGCCTGCGTGATCTCGTCGTCCCTGCCGATCACGGGGTCGATGCCGCCCTCGTTGGCGGCGGCCGTCAGGTCGTTGCCGAACTGGTCCAGCGTCGGCGTGCTGCTCGGCTGCGGCGGCTGGTGCGGCATCTGCTCGGCGGCGCTCTTGCCCTCCTGGATGAACGACTCGGGCGTGAGCCGGGCGTGGCGCAGCAGCCGCCCGGCCACCGACAGCGGGTTGGCCGACAGCGCGAGCACCAGGTGCTGCGCCCCGATGTACGACGCCGCCGTGGCCCTTGCCACCTGGCGCGCGTCCAGCAGGGCGCGCTTGGCGGCGGGCGCGAGGCGTACCGGGCCCTCGCGCGGCTCGCGCTTGTCGGCGGTCTGCTCGACCTCTCTGGCCAGCGCCTCCGGATCGGCCCCTGCGTTCTCCAGCATCGCCCGGGTCGACTCCACCTGGGTGGCGGCCCACAGCAGGTGCTCGGTGTCGAGGTAGTCGGCGCCCCACGAGGCCGCCTTCTGGGCGGCGGTGCGCAGCAACTCGATGGCGTCCTCGCTGAGCAGCCGTTCGAGGTCGACCCGCCGGCTGTACGGCGGCGGCCCGAACCCGAAGAACCTGGCCAGCAATTCGTCCATGGGGCCATATCCGTAGTGCCAGTAATCACCAGAGGTCATGGGTCCCCCCTTCATGACGTCGCTTCCGGGCCGCCTACCCCTGGCCGTACGCCGTAAGCACGGCGATTCTGCTGGTGGGCGGACGAGGGGCGATCCCGCTTCTGCTCGTGGGCGCATGGGCGCGAATGCGTGGCGGAGGCGCCGACGAGGCCCGCGAGGATCGGCCGCGCGGGACCCCGGCGCTCCCGGCTGCCAGGGTGATCAAGGCGCACTACGGTAGGCGGGGCGGCGTGGCGGCCGGTACCGGCCCGAGGCCTGATCACGTCCGAGGGCCGTCACAAACGAATCATGTCTGTTACTTGTTAATTCACCTTTGATCAGTTTCGATCGGTACTATGGCCGTCGGCAAGGAGGAGTATGACCAACGTGGCCACGGGCGCATCACCTGCCGAAGACCAGGACGAGGAGCGAAACGGCCGAGCCGCCGACACGCGCGCCGGCTCCGACGCGGCGGGCAGGCTGCCGGACGAGCGGCGCAACCGGCTGGTCGAGCTGCTGCGGCGGCGCGGCATCATGCGCGTGCACGACCTGGCCACCGAGCTGGCGGTGTCGGCGATCACCATCAGGCGCGACATCACGCTCCTCGCCGAAGAGGGCGTCATCCGCCGGGTACGCGGCGGCGCCGCGCTCACCGAGCCGCCCGCGCCCGAGCCGCAGCCCGCACGCGAGCCGTCGGAGGCCCCCGCCCAGCAGGGCAGCCCGCTCACGGTGGGCATGGTCGTGCCCTCGCTCGACTACTACTACCCCGACGTGATCCGCGGCGTGCGCGAGGCCGCGGCGGAGGCGGGGGTGCGGGTGGTGCTGCGCGGGGCCACGTACCAGGTGGCGGACGAGCGCCGCCAGCTCGCCTCGCTCATCGAGTCCGTCGGCGTGGACGGGCTGCTGGTCGCGCCCACCACCGAGAGCGACGAGGGCGAGGAGCTGGTCCGCTGGCTGCACTCGGCGGGGGTGCCGGTGGTGCTGATCGAGCGGGCCGCGGCCGTCGGGCCCTACCGGGAGGCCATGGAGTCGGTCGTCAGCGACCATGCGCTCGGCGCGGCGATGGCCGTACGCCACCTCGCCGTGCTCGGGCACCGCAGGGTCGGGCTGATCACCACGATCAGCAGCCCCACGGCCCCGCACGTGCGCGCCGGCTGGCGGCAGGCCTGCGAGGAGCTGGGGCTGGAGATGGAGGGCACGCCCCAGGCCCGTACGGTGGACCGCCGCGACCCCGGCTGGGCTCAGGCGCTCGACGACGTGCTCGACGCCTGCCTGGCCTCCGGCACCAGGGCGCTGCTCGTGCACTCGGACCCCGAGGCCATCTCGCTGGTCGAGCGGTGCCAGGACCGCGGCATCCGGGTGCCGGAGGACCTGGCGGTGGTCACGTACGACGACGAGGTGGCCGAGCTGTGCGACCCGCCGCTCACCGCGATCCGGCCGCCGAAGAACGACATCGGGCGGGCCGCGTTCACGCTGCTCCTCGAACGCCTGCGCAACCCCGACAGGCCCGCGCACCGCGTCGTGGTCGGGCCGCAGCTCATCGTCCGCGAGTCGTCCTCCTGACCCGCCCGCCCCCGAGGCGGGCGGGTCAGGAGAGCAGCGGAGCGGGCTCGAAGGCGTCGCTCACACCGTCCGGCCAGCTCACCTGGCAGCGCGGGCCGTCCCACGCCACGGCGGGCGGCTCGCCGGGCTCGGCCGCGCCGAGGTGGATCGCCGCCGCGTACCAGACGTCCGTACGGGCCGGGCCGCTCGTCGCCCGCCACGGCACCAGCGTCCAGCGGGCGAGCGGCGAGGCGTCGTCCGCCGAGGTGACCCCGCCGGCGTCCAGCCCGGCCACGTCCCATACTCCGGAGCACAGCTTGCCGTCGCTCACCTGGGAGGCCTTGCCGTCCTCGTGCGGGCCGTCCTCGTGCGGGCCGTTCTCGTGCGGGCCGTCCTCGTGCGGGCCGTCCGCGGGCAGCGGCCAGCCGCCGACCCGCAGCCGGCCGGCCGGAGCGCCGGCGGGATCGGCCTGTGCGCGGACCAGCCGCACCTCCCAGGCCCCCCGCAGCACCGACAGCACCTCGAGCCACGGCCCCAGCCGCACCTCGCCGGACCGCCCAGAGCCGTGATCGGGCGCGTCCTCGTCGGGCTTCACCCAGTGCGCCCGCCAGCGCGAACCGCCGGCGACGGTCCCGGTGGCGAGCCGTTCCAGGCGGAGCGTGTCGAAGCCGGTCCTGTGGCTCGGCTCGCCGTCCGCTGACAGCAGCGTGACCGACTGGTCCAGGGGCCGGGCGGCGTGCGGCCCGGCGAGCAGGGGAGAGGTGGCGGTCGAGTAGCCCAGGCGGGCGTAGAGCGGCGAGTCGGTCAGGTGCGAGCCGGGATGCGAGTGGTCGGTGCCGTGGTTGACGACGCGAACGACGCCGTCGGCCCGCGTCCCGCTGACCAGCCAGCCGGGGGCGGGCAGGACGCGGCCGTAGTCGCCGCGCTCGACCGGCAGCGGCTCCTCCACCGCGGTCCACACCGGGTGGTCGGCGGGCAGGGTGAGCCCGAACAGCCCCTTGGACGCCCAGTACGGCGAGCCGGGCCCCGAGTACGACTGCGCGATCGGCCGCCACGGCCCGTGCCAGCCCAGCGTCAGCAGTCCGTCGTCGCCGGGGGCGCCGTGGGAGACGAAGTGGCGGGCGATGCCGGACGCGGCCCGCCGCAGCAGCCCGGGTGCGGGCGTGTCCAGCCCGTACCTGGCGCCGGTCCAGAACGGCACCGCGGCGGCGAACCGGTAGGTGAGGCTGCGCCCCTGGATGAGCGGCGAGCCGTCGGCGCCGACGAGGTGCACCGCGTCGGCCAGGTAGCGTTCGAGCCGCCGCAGGTAGACGGGGCGGCGGGACTCGGCCTCGGGGCTGCCCGCGGCCATCTCGGCCCACAGCAGCGGGTAGAACTGCAGCGCCCACCCGGCGTAGTGGTCGTAGGAGCGCTCGTCGCCGTCGGCGTACCAGCCGTCCTGGCGGGCGAAGCCGTCGGTCAGCGCGAGCCCGGCCTCGATGTCCTCCGCCGAGTACGGCCCGCCGACGGACTTGAGGAACTGCTCGACGACGATCTGGAACCACACCCAGTTGATCGGCGGATACCACGAGCCGATGGCGGGCTTGAGGTAGTCGACGACCTGCTCCTGCACGACGGGGTCGAGCCGGTCCCACAGCCAGGGCCTGGTCAGGTGCAGGACGAGCGCGAGCGAGGCGGCTTCGACCTTGGCCTGGTCGTGCTCGTCGAGCCGGACCCAGCGCTCGGGCGAGTGCGGGTCGGTGCCGGCGGCGATGCCGTCCGCGTACCACTCCATGAGGTTGAGCGGGTCGGCGCCGTTCTCGCCCGTGACGCGGAAGCCCGCGGCGAGGAACGTGCGGGCGAAGCCTTCGAGCGCGTCCACGTCGGGGCCGTAACCGCCGGGCCGGCCGGGGAAGGAGACCCTGGCGCGCCCGGGCGAGGCGTGGCGGCGGGCCGCCAGCAGCATGCGGTCGGCCAGGTCTGCCCAGTGCGCGCGCGTCCACCCGGTGAACGGTGACAGCCGCAGGTCGTCCAGGGGCGGCATTCACGAGTCCCTTCGTGCCGAGACGATGTTTACGTAACCATCGATTCACGCGATGGTTACAGCGCCCCGGTTGCCCGTCAAGCGGTCACCAGCCCATCCGGCCGCTTTGTTGAGCAGTTGTGATCTAAGGCGAACGTTGATGATCGGAGCGATTGGATTGCCTCTTGACGTTTTCCTCATGGTCGCGCTTAACTCCATGGCAACGCCGACCGATCACAGATGAACGAAGCTGATCGTTTGCCGATCGGATCCCCTTCAGGCGCCCTTCTCTCGCCGTGCCGTCATGCGCGCGTGCCGAAAACACACCCGACGTACCCACGCAACAAGGAGCATCAGGTTGAACAGCAGAATCCGCGTCGCCGGCCGGTCGGACAGGCACACGGGCGCGTCCCGATGACGCGGCCCCAGGCCCTGCTGGTCATGAACCCGGACACCTACCGGCTGCAGTTCGGGCAGCGGCAGATGCGCCGGCTGCGGGACATGGCCGAGCTGGGCGACCCGATCTGCGTCGACGACCTGGACACCCCCTCCGCGCGGCGCCGCCTGCGGGAGTGCGAGGTGCTGCTGACCTCCTGGGGCTGCCCGCCGCTGACCACCGAACGGCTGGCCGACGCCCCCCGCCTGCGGGCCATCTTCCACTGCGCCGGGACCGTGCGCCCGTTCGTCACCGACGAGGTGTGGCGCCGCGGCATCGTGGTGACCAGCGCCGCCGACGCCAACGCCATCCCCGTCGCCGAGTTCACCCTCGCCGCGATCATCTTCGCCGGCAAGAAGGCGCCGTTCCTCGCCCAGGACGCCCGCAAGCACCGCGACGACTGGAACTACGTCTCGCGGCGCGGCGAGCTGAGCAACCGCGGCCGCACGGTCGGCGTCGTCGGCTTCTCGCGGGTGGGCCGCCGGGTCGTCGAGCGGCTGCGCAGCCTGGAGGTGGACGTGCTGGTCTCGGACCCGTACGCGGCGCAGGAGGAGGTGAGCGCGGCCGGCGGCCGCCTGGTCGAGCTGCCCGAGCTGCTGCGCCGCTGCCACGTGCTGACCCTGCACGTGCCCTCGCTGCCCGCCACCCGGCACCTCATCGGCGCCGCCGAGCTGGCCATGCTGCGCGACGGCGCGACCGTCATCAACACCGCGCGCGGCGCCGTGCTCGACACCGCGGCGCTGGAGCGCGAGTGCGCCTCCGGGCGGCTCGACGCCATCCTCGACGTCACCGACCCCGAGCCGCTGCCCGCCGAGTCGGTGCTGTACGAGCTGCCCAACGTCATGATCACCCCTCACATCGCCGGTTCGCTGGGCAGCGAGACCCGGCGCATGAGCGACAGCGCTCTCGACGAACTCGAACGCCACCTGGCCGGCCTGCCGCTGCGCACGGCCGTCACGCCGGACGAGTTCGCCGTCAGCGCCTGACCAACCCCCTGTGACGGAGAGGAGACCGGATCAATGATCACGTCAGGCAAGGGCGGTGCGCGGCGGCAGGCGGTCAAGGGCCTGGCCCTGGCGGGCGCGCTCTCGCTGACCCTCACGGCCTGCGGCTCGGGCGGCTCCGAGCCCGCCGACCCCAACGGCAAGATCACGCTGAGCGTCACGGTGTGGAACCTGGCCAAGACGCCCGAGTTCAAGGCGCTGTTCGACGCCTTCCAGCAGGCCAACCCGAACATCACCATCAAGCCGGTCGACATCCTCGCCGACGACTATCCGGAGAAGGTCACCACCATGCTGGCGGGCGGTGACAAGACCGACGTGATCACGATGAAGAACGTCACCGACTACTCCCGCTACTCCAGCCGCAACCAGCTCCTCGAGCTCACCGACATGGTGAAGTCGACGGACACGAGCAACCTCGCGGGCCTGGACGCCTTCGACGTCGGCGGCAAGTACTACGCGCTGCCGTACCGGCAGGACTTCTGGCTGCTGTACTACAACAAGACGCTGTTCGAGAAGGCGGGCGTCAAGATGCCCGAGAGCATGACCTGGGACGACTACGTCACGATCGCCAAGCAGCTCACCTCGGGCGAGGGCGGCGACAAGGTCTACGGCGCCTACCACCACACCTGGCGCTCGGTCGTGCAGGCCATCTCCGCCGCGCAGACCGGCGGCGATCAGCTCGGCGGCGACTACACGTTCTTTACCGACCAGTACAACGTGGCCAAGGGCCTCCAGGACGCCGGCGCCGTGCTCGACTTCGGCACCGCCAAGTCGCAGCAGGCCGACTACCGCACCCAGTTCGAGAGCGGCAAGACCGCGATGATGCCCATGGGCACCTGGTACATCTCCGGCATCCTCGAGGCCAAGGAGAAGGGCGCCACCGACGTCGAGTGGGGCCTTGCGCCCATGCCGCAGCGGCCCGGCGCCACCGGCGTCACCACGTTCGGCTCGCCGACCGCGTTCGCCGTCAACAAGCGCTCCGAACACGCCGACGCCGCCAAGAAGTTCGTCGAGTTCGCCGCGAGCAAGGCCGGCGCCGAGGCGATCACGAAGGTCGGCGTGGTGCCGGCGCTGCAGACGCCCGAGATCACCGAGGCGTACTTCGGGCTCAAGGGCATGCCCGAGGACGAGCTGTCGAAGAAGGCGTTCGAGCCCGACAAGGTCGTGCTGGAGATGCCGGTCAGCGAGCACACCTCCGACATCGACACGATCCTCAACGAGGAACACGAGCTGATCATGGTCGGCGACAAGTCGATCGCCGACGGCATCCGCTCCATGAACGAGCGCGTCAAGAGCGAAGTACTCAACTAGGGCGGTCGCGGGCCCGGGCCGCCGTCCGGGCCCTCCGGCGCCTCACGGAGAGTTCCGAAGGACACCATGACACAGGCAATGACGCGACCGCTGCCGCCGGCCGCACCGCCCCGCCGCCGACGCTCCTGGCGCAACATCCTTGTCGGCTGGAGCTTCATCCTCCCGAACTTCATCGGCTTCGCCCTGTTCACGCTCGTGCCGATGCTGGCCGCGTTCGCGCTGGCGTTCCTCGACTGGGACTCCTACAGCACCCCCGAATGGGTCGGGCTGGAGAACTTCGAGCGGCTGTGGCGCGACCAGAACTTCCACGTCGCGCTGCGCAACACGCTCTTCTACGCGGCCGGGCACATCCCGCTGACGCTGGCCGTCGCGCTCGGCCTGGCCATCGTCCTCGACAGGAAGATCCGCGGCGTGCAGTTCTTCCGCACCGCCGCGTTCTTCCCGTACATCACCTCGCTGGTCGCCGTCGCGGTCGTGTGGAACATGCTGTTCAACCCGACCGCGGGCCCGATCAACCAGTTCCTGGAGGCGATCGGCATCTCCGATCCGCCGCGCTGGGTGGCCAGCACCGACTGGGCGATGCCCGCCGTCATCATCACCAGCGTGTGGCGGGACATGGGCTACTACATGGTGCTCTACCTGGCCGGCCTGCAGACCATCCCGCGCGAGTACTACGAGGCCGCCAGGGTGGACGGCGCCGGCGCCTGGCAGCGCTTCTGGAACGTCACGCTGCCCTGCCTGCGGCCCACCACGTTCTTCGTCCTGGTCATGCTGACGATCCAGAGCTTCAAGGTGCTGGACCTGATCGTGGTGATGACCGACGGCGGCCCCGGGCGCAGCACGCTCGTGCTGGCCCAGCTCGTCTACCGCGAAGGCATCCGCGAGGGCCAGTTCGGCTACTCATCGGCCATCGCGCTGGTGCTGTTCCTCATCGTGCTGACGGTGACCGTCCTTCAGTTCCGACTCAACGAGCGCAGGAGCACGTCATGACCGCGCTGCCAGGAGCCGCCACCGAGGCGGGCGCCGCCGGCGGGCGCAGCCGCGCGCGGCGGCTGCTCCGCACCGTCCCCGCCTACATCGGCCTGATCGTGATCGCGGCGCTGGTGCTGGTGCCGTTCGCGTGGATGGTGTCGTCCTCCCTCAAACGCGACAACCAGGTCTTCTCGGTGCCGATCCAGTGGATCCCCGACGAGCTGCGCTGGCAGAACTTCGTGGAGATCTGGGAACGCATCCCGCTGCTCACCTACCTCGGCAACTCGGCGTTCCTGTCCGTGACGATCACCGCGCTGCAGGTGCTGACCGGCAGCTTCGCCGCCTACGGCTTCTCCAAGGTGCGCTTTCCCGGCAGGGACGGGCTGTTCCTCGCCTACATCGCGACCATCGCGGTGCCGTGGCAGGCGTACATGGTGCCGCAGTACATCATGATGCAGCGGGCCGAGCTGACCGACACGTTCTGGTCGATCATCCTGCTGCAGGCGTTCAGCGCGTTCGGCGTCTTCCTCATGCGGCAGTACTACATGTCGATCCCCGACGACCTGTGCGAGGCGGCGCGCATCGACGGCCTCAGCGAGTACGGCATCTACCGCCGCATCATGCTGCCGCTGTCGAAGCCGGCGCTGGCCAGCCTGGCGCTGCTGACGTTCGTCAACACCTGGAACGACTACATGGGCCCGTTCATCTACCTGACCAGCAACGAGCTGTGGACGGTGCAGCTCGGCCTGCGCTCGTTCGTCGGCCAGTACGAGGCCGAGTACGCGATGATCATGACGGGCTCGGTGCTGTCGGTGCTGCCCATCCTGGTGATCTTCCTGTTCGGCCAGCGGTTCTTCATCCGCGGCATCGCGACGAGCGGGCTCAAGGGATGAGCGCGCCGCGGGACGTCCCCGAGGGCGGCGGCGGCGTGGCGCGCCGGCTGCTGCGCCCCGCCCGCCAGGAGACCTACGAGAAGGTGTTCTCCACCGTCTACGTCGGCCTCATGACGAACGTGCTGCTGGCGCTCTCCTGCGCGCCGCTGCTGCTCGCCCTTGCCGTCGTACGTGACCCCCTCGCCTCCTGGCCGTTCTTCGGCGTGCTGTCGCTGCTGTGCGCGCCGGCGCTGGCGGGCGCGTTCGGCTGCTTCGAGGCGCTGGACGCGGGAGACACCGGCGTGCTGCGCGCGTTCTGGGGCGCCTACCGGCGGACCTGGCGGCGCGCGCTGGCCGTCTGGGCGGCGGCGGGGACGGCGGTCGCGGTGCTCGCGGTGGACGCGGCGGCCGTGGCCGGCACCGGCTGGGGCCCGGCCCTGGTGCCGTTCTTCTGCACGGCGGCCGCGCTGGTGATCTCGGTGGCGTTCGCGCTGCTGGTGCTGGCCGGCGAGCCCAGGACGGCAGCGGAACGCACGCGGCTGCGCGCGCTGGTGCTGCCCTGCCTGTTCCTGGTCGCCCGGCGCTGGTACCTGGCGGCGGCGACCCTCGTCGTGCTCGGCCTCGCCGTCGCGGTCGTCCTGGTCAAGCCGGTGGCCGGGCTGCTCCTGCTCACCTCCCCGCTGCTGTACGCGGCCTGGGCGACCATGCGGTACGTCGTCGCGCCGATCCGCTGAAGGGCGTGGCGGAGCTCCGCTCGGGCCGATCGGCGTGGTATCACGAGAATCATGAAAAATCTTGCAGGCGCGGGCATTTGGAGCACGCAACTGAGGCACGGTGACCCGGGCGAGGCCGCCGAAGCGGCCGCCGAGCTGGAGGAGCTCGGGTTCACCGCGCTGTGGATACCCGACGTCGGAGGGCCGGTCTTCGAGGCGGTCGAGCGGCTGCTGTCGGCCACCCGGCAGGCGACGATCGCCACCGGCATCTTGAACCTGTGGATGCACACCGCCGAGGAGACCGCCGCCTCGTACGCGTCGCTGACGGCGGCCCACGGCGACCGGTTCCTGCTCGGCATCGGGGTCAGCCACGCCCCCCTGATCGACTCCACCGAGCCGGGCCGCTACCGCCGCCCGCTCGCCGCCATGTCGGCCTTCCTCGACGGGCTCGACACCGCCGAGCAGCCCGTGCGGCCCGGCGACCGGGTGCTGGCCGCGCTCGGTCCCAAGATGCTGGAGCTGGCCAAGGAGCGCTCGCGCGGCGCCCACCCGTACCTCGTCACCGTCGATCACACCCGCCGGGCCCGCGAGGCGCTGGGCGCGGGGCCGCTGCTGCTGCCCGAGCAGACCGCGATCCTGTGCTCGAACCGCGACGAGGCACGCGCGATCGGCACCGACTGGCTGCGCGGCTACCTGTCCCTGCCCAACTACGCCAACAACCTGCTGCGGCTCGGCTTCTCCCAGGAGGACCTCGAGACCGTCAGCGACCGGCTGTTCGACGCGCTCATCGCCTGGGGCGACGAGGAGGCGGTCAAGCGGCGGGTGGACGAGCACCGCGCGGCCGGCGCCGACCACGTGACCGTCCAGGTGCTCACCGACGACCCGAAGGGCTTCCCGCGCGAGGAGTGGCGCAGGCTCGGCCCGGCCCTGAACGGCTAGCGCGGGCTCTGCGGGCCGCCCGCCTCCCGGAGCGGTGCCCGACGCGCTCGGCGCGCTGCGGTCCGCACCCGCCTACCACTGGTCACCGCGGGACGACAGCCTCTCATAATGGGGAAAACCGTCGCACCGCCGTCGTCAGCAGAGACCTGGAGGCGAGCCGCCTTGTACCTCATGCGCATCGGAGCCCCCGGCGCCGAGAAGCCCGTCGTCCGCGTCGACGACACCCGCTACGTCGACGTCTCCGACGTCACCCCCGACTTCGACGAGCGCTTCTTCGCGGCGGGCGGCCCCGCATCCATCGCCTCCGTGGTCGATGAGCGCATCGCCCGCGGCGACGTACGCGAGTTCGCCGGCGAACGCGTCGGCGCGCCCATCGCCCGGCCGCACCAGATCCTGTGCATCGGGCTCAACTACAGCGACCACGCCGCCGAGACCGGGCAGGCGGTGCCGAAAGAGCCGATCCTGTTCACCAAGTCGCCGAACACGCTCGTCGGCCCGTACGACGACGTGCGCATCCCGCGCGGCGCCACCAAGACCGACTGGGAAGTGGAGCTCGGCATCGTCATCGGCCGCCGCACCTCCTACCTCGACTCGGTCGAGGAGGCCAGGGACGCGATCGCCGGCTACTGCGTGGTCAACGACGTCAGCGAGCGCTCCTTCCAGATGGAACGCGGCGGGCAGTGGAGCAAGGGCAAGTCGGCCGAGACGTTCAACCCCGCAGGGCCCTGGCTGGTCACCCCCGACGAGATCCCCGACGTGCGCGACCTCGGCATGTGGCTGAACGTCAACGGCGTGCGCCGCCAGACCGGCAACACCAAGACCATGATCTTCGACCCGTACGTGATCGTGCACCACCTGAGCCAGTTCATGGTCCTCGAGCCCGGCGACCTCATCGACACCGGCACCCCGCCCGGCGTCGGCATGGGCCACGACCCGCAGGTCTGGCTCCAGCCCGGCGACGTCATGGAGCTGGGCATCGACGGCCTGGGCACCCAGCGGCAGACCGTCGTCGGACCCCGCTAGATGCGCGCCCTGGTGCTCACCGGCCCCGGCCAGGCCGAGGTCCAGGAGGTCGAGCCGCCGCGCGCCGCGCCCGGCGAGGTCGTGGTGGACGTCGAGCGGGCCGGCGTGTGCGGCACCGACGTCGAGCTGTTCACCGGCAGGATGAGCTACCTGAGCACCGGGCGCGCCTGGTACCCGCTGCGGCCGGGCCACGAGTGGTGCGGCCGGGTCAGCGCGGTCGGCGACGGCGTGGACCCCGCCTGGCTCGGCCGCCGCGTCACCGGCGACACCATGCTCGGCTGCGGCCGGTGCGCGCGCTGCCTGGCCGGGCGGCACCACGTGTGCGCCGGCCTCGCCGAGATCGGCATCAGCAGGGGCCGCCCCGGCGCGCTCGCCGAGCGGCTCCCCGTACCGGCCGCCGCGCTGCACGCGCTGCCCGACGACCTGGACCCCGCGCTCGGCGCACTGGTCGAGCCGGGCGGCAACGCGCTGCGCGCCGTACGCGCCGCCGCGCTCGGCCCGGGGGAGCGGCTGCTCGTCCTCGGCACCGGCACCATCGGCCTGCTCGCCGCGCTGTTCGCCCGCGCCCAGGGGACCGAGGTCCACCTGCTCGGCCGCGACCTCGCCCAGCTCGGCCTGGCCGCCGGCCTCGGCTTCCCCGGCGTCTGGACCCGGGACGAGCTGCCCGACCTGCCCTGGCACGCCGTCATCGACGCCTCCACCGCGCCCGAGCTGCCCGCGCTCGCCCTGTCCCTCGTCGAGCCCGGCGGGCGCGCCGTCTACATCGGCCTCGCCCCGGACCCGTCCGCGATCGACACCCGTGACCTGGTGCTGAAGGACGTGACGGCAGTCGGTATTCTCGGCGGTTCAGCCGGACTCGACGGGGCCGCCGCGGCCTACGCCGACGGCTCGGTGGACGCCCGGCCGCTGGTCGCCGCCACGATCGGGCTCGCCGAGACCGCCGAGGCGCTGGCCGGGCGCCGCCCGCAAGGCCCGGGACCCAAGATCCACATCGACCCGCGACGCTAAGGAAGCACCTACCGTGATCGACCAGCCGGACCCCGCACTCCTCGCCGCGGTCGAGACCGCCGTGCCGGGGATCGCCCGGACGAGGGCGAGCGACCGGCTCGGCCTGGCCCACGACGCCTCCCACTACCTGCTCACCCCGCAGGCCGTCCTCGTGCCGCGCGACACCGCGCAGGTCGCCGCCCTGCTCAAGGCCGGGCTGCCGATCACGTTCCGCTCCGGCGGCACCAGCCTCAGCGGGCAGGCCGTCAGCGACAAGCTGCTGGTCGACACTCGCCGCCACTTCCGCGGCATCGAAGTGCTCGACGACGGCGCGCGCGTCCGCGTCCAGCCCGGCGCCGTGCTCCGGCAGGTCAACGCCAGGCTCGCCCCCTACGGCCGCAAGCTCGGCCCCGACCCCGCCAGCGAGTCGGCCTGCACCATCGGCGGCGTCGTCGCCAACAACTCCAGCGGCATGACCTGCGGCACGCACGCCAACACGTACCGGACGCTCGAATCCATGACGCTCGTGCTGCCCAGCGGCTCCGTCATCGACACCGGCGCGCCCGACGCCGACGAGCGGCTGCGCGCGCTCGAACCCGCGCTCTACGAGGGCCTGGCCCGCCTGCGCGACCGCGTGCGCGGCAACCCCGAGTCCGTGCGCCGCATCCAGGCGCAGTTCTCGCTCAAGAACACCATGGGCTACGGCCTCAACAGCTTCCTCGACCACGACACGCCCGCCCAGATCCTCGCCCACCTGGTCATCGGCAGCGAGGGTACGCTCGGGTTCGTCGCCGAGGCCGTCTTCCGCACCGTGCCCGCCCACCGCCTGGCCGCCACCGGCCTGCTCGTCTTCCCCGCGCTGCGCGAGGCCATGGCCGCGATGCCCGCGCTGGTCGCCGCCGAGCCCGCCGCCGTCGAGCTGCTCGACGCCGAGTCGCTGCGCGTCGCCCAGACCGACCCCAAGGCCGACGACGTGCTGCGCACGCTCGCCGTCCAGGAGCACGCCGCGCTGCTCATCGAGTGGCAGGAGTCCGAGGCCGAGCTGCTCGCCGAGCGCGAGCGCGCCGCCGAGCGGGCCTTCGCCGAGCTGCGCCTCGCCGTGCCCGCCAGGCTCAGCCGCGACGCCGGCGGCCGCGCCGGGCTCTGGCACATCCGCAAGGGCCTGTACGCCGCCGTCGCCGGCGCCCGCCCCAGCGGCACCACCGCCCTGCTCGAAGACGTCGCCGTCCCCGTGCCCGCGCTGGCCGACCTGTGCGACGACCTCACCGCCCTGTTCGCCGCCCACCGCTACGAGCGCAGCGTCATCTTCGGCCACGCCAAGGACGGCAACCTGCACTTCATGATCAACGAGCGGTTCGGCACCGACCTCGACCGCTACGCCGCCTTCACCGAGGACATGGTGGCGGCCGTCCTCGACCGCGGCGGCACGCTCAAGGCCGAGCACGGCACCGGCCGCGTCATGGCGCCGTTCGTCCGCCGCCAGTACGGCGACGAGCTGTACGAGGTGATGCGCGAGGTCAAGCGCCTGTGCGACCCGGCGGGCACGCTCAACCCCGGCGTCGTGCTCACCGACGACGACGAGGCCCACCTGCGCGACCTCAAGCGGGTCGTCAGCGTCGAGCCCGAGGTGGACCGCTGCGTCGAGTGCGGCTACTGCGAGCCCGTCTGTCCCAGCCGCGACCTCACCACCACGCCCCGGCAGCGCATCGTGCTGCGCCGCGAGCTGGCCGCCGCCCGCGCCGCCGGCGACCACGCGCTCGCCCGCGAGCTGGAGTCCGAGTACGCCTACGACGCCGTCGACACCTGCGCCGTCGACGGCATGTGCGCCACCGCCTGCCCCGTCCTCATCAACACCGGCGAGCTCACCAAGCGGCTGCGCGCCGAGCGGCACGGCCGCCTGGCGAACAAGGGCTGGGCGTCGGCCGCCCGCCACTGGGACGGCGTCACCCAGGCCATGAACCTCGCCCTCGACACCGCCGCGGTCGCCCCCGCCCCGCTGTCCGAGGCCGCCGCCCGTGCCGCGCGCCGCGTCGCCGGAGCGGACGCGGTGCCGCAGTGGTCACGCGACCTGCCCAAGGGCGGCGCCCGCCGCCGTCCGCGCCCGTCGCGGCGGCCCGACGCGATCTACCTGCCGTCCTGCCTCAACACGATGTTCGCGCCCGCCGCCGGCGGGCCCGGCGTGATGACCGCGTTCCAGCGCCTGGCCGCCCGCGCGGGGGTCGAGCTGCTCGTCCCGGAGGGGATCGCGAGCCTGTGCTGCGGCACGCCGTGGTCGTCCAAGGGGTACGGCGACGGCCACGCCACGATGGCGGAGCAGGTCCGCACGGCCCTCGGCCGCCTGGGCCTGACCGGGGACACCGCGCCGGACGGAGGCTCGGCCGGCGACGCGGCTCTTGGTGCTCCGGTTCCGGGCGCCGCGGGCGGGGAGCGCATCCCGGTCGTCAGCGACGCCGCCTCCTGCACGGAGGGCTTCCGCCACCTGCTCCCCGGCGTCGAGGTGCTCGACGCGGTCGCCTACACCGCCGAGCACCTCCTGCCCCGGCTGACCGTCAAGCGCCGCCTGCCGAACCTCGCCCTGCATCCCACCTGCTCGTCCACCCGGCTCGGCCTCGACGCCGCCATCACCCGGCTCGCCGAGGCGATCGCCGAGAAGGTGGTCGTGCCGGACGGCTGGCAGTGCTGCGCCTTCGCCGGCGACCGCGGCCTGCTCCACCCCGAGCTGACCGCCTCGGCCACCCGCGCGGAGGCCGCCGCCGTCCAGGCCGCAGGCTGCACCGCCCACGCCTCGGTCAACCGCACGTGCGAGCTCGGCATGACCCGCGCCACCGGCAAGACGTACCATCACCTGCTCGAATACCTCGACCGCGCCACCGCCTGACGGGTGGCCGCTTGTGCGGTGGCGCGTCAGGTGACGAAGCGGAAGAGCGGGCTGGACGGATCGATCTGCTCGATGCGGTGCGGCGCGGCCTCCATGCGCTTCAGCAGCGCGGGAAGATCGTCGGGGCTGGACAGCTCGATGCCCACCAGCGCGGGGCCGGTCTCGCGGTTGTTGCGCTTGACGTACTCGAACAGCGTGATGTCGTCGTTGGGGCCGAGCACCTCGTCGAGGAAGCGGCGCAGCGCGCCCGGCTCCTGCGGGAACTCGACCAGGAAGTAGTGCTTGCGCTCCTCGTGGACCAGGGCGCGCTCGACGACCTCGGCGTACCGGCTGACGTCGTTGTTGCCGCCGGACAGCACGCAGATCACCGTCGCGCCCGCCGGGATGCCGGTCAGCGCGGGCGTGCGCAGCACGGCGGTGGCCAGCGCGCCCGCGGGCTCGGCGATGATGCCGTCGGTCTGGTACAGCGCCAGCATCTCGCTGCACACCTGGCCCTCGGGGACCGCCACCAGGTCCACGGCGGAGCCGGCGATGATCGGGTACGTGACGTCGCCCGCCCGGCGCACGGCGGCGCCGTCGACGAACGTGTCGATCGTCTCCAGCGTGACCGGCCCTCCGGCGGCCACGGCGGCGGCCACACAGGCGGCCCCGGCCGGCTCGACGCCGATCACCCGGGTGCCGGGGTGCCGCTCCCGCAGCCAGGCCAGCGAACCGGCCAGCAGCCCGCCGCCGCCCACCGGGATCACCACCACGTCCGGCGTCCTGCCGAGCTGCTCGACCGCCTCGCGCAGCACCGTGCCCTGCCCGGCGATCGTCCGTACGTCGTCGAACGCCGGAACCAGCGTCGCCCCCGTCGCCTCGGCGTCGGCCTTCGCCGCGGCGGACGCCTCGTCGTACGTCTCGCCGCCCAGCACGATCTCGATCATGTCGCCGCCGAGCGCCGCGATGCGGTCCCGCTTCTGCCTGGGGGTCAGGCGCGGCAGGTAGACCCGGCCGCGCACACCGAGCGCCGAGCACGCGTACGCCACCCCCTGGGCGTGGTTGCCCGCGCTGGCCGCGACCACCCCGGCCGCTCGCGCCTCCTCGCCGAGCTGCGCGATCAGGTTGAACGCCCCGCGCACCTTGTACGAGCGCACGGTCTGCAGGTCTTCGCGCTTGAGCCAGATCTCGGCGCCCGTCATTTCGGACAGGCGTGGGTTGCGCTCGAGCGGCGTCGTCGCCACGATCCCCGCCAGCCGCCCCGCCGCCGCGTCCACATCGGCTGCACCGACGGCCGCGGCCTCTTTCCCAGCGGCGCCTTTCCCAGCGGCGCTTTTCCCAGCGGCGCTTTTCCCGGCGGTGTGTTCCCCGGCAGCTGCCATCCCGGCGCCGGTGGCTTTCCCGGCGGCGGCGTCCTTCACAGTGGCGGCGTCTCGGGCCGGTGACGCCGCCGCGGCGGACTCGTCCTCACGTGAATCACTCACGTCACATTTCCCCTTGATTGCGTATATGTCGATGCCGGAACCCCCGCCGGCCAGGCGACACGCGCGGATCCCACGGCGGCGCGGTGCAGACCTGCTCTCAGGTTCTTAGTGCATCGAACCCGCCCGGCCAAATCGCCGGATCCCGGTTGTCCGCAATCCGGAGAAATCGGGGGCGACACGGTCCGTCAAGCGACCTGAAGCGACCCCGCAAGTCACCTGAAATCCACTGATCGCCCCCGTAAGCCGCTTGAAATCGCCTCAACGCACAGTAATGCCATCGCACGCACGCCACAGCCCAAAAGGATCGCCGCCATGACGCTCTCCCGGACTCTCGCCCTGGCCACCGCCGCCATCGCCACCGCCGCGACCGCGGCCGCGTTCGCTCCCGCCGCCAACGCCACCACGGCCGGGACCACCACGGAGATCACCGCCTCGGCCGGCACCTCGGCCAAGCGCTGGGGCACCTACTACGCTCCCCGTCGCGCCGCCAAAGCCCTGGGCACGCTGACCATCACCGGCGAGGACCACGCCACCCTGCCCACGGCCGACACCGTCCGCATCTCCGGCAAGGTGTACGACAACACCCGCCGCTCCTCCTGCGGCTGGGCGCTCTTCCGCATCACCTACCGCGACGGCAACCAGCTTCCCTTCCGCGAGCGCTGGGTCCGCGACTGCACCTTCGGCAGCCCGGTCCGCTTCTCCTTCCGCCAGAACGACGTGTACCAGATCGAGCTCAAGGTCTGCTCCGAGCCCCGCGCCGCCCGCCCCTCGGCGAAGTGCCGGTACAGCGGCACCTGGGAGACCCTCTACCTGTCGAAGTGAGCCTTGCCGATCGGCCCTCGGCTCACGGCGCGCCGTGACAACGGACCGCGTCCGCCACGGAGGGGAGGCGGGCGATGCCGGCCGGTGCCGCCGGGATGAGGGGCCGGCAAGGGTCATCGTTCGCGACCGGCCGCGAGCCGGGTACGGCGATGACCGGGCGGCGCGGCCGCCGCGACAACGACGTCGTGGTGGCCGCGCCGCCCTTTCCGCGTTCCTGCACCGTTCCACGGCCATGGACGGGGGTCCTTCCGGGGAGCCTTAGCACTTGTACGTGCCGGTGCGCGGGGCCGGTTCAGTCTCATGCCATATGGCGGTGTACCGGGGGAAACGCCGAAATTTCGCCTGATGATGGGGCAATGACTCACCCTTCAGCACCGGACCCGTGGGGTCCGCAAGCGCATGGGCGGCCGGAGCCGGGAGGGCGCGAGCCCGGCCGCCCTCCGTACGGGCACCCGGCCACGCCCGCCCGGCGCCACCAGGGCTCGGACGCCGCGGGCTACGGTGACCACGAGGTAGGGCCCGCCGATCGCGTCGCCCAGGGACCGCCTCCCGGCTTCGGGGCGCGGCGAGGCCGCCACAGCCAGCCGAGCCCGCCGGACGACGGCTACCCGTACGCCCCGCAGGACTCGAACGCCCAGGGATACGGATCCTCCTACGAGGCCCAGGAGCCGTACGGCCGCCGGCCCGCGTACGAGGCCTCGTACGGTGACCAGACCACCTACCGCGAGCAGGACGTCCACGGCGCCCCGAGCGGGAACGGCGCTCCGAGCGGCCACGGCGAACAGAGCGGTTACGGCGAGCAGGGCGGCTACCGGGAGCGGGATGGTTACGGTGAGCAGGGCGGTTACGGAGAGCGGGGCGGCTCTGGTGAGCAGGGCGGCGGCTACCGGGAGCGGGGTGGCTCTGGTGAGCAGGGCGGCTACCTGGAGCGGGGTGGTTACCCTGAGCAGGATGGTTACGCTGACCGGAGCGTGTACACCGACCGTGGCGTCCACGGCCGCACCGACCGTGGCGTTCCCGGCGAGCAGGACTCGTACGGCGGCCCCTACGCCTCCTACGGCCGCCACGACGACTACGGCCCCCCGAGCCACCCGCATCCGCACTACGGCAGCGGCCCGCACGACCCCTACACTCACCAGCGCCTTCAGGACGGTTTCGACCACCTGACACCAGCCACGCTCGACCCGCCCCTGAAGCGCGGCAAGACCATGGTCATCGCGCTCTCGGCCGCCCTCGGCGTGCTGCTCCTGGGCGGCGGCACGGTCGGCGCGATCTCGTACGTCAAGTCCTCGAACGGCACGCCCGCGGCCCTGCCGAGCGGCGGCACGAAGCCTTCCGCGACGGCGCCGTGGCCGTCGGACGAGCCGGCCGAGGCCGACGCGGGCGGCGACGCCCCACCCTCGGACGACTCGTCACCGAAGGGCGACCCGTCATCGCAGGGTGAGCCGTCAGCGGCAGGAGAGCCGAAGGCGGAGGAGGTGCCGTCGGGCGAGCCGACCGGTCCCGCCACGACGCCGTCGCCCTCCTCCTCGGCCGTCCAGCCCGGCTCGCCCATCGCCCACACCGAGTTCGACGACTGGAAGTTCGACTTCTCGGGCGCCACGTTCGCCGCGAACAAGGTCGGCGGCTGGACGTACGGCACGTGCGAGCCGGTCGACGCCCAGGGCCTGCTGGAGCAGAACAAGTGCCGCCGCGCCGTCCAGCTCGCCTACTCCGCCTACCGGGGCCACCTCAAGGCGATTCAGGTGCTGCTGGAGTTCCCGTCGGTGAAGGCGGCCACGAATGCGGCCACCCAGATGGTCGGCTCCAAGACCGACACCGTCAACGTCCGCAGGGACATGGCCCTGCCGACCTACGAGTACGGCAAGATCAGAACCACCCCGGCCAAGAAGTATGTGGTGGTCACCATCGTCACCGCCGACAAGACCGCCAAGGCGAAGGCCGATGACTTCCACCTGTACATGCAGGCCGACAGGGTCAGCTACTTCCTGCTCCGCGACGTGACGATCACGAGCTGAGAACCCCCGGCGGAGCAGGCACCGCGGCACGATGGGCGCCGACGGAAAGGGGGCGGTCGGCGCCTCAGATGGCGCGCTCGCCGACGAGAAAAGCCCGCACTCGATCAACGGATGAGAACGCGTGGCATGCGGGCTGGGCGAACGTGCGGCGTGCGGGCTGGGCGAACGCGTTCCGTCTCACCGCTTTCCGCCGGTCCGTTCCCAGGACTTCAGCACCTGCCTGACCTGGTCGCTCGTGACCACCACATCCTCGCGCTCGAGTGCCCTGGCAAGACGTTCGGCGCTCCAGGCGGGATACTTTTTCGCCAGCGTGACGATGAGATCTTCAACCGACTTGGAAGGCGGCGTGCCTCCTTCTTTGATCGGCTTGTCCTTTGTATGGATGACGTGATGCGCCGGGGCGCCCAGATCGTCAGCAATACCCAATGTGATCCCCATGTCGTCCTTGACCGAGGTGAGTGGGGCACAGCTTATCTGGGATGTTGGTGTGGACAGGGCGCGATGAGAGGTCTGTTCGCGTTGGCCGGGCTCAGCTCTCGGTTCGGCGGCTCGGTGAGGTGGCGAGGACGTCCATCACGTCCCGCAGCCGGCCAGGGCGCCGCCCGCAACGGTCGAGCCGCTCGAGAAGGAAGCGGAGCCGGTCGACCAGGATCGGCGTGGGCGGGGTCAGCGCACGCGCCTTGCCGAACGCCTCGATGGCGTCCGCGAGCCCGTCGTGAGAGTCCAGCAGCAGGCCGCACAGAGCGAACGCCTTGGCGTCCCATGCGGTGAAGTCGCGCAGGTCCCAGGTGGTCTCGTCGGTCCGATCGGGCATGAGCCTGTGCTCGGCCTCCTCGTGCAGGCGGGCGAAGAGCACCTCAGCCCTGCCGACGTCGCGCAGCTCGCGCGCGAGCAACGCCTCGAGCGCCGGCACGAGCAGGGAGCGGCCTGTGCGCCGGTACCGCGCGGCGCGCTCGATCTCGTACGCGGCCTCGTCGACGCGGCCGGTCCGCAGGTAGGCCAGACAGAGCGTGGTCCTGGCCTGGAGCAGCGAGAGCGGGTCGCTCGTCCGCAGCGCCTGCTCCACCGCCTGGCCGGCCGTCTCGATCGCCCAGCCCACCTGCGAGCCGAGGTAGAGATCGGCCCGGCCGTCCAGGCAGGACGCGAGGAACCACCGGTCGTCACGTGCCGCCTCCTCGCGCTCGGCCGTTTCGAGGAGGCGGACGGCGTCGTCGGACCTGCCCAGCTCGGCGTACCAGCGGGACAGCCGCAGCGCGAGCGCGATCCGCCTCGTCGAGCCGAAGTCCCTGGCGTCGTCGGTGCTCGGGAACTCCGGCAGCAGCAGGATCTCCAGGGCCTTTTCGGCGCAGCCGATGGCCTTCTCGTACTGGCCCCAGCGCCGGTGGCAGTTCGCAAGGCCCTCGAGCGCGCCCATCTTCACCCAGATGTCCCCCTGCCGCTCCGCCTCGTCGAGCGCGTAGACGAACTGGCTGTAGGCGTCGTTGGTCCTGTTGACCTCCCAGTACATGGCCGCCATGTTCGCGTGGATCTTGGTGCGGGCGCCGACGTCGTTCAGGGTGTTCGCGTGGTCGAGCGCTCTGCCGTAGGCGTCGCTGGCCTGCGCGAACTTGCCCTCCCTGGCGTAGAGATCGCCCAGCGCGTTGTCGTTGGCCATCTCGAAGTACTCGTCACCGAGGCGGCTGCGCAGCGCTTCGCGGTGCGGGAGCAGCAGGGAGCCGTAGTTCCACGCGCGCAGCACGGCGTCGATGTCCTCGATCAGCTCGTACGCGGGGCGGTGCAGCCCGGCCCGCATGAGCGCGTTGAGCTCGGCGAAGTGGATGCGCAGATCGTTCACGCCGCGCGGATGGGGGTCGCGGAGCAAGGTCAGTTCGTCGGCGGCGCGGTGCAGCAGGTACGACCAGCGTTTCTCGTGGCCGGGGCCGTGCCCGGCGATGCGCTCCGCGGCCCAGCCGGCCACGAGATGCGGCAGGAAGTACCCGCCTTCCGAGGTTCTGCGCACGAGGCGGCGGGAGACCAGTACGTTCAGCGCGTTGCGCACTTCGTCCTCGCCGCGGTCATCGAGCAGCGCGAGGACCGCTCTTTCGGGCACCGGCGTCGCGTACGCGGTCAGCGCTTCGAGCACGCGGTGCTGCACCGGCCCGAGCCCGCCGGCCACCAGGCCGATCAGAAAGCGCGGAATGTTCTTGGGCGGCAATGTGGCCAGCTGCTTGATGAGCGAGCGCACGCCGAAGCCGGTGTCGATGAGCAGCGCGGCGTAGAGGAGCTCCGCCAGGAGGAGATTGCCCTGCAGGCGGTGGTGGAGGGTGGTGAGCAGGCCGTCGGGCAGGGAGGTCAGGCCCAGCGCCCCGTCCCGGTCGAGCTCGCCGAGATAGGAGACGAAGCAGTCGTACGGCAGCTTCGTGACGACCACCGGCTCCTCCGCGGACGGCCAGGTGCGCTGCTCGGGGGAGCCGGGATCGACCTGGGTCACGAGCACGATCCACACGCGGTGCCGCTGCCGGGTCGCGATCACCTCGAACGCCTCGTCGAGGTCGACGTCGGCCAGCCGGTTGTCGCCGGGGTTCACCAGGTGTTCCGCGGAGTCGATGACGATGACGATCGGACGGTCGCCCAGGTGCTCGAGCGATGCCTCCAGGCGGGCCGGCGACGACTGCCCCTCCCGGGCGGGCGGCGCCGCTCCGGCCTCGATGTCGTCGATCAGTGTCCTGACGTCGAGGCGTACGTCCGGGGTCGCCTCGTGCTCGACGACCCGCAGGCCTGCCGTGCGCCGCCGTACTTCGTCGAGGGCGGCGCGGACCACCGTCGTCTTGCCGACGCCGGCATCTCCCCGCACGATGACGACGCCTCCCCGGGGTTCCGTCAGCCGGGTGACGAGCGCCGCCCGCTCTCTGTCACGGTCCAAGATCTGAGCGGGCTCGGGTTCGGTCGTCTCCGCGGTGGCCGGTGCGGGAGCCTGGTGCGCCTCGGCCGTGACGGCGCTGCTGCCCGAGCGCAGGGTGAGGAGGCCGAAGATGATCGAGATCGGCAGGCCGAGCGCCCCGGTGATCCAGCCGATGCGCTCCACCCAGTCCCACGGGAGCTCCGGGGGATCTCCCAGGAGGGCGCTCCACCAGCTCGATCGCGCGATCGCTGTGAGGAGCAGGGCCAGCAAGGCCAGCAGGATCCCGCCGAATACCACTCGCCGCCATCCCGATCTGCTCACGCCGCCATCTTCGCGCCGTTCCGGGAAACCGGGAAATATACAGATAGGTCACCAATTCGGTGCCATCTGCCACGCTCTGGCGATCATGTCTAGTGGCCGGGTCTCGAAGGCGGGGGAGCGGATCGGCTGAGGTGGCGGCCCTGCGACGGTGCGACATGCCCGCACCTCATGTCCTGAAAATCGCCCAATAATATACGAAAAATTGTTTGTCAAGGGTGGCCTCGGGCACAACCGGGTAATGGACTGGAGGTGACCGGTATGGAACTGGGAATTGCCCTGTCGATTCCCATGGAGAAGGCGTCCGTCACGCTGACTCGAAATGTGGTCGATGTTGCGCTGAAGCGCTGCGGCGTCTCGCCCGACGCCCGTCAGGACATCGGGCTCGCGCTGACGGAGGCGTGCGCGAACGCCGTACGCCATTCGGACACGAAGCGCGAATACCGGGTCGACGCGGCTCTGCGCCACAACCGGTGCGTCGTCGAGGTGACCGATCACGGTGGGGGGTTCGTCATGCCCGATGTGCCGCCCAGCGCGCCGCCGGACTCGGAGGACGGGCGGGGCCTGATGTTGATGTACGCGCTGACGGATCTCGTGGAGATTCACCGGCACTGCGGCGACGGGATGACCGTACATTTCGAGAAGAATCTGGACGGCGCCCTTACCGGGTGACCCGAAAAACCGGGGGCACGTTTCGGGCCGGGCCGTCCGTGGCATGACGGTACTCACCGTACGGCCGACACGGCGAAACCCCTTCACCTGGGAGCGCCCCGCATGAAGCAGCACGCCGAACTCGAGGACTTCTGGGAGCGGCGCCTGGGCGCCGACTGGACGGAGAGCGGGGTCGGCTACCAGCGGCTGGGGCTGGCGTTCAACACGTGGATGTACCGGGTGCGCGGCGAGGTGTTCCGCCGCGAGGTGGGGGCGCTCGGCCTCGACCTGTCATCGTCCCGCGTGCTCGACGTGGGCTCGGGCACCGGCTTCTACCTGCGGCAGTGGCGCGCGCTCGGCGCGAAGTCGGTCACCGGATCGGACCTGACCGCCGCCGCCGTCGGGCGCCTGCGCGAGCGTTTCCCCCACACCGAGATCCTCCGGCCCGACATCGCCGCCCCCGGCGGGACGCTCGAGCCCGGCTCCTTCGATGCGGTCTCGGCCATGGACATGCTGTTCCACATCACCGACGACGCGCGGTACCGCGCCGCGCTGCGCTCCATCGCCCGCGCCCTGCGGCCCGGCGGCGCGTTCGTGCTGTCGGAGAACTTCCTGCACCGGCCGGAGCAGCGCGGCGACCACCAGGTCAACCACACGCTCACCTGGATCACCGGCGCGCTCGGCGAGGCCGGGTTCGACGTCGTGCGCCGCACGCCGATGCTCGTCCTCATGAACGCGCAGGTGGACGCCAACCCCGTGTGGCGCAAGCTGTGGGGCGGCCTGCTGCGGGCCGTCACCCTCACCGAGACCACGGGCGAGATCGCCGGTGGGCTGCTCGCGCTGGCCGAGCGGCGGCTGGTCCGCGTCCTGCGCGAGAGCCCCACGACCGAGCTGATGATCTGCCGCCGCCGCTGATCTCCCGGGGCGGCGGGCGCGGCCGTTCACGGCGCACCGGTCCGCCCAGGGTGTCCGGCGCCGCGCGCCCGGCGGCACCTCCCCGCCGGGCGCGCGGCGCTCGCCTCACTTCTTCGACAGGATCCGCCCGCGGAACTTGGGATGCCTGGTCTCCCAGTACCGCCATCCCTCGACCCGGCTGGGCACGTTGGCGATGCCCGTGGCGACCCGGTGCCGCTCGCAGGTGCCGAGGACCGACCAGGCCGACCAGCCGATGCGGTAGCCGAGCACGCGGTACCACATGTTGCCGTACATGCCGTCGCTGATCTCGCGCCTGTAGTCGTGGCCGGTGAAGACCTTGTGCCGCTCCTGCAGGTGGGGCAGGCCGAGCCGGCGGATGCTTGCCACGACCGTCTTGGTGTCCGGGCCGGTGTCGCCGGGCTTGTCCAGGTCGAAGGCCTTGCTCAGCGTCTTCGTCTTCTCGTTCTCCGTCTCCAGGAACGCGACGATCTCGTGCTCGCGGGTGACGCTCACCGTGATGGAGCCGCCGGGGCCGTCGATGTACCGGGTGCGCGGCACGAAGAAATTCCGCGGTGACATCTGATGAATGCGCCAGAACGTGTGCGGGCGGCAGTTGCGGCCGCCGTCCTCGTCCTTCCTGGTGGTGTGGAAACCCCGGTCGCTGTGAATTTTCCGGAATTTCCGGAGCCGGTCATGGTCGGTGTCCGCGCCGGCAGGCGTCGCGGTGGCCGCCAGCGCCACCGTGAGGAGGGCATGGGCGGCAGGCCGCGCGAGTTTTCGCAGTGGGGTGAACATTTACCGTTCCTCTCGGAAAAGCACTCACGGTGGCCATGGCCCGTACGATGCTTACAGTCGACGCGAGCCAGATGAGAGCGCCACGCCGCACGCGAACATCCCGCACCTGGAAAGAATGGGAAAAAGAGCATCAATATCCGGGCCGCCCGCTGACACTCGCCGTCCACGGCGTCGGCTGTTCTGTACCTACTAGTATGTAAGGGCTCGTCGGTCTTCGAGAAAGGTGGCTCTCACGTGTACGCCAAGCAGTACGAGATCACCCTGCCCGCCGACTACGACATGGAGATCATCCGCAAGCGGATCGCCGGCGCGGGTCACGTCCTCGACGATCGCGCCGGGCTGGGCCTGAAGGCGTACCTCATCCGCGGGCGCGGCGTCGCCGGCCGCCACCCGCCGGCTCACCCCCGTACCCGACGATCGCGACGGCACCGGAACGGGCCTCGCCGCGCTGATCGAGCAGGAGACCGAGCGGCTGCGCGAGCTGTCCCGCCAGGACGGCGTGCACACCACCGCGCTCGCCGTCGATCCCCGCCACTGGCGGCTCGTACGCTTCACGCTCTGGGCGGACGGCGCGGCGCGGGACGCGGACGCCACCGAACGCTACGAGGTGCTGCACCTGTCCGCCCCCGACCTGGGCGAGCTGCCGGAGGGGCGGACCTGGTAGGGCCGGGGCGACCCCGGAGGGAACGGGCGCGACACCAGGAAGGGCGGCGCCGCCTCCGCAGGGGAGGGAACGGGGCGGCCGCCGCCATCACGCACGTCCCTGCCGGGGATCACCGGTCCCTGACGCACCAGCGTCATGCGGCCGGGGCCACGTTCGCGACCATAACAGCAGTTCAGGGGTTACGGACCCGTCTCTCAGCCATTTGTGACTTGTCTGTGTCAAAGACCCGGACATCTCGTGTCATGCCGGAACGCCGGCCGCCGCCGGCGCCTGCAGCGCAGGCACGACGCCGCCGTCAAGAGCCCGGCCGAGGGCCGGGCACGACGCTCGGCCTCGCCCGGGGGAAGGAGACCGGGCGAGGCCGGGTGGACGGTCAGCGGCCGATCGGGTGCCAGACCGTCTTCGTCTCCACGAAGGGCCGGATGCGCTCCAGCCCGGGATCCGCGTCCTCCCAGTCGTCCTCGGGCCGGGGCCGCAGCACCCGCTTGAGCGTGGTCGCCGCCAGCTCCTCCAGCTCGGCCGCGAGCTCGCCCGCGCCCGCGAGGTCGAGCGCGTTCACATCGGCGTGCCCGGCCAGCGGCGGGCCCAGCTCGGCGGTCCTGCCGGTGAGGATGTTGGCGACGCCGCCCGGCAGGTCGGAGGTGGCCAGCGCCTCGGCCAGCGTGATCGCCGGCAGCGGCGCCCGCTCGTCGGCGATCACCACGGCCGTGTTCCCCGCCGTGATCACGGGCGCGAGCACGGCGACGAGGCCGAGCAGCGAGGACCCGGCGGGCGCGAACACGCCCACGACGCCGGTCGGCTCCGGCTCCGACAGGTTGAAGTACGGCCCCGCCACCGGGTTCGCGCCGCCGAGCACCTGGGCGATCTTGTCGGCCCAGCCCGCGTAGTAGACCCACCGGTCGATGGCCGCCGACACCAGCGCCTGCGCGCGGTCGGCGCCCACGCCCTCGGCCGCGGCCACCTCGGCGGCGAACTGGTCGCGCCGCCCCTCCATCATCTCCGCGACCCGGTACAGGATCTGCCCGCGGTTGTAGGCGGTGCGGCCCGACCAGCCGGGGAACGCCTTGCGCGCCGCCACCACGGCGTCGCGCACGTCCTTGCGCGAGGCCAGCGCCGCGTTGGCGAGGTGGGACCCGTCCGCCGAGGTCACGGGGTAGGACCTCCCTGATTCCGAGCGCGGGAACGCGCCGCCGACATAGAGCTTGTACGTCCTGAGCACCGCGATGCGCGGCGGGATGTCAGCCAAGGTACGCCTCCAGTCCGTGCAGCCCGCCCTCGCGGCCGTATCCGGACTCCTTGTAGCCGCCGAAGGGACTGGCGGGATCGAACACGTTGAAGGTGTTGGACCACACGACACCGGCGCGCAGCCGGCTCGCGGTCCACAGCATCAGGGAGCCCTTCTCCGTCCAGACGCCGGCCGACAGCCCGTACGGCGTGTTGTTCGCCTTGGCCACGGCCTCCTCCGGCGTGCGGAACGTGAGCACCGACAGCACCGGGCCGAAGATCTCCTCCCTGGCGATCCGGTGCGCCTGCGTGACCCCCGTGAACACCGTCGGGCGGAACCAGTAGCCCCGCTCGGGCAGCGGGCAGGCGGGCGACCACGAGGTGGCGCCCTCGGCCTCGCCGGCGGCGGCCAGCTCCCGGATCCTGGCGAGCTGCGCCGCCGAGTTGATCGCCCCGATGTCGGTGTTCTTGTCCAGCGGGTCGCCGAGCCGCAGCAGCTCGATGCGGGCCCGCAGCCGCGCCAGCAGCTCCTCGGCGACGGACTCCTGCACCAGCAGCCGGGAGCCCGCGCAGCACACGTGCCCCTGGTTGAAGAAGATGCCGGACACGATGCCCTCGACGGCCTGGTCGATGGCCGCGTCGTCGTAGACGATGTTGGCGCCCTTGCCGCCCAGCTCCAGCGTGAGCCGCTTGCGGGTGCCCGCGACGGCGCGGGCGATCTGCCGCCCCACCTCGGTCGAGCCGGTGAAGGCCACCTTGTCGCCGCCCGGGTGGGCGACCACGGCCGCGCCGGTGTCGCCGGCGCCGGTCACGATGTTCACCACGCCGGGCGGCAGCCCCGCCTCCTGGCAGATCTCGGCGAAGACCAGCGCGGTCAGCGGCGTGGTCTCGGCCGGCTTGAGCACCACCGTGTTGCCGGTGGCCAGCGCGGGCGCGACCTTCCACGCCAGCATGAGCAGCGGGAAGTTCCACGGGATGACCTGCGCGGCCACGCCCAGCGGCCGGGTGCCGAACCCGGCGTGCCGCAGCTTGTCGGCCCAGCCCGCGTAATAGAAGAAGTGCTGCGCGACGAGCGGCAGGTCGATGTCGCGCGTCTCCTTGATGGGCTTGCCGTTGTCCAGCGACTCCAGCACGGCCAGCTCGCGGGAGCGCTCCTGGATGATCCGCGCGATCCTGAACAGGTACTTCCCGCGTTCGGCCGGCGGCATCGGCCCCCACACGCGCTCGAACGCGCGCCGCGCGGCGGCGAAGGCCCGGTCCACGTCGGCCTCGCCGGCCACGGCCACCTCCGACAGCGGCTCCTCGTCGGCCGGGTTGACGGTGACGATGCGCTCGTCGCTCTTGGCGGGGACGAAGTCGCCGTCGATGAACAGGTCGTACGACGGCCGGATGGACACGATGGAACGTGACTCCGGCGCGGGCGCGTACTCGAAGATCTCCACGCCTCTCCCTAGTCGATGGTGTAGTAGTCGGGCCCGGAGTAATGTCCGGTGTCGAGCTTGGTCCGCTGCATGAGCAGGTCGTTCAGCAGCGATGACGCGCCCAGCCTGAACCACGCGGGGTCCAGCCAGTCGGCGCCGGCGATCTCCTTGACCAGCACGAGGTAGCGGATGGCGTCCTTGGTGGTGCGGATCCCGCCGGCCGGCTTCACGCCGGCCTGCCGCCCGGTGGCGGCCCGGTAGTCGCGTACGGCCTCCAGCATCACCAGCGTGACCGGCAGCGTCGCGGCGGGGGAGACCTTGCCCGTCGAGGTCTTGATGAAGTCGGCGCCCGCGTGCAGCGCGAGCCAGGACGCGCGGCGCACGTTGTCGTAGGTGGCCAGCTCGCCGGTCTCCAGGATGACCTTCAGGTGCGCGTCGCCGCACTGCTCCTTGACCGCGACGATCTCGTCGAACACCTTGCGGTAGTCACCGGCGAGGAACGCGCCCCGGTCGATCACCATGTCGATCTCCGTGGCGCCCGCCGCGACCGCGGCCGCCGTGTCGGCCAGCTTGACCTCCAGAGACGTACGCCCCGAGGGGAAGCCGGTGGCCACCGAGGCCAGCCCGACCCCGGTGCCGGCCAGCGCCTCCGCGGCCGTGGCGACCATGTCGGGGTAGACGCACAAAGCGGCCACGGACGGCGCGGTGGGGTCGGCCGGGTCCGGGTGCACGGCCTTGGCGGCCAGCGCCCGAACCTTGCCGGGCGTGTCCGCCCCTTCGAGCGTGGTCAGGTCGACCATGCGGATGGCCAGGTCGATGGCCTTCCGCTTGGCCGTCGTCTTGATCGACCTGGTGGCCAGGCCGGCGGCCCGCCGCTGCACGCCGACCTCGTCGACGCCGGGCAGGCCGTGCAGATAGGCACGCAAGGAACCGGGGATGGTGTCAGGCACGAGCGCCACGCCTCTCGATGAGCATGTTGAGTACGAGGGCGACCAGCAGGATGAGGCCGGTCACCACCATCTGGAAGAAGGAGCCGAGGCCGAGCAGGTTGCACAGGTTGCGCAGCACCGACAGCAGCAGCACCGCCACGAACGTGCCGAACACCCCGCCCCGGCCGCCGAACAGGTTGGTGCCGCCGAGCACGACGGCCGCGATCGCGTCCAGCTCCAGGCCGTTGAACGCGGTGGGCTGCCCCACGGTCAGCCGGGAGGTGAGCAGCACCCCGGCCAGCGCGGCCAGCGCGCCCGACACGGCGAACACGGTCGTGATCACCCCGCGCACCGGCAGGCCGGACAGCCGGGCGGCCTCCTTGTTGCTGCCGACGGCGTAGACGTACTCGCCGAACGTGGTGCCGCGCAGCACCAGCGCCGCCAGCACCGTGATCGCCACGAAGATGATCCCGACGATCGGCACGTATCCGATGAACCCGCCGCCGAGGAGCTGGAACGCCTCCGAGCCGCCCGCCTCGGCGGGCTTGCCGTCGGTCAGCAGGTACGTCAGGCCGCGGATCGCGGTCAGCCCCGCCAGCGTGGTCATGAACGACGGCAACGACAGATACGCCGACATGCCGCCCATGAACGCGCCGAACACCGCGCCGGCCGCCACGCTGATGAGGATCGCCGGCAGCACCGGAACCCCCGACCCCAGCAGCAGCGCGATCGTCATGCCGCCGAACGCGGCCACGCTGCCCACCGACAGGTCGATGCCGGCGGTCAGCACGACCATCGTCATGCCGATGGCCACGATCCCGGTCAGCGACGACTGCTGGAGCAGGTTCGCGATGTTGCGGCCGGTCAGGAACTGCGGCGCGAGCAGCGAGGCGACCACGCACAGCCCGAGGAAGACCAGCAGCAGGTTGGACTTGACGATGAGGTCGGCGCCGCGGCGCCGGCGGGTCATGCCTTCCTGGGGGAGGGCTGTGGTCACGGTCGGTCCCGGCGTACCCGTGGATCCGAGGGAAGCTGTCATGGTGCGGCTCCTGTGATGACGGTGTGCGCGATGACGTTCTCGGGGCTGACCCGGGGGTCGAACTGCGCGACGTTGCGGCCCTCGTACAGGACCTGGATCCGGTCGGCGTTGGCGGTCAGCTCGTTGAGCTCGCTGCTCGCGAGCAGCACGGCCACGCCCTGGTCGGCCAGGTGGCGCACCTGGCGGTAGAGGTCGGCCTTGGCGCCGACGTCCAGGCCGCGCGTGGGCTCGTCCAGCAGCAGGACCTTGATCCCGCCCCGGGTGATCCACTTGGCCAGCACGACCTTCTGCTGGTTGCCGCCGGAGAGCTGGCCGACGGGCTGGTTCGGGCCCGACGCCTTGACGCCGAGGTCGGCGAGCGCCGGTTTGGTCAGGCGCTGCCCGAGCTTTCCGGGCAGCAGCCACGGCGGGCGGCCGAGCGCGCTGATCGCCGCGTTGCGGCTGACCGACAGGCCCAGCATCAGGCCCTGTTCCTTGCGGCTCTCCGGCACGAGCGCGAGGCCCGCGCGTACGGCGGCGGCCGGGCTCGCGACCTTGAGCGGCCGGCCGTCGAGCCGGGCCGTCATCTGGGCCTTGAGGTCGCCGAACAGGGCGCGCAGCAGCGTCGTACGTCCCGCGCCGCCGAGCCCGGCCAGCCCGACGACCTCGCCGGGCCGCACGTCGAGGCCGCGCACGTCCAGCAGGCCAGGCACGTGCACCCGCTCGATGCTCAGCAGCGGCTCGCCGGTCGGGGCGGGCCGGCCTGTCGCGCCCACCAGCTCGCTGCCCGCCTCGCCGATCATGGCGGCGACCAGCTCGTCAGGGCCGGTGGACGACAGGTCGTAGACGCCGACCGCGCGGCCGTCGCGCAGTACCGTGGCCCGGTCGCCGATCTCCATGACCTCGTCCATGCGGTGCGAGATGAAGATCACCGAACGGCCCTCGGCGGTGAGCGACCTGATGACGTCGAAGACCGCCTGCAGCTCGGCCTCGCCGAGCGTCGCGGACGGCTCGTCCATGACGATCACCCGGGCGTCGGCCGTGAGCGCCTTGGCGATGGCGGTGAGCTGCTGCGCCGCGATCGGCAGGTCGCCGACCTTGGCGGTCACCGGGAAGGACGCGCCCACCCGGTCCAGCGCCTCGCGGGCGAGCTTCGCCCGCTGCGCCCTGCGGACGAACGGGCCCAGCCTGGGCGCCCTGCCGAGCAGCAGGTTCTGCGCCACGGTCAGGTCGGGCAGCAGGTCCAGCTCCTGGTAGATGACCGCGATGCCGGCCGCGAGCCCGGCGTGCGGAGTGGCCGGCGCGTACGGCTCGCCGTCCAGCAGGATCGTGCCCTCGTCCGGCCGGTACGAGCCCGCCAGGATCTTCATCAGCGTGCTCTTGCCCGCGCCGTTCTCGCCGAGCAGGCAGTGCACCTCGCCGGGCCGCACGCTGAGCTCGACCCCGTCGAGCGCGACGGTGCCGGGGAAGCGCTTGACGATCCCCGACATGCGCAGGCGTTCGGGAGTCTGGCTCATGCCGCCTCCAGCAGGTGTCTGGCGTTGTGGTCGTCGGTGATCAGCACGTCGCACAGGCCGCTGGTCACCACCGCCCGGCACACCGCGCGCTTGGCCGTGCCGCTGACCAGCGCGACCGAGGTGGTGGACGAGCGCAGGAGGTCGAGCGAGAGCCCGAGGGTGCGGGCGTCGAGGTCGGGGTCGACGATCCGTCCCTCCGCGTCGATGAAACGGCCGAGCACGTCGCCGACCGCGCCCGCGGCGGCCAGCCTGGCCAGGTCGCTCGCGTCGATCTGCCCGGAGTCGACCAGCACCGAGTCGCTGCCCATCGCGCCGGGGCTGAACAGGAACAGGTCCGCCTTGGTCGCCAGGGTCAGCACGTCGGCCACGGCGCGGTCGCTCTCCAGCACCTGGCGGGTGCTGCGCTGCTCCAGGATCGCCGGGGCGGCGAGCAGCGTCGCGGTGCCGCCGCCGTGGTGGGCGATCATGCTGGCCATGCTGTGGGCGCTGGTGGGCTGGCGCGAACGGCTCAGCGCGCCGTTGATCTGCACCACGTGCACGCCCGTCGCCCAGCCGGGGACGAGGTTGCCGGCCAGCCGGTCGAGCGTGCGCCCCCACGACACCCCGATCAGCCGGGGCGCCGGGCGCATCTCCATGAGGTGGTCGGCGCCCGCCGCGGCCACCCGGTCGCGGGCCTGCTCGGCGTCGTCGCCGCCGACCGACACCACGACGGCGTCGCGCAGCCCGAACCGCTCCTTGACCGCCTGCTCCAGCGTGCGCACCCGCGAGCGCGGATGCAGCACCTCGATGCGGACGATGCCGACCTCGCGCGCCTCGGCCAGCATCCTGCCGACCTTCCAGCGGGTCAGGTGCAGCGCGTTCGCGATCTGCTCCTGCGTCTCGCCCGCCTCGTAGTACCGGACGGCCACCTGGTAGAGCTGGTCGTCATCGGTCATCGCGGCCTCCTCCGCTCAGCCGGTGGGAGATGCCGGTCGTCGCGGCCGTGGCCGCCAGATAGTCGGCGTAGCCCGCCTCGTACGCCTGGGCGTGCGAAGCGACCGGCTCGACCGTGCGCACCTTCGGGGCGTACTCGGCCGCCGCCTCCTCCAGCGAGGCGTGCCGTCCCGAGCCGGCCGCGGCCAGCACCGAGCAGGCCCGCAGCGTCAGGTTGTCGCCCGTGACCAGGTGGACGGGGCGGCCGAGCACGTCGGCGGTGGTCTGCAGCCACAGCTCGTTGTGCTGGATGCCGCCGGACAGGAAGATCTCCGACACCGGGACGCCGCCCTCGGTGAAGGAGTCGATGACCTGCCGGGTGCCGTAGGCGACGCCCTCGACCGCCGCCCGGTAGACCTGCTCGGGCGTGCTGGCCAGGGTCAGGCCCAGCACCGCGCCGCGCAGGTGCGGGTCGCGCAGCGGGGTGCGGTTGCCCATGAAGTAGTCGAGCACGATCAGGCCGTGCTCGACCGGCGGCACCTGCGCCGCCGCCGCGATCAGGCCGCCGATCTCCGCGCGCGGCCGGCCGATGAGCCGCTCGCCCGCCCACGACAGCACCGAGCCCGCGCTCACCTGACCGCCCTCCACGAGCCACCGCCCCGTGCGCAGCGCGTCCGGGTACGGCCCCCACACCGTGGGCGGGAACACCGGCTCGGCGATCTCCGTGACGAACGCGTTGGACGTGCCGCACACGATCGACACGTGGCCCTCGTGCGCGCCGCCGATGGCCAGCAGCGACAGGTGCGCGTCGATGCCGCCGCAGACCACCGTGGGAGCGCCGGTGACGCCCAGCTCCTCGCAGGCTCCGGCGGCCATGGGACCGATCGGGTCGCCGACGGGCACGATCTCGTCCGGCAGCTTGTCCGCCAGGTCGGGCACGCCGAGCCGCTCGTACAGGTCGCGGGGGAAGCCCGCGCCGCGCGGGTCGTAATTGCTCTTGCAGACGGCGTTCATGCGCGAGCCGGCCCAGCGGCCGGTGAGCCGCCACACCATGTAGTCGACCGCCTCGACGATGCGCGCCGCCGCGCGGTACGTCTCCGGCTCGTGCCGGGCCAGCCACATCGCCTTGGGCACCAGCCACTCCACGGCGTCGCAGCCGCCCGCGTACCGCAGGACCGGATGGCCGGTGCGCGCGGTCAGCTCCGACTCCTCGCCGGCGCGGCCGTCCATCCACAGCAGGGCCGGCCGCAGCGGCCGGCCCCGCTCGTCGAGCACCGCCACCGTCGAGGCCGTGGTCGCCACCGCGACCGCCTCGATCGCCGGGCCGCCCGCCGCGGCGAGCGCCTCCCGCGCGGCCGACACGCTCGCCCGCCACCAGTCGTCCGGATCCTGCTCGGCCCAGCCGGGCCGGGGGAAGCGGGTCGGATACGCCGCGGCGCCCGACCCCAGCAGCGACCCCTGCTCGCCGTAGACCGCCGCGCGGGCGCCTTCGGTCCCCAGGTCGAGGGCGAGGAAGGCAGCCATGTTCACTCCTCGTTCGGCAGGAAGAGAACCTTCGAACTGAAGATCGACCGCTCGCCGAGCGCGGTCATGGTCTGCGGTAGCGCGTCCAGGCCGAGCTCGTGCGTGATCATGAACTTCCACTTCAGCTCGCCCGAGGACAGCGCGCGCGCCGCCGTCCGCCACTCGTCGCCGGGGAACGGCGCCGAGAAGGAGTTCCACGCGCCGTGCAGGGTCACCTCGCGGCGCAGGAACGCGCTGAACGTCGACTCCGGCAGCACCACCGGGTCGTGCGGGATGCCGATGAACACCGCCTCGCCGTGCCGGCCCGCCAGCGCCACCGCCTGGTCGATCGTCGCCGGCACGCCCGCCGACTCGATGACGACGTCGTAGCCCTCGCCGGCCACGTCGGCCGCCTCCTGGGCGCTGGTCGCCGTGTGCGTGGCACCGGCCTCGGCCGCCATCGCGGCCTTCTGCTCGTTCAGCTCGATCACCAGCACCTCGGAGGCGCCGGCGATCCTCGCCCACTGCACCGCGAACAGCCCGATCGGGCCCGCGCCGACCACCGCCACCCGGCGGCCGCCGCGCATGTTCGTCCGCCACAGGGCGTGCAGCGCGATGGCCGCCGGGTCCATCATGGCCGCCGCCCTCGGGTCCAGGTCCGCGGGCAGCACCATGAGGTTGCCCGCGGGGACCGTCACGTACTGGGCGTACGCGCCGTCGCGGCGGCTGCCGAAGTAGCCGTACCGCTTGCACAGGCTGAAGTGGCCCTGGCTGCACGGGGCGCAGGCGCGGCACGGGATCAGCGGCGGAACGGTGACCAGGTCGCCCTCGCGGACGGTGCCCTCGGCGGCCAGGTTCGCGCCCAGCCGCACGACGTGGCCGGAGAACTCGTGCCCGCAGATGATCGGGAAATGGTAGGCGATTCCCGGTTGCAGCATGCGGGCGATGTCCGACCCGCACACCCCGCAGGCCGCCACGCGTACGAGCGCCTCGTCAGGCCCCGGCTCGGGCACGGGCACCTGCTCGACCCTGATGTCCCCGGGCGCATGGAGCACCGCCGCCTGCATGGTTTCCGCCATCGTTGTGCCTTTCCTGCTTCGTGATTGCCTGGGCTACTGCGCGGTCGCCTGGGCGAACTCGGTCTCGCCGATGTACTGGTCCGCGTTGTCCTTGTCGATCAGCGCGGTGCCGGCGTCGATGTTCGCCTCGACCTGCTCGCCCTTCTTGACCTTGAGCACCGTCTCGACGGCCTTGGCCCCGAGGGAGATCGGGTCGTTGAGCGCGGTGGCCACGTACTGGCCGTTCGGGATCTGCTTGACCGCCTCCATGAGGCCGTCAACGCCCGCGACCAGGACCTTGTCCTTGCCGTTCTCCTTGAGGACCTGCAGCGCGCCGAGCGCCATGTCGTCGTTGTGCGCGTACACGGCGGCGACGTCGGGGTGCACCTGGAGCAGGTCCTGCATCGCGGTGACCGCCTTGGAGCGCACGTAGTCCGAGTAGGGGCCCTCGATGATCTTGATGTTCGGGTTGCTCTTCACGGCCTCGTGGAACCCGGCGCTGCGGTCGCGCGCCACCGCGCCGCCCGCGTCGCCGCGGATCTCGATGACCTTGCCGCCCTTGGCGCCGAGCGCCTCGCTGAGCCGCTTGCCGACGAGCTCGCCCATCGCCTTGTTGTCCCGCCCGACCTGGGCGACCGCGCCCTCGGGCACCGGGCGGTCCACCGTCACGACCGGCACGCCTGCCGCCTTGGCCGCGGCGATGCCCGGCTGCACGCCCTGGGGATCGACCGGGTTGACGAGCAGGACGTCCACCTGGCGGGTGATCAGGTCCTGGATGTCGTTGTTCTGCTTGGTGACGTCGCCGCCCGCGTCGGCGAAGTACAGCGAGGCGCCCGCCTGCTTGGCGGCGGCCTCCGCGCCCTCGCGGAGCTGGACGTAGAACGGCGACTGCTGGGTCGCCTGGCTGAAGCCGATGGCGACGGGGCCGTCGGAGTTCCCGCCGGCCGCGTCCGTGGAACCGCCCGGCGACGTGGACACCGAACAGGCGGTCAGAGCGGTGATCAGGAGGAGTGAGGGGATTGTGAGCAGCCGAAATCTACTCATTGGGGCCTCCGTATGTGATGTAGGTAACGCACCGTAAGTCGGGAATTAACCTCGTTGCAACACTTGAGCCGAAATTTGCTCATATGAGCAGACTCGGGGTCCCTGTCCCGCTCGTACGTTGCCCGTCACAGGAGTTTCCGCAGCTCACAGGGGTTACAGCGGCCCTGCGACGCTTCTGCGCCCCGCGTCCGTGCCGGACTCCCCGTCCCGCCAGGGAGCGATGCCCGATTCCTCGCACCTGCCGGGGACCGATGCCGGATCCCGCACCCGCATGAACTGGCCCGGCCCGCACACACCGCCCCGCGCCGCTATCGCGTCGGCCCGCGCCGCTATCGCGTCGGCCCGCGCCGCTATCGCGTCGGCCCGCGCCGCTATCGCGTCGGCCCGCGCCGCTATCGCGTCGGCCCGCGCCGGCGTCTTCGCCGCCCATCTCCCCGTCGTCACCGCCGCCGTCAGCCTGCCCGCGATCCAGCGGGCCCTGCACGCCTCCACCCCGCAGCCGTCGTGGATGCAGGACGCGTGTGTGCTGCCGGTGGCCGCGCTGAGCCGCACCGCGGGGATCGCCCCCGATGCGCCCGGGCGCAACATGGCCTACCAGGCGGGCCCGCCTGGTGCGCCGGGGCCGCGCTGGTCGCGCTGCGCGCCCCGTCGATCCCCCTCGTCCAGCCCGACCAGGGGGATCGACCCGTGCGGGCGCCGCCGCGCTGCTGCCGTGACGCTCGCGCTCATCGACCACGCTGCGCCGATCCCGCTTCGCGCGGCAAGCGTCGCCGCCCGGCTGCTGCCCGAACTGCGCGCCTCGGCAGCAACTGCGCGGCCCGGCAGCGGCCGTCGCCTCGACCGGCCCCGCCAGATCACCGCCGCCATGACGATCCCCGCGCTCGTCTACGGCGTCATCGGGCAACGCGCACCCCTACGGCACTCCGCGCACCATGGCCGCCCTGGGCGTCGCCGTGCTCGGCGGCACGTCGTTGGCGTCGGTGCCGTGGCGGCCGCCTTGCTCGGGCTCGGTCCCGGCACGACCTTCCGCAGCCTGGCAGGCACCGCCGTGGGCTCCGTACCGTCCCGGCCGGCCGGCATGGCGGCGCCCTTCCGTCAGGTCGGCGGCGCGCTAGGACCGGCCTCGCGCGACGCGCTGCTCACCGTCCGCGCCCTCGATGCGATCCACGGCCATCTCGCCGCCGCGGGGCTCGACGGCCCGCGCGTCCAGCAGGGATGCACGCCGCCGACGCGGACGGGCTCGGCGCGGTCGCCGGGCTCGACCTCGGCGCCGCCGCCGGCCCGCCCTGGCCGCCGAGTCGGGCGTGTTCTTCGACGGCATGCGGCAGGCTCCGCCCCACCGTCTCGGCGATCCTCCTGTGATCGCCGCCGCCGTAGTGCTGCTGCGCCGCCCCCGCCGCACCCGGGGGCCGCCCGCCGCTCCGTCGGCGGAAGACGTACCGGCCGGCTGACCCTTCGCGGTCAGGCGCCCGCGGGCGGCTGCCCGGCCTGGCCCGCGTACGGCACGTCCGGCGGCAGATGTGCCCGCAGCCGGTCGTCGAAGCCGTCGTCCACGTCCCGGTACGACCGGTACGCCGGCGGGTAGCGCCACCCCCAGGGCTGCTCCCGGTGATGACCCCACCACCAGCGGCGCGGCTGCCGCAGCCGCTCCATCATTGCCAGCACCGTGTCCCCCACCTCGGCGGGGTCGGGCAGCACGTCACCGCCGAAGTACCGCTGCCGTCTCAGCAGCGTCGGACAGCGCACGTCCCCCTGCACGAAGCTGCCGAACCGCCACCCGCTCTCCTCGTCCCAGGCCAGCCCCAGGACGCAGTCGTCGACGAGCTCGCGGTCCTCGATGAGAATCGACGCCGAACGTGGCAGGAACTCCGCGATCCAGTGGTCGCTCGGCTGAATGGCCCTGCGGACGAGGGCGAGGTAGACATCGTGCAGGTAGCCGACGTGCAGCTCCTGCCACTCCACATGCCAGACGCCCCGCGGTGTCACCACATCGGTGCCCGTGGGGCGCCGCCCCCACGCGGTAAGCCGGCCATGCTGCATACCGCCCTTGACCCGTACGTGAGAACCAGGGCCATGCAGGGCTCCCCTCTGCCTAGCGGAACCAGGGATGCCGAGCTGCCGACGTGCGGGCCTGTGAAGCAGTTCCCCGTCGTCGGCCAATTCGTTTGTCATTGCACCCCTCCCGCTTACTATGGTGGAGTGCAGTAAGTCTGCATGCAATCTTGCACGCAGTCTTACTTCTGTGGCTCAATGGCTGGAGTGATCAAGGCGCAATCCGGGAATTAGCCACTTTTAGGACATACATGGCCAATCGCACTACTCCGCCCACTGTGCAGCGTCGCATTCTGGCGCGGGAGCTGCGACATTTGCGTGAGCGCAAGTGTCTCACCGGCGACGACATCAAAGAGCGCCTCGGCTGGTCGCCGTCGAAGGTGTCGAGAATCGAGAACGCCCGGATCAGCGTCTCGCAAAAGGACATCGAGCGGCTTCTCGAGGTGTACGAGGCGACCGACAGCCAGCGCGAACGCCTCCTCGCGCTGGCCGGCAAAACCCAGACCCCGCAGTCGTGGCGCGCCTATCCGGCACCGACCCAGGAGTACCTGTCCTTCCTCGACGTCGAGAGGGTCGCCGACTGGATCCGGCAGTGGGAGGTGGGCGTGGTGCCGGGCGTTCTCCAGACGGAGGCGTATGCACGGCATCTGATCCAGAGCTGGCGGACGATCGACAACACGCTGACGCTCAGCGAGATCGAGGATCGCTTGGCCATTCGGATGGGCCGTCAGAAGCGCTTTCTACCCCCTGAATCCGCACAAATCTGGATAATCCTGGACGAAGCAGTACTAATGCGGACAGTGGGTGGGCCCGATGTGATGGCCGAGCAGCTACGGCATCTGCTGGACCTCTCCCTGCTGCCGAACATGACGCTTCAGGTCGTGCCGCTTGACCGCCCCCGGGAGGTGCTGGAGGAATCCTTCACGCTGCTCAACTTGGACCGGAGCAATCCTCTCGAGCAGAGTGTGGTGTACATCGACCGAAACGTCACCGATCAGTTTCTCTTGGACGAGCAGCGGTCGCGCTATTTCGAGAAAATGTTCGATTATTTTCTCAGTTGTGCTCTTGACGAGGAGGCGACCCGAGGCCTTATTCGTGATCAGATGGCGAGGATCGAGTGAGTCATGAGATGGCGAGGATCGGGTGTGTCGGGTGAGTCGCAAGGGGCGCCAGTATAATATCGCCCGCATGCTAAATGAGTGGACGCGTTCCAGCTTCTGCGGGCACAACGGTAATTGCGTTGAAGTTCGTCTGCTGGATGATGATATGGTCGCCATCCGCGACAGCAAGAACCCTGGTCAGCAGCCCCTCGTGCTCACGGCCTCTGTGTATCGCCAGTTCATCGAGAGGGTGAAGCGCGGCGGCGCCTGACGCCCGCTCGCAGCAATCTAGGCCACTTTGTCCGTTTATGCAGCCGGCTCCAAGAAGGGGCCGGCTGCTTGATGTCATGGCCGGGTTCTGTGGCCGCCCCTGGCCGGGAAGCAGCGGCCGGGCATCGCAGGACTCAGGTGAGGGCGAGGCCGCCGTCCACCGCGATGATCTGGCCGGTGATCCAGGTGGCGTGCGGGGTGGCGAGGTGGACGATCCAGGCGGCCACCTCTTCGGGGGTGCCGCGGCGGCCGAGGGGGATGCGTTCGGCCTCGTCCTTCTTGATCTGCTCGACGACCTCGGCGGGCAGGCCGGCGGCGCTCAGCGCCTCGCTCTCCGTGGGGCCGGGGGCGACGGCGTTCACGCGGATGCCGTCGGCGGCCAGCTCCAGGGCCCAGCTGCGGGTGAGCTGCTCGATGGCGGCTTTCGAGGCGGCGTAGTGGGCGGCGCCCGGCAGGGGGCGGTGGCCGTACGTGCTGGAGACGTTGACGATCGTGCCCCGGGTGTCGCGCAGGTGCGGCAGCGCGGCGGAGGCGAGCAGGCTGGGCGCGGTGACGTTCAGCGCGAGCAGGGCGGTGACGCGGTCCGCGTCGGTGTCGGCCAGCGGCATGAGCGCCGTGCCTCCGGCGTTGTTGACCAGCACGTCGAGGCGGCCCCAGCGGTCGATCGACGCATCCACCACGGCCTGCGGCGCGCCGGCGGCGGTGATGTCGGCGGGCAGGACGGCGATGCGGGGATGCCGGGCGGCGGTCTCCTCCAGGGGGCCGGGGCGGCGGCCGACGGCGAGCACGTGCGCGCCCGCCTCGGCCAGGGCGATCGCGGTCGCCCGGCCGATGCCGGAGCCTGCGCCGGTGACGATCGCCGCCTGACCGTCGAGATCACTGGTCATGCGTTCGTTCCTTCGTTGTTCGTGCCGTCATGTCGTCTGCCGCATGAGCGCGCAGGGACTTTGCCGGGGTGAGAGCTTAGCGGGGGATACGGAGGGGAGGGTGGCGTGGACCGTTCCGGGGAGGCGCGTCATGAGGGTCGTGGTGGTCGGCGGGACCGGCCTGATCGGATCGAAGCTGGTGGAGAGGCTGTCGCGGGACGGCCATGAGGCGGTGGCGGCCTCGCCGCGCACCGGGGTGAACACGCTCACCGGTGAGGGGCTGGCCGAGGCGCTGGAAGGGGCGGAGGCGGTGGTCGACGTGTCGAACGCGCCGTCGTTCGAACCGGCCGCCGTGCTCGGCTTCTTCGAAACCTCCACGGGCAACCTGCTCGCCGCCGAGTCGGAGGCCGGGGTCGGGCACCACGTCGCGCTGTCCATCGTCGGTACCGAACGCTCGCCGGACAACGGCTATTTCCGGGCCAAGGCCGCCCAGGAGCGGCTGATCGAGAAGTCGGGCGTCCCGTTCTCGCTGGTGCACGCGACGCAGTTCTTCGAGTTCGTGAAGGGGATCGCCGACGAGGCCGCCGATGGGGGAGTGGTGCGGATCGCGCCGGTGCTGTTCCAGCCGATCGCCGGGGACGACGTGGCGGCGGTGCTGCGCGAGGTCGTGGAGGGCCCGCCACTCAACGGCCGGATGGAGATCGCCGGGCCGGAGCGGGTCAGGATGGACGTGTTCGTCCGCGAGGCGCTTGCCGCTCTGGGCGACCCTCGTGAGGTGGTCACCGATCCCGGCGCTCGGTACTTCGGTGCCGCGCTCGCCGAGCACTCGCTCGTTCCGCTGGGTGAGGCACGGCTCGGCAAGATCCGGTACGGGGACTGGGTGGCCGCCGCGGCCGCTACGTGACGGCACCGCGTGCCGAGGCGACGTGAGGGCTTGTTCGCATGCGAAAGCCGCGTGACGGTCGGTGCTGTCATGCGACAGGACCGGCACGCGGCTTCATGTGCGGCCCCGGCGAGCCCCGAGGCCTGAAACGGCCGGATGAGGGGTCGCGCGCGGAGCGTTCAACGGGCCGGCCGGGGTTCCGCGTCAGGCGGACTGCGGCCGGCCGAAGGGCTGCGCGCCGGGCGTTCAACGGCCGGCCGGGGGCTCCGCGTCAGGCGGACCGGCGGCCGAGGGCGCGGAGCTGGTCGGGCGTCAGCGCGGAGACGTTCTGGTCGACCGGCGTGTCGGTGTACTGGTGGATCGTCCAGGTCTTCCAGTCGGCCGGCGGGGTGACCGCGCCCTTGGCCCGGCTGTAGTGGGCGACCCACAGCGGGTACTGCGACAGGCCGTGGCCGTAGGTGTTGGCGAAGTTCCAGCCGCTGTAGAAGAGCGGCTTGACGCCGGTCTGCTGCTCCACGTACGACAGCCACGCCTTGGCCCAGGCGTTGACCTCCGCGACGGACTTGCCGTCGGTGGTCTCCAGGTCCAGGACCAGCAGGTCGCCGGGCTTGGCGGGCTGGGCGTTCACGGTGGTGAGGAAGTGGTTGGCGTCGGCGATGGGGTCGTTGGCGGGGTGGCCGAAGTGGTACGCGCCGCGCACGATGCCCTTGTTGCCGAGTTCGCGCCAGTGCCTGGCGAAGGACGAGTCGACGAAGTCGGTGCCCTCCGTGGCCTTGATGATGCCGAACTGCGCGGAGCTGGAGCTCCAGTCGTACAGCGCCTCGTAGTGGGAGAGGTCGAGGCCGTAGGTCAGGGAGCGGGCCTGCTGCTGGGAGGTGTGCTGCGCGGCCTCGTGCGGGGCGCCGTGGTCGGCGACGGAGGCGTGGGCGGTGCCGGTGACGGCGGTGACGGCGAGCACGGCTCCGCCGAGCGCCAGTCCGAGGCGCTTGCGGTTGTCGGCAAGCTTGGGCATGCGGGTGTTGACTCCTTGCTTCCATGCCGCCTACCGGGTTAGCTGACGGGTTCGGGACTGGAAGTGCCCTACGGACGCGGGCCTGGCCAGGCGTCCGATTCACCCCGGAAAGGTGGGTCCCCGGTTCCGCATGAGGCGGATTCGGCGGCCGCACGCCGGCTGAAGGCGTACGGTCCGGTCAAAGGTGCGAGGCACGCCGCAGACGTGCCTCGACCCGCAAAAGTACATAATTCGCAAAAGGGTCGGCAAGTACCCTAAAGGGATTGCCTTCGCACTACGCGGGTTACTCCTCCGTAAGCCTTATGTCAGAGCGGTTTCCGGTCAAAGTAAAGTTTTCCGGCCTGCTCACTCCAGGCCCAGCGTCCTGGCCGTCTCCCGCGCCGGCTCGGGCCGCTCGGACGGCGCGGTCCCGTACGCCGGAACGAGCTCCCGCAACGCCGGCCGCCAGCCGGGCAGCCGTCCGGGGAAGGCGCGTTCGATCACGTCCAGCATGATCGCCACGGACGCCGAGGCGCCCGGGGACGCGCCCAGCAGCGCGGCGAGCCCGCCGTACGCCGACGTCACCACCTCGGTGCCGAAACCGGCGATGGATCCGCGCCCGTTCACCGGCTTGACCACCTGCACCCGCTGGCCCGCGGTGATCGGCTCCCAGTCGCCCGCCCGCGCCCGCGGGACGAACCTGCGCAGCGCCCGCAGCCGGTCGCGGCCGGTCTGCGCGAGCTGCCCCACGAGGTAGCGCAGCATGGCGCGCTCGGCGCGGGCGGCGCCGAGCAGCGTGGGCAGGTTGCCGGGGGTGATGGAGCCCGGCAGGTCGGTGAGCCGGCCGCGCTTGAGGAAGCGGGGCGAGAACGCGGCGAACGGGCCGAACATCAGGTACGTGCGCCCGCCCACGACCCGCGTGTCGAGATGCGGCACCGAGAGGGACGGCGCGCCCGGCTCGGCGTGGCTGTAGACCTTGGCGTGGTGGGCGGCCACCAGCTCGGGCCGGTCCGTACGCAGGAACCGCCCGCTGATCGGGAATCCGCCGTACGCCCGCGTCTCGGCCACCCCCGCGCTTTGCAGCAGCGGCAGCGTGCCGCCGCCCGCCCCGAGGAACACGAACGACCCGTGCACCCCGTAGTCGCGCCGGCCCGCCAGGTCGCGCACCCGCAGCCGCCACGACCTGCGGTCACGAGACAGCGAGCGCACCTCGTGCCCGGTCCGCACCTCGACGCCGTCGCGTTCGAGCGCGGCGAACAGCCGCCTGGTCAGCACGCCGTAGTCGACGTCGGTGCCGCCGCGCGAGCGGCACAGCGCCACCTCCTCGTCCGCGGGGCGGCCTTCGAACATCAGCGGCAGCAGCTCCGCCATGGCGTCGCGGTCGCGTACCAGCTCAAGGCCCTCGAAGAGCGGGTGCCCGCGCAGTGCCGCGTGGCGCAGGCGCAGGCGCTCGACCCCGGCCGCGCCCCGCGCGAACGAGTAGTGCGGCACGCGGCGCAGCAGCACGCCGAGCGTGGCGCTCATGGCGCCACCGCCGACCAGCACCACGTCGTAGCCCTCGGCGACCACCGCGACCCGGCTCCCCACAACTCGTATGACAGGTTCGCTCCTTGTATAACATCCTGCGCGCGCGGCCCGGGATCCTCGCTAGCGTGGATCGAGCAGGTCTCCGCCAGGTCGAGGAGGTGATCACGGTGCACCCGGTCTGTTGACGGCCCCATCCCGGGGCGTCACGGAGCCGAAAGGTGACCGTATGAGCAAGACCGACAAGACCCGGCCCTGGTGGGTGAAGATGGCCGACGCGCCGATGGTGTACTGCCGGCCCGTTCACGACCACCGTGACGGCGCCTGCACGCTGCCCGGCCGGATCGACCGGGAGAGCGCCTCGCTCTCCCGGCGTCTGAGCGGCTGCTACTGGCAGGCGACCGGCACGTTCCTATTCGGGGAGGGCCGGCTCAACGGGGGTCGCGAGTGGGCACTCTACCGTCGCGAGACGCGCCGCCGCGAGCGCCGCCAGGCCCGCCGCGAGCTGCGCCGTCGCCGCGACGACGACTGACCGAACCTCTGGGGGTCCGGCCTGATGGCCGGGCCCCTTTTTCCATGCGCGAAAACGGATAGCTCGTCGATTCGGATGACTCATCCGTTTTTCTGGTACGGTCGAAGCAGAGGCCGGAAGGGCGCACGCCCGCCTCCGGCCTCGCGATGCCTCCTCACCCCTGAAGGGAAGCGAACGACCATGCGCATCTTCGTCACCGGCGCCAGCGGCTACTTCGGCGGCGCGCTCACCGAGCACCTCATCGCCGCCGGTCACACCGTCGAAGCCCTCGCCCGTTCAGACCGCGCCCGCGACCGCGTCTCCGAGCTGGGCGCCACCCCCGTCGCCGGCAGCCTGTCGGACACCGGCGTCCTCCACGAGGCCGCCGCCCGCAGCGACGCCGTCGTGCACGCCGCCGTCGACTACGGTGACCGGGACATGCAGAACGTCGAGCAGCCCGCGCTCGACGCGCTCCTGTCCGGCCTCCCCGACGGCCGCCCCTTCGTCTACACCAGCACCGGCCTGGTCTACCCCGACACCAAGGGCAGGCCGGTCACCGAGGACGAGGAGGTCACCGAGCAGACCGCCAGGCAGCCGCACAAGTACCTCGGCGAGCGCCGCGTGCTCGCCGCGGCGAACCTCGCCACCACCGTCGTCAGAGCCGGCATGATCTACGGCCGCGGCGGCACCACCCTGCTCCAGCTCATGATCGGCCAGGCCCGCCAGCAGGGCGTCGTCACGTACGTCGGCGACGGCGCCAACACCTGGTCCACCGTCCACGTGGACGACCTCGCCGCCCTGTACGCCGCCGTCATCACCAGGGAGGAGGGCGGCGGCATCGTCAACGCCGCCAACCGCACCGGCACCGCCATCCGCGACATGGCCGAGGCGGTCGCCACCCTCACCGGGGCGCGCGCCGTCTCGCTGCCCCTCGACGAGGCCATGAAGGCCTTCGGCCCCATGGCGCTCGCGCTCACCAGCTCCACGCCCCTCGACCCGTCGCGGGCCGAGCGGCTCTACGACTGGAAGCCGTCCGGCCCGTCCGTGATCGACGAGATCCTCCACGGCAGCTACGCCGCGGCGTAAGGCGTGCGGCCCGATCAACGGGTGGCCGTCGCGCCGGTACGGCGGGCCTCCACCCGGCCGCCCTCGGCGGCGTCCCGGCGCGCCGGGCCCTTCACCCACATGTAGGTGCCCGGACGGCGGCGCTCCATCTTCAGCGACGCGACCGTGAACCGGCAGATCTGCTCCTTCACCCACGCCGCGGTACGCCCGCTCAGGATCCGCTCCTTCGGCGTGTCGTCACCGTGGACGAACTGGACGAGCCCGTCCCGCCGGCCCAGGCTGACGCACTGCAGCAGGTAGCGGAACCGGAACGGCTCGGCGGGCCGTCCCGCGGCCCGCGCGTTGATCACATCGGCGGCGTGCGCGGCGATCGGCATGCCCGCGGCGCACGACATCCGGTGGGTGCCGCCCGGCAACCGCACGGCGGCCGCGTCGCCCACGGCGTACACGTCGGGGTGCGACACCGACCGCAGCGTCTCGTCCACCACGATCCGGCCATGATCGTCCACGGCCAGCCCGGCCTCGGCGGCCAGTTCATGCACCCTGAACGACCCCGCCCACACCACGACGTCCGCCGCGATCAGGCCCTGGTCCGTACGCACCCCGTCACGTCCCACGCTCTCCACGTGCGTGCCCTCGCGCATGCGCACACCGAGCCTGGTCAGCGTACGGGCCAGGTGGCGACGGCCCTTCTCCGACAGGCCCGCGCCCGCCACGCCGCCGGTGACCAGCGCCACCCGCCACGCCGGGTACGACTCGGCGAGCTCGGCGGCCATCTCCACACCCGTCAGCCCACCGCCGACCACCACCAGCTCACCGCTGCCGCCGTGCAGCCTCGCCCGCAGCTCGCCCGCCTGCTCGGCGGTGTAGGCGTGCTCGGCCACCCCGGGAGTGCCGGTGTCGGTGCGGCTGCCCAGCGCGTACACGAGCGTGTCGTAGGCGAACTCCCGCCCGTCCTCGGTGCGCACCCGCCTGCCGTCCGGGTCGATGGCGTTCACCCGGCCGCGCACGGTCGTGATGCCGGTGCCCTTCGTCAGCTCCTTCAGCGGCACCGTCACCTCGGGACGGCCCGCGGCCAGCTCGTGCAGCCGGATCCGCTGCGTGAAGTGCTCGTCCGCGCTGATGAGGGTGATGCGGTGCTTCCTGTCGATCCGCAGCGCCGTCGTCAGGCCCGCATAGCCCGCGCCGATGATGACGATGTTCCGTGTGGCGTCCATGTCGTGTCTCCTTGTGCGAACTTCTGCGACGGAGACGAGACAGCGCCGGGAAATGTGATGGTGATCCGCGTCACACCGTGGCGAGCTTGGCCGGATTGCGCACCACGTCGATCTCCGTGACCCGCCCGTCCTCGGCGACGGAGAACGCCGCCACCGTGTCCGCCGTGCCGTCCGCGGCCCGCACCACGACCCCGAGCCCGCCGTTCACCTCGGCGAACTCCACCGTCATGCCCTCCAGCCAGCGGCTCACCAGGCCGTGCACCAGCCTGGCCACCCGGTCCGCGCCCGCCACCGGCTGCAGCGCAGACGACACCGCGCCGCCGCCGTCCGAACGCCACACCACGTCCGGATCGAGCGCCGCGACCAGGCCCGACAGGTCGCCGTTCAGCGCCGCCGCGGTGAACGCCTCCACCGCCTTGCGATGCGTCGAACGGTCGGTCGTACGCCGGGGACCGTGCGCGCGCACCCTCGCCCTCGCCCGCGACGCCAGCCGCCGCACCGCCTCCTCACTGCGGCCCAGCACGTCCGCGATCTCCCCGAACGGCACCGCGAACGCATCGTGCAGCACGAACGCCACCCGCTCCGCCGCCGTCAGCCGCTCGAGCACCGCCAGCATCGCCATGCTGACCGAGTCGTCCATGGCCGCCCTGTCCTCCGGGCCGGGCTCCTTCACGACCGGCTCCGGCAGCCACGGCCCGACGTACGCCTCCCGCCGGACCCGCGCGGAGGTGAGAACGTCGTAGCAGATGCGGCTCACCGTCGTGGTGAGGTAGGCGCGCACGTCCCTGACCTGCGCGACGTCGGCGTGCCGCCACCGCAGCCAGGCCTCCTGCACCGCGTCGTCGGCGTCCGCCTTCGTCCCCGTGATCCGGTACGCCACGCCCCACAGGTGATCGCGGTGCTCCTCGAACTCCGCCGGCCGCCCGCCCGCACCCGCCCCGCTCCTCATGCGCCCCATTATCCGATCCCCACCCTGCGGTGGGACCGTCGATCACCGGCAGGCGGCCGGCCGGCGACCGCGTCCACCGCCCTGCCGGCCGCCGTCACCCTGCTGGTGCCCGCGGTGTGGCGCATCCGCGACGCCTGACCGGCCGTGGGGTTCGCGGGGGTGGCGAGGGGCGCGGTGGCCGTCCTGCGTGAAGACGATCGCCGTGGGGCTACCGGCGCGACGCGAAAAGGTGTCGATGCGGCTTGCGATGGCTGCTATGGTGTGACGCGTTCTCGTGCCGGATGTGCCCCGGCCGGGCACGTTCCGCGACTCGACTCGACTCGACGAGGAGACCAGACATGGCAGGTGACGACGACATCTCCGGGTGATACCGGAGGTCCCGGCCCCGGGCGGGCGCGTGCTGAGCGCCGCCGCGTGTGGCCGTGAGTTCGTCGTTCCCTCAGTCCGTGTCGTCATGGCGGGCGGCTTGCCATGCGCCCGCGTTCCCGTACGAGGTCTTCCAGATGTCCGACGTGTCCATCGTCTGCTCCCACCTGTCCTTCTCCTGGCCCGACGACACCCCGGTCTTCGCCGACCTGTCCTTCAGCGTGGGCGGCGGCCGTACCGGGCTGGTCGCGCCCAACGGCGCGGGCAAGAGCACGCTGCTCAAGCTGATCGCCGGCGAGCTGCGCCCGCGCGGCGGTTCGATCACGGTGGAGGGCGAGCTCGGCTACCTGCCGCAGACCCTGCCGCTCACCGGAGACCTGACGGTGGCCGAGGTGCTCGGCATCGCGCCCGTGATCGCCGCGCTGGACGCCATCGAGGCGGGCGACACGGCCGAGGAGCATTTCACCACCATCGGCAACGACTGGGACATCGAGGAGCGCACTCGCGCCCAGCTCGACCGGCTCGGTCTCGGCGGTCTCGCGTTCGACCGCCGGCTGGAGACGCTGAGCGGCGGGCAGATCGTCTCGCTCGGCCTGGCCGCGCAGCTGCTCAGACGGCCGGACGTGCTGCTGCTCGACGAGCCGACCAACAACCTCGACCGCGCCGCCCGCCGCCGCCTCTACGACGTGCTCGGCGACTGGACCGGCTGCCTGCTGCTGGTCAGCCACGACCGCGAGCTGCTCGACCGCATGGACCGCATCGCCGAGCTGGACCGGGGCGAGATCCGGTTCTATGGCGGCGGCTTCACCGCGTACGAGGAGGCGGTGCGCACCGAGCAGGAGGCCGCCGAACGCAGCGTGCGCAACGCCGAGCAGGAGCTCAAGCGCGAGAAGCGGGAGATGCAGCAGGCCCGCGAGCGCGCCGAGCGGCGGGCGGGAAACGCCGCGCGCAACCTGAAGAGCGCCGGTCTGGCGCGCATCGTCGCGGGCGGGCTGAAGCGCAGCGCACAGGAGTCGGCCGGGCGGGCGGGCCAGATGCACGCCTCCCGCGTCGGCGACGCGAAGGCCAAACTCGACGAGGCCGAGCGGGCACTGCGCGACGACCAGCGGATCGTCATCGAGCTGCCGGACACCCGCGTGCCGGCCGGGCGCACGGTGTTCGAGGGCCGCGGGCTGCTCGTGCGGGACCTGTTCGCGCAGCCGGGCATCGATTTGTCGGTACGCGGCCCGGAACGCATCGCGCTCACCGGCCCGAACGGCGCCGGGAAGTCCACCCTGCTCCGCATGATCAGCGGCGACCTGGCGCCCGGCGCGGGCACGACCCGGCGGGCAGAAGGGCGCGTCGCGTACCTGTCGCAGCGGCTCGACCTGCTCGACCCCGGCCGTACGGTGGCCGAGAACCTGGCCGCGTCCGCCCCCGGCATGGCCGCGGCGGACCGGATGAACCTGCTGGCCCGCTTCCTGTTCCGGGGTCAGAGCGCGCACCGGCAGGCCGGCGTGCTGTCGGGCGGCGAGCTGCTGCGCGCCACGCTGGCCTGCGTGCTGTGCGCGGAGCCGGCTCCGCAGCTCCTGCTGCTCGACGAGCCCACCAACAACCTCGACCTGGTCAGCGTGAGACAGCTGGAGAGCGCGCTCGGCGCGTACGAAGGGGCGTTCATCGTGGTGAGCCACGACGAGCGGTTCCTCGCGGAGATCAAGGTGGAGCGGTGGCTCGAGCTGTCGGACGGCCGGCTGCTGGAGACCGCCGCCCCCGCCTGACGGCCGGCCTCTGGAGCCGGCCGGCCCCGTCCGGAGGCTCCGCACGGCACTCATGACCCGCAGGCCTCCGGCCCGGAGGCCTCAGGGGCGTGGGGCGCGGCGGTCGCGGCGGGCCTCCAGCTCCTCCGCGCTCACCGGGATGAGCATCGGCTGCCCGCGCACCCCGAACATCGTCACCACGAACGTGGTCTCTTCGTCGGCGAGGTTGTTGGCGTCCTGATAGTGGATGACGTCGCCGCCCGGCTCCCAGAACGCCTCCCCGGCCATGATGACGCGTTCCTGCTCGCCTTCCAGCTCGAAGAGCATCTCGCCCTTGATGAGGTAGCCGAAGGCGGGCCCGGTGTGCCGATGCGGCGGGTTGCCTGCGCTGCCCGGCGGCAGGGTGACGAGTATCGTCATCGCCTCCGCGCCGTCCGGCACCGGAGGCGCGGGCACCGACGCGACGAGGTCGATCGCCGGCGGCGGGGTGGTGGCGTTCGGGTTGTCGAGGTGGTGGACGTGCTCGGCTTTCATGGTGTCCCCGTTCCTGACCAGCGCGAAGGCGGGGGGATCGGTCCCCTGCCCTGCGTGCGGCCCTGCTCGTGTCCGGTCGGCGGGGTTCACCCTGCCCGCCCCGCCGCGCGGCTACCGGACGGCGGGTTCAAGGCTTGGTGACGATCGGCCCGTGACCGGGCGGGCACGTACGTCATGGCGCGCCCGCCCGCGCGGGCTCACGGGATCTTGTACTCCTGCGCCTTGCCGCAGTAGCTGATGCCGAACGGGGTGTTGCTGAAGCGGCAGACCTGCACCACGACCCGGTCGATGGTGCGCAGCTTCGCCGGGTCGGAGAGCGAGAAGGCGAACTTCACCGTCTCGTCGTCCGCCTCGTACGTCTCGGTGTCGACCAGCTCGTCCCCGTAGTAGCCGTTGAACGTGGCCGTGGAGTGCATGTCGTCGGGGTTGCACACGCTCGGCTTCGCCTCGTCGAGCAGCGCGCCCTCGATGTCGATCCGCGGCGCGATGACCGGGCCGTCGTAGCGCTGGATGGTGCCTTCCGTGGATCCGCGCAGGCAGGAGTCGCCCGAGTCCGCGGCGAACGGCACCGCCTCGGCGGCCAGGGCGGGCGGGGCGGCCAGAAGGCCGGCGGCGAGCACTGCACTGGCGGCGAGCACTGCACTGATCGATAATCCGGCGAGCAGACGCACGAGATCACCTTTCCGTTTCTGCGGAATTACGGAGATTCCTGACCGTGGTGGTGAGCTTCGGTCGTTCGGCCTGTGCCCCGTGATTACAGCCCGCAGCAGTGATTTCGGTCAAGGTCCGTTTCGCGCGAGATCAGCGTCCCGATTCCCACGCCTCTCGTACCAGGCCCATCGTCACCGACGTCCACCATGTCCCGCCGACTTCGATGGAACTTTCATGGACGCGCTCCTCCTGGAACCCGAAACGCTCGTACAGCCGCCTGGCCACCGCGTTGTGCGCGTAGACGCCGAGGGTGACCCGCGAGACGCCGGGGTCGGCGAAGGCGGTGCCGAGCGCCGCGTCCACCATGGCCGCGCCGACGCCCTTGCCCCGCGCGTACGGCGCCACCAGGACGAGGCCGAGGCGTACGGCGCCGTCGCCGGTGGGCCGCAGCGAGAAGTGGCCGATGACGGCGCCGGCGGCATCGGTGGCGACCATGAGGCGGCGGCCGGGATCGGCGGCCCGCAGGGCGAGAAGCTGCTCCGCGGCGAAAGGCCAGGTGAAGCCGGACTTGCCGGACCACAGGATGAGGTCGTCCAGGCCGCCGATCCAGGTGGCGATCGTGGCGGCGTCGGCGGGCTGGAGGTCGCGGAGGCTGAGCATTGTTCACTAGTAGCGCAGCGGCGATGCGCCGGGCAAACCGATTACGGCCGCCGGCACGAAGGCCTCCTGCGGCCCGCCGCGTTCGAAGGCAAGACGATCACGGTCTTCACCGGGTGGGACGCCAGGACGCGGATCAAGGCTCCTGATCCCGGCGAGGCGACGGCGGAGTGACGTCCGGCCTGCGGGGTCCGCTCAGGGCGGCGGCACGGGCTTCGAACAGCTCGCGCTCGCGTTCCGCGTCAGCCCGGCCGCCCGCCCGAACTCGGCCGCCGCCTCCTGGTCCCGGCCCGGCCCAGCGCGAGCAGCGGGCGAGCGGGATCGACGGCGGTCGAACGGGTGGGGGAGAGGATGGTGGAAAGCGGTGCGGTCATGGTGGTCGTCCTCGCGTTCGCGGGCCGCCCGCGCCCTCTCACGGAAGCACCCGGTGTGGCTCGGGGGCCGCGCCGCCAAGGGCTTGCAGGAGGGGCGCGGCCCCGCTGGAGGCTCCCCGGGGGCGTCAGGGGGTTACGGGTGTGCCGCCGAAGGTCACGATGAGGCGGCCGTCCGAGGCGAACGACCAGCTCAGCGGGCCGCTGTAGGAGGAGCAGCGGGAGCCGTTCGAGCCCGTCCAGAACTGGTTGGAGCCGTCGGCGTTGCCCACGACCTTGTCGTTCGACCCGCTGCCGCTGCGGCACGAGGTGTTGTCGCGGAAGACCGACGTGCCGGCCTCGAAGGTGAAGTTGCGCTGGGCGTTGTCGATGCCGATGTTGCCGGAGATCGTCATGGTGCCCGGGTTGCGGTTGTAGGTGAAGCCGTGCTTGCCGTTGCGGTAGGCGATGCTGCGCCGGACGATGTGGTCGACCCCGATGTCCTCGCCGCCGAGCTTGTAACCGTTGCGGTCGCCGTTGCCGGCCTGGCTGCCGTCGCTGAGCGTGCCGTTGTCGTACGACAGCGAGTCCTCGATGGTCACCGCGCCGATGGGGCCGGTGTCGTTCTTGGTGTAGAGGTCCCAGCCGTCGTCGATGTTGTTGCGGGCGACCGAGTAGCGGAAGACGTTCCCGGAGCCGACGGTGAGCTTGGCGGCGAAGCCGTCGGCGTCCTCGCCGTCGGAGTCGGCGTTGTCGTGCGACAGCGCGCTGAGCACGAGGTTGTTGGACGGCCACTGGGAGCGCGGCGTGTCGGAGGAGATCCTGGACAGCTGCAGGCCGGTGTCCCGGTTGTAGCGGGTCACCGTGCGCTCGATGATGTTGTTGCTGCCGCCGACGAAGATGCCGTTGTCGCCGGCCCGCTCCACCACGATGCCGTAGATGTGCCAGTACGACCCGTTGACCGCGAGCCCGCGGTTGGCGGAGTCCTCGCTCTGGGCGGAGAAGTTCAGGATCGGCGTCTCACCCGGGTAGGCGGAGATCTTCTTGCGGGCGCTGGAGGTGCCGTTGTTGCCCGGCGCGATGGTGATCGTCTGCGAGTGGTTGTACGTGCCGCCGCGCAGGTAGATGGTGCCGCCGGGGGCGATGCGGGTGATCGCCGAGGTGAGCGTGGTCGGGTCGGACTGGGTGCCGCTCGCGCCGTCCCTGCCGTTGGGCGCGACGTACAGGACGTCGTCGCCGTCGGCCGGCGGGTCGGTCGGGTCCGGGTCGGGGTTGCCGCTGCCGGCGGTCTTGAGCGTCCACTGCTTGGTGGCGACCGAGTCGCAGGAGTTCTGCTGCAGCGCGGCGCCTGACGAGGTGGAGTTGTCCTTGACGTTCAGGCACTTGCCGCTGTTGACGTTCACGACCCGGTAGCTGGAGCCCGACTCGGTGAGCATCCAGGTCTGGGAGGCCGCGCCCGTGCACGTCTCCTGCTGCACGGCCTTGCCCGCGCTGGTGGAGGCGTCCTTGACGCCGAGGCACTTGCCGCTGTGCGCGGCCTTGATCTGGTGGCCGGCGCCGGACGCGGTGATCGTGAGCACCTGGCCTGCGGCGTCGGAGCAGGCGTTCTGTACGAGCTGCACGCCGTCGCCCGTGCTCTGCCCCGGCACGGTGGCGCACAGCCCGCTGGCGCCGTTGACCAGCGTGTAGTCGCCGTTCGCGGGGGCCGCGGCGGCCGGGGTGCTCACCGCGGTCACCAGGCCGCCGGTCGCGATGAGGCCGCTGGTCAGGACGACGGTGAGCCTTCTGGCGAAGGGTTGGTTCTTGCGCACGTCCCAGCTCCATTCGGTACGGGGGGTGTCGTGTCCGGGCGTGCCGCCCGCCGCGGGGAGGCGGCGGTGGCGGGTGGCCGTCGCGCGCGGAGTGCGGGCGGCACGCGCGGGTCGCTGGTTCTGGTTCTGCGGGTACGGGATGACAACCGGTTGCAGTAACAGTGACGTTACGCGGATGAAACGTCAATACATCCAGGTAAAACTGCAAACGCTGGCGGGCGTTCGCCCTGGTCATGTCCGAGATCACTGCAACAACCGATTGCAATGTTCATGCGATGCGGCCCCGGATCGCACGGTTCCCGCACCCGCGTGCCCGCGCTCAGGAGAAGGCGTCGAGTCCGGTGAGTTCGGCGGAGAGCGCCCAGAGCCGGGACGCGGAGGCGGGGTCGATCGCCCAGGGCTTCACGCCGCCGATGAGCATGTCGTCGGTGGCCGCCATCTCGGCGATGTCGCAGTCCTGGCAGTATGCGCCGCCGTACTCCTCCAGCCGCGGTTCGGTCGCCGCCCACACGGCCGTCGCCGCACCCTGGGCGGGCGTCTTGAAGCCGCGAGCCTGGCGGCCGTCCCGGTCGATCCAGCCCTGAGCGATCTGCTCCTCGCGCGGGATCCGCCGCTGCAACGGGGTGAGGATGCTGCCGGGGTGCACGGAGAAGGCGCGCACTCCGAGAGCGTTGAGGTGCACGGCGAACAGGGCGTTGGCGGTCTTGGACTGCCCGTACGCGAGCCAGTGATCGTAACCGTCGCGGAAGTGCGGGTCGTCCCAGCGGATGTCCGACAGGAAGTGTCCCGCCGAGGCGACGGACACCACGCGCGCCGCATCGGGGGACAGCGCCGGGCGCAGGCGGTTCACCAGGGCGTAGTGCCCCAGGTGGTTGATCGCGAAGTGCGCCTCCCATCCCGGGCCTACGCGCTCGTCGGGGTAGGCCATGACGCCCGCGTTGGTGATGACGATGTCGATGAGCCTGCCGGACTGCAGGAACCGGTCGCTGAACGCTTCGACGCTGCCGAGATCCGCCAGGTCGAGCTCCCCGACCTCCGTGCGGGGGATGCCGCGCAGCGCCTCCTCCGCCACGGCGGGGCGGCGGGCCGGCACGACCACGTACGCGCCCGCCCGTACCAGTGCGCGGGTGGCCTCGAGCCCGAGACCCGAGTAGCCGCCGGTGATGAGCACGGTCTTGCCGGAAAGGTCGATGCCGGCCAGGACGTCGTCCGCGGTGCTGTGCGCGCCGAAGCCCGAGCCGATCTTGTGCTGGATGATTGCCATGCGCCGGAGGCTAGGATCTAGAGTGCGATCTAGGTCAAGTTCTGGGTGGTGCGGCGGAATGGGCGTCAAGGGCGGGCTGTCCATCGGAGACGTCGCGAAGGCGACCGGTCTGGGCGTGCACGCGCTCCGCTTCTTCGAACGCGAGCAGCTCTTTCTCCGCCCCATCCCGCGCACGGCCGGCGGGCAGCGCGTCTACGAGCAGGCCGACGTCGAGTGGCTGCTGCTGTGCAACCGGCTGCGGGAGTCCGGCATGCCCATCGCCACGCTGAAGAGGTTCGCCGAGCTCGTACGCTCAGGGCCCGGCAACGAGGAGGAGCGGCTCGCGCTGCTGGAAGAGCACGAAAAGGCGGTACGGGAGAAGCTCGCCGCATTGACGGCGAGCTTGGAGATCATCCACGACAAGGTCGTGACCTATCGCAAGCACGTCGACGAGGGGACCGCGGCCGGCGTCTGGGCGCCGACGCCCTCGGCGTAGCCGCTACGGGCACCGGGCGAGGAGCCGGCCGGCGGCGCGCGGGTACCCGCTTCGACGGCGGGGCCGCCGGAGGTCTGCGCATCCGGCGCATGCCCGCGCACGGCCTGGTCCCGGCGGGCGCGTCTGCGGGACACGTGGCCGTACTGCTTGGCGAATCTCCGGCCGTGCCCATACGGTCGTCGCGTGCCCATGCGTACTGAGGTCTCAAGGGCGAGACCGTGAAGCCCGCCCGAATCGCGACGTCCACCCCGACCGTCACGAAACACATCTGCGCCGTCATCGCCGTGGCCGCGCTCCTCGCGGCGGGCTGCTCCGGCGGGCGGGAACCGCAGGCGCCCCCGAGCCCCGGCGCGACGTCTCCCACCGGCTCGGCGCCGCCGTCTGGCACGTCGTCCGAGGCGGGCACGCTCAGCCCGACGGCCTCCGCGACGTCGAGCGGTTCACCCAGCCCCACCGTGTCCGAGCCCGCCAACCCGGCCCGCGCCGAAGGCGAGATCAGACGCGCCTGGGAGACGTTCTTCAACGAGCGCGGCTCGACCGCGTCCAAGGTGAAGATCGTGGAGAACGGCGAGATGAACGAGCTGATGGTGCAGGCGTTCGGCGCGGACAAGCGGTTCGGCGAGGTGTCGAGCCGGGTCAGGAACGTGCGCTTCGACTCGCCGACGCGGGCCCAGGTGTCGTACGTGCTGCGCCGCGGCGAGCGGACCCTGCTGTCGAGCAGGCGGGGCAAGGCCGTGGAGCAGGGCGGCCGGTGGAAGATCGCGTTCAGCACGGTGTGCTCGTGGGCGAAGTACGGCGAGGACGTCCCGAAAGCGCCCACCTGCTGAGCCGCGCCCGAGAGACGGCCGGTTCCCAGGGAAGGGCCGGTCACCGGGCCGCGCACGAAAGCGCCGGCCGCGAGGAGCGGGCCGGACACAGGAAAGGGCCGGACACAAGGAAAGGGCCGGACATCGTGTGTGTCCGGCCCTCTCGGGTTCCGTCATGTGATCGGCCACCTCGGTGACCTCTGCTCAGCGGCGCCGCCGCCGACGGCGGGCGCTCTGCCCGGCGTTCCCAGCGTTGCCATTCCCGCCAGGAAGCTCCTTTGGCGGGCGAGCAGCCCCGAATCCCATCAAACCGAAGTAGTGCAGCGTCGCCATGGCAACCAACCCCCGTTTATAGCTGTGTGCGACTCTTCGTACTCGCACTTTGATGCGAACATCTACGGCAACCCGGCGGTTCGCCGGATCCTTCCCGTGAAACCCCCATCACGGCTTTCATCACCCAGTTTTTACCGTCTGACCTGCTCTTTCATCGGCGCGGACGCCGTGTGCGGCGGGCCGCCGTACAGTGATGGCTCCGGCATGTCGAAGACGCCACGGTCGCTCCGACCACCTGATGAGCGGCGCCGATGGCGGTGCCGCCGTCCGTACGGAGGAGACGACGTGAAGTTCCTGTTGATCATGCACGTGAACCCGCAGATCTGGGACGGGCTGACCGAAGAGCAGCGCAACGCGGTGATGAACGGCCACGAGGCGTTCATGGAGACGATCAAGAAGTCCGGCGAGTTCGTCGAGACCGCCGCGCTGGGCGATCCGTCGGAGAGCGCCGTGGTCCGCGTCCGCGGCGGCGTCCCGGCCGTGACCGACGGGCCGTACCTGGAGGCCAAGGAGTACTTCGGCGGCTACTACCTGGTCGAGGTCGAAAACCGCGAGCGCGCTCTCGAGCTGGCCGCGCTCATTCCCGACGCGGCGGTCGAGGGCCTCGGCATCGAGGTGCGCCCGGTCGTCTTCTCGGCGACGGGCGAGGACTGAGCGGGCGGTGCGGTTCGTCCTGACCCTGCATCGCGGGCCGGGGAAGGGCCTCGGGGACCTGGAGTTCCTGGCCGCTGCGGGTGAGGCGGGCGAGCTGGTCGGCGGGCACGCGCTGGCCGACCCGTCCATTGGTGTCGTCGTACGGGTCATGGCCGGCGTGCCGCGCGTGAGCGGCGGGACGTACGTCCGGGCCCGCCCGCCGCCGCTCAGTACGTGATCGACTGCGCTGATCGGGAACGCGCCGTGGAGCTGGCCGTGCTGCTGCTCGGCGACCGGGGCGGTGGCGTCGAGGTGCGGCCGGTGATGACGGCGGCCGGCATGGAGATGTGACGGTGGCGCCGCCGCCACCTGGACGTCGTCGCCGGCTCTCAGGTGGCGGCAGGCGTCGCTCCGGCCCGCACCCGACGCGGGGACCTGGGCCGATCGCCGGAGCCGGCAGCCGGACCATGACGGCATGGCGACCTGGCGGCGTCGCGACCTGACGGTGCGGCGACCTGATGGCGTCGTGACCTGATGGCGTCGTGACCTGATGGTGTGGCGACCTGGCGGCGTGGACGCGGGCGTGCGCTGGCCGGGCGCGGCCGGGCCCACGCGCGATCGCGCCCGTCCGCCGGTCATGGCCTGGTGAGCCAGGTGACCTGGGATCCGTTGCTGAAGATCTCCCGGTGCGTCACCGTGAACTGGGTGGGCTGGAAATCGCCGTTGAACATCGAGATGCCCCCGCCCGCCACCACCGGGTGGCTCTTGACGATGAGCTCGTCGATCTCAGCACTGACGGGCCGGCTCGCGCCGCCGGCCCGTCGCACGGGTTACGTGTCCGCCTTGGCGTACGTCGCGGCGCCGCCGGCGAAGTCGTACATGACGACCTGTTCGTCGCCTACCACCCAGGCGTCGTGCCCCGGTGTGCAGACGAAGACGTCGCCGGGTCCGATCTCGGCCTCCGTGCCGTCGTCGGTGCGCAGCCGCATCCTGCCCTGCACCACGAACGCGTTGTGGTGCACCTGGCAGGAGTCGGTGCCGGCGATCGGCTTGACGGACTCCGTCCAGTGCCAGCCCGGTTCGAACGTGGCGATGCCGAAGGTGCAGCCGGACAGGTTGCAGACTTCCAGATGTCCCATGGGGAAGTCGCGGCGTTCGTCCGGCTTGTCGATGTTCTTGATCTCGATCATGACGGGCCCCCTTCCGTCACCCTCAGTCTTTCACCGGACAAAACCCCTCACAAGCGGGCAAATCACCCATTCTTGGGACGGTGCTGCCGCGCATGCCGGGTCGCCGGTTTCGGCGGAGCCGCTGGGCAGGTGGCGTTTCCTGAGCCGGCGGCGCGAATGAGCGAGGAGATGCCGGAGCCGATGGGGCGGATGCGCAAGCGACGCCGCCGCCCTCGGCGAGGCACCCCCTAGGCGAACGCGCCGCTCGGGCCGAAGGCCAGGCGGGCGAAGTTCGCCGCGATGCGGTGGTGTCCCTCCTCGCTCGGATGCAGGTCGTCGGGCAGCGGCAGCTCGGTGTGGTCGGGCTCGCCGTAGAGCGAGCGGCCGTCGAGGTAGTGCAGGTGCGGGTCGTCGCCGGCCCGTTCGGCGACGATGCGGGCCAGCTCGCCGCGGATGACGTCGAGGGTCAGGTGGCCGGACGCGCGGTCCGCCGGGTCGCCGGTGGGCCGGAAGCGTACGGTGCCGTCCTCGAACGCGGCCGTCAGCGGCCCCGGCGTGTGCTCCTGCATCGGGCAGAGAATCGCCGACACGACCAGCAGCGGCGTCTGCGGATGCCCTTCCCTGATCGTGTCGAGGAAGCCGTGCACGGCGGGAACGAAGGCACGCAGCCGCATGGCGTCGGAGTTGGCCAGGTTGATGCCGATCTTGACGCTGATGAGGTCGGCCGGAGTGTCCCGCATCGTACGGGCGGTGAACGGATCGAGCAGCGCGCCGCCGCTGAAGCCCAGGTTGACCAGCTCGACCCCGCCGAGCGCGGCGGCGAGGGCGGGCCAGATGGCGGTGGGATGGGTGGCGTTGGAGCCGTGGCTGATGGAACTGCCATGGTGCAGCCACACCCGCCGCCCGCCGGACGGTGCGGGGAAGACCGGCGCGTCGGTGCGCAGGGCGCCGAGCTCGGCGGTCTCGTTGTGCGGCAGCCAGATCTCGACGTCCTTGTCGCCTGCGGGCAGCCCGGTGAAGCGGGCGGTGCCCGCCGGTCCTTCGCGCAGCTCGACGGCCCCGGTCGCCAGGTCGGCGACGCGCACCCGCCCGCCGGGCACCGTGGCCTGGGCGGCGAGCCGGCCGTCGATGACCAGGTCGTAGACGCCGTCCTGCGGCTGCGGCAGCCCGCGGTAGGCGCGCTTGGTGGGCAGCACGTCCAGCTCGATGACGGTGGCGGCGGTGCGGAAGGCGAGCCGCACGCCGGACGGCTGGCTCTCGGCCATGGCGAGCTGCGCGTCGGGGATCTGCCTGCGCGCCCACGCGGGCAGCCGGTGGGGGAGCAGCCCGTACGGGGTGCGCTCCGCGTCGAGCGCTCCCCGCAGCAGATCCGCGGTCACGGGTGTGGTGATCAGTTTGCTGTTCATCGCCTCGGCCTGGGAAAAGAGGAAAATAACTTATGCCTATTATGCAATAACTTAAAGATGTTAAGTTCGTTGGCGGTCGTGCCGGCCGTCTCCGCGCCGCCGCTTCGCCGGGCAGGTGCGCTTCCGCTCCGCGCGGCCGCCGGGCCAGGGGGTGCGCGATCGTGTGGCGGGCCGGCTCCGTGGCGGCCCCCTGTCCAGGGTGGGCGGTCGCGTGCCAGGTCGGCTTCGCGTGGCCGCCGGTCGGGGCGGTGTTCGTGTGGTGGGTCGGCTCGGCGCGACCGCCGGGCCGGGGGCGGGCGATCGTGTGGCGGGCCTTTTCCTGTCGGCCGGTTGACAGGGCACCCCCCTCCCCATGAAACTCTCCCGAAACATGAGGCGGGTTCGGTAAACGTTTACAGGAGTGGTCGATGCCCCTACCCCGATGGATCACCGCCGGCGCGCTCGCCGTCGTGACCGCGCTCAGCCTGAGCGTTCCCGGCCAGACCGACGTGCGGGCCGGCGGAACGATCACGACCGGCGCCGCGCCCTCGCCGGCCCTGGGCGAGGACATCGCCTACAACGTCTACCTGCCCGCCGGCTACGACCGGGACGAGTCCCGCCACCCCGTGCTCTACCTGCTGCACGGCCGGGGCGACAGCATGCAGGCGTGGACGCGGGTCAAGACGACCCTCGACGACATGATCAGGACCAAGCGCATCCCGCCCGTCATCGCCGTCATGCCGGACGCCCCCTGGAGCGAGCGCGGAAGCTGGTACGTCGACTCCCGGTACACCGGCGACGACCTGCCGGGCCGACCGGTGGAGACGGCGCTGACCAGGGACCTCGTCAAGCACGTGGACGCGACGTACCGGACGGCGCCCATCAGGCAGGCCCGCCTGGTCGGCGGCTACTCGATGGGCGGCGCGGGCGCGCTGCGCTACGCGCTCGCACACCAGGACCTGTTCGGCGCCGCAGCGGTGCTCAGCCCCGCCGTCTACACGCCGCTGCCGCCGTCCGACTCCTCGGCCCGCGACTACGGCGCGTTCGGCAAGGGCGGTGCGAAGTTCGACGACGAGGTCTACAAGGAGCTCAACTATCCGGCTCTGCTGCCGGACCTCGACCCCGATCTTCCGGTACGGCTGTTCGTCGCGGTCGGCGACGACGAGTACGCCAATCCCGACCCCGCCGACGCCCGTCACGACCTCGACTTCGAGTCCGCCGCGCTCTACAACGCCGCCCGCCGCTCGCCCGCGATCTCCGCGCAGCTCCGGGTGCTGGACGGCGGCCACGACTGGGACGTCTGGACGCCCGCGTTCGAGCAGGCCATGGCCGACCTCGGCCCCGCGCTGAGCGTCACCCCGCCGACGGGCCTGCCCGCGCCGCTGCACGGCGGCGCCGGCGTCGACTGGGCGGGCGGCGTCGCCGTCTCCGCCGACGGCGCCCTGACCATCGGGTACGCCACCACGGAGAACGGCGACCTGGACGCCGTCGTCAGCAGGATCGGCGGCTGGACGCGCCGCATCGCGACGCCCGCCGACGAACGCCTCTACGGGGTCGTCCCGCTGCCGGACGGCGGCGTGCTCGCGGCCGGCTACACCAAGGGCGACCTGGACGGCGAGCACGCGGGCAACACCGGCGACGACGCGTTCGTGGTCAGGATCGGCGCGGACGGCGAGGTCCGCTGGACCACCCAGTTCGGCGCACCGGACGCCGCCGACCGCGTCTACGGGCTGGCCGCCGCCCCCGACGGAGGCGCGTACGTCGCCGGCTACACCAAGGGCGCGCTCGACGGCGAGAACGCCGGAGACAAGGACGCCATCGCCGCCCGCATCACGCCCGACGGCAAGGTGGCGTGGATCCGCCAGTACGGCGGCCCCGGCGAGGACAAGGCCACCGGCGTCGCCGCCGGACGCGCCGGCCTCTACCTGACCGGCAGCACCTCGGCCGCCATGCCCGGCACGACCGCGCGGGGCGGCACGGACGGCTGGCTGGCCGCCTACACCGCCGACGGCACCAGGACCTGGGCCGTCACCGAGGGCGGGGCGGGCGACGACCGGCTCAACGCGGTCACCGTCACCACCGGTGGCCTGGTCGTCGCGACGGGCGCCACCGAAGGCGACGCGCTCACCGTCGCCTACACCGACCGGGGCAAGCGCCGCTGGCAGCACACGCTCGCCACCGCACAGGCGGACGAGGGCGCCGCGCTGGCCGCGCTGCCCGGCGGTGACGTCGAGGTGGTCGGCTACACCCGGGGCAAGGTCGGGGTGCCGGCGGGCGGCGCCGACGTGGTGGCGCTCCGCCTGGACGCCAAGGGAACCCAGCGCGCCGCCGCCCAGCTCGGCACCGCCAGGGACGACGCGGTGGACCCGTTCTCCGAGCCCAACCTGTTCGCCGCCGCTGCGGGGGAGGGGAAGGCCGCGATCTCGGGCCTGACGTACGGCACGCCGGAGGGCGGCCGCGCGCTCGGCAACGGTGACGTCTTCCTCGCCACCGTGCAGCACTGACCAGGGGAGTCCAGCACTGACGAGAGGGATCGTCCGCGGCGAAGCGGACGATCCCTCCTCGCTTACCGCGACGGCTCCTTATATGAGCGACCGCTCCTTATCTATAGGTCAGACGCATAGAGCGGTCAGATCTATAGGTCAGACGCATAGAGCGGTCAGACGCGCTTCCAGAGGGCGGGCACGTTCGGCGGCTCCCAGCCGGTGAGCGAGGTGTGCGCCTGGATGCACTCGTACGTCGCCCCGCCGTACGTCACCCGGTCGCCGACGGCGTAGGCGTGGTTCGGGCTCCAGGAGCCGCCGGGCTGCGGGTCGGGGTCCGGGTCCGTCGGGGTGGGGCTGGGCTCCGGCTCGGGGTCGGGGTCGGGCGTGCCGCCGCCGCCGAAGTCGATGTCGGAGCAGGTGTAGAAGGCCTCGTTGCTGCCGACCACGCGCTGCCAGATCGAGTAGAGGATGTGCCGGCCGGTGCGCTGCGGCAGGGTGATGGTCCAGTTCGTGAACGTGGTCGGGTTCTGGTTGGTGAACGTCTTGATGTGCACCAGGTCCGACCACTTGAGGGGCATGGTGGGGTTCCAGCCCTCGCGGGTGATGTAGAACTCGAAGTCGCTGTTCGCGTGCGGGGCGGTCGCGTGGTAGGTGATCGTGAAGTCGCCGGGCCGCACGGGGGTGGCGGGCCAGTCGGCCCGTTGCAGGTCGAGGCCGCGGTACTTGTCGCGGCCCGCGCTGCAGAGCCTGCCGTCGGGGATGAGCTCGCGGTGCCTGCCGCCCGCTTCGAGGAGGGAGACCTCGTTCCAGTCGTAGAACGCCTGGGTGCCGCCGGCGGCGACGGCCGCCTTGCAGGCTTCGGACTGCGGCGTCTCCGGGCCTTCGTTCTTGCAGACGTAGACGCGGCTCGGCGGGTTGGACATGGTGCCGTGGGCGTGGGCGGCCGATGCGGGCAGCAGCACCAGCACGCCGGTGGCCGCCGTGACGGCGGCGGCGAACGTTCTCTTGCGCACCTGCGCTCCTGGGGGGTGAGGACAGGATTAAAAAGGAAACCTTATTAAGAATTAACGATTCCTGACTGGCGCGCAAGCGGTCCCGGTCAAGGGACCGGTTCGAACGCGGAAGCGGCCCGCGCCATCGTGGCGCGGGCCGCTCGCATCTCTCCCACCGAAGGGGGTGCCGGCGAGAGTCATCGGCGAATGCGGATCAAGCCGCGTCCGAGCCCAGGAAGCCCTCCTTCTTCAGCCACTCGGCGCTGACCTTGTCCGGCTCCATGCCCTCGACGTCCACCTGGGCGTTGAGCTGCTGCATGGTGGCGTCGTCCAGCTTGGCGATGACCGGCTGCAGCACCTGCTCCAGCGCCGGGTACTTCTCGAACGTCTCCTGCCGCACCGTCACGGCGGCGTTGTAGATCGGGAAGAACTTCTTGTCGTCCTCCAGCACCGTCAGGTCGAGCGCGGCGATCCGGCCGTCCGTGGTGAACACCTCGCCGAAGTTGCAGGTCTGCCCCTTGTCGGTCTCGGTGTAGACCACGCCGGTGTCGAGCAGCTTCACCTGGTTCTTCGGGATCTCCATGTCGTACGCCTTGGACAGGCCGGGCAGGCCGTCGTCACGCGTGGAGAACTCCGTCTCGATGCAGAGCGTGACCTCCTGCGGCTTGGTCTTGAGCAGCTCGGCCACGTCGGAGACGGTCTTGACGCCCAGCTCCTGCGCCTTCTCCGAGCGGATGGCCAGGGCGTAGGTGTTGTTGAGCGGGGTCGGCCCGATCCACTTGATCTTGTTCTTGCTCAAGTCCGCCTCGGCGGTGGCCTTGAACTGCTCGGCCGAGTCCTGGATCGGCTTGGTGTTCTTGAGGAACTCGATCCACCCCGTGCCCGAGTAGTCCCAGTACAGGTCGATCTCGCCGGACTCCAGCGCCTTACGGTTCGACACGGTGCCGCCGAGGTTCGTCTTGTCCACGATCTCCGCGCCGTGCGCCTTCAGCAGGTGCACCGCGATCTTGCCGAGCATGATGTTCTCGGTGAAGTCCTTGGAGCCGACGACGAACTTGGCGCCCTCCAGCTCGTTGCCGGCGCTTCCCGTTTCGACGGCGCCGGCGCCGCCGCACGCGCTCGCCGACAGGGTCAGCGCCGCGGCGGCGAGAAAGGTGAGTGTCGTCCTGAGGGGACGGAAACGCATACGGATACACCTCTATGGGGGTTGCTTGCGAGTACTGCTTGACGAAACGGGGGGATTTTCAGGGGAAGATCACATGCCGCGCGGCTTGAGCACGTGCTCGGCCAGACCGCCGAGCCAGTCGATGAGGAACGCGATGGACGCGGTGAGCACGCCGCCCACGATGGTGACGGGCATGCGGTTGAGCTTGAGTCCGTTGATGATCAGCTCGCCGAAGCCGCCGGCGGCGACGAACGCGCCGAGCGTGGCCACGCCGACGGTCAGCACGAGCGCGGTGCGCAGGCCGGCCAGGATCGCCGGCACCGCGAGCTTGAGCTCCACCCGCCACAGCACCTGGCCGCGGGTCATGCCCATGCCCCGCGCGGCCTCGATGAGCGCGGGGTCCACCTGCTGCACGCCGACCATGGTGTTGCGCAGCACGGGCAGCACGGCGTAGGCGACCAGGCCGACCAGCGCGGTCTGGAAGCCGACGCCCATGAGGAACGTGGCGAGCACCAGCAGGCCGATCGCGGGGACGGCCTGGCCCAGGTTGCCCACCGTGAGGATGATCGGGGCGACGAACCTGTTGCGGGCCCGCGAGGCGACGATGCCCAGCGGGATCGCGATGATCACGACGAGGAGCGTCGCGGCGGCCGTCATCTTCACGTGCTCGACGGCCTTGGTGAGGAGGACCGAGGCGTTGAGGCTGCGCTGCTCGATGGAGTCGAGCTCGAGCGTGCCGACCCACAGGTAGAGGGCGGCGAGCACGACGGCCACGGCGAACGGGGTGAGCAGCAGCTGGCGCAGGTGGGGAAAGCGCCGCTCGAGGGGGCGTACCGGCGCGGCCGTGGCGGCGGGCAGCGTCTGGGCGGTCATCGGCCGCCTCCGCTCCCCGCGCGCTGCTGTTCCGGCGCGCCTACGGCCGCGCAGAGCGTGGCGTACGTCACCACCCCCGACGGCGTGCTGCACCGGTCTGTGCCATGGGCCAGCATGAAGTCGAGCGCCTCGCGCAGCGTGGTGCCCGCCGCCACCTGGGGGAGCGCCGGGTCGGGCTCGGGGCTCTCCACCGGCACGTCCTCGACCCGCAGCAGCGCCAGCCGCTTGAGCGTGCCGTCCTGGCCGATGAAGCTCGCCACGTAGTCGTCGGCGGGGTTGGCGAGGATGTTGGCCGGCGTGTCGTACTGGGCGATGTGGGAGCGCTCGCGCAGGATCGCGATGCGGTCGCCCAGCTTGATGGCCTCCTCGAAGTCGTGGGTGACGAAGATGATCGTCTTGCGGAGCTGTTTCTGCAGACGGACGAACTCGTTCTGCAGGTGCTCGCGGGTGATCGGGTCGGTGGCGCCGAACGGCTCGTCCATGAGCATCACGGGCGGGTCGGCGGCCAGGGCGCGGGCGACGCCGACGCGCTGCTGCTGGCCGCCGGAGAGCTGGCGCGGGTAGCGGTCGCGGAACGCGGACGGCTCCAGGCTGACCAGCGCGAGCAGCTCCTCGACCCGCTCGGCGATCTTGGCGGCGGGCCAGCCGAGCAGCTTGGGCACCAGGCCGATGTTCTGCGCGACGGTCAGGTGGGGGAACAGGCCGACCTGCTGGATGGCGTACCCGACGTGGCGGCGCAGCTCGTCCGGGTTGAGGCTGAGCACATCCTTGCCGCCGATGCGGATCTCGCCGGACGTCGGCTCCACCAGGCGGTTGATCATCTTCATCGTGGTCGTCTTGCCGCACCCCGACGGCCCCACGAACACGACGAGCTCGCCCGCGGGGATGTCGAGGGTGACGTTGTCGACCGCTGGAGCCTCCTGCCCCGGGTACTGCTTGGTCAGCGAGCGCAGCTCGATGCGCACGCCTTCGGAGTCACGGTCGAACACGAAGCCCCCTCGGGGTGGTCAGTAGGCGGACGGCGAAGAAGAACAGGTCGAACAGCACGGCGACGACCACGACGCCGAGCGTGCCGGCGAGCGTGGCGTTCAGCGAGTTCACCGAGCCGAGCCTGGACAGGCCCTCGAAGATCTGGTTGCCGAGGCCGGGGCCGTCGACGAAGGCGGCGATGGCGGCGATGCCGATGAGCATCTGCGCCGAGATCCGCACGCCGGCGAGGATCAGCGGCCAGGCCAGCGGGAGCTGCACCTGGAACAGCACCCGCGTACGGGTCAGGCCCATCCCGCGCCCCGCCTCCACGGTGGCCGCGTCCAGGCCGTTGAGCCCGGTCACGGTATTGCGGATGATGGGCAGGAATGCGTACACGACGAGCGAGACCAGCGTGGAACCCCAGCCGAGCCCGGTGATCGGGATGAGCAGGGTGAGCAGCGCCAGCGAGGGGATCGTGAGCACCGCCGCCGAGACCGCTATCGAACTGCCGCGCACTCTTGGCCGGTCGTAGGAGAGGAGTCCGATGCCGACGCCGATCACGGTGGCGATGAGGATCGCTATGCCCACGACCAAGGCGTGTTCCGCGGCGGCCAGCGAGAGAGTGTCCCATCGAGAGACCACGTACTCGCCGAAACTCATGAAGTGACCACCTTCGCTTACGCTTTCATGGATTCGCAAACGTATGCGATCTGTTGCGGTGAGCGCAAAATGTGATGCAGTGAGCGCAACACTAGTGCAATGCTTTCGTTACGAACGGACAAGGATGACGGAGAAGCCGCCATTGTCCTCGGCCGGGCTACGCCGGGACCTGGAGATCCTCGAAGTGCTGGCAGGTCATGGGGATGATCGGGACGCCGACGGCTTCGGCGTGAGCTGGATCGCCGAGCGGCTGGGCCGCGAGAAGAGCCAGGTCTCGCGGGCCCTGCGGTCGCTGGAGCTCGAAGGCATGGTCGAGCGGGATCCCCTGACCAGGCGCTATCGTCTGGGGTGGCGGTTGTTCGCGCTGGCCGCCCGCACCCAGCACGCGCGGCTGGTCCGCCTGGCCGCGCCCTACGTGCGGCGCCTGGCCGCCGCCTTCGACGAGGACGCCTACCTGTGCGTGCTGCGCGGCAGCATGGTCCTGACCCTGCTGTCGGTGCCCTCGTCGCGGGCCTATCACCGGGTCTGGGAGGGGGTGTCGGTGCCGGTCATCATGGCCGGCGCGGGGCGTTCGCTGCTGGCCGACTGGGACGACGACCGCGTTCGCGAACTGCTGAACGCGACCCTGCCGTCCGGGCTGGACAGCGCGGTGAGCAGCGAGGAACAGTGGCTGGCCGCCATCGAGCAGGTCCGCACGGCCGGTTACGCGATCTCCGACACCGAGCTGGACGACAGCGAGATCGCGGTGTCCGCACCCGTACGCGACCACCGGGGGCTGATCACGGCGGCGCTGAGCGTGTCGGTCACCCGGGCCGCCGGCCGGTCCCGCCTCCACGAGATCGGAGGGATCGTCGCGCAGACGGCGGCGGAGTTCTCGATCGCGCTGGGCCACTCGACGCCGGGCCCCCGGCCCGCGGCGGAGCAGCCCCGCCCCCGCAGACCAGGCCGCCCCGCCGCCTCCGCCCGGCAGGACCTCGGCGTCCAGCCCTAAGCACGGCCCCCGGCCCCGGCGCGTCGCCAGGGGCCGGCGCCGCCCGCCGCCCCTCCGGCGATGGGCTCGTCGGCGGCCCACCACACCGGCGGCGGGCTTGGCCGGCGGCCCCTGCGCTGAGGGTGGGCTCGTCGGCGCCGGGCGCTCCGGACACGGCCGGTGCGGTCCCCGGCCGTGTGCCGGAGCCACCCACCGCCCTCCGGGTGGGTCAGGGGTGCGGCGGTTCCGGACGTTCACCGGGCGTCGCGCTGACGTGCCGTGGGGCCGTTCGCCGGGCGTCGTGCCGATGCCTCGCACACCGTTCACGCTGACGGCAGAGACCTGCGGCGTTCTCCCTGCGAAGGCCGACGATCAGGTCTATGTTGATCACGAAAAACGTGAGAAATGTTACTGATGAGGAGCTGTGATGGGGGAGGACCGCCAGCAGACTGACCCCGCCGCGCCGGCCGAGCGGATGGACACCTCCGTGCCGCACCCCGCCAGGGTCTGGAACTACTGGCTCGGCGGCAAGGACAACTACGCCCCCGACCGCGAGGTCGGCGACGAGATCGTGAAGGTGATGCCGGACCTGCCGGTCAACGCGCGCGCAGAACGCGAGTTCATCGGCCGCGTCGTGCGCCACCTGGCCGGCGAGTGCGGCATCGACCAGTTCCTCGACGTCGGCACCGGCATCCCCACCGCCGACAACACGCACGAGGTGGCCCAGCGGGTGAACCCCAGGGCGAAGATCGTGTACGTCGACAACGACCCGATCGTGCTGGCCCACGCGCGGGCGCTGCTGGTGGGCACCGAGGAGGGCGCGACCGACTACCTCGACGCCGACCTGCGCGAACCCGAGCCGATCCTGCGCGACGCCGCCCGCACCCTCGACCTCTCCCGCCCGGTCGCGCTGCTGCTGATGGGCGTGCTGGAGTTCGTGCCGGACGCCGAGCTGGCCCACCGCTCGGTCCGCACGCTCGTGGACGCGCTCCCGTCCGGCAGCTACCTCGCGATCGCCCACAGCGTGCGCAGCCCGTCGATGGACAAGGCCGCCGCCGAGTGGAACGCGAGCGGCGCCACCCCGCTGACGCTGCGTACGGAGGAGGAGCTGCGCGCCTTCTACGACGGGTTCGAGCTGCTGGAGCCCGGCGTCGTCTCGCTGCCGAAGTGGCGTCCGGAGCCGCAGACCAGCTTCCAGGACCGCGAGGTGTTCCAGTACGGCGGTCTCGGCCGCAAGCCCTGACCCGGGGCGCCCGCTCAGACGCTGCGCAGCACCGACACCACGATGCCCAGCACCGTGGCCTCGTCACCGTCGATCACCTCGTACGCCGGGTTGCGCGGCTCGAGGTAGACGTGGCCGCCCCGGCGGCGGAACACCTTGACGGTGGCCTCACCGTCGATCATCGCGGCGACGATCTGCCCCGAGTGCGCCTCGGGCTGCTGCCGCACGATGACGATGTCGCCGTCGCAGATCGCCGCCTCGATCATCGAGTCGCCGCGCACCCGCAGCGCGAACACCGTGCCGCGCCCCGTCAGGTCGCGCGGCAGCGTCAGCGCCTCGTCGATCACCTCGTCGGCCGGGATGGGGACGCCCGCCGCGATGTCGCCCACCACCGGCACGCTCACCAGGTCGGCGCTCGGCCCGGAGGACTCCGGGCGCAGGAACGACCGCACGTCGATCGGCCGCGTCATCGTCGAGCTCCGGCGCAGCAGCCCCTGGTCCTCCAGCGCCTTCAGGTGCTTCGACACCGACGAGGCCGAGCGCAGCCCCACCGCCTTGGCGATCTCGCGCGTGCTCGGCGGGTAGCCGTATCTGACCACGTGATCCCTGATCACGGCCAGGATGTGCTGCTGCCGCCGGGGGAGCGATGAGAAGTCGAAGTATTCGAACGCGTCGGGGTCGCCGTAGGTGCTCACCGGCGAAATGCTAGAGCCTGCCGCCCCGCCGCGTGGTCATCGCGGAGTCAGGCTCCGGGAAGGGCCTATCGCGTCCTGCGCTCCTGCGTACTCTCAGGGCATGGCGCAGACATCGGGCGAAGAGGCGGCGTGGGAGTCGGCGTGGGAGTCGGCGTGGAAGGTGTTCGCACCGGTGACGGACCTGGTCACGCCCATGGCGGTACGCGTGGCGGCCACCCTGCGCCTGACCGATCCCATCGGCGGTGACCGCGTGCCGGCGGAGGAGCCGGCCCGGCGCAGCGGCGCGCACGCCGACGCGCCCACCCGGCTGCTGCGCCACCTGGCCCATCAGGGCGTCTACACCGAGTGTGGGCGCCGGTTGAGCCCTCGCCTGCGCGCCGGCTGGACCGCTCCTCGCCTGCGTGCCGGCCTGGACCGCTGAAACCGCGCTGCTTCGTGGGAACCGCGCTACTTCGTTGAAAATTGGGCTACTTCGTGCAGGACCCGGCCCGCCGGGCGCCGCCGCGTACGCCGTGACCGGCGGGCGGGCGCCAGTCGGAGCGCCGGGGCCGGATCGCCCCGCGCAGGTAAAGGGCGCTGGCGGCGCGGCGCGCGAGGATGTCGAGGTGCGCGTCCAGCAGCGGCACCGGGGTGTCGGCCAGCTCGGTGCGTATCACCTGGACGAGGTGGTCGAGCAGGGGCAGCTCGGCCGGGTCGGCGGGCCGCTCGGGCGCGATCTCGCCACGGTGCAGTCCCGGCCGCCGGGGATCCTCCGGCTCCCCGCAGACGCGGCACTCCTCCTCGGCGTCCGGGTCACCGGGGTCCTTCCAGGGGACGTAACGATGAGGCTGGACATGTGTCTCGTACATGACAATCACCTCATACCCAGCCTAGAAACCCCCTCGGCGCCCGGCCAGCGCCGCAGCCGCCCCGGACGCCGGAGATCGGGCCGGTCGCCCCGGGCACCGGAACCGTGTCGATCGCCCTCTCGACGCCGGGACCAGGTCACTCGCCCCCGTCGCCTCCGTCGCCGCCGAAACCCCCGTCTCCGCCCCCGTAGCTCGCACCCCCTCCGCCGTAGTCGCTGCTTCCGCTGCCGGGCTCGTCCCATGACAAGACGGCGGCGAGTAAGAAACCCAGGAAAATGAAGTATCCGAGGGAGTCGATCCCGGCGTCCGGATCCGTCGCCGCGTAGAGGACGTCCAAGCCCATCAGCGCCAGGATCACGATGCACACCCACTTGCGCACGGCATCTCCTCGCCTTCGCGGGCGGGCCCTCCCGAGCAGAGGAGGGGCCGGGACGGCCGGGCGGGGGGAACCGCAGGCGGACGCGACGTCTCCGATGAGCAGTTTTCCCGGCGCGGGGAGGCGGCAACCGCGGGCCGCCCCGGGGCAAGGCGCGCGGCGGGGCGGCTCGCGGGTGGCGGGTCCCGGGCCTGGGGTGCGGCGGGTGGCCCGTGGGTGGCGAGCCGAGGGCCTGGGGGTTGCGGCGGGTGGCCCGTGGGTGGCGAGCCGAGGGCCTGGGGGTTGCCGCGGGGCGGCTCGCGGGTGGCGGGGTCCCGGCTCAAGGCGCGGGGGCGGTCCGCGAGTGGGGAATCCCGGAGCCTGGCGGAGTGGCCTGCGAGCGGCGGGTCCCTGGAGCGGGTCAGGGCTTGGGGAGGCGGATCGACATGGCGTGGCGGAAGACGTCGCGCGGATCCCAGCGGGCCTTGACCTTCTGCAGCCGGGCGTAGTTCCCGCCGTAGTAGAGGGTCGTCCACGGGACACCGGAGGTGTTCCACTTCGGGTCGGCGTGGTCGATGTCGGGGTAGTTGATGTACGCGCCGCCGCAGTTGCCGCCCGGCACCGGCACGCCGCCGGTGGCCGCGTACAGGTCGCGGTGCAGCTCGCGCACCCATTGGAGCTGGGCGGCGCCGTCCTGGCCGTCCTGCCAGGAGGACAGGCAGATGACCTTGAGGATGCTGGCGCGTTCCGCGGTGGCGGTGGCGGCGGGCGGCACGGTGTTGACCTGCCCGCCGTACGAGACCGCCCACAGCGTCCGCGGCAGGGAGGACGGCTTGCCGAGGTGGTCGTAGGCGGCGTCGATCTGCCGGTCGGTGAAGCGCTTGCGCAGGTAGCTGGACTTGACCTTGAAGTGGCTGGACTGGTCGGCCTCGCTGAGCGCGAACGAGCGCACCGCGTGGTACCAGGGCTGCCGGTCGACCGGCAGGACCGTCATATCCGGCTTGACCCCTTCGCCGACGGCGGCGAAGAACGCCCGCAGCTTCTTCTCGGCGTCGGGGACGGTGGCGTCCATCTGGCAGGCCAGCGTGATACCGCCGGGGTCGGCCCCCTCGCTCTTGCCGTTGAGCATGAGCACGCCGAACAGCGAGGCGTACGGGGAGCCCGGGTCGCTGTTGCGCTCGTGCCACTCGCCGTGGTTGCGGACCAGCCTGCGGAACGACTCCTTCGTCATGCCCTGCCACGGCCAGTACGCGACGCCGGTGAGCAGCGCGGCGGGCGGCCTGGGCAGCAGCGTGGCCGGGTCGCCGCCCTTGGCCTTCGGGTCGCGCAGCCAGTAACGGGTGACGACGCCGAAGTTGCCGCCCCCGGCTCCGGTGTGCGCCCACCACAGGTCGTGGTTCGGGTCGCGCGGGTCACGGGTGGCGACGACCGCGCGGGCCCGGCCCGCCCGGTCCACCACCACGACCTCCACGGCGTGCAGGTAGTCGACGGTGAGCCCGTACATGCGGGACAGCGCGCCGTACCCGCCGCCCAGGATGTGACCCCCGGCCGCGACGGTGCCGCACTGGCCGCCGGGCAGCGTCACGCCCCAGCCGAGGTGGAGGGTCCGGTACGCGTCCATCAGCGTCGCCCCCGGCTCGACCGCGAACGCGCCGCGCCGCTCGTCGAAGTACACCTTGTTCATCTCGCACATGTCGATGACGACCTGCGCGCCGTCGCCGACGAAGTTCTCGTAGCAGTGGCCGCCGCTGCGCACCGTCACCCGTTTGCCCGCGCGCACCGCGTCGCCGACGGCCTTGACCACCTGCTCGGTGGAGGTGACCACGTGGAAGTACTCGGGCTGGGGGCGGAAGCGCTGGTTCATGCCGCGCACGACGAGGTCCGCGTAGCGCGGGTCCGACTTTCCGACGCGGACGAGGCCGGGGCCCTTGGCCGCGGCGGTCGTGGCGGCGGCGGGCAGCGCCGGAAGGAGGCCGGCGGTGGCGGCCCCGCCGAGCACGGCCGTGCCGCCGAGCAGTCGCCGGCGCGTGACGTCACTCATATCTGCGACTCCTGGTGGTGAGGTGATCTCTCAGTGCCTCACCGACGCTAGGAGCGGCCCGCCGGCCGGGGAATGCACCTAGATACACCCCTGGGCGGGCCTGCCTGCACACTTCCGCGGCGCCTTGCTGCAGGCGGCGGGGTGCAGGCGGCGTCTCGGCGCAGGTGATCAGTCCTGGGCGGCGGCGGGAGCGCGGCGGCGGCGTCCGCTGCGGCGGGGCGCGGGCTCGGCGCCGGCGAGCAGCGCCAGCCGCCGCGCCTCGCCCTGCTCCTCCACCTGGAGCACGACCTGGCGCAGACCGTCGGCCAGCGCCCGGCAGGCCTCGCGGTCGAGCCGGGAGGTGACGAACACCTCCTCGGCGTTGAACGCGGGCAGCGACCGCCTCATGAACTCCTCGCCCTCGGCGGTCAGCCGCACCAGCACGAGTCTGCCGTCGGTGGGATGGCGCAGCCGCCGGGCCAGCCCGCGCGACTCCAGCGTGCGCAGGACACCGGTCAGCGTGCCCTTCGAGATCCCGGCCTCCTGGGCGACGTGGCGGCTCTCCGGCTCGCCCCAGAGCCAGATCACCCACAGCACCACGAACGCGGTCCAGGTGAGGTCGCCGCTGCCGCGCAGGACGGTGTTCTCCAGATGCTGGCGTACGGCGGCCGCGGCGCGGTAGATGTTCGCCACCACGGCCATGCGCTCGCGGTCGATCGGCATGTCGCCGAGCCTGGCCTCGACCAGCTTCTCCGCCTCGGTGATCGACCGTTGCCCGGGCACGCGGCCCTCCCTATCGCCTGCGAGCGGAAGTCCGGCTTCCGAAGTATAGGTCCAGCTCCAAGCCCTGCCCGTTCTGCCCGATTTCACGGATCGCCGAACCGTTGCGGCGGTTCCAACGTCTTCAAGTAGAACGGGGGCTTATCGGAGTGAAAGGTGGGCCGGACGAACATGATCATGCCGGAGACCGTGCTGGCGGGCCGCTACCGTTTGCTGTCGCGGCTGGGCAGCGGGGGACACGGCGAGGTCTGGCGTGCCCGGGACGTCCTGCTCGACCGGATCGTGGCGGTGAAGACCGTGCGTGCGGGGCTCGACGGCGACGCGGTGGCCCGCTTCCACGCCGAGGCCAGGGCGATGGCCACCGTCGAGCATCCCGGCGTGGTGGGGGTCTTCGACTACGGGATCGCCGACGTGGACGGGCGGCGCACGCCGTACCTGGTGATGAAATACCTCGACGGCGAGCCGCTGCACCTGCTGCTGGAGCGCAGGGGGCGCATCTCGGCGGGCGCGACGCTCGACCTCGTCGCCCAGACCGCCGAGGCGCTGCAGGCCGCGCACGACGCCGGCGTGGTGCACCGGGACGTCAAACCGGCCAACCTCATCGTCCGGGCCGACGGCAGCGTGGTGCTGACCGACTTCGGCATCGCCCGCGCCGCCGAGGGGCACAAGCTCACCGCCTCCGGCATCGTGCTGGGCACCGCCACCTACTGCGCGCCCGAGCAGGCCGAAGGCGCCGAGCCCAGCGCCGCCATGGACGTGTACGCGCTGGGCGTGGTCGCGTACGAGTGCCTGGCGGGACGGCCGCCGTTCCGCGGCGAGAACGCGGTCGCGATCGCGCTCCAGCACGTGCACGACCCGCCACCGCCGTTGCCCGGCGACGTGCCCGCGCCGGTCGCCGAGGTCGTGATGCGCGCCCTGGCCAAGGACCCGGCGGCCCGCTGGCCCAGCGCCGCCGCCCTGGCCGCGGCGGCCCGCGCCCTGTCCGCCCAGGTGAGCGGCGACTCGCCGCTGACCGACGGCTTTCCCGTCCCCGACCGGCACGCGCAGACCGCCTCGGCGGCGACCCCGCGCGACCGCGCTTCCCAGACGGCGGAGAACCCGGAGGGAGCCTATGACGGCACCGGGTCACGCGGCGGGGCAGGTGCGGCGGGGCCGAGTGGGAGAGCCAAGGACACGACGGGCTCACCCGGCGGGGGCGCGGGTGCGGCGGAGGCGCGCGGTCGTGGCGCCGGTGCGGCGGGGCCGCGAAGCGGGAGCCCGGACGCGGCCGGGAGAACCGCCGGCGGGTTCACGCGCGCTCAGGCCAAGAGCCGCGAGCGGGCGGGCAGGCGGAAGCGGGCGGTGGCCACCGCGGGCGCGCTGGCCGTCGCCGCGAGTGCGGCCGCCGCGGCGTGGGCGCTGCTGCCGGACGAGAAGCGTACGCCGTCGCAGGCCGGCGCCCAGGTGACCGCGGAGGCGTCCCGCCCGGCCGACCCCACCCCCGACTTCATGACGAAGACCGAAGAGCCCGAGCCGAGCAAGACCCCCGAGCCCTCCCGCACCAGCACGTCCCCGACCCCCAAGCCCGCCGACCCCACGCCCACCCCGGCGGAGGGCGCGATCGTGGGCGGCATCCGGTACACGGGGGCGTCCGCGCCCAAGGAGTACCAGCCCGGCATGGTCGAGGTCTTCAACGACAAGGGCAAGCGCGTCGCCGGCCGCCGCGCCGACCGCGACGGCTACCGCTTCGCGCTCCTCCCCGGGGGATACCGCCTGCAGACGCTGCTCGGCGGCACCAAGTGCTGGACGCTCGCCAAGGTCAAAGCGGACGAGACCACCAAGGCCGACCTGACCTGCCGCATGCCGGAGCCGGAGGAGCCGTCGTTCCTGGGCGCCGCGGTGCACGACGCGGCCGGTGACGCCAAGCCGGGCGGTCCCGGCGCGGGCAAGGCGCCCGCGTACGCGGACCTGACGGCGGCGGTGGCCAAGGGCGGCGAGGACGGCGTGCGGCTGGAGTGGCTCACCGGCGGTGCCGTCCCGGCCGAGGCTCCGGCGGAGGGCGCGGGGGAGAGCCGCTACACCGCCACCTTCACGCAGTCGGGGGAGAGCGCGACGGTCACGCTCACCGGCGCCAAGGGCGCCTGGACCGTCGTGGCGTTCGGCAAGGAGGTGCCCGCCAAGCCGGCGTTCGCGGGGACGGGCGTCGCGGTGACGCTCGACCGGGCGACGCTGGAGTCCGCGCCGGTCGACTTCACCAAGCCGTATGAGGTGAGCGCCGCCGCCACCGTGACCGTGGGTGCGCATACCTGGACGGACGCCGCCCCCTGACAGGCGTGCCCCGGCCCCTGATCGCGCGGCCCGGTCACGGACGGCGTATCCCGCTCCTTCGCCGCACGACCCGCCCACGGTGACCGGGCCGGGCCACGCTCGGACCGCCCAGGGAAGGCCGGCCTGCCTGAATCCCCGGACCACCCGCGAACACCCGACGGGCCGGAGGGCTATAGGGAGCGGCCGAGGAGCGCGACGAAGGCGGCGATGCGCTCCTCGTCGCGCCGGTAGTGCGTCCACTTGCCGATCCTGGTGGAGCGCACCAGCCCGGCGCGTTCGAGCACGGCCATGTAGGACGACACGGTCGACTGCGCGAGCCCGGTCTTGGCCTGGATGTGGCTGACGCACACACCGGCCTCGTGCGGGTCGGCGATGCCCTCGGCCATGGGGAAGTGCCGCTCGGGCTCCCGCAACCAGGACAGCACCTGCAGGCGCACGGGGTTCGCGAGCGCTTTGAGCACGTCGATCAGGTCGAGCTGCGGTTCTGTGCGGGCGGTCATGGGCGATCCAGAAGAACGACAATTCGCAAAGTCTCGTTATGGTACCGGCCGCGAGCAGGAGCGCGGAGCACGGCCCGCGCCCCCGGGACGCTGCCGGCACGGCCACCCCGCCGTCTCGCGCGCTCTGCCCGGAAGGGGGCCGCGGCCTGCGGCCCTGGCCTGCCGGCGCTCAGGTCACCCGTTGTCTCGTGTGCTCCGCTCGGAAGGCAGGGCGCGGTCGCGGGGCGATGCCATAAGTCAGCATGTCTATACAAAGGGATGATATTGAGGTACAACCGGGGCGAGCCTGTTGGTGCTGGAGGTGTCCTGTGAGACGTACCCCGATCGTGCTGGCCCTGCTAGGAGCGCTCGCCATCAGCGGCTGTTCCTCTTCCTCCTCCCCGTCCTCCGGAGGCGAGAGCGGCGCGCCGCCCGCCTCCTCAGCCCAGGCGGGCGGCGCCACCTACGCCGTGATCACCCACGCCTCCGCAGGCGACTCGTTCTGGGACGTGGTCAAGAACGGCGCGGAGGCCGCGGGCAAGGAGTACGGCGTGACCGTCACCTACCAGGGCGACGGCGACCCGGCCCGGCAGTCGCAGCTCATCGACCAGGCCGTGTCCGAGAAGGTGGACGGCATCGTCGTCTCCATGGCCAACCCCGACGCGCTCAAGGAGGCCATCGGCAAGGCCGTCGCGGCGAAGATCCCGGTGGTGACCATCAACTCGGGCGCCGACCGTTCGAAGGAGTTCGGCGCGATCACCCACGTCGGCCAGTCGGAGGACGTCGCCGGACGCGGCGCCGGCGAGCAGCTCAAGGCGGCCGGCGTCACCAAGCTGCTGTGCGTGATCCACGAGGCCGGCAACGTCGGGCTCGACCAGCGCTGCAAAGGCGCGGAGGAGACGCTGGGGGGCACGGTCGAGCGGCTGCAGGTGGACGTGAGCAACCTCGCCGACGTCACCTCGAAGGTCGCCGCCAAGCTCCAGTCCGACACGCAGGTCGACGGCGTGCTGGCGCTGAACCCCGCCGTCGCCATGGCCGCCAGGGACGCCATCAAGGACGCCGGCTCCCAGGCGAAGCTGGCCACGTTCGACCTGTCGGCCGACGTGGTGAGCGCGATCACCGACGGCGAGATCCTCTTCGCCGTGGACCAGCAGCAGTACCTGCAGGGCTACCTGCCGATCACGTTCCTCCACCTGTACAAGACCAACCTCAACACGGTCGGCGGCGGCCTGCCGGTCAACACCGGGCCCGGGTTCGTCACCCAGGAGAACGCGGCGCAGGTGGCCGAGCTGGCGGAGGCGGGCACGCGATGACGGCGGTGGCGGACGAGCGGGTGGCGAGGGCCGGGCTGGCCCGCCGCCTGCTCATCAGACCGGAGCTCGGCGCGGTGGTCGGGCTGGTGCTGGTGTTCGCGTTCTTCGCCGCGCAGTCGGAGGTGTTCCGCTCGCCCGACGGCATCGCCAACTGGCTCGACCCGGCCGCGACGCTCGGCATCATGGCGGTCGCGGTGGCGCTGCTGATGATCGGCGGCGAGTTCGACCTGTCGGCGGGCGTGCTGACGGGCACGAGCGGGCTCGTGCTGGTGACGCTGGCCACCAGGTTCGGCTTCAACGTCTGGGCCGCCATGCTGGCCGGGCTGGTCGTGGCGCTGGCGGTCGGGTTCGCCAACGGGATCGTGGTCACCAGGACCAGGCTGCCCAGCTTCATCGTGACGCTGGGCACGTTCCTCATGCTGCAGGGCGTCAACCTGGGCGTCACCAAGGCGATCACCGGCACCGTGCAGGTGAGCGGGCTGCGCCGGGCCGACGGGTTCGAGCTCGCCAACGCGATCTTCGCCGGGACCATCGACATCGGCGGCACCGCGTTCCGGGTGGCGATCCTGTGGTGGATCGCGGTGACCGCGGTGGCGACCTGGGTGCTCATGCGCACGCGGGCGGGCAACTGGATCTTCGCGGTCGGCGGCAACGAGCAGGCGGCGCGGGCGGTGGGCGTGCCGGCCGCCCGTACGAAGATCGCGCTGTTCATGACGACGGCGTTCGCCGCCTGGCTGGTCGGCTCGATCCTGGCGCTGCGCTACACGTCGGTGCAGGCCAACGTCGGCATCGGCCAGGAGTTCATCTACATCATCGCGGCCGTCATCGGCGGCTGCCTGCTCACCGGCGGCTACGGTTCGGCGATCGGCGCCGCCATCGGCGCGCTGATCTTCGGGATGGCGGACAAGGGCATCGTGTTCCTCGGATGGGACGCCGACTGGTTCACGTTCTTCCTGGGCGCGATGCTGCTGCTCGCGACGCTGGCCAACCGCCTGGTACGGCGCTATGCCGAGGAGGTGCGGCATTGACCCCGATCCTGCAGACGCGCGGCATCGGCAAGACGTTCGGCTCGGTGCTGGCGCTGCGCGACGTGTCCATGAGCGTGTCGGCCGGGCAGGTCGTCTGCGTGCTCGGCGACAACGGCGCGGGCAAGTCCACGCTCATCAAGATCCTGTCGGGGGTGCACCGGCACGACTCGGGCCAGTACCTGGTGGACGGCAAGGAGGTGCGGCTGACCGGCCCGCGCGACGCGCTGGACCGCGGCATCGCCACCGTCTACCAGGACCTGGCGATGATCCCCCTGATGTCGGTCTGGCGGAACTTCTTCCTCGGCTCCGAGCCGCGTAAGGGCCTGGCGTTCGACGTCGCCAAGGCCCGCAGGGTGGCGCGCGAGGAGCTGCGCGCGATGGGCATCGACATCCGCGACGTGGACCAGCCGGTCGGCACGCTGTCGGGCGGCGAGCGCCAGTCGGTCGCCATCGCCAGGGCCGTGTATTTCGGCGCGCGCGTCCTCATCCTCGACGAGCCCACCTCGGCGCTCGGCGTGAAGCAGGCGGGGGTGGTGCTGCGCTACATCGCCCGCGCCCGCGATCGGGGGCTCGGCGTGATCTTCATCACGCACAACCCCCACCACGCCTACCCGGTGGGCGACCGCTTCCTGCTTCTCAACCGCGGCACCTGCATCGGCGAGTACGGCAAAGCGGACATCACTCCGGAAGAGCTGACCTCTCTCATGGCGGGCGGCGCGGAATTGGCGGAGCTCGAACACGAGCTGCGGCGCCGGTGATATGACCTGCGCCACTTTTGTGCGCGGGAATAGTGGCGTGCATCACGCTGAACATTGATATTCAGTGTGGTGTACGTCACTCTGCCGTGAATTACGCCAGTGTGGTCTGCGTCACGCCACACCATCGCTGACCTGGATCTTTACGAAAAGCCCGGGATTTACAGGCTTTGCCAGGAGTGATTTGGCCAACATTTGGGATGATCTCGCGATCGATCATGGCTTAAGGCAGGCAGAAGACATCGAACATGCCGAACACGACAGAAAGGTGTGATCGTCATGACCACGACCGCGACGGGCCGAGTCGTTCTGGAGAAGGCCGCTCAGGAGTTTGTTGAGGCCACCGCGAACCCGCCCTTCCTCTACCAGGTCCCGGTCGAGCAGGGCCGCGCGACGGTTGAGCAGGTCCAGTCCGGCGAGGGCGTCGAGAAGCCCGAGATCGACGATGAGTGGATCACGGTCGAGGGCGGCCCGACCGGTTCTGTGCCGGTGCGGATCGTCAAGCCGAAGGGTGCGACCGGCACGCTCCCGGTGATCATCTACATCCACGGCGCCGGCTGGGTCTTCGGCTCGGCCAACACCCACGACCGCCTCGTCCGCGAGCTGGCCGTCCGTTCCAACGCCGCCGTCGTCTTCGTCGAGTACGACCGGGCGCCGGAGAAGAAGTACCCGACGCAGATCGAGCAGAACTACGCCGCCGCCCAGTGGGTCGTCAAGCACGGCGCCGAGAAGGGCCTCGACGCCTCCCGCGTGGTCGTGGCCGGCGACTCGGTCGGTGGCAACATGTCGATCGTCCTGGCCCTCATGGCCAAGGAGCGCGGTGACGTGGAGCTGAGCGGCCTGCTCGCGTTCTACCCCGTGACGGACGCGAACTTCGACACCGGCTCCTACGAGCAGTTCGCCACCGGCTACTTCCTGCACCGCGAGGGTATGAAGTGGTTCTGGGACCAGTACACGACCGACCCGGAGGAGCGGGCCAACCCGCACGCCTCGCCGCTGCGGGCCAGCGCCGAGCAGCTGCGGACCCTGCCTCCCACGGTCGTCATCACCGGTGAGGCCGACGTGCTCCGCGACGAGGGCGAGGCGTTCGCCGCCAAGCTCCGCGAGGCCGGCGGCGACGTGACCGCCGTGCGCTTCGAGGGGATCGTGCACGACTTCGTGATGCTGGACACGCTGCGCAACACCAACGCCGCCAAGGGCGCCCTGGAGCTCGCCACCAGCAAGCTCCGCGAGTGGCTGAAGACCTCGCGGTAAGGCGCACGCCGTGATGCTCTGGCCGGTGCCTCTCCCGGATGGTGCTGACACCCGGGCGAGAGACCGGCGGGCGGGCCGCCCTGCCGGGGCGGTCCGCGTCATCTCAGAGCGGGGGCGGACCTCAGGGGAGCTGGTCGCACAGCTCCCCTCTTGTTAACTCCACGTAAAAGTGAGGTTAACTCCGTCCATTAAGGAGTTTACATGACCGCCGCAGGTGCTGCGCGGACGATGCCCATCGGGGCGGCGTTCGACCACATGCCGTTCACCCGCCGGCACGTGCTCATCGGGCTCGCGCTGTTCGTCGCGTTCGTCATCGAGTCGTGGGAGCAGCTCGCCCTCGTGTACGTCTCCGGCGACCTCGGCGTGAAGCTCGGGATCGGCGAGGCCGGCATCGGCGTGGTGCTGTCGGCGGTCGCGTTCGGGATGATCCCCGGCGTCCTGGTGTGGGGGCCGGCGGCCGACAGGATCGGCCGCCGGCCCACCGCGTTCTGGTCGCTGCTGGCGTACGGGGTGCTCGCGCTGGCCTCGGCCTTCTCCCCGAACGCCGGGGTGCTGGTGGCGCTGCGGGTGGCCTCGGGGCTGGCGCTCGCCGGCATCTACACGATCACCTTCCCGTACTTCCTGGAGCTGCTGCCGACCCGGCACCGGGGCAGGGCGGCGGTCTACCTGTCGATCGGCTGGCCCATCGGCATGCTGGCCGCCATCGGCGCGGCCGTGCTCCTCGGCGACCTCGGCTGGCACGTGGTGGTGATCGCCAGCGCGGCGGCCGGGTTGTGGGCGTTCGCGGTACGGGGATGGGTGCCGGAGTCGCCGTACTGGCTGGCCGCGCGGGGCAGGCAGGAGCAGGCCGGCGCGGTGCTGCGCGAGCTGCGCAGCCCCGCCGCAGGGGCCACCTTCACCGTGGCGGGCGAGCGCGCCGGCCGGCCGCTCGGCCTGTTCAAGGGCGGTCTCGCCCGCATCACCGTGGTCATGCTGGCGCTCAACTTCGTCTTCAACTGGGGCTACTGGGGGCTGCAGACATGGCTGCCGACGCTGCTGCAGGAGCGCGGGCTGACGCTGTCGGCCTCGCTCGGGTTCGCGGCGCTGAGCGCGCTCATGATGATCCCCGGCTACGTGAGCGCGTCCCTGCTGACCGGCCGCTACGGCCGTAAGAAGGTCTTCCTCGCGTACGTGGCCGCCGCCGCCCTGGGCGGCCTGTGGTTCGCCACCGCCTCCTCCACGACCGGCCTGTACCTCGGCAACTTCGTGCTGTCGTTCTTCAGCCTCGGCGCCTGGGGCGTGTGGAACACCTGGAACGGCGAGTTCTACCCGACCAGGCTGCGCGGCACCGGCTACTCGTGGGCCACGGCCGCCCAGCTCGTCGCCACCACCGTGGCGCCGGCGGCGGTGGGCGCGTTGCTCGCGGCGGCCACGGGCTTCACCGCCACCATGCTGATCATCAACGCGTTCTTGGTGGCCACGGCGCTGCTCGCGCTGCCGCTGCCCGAGACGGAAGGACGCGAGCTGGAGTGATCCTCGGCGTCGCGCTCGACACGGCGGCGGGCGGGCAGGGCCCCGCTCCCGTGCTGGTCGCGGCCGGCGAGAGCGGGCCGATCTGGCCGGTCCCGCGGGCGGTGGCGCGCACGGCGGCCCGCGTGTGCGTGGCGCTCGACCTCACCGGCGCCCCGGTGGCCCCGGTCGCCGCCATCCGGGTGGGCGGCCCGTGCCCCGAGGCGCTGCGCCCCGTGGCCGATCCCGGCGTGGCGACCATCGTGCGCGGCGGCCACGGCCTGACGGGGCGACGGCTCGCACCGCTGGACACCGAGGCCGTCCGGCGCTTCGCGGCCGGCTGCGGGCTGCTCGACTTCGCCGTGACCGCGACCGGGTCGCCCGTCCTGCCCGAGCACGAGCTGGAGGTCGCCGCGATCATCATGGCGGAGGTGCCGCAGGCGCGCATCACGCTGTCGTACGAGTTCGGCCACCCAGGGCTGCGCGAGCGGGAGGCCGAGGCCGTCCGCAACGCCGCGCTGTCGGCGGAGGCGGCCCGCATCGCCGACGACGTTGCGCGGGAGCTGCCCGGCGTGCCCGCCTACTTCGCGCGGACGGACGGCGGGCTGGTGTCGGCGAGCTACTTCCGGCGCTTCCCGCTGGCCTGCGACCTGGGCGCGACGGCGAGCCGCGAGCGGGGCCGCGCCGAGCTGGGGCCCGGCGTCTCCGACGGGGTGGCGGCGGCGTACGGCGCCGCGCTCGGCCGGCCGGTCGCGCTGGTGGAGCGGATCGTGCAGGCGCGCGGCAGGGCCGAGCTGGAGCGCGTGCTGCAGGACGCCAGGGACGAGGCGCTGACCCGGGTGGTCAGCGCCGGAGCCGCGCCCGGGTCGGCGGAGATCGCCGAGACGACGGTGAACCCGCTGTCGTACCTGCCCGACGGGCTGTACCGGGTGCGCGTGACCGCGGACGGGCGGCTGTGGCCCGGCTGATCGACCGCGACGGGCTGCACCGCTTCTCGGCCGGGTCGCGGGTGCTCGCCACGGGGGCGGCGGAGTCGGCGTACCGGCTGTCGCTCGACTGGGCGTGCGCGGTCATCGGAGACGGCGTCGAGCTGGTCTCCGCGGACGAGCTGCCCGCCGGCACCTGGTGCGCGGTCATCACGCTGGTCGGCTCGATGACCGCGCTGGGCGAGCAGATCCCCGAGGGCGACGAGCCCGAGCGGGCGGTGCGCGCCCTGGAACGGCGGCTCGGCGAGCGGGTCGGCGCGATCGCGGCGCTCAACCTCGCCGCCGAGAACGCGCTGATGCCGCTGATCACGGCCGCGGGGCTGGGCGTGCCGCTGGTGGACGGCGACGGAACCGGGCGGGTGTTCCCGCTGGTGGAGCAGACGACGTACACGCTGGGCGGGGTGAACGTGGCGCCGCTCGCGCTGGCCGGCGGCTCCGGTGAGCTGGTGGTGCTGGAGACCGCCGCCGATCGGGTGGAGGAGCTGCTGCGCCCCGTCGTGCTGTCGGTCGGCGGCTGGGGGGTCGCCGCCTGCTACCCGATGACCGCCCGCGACCTGGCCGGGGTCGTGGTGCCGGGAACGGTGAGCCTGCTCATGCGGGCGGGCGAGCCCGGCGTGCCGCGCTCGGCGGCCGCCCCGTACGGCGCGCGCACGCTGTGCCGCGGCCGCATCCTCGCCGTGGAGGGCGGCACCGGGCAGGGCCCCGCCGTCGGGCTGCCGTCGCAGCCGTCGTCCATCGTGATCCGCGAGTCCGACGGTCTGCGCCGCCTGGTACGCCTGGAGGCGCACAACGAGGTGGTGCTGGCCCTCGCGGACGGCGCCGTGGTGGCGACCGTACCGGACCAGATCTGCATGATCTCGACCAGCGGCGGCATGGTGGTGGACGTGGACAAAGCCGAGCCCGGCCTGGAGGTGGAGATCATGGTGGTGCGGGCGGCGCCGGTGTGGCACTCCGAGCGGGGCCTGGCCCTGGGTGGGCCGCGCGCGTTCGGGATCCCGCTGTGAGCGGCGTGCGCACGGCCGGCTGGGAGGCCCCCGTCACGGTGGCGGAGCTGGTCAACGCGGGACCGCTGGCCGGGGCCCGCATGTACGGCGCGGGCGAGCACCCCGTACGCGGCGTGCGCATCGTCGACGAGCTGTCGGTCTTCGCGACCGTCGCGCCGCACACCGCGGTCGTGCTGACCGGGTCCGCGGCCGGCGGCGGATGGGCGGTCGAGATGGCCATGCGCCGCGCCTGGGAGCAGGCCGCCGCCTGCGTCATCGCGCCCTCCGGCGGGCTCAGCGAGCACTCGGGCGAGGTGCTCGCGGAACGTCTCGGCGTCACGCTGGTCTTCGTGGACGAGGACCCGCTGCTGGTCGCGCTGCGGGTGGCCTCGGCGGCCTCCCGCCCCGACGCGGCGCGCACCCAGCTCGTGGCCCGCTGCGCGACCCGGCTGGCGGAGGCGGGCCCGTCCGCGCGGCGGGTGCTCGGCGTGCTGAACGCCGAACTGCCCGGCACCGCCGTAACCTTCCTCGACCGGTACGGCCTGCCGCTCGCGGGCCGCCGCGACGCCATCGAGCCGTCGTCGGGGCGCGGCCGCTGGTCGGCCGAGGTGGAGGTGCCCGGCCCGGCGGGCGAGTCGCTGGGCCGGCTGGTGGCGTCGGGCACCTCGCGCTCGCCGGGCTGGCCCGCGGTCGTGCGCACGGTGCTGGACCTCGCCGTGGCGCCGCTGACGGCATGGGCGGCAAGCGAGCGGCTGCACGCATCCCGCGAGTTCGCGCTGCAGGCATCGCTCGCCGAACGCCTGCTCAAAGCCGCCAAGCAGCCCACCGCCGACGCGGACTGCGAGCAGGAGGAGTGTGCGGCGGCCGTCGCGCTCGGCTGGCCGGTCCGGGGCCCGCTGACCGCCTACCACGTGCGCCCGCACACCGAGGACGGCGCCCCGCCGCAGGCCGACCCCGCATCGGCCGCCGTGCTCATCACCGCCGCGCTCGGACAGGTGCCGGTGCTCGTGCGGGGCGGCGGCTGGGCCGGCTGGTCGGCGCTGCCCCCGCAGGACGTCGCCGAGCGGCTGCGGCGCTGCCTGCCCGCCATGCCGTGGCCGGCCGCCGCGGGCGTCGGCACCCAGGTGAACGGGCTGGCCGCGGCGGAGGAGTCGCTGCTGGGCGCGCAGGCGGCGGCGTTCGTCGCCGCTCCCGGCACGGTCGCGCGGGCCGACCGCATGGGCCCCGCCGAACTGCTCGGTGCGCTGCCGGTCGCCGGGCTCCAGGCCCCCGCGGCGGTCGTGCTGCGCCCGCTGCTGGCCGTCGACAAGGACGGCACGCTGCTGGAGACCCTGGCCGCGGTGCTCGACGAAGGAGGCGCGCTGCGCGCCGCCGAACGGCTCGGCGTCCACCGCAACACGATCACCACCAGGCTGGAGCGGATCAAGGCCGCCGGGTTCGACCTCGACGACCCCACCACGCGGCTCGCCTTGCAACTCGCATGCCACGTCGTACGGAGATCATCGGGTACGCCGCACGCCACGCCGGCATGACATCCTCTTAGTCAGCGGCAGGAAAGGAGACCCTCGTTGCCCGAACCCCAGCCCGACGGCAGATTGCTCGCGGTCAGCGACCTGCACGTCGCCTACCCGGAGAACCGCGCCATCGTGGAAGAGCTGAAACCGTACTCACCGGGCGACTGGCTGCTGGTGGCCGGCGACGTCGGTGAGCGGCTCGACGACATCCGCTGGGCGCTCGGCCTGCTGGCCGGCCGGTTCGAGCGGGTGGTGTGGGTGCCGGGCAACCACGAGCTGTGGACCTCGCCAGGGGATCCGCCCGAGCTGCGCGGCGTCGCCCGCTACAACGAGCTGGTGCGCATGTGCCGGGAGCTGGGCGTGCTCACGCCGGAGGACGGCTACCCCTTATGGCTGGGCGCGGGCGGCCCCGTGCGGATCGTCCCGCTGTTCCTGCTGTACGACTACACGTTCCTCCCCGCGGGCCACACCACCAAGGAGAGCGCACTCGCCTACGCCCACAGCACCGGCGTCGTCTGCACCGACGAATACCTCCTCCACCCCGACCCCTATCCCACCCGCGAGGCCTGGTGTCGGGCCCGCGTGGCGATCACCGAGCGCCGGCTGGCCGCGCTGGAAGACGACGTGCCGCTGGTGTTCGTCAACCACTACCCCCTGGTACGCCAGCCGACCGACATCCTGCGCTACCCCGAGTTCGCCCAGTGGTGCGGCACCACGGCCACGAAGGACTGGCACGTACGCCACCCCACCGCCGCGATGATCTACGGCCACCTGCACATCCCGCGCGTCACCCGCCACGACGGAGTGCGCTTCGAAGAGGTGTCGCTCGGCTACCCACGCGAGTGGAAGCCCCGCCCCGGCAACCGGCGGCTGCTGCGCGACGTGCTGCCGGACCGGCGGCCCTCAGGAACACCGGATCGCCCCTGATCGCCTGAGCCCGCCGCCCCGGTGGCAGGGGAAAGCACCGCGCCGAGGCCTGCTTCGAGGTCTCTTCGCCCCGCCGCCCCGATGCCAGGGGAACGCACCGGGACGGCGGGCGAGTCTCATGCGGGCGGGTTCGCGGGTGGGTCCGCCGGGCAGGTCTTTCGCGGGCCGGTCCGCCGGACGAAGTTTTCGCGGGTGGGCCGGGCGGCAGGGCTATCGGGTGACCATGCCTTCCGCGAGGTCCTCGGCCACCGCCTCGGGCGCCCGCAGCTCGGGCGGGCCGTAGCCGCCGCCACCGCCCGTCTCGCAGCGCAGCACGTCACCGGCCTTGACCGGCAGCGCGTTCACCTTGAGCAGGCGCCGCTCGCCGGGCGTGCCGGGGTTGAGCGTGACGCGCGGCGGCGCGCCGTCGCCCCCGCCGGCGAGCCCCCACGCGGGCGTGACCGACCGCTCGAACCACAGCGACAGCGCGCCGTCGGCGCGGAACTCGTACTCGCGCACCACGCCGTTGCCGCCCCGCCAGCGGCCCGCCCCGCCGGTGCCGGGGCGGATCTCGTAGCGGGTGACGCGGACCGGGAACAGCGTCTCCAGCACCTCGATCGGCATGTCCCGCAGCGAGCCGTTGACGTTGTTGATCAGGCAGCTCTCGCCGTCGCCGCCCTCCCAGGCGCCCCAGCCGCCGACCGTGGCCTCCTGCGAGACGTACGGCTTGCCGGTGCGCGGATCGGTGCCGGTGAACTGCACGATCATCGAGTCGCCGTACGACGCGGCCGCCGCCTTGTCCGGCAGCACCGGGGCCAGCGCCTTGACCACCAGGTCGATGAGCAGTCCCAGGTGCGAGTAGTAGTACTGGCAGGCGGCCGGCGACTCGGCGGCCAGCATCGAGCCCGGCCTGGTGCGCACCGTCAGCGGGCGGAACGAGCCGCCGTTGAGCGGCACGTCGCCGGAGAGCAGCAGCTTGTAGCCGACCCGTACGGCCGCGACCGCCTGCGCGGCGCCGCAGTTGACCGGGCCGGTGGCCTGGTCGGCGCAGTCGGTGAGGTCCACGTGCATCGAGTCGCCCGACACCGTGATCACCACCGTGACCGGCAGCGGCGTGTCCAGGTCGATGCCGTCGTTGTCGAGGAGTCCCGAGGCCCGGTAGACGCCGTCGGGGATGGCTGCGATGGCGGCGCGCTCCATGCGCTCGGTCTGGTCGTAGATCTGCTCGCGCGCCTCGGCGAGCGTGTCCAGGCCCCACCGATCGACGATCTCCTTCAGCCGCCGCCGGCCGGTCAGCACACAGCTCACCTGGGCGCGCAGGTCGCCCAGCGTGGCGTGGGGGAAGCGCACGTTGCGGAAGATCACCTCGTGCAGGTCGCGGCAGGGCTCGCCGCCCTCGTACACCTTGACCGGGCCCATGCGCAGGCCCTCCTGGTAGATCGAGGTGGAGTCCATGGAGCCGCCGGGGTCCTTCGAGCCGACGTCCAGCCAGTGGGCGCGCGAGGCGGCGAACCCGGCCAGCTCGCCGCCGGCGAAGATCGGCCCGTAGACGGTGACGTCGTTGAGGTGGGTACCGCCGATGTAGGAGTCGTTGAGCACCCACACGTCGCCCTCCCGCCACACGTCCCGCCCGTACCGGCGCTCGGTCTCGCGGGTGCACACCTCCAGATTCCCGAGGAAGATCGGCAGGCCGGACGACTGGCCGAGCACGTTGTGGTCGCGGTCGAGCAGCGCGACCGCGCAGTCCTTGGCCTCGTAGATGACGGGGGTGTAGGAGCTGCGGATCAGCGTGGTGTTCATGTCCTCCGCCGCCTGCAGCAACGCGCAGCGGATGATCTCCGTGGTGACAGGGTCGATCACTTGTCCACTTTCACGATGAGGAAACCGTTGCCGTCCACGCTCGCCAGGCAGCCCGGCGGGATCACCGTGGTCGCGGTCTCCTCCACCACGATCGCCGGCCCCTCCAGCTCGCCGCTCAGGCCCGCGCGCCGCAGCACCGGCGTGCGGTGCACCTCGCCGTCGAAGATCACATCCCGTACGCCGACCTCCTGCGGCCCCGCGGCGCCCGCCTCGGGGGCGGCGGCGCGGGGGAAGGAGCCGAACCCGGTGCTGCGCAGCATGACGAACTCCACCGGCGCCTCCGGCGTCGCGTGCCCGTACCGGCCGGTGTGCGCCTCGGCGAAGCGGGCGGCGATGCACTCGAGGAAACCCGCCTGGGCGGGCTCGGTGGCGTCGCGCAGCGGGATCGTCAGCGTGTAGTCCTGACCCTCGTAGCGCATCTCCACCGCGTGCTCGACACGGCGCCGGTCCTCGGGCACGCCCTGCGCGGCGAGCGCGGCCAGCGCCTCCCGCTCCAGCCACACCAGCCGCTGCGACATGTCGCCGCCGTCCAGGCTCTCCTGCGGCCGGTAGTACGGGTCGGTCAGGTCCCTGCGCACGTCCGCCTGCAGCATCCCCCAGGCGGAGAACGCGCCGGGGAAGCGCGGCACCACCACTTCCGAGATGCCGAGCTCCTGCGCGATGAACGCGGCGTGCATCGGGCCCGCGCCGCCGAAGGCGACCAGCGCGAAGTCGCGCGGCTCCAGCCCGTGCTCCACGGTGAGCGTACGGATGGCCTGCGCCATCTTGGCGTTGGCCACCGCGCAGACGCCCTCGGCCAGCTGCAGCGGGTCGAGCCGCAGCTCACCGGCCAGATCCGCCACCGCCGCGCCGGCCGCTTCGGCGTCCAGCGTCAGCAGCCCGCCCGCGAACCAGGACGGATCCACCCGGCCGAGCGCCACGTTCGCGTCGGTGACCGTGGGCTGCGTGCCGCCCCTGCCGTAGCAGGCCGGTCCCGGCACCGCGCCCGCCGACTGGGGACCGACGCGCAGCGCGCCCGCCTCAGTACAGGCGATCGAGCCGCCGCCCGCGCCGATCGTGTGCAGGTTGACGATCGGCATCAGCACCGGGTGGCCCTCGATGCGCGCCTCCGCGTTGACGTCCGGCCTGCCGTCCACCACCAGCGACACGTCGAACGAGGTGCCGCCCATGTCGATGCAGATGGCGTTCTCCCTGCCCAGCAGCCGGGCCGCCGCCACGCCGCCCATCGTGCCGCCGACCGGGCCCGACAGCAGCGTCTGCAGCGGCCGGTGCATCGCGTACGCGGCGTTGACCAGCCCGCCGGACGACTGCATGACGTGCACCGGCACGCGAAGGCCGCGCTCGGCGAAGCGCCGCTCGATGCCCGCGAGATAGTGGCGCACCACCGGCCCGGTGTACGCCTCCAGCACCGACGACGACGTGCGCTCGTACTCGCGCCACTCGCGCGCCACCTCGTGCGAGAGCACGACCTGGACGTCGTCGCCCAGCTCCTCGCGCAGGATCCGGCCCGCCCGCACCTCGTGCTCCGGGTTGACGTACGAGAACAGCAGGCACACCGCCACCGCGTCGAACCGCTCGTCGCGCGCCCGCCTGGCCGCCTCGCGCACCGCGTCCTCGTCGAGGGGGACCAGCTCGTGGCCCCGGTAGTCCAGCCGGCCCGCCGCCTCCATCACGTGGCGGCGCGGCACCAGCGGCTCCGGCTTGCGATAGCGCAGGTCGAACATGCGGTCGCGGTTGCCGCGCGCGATCCGGTAGACATCGCGCCCGCCCTCGCTGGCCAGCACCAGCACCCTCGAACCCTTGCGCTCCAGCAGCGCGTTGAGACCCTGGGTGGTGCCGTGCACGAAGAACGAGATCTCCGAGGGGTCGCCGACCACCCGGCCCAGCGCGGCGAAGACGCCGTCCGCGAGGTCGCCCGGGGTGGTGGGCGCCTTCGACGCGGTCACGGCACCCGTACGCTCGTCGTAGCAGACGACGTCCGTGAAGGTGCCGCCGATGTCCATGGCGACGCGATAACTCATGATGTGAACGGTATGTAACGCCGATCGCGCGATCTTGGGCGTCGCGCACAACCTGAGCCGCGCGGAAGTGCAGAGCGCCCCTGCGCGGGCGCCGCCGGTCAGGGCGAGGCGGTGGGCCTCGGCAAGCCAGGGGAAGACGCCGCCCGCGGCTCGGGAGATCAGGGAGGAGGCGCCGTCCTGCCGGCGGCTCGGCGGGCCGGTAGATCAGGGGGAGGCGTCGCGTCCGGCGCTCGCGGGCGCGGGCGTGCCGGGCAGCATGGCCGCCACCTCGGCGCGCAGCAGCGGGTCGGCGCGGAACTCCTTCGTGATGGCCAGCCTCAGCGCGGTCCGGCGGCTCTCGTCGTCGGGCTTGGCGGTCGCCACCGCGCCGATCACCTCGCGGGAGGCGGCGTCGCCGCGGCCGAAGATCCGCTGAAGGATGCGCGCGCCCCGCGCCATCGGCGCGTCCGAGGCCAGCTCGCGGGTCCTCGCCAGCACACCGGTGCCGTAGGCGTCGATCGCCGCCGTCGCGTACGGCATGACCGCGACCGCCGTCCGGTGGGCCTCAGCGCCGTGCGGCCCGGTGTCGTGAGGTACGGTCTCGTGGGGCGTGACGTCTTCCGGACTGTCCATGAGACCCCTCCCGGTCCTGACGGCATCGACGCGATGGTAGCTCGCGCGAGGGCGGTCCGGCGTGGGCGTAATCTGTCGGATGTGCCAGCCCCGTACCTCACGTTGAACACCGTCGTCGAACACGAGACCGAGGCGCGGCGCTCGCGCTTCATCTGCGCGCTGGCCCCGGCGCGCAGCGTGGAGGAGGCCAACGCGTTCATCGCCGAGCGCCGCAGGCTCTACGCCGACGCCACCCACAACTGCACCGCCTACGTGATCGGCGAGCGCATCCAGAAAGGCGACGACGACGGCGAGCCCGGCGGCACCGCGGGCACGCCCATGGTGCAGGCGCTCGTGGGCCGGGGGTTCAGCGACGTGGTGGCGGTGGTGACCCGCTACTTCGGCGGCATCCTGCTGGGCGCGGGCGGGCTCGTACGCGCCTACGGCTCGGCCGTCACCGAGACGCTCGACCGGGTCGAGCCCGTACGGATGGTGCCGGCCAGGCTCGTCCACGTCTCCGTCGCGCACGACCAGGCCGGGCGGGTCGAGAACGACCTGCGGGCATCCCGCTACGCGGTGCGCGACGTCACGTACGCCGCCGAGGTGACCTTCGCCGTCGCGGTGGGGGAGGACGAGGTCGAGGCGTTCACCGACTGGGTGGCCACGCTGACGGCCGGGCGCGCCCGCGTCGAGCTCGGCGACGGCCTCCACGTCCCGGCCTGACCCGCCACGTCGCTGCGCGCCCTGAACCGGCAGCCCGGCGCCCGCGCCTCCACGCTGCCTGCGCGCTCCGGCTTCGGCACCGCTTCTCCGGCGTGCGGTCAGCCCTCCAGGGCGTACTGCATCACGCGGAACTTCGCCTGGGCCTCGGCCAGCTCGGCGGCCGGGTCGGAGTCGCCCATGATGCCGCCGCCCGCGAACAGCCGGGCGCGCCGCCCCTGGATCAGCCCCGAGCGCAGCGCGATGCCCCACTCGCCGTCGCCGTGCGCGTCGATCCAGCCGACCGGACCGGCGTAGCCCGCGCGGTCCATGCCCTCGAGCTCACGGATGACCTGGATGGCGGTGTGGGTGGGGGTGCCGCCGACGGCCGCCGTCGGGTGCATGGCGGCCACCACGTCGAGCACCGACGCACCGTCGGCCAGCCGCCCGGTGACGTGGCTGGCGAGGTGCTGCACGTTGGGCAGCACCAGCAGCTCGGGCTCGTCGGGCGTGGTCAGCGACGAGCAGAGCGGGGCCAGCGTCTGGCGTACGGAGGCGATCGCGCACTCGTGCTCGTGCCGGTCCTTGGCCGAGGCGAGCAGCGCCGCGCCGCGCGCGAGGTCGTCGGCCCGGTCGGTGCCGCGCGGCGTGGTGCCGGCCAGCACCAGCGACTCGATCTCCTGCCCGGTGCGGCGGATCAGCAGCTCGGGCGTGGCGCCCACCAGCCCGGCGACCGAGAACGTGTAGCACTCGGGGTAGCGGCGGGCGAGGCGGGTCAGCAGCAGCCGCACGTCGATCGGCCGCTCCGCGGTGGCGACCAGGTCGCGGGCCAGCACCACCTTCTCCAGCTCGCCCTCGCGGATGCGCTTGGCGGCCTGCGCCACGACGTGCTCCCACTCGGGGGCCGACAGGCTGCCGTCGCCGTAGCTGATGCGCCCCGGGTCGCGGATGGGCGTGAACGTCTCCAGCGGCGACTCGCCGATCGTGGTCAGCCACGCCCGGCCGCCCCGGCGGGCCAGCACGGCCCTCGGCACCACGAGCACGGAGCCGTGGGCGTCCTCGTCGAAGGTGAAGCTGCCGAAGGCGACCGCCCCGGAGCCGGGCGTGCGTACGGAGTCGTCGACCTGGGCCTCACCGAGGACGGTGGACAGCCACTTGCGGGCCCAGGCGAAGCGCCCGGGGCCCGGGGGGACGGCCACCCTGGCGGCCTCACCCCATCCGACGAGGCCCTCGCCGTTCCTGACCCATGCGTACGGGGCCGTGTCGGGGAGGGAAGCCAGCAGGTCACCGGGGTCGCCGACAGGGGTTGTGCGAACCGGCAGCGGGCGGGTTGTTCCGAGCGCGACACTCACTCAAGACACTCTATGCGGGAACTGAACACGTTCGACTCAGACCCCCGTGAATGCACTGTTACCGCTAAAGGACACGGAAAGAGCGGGCTGCGGCCCGGTGCATGGGGCGGCGGGGGCCGGCTGCGGCTGTCAAGCCGCCCTATGAACTCGGTCCTGAACAGGTAGTACGCGTCCCGAGATCATGGCAGGCGGGTGATCGCGTCCCTACGTTGGTGCCCATGATCGCTCGTACGGGCTGCGTGCTCGCCGCCGCCGTCGTCCTCACGGCCTCGGGTACGGCCGTGCAAGCCGCCCCGATCGCCCAGCCGGTGCCCCAGGTCATGGCGGCGCTCGGCGACTCCATCTCGACCGGGTTCAACGCCTGCGGCTGGTACGTCTCCTGCACCGCCCGTTCCTGGTCCACGGGCGACAACAAGACCGTCAACAGCCACTACCTGCGGCTGTCGGAGATGTCCGGCTCGCTCGACAAGCACAACCTGAACTTCGCCAAGCCGGGTGCGACCAGCGCCGACCTGCTCGGCCAGGTGAAGCAGGCGGTCGCCGCCAAGGCCGACTATGTGACGATTCTCATCGGCGCGCAGGACGCCTGTGTCCGCACCGAGGAACGGATGACGCCGGTCGCCACCTACCGCCGCCGCATCGACGCCGCGCTCGCCGAGCTGCGCGCCGGCATGCCGGGAGCGAGGGTGTTCTTCGCCAGCATCCCCGACCTGCGGCGGCTGTGGCAGATCGGCAAGTCCAGCGCGCTGGCCAGGACGTTCTGGGGAGCGGGCCGCATCTGCCAGTCGATGCTGGCCAAACCCGCCTCCACCCGCCGCGCCGACGAGCAGCGCCGGGCCAGGGTGCGGGCCCGCGTCATCGCGTACAACAGGGCCGCCGCCGCGGCGTGCGCCGCCTACGGCCCCTCCTGCCGCACCGACGGGGGAGCGGTCTTCGGCTACCCGTTCACGCTCGACCACGTCAGCCGCTGGGACTACTTCCACCCCAACTCCGAGGGACAGCGGGTGCTGGCCGAGCAGACCTACCGGCGCGGCTTCCGCTGGCTCGACCCGCGCTGAGCGGTCATCGGCACTGTGCCAGCATGATCTTCTTGTCGGCCGGGCGGACCGGCACGTCGTACTTGAGCGCGACCTGCGCGAAGCGGGTCACGTACGCGCAGCGTATGCCGCGCCTCGGGGGCAGCCAGCTCGCCGGGCCCGAGGCTCTCTTCTGCTCGTTGGCCCGTCCGTAGACCGGCAGCAGGTTCAGCGGGTCGTTGGCGAAGTCGACCCGCTTGGACATCGGCCAGCGCGGCGCTCCCATGCGCCAGCTGTAGTTGAGCGGCACCACGTGGTCGACCTGCACCTCGTCGGCGTTCTTCTTCCGCCAGTGGATGACGCGGCCCGTGTAGGGGTCGGTCAGCTCCATGGAGACGACCTCGCAGTCCGAGCCCTTGCGGAATTTCACGTTCCGCCCGTCGCGGGCCAGCAGGTCGTCACGGGTGCGGCAGCCGTTGCGCGCGTACGGCACCCCTGTGGCCGAGTCGGCCCAGTTGTCGCCGAAACGGGTGCGCGCGTACCCCGTGTTCGGGCCGAAGCCCTTCGTCCGCAGGCGTTTGATGATCCCGCGTGCCTCGGCCTTGTCGGACTTCGAGATGATAGGGGCCAGTCCGGGCAGCGTGCCCGTGATGTTGCCCAGCGGGCTTGCCGCGGTGGCGGCCTGAGGGGTTTTCGCAGTGCTGACGAGAGAAGCGACGATGATGGCTCCGGCGAGGACGGCGACCGCGTCCTTGGTGCTCAAGCAAGCCTCCATGAGCTCCGGGTTGTCTAGAGAGATTCCCGGCCCGCCGCGTGACGACACGGGGAGGGTTATGTGACTGATCGTCCTATCGATCCGGATGTCGATCTTCACGTTCCCGCTCAGCGCGCCGAGCTCCACTGGCCGGTGCTCGCGGTGATCGCCGCGGGCGGGGCGCTGGGGGCACTGGCCCGCCACGGCGTGCAGACGGCGCTGCCCGCCGCGCCGGGCGGGTTCCCGTGGGCGACGTTCCTGGTCAACGTGTCGGGCTGCCTGCTCATCGGGGTGCTCATGGTGGTCATCACCGAGGTCCGCACGGCGCACCGGCTGGTGCGGCCGTTCCTCGGCGTGGGGGTGCTCGGCGGCTACACGACCTTTTCCACGTACGTCGTGGACACCCAGCGGACGGTCGCCGCGGGTGCGCCGGCGACGGCCCTCGTCTACCTCGGGGCGACCCTGGCGGCGGCGCTGCTCGCGGTGGCCGCCGGGGTGCGGCTGACCCGGCGGGTGGCCGGAGTGCGTGCCCGATGACGCCGCTGCTGATCGCGCTCGGGGCCGCTCTCGGCGCGCCGCTGCGCTATCTGGCCGACCGGGCCGTGCAGGCGCGCCACGACACGTCCTTCCCATGGGGGACGCTGGCCGTCAACGTCGCGGGCTCCGCGCTTCTCGGCTTCCTGGCCGCGCTGCCGCTCGGCGACGGCGTGATGTCGCTCGCGGGCACCGGGTTCTGCGGGGCGCTGACGACGTACTCGACGTTCGGGTACGAGACGGTCCGCCTGCTGGAGGAGGGTGCCCGCTTCCACGCGGTCGCCAACGCGGTGGCCGGCGTGGCCGCCGGGCTCGGCGCCGCCTACTGCGGCATGGCCATCGCCCAGGCGATCACCTGAGCCGGTCTGTTCGCTGCGGCCTCTCGCTGACCCGCCGACCGGCGTGCCCCGTCGGTCGGTGTGGGCCGCCTTGCCGCTCGTAGCCCCCGCCTGCGGCATCCGCCGGTTCGGAAATGTCTGGATTTCTGCCTGTGTTGCCTTCCGGAGTTACCGTGTAAGCACGTAATCATTTCGTGGAGGCGTGATGGCCGATCCCCTCGACGCCTACTCTCGCGTCGTGTCGTCCGTGGCGGCCGAGTTGCTGCCGAAAGTGGCCGGCGTACGGGCCGGCCGGGGGAGCGGGTCGGCGGTGGTGTTCACCGCCGACGGGTTCCTGCTGACCAACGCGCACGTCATCGGCGGCGCCAGGACCGGCACCGTCGCCTTCGCCGACGGCGTCTCCGGCGGCTTCGAGGTGGTCGGCCGCGACCCGCTGTCGGACCTCGCGGTCATCAGGGCGCAGACCCCCACCCCGCCCCCGGCCGAGCTGGGCGACAGCGACGGCCTCGTGGTGGGGCAGCTCGTGGTGGCCGTGGGCAACCCGCTCGGGCTGACCGGATCGGTCACCGCAGGAGTGGTGTCCGGGCTCGGCCGTTCGCTGCCCGCCCGCAGCGGCGCCGGCATGCGGCTCATCGAGGACGTCATCCAGACCGACGCCGCGCTCAACCCCGGCAACTCGGGCGGGGCGCTGGCCGACGCGCACGCGCGGGTGGTCGGCATCAACACGGCGGTCGCCGGGGTCGGCGTGGGCCTGGCCGTGCCGGTCAACGCGACCACCAGGTCCATCATCGCCGCGCTGATCAGGGACGGCCGGGTCAGACGGGCGTTCCTCGGCCTGGTGACCACGCCCGCCCCGCTGCCCGAGCCGCTGCGGCGGCGCACCGGGCAGGACAGGGCGCTGCGCGTGGTCGAGGTGGTGCCCGGCTCGCCCGCCCAGCGCGCCGGGTTACGCGCCGGCGACCTGATGCTGAGCGCGGGCCGTACGCCGGTGAGCGACGCGCAGAGCCTGCAGCGGCTGATGTTCGCCGACGCGATCGGGCGGCCGCTGCCCATCACCGTGCACCGCAACGGGGCGCTGGTGGACGTCATCGCCGAGCCGGTGGAGCTCACCGGCACCGGCGTCTGACCCGCGCCGGGCGGCGGCACGGCCCGGCGGGGTCAGGTGGCGGCGGGCTCGGCGGGCTGCTCGGCCGGCTGCTCCGGAGGCCGCTGCCGGGGAGTCCGGCCGGCCCCCGTCCGCTTGCGATAGCGGGCCTCGCGCCGAGCGAGCAGGTCGGCGAGCAGCTTGTCCCACTTCTTCCCGATCACCTGCAGGTCGTACTTCTGCGCGGTCTCCAGCGCCCGCGCCCCCAGATCGCGCCGCAGCCGCTCGTCCTCGATGACGCGGATGACGGCCGCCGCCAGGTTGGCGTTCGTCCGCGGTTTGACCAGCAGCCCGTCCACCCCGTTCTTGATCATCTCCTTGGGTCCGTGCGGGCTGTTGAAGCTGACGATGGCGAGCCCCTTGGCCATGGCCTCCAGGATCGTCATCGGGAAGCCCTCGTGGCGCGAGCTCATCACGTAGATCGACGCCTTCTCCAGCTCGGCGCCGACGTCCGTGGTCGGCCCTGGCAGCTCCACCTTGCCTTCGAGCCCGGCCTCGGCGATCTGCCTGGCCAGGTTCTCCTCCTGCGGTCCCGCCCCGTAGATGCGCAGCGTCCAGTCGGGGTGCGCCTGCGCGACCGTCTCCCACGCGGCGATCAGCCGGTGGAAGCCCTTGATGCGGGTCATCCTGCCGACCGCCACGGCCACCTTGGCGTCGAGCTTCGACACCTCGCCGCCCATCGGCGGCACCGCGTTCGGGATGCGGACCAGCTTGCGCGGCTGCTTGGCGAGCGTCTCGCGGTAGTCGTTCAGGTCCGCCTTGGTGAGCGTGACCAGGGCGTCCAGGCGGCGGTAGCGCCACTTGATCAGCTCCTGTACCGGCTCGGGCTGGGTGGCCAGGGCCACGTGCTCCTGCCCGATCGTGATGACGCCGGGCGGCGCGAGCTGCGCCATCGCGAGGTTGAGCCCCGGACGGGTGGCGATGAGCACCCCGTCGTCAAGCGAGCGGATGAACCGCGCCAGCTTGAGGTCGGTCCACAGCGTGAACCGGTGGTAGGCCGACTCCTCCTTGGGGATCAGCCGGCTCGGCAGCTTCGACAGCAGCGCCCGTACGGGATCGCGGCTCGGCTCGAGGCGATCGTCGAGGAAACGGACCTTCACCCGCGGGTCGATCGGGAAGAACGGGTGCTCGGCCTCCTTCAGCACCGAGACGATCTCCACCTCGTGCCTGCCGGCCAGGTACGAGGCCAGGTTGAACACCGTCCTGATCGTGCCGCCCATGCCGTGCGCGTGCAGGAGGAGGATGCGTATCCGCCTCGTCGAGGGCGGCGGTGCGGTGCGTGCCTTACGTCTGTTGTACCCCCGATACAGCCGGCCCACCGCCGACTTGCCCTTGCGTGCGAGTGCGCGCACCAGTCATATCTCCTATCAGCCGCCAATGAGCTGTACACACACATCGCCGGTGGTGAGGACCTACGCCTCGCCACCGGCCCGATCATGATCGGCGGGGTGCGCATTGTTCACGTTTTATGCGCTTTCCCCTCCTATGATCGTTAGACGCCATGAAGATGACTAAGGTTGCATGCCGGGCCGGTGCCGGGGGTCCGGAGTGTGCGGCGGATGCTCGGCCAGCAGCTCGAGAGCGACGTCGATCGCCTTCTCCAGCTGCGTGTCCACGCCCCTGGCGTAGTCCTGCGGCGTGATGTCCACGTCGATGTCCGGGTCGGTGCCGTAGTTCTCCACCTGCCAGCCCACATCGTCGAAGGCGAACGAGAACTCCGGCTGCGTCGTCACCGTCCCGTCCGCGAGCCGATGGCGCGGCCAGATGCCGATCACCCCGCCCCACGTGCGCTTGCCCACCAGCGGGCCGAGGCCGAGCAGCTTGAAGGTGTGGCTGAAGATGTCGCCGTCCGAACCCGCCCACTCGTTCGTCACCGCCACCAGCGGGCCGCGCGGCGACTCCGGCGGGTACGGCTCCGGGGCGCCCCACCGCGGATAGTCGTAACCGAGCCGCCGCCTGGCCAGCTTCTGCAGCAGCAGCGACGAGACGTGCCCGCCGCCGTTGAACCGCACGTCCACGATGAGCGCGTGGCGATCGTACTCGGCGAGGAATCCCCGGTGGAACTCCCCGAACCCCTCGGCCCCCATGTCGGGCACGTGCAGGTAGCCCACCCGGCCGCCCGAGCGCTGGTGGCAGCGGGCCCGGTTCCCGTTCACCCAGTCCCGGTAGCGGGCCGGGCGCTCGTCGGCGAGCGCGCGTACGGTGACCGTGAACACCCGGTCGCCGCGCCGCAGCGTCAGCTCGACCTCCTCGCCCGCCTGGTTGACCAGCCGCTCGTTCGGGGTGGCCATGGGGCCGATCGGCGCGCCGTTGATCGCCAGCACCGCGTCGCCCGGCCGCACGTCGAGACCGAGCCGGTTCAGCGGCGAGGTCGCCTTCGGATCCCACCGGTCGCCGGTCACGATCGACGTGATGTGGTAGACGCCGTCCCTGAGCTCCCAGTCCACCCCCAGCTTGCCCTGGGTGTAGTCCGGGCCAGGACGGTACTCGCCGCCGCTTTCGAAGGCGTGGCTGGTGGCCAGCTCGCCGTGCAGCTCCCACAGCAGGTCGGAGAACTCGCTCCGGGTCGTGACCCGATCCACCAGCGGCAGGTAGCGGTCGTACACCGCCGGCCAGTCCACGCCGGCCATGTCCTCGGTCCAGAAGTTCTCCAGCTGCAGCCGCCACGCCTCGCGGAACATCTGCCGCCACTCCGCCTCCGGGCAGACCGGCACCTTCACCCGCGACAGGTCGATCCAGCCGGTGTCGCGGCCCGGCGCGTCGCCGTCGCCCGGCACCTCCCCGGCTTTGACCACCCGCAGCCGGTCGTCCGCGCGATACAGCAGCGTGCGATGGTCGCGGCCCAGCTCGAACGCGGTGACGCCCTCGGCGAACGTCTCGCTCTCGCCTTTGGCGAAGTCGAACAGGTGCAGCGTGCCCTCGCCCTCCAGCGAGGTGCTGAGGAGCAGCGCCTTGCCCTTGCGCAGCCCGGCCACCTGCTCGTAGCGGCCCTCCGGCAGCGGGAAAGCCGTCACCCGCCCGGCCAGCCCGTCCAGGTCGATCCGCAGCGGCTCACCGCCCCCATCGTCCCCATCTCCTCTGTCGTCGTCGCCGTCGTCCTTGTCCTCGGCGAGCGGGCGCGGCACCGGGACGAACGGGTCCGGCACGTCCGCGCGCAGCGCCACCGCGTACGGCCGGGTGCCCAGCGGGAAGCCCAGGTCGAACTGGAGCTGGTCGTAGACGGGGGAGAAGACGCGCCGGCCGATGAAGTACAGGTAACGGCCCTCGGGGTCGAAGGCCGGCGCCGAGTCCTTCAGCACCGGCTCGCTGGCCAGGACCGTGCGGCCCGTCTCCGGATGGTGCAGCTTGATCGCGGTCGTCTGGGCGTTGAGCGGGCTCGCGTACGCAAGCCACCGCCCGTCCGGCGACCACGCGGGATCCTCGGGCGCGCCGTGCGGGTTGGCCTCCACCAGCACCGGCCGGCCCTGGGACAGGTCGAGCAGGTGCAGCTCGTGGCGGTGGTTGACGATCGCCACCCGGTCGTGGACGGGATCGGGCACCAGGGCGTTGATCCGCCCCAGGCGGGCCACCTCGGCACCGGGGCCCGCGTACGGGTCGTCACCGCTCGGCAGGTCCCCGACCTTGCCCGGCTCCAGGATGACCAGCCGCTCCTCGTCGCCGTCGTCGCTGGCCGCCGCGACGAGCCTGACCCCGTCGTTCAGCCAGGTGAGGAAGCGGTAGCGGACCCCGTCGGGCGAGCCGTAGCGCCGTACCGGGCCCTCCCAGTTCGCCATCCCGTACGCCTTGCCGCGCGTCGTGATCGCCACCGTGCTGCCGTCGGGGCCGAGCGTGGCGCTGTCGAGGTACTCGGCGGCGTCGACGAACCTGCGGTTGCGCTGCGTCCTGGAGCTGGCCAGCCGCACGTCCACCCGGCGCGGCGGCTCGCCCGGCTCCAGCAGGTACAGGTCGGCGCCGGCGTGGTAGACCAGGCGATGCCCGTCGCCCGACAGGTTGCGGGCGTAATAGTCGTCGTGATGGGTGAGCTTGCGCAGGTCGTCGCCTTCTGGGGTGCACGAGTAGACGTTCCCGACGCCCTCGTGGTCGGAGATGAAGCACACCCGGCCGTCGCTCCAGCAGGGCGAGGCCAGATTGCCCGGCAGCCGGATCAGGCGGCGGAACTCGCCGTCCCCCGTCGGGTCGATCCACAGGTCGCCGACCGTGCCGCCGCGGTAGCGCTTCCAGCGCGCCGGGTCCGCGGTGTTGCGGCCCAGCACGATCTTGCCGTCGGGCGCGTACGCGATCGAGTTCGCCGGCCCGTACGGCAGCCGCTCCGGCACCCCGCCCGGCGCCACCCGGTGCAGCCACTTGCGTCCCTCGAAGGGCTGGCCCTGGTCGCTGGCGTACAGGATGCGCCCTTCCGGATCCCAGCCGGTCACCGTGCAGCGGGCGCCGTGGTAGGTCACCCGGCGGGCCGCGCCGCCGCCGGCCGGCATCACGTACACCTCTTCAGGGCCCTCCTCGCGTCCCACGAACGCGAGCTGGTCGCCGCGCGGCGAGATGCGCGGATAGCCGGCCTCGGCCAGTCCCGCGGTCAGCCGGAACGCGCGGCCGCCCTGCGCGGAGACCATCCACAGGTCGTCCTCGGCGGCGAACACCACCACGTCCTGGAACACGGCGGGGAAACGCAGGTAAGCCGACATGAGCGCAGCCTCACAGTCGATCGGACGGTCGAGGCCCCCCGCCTCGGCCGTCCGATCACCTCACCGGACGGGCAGCCTGCGAGGGCTGCCCGGAAGATCACTCTTCGCCGGTCGGCTTGGTCTCCCGCTTGGTCTCCTTGGCCTGCCGGCTCGACTTGATGGCCTGCTTCTTGGACTTGCCGGACTTGGCCGCGGGTTTCTTCTTCGTGTCAGCCATGAGGATCATCCCCCCTGTACGGACGTGGCGCACCGGATTGGTGCACCACGCCCCTTAATACCCATCGAGCGACGAAACCCGACATGCCTCTTATGTACTCTTCGTAACGCCTCGACCACGCAGCCGTATCGGCCGCGAACACCCACGTGCGACCCTCACCGGACCGCCGCCGGGGGCGCGCCCGGTCCGGATGGGAGGCCGGCCGATGGCCGGCGTTCCGGGCGGGTCAGGTCGGCTGCGCGGCCGGGGCCGGATGGCGGACCGGCCGATCACCCGCCGCTTCCGACCACCACACCCCCTCGCCATGCGACACGGCCGGGCAGGCGCTGCTCGAAGACGTGCACCGCCGCCGCCGGGATCTCCCCGGTCAGCAGCCACGTATCGGTCCGCCGCCACGTTTCGCGCAGCTCGCCGCCCAGCGCCGCGAGCTGCGCCGTGACCGGGCCGAACGTCTCCAGCGGCACCTCCACCTCGAACCGGTGGCACGGCTCGTGCACGATCGTGCCCGCCCGGCGCAGCGCCTCCGCGAGCACCCTCGGCGTCCGGCCGCGGAAGTCGGCCGCCACCGTGCCCGGCGCGTAGTAGCCGGTCCTCGTCACCGCCACCGTCACGTCGGTGACCGGCCAGCCCTGCGGCCCCTCGTGCAACGCCGTGCGCACACTCTCCTCGATCGCCTGGTGGAACGCCAGCGGCAGCGAGCCGAGCGCGACCTCCAGCCGGTAACGCACCCCCGTGCCCGGCGGCGCCGGCTCCACCCGCAGCCCCACCGTCGCCATGAACTCGTTGGGGCCGTGCCGCTTGATCTCCTCCAGCGCCTCGCCGGTGCCCGCGGGACGTTCGAAGTAGACGGGGCGGCTCGGCTCGAACGTCGCCTCCACCCCGTACTCCCTGGCCAGGGTCTCGGCGATGACCTCCTTCTGCACCTCCCCGTACAGCAGGACCGAGGTCTCGCCGCTCGCCAGCGTGCGCGTGCCGATCAGCGGGTCCTGCTCGGCCAGCGCGAGCAGCGCCGCATGCAGCCGCGGCTCCTCGCCGGGGACGCGCGCCCGCACCACCGTCTCCAGACTGGGCGGCGTGAAGTGCGCCTGCCCGGCCGGGCCAGGCCCGCCCAGGTGATCGCCCACCCGGATCTCCGGCACGCCCTGCACCTTGACGATGTCGCCGGCCAGCGCCGTCCGCCGCTGCGGCGCACCGGCCACGGTGAGCGCCGTCAGCCGCCCGTCGTAGGCGTGCGTCCCGTCCCGGTAGAAGCCGATCTTCTCGCGGGTACGGAGTGCGCCCGCGCGCAGCCGTACGTACGCCGCCTTCTCCCCGGACGGGGCGCGCTCGACCGCGAACACAAGCCCGCGCGGCCGCCCTCCCTCTTCCGGCTGAGCCACGGAGGGGAGCAGGCCGGCGATGCCGTCGAGCAGCTCGGCCACGCCCTGCCCGGTGATCGCCGAGCCGAACAGCACCGGGTACGCCTCCCCGGCCGCGCACTGCCCGGCCAGCGCCGCGCGTACCTGGCCGGATGTCGGCTCGCCGCCCTCGACCAGCAGCTCCAGGAGAGCGTCGTCGCGTTCGGCCAGCACCTCTGCGGCGGGCCGCAGCGAGGCGAGCGGCCGGGTGACGGCGCCGCGCCCGCCGATCCCCTCGACGGTGGTGATCGGCACGACGGACGGCGACAACCGCCGCCGCATCTCGTCCAACAGGTCGTGCTCGCGCGCCCCCGCCCGGTCGATCTTGTTCACGAAGATCAGCGTCGGCAGGCGCAGCTTGCGCAGGGTCCGCATCAGAACCCGGGTGTGCGGCTGCACCCCTTCGACGGCCGACAGCACCAGCACGGCGCCGTCCAGCACGCCGAGCGCCCGCTCCACCTCGGCGACGAAATCGGCGTGCCCCGGCGTGTCCACCAGGTTGACCCGCAGGTCGCCCAGCGTGAACGAGGCCACGGCGGTGCGGATCGTGATGCCGCGGCGCCGTTCGATCTCGCCGGTGTCGGTCTGGGTGCTGCCGTCGTCCACGCTGCCCGGCCGGTCGATGACGCCGGTCTCGTAGAGCAGCCGCTCAGTCAGGCTGGTCTTGCCCGCATCCACGTGCGCGAGGATGCCGATGTTCAGGATATGCATACGTGAGGAAGCCTCGGAAAACTCTCGAGCTAACAGGGCGCTGGGAGATTCCGTGGCACCTCATCTCGAACTCCTGATCATCGGCGGACACGTGCGTCGATCATGGTGCCACCCGCACCGCATCCGCCGCCAACGATTTTCCGCGCGCCCCTTTGCCCAGAACCCCGCCGCCGACCCACCCGCACCATGCACCCGCCCCAGCCGCCCCGGCGCCCCCGGCCGCCCGCCCCGGGTCCGACCCGCTTGGCCGCTCCGGCGTCTCGCCCGCGTCGGTGTCTCGCCCGGTTGGGCGTCATGCCTGCTCTGGTGCCAGGCTTGCTCGGTCGGCCGCGTCGGGGTCCGACCCGCTTGGCCGCTCCGGCGTCTCGCCTGCCCCACCCTCCGTCCTTTTCCGGACGCCAGGCCCAGCCCATCGGGTGGGCCGGTTGGACGTCTCGCTCGCTCCGGTGCCCGGCTGGCTCGGCTCGCTCGGTCGCCCGCCTTGGTGTTCTCCCCGCTCGGCCGCTCCGGTGCCTGGCCGGCTCGGGCCGGTTTGCCCGCCCCACCAGGGCGCCCGCCTCCGCGGTTTGCCCGCCCGGCCAGGGCGCCCGCCTCGGCCGGGCCGCCACCCCGTGCGGGTCGTGTACCTGGTTTGCCTCGGGGAGGTCGCCCATCCCGTGTGGGGGGGCTCGCCCTGCGCGGGTCGCCTACCTCGCTCACCCGGCGTAGGTCGCGTACCTGCTCATCTCGCGGAGGCCGCGCACCTCGGGGATGTCGCGCACTGGGGCGAGTGCGGCGGGTCTCCGCGGCGGCCTTCGGTCAGGCGGCGCAGCCGGGCGGGCAGTCGCACGCGACGGGCGACGTCGCGGTCCTTGCCATGCCGCGGCGGCTCCGGGCGCCGCACCGGCGAAGAGAGCCGGCTCGCTCGCTACAGCATGCGTAGTTGTTCGGGCTCGGCGACGGGTCGCCTGGGAGCGGAGCGGGCGGGGGGAGGGAGGCGGCGGGCGACGGCGGGGGTGGCGCGGCCGACTCCGTGGCGTTCGGCCAGCTCGCGCACCAGGCCGATGACGCGCTGCTGGTACGCCTTCGGCGCGTAGGCGCCGCGGCCGTACAGCTCCAGGTAGCGCGGGACGAGCCGCGGGTGCTCGCGGGACAGCCACGACAGCCACCACTCACGGGCCCCGGGGCGCAAGTGCAGGACGATGGGGGACAGGTGGGTGGCGCCCGAGTCGGCGATCTCCTTGACCGTGCGGTCGAGCTGGGCGGGGGAGTCGGTGAGGTAGGGCAGGATGGGGGCCATCAGCACGCCGCAGGCGATGCCGTTGTCGTTGAGCGTCGCGCACGTCTCCAGCCGCCGTCGCGGATGCGGAGTGCCGGGCTCGACCGCCCGCCACAGCTCCTGGTCGACGAACCCGACCGAGACGTTGGCCCCCACCTCGGTCACGTCGGCGGCCTCGGTGAGCAGGTCGAGGTCGCGCAGGATCAGCGTGCCCTTGGTGAGGATGGAGAACGGGTTGGCGGCGTCGCGCAGCGCGGCCAGGATGCCGCGCATCAGCCTGTAGCGGCCCTCGGCGCGCTGGTAGCAGTCGACGTTGGTGCCCATGGCGATGTGGTGGCCGCCCCAGCGCGGTGCGGCCAGCTCCTTGCGGGCCAGCTCGGCGGCGTTGACCTTCACCACGATCTTCGAGTCGAAGTCGGCCCCGGCGTCGAAGTCCAGGTATTCGTGGGTCTTTCTGGCGAAGCAGTAGACGCAGCGATGGGTGCACCCACGGTAGGGGTTGATCGTGTATTCGAACGGCACCCGGCTCGCGGCGGGCACGCGGTTGATGATGGATCGGGCCTGGATCTCGTAGAAGGTCATCCCCTTGAACTCAGGGGTGTCGAACGTTCGGGTCACCGCGCCGCGAGCGAACAGCGGCACGGCCGGATCGTCCCGGCCGGGCCCGGCCAGGCGCAGGTTGTCCCAGCGCATGCCATGATTAGAACAAATATTCGAGCTGATCGCAAACCGAAAAGAGGCCGCAATTACATGGTCAGCGGGGGGCTAATGATCTTCATGGTTGGGCAGAAAGACGCCACGGAGCTTGCGTTCGGGAGGTGCACCTATGGCCTGGTCGCAGGACGAGGAGCGGATGCTGGCCCAGATCGAGCAGCACCTCGTCGACGACGATCCGCGGCTCGTGGCTCGGCTTGAGTCCTTCAACGAGCGGGTGCGTCGTGCTGAGGCGAGGTCGAAGGGGCAGCCGGGTCTCAAGCGCCGGCCGCGCCGCTCGACGGTCATCATCTTGATCAGTTGGATCCTGATCGCCACATTGGTCGCGACGTTGCTGGTCATGGTGCTCCGCCATGAGGCCGCTGCCGCCTTGGCCCTGACGGCCATCGTGTGAGATCCGGGTCGCCGTCGGCGTCATCCGCGGCGCGCTGAAGCCCGGGATCTCCGTTCTCGTGTGAGAGAGGCGCGGTGACGCCTCCCCGCCGATGGACTGTGCCCTCGTGCGCCGGCAGACCGTGTCTTCTCGTACGTCGCCCCGTCCGTACGTCGCCCCGTCCGTACGTCGCGTTGCGCCGCCTGCGGTGGCCCGGCGTAACTCGCTGCGGGCCACCGGGGATCGAGGTCAGCCCGCCACGCGGACCGTGGGCTCGTGGCGGACGGGGAAGTTGACCGAGGCGGCGATGAAGCAGGCCTTGTGGGCGTCGGCGTGCAGCGCGATCGCCGTCTCCACCATCTCCGGCGAGGCCACCGTCACCACCGGCCGCAGCACGACCTCGGTGAAGTGTCCGCCCTCCGCGGTCTCGGTCATGGTGCCTTCGGCGGTGTCGACGTAGTCGGTCACGACGACCTTGGCCGTGGCGCACTTGTGCAGGTACCAGAGCATGTGGCACTGCGAGAGCGCGCCCACCAGGAGCAGCTCGGAGTTCCAGCGGGCCGGGTCGCCGCGGAAGTTCGGGTCCGAGCTGGCGAGGATGGCCTCGCGGCCGTCGGCGGCCAGCTCGTGGTCGCGGCTGTAGTCGCGGTAGCCGCTGGTGCCCGTGCCTTTGTTGCCGGTCCAGGTGACCACGGTCCGGTAGTGGTGCAGGCGGCTCATGGGTGCTTCGTCCTCACTCTCGTCGGGGTTCGGCAGGACGACCGTAGCGAAACGGCATCGCCAAGATCTCTCAAGGGTGGCTCTTGTCCGCCGCACACGTAGATTCGCGGGCGAACATTCGGATGCGAGGAGTGCGGCATGGGCAAGCGGCGACCGGTGACCAACCTGCCGGCGCTCGCCGTGCTCACCGCCGTCGTCCAGCGCCCCATGCACCCGTACGAGATGGCCTCCGTCCTGCGGGCGCGCGGGGATCAGTAGTTCTTCAGGAACGTGGCGGCGAGCGGCGCCGCGACCGCACCGCCGCCGCCCCCGCCCTCGACGACCACCGCGAACGCCACGTCCCCTTTGAACCCCATGAACCAGGCGTGCTCGTTCAGGTCGTCGCCGGTGCCGAACTCGGCGGTGCCGGTCTTGCCGTAGGTGCCCGCGGGCAGGCCGGCCTTGCTGGCGGTGCCCTTGGTCACCACGGCCGCCATCATCTGGTGCAGCCCTTCCTTGACCTCGTCGGGCAGCTTGCGCTCCTTCGCCTTCTGCTTCAGCTCGGGCACCAGCGTCGGCGGCCGCCACGTGCCGTCGGCGATCGCGGCGGCGACCGAGGCCATCGACAGCGGACTGGCGGTGATCCTCGCCTGCCCGAACGACTCGGCCGCGAGCTCGGCGTCGGACTGCGGCCGGGGGAAGCTCGCCTTGGTGGCCGGCACGCCGATGTTGAGCGGCTGGTTGAAGCCGACGCTCTCGGCCGCCTTCAGCAGCTTGTCCGCGCCCAGCTTCTGCGCCGCCAGCGGCGCGAACGTGGTGTTGCACGAGTGGGCGAAGGAGTCGAGCAGCGACAGCGAGCCGAACGACTCCTCGCCGGAGTTGCGGATCTTCAGGCCGCCGACCGTGGAGTACTTGGGGCAGGTGACCTTGTCCTGCGGCGACATGCCGGCCGCGAGCAGCCCGATCGCGGTCACCGCCTTGAACGTCGAGCCGGGCGGGTAGCGGCCGTCCAGCGCCCTGTTGAACCCGCCCACCGTGTTGACCACGGCCAGGATCTCACCGGTCGACGCCTTGATCGCGACCAGCGACGTGGGCTTCTTCATGTGCTTGACGGCCGTCACCGCGGCCTCCTGGGCGCGCGGGTCGAGGGTGGTGCGCACCGGCTCGCCGGGCTTGCCCTCGATGGTCTTGAGCGTCTTGTCGCCGAGCTTGATCTCCGTCGTGGGCGTGCCCGCGAGCCGCTTCTGAAACGTCTCCTGCAGCCCGCCGCGCCCGACCGCCTGGCCGACCTTGTAGGAGGAGCCGAGCTTGGCGACGTCCTTCTTGGTCGCCTTGTCCAGGTAGCCCACGAGCTGCTGCACGGAACCGCCGGCCTCGCCGGTGTCGATGCGCGAGCCCTCGCTGTCGGTGATCTCGGCGCGCTGCGGCCAGCGGGTCTTCAGCGCGAACTTCTCCCCGCCGGTCAGCGAGGGATGCAGCGTCGAGGGCTTCCAGTCGACCTTCCACGTGCGGTCGGACACCACCAGGTCGATCTTGCCCTGGTAGGTCCACTCGCCGACGTTCTTCAGGCCGAGCGTGGCGGTGTAGGGGACGCTGGCCCGGTCGTCGCCCTCGGTGACCCGGCCCAGCTCGATCTTGGTGGACTCGACGGCGAGCGCGCTGCGCTGCTGGTCGTACGCGGTGAGCTGCTGCGGCTTGGCCAGCTCCTTCGTCATCGCGTTCTTGTCGCCCGCCTCCCAGGCGGCGGCGAACCGCTGCGCGGTCTCGACGGGTGTGCCGCGCGTGTGCAGCACGTAGTAGGCACCCCCAGCCGCGGCACCCACCGCGAGCACGGAGGTCACGGACACGATCGCGATGGTACGGCCCCGCGCCACTGATCAGCCCCCCGCTCACTCGACGACAAGTTACGAGACTAGCGGGAGCTCCTAATCAGGACATACCATTCTCGGCTTTGACGCTGGCGGCGTACCGCGGCACGTACTCCTGGCCGGACAGCCTCTGAATGGCGGCCATGATCTCGTCGGTGACCCGGCGGCGGTCCTGCGCCTTGGTGTGGTCGCCGGTGAAGTGCATGGGCGCGCCGATCGCGATGCCGATGGGCGCGGGGCGCGGCACCTTCGCGCCGTACGGCATCACCTTGTCGGTGCCGCTGAGCGCCACCGGCAGCACCGGGGCGCCGGTGCGCAGCGCCAGCCAGGCCACGCCGACCTTGCCGCGGTAGAGGCGGCCGTCGGGGGAGCGGGTGCCCTCGGGGTGGATGCCGAACAGCTCGCCGCGCTCCAGCAGCGCGGCCGCCTCCTCCAGCATGGCCTGCGCCGAGCGCCCGCTCTCGCGGTCGACCGGCAGGCTGCGGCCGAGCCGCATGAAGAAGCCCGAGATGGGGTCGCCGGAGAAGTACTCGTTCTTCGCCGTGAACGTCACGTGGCGCGGCAGCAGCGCGGGCAGCAGGAACGAATCGAGCACCGACAGGTGGTTGGCGGCCAGGATCGCCGGTCCCGTACGCGGGACGTACGCGGCGCCGGAGATGTGGGGGCGGCACATCGCATGGACGAGCGGCGTCGAGGCGAACTTGGCCACGTGGTATAGCAACGAGCTCTCCTGATCGTCGGCTGACGGCCACCCCACAATAGAGCAGGCGCCTCGCGGGTGCTGCGGGGCGCCTGAGAAAGCGTTGAGGCCGATGTGGCGGTCGCCTCCTCGGCGAGATGCACAACACGGCTCCAGCCGAACGGTATTCCGTGAAGGCGGTAATTTGCGGCCCGGGGGACACAAACCACATCGGCATCTCGAGTTAAGCACACCGGGGGTCCCTGAAGGTAATCGTGCCCGCCCTTTGGGGCGCTGTTGGCGGGCCTTCGGTGGCCGCTGAGCAGGGACTTCCCGTCGCCGCAAAACACCCGAAATCGGACAGATGGTGTGGATTCGAGTGGGGGTCCTGTAGGGGTGGGCGGGGACGGACGACGAGGGTGCAGGTGCGGGTCCGGCGAGGGGTGGGCGGTGAGGAGGCCGGGTGCGGGTTCGGCGGGGGCGGTAAGGGGGTCAGGTGGGCGTCCGGCGGGGAGGGCCGGCGAGCAGGTCAGGTGGGCGTCCGGCGGGGAGGGGCGGTGAGGAGGTCAGGTGCGGGTCCAATGGGGCTGGGCGACGTCGAAGACGCGCTGCTCGCGCCCGCGTAGCGCCACCTCGGCGAACTGCCACAGGATCGCCCCGGTCGGCGCGTGGATCACGATGGACGGCCCCAGCGGCATCTGCAGCAGCTCACCCCGCCAGCGCGGCACGCCGGGCGCGAGGAAGCGTTCGAGCGGGACGGCGTGCACCGACGCCACCTCGCGGGGGTCGGCCACCGGCTCCTGCCGCCCGCCGAACGCCACCACCGGCGTGATCACGAACCCCGAGTCGGTGACGAAGTCGTCGAGCAGCCCGGCCACCTCGACCCCGGTGACGCCGATCTCCTCGGCCAGCTCGCGCAGCGCCGCGTCCTCGGGCCGTTCGCCGTCCTCGGCGCGCCCGCCGGGCAGCGCCCACTGGCCGGCGTTGCGGCCTTTGGCCGAGCGCCGGATCACCACGACGTACGGGCTCCGCCCGGCGTCCTCCAGGACGCACACCGTGACCCCGGCCCTGCGCAGCCCGCCCGCGGGCGGGACCTGCCGCCGCCGGAAGGCGGCCAGCCGGGCGGTGACCTGCGCGCGCAGCTCGTCGATGGGCGGAAACATCGGTCAAGGATCTCACGCCGTAGGGAGGGCGGGTCAGGTCGTGGTGAGCAGGATGCCGAGCATGGTGCCGATCAGCATGGCCGCGCCCGCCGCGATGGCGGCCCAGCGGCCGAGCGGCTCGCCGCGCGTGTGCGCGATGACGCCGAGCACCACGCCGCCCAGCCCGAACAGGATGGGGATGAACAGCAGGGCCATGGCCGCGCAGGCGAACCCCATGATGGACAGCATCTGATCGCTCGTGCGGGGATCGTCACGGGGCGTGTGCGGCGTGGCGTCGTACGGGTCATGAGGTGAGGTCATGGGCCGGCTTCTCTCAAAGGCGGTGACGCGACATCACACGCCTGGGTGGGCGGAGCTGTCGAGTCGTTCGTTCCCGGCATCGGCCCATCTCAAGCCGCCTTCAGCGCTCCCGGAGACGGCGTCACCGGGCCTCCGCGGGCAGTGCGGCGACCGGCGCGTCCTCCTCCGCCGGGATCGAGAGCTGCGCGGGCAGGGGGCGGTGGTGCAGGACGTCGAGGCGGGAGACGGCGCGGGTGAGCGCCACGTACAGGCGGTTGAGGCCGCGCCGCTCGGCCTCGGCGATCGCGGCGGGCTCCACGACGATCACGTGGTCGTACTCCAGGCCCTTGCACAGTGTGGCGGGCATGACGCTGAGCCGCTCTCCCGCGTCGATGCCCTGGAGCGCCGCGGTGAGCGTGGGGACGTCGGCGTCGGCGGCGATGACGCCGATCGACCCCTCGAACGCCATGGCCTCGCGTACGGCGGCGGCCACCCCCTCGCGCAGGTCGGCGACGCGGGTCACGCGCAGCCGCCCGTCCGACCGGTACGAGCGGATCTGCGGCACCTCGACCTCCAGCGCGGCCAGCAGCGAATTGGCGAGATCGACCACGGCCGCCGGCACCCGGAAGCCGGTGGTGAGCGCGACGATGCGGGCATCGGGCTTGCCGAGCAGCGCCATGCGCTCCGGCCATGAGGTGGCCGCCCACGGGGTGGTGCCCTGGGCGAGGTCGCCGAGCACGGTGATCGAGCCGTGCTCGCTGCGGCGGGCGACCGCCCGGCACTCCATCGGCGACAGGTCCTGGGCCTCGTCCACGATGACGTGTCCGTAGCCGCGCGGCCGCTCGATGAGGGCGGCGATCTCGTCGAGCAGCACGAGGTCGGCCGCCGACCACTTCGCGCTCTTCGCGCTGCGCGGCGGCCTGTCCCAGGTGAGCGCGGCGCGTTCGGCCTCGGTGAGCAGGCCGCGGGCCGGGTCGGGGGCGTCGCCGGAGGGGCCGCGCAGCACCTCGTACAGGACCTGGACGGGCTTGACCGGCGGCCAGACCGTGTCGAGCCAGCCGGTGACGCCGCGGCCGATCTTGCGCAGCCAGGCGGCGTTGGGGGTGGTGCCGCGCTGCTCGGCCTGGCGCCTGATCGCCTCGACGACGCGGGCGCGCACGCGCTCGCGGCCCACCGCGTACGGCACGGGCTCGCGGCGGGTGTCGTCCACGATGCGGCGCAGCTCGTCCTCGTAGACCCGCCACCGGGAGGAGCCGTCGGGGACGGCGACCGGCTCGACCGGCTTGCGTATGCGCCCGTAGAGCGCTCTGCGCAGCACGTCCGCCATGCGCGCGTCGTGCTTGACCGCGGCCGTCTCCGGGGCGTCGGCGGCGGTGACGGGGACGGTGGCGAGCAGCCGGTCGAGCGTGGTCTGCTCGACGTCCATCTCGCCGAGCGCGGGCAGCACGGCGGAGATGTAGCCGAGGAAGGCGCGGTTGGGGCCGAGGACGAGCACGCCGTCGCGTTCGAGCCGCCGCCGGTGCGCGTACAGCAGGTAGGCGGCGCGGTGCAGGCCGACGGCGGTCTTGCCGGTGCCGGGTGCGCCCTGCACGCACAGCGAGGTGTAGAGGTCGGCGCGTACCAGGTCGTCCTGCTCCGGCTGGATGGTGGCGACGATGTCGCGCATGGGGCCCACGCGGGGGCGCTCGATCTCCGCCTGGAGAATCCTGCTCTCGGCCTCCTCGCCCTGGCCGAGCCGCTCGTCCTCGAAGCTCGTCAGCGTACTGCCCGACCAGCCGAAGCGCCGGCGTACGGCGACGCCCTGGGGGTCGCGGGCGCTGGCGCGGTAGAAGGCGCGCGCGACCGGTGCGCGCCAGTCCACCACCACGGGCGTGCCGCCGTGCTCGCCCGCGATGTGCCGCCGCCCGATGTGGTAGGCCCGGCCGCGGTGCTCGCCCGCGTCCTCGCCGAAGTCGAGCCGCCCGAAGAACGGCGGCCCCTCCGGCTCCTCGCTCAGCTCCTTGGCCAGGCTCTTCAGGTGGCGCCCCAGCCGTTCCGCGCTGTATCTGTCGCCGGCCACGCTCTCGCCGACGATGACGTTCTCGCGCGCGGCCTGGAGCATCCTGCGCAGGCCGTCCTTGCAGCGTTCGACGTACGCGCGCTCCTCGTCGAGCGTCGCCATGACACCTCCCAAAGCGTTAACTCGGTTAAGAGATTGACCAGGTTAACACTTTGCTAGGGTGGGCCTCATGACGGGACTTCGGGAGCTGCAGCGGCAGCGCGTGCGCGAGGCCATCTCATCGGCGGCCATCACGCTCTTTCTTGAACGCGGCTTCGACGAGGTGCCGGTGACGGAGATCGCGGCGGCGGCGGGCGTGTCCAAACCGACGCTGTTCAAGTACTTCCCGACCAAAGAGGACCTGGTCCTGCACCGCATCTCCGACCATCTCGGCGAGTCGGCCCGCGTCGTGCGCGGGCGCGCGCCGGGCGAGTCGCCGGTCGAGGCGCTGCGCCGCCACTTCCTCGACGGCCTGGCCAGGCACGATCCCGTGACGGGGCTCAACGACGACCCCCAGGTGGTGGCCTACCACCGCATGGTCTTCTTCACCACGCCCAGCCTGCTGGCCCGGCTGCACCAGCACATGGCGCGCGACGAGGAGCTGCTCGCCGAGGCGCTGGCCGAGACCTGCGACGAGCTGACCGCGACCCTGCTCGCCGGGCTGCTGGTGTCGACCCAGCGGGTGCTCGCTCGGCGCAACTGGGCGATGCTGGCGGGCGGCAGGCCGCTCGCCGAGGTGGAGTCGGAGGCGGTGCGCGCCGCCGAGCGCGCCTTCGCGATGCTGCCCGCATAGCCCCGCGTTGCCCATCTGATCGCCGTGGGCGTACTCGCCCGACGCCTCTGACGTGCGCGGCCCGGGCGGGCGGGTCGCGCACCCCCGGGCCTGCGGCGCATCTCCGGTCGTGCCGCGTGCCACTCCCTTCCCCGAGGCCGCCGGCGCGCCGAGGACGGGCATGCGATCAGGACGGAGAGCGCGCCCAAGGCCGCGGCCGGAGAGGTGTGTGGGGGCGGTGCGGTGAGGGCTTCGCCTGGTGGTGGGTGGTGAGGCGGAGACCGAGGGGAGGCCGGTGATGGGCAAGGGGGAGGGCGCCGTCTGGTGGCGGGCGGTCAGGGATGGGGACCGTAGCGGGTGGCGATGGCGGTGGCACGGGCATAGAGGTCGTCGCGGAGCCACTGCGGCGACAGCGCCTCGGCGCCGGCGGCGAGTTGCCACAGCGCCCACACGGCGTGCCTGCGGTCCTGGAAGGACACCCGCAGCCGCAGCCGGCCGTCTGCGCCGGTCTCCTCGGCGTGCACGGCCAACGCGGTTCCCACCAGCTCCTCCCGCCGCTCGGGATGCACCAGCACCTCTGCGGTGACCTGGTCGTCGCCGTGGCGGAACCGGGTGCTGCGCTCCTGCCAGGCACGGTCGAGATCGACGCGGTCCGGCCGCTCGGCGGGCTCGTCCAGCTCCTCGGCGGCGAGCACCCGCGACAGCCGGTACGTGCGGTCCTCGCCGGAGCGGGTGGCCAGCAGGTAGCCGCGCCCGCGCACGGTGACCAGACCGATCGGGTCCACCGTGCGCCATACCGGCTCGCGGCCGGGGGCGGCGTAGTGCAGCCGCAGCCTGCGCCCGGCGAACACCGCGCCGAGCACCGCCGCCATCACCTCGCCGGGCACCTCGTCCACCGGCATCCGGCGGGCGAGCAGGTCGGTCTCGGGCTCGATGAGCAGGCGTTCGGCGGCGCCGGCGGCGGTGTCGCGATGGCCGTCCGGCAGCGCGTCCACCACCTTGAGCATCGCCGAGGCGAGCGCGGAGCCGAGGCCGAACGCCTGCGCGCCGCGCCGCGACCCGGCGACGAGCAGGGCGAGGGCCTCGTCGCGGTTCAGCCCGGTCAGCTCGGTACGGAAGCCGGGCAGCAGGGCGAAGCCGCCGTGCCGCCCGCGTTCGGCGTAGACGGGGACGCCGGCCGCCGACAGTGCCTCGATGTCGCGCAGCACCGTACGGGTGGAGACCTCCAGCTCGCGGGCCAGCGCGGTGGCGGTCATCCGGCCGTGCCGGCGCAGCAGCAGCACCAGCGCGACCAAACGGTCGGCACGCATGCGAAAACCCTACAGAGATACACGACACAAGATGTCGTGATTTGTCGGAAGGCTGAACTGCGACGCGAACGACCGCGCCGGCGCTTCCGCGCGCCGGCCGATACAGAAGGAGCCGATATCACCATGGAGCGAACGGCGGTCAACCCGTGGCCGTGGTCGGTGGCACTGGGGTACAACCAGGGCGAGCTGGTCTCCGGGCAGACCAGGACGCTGTACTGCTCGGGGCAGACCGCGATGAGCGCAGACGGCAAGCCGCAGCACGCCGGTGACATGGCCGCGCAGCTCGCGCTGAGCCTCGACAACCTGGAGGCGGTGCTCGCCGAGGGCGGCATGTCCCTGGCGGACCTCGTCCGGCTCAACGTCTACACCACCGACGTGGACCGGCTCTTCGAACACTACGACGTGCTGGCGGCGCGGCTCGGCGCGGCCGGGGTCGCGCCGGCCACCACGATGCTCGGCGTGACCCGCCTGGCCCTGCCCGGCCTGCTGGTCGAACTGGAGGGCACGGCAGTGGCCTGACCCCGGCCCCGCGCCCGCCCGGCTCAGCCGAGTCCCGGCCCGTCCCCGGCCCCGGCATCCCGGCGGATTCAGACCGGGCAGGCCGGGGCTCCCTGTTCAGGCCAGAGGCCGGGGCTTGGGGAGGTGCAGACGGTCGACCGCTTCCCTGCGGGTGCGTTCCGGGCGGCGGTCGTAGCGGGCGGTGGTGGCGGGGGAGGCGTGGCCGACCAGGGCCTGCGCGGTGGCCAGGTCGACGCCCGCATCCAGCAGCTCGCCGATGAACGTGCGGCGGAAGTCGTGCGGGGTGCGCCGCGCCGCCCCCGCCGCCTCGAAGCGCCGGGTCAGGATGTCGGAGATGCCCTGCCCGGTCAGCCCCACGGGACGCCCGTCGCGCATCCGCAGCCGCCCGGCGGTGCTGATCGGGCTGAACAGCGCACCAGGCGCGGTGCCGCGCACCGCGAGCCACCGTTCGAGCAGCCCGATCGCGTCGGCGGTCAGGTAGACGAGGCGTTCCTTGTCGCGCTTGCCGCGCACCCGCAGCGAGCGCGCGCCCGGGTCGTAGTCGGCCAGCTGCAGCCCACCCAGCTCGGCGCGGCGGCAGCCGGTCGAGTAGAGCACCGCGATCAGCGCCGCGTCGCGCCTGCCGGCGGGGGAGTCGTCGCAGGCCGCCAGCGCCGCGCCCACCACCTCGGGCGGCACGTGGTGCCCGGCGGGCAGCCGGCTCTGGCGTACCGGGGCCAGGTCGGAGGCGCGCGCCATGTCCTCGGCGCTGGTCTGGCCGAGCCGCCACGCCTCCTTCAGCACCCGGCGCAGCGCCACCAGGTGCTTGTTGACATACGCCGCCGACCAGCCCTGGTCGGTGAGCATCGTGCGGATGCGCACGGTGTGCTCGTACCGCAGCAGGTGCCATGGCTGGCCCGCGCCCGTCGCGTTCGGGTCGCCGGTGAGCATGCGGGCCAGCCGGTCGAGACAGCCGCGCATGGTGCGGCGCGACTCGGGACTGGTCAGGGAGTCGAGATAGACGTGGTACGGGTCGCGCGCCGGTTCGACCGCCGGCGCGCCCGGTGCGGATACGGCGGGCAGGCTCACCCGGCCGATCTTAGAAGGGTCCGGTCAGCTCGCCCAGCTTGTCGGTCAGCTGGAGGTTCGCCGAGTAGTCGACCGGCACCGCGATCACCGACACCACGTCGTCGGCCAGCGCCTTGCGCAGCGTCGGCAGCAGCTCGCCGGCGCTGCCGATGCGGTAGCCGCGGGCGCCGAAGCTCTCGGCGTACTTGACGAAGTCGGGGTTGCCGAAGGCCACGTTGGAGTCGCGGCCGAGCTCCAGGTCCATCTTCCACTCGATCAGCCCGTACGCGCCGTCCTCCCACACCAGCACCACGAACGGGATGCGCTCGCGCACGGCCGTCTCCAGCTCCTGGGAGTTCATGAGGAACGCCCCGTCGCCGGTCGCCGCCAGCACCTTGCGCCGCGGATGGGCGAGCTTGGCGGCCAGCGCCCCCGGCACCGCGAACCCCATCGATGACAGCCCGTTCGAGACGATCATCGTGTTCGGCTCGTACGTCGGATACATGCGGGCCATCCACATCTTCACCGCGCCCGTGTCGGCCAGCACGATGTCCTCGCGCCCCATGGCCTCGCGGATGTCGGCCACCACGCGGCGCGGCGACAGCGGGAAGCCGTGCTCCTCGCGGCCCTGCTCCAGCTCCTCGCGCAGCATCCGGCGGATCTTCTCGCCGGTGCCGTTCATGGTGAACCGGCGGTGCACGGCGTCGCCGAGCGCGTGCAGCGAGCGGGAGATGTCGCCGTGCACGCCGACCGCCACCGGATAGTGGTCGTCCACCTCGGCGGGGAACCGGTGCACGTGGATGATCTTCTTGTCGCGGTTCGGGTTGATCTTGACCGGGTCGAACTCCTGGAGCTCGTAGCCGACCGTGATGAGCACGTCGGCCTCGTCGAAGCCGAAGTTCACATAGTCGTGCCGCATGAACCCGACCGCGCCCAGCGCGTGGCGGTGGTCGTCGGGGAAGACGCCCTTGCCGTTGAACGTGGTCGCCACCGGCAGCCCCAGCTTCTCCGAGAAACGCACGAGCGCGTCGGACGCGCCCGCCCGGGTGGCGCCGTGACCGGCCAGCACGATCGGGCGGCGCGCGGTGGCCAGCACCTCGGCGGCGCGGGCGATCTGGGCGGACGAGGGGTCCTGCGGGCGCACGATGTTGAGCGGCAGCGGCGCGAGGTCATCGGGCGCGGGCGCCGACTCGACGTCCTCGGGGATGGCCAGGTAGACGGCGCCGGGCCGCTCGGTCTGCGCGGTCTTGAACGCCTTGCGGATCATCTCGGGCAGCGCCTGCACCGAGGGGGCCAGCTCCGACCACTTCGTGATCGGCCGGAACAGCGACACCAGATCCACCACCTGGTGGGTCTCCTTGTAGATGCGGTCGAGGCCGACCTGCGCCGTGATCGCCACCACCGGGGTGCTGTTGGTCGTGGCGTCGGCCACGCCGAGCTGCAGGTTGATCGCGCCGGGGCCGAGCGTGGCCGAGGCGACGCCCGCCTTGCCGGTCAGCCTGCCGTAGATCTCCGCCATGAACGCCGCGCCCTGCTCGTGGCGGACGAGGATGTAGCGGATGGAGGAGTCGTTGAGCGCGTCGACGACATGGATGTTCTCCTCGCCCGGGATGCCGAAGACGTACTCGACGCCCTCCGCCTCCAGGGCCTGCACGATGAGCTGGGCCGCCGTCTTCCGCGTGGCCTGCGCTGACATGCGAAACGCCTTCTTTCACCTGTGACTGCATCCCTCACAGCACGCCCGCTCCGCCGTTCATTCCACCCCCTGTGACCAGCGGTCATGGCATTGAGAATGCCTGGATGCGGCAGGTGGCGGGCGAGCACTGTGGAGCCATGACGACTCAGAGTGAAAAGAACCGCCTCGCAACGCGCCGCCTCGGCCGCACCGGTCCCGCAGTCACCTCGCCGGGCCTCGGCTGCATGGGGCTGTCCGGCTCGTACGGACCCGTGGACGAGCGGGAAGGCGTACGAGTGGTGCACGCCTACCTCGACGCCGGCGGCACCCTGCTCGACACCGGCGACTTCTACGGCTCGGGGCACAACGAGCTGCTGATCCGGCGCGCGCTCGAGGAGCGCGACCGCGACGACGTCGTGCTGTCGGTGAAGTTCGGCGCGCTGGCCGGCCCGGACGGCGTGATGACCGGGTTCGACGGCCGCCCGGCCGCCGTGGGCAACTTCCTCGCCTACACCTTGCGCCGCCTCGGCACGGAGTACGTGGACGTCTACCGCCCCGCCAGGCTCGACCCGTCGGTGCCCATCGAGGAGACGGTGGGCGCGATCGCCGAGTGGGTGGAGAAGGGGTACGTACGCCACATCGGGCTCAGCGAGGTCGGCGCGGAGACCATCCGCAGGGCCGCCGCCGTCGCGCCGATCTGCGACGTGCAGATCGAGTACTCGCTGTTCAGCCGGGGCGTCGAGGACGAGATCCTGCCGGTCTGCCGCGAGCTCGGCATCGGCGTCACCGCGTACGGCGTGCTGTCGCGCGGCCTGATCGGCGGCCGCGGGGGCGTCGCCGGCTTCCGCGCGCTCTCGCCCCGCTTCCAGGGGGAGAACCTCGTACACAACACCGCGCTCGCCGGACGCGTCAAGGAGCTGGCCGAGGCCAGGGGCGTCTCGGCCGCGCAGCTCGCCATCGCCTGGGTCGGCGCGCAGGGCGACGACATCGTGCCCGTCGTCGGCTCCCGCACCCTGGAGCAGGTCGGCACCATGATCGACGCCGCCGGCATCACGCTCACCGCCGAGGAGCTGGCCGAGATCGAAGCCGCCGTCCCCCGCGACGCCGCCAAGGGCGACCGCTACCCCGCGCACCTCATGGCGAGCCTCGACAGCGAGCGCCGCTGACCCCTGCCCGCGAAGCGGCCACCCCGGGCGAGAAGGGGTGACCGCTTCGCGGTCGGAGTGGTGTGAGGGGGCCGTGGCTCTGGGGGAGGGGTGAAATGGGGCGGCCGTCGCTTGCGTGCGAAAAGTCGCTCGCCGCCGCGCCGGCCGCTCGGATACGATCGCCGGACCGTTCCGGCGGCTGGGGCCCAGGTGACGGGCGTCCGGTCGCCGTCGACCGAAAGTGGGTGTTCCTGGGTGGCGTCCCGGATCAGCGAGCTGGTGCTCGCCTGCCGTGACCCCGAGCTGCTGGCGCGGTTCTGGTGCGAGGTGCTGGACTACGTCGAGCTCGACCGCGAGGAGAACGGCTCGATCGAGATCGGGCCGCGCGAGGGGTTCGGCGGGCCGCGGCCGACGCTCGTGCTCAGCCCCGAGGCCGACGTGCCCGACGCGGGCCTCTTCCGGCTGCACATCGACATCAACGCCACCGACCGCGATCAGGACGCCGAGCTGGAACGCCTGCTGGCGCTCGGCGCCCGCCACGCCGACGTGGGACAGACGGGACAGGAGCCCTGGCACGTGCTCGCCGACCCGGAAGGCAACGTGTTCTGCCTGCTCAGGAGGCGTCTCGACGCGCTATGAGGCAGCGCGCCGGTGCCGGCGCTGGTACGAGTACGCGACCGCGAACGTCAGCGGCCCCCAGGCCAGCAGCGGCAGGTAGCAGGCGATGAGGAGCGCGTGCCCGGTGCCCGACAGGAACGGAAAACCCGAGCCGAGCTGCAGGATCGCCGCGAGCACCGCGTACCCGCAGAACAGCACGATCAGCGCCGCCCCGGTGTAGGCGGCGGCGAGCACGATGCGCGGGCGCATGCGCCGCCCGCCCACCAGCGGCAGCCAGCGGGGCGGGACCTCGCCCCAGGGCTTGACGAGCCCGATCGTCAGCAGCGCGGCCAGCTCGCTGACGACGCTGAGGCCGACGATGTAGGCGACCTCTCCTGCGGGCAGGTCGCGCACCTCGGGCGGCACGTCGGCGACGTATCCGATGGGCAGCCCGGCCACGAGCGCGATGCGCCACAGTCCCGACGGCAGAGTGACGAGGGCGACGGCGTGCGCGGCGCGCACCGCCCAGCGTGGCGGCGGCGCGGGCGCCTGCCGGGCCGCCATGGCAGGCGCCGGGGAAGACGCCCTGGAAAACATGCTCATACCGGCAGTGTCGTCGCCGGGGGAGGACCGCCGCCTCCCCCGGCAGAGGGAGGCGGGCCGCCCTGGCGGGGGAGATCGCCTCGTCACGCCGGCCCCGGCGAGGACGGAACCCGAACGGGCCGCCCCGGCGGGGGATCGCCTCTCACGGTGGCGAGACCGGCACGCTCACCCGTCGGCCAGGATGCCGGCGACCGCCTGCACGCTGTCGGCGCTGCCCACCACGACCACCACGTCACCGGCGGCCAGCACGAAGTCGGGGCCGGGGCTGGCGACGATCTGCGCGCCGCGCACCACGGCCACGATCGAGGCGCCCGTACGCGTGCGCACCTGCGCGTCGCCCATCGGCCGCCCCGCGTAGGGCGAGTCCGCGGGGATGGGCAGCTTCTCGCTGACCAGCCCCTCCACCTCGCGGTGCAGCTCGTTGAGCCGCCGGATGATGCGCGGCGCGCCCAGCAGCTCGGCCAGCGCATCGGCCTCGTCGTCGTTGAGCGGGACGGTCTCGCACGCCTGGTCGGGGTCGTGCGCGTCGTAGATCACCAGATCGCGGCGGCCGGTGCGGTGTGACACGACGGCGACACGCCGCCCGGAGCGCGTGGTGAACTCGTGTCGCAGTCCAATCCCTGGCAGCGCTGTTTGTTCGATCTCCACCGGTCACCTCACGTCGTCTTGCACCGCTCGACCGGGGATCACTCCGGCGGGCCTCGCCGTCGTCCCCCTATCGACCCTTCTATCGATCCTTTACGAGGATGACAGGATCCCGTAAGTGGACGGCAGGTGCGACTTCCGGGCTTTCTCCCTCTTTTCCGGGTACGGGAAACACCGCGACCGTCGACATGAGCATCCATCGGCCACGCCGTACCCCCCACAGGCCGGGTTCGCCCAGGAAGATAAAGAGACCGTCCCTGTCACACGGAGGAGTCCGTCCATTCAGCTTTATCAACGTGCGATGAGAAATGATCGCGGCATGACCGCTTCACCGACGCCACGTGGGGGTTCACGATGAGTCTGCATCAGCTGTACGGCGTGTTACTGGCCGGTGGACTGGTTCTGCTCGCGAGCATCGCCGCGGCGCGCACCGCGAGCAGGATCGGCCTGCCGGGCCTGCTGCTGTTCCTCGCGCTGGGCGTGCTGCTCGGCGAGGACGTGCTGGGCATCGACTTCGACGACGCCCAGATCGCGCAGACCCTCGGCACGTCGGCGCTCGGCATCATCCTGGTCGAAGGCGGTTTGAGCACCCGATGGTCCGACATCAAACGGCTGATGGTGCCGGCCGGGCTGCTGGCCACGCTCGGCGTGGCGGTGAGCGTGACGATCACCGCCGCCGGAGCGCATTTCCTGCTGGGTTTGAACTGGCAATTGTCCTTGCTGCTCGGTGCGATCGTGTCATCGACGGACGCCGCCGCCGTGTTCTCCGTGCTGCGCGCGCTGCCGCTGCCGCGCCGCGTGGCCGGCATGGTCGAGGCGGAGTCGGGTTTCAACGACGCGCCGACCGTCATCTTGGTGCTGGTGTTCTCGACGGCCTTCACCGACCTGCCGGACCCCGTGGGGATCGCCTCGCAGATCACGTTCGAGCTGGGGGTCGGCGCGGCGATCGGCCTGGCCTGTGGCTGGGCGGGCACGCTCGCCCTGCGCTACGTCGCACTGCCCGCCACCGGCCTGTACCCGCTGGCCACCGTCGGCCTCGGCATCATCGCGTTCGCCGCGGCCGGTACGCTGCACGCGTCCGGCTTCATCGCCGCCTACCTCGCGGGCCTCGTCCTCGGCAACGCCGAGCTGCCGCACCGCGCCGCCACCCGGTCGTTCGCCGACGGCATCGGCTGGCTGGCGCAGATCGGCCTGTTCGTCATGCTCGGCCTGCTCGTCACCCCGCACGAGCTGCCCGGCGCGCTGCTGCCCGCCTTCGTCATCGGATTGGTGCTGCTGCTCATCGCCAGGCCGGCGTCCGTCGCGGCCTGCCTGACCTGGTTCCGTACGGGCTGGCGGCACCAGGCGTTCATCGCCTGGGCGGGGCTGCGCGGCGCGGTGCCGATCGTGCTGGCCACCTACCCGATCGTGGCCGAGGTGCCCGGCAGCAAGCACCTGCTGAACATCGTGTTCGTCCTGGTCATCCTCTACACCATCGTGCAGGGCCCGACGCTGCCGCTGGTCGCCAGGGTGCTCAAGGTCACCCAGCCGCACCAGGCCAAGGAGGTCGAGATCGAGGCCGCGCCGCTCGACGTCCTCGCGGCCGAGCTGCTCACGCTCACCGTGCCGCCCGGCTCGAAGCTGCACGGCGTGGAGATCTTCGAGCTGCGGCTGCCCAAGCCGTCCATCGTCACGCTCGTCATCCGCGGTGGCGACACCCTCGTGCCCGAGCCCGACACCATCCTGCGCGAGGGCGACGAGGTGCTCATCGTCACCACGCCCGCCACCCGCGCCGAGGTCGAACGGCGGCTGCGCGCCGTCGGCAGGGGCGGCCGCCTGGCCCACTGGCACGGCGAGGACGGCGAACCCGAGAACGGGCAGGCCGCCACCGCGCCGCAGGAGCCGCGCCGGGAGCCCGCCGCCACGCCCGCTCCCGGCCGCCGCCGGGCCGGGCTGAGCTGGCGTACCCGGCTGACCGGCGGACGGCAGCGCCACGTCCGGCCCATCGCGCCCCCGCAGCAGGAGCCGCCGGTCAAGCCCGGCGACGACCTGGTGCCCGGCACGGAGTCGGAGTCCGACCGCGCCATCACCTGACGCCCTGGCGCCACTCACCCGCACGCCCCCGCGCCCGCTCACACGGCCGGCGCGGGGGCGTGCGGGCGCGGGCGCTCGACCCGCGCCCGGCGGTCGAGCCGCGGCCGCTGCGCGACCGTCACAACGGCGCGGGGGTGGGGACGCGGTCGGCCGCTGCGCGATCGTCGCCCGCGAGATGCGTCGCCCGCGCGCGGAATGCCCGGTGTGCGCGGTACTCCCGGTGGGGTTTCGATGACATCTCCGGTCGGGGCCGTTACGGTGTCGTGCTGTGCTGGACACGTCGCGTGACCCCCGGGGACACTTCATGCGCTTCGCAGCTGCGATCCTGACTTTTCTGCTCGCCGCCACCCTCCTACCGGCGAGCGAGGCGGCGGCCGCCGCCACGGCACTGCCCGGCGGCAAGTCCACGTTCGTCGTCTCACAGGGCCACCTGAAGGCCTCGTCGCAGCAGAACTGGGTACGCCTGGGCAACTACGGCTTCGCCAGGAACGGCACCGTGAGCGCCGCCTTCTACCTGTGGTGGCAGCGCCAGCCCAAGGCCAGGCAGAGCACCGGCACGAAGCCGGACGCGAGCTGCACCTCCACGGCCGGCGGCAAGACCACCAAGGTGCGCGCCTGCCAGGTGCTCACCGCGGGCGGCTTCACCGGCGGGCCGTCCGAGCGGCGCACCGGGACGTACACGCTGTCGGGCAACGTGCTCACCATCACGTGGAAGATCGCCCAGACCTGGACCGAGCAGTGGTACGTCCGCACCTCGCCCGACGGCAAGCTCGCCCGCCTCGACCTCAAGCGGAGCACGCTCGCCACGCACGGCTACGGCTACGGCAGCAACGCCTCCTACGCCACCCGCCGCGCGATGAGCTCGGTCAAGGCGTCCGCCGGCGGGCTCAGGCAGGACCTGACGAGCTGGGCGGGCGGCAAGCTGGTGCCGTCGTCCGACCAGCCGTTCGGGCTGTCCTCGTTCCGCCAGTGCTCCGGCACCACCTCGTGCCTGACGTACCTGCAGCCCTCGTCCAACAGCGCCTGCCAGAAGGAGGGCGGCTGCCCGAGGTACGGCGGCGGCACGAAGGCCAACATCAGCTCCATCCAGTACTACCTGACCATGGTCGGCAAGGCCGACCGCCGCGACACCCTGTGGCACTGGTGCACCTGCCTGGCGATGGAGCGCAAGCAGTTCTGCTACACCGGCAACTCCCACGTCAAGCCGCTCCTGCAGATCATCGACGACTCGGGTGTGTTCCGCGGCTGGGTCGGTGCGGAGGCGTCGTTCTCGACGGACGGCTCGCGCGCCAAGGACATGCTGGCCGTGTTCCGCATCTCCGACTTCCGCTGAGCGTACGCACGGCGCTCGGGCTCACCGCGAGCGGCGGCCTCGAACCTACGGCCGGCGCCACCACGGTACGGGTGCGCGGCGGCGAGGTGCCGATGATCGACGGCCCCAGATCGTGGCCGGGGTCAGCCTGATCGGGTGCTCCTCCCGGGAGGAGGCGCTGGAGGCGGCCCGGACGCCTCCGGTGGCCCGCCACGGCACGATCGAGCTGCGGGCGCCGCAGCCGTGACGGGCCTCGAAGGCCGCGCGAGCCCGTGACGAGCCCCGATGAGCCTCGGGAGACGGTGGCGGCCCGCGGTTTCCTCGGCTGACCCGGCCAGCGCGGCTCAGCGGAGAAGGCGGCGCGAGCCGGCTCGGGCGGGGTGCGCGGATCCGCCCGGGCCGGCTCCGGCCCTGCTGCGCGGGCCCCTCGTCCGGGCCCCTCGTCCGGGCCGGGCGGGGAGGCGCCGGGGCGCGGGTCAGGTCACCTGCACCGGGTGGGCGACGATCGCGTCGAACAGGTAGCCCATCGTGTTGAACGGCGTGGTGGCCGGCTGCACGGCGCCGGTCTCGTCGGTGGCGCGGGCGAGCAGTTCCGTACGGCCGGGACGCGGGTCGGGCCAGGTGATCCGCCAGCGCGTCCAGGGGCCGCGGCGCCCGCCGTCGAGCAGCTGGGCGTCCCGCCAGCGGATCCCGCCGTCGGTGCTCACCTCGACGCGGGTGATCCGGCCGCGTCCCGACCACGACCTGCCGTGCAGCCGGTACGGCCGCCCCGCCGGGATGCTCGCCTCCCAGCCCAGCTCGAACGCGCTCTTGGTGACCTGCCGGGTGAGCGGCGCGCTGCCCTCCTCCGGGTAGCCGGGCCCGAAGAGGCGGTAGTAGATCGTGTTCCACGGTGAGGAGAGCGGCTCGGTGGACACCTCGATGTCGCCCACCCACTTGATCGAGGCGATCCCGACCCACCCCGGCACCACCACCCGCACCGGGAAGCCGTGGTCGGGCGGCAGCGGCTCGCCGTTCATCTCGTACGCCAGCAGCACGTCGTCGAGCGCCTTGTCGATCGGCAGCGGCCGGCGTACCCGGCCGAGGTTCTGCCCGTCGCTGACGTAGTCGGCGTCCAGGCCGGACGGCATGACGTCCACCGCGTTCTTCGACAGCCCGGCGCGGCGCAGCACCGTGCCCAGCGGCACGCCGCGCCAGCGCGCCACCCCGACCGCGCCGAGCCGCCACTGCGTGCCCGACGCCCCCTCACCCTGCTGGGTGGCGAAGAACGAGCGGCCGTTGCCCGCGCACTCGATGGCCGCGTCCACCGTCACCGACGGCAGCGCGCGCAGCTGCGCGTAGCTGAACTCCTGCGGGCGGCGCACCCCGGAGCCGTGCACGCGCAGCCGCCAGGTGGCCGCGTCGATCCTGGGCGTGGCGGTGTGGTTGCGGACGAAGAACCGCTCGTTGGGCACGTAGTAACCGATGTCGCGCAGCGCCTCCCAGCGGGTCTCGGCGTTCGACCCGTACGCGATGAACACCTCGGGTGGCAGCGGCTTGACGATCGGGCCCTCCGCGCGCCGCACGGCCGGCGTCAGCGCCGCGCCCAGCGCTGTAGCCTCCGCCGCGCCGCGCGCTGTGGCCCTCGCCGTGCCCGCGAGCGGCCCGGCCAGCATCGCGGCCCCGCCCAGGGCTGGTAGGGCGCGGAGCACGGCGCGCCTGCCCGGCAGGTCCTCTCGTCCGGAGTTTCGGTACGGCATCCGACCACCTCTCACATTCCGGCTGTACCTATCAGTAGACGGGGAAATCAGAGCGGTCAAGAACCTGTGTGATCGTGATCCGGTGGCTTCTCGCGGGGGTCCTGGGGTGGTCAAGACCCCCAGCGGTCAGGGGTTGTGGAAGGTGACCTCCGGGTTGGTGCGGGTGGGGCCGTCCAGGAGAGGGCGCTTCTTGCTCTGAAGGTGCCGGTCGAAGAACGCGCCGACGTACGAGGTGGTGATTTCGCCCGACCGCTTGCCGGACAGCGGCGCCTCGGGGTCGGTGATCCCGGCCTGGCCGCCCAGCACGGGCAGGTCGATGAACGTGAAGTGCCCCGAGTCCTTGACGGTCAGCCAGCGCTTCCAGCCGTCCAGCCGCCGCCAGTCGCGCGGCCAGCTGGCGTCGGCCGAGCCGGGGGAGTGCCCCGACTGCGTGCCGAGCATGAGGAACGGCCGGCCGCCGAGCCCCTTGGCGGGGACGGGCGCGAAGAACGTGCCGTCCAGGTTCGCTCCGGCGCGCACCCGGCGGTCGGCGGCCATGAGCGCGGCGGCGGCGTTCCCGCCGATCGAGTGACCGGCCGCGCCGATCCGCTTCGTGTCGATCATCGCGTGGCGGCGCCACCCCGTGACGCGGGTGACGCGGTCGATGACGAACGACAGGTCGGCCGCCCGCCCGGTGGCGACCTTGGCCATCAGCCGCTTGCTCGCCTCGTCGGACGGCGCCTTCTCCACCGCCTCGCACGCGGCGCAGGTCAGCGTGCGGCCGCCGGGGAAGCTCGTGCCGTACGACTCGTAGGCGTGATCCACCAGCGCGACCACGTTCCCGCGCGAGGCCAGCTCCTCGGCGAGCATGGTCAGCGTGGCCCGGTTGAGGGTGAAGCCCGGCGACAGCACCACCAGCGGGTGGCGGCCAGGGGCGGGGCGGGCGTCCTCCCGAGCGTTCACCCGGACCCCTGCGATCTGCTCGGGCTTGACGCGGGTGTCGAGCTTTTGCGCCTTGAGCAGCGCCGCCGCCTCGGCGATCGTCATGTACGCGGCAGGCCGGCCGCCGGAGCGCGCCGGGTAGTACATCGAGACCATCAGCTCGCGCGGGGTGGCCTTCGGCGCCCAGGGGTCGCGGCGGCCGGTGTCCACCATGTGGAGGACGTCCCGCCCGACCTTGTACGCACCGGTCGGCCGCGGGATCGCGAACGTCACGCCGGCGGCTTCGGCGGGGAGGGACACGGCCGTGAGGGGCAGGCCGAGGGCGAGCATGATGGCGGTGGTTTTGATCATGGGGAACAGTCTGGGGGCCGGCCCACGGCCTCCGGCATGACCGAAAGGCAGGAGCGGACCTTGACTTTCGTCAGGGTCCGAGGCGTTCGGCGATCTCCGGCCAGTGCGTCACCTCCGAGGCGGAGAAGTGGCGGATCACCCAGTCCACCTGGCGCAGGCTCATGTGGGCCCAGCAGCGCAGCGCCGCCGTCTCGGGCAGGTCCACGTGCAGCTCGTGGCTCCGGTGCGCGAGGTCGGAACGGAGCGTGACCAGGTCGAGGGCGGCGTCGCCGCGACGGACGCCGTCCCAGTCGATCACGCCGGTGATGGCACCGCCCGCGTCCACCAGCACGTTGCCCGCGGGGACGTCGCCGGGCAGCAGCTCCTGGACCAGGTACGGCGGGTGGACCAGCTCGTACGCGGGCGCCGGGATCCCCGCAGCCCGCGCCACCTCCAGCAGCGGGCTCACGTCGGGCCCCCGGGTGAGCACGGACCGGTGGCCGTCGGGCCGGCGGACGTAGGCCGCGCCCACCTGCCCGCCGGGACACGGCCCTTCGCAGGCGAGCCGGACGGGCGGCACGCGCAGGGCCTGCCGGATGTCGAGCTTCGGCATGGGCGGCAGCGTCACGATCTCTCGGTTCTCCTCGGTGCGGTGGGGGAGGCGTCGCTCACAGCCGTCACAGCCGGACGGGGTGTCCCGTCTGAGAGGGCATGGAACGAACGAGTGTATGGATCACCGGAGCGAACAAGGGACTGGGTTGCGAGACGGGCCAGGCGGCTCGGCGCGGTGGGCTGGACCGTCTTCCGCGGCTCCCGCGATCTTCCCCGGCTCCCGCGACCTTCCCCGGCTCCCGCGACGAAGGGCGGGGCCTTCTGCCGGGACGGTGGTTCAGCGGTGGCGGCCGGCCGGGGCCGTCCAGAGGCCGGTGAGCGCGTCGATGAGGGCGGTGGCGGCGTCGTCCCAGCCGGCGCTGCTGAGCGGCGCGCCCTCGTTCAGCGCCCGCTCCCGCTCGGCCAGCGCGTGCACCAGCAGCAGCCGGCTCATGTCGGCGCGGTCGCGGCGCGTCTCCTCCGGCAGGCCGGGCAGCAGCCGGAACATGCCCGCGAGGCTCGCCTGCATGGACGGCGTGGCCACGGACTCGTCGATGACGATCTGCCGCATCGCGGGCACGGTGTTGATCTGCGCGATGCACTGGGCCCGCACGCTCGGCACCCCCAGCGCCTCCAGGTGGTCGGTGGCCGGGCGGACCAGGCAGGAGATCCAGTCGCGCAGCTCCTCCGACTCGCCGATCTCGGCGAGCAGCCGCAGCCGCCGGCGCTCCATGTCGTGGGTGTAGCGGCGGACGATCGCCCGCACCAGCCCGGCCTTCGACCCGAAGTGGTAGCCGACGGCGAAGTTGTTGGCCTGTCCGGCGGCCTCGCTGATCTGCCGGGCGGACACCTCGCCGACGCCGCGCTCGGCGAACAGCCGTTCGGCCGTGTCGAGCAGCGCCTCGCGTGTGTCCTTGGCCCGTACGCCGCGGCGCTCGGGTGCGGGCCCGCCCGATGTCACCATCTCACCGGCACCTCTCCAGCCCTGCGACGACCAGCCCCTCGCGCCGGCGCAGCCGGCGGGGCATGCCGAAGCCGGGGTCGGCGTCGAAGCGCAGCGGCTCCTCGACGGCGGAGCGGATCAGCGTGCGGCCGGCCGGCAGCGCCTCCCGGCGGCTGCGGTCGGACAGCAGCATCGCCATCACCTTCCCGATCATATTGGCGGTCGTCTCGTGCCCGGCCCCCTCGCCGGTCGTGCTCCGGCCGCCGCTGCGGAACACCACGTGTCCTCCCGGAGGTCCGGATGACGCCCAGCCAAGTCAGTCGTCTCGATCAGAGCAAGCGATCGGGGACGGCAGCGCACCGTGGGCGTCGCTCCAGGCGTCCGTACGCACCGCATGACGGCAATGAGTGGGGCGGACGCGTGAGATGCTGCATTTGTGACCACGACTGAGCAGGCCGAACCAGCCCCGCGCCGCCGGCGGGGCCGTCCCGGTTATGACCAGTCCGCGATCCTGCGCGCCGCCGTCGAGTTGTTCAACCGCCGCGGCTACGACGCCACCAGCATGGGCGACCTGGCCAAGGAACTCGGGCTGACCAAGGCGGCCATCTACCACCATGTCACCAGCAAGGAGCAGCTGCTCGGCCAGGCGCTGGACGACGCGCTCGACGAGCTGACCGCCGTGGTGACCGAGGCGTCCCGCGACGAGGCCGGGGGCAGCGCGTACGAGCGGCTGCGCGGCGTGGTGCGGCGCAGCGTCGAAGTGCTGGTGGCGCACCAGCCGTCGGTCACGCTGCTGCTGCGCGTACGCGGGAACAGCGAGGTCGAGCTGGCCGCACTCGAACGGCGGCGCTGGCTCGACGACCGGCTGGCCGCGCTGGTGGCCGACGCGGTCGCCGAGGGCTCTCTGCGCGACGACGTGCCGCCCGCGCTGGTGAGCCGCCTGCTGTTCGGCATGGTGAACTCGCTGGCCGAGTGGTACCGCCCCGGCGGGGCCTATGACCAGGCGATGGTGGCCGACGCCATCACCTCCATCGCCTTCGACGGCCTGGCCAGGCACGAGGCCTGACCGTCACGGACGGCACGGCCTGGCGCGGCACCCGCCGGCCGCAAGCGGCGGGTCGGGTGCCGGCGGCGGGGCGGGGCTGGCGGTGGCCGGATGCCGGCGGCGGGGCCGGGCCGAAGCGGTGGCCGGATGCCGGCGGCGAGATCGGGCCGAAGCGGCGGGGCCGGGGTCCAGGCGGGCCGGGCCGGGCGCGAGCACCCGGACCCGGCGCGCGTCACCAGGTGTAGAAGCCCTGGCCGGTCTTGCGACCGAGGTGGCCGGCGGCGACCAGGTCGCGCAGGATCCGCGGCGGCTCGAAGCGCGGGCCCAGCTCGCGGGCCAGGTGCTCGGCGATGGCCAGGCGCACGTCCAGACCCACGATGTCGGTGGTGCGCAGCGGCCCCACCGGGTGCCGGTAGCCGAGCGTCATCGCGGTGTCGATGTCGGCCGCGCTCGCCACGCCCTCTTCGAGCATGCGCATGGCCTCGAGCGCCAGCGCCACGCCGAGCCGGCTGCTGGCGAAACCCGGCGAGTCGGTCACGGTGATGGGCGTCTTGCCGAGCGCCGTCACCCAGCCCTGCGCCCGGGTGACGAGATCGGGGTCGGTGGCGGGCGCGGTCACGATCTCGACGAGGTCGCTGACCGGGACGGGGTTGAAGAAGTGCAGGCCGAGGAAGCGCTCCGGCGCGGACAGCGCGGCGGCGAGCCCGGCGACGGACAGGCTGCTGGTGTTGGTGGCGAGCACCGCGCCCGGCGCCCGCTTCTCGGCGGCGGACAGCACCTCCGCCTTCAGCGCCGCGTCCTCGGGCACGGCCTCGACGATCAGCTCGCAGCCCGCCAGGCCGGCCGGGTCGGTGGTGGTGCGCAGCCGGCCGAGCACGGCCTCCTGCGGCTCGCCGAGCGTGCCCTTCGCGGCGGCCTTGGCCAGGCTGGCGGCCACGCGCTCGCGGGCGGCGGCGGCCGTGTCGTCGGCGCTCTCCACGACGACGACGGAGCAGCCGGCGAGGAGGAACGCGTGCGCGATGCCGGCGCCCATGCGCCCTCCGCCGTAGACGCCGACGCTGCCGGGCAGGGCGGCGGTCTCCGTGCTGCTCCTGTCGTCATGCCGGTCATCAGCGGTCATGAGGGCGTCCTTTCCGCTCGCGGCGCTCCAGGAACGCCGTCATCCGCGCGTGCTTCTCCTCGGTCTCGAACAGCACCGCCTGCGCCACGTCGTCCACGAACGGGTGCGCCTGGCGCGGCGCGTGGAAGACCGCCTTCATCAGCCGGGTCGCGAGCGGCGCCTGCGCGGCGATCCTGTCGGCCAGCCGGTGCCCGGCGGCGAGCAGGTCGTCCGGCTCGACCACCTCGTTGAGCAGCCGCACCTCCCGCGCCTCGGCAGCCGACAGCACGCGCCCGGCGAGCAGGATCTCCTTGGCCAGCGGCTCGCCCACCAGCTCGGCCAGCCGCCAGGCGGCTCCGGCGGCGGCGAGGATGCCGAGCCCGGTCTCCGGGTTGCCGATCTTGGTGCGTTCGGTGCCGATGCGGAAGTCGCAGGCGTAGGCCAGCTCGGCGCCGCCGCCCAGGGCGTACCCGTCGAGCAGCGCGATGGTCGGCATCGGCAGCCGGTGGATCCGGTCGAAGATCTTCGAGTTGATGCCGCGCAGCGCGTCCTCGCGGCCCCGCTCGCGCAGCTCGGCGATGTCCGCGCCGGCCGCGAACGTGCCGCCCTCGCCGGCCAGCAGCACGATCTTCGGTTCCGCCTCGACCGCCGCGCACGCCTCGTGCAGCGCGGCGACCAGCTCGCGGTCGATGGCGTTGCGCCGCTCGGGCCGGTTGAGCCGCCACACCACCCGGTCCTCGTCCTCCTCGACGAGGAGGCTCGGCCCGCTCACGGACGTCCCCGGCGGCGGGCGGGCGCGGGCAGGGCGAAGGAGATCTCTGACACGTGGGCTCCAGACGTGTTCTAGGCGTCGTAGTCGATGGTGACCTGTTCGCTCACCGGGTAGGACTGGCAGGTCAGCACGAACCCGGCGGCCAGCTCGGACGGCTCCAGCGCGTAGTTGCGCCGCATGTCCACCTCGCCCGAGCGCACGACGGCCCGGCACGTGCCGCACACGCCGCCCTTGCACGCGAACGGCAGGTCCGCCCGGCTCGCCTGCGCGCCCTCCAGCAGCGTCGTCTCCCGGGAGACCGTCGAGGTGGTGCGCAGCCCGTCCAGCACGGTCGTCAGCTCCGTGGTCGCGCCCGGCGGGACGGAGCCGTCCCTGCGCGGCGGAGGCGGCGGCGCGTCGGCGTAGAACAGCTCGACGTGCACCCGCTCGGCCGGGACGCCCAGCTCGGCGAGCACCGGGCGGGCCTCCTCGATCAGCTGCAGCGGCCCGCACAGCCACACGTGGTCGAACACCTCGACCGGCACCAGGCGGGTGAGCAGGCGGCGCAGCCGGTCGCCGTCCAGCCGCCCCGACAGCAGCTCCACGTCGCGCGGCTCGCGGGAGAGCGCGTGCACGATCTGCAGGCGCGGGCCGTAGCGGTTCTTCAGGTCCCCCAGCTCCTCGGCGAACATCACCGTGCGGCTCGTACGGTTGCCGTACAGGAGGGAGACCTGGGCGCGTGGATGGACGAGCACGGTCGAGGCGATCGACAGCAGCGGCGTGATGCCCGAGCCGGCCGCCACGCACAGGTGCCGCTCGCCGCTGTCGGGGTCGGCCTGCCAGGCGCCGCTGGGCGGCTGCACCTCGATGACGGTGCCGGGACGTACCTCGTGGACCAGCCAGGAGGAGAACAGGCCGCCGGGGATCTCGCGCACGCCGATGCGCGGAGCGGCGCCGACCGGGGAGCAGATCGAGTACTGGCGGCGCTCCTCGCGCCCATCGACGACGCGGCGCAGCGTGAGCGACTGGCCGGCCTTGAACGCGTACGTCTCCCGCAGCTCGGGCGGCACCTCGAACGTGATCGCGACGGCGTCGTCGCACAGCCGGTCCACCGCGGACACGGTCAGCGGGTGGAAGACGGCCGCCCTGGACGGCGCGGTCCCGAGCATGGTCATCGTCAGATCTCCTTGACGTGCTCGAACGGTTCGAGGCAGGCGGCGCAGCGGTAGAGCGCCTTGCAGGCGGTCGCGCCGAACTCGGAGGTGAGCCGGGTGTCCGCCGAGCCGCAGCGCGGGCAGGGCGGCGCGGCCCGCTGCGGGCCGAGCGTGAGCAGCACGGGCCCGCTCCGCCGGGGCGCGGGACCCGGGGGCGACAGGCCGGCGGCGCGCAGGGCGGCCCGGCCGCGTTCGGAGATCCAGTCGCTGGACCACGGCGGGTCGAGCACGACCCGCACCTCCACCCGCTCGAACCCGGCCTCCTTCAGCCGGTGCACGAGGTCGTCGCGCATGGTCTTCATGGCGGGGCAGCCGGTGTACGTCGGCGTGATCGAGGCGACGACCACCTCGGCGCCCCCGGCGTCGCGCGTCACCTCCACGCCGCGCAGCACGCCGAGGTCGGCGAGCGTGAGCATCGGCATCTCGGGATCGCGCACCTGCCCGGCCACCTCGGCGGCCTCGGCCGCGCGCCGCTCGGCCGCCGGGGCCTCGCGCTCCTGCGCCCGCACGCCGGCGCGGGCCTTCTGGGCGTTCACCAGCGCCCCATCGGGTGTGCGCGGGCGACGACCTGCATCTCGGCGAGCAGCCTGCTCAGCGCCTCGGTGTGCATGCCGTCCCTTCCGGTACGCCCGCCGACGCCCGCCAGCGGCGCCCGCTCAGGACGTTCGACGCCGCTCACGGCCAGGACCTGGTCGACGACCGCGTCCACCTCGCCGGCCACGGACGCGGGATCCACGCCCACCCCCGCCTCGGCCATCGACCGTTCGAGCGGATGGGAGGCGACCAGCTCGGCCCGCAGCGGCCACAGCGCGTCGAGCGCGGCGAGCAGCCTGCGGTGCGACTCCTCGGTGCCGCGCGCCAGCGTCAGGAACCAGCGCCCGGCCCAGTCGCGGTGGTAGGCGAGCTCCTTGACGCCCTTGCTCGCGACGGCGGCCAGCACCTGGTCGCGGCTGGCGCGCAGCCGTTCGAACACCGCGAGCCGGGCCGCGGAGAACAGCAGCAGCCGCACCACCACGTGCGCGAAGTCGCCGTTCGGCACCTCGGCGAGCCGCACGTTGCGGAACTCGCGGTCGTCGCGGAAGAACGCGAGCCGGTCCTCCGGCGGCACCGGCGAGCCCTCGGGCAGCGCGGGCACCGCGGACGGGTCGGCCGCCGCCGCTCGCGCCAGCAGCAGCCGCGCCTGACCGAGCAGGTCGAGCGCCATGTTCGCGAGCGCGATGTCCTCTTCCAGGTCGGGGGCGCGGCTGCACCACTCCGACAGCCGCTGCGACATGATCAGCGCGTCGTCGCCGAGCATGAGGCAGTACGCCGCCAGCCCGGCCGGGTCCACCCCGTCGGGCGTGGTGGTGTCGACGCCGGCCAGCGGGTCCTCGAAGTCCGTGCCGAAGGCCCACTGCCCGGAGTCGCCGGCCTCCAGCAGGCCATCGAAGATGCTGCCGTGTCCGCCGTCGTTCACGTCGTTCATAGGTGATCCGATCAGATATGCGGGACGTCGGCCGGGATCTCGTAGAACGTCGGATGCCGGTAGACCTTGTCGCCGCTGGGCGCGAAGAGCGGGTCCTTCTCGTCGGGGCTGGAGGCGGTGATGGCGTCGGCGCGCACGACCCAGATGCTGACGCCCTCGTTGCGGCGGGTGTAGACGTCGCGGGCGTGCCGCAGCGCCATCTGGTCGTCGGGGGCGTGCAGCGAGCCGACGTGCACGTGGTTGAGCCCGCGCTTGCCGCGTACGAACACCTCGTACAGCGGCCACTCCCTGCGGTCCGCGGTCATCGCGCGGCCTCCTCTCTTGAGCGCTCGGCGAACGCCATGGCGGCCTCGCGCACCCAGGCGCCCTCCTCGTGCGCGGCCCTGCGGTGCGCCATGCGCTGGGCGTTGCACGGCCCGTCGCCGCGCAGCACGGCGGCGAACTCGTCCCAGTCGGGCTCGCCGAAGTCGTAGTGCCCGCGCTCCTCGTTCCAGCGCAGCTCGGGGTCGGGCAGCGTCACGCCGAGCGCCTCGGCCTGCGGGACCGTCATGTCCACGAACTTCTGGCGCAGCTCGTCGTTGGAGTTGCGCTTGATGCCCCAGGCCATCGAACGCGCGCTGTTGGGCGAGCGGTCGTCCGGCGGGCCGAACATCATCAGCGACGGCCACCAGAACCGGTTCACCGACTCCTGCACCATGGCACGCTGCTCGTCGGTGCCGCGCATCATCGTCATCAGCAGCTCGTACCCCTGCCGCTGGTGGAACGACTCCTCCTTGCAGATGCGGATCATCGCGCGGCCGTACGGGCCGTAGGAGGTGCGGCACAGCGGCACCTGGTTGCAGATCGCGGCGCCGTCCACCAGCCAGCCGATGGTGCCGACATCGGCGTACGACAGCGTCGGATAGTTGAAGATCGACGAGTACTTCTGCTTGCCGGCGAGCAGCAGCTCGGTCAGCTCGGCCCGGGAGACGCCCAAGGTTTCGCACGCGGAGTACAGATAGAGCCCGTGACCCGCCTCGTCCTGCACCTTGGCGAGCAGGATCGCCTTACGGCGCAGCGAGGGGGCGCGGCTGATCCAGTTGCCCTCCGGCTGCATGCCGATGATCTCGGAGTGCGCGTGCTGGGCGATCTGGCGGATGAGCGTCTTGCGGTAGGCGTCGGGCATCCAGTCGCGCGGCTCGATGCGGTCGTTGCGGGCGATGGTCGCCTCGAACCCCGCCTGCAGCCGGGCCTCGAGGTCCGGCTCCGCTGGAGTGGTCGTCATCGTTCCTCCGACACCTCGGGCTCATTTACTTATCGCTCGGTCAGTAATAAGGTCGCACACAGAGGGGCGCCCGCGCAAGGTCGCGCCAGGCGAGAGGAGATGATGTGAGCACGCTGCTGGAGAGCTATGCCGCCGGACGGTGGTTCCGCGCGGCCGACGAGGGAGAGCCGCTGCTCGACGCGGCCACGGGCGAGGAGGTCGCGCGCATCTCCAGCCGCGGCCTCGACGTCGCCGCGATGGTCAGGTACGCCAAGGAGACCGGCGGTCCCGCCGTGCGCTCGCTCACCTTCCACGAGCGGGCCGGCCTGCTCAAGGAGCTCGCCAAGCACCTGCTGGAGCGGAAGGAGGAGCTGTACGCCCTGTCCGTGCGCACCGGCGCCACCTCCCGCGACACCGCCATCGACGTGGACGGCGGCATCGGCACCCTGTTCAGCTACTCCAGCAAGGGCGTGCGCGAGCTGCCGAACGACACCGTCTACCTGGACGGCGGCCTGGAACGCCTCGGCAAGGGCGGCACGTTCGCCGGCCAGCACATCTACACCTCCAGGCCGGGCGTGGCCGTGCAGATCAACGCCTTCAACTTCCCCGTGTGGGGCATGCTGGAGAAGCTCGCCCCGGCCTTCCTCGCCGGCCTGCCCACGATCGTCAAGCCCGCGAGCCAGACCGCCTACCTCGCCGAACGGGCCGTCCGCCTCATCATCGACTCCGGCATCCTGCCGGAAGGCTCGCTCCAGCTCCTCGCCGGCAGCGCGGGCGGGCTGCTCGACGAGCTGACCGTGCAGGACTCCGTGGCCTTCACCGGCTCCGCGCACACCGCGGGCATCCTGCGCCGCCACCCCAACGTGCTGGACGGCGGCGTCGTGCTCGGCGTCGAGGCCGACTCGCTCAACTGCTCGATCCTCGGCCCCGACGTACGCGCGGACGACCCCGAGTTCGACCTGTTCATCAAGGGCGTCGTCACCGAGATGACGGTCAAGGCCGGGCAGAAGTGCACCGCCATCCGCCGCGTGCTGGTGCCCTCGTCCATGGCCGCGCAGGTCGAGGAGGCGCTGGCCGCCCGCCTGGCCAAGGTGACCGTCGGCGACCCGCGCAACCCCGACGTGCGCATGGGAGCGCTGGCCGGTCTCGCCCAGCGCGAGGAGGTCCGCAAGGCCGTCGAGGCCCTGCGGGCGAGCGCCGACGTGGTGTTCGGCGACCCCGCGGGCGGGCCGCTGCTGGACGGCGACGCCACGCGCGGCGCGTTCATGACCCCGCTCGTGCTGCGGGCCAGGCCGGGCGCCACCGAGCCGCACGACGTCGAGCCGTTCGGCCCGGTCAGCACCGTGCTCACCTACGACGGGCTGGACGAGGCCGTCGCCCTGGCCGCCAAGGGGCGCGGCAGCCTCGTCGCCTCCGTCGCCACCCACGACCCCGAGGTCGCCAGGTCCGTGGTGCTCGGGCTCGCGCCCTGGCACGGCCGCGTCCTGGTGCTCGACCGCGACGACGCCAAGGAGTCCACCGGGCACGGCTCGCCGCTGCCCACCCTCGTGCACGGCGGCCCCGGCAGGGCCGGCGGCGGCGAGGAGCTGGGCGGCATCCGCGGCGTGCTGCACCACATGCAGCGCACCGCCGTCCAGGCCTCGCCCGACCTGCTCACCGCCGTCACCGGCCGCTGGACGCCCGGCGCCGCCCGCCGCGAGAGCGACGTGCACCCCTTCCGCAAGTCGCTGGCCGAGCTGCGCATCGGCGACACCATCGCCTCCGAGCCGCGCACGGTCACACTGGAGGACATCGAGCACTTCGCCGAGTTCACCGGCGACACCTTCTACGCGCACACCGACCCCGAAGCGGCCGCGCGCAACCCGCTGTTCGGCGGCATCGTCGCCCACGGCTACCTGGTCGTCTCGCTGGCCGCCGGGCTCTTCGTCGACCCGGCTCCCGGACCGGTGCTGGCCAACTTCGGCGTGGACTCGCTGCGCTTCCTCACCCCGGTCAAGGCCGGCGACAGCATCGCCGTGACCCTCACCGTCAAGCAGATCACCCCGCGCCGCAGCGCCGACTACGGCGAGGTGCGCTGGGACGCCGTGGTGACCAACCAGGAGGGGCAGCCCGTCGCCACGTACGACGTGCTCACCCTGGTCGCCAAGACCTGGGACGGTGACGCCTCGTGAGCGGCGCCTGCGTCCTCGTCGAACGCGACGGCGCCGTGGCGGCCGTCACGCTGAACCGGCCCGAGCGCCGCAACGCGCTCGACGCCAAGACCAAGCTGGAGCTGCGCCACGCCCTGGAGGAGGTCGCCGCCGACGCCTCCGTGCGCGCGGTGCTGCTGTCCGGCGCCGGCGGGGCGTTCTGCGCCGGCCAGGACCTGGCCGAGCACGCGGCGGCGCTGCGCGACGACCCCGGGCACGCCTTCGACACCGTCGAGCAGGACTACGCCCCGATCGTGCGGCTGCTCGCCACCATGGCCAAGCCGGTGGTCGCGGCCGTCGGCGGCACCTGCGTGGGCGCGGGGCTCGCCCTGGCGCTGGCCTGCGACCTGCGGGTGTTCGCCGACGACGCGGTGCTCGGCACGGCGTTCTGCTCGATCGGGCTGACCTGCGACTCCGGCCTGTCGGCCACGCTCACCCGCGCGGTCGGCGAGGCGCGGGCCAGGGAGCTGGTGCTGCTCGCCGAGACGTTCACGCCGCGGCAGGCCCTCGCATGGGGGATCGCGGGTCGCGTGGTGCCGCCCGGCGAGCTGGCCACGGCCGCGCGCGAGCTGGCCGGACGGCTCGCGGCCGGGCCCACCGCCGCCTACGCCGAGTCCAAGCGGCTCATCGCCGACGCGTGGGGACGCGACCTCGGCGCGACGCTGGCGGCCGAGGCGGTCGCCCAGGCCCGCCTGGGGCGCACGGCCGACCACGCCGCCGCCGTCGAGGCGTTCCTGAACAAGCGCAAACCCGCCTTCGAAGGCCGCTGAGAGACCCTTCATGAGTGACGGCCGCCCGCTCGCCGCTCCGGTGGGCGGGCACCCGCGGATGTCCCGCACGGGCGTGCGGGCGGCCTGCGGACCTCCGGCGGGGAATGAGGGACGCGGGCGGGCATCCGGAGAGCATGGGCAAGGAGTGAGGGCATGGAGAGCCACCCGTCCACGGCACCCGGCGGCGCGGCGGGCGTCCCGGGCGGCGACGCATGGCCGGAACGGGCCGCCGCCCCGCTCGACGACGTCGACCGCGCCATCATCGCCGAGCTGCGCCGCGACGGCCGCATGTCCGTGCGCACCCTCGCCGAGCACGTGCACATCTCCCGGGCCAGCGCGTACGCCCGGCTGACCCGGCTCATGGAGGACGGCGTGATCACCGGCTTCACCGCCGAGATCTCGCCGGCCAAGGCGGGCCTCGGCACCAGCGCGTACGTGTCGATCACCATCGAGCAGAACTCCTGGCGGCAGGTGTCGGCGCGGCTGCGCGAGACCCCCTACGTCGAGCACTTCGCCATGGTCGGCGGCGACTACGACGTGCTGGCGCTGGTCAGGACGCCGGACAACGCGGCGCTGCGGCACGTCGTGCTCGAACGCATCCAGGACATCCCGGGCGTGCGGGCCACGCGGACATGGCTGGTCTTCGACGAGGCCCGCGGCCAGGGCGCGCACTGGACCCGCCCCCGCCCCTGAGCACCCTCGCGCCCACCTGCGCTCTTGCGTCCGCCTGCGCCCTCGTCCGCCCACCTGCGCTCTTGCGCCCGCCTGCGCTCTTGCGCCCGCCTGCGCCCTCGTCCGCCCGCCTGCGCGCCTCGTGTCCGCCTCCTCGCGTCCGCCTCCTCGTGTCCGGGTGGGCCTTTCGCCTGGGCGGGCCTCAGCACGCTGGCCTTGCCTTGTGCCTGGTGCGCCGTCGCGCGGGAGCGGGCGGGCGGCAAAACGTCCGGCGGGGGCCGTCCTGGCCGGGAGCTGGATCGACAAATGGCCGCCTGAAGAGTGCTTTGCGGCCATTTGTCGCCTATCAGCGCTGATGTCTTGAACGATTGGCACGCGACGCGGACGCTTGCCTTGTCCACCGTCCAGAGAAAGCGAGCGTCGCCATGTCCCATCCCCAGGTGGTCGACGGTCTCCTCCCCGCGCCGGTCCCGGTGCGCTTCGTCGCCGAGGACGGCACCGCCGTCGATCCCCCCGCCGACTACCCGATGCCGGACGGCGAGCGGCTCACGGAGGCCTACCGCCGGATGGTCGTCGGCCGCAGGTTCGACCGCCAGGCGACCGCGCTGACCAAGCAGGGCCGGCTCGCCGTCTACCCCTCCAGCCTGGGGCAGGAGGCCTGCCAGATCGGCGGCGTGCTCGCGCTGCGCGACACCGACTGGCTGTTCCCCACCTACCGCGACAGCGTGGCCCTCGTCTCCCGCGGCCTCGACCCGGTGGAAGTGCTCACGCTGCTGCGCGGCGACTGGCACTGCGGCTACGACCCGCAGGCCGCCCGCGTCGCCCCGCAGTGCACGCCGCTCGCCACCCAGACGATCCACGCGGTCGGCATGGCCGAGGCGCTGCGCCGCAAGGGCGAGGACGCCGTCGTGCTGGCCTTCATCGGCGACGGCGGCACCAGCGAGGGCGACTTCCACGAGGCGCTCAACTACGCAGGGGTGCTGCGCTGCCCGGTCGTGTTCCTCGTGCAGAACAACAAGTACGCCATCTCGGTGCCGCTGGCCAGGCAGACCGCGGCGCCCGCGCTGGCGTACAAGGGCGTCGGATACGGCGTGCCGTCGGAGCAGGTGGACGGCAACGACCTGGTCGCCGTGCTGTCCGTGCTGACCACGGCGGTCGAGCGGGCCCGCGCGGGCGGCGGGCCGTTCCTGGTCGAGGCGCACACGTACCGGATGGACCCGCACACCAACGCCGACGATCCCACCCGCTACCGCGACGACGAGGAGGTCGCCCGGTGGGCCCAGGCCGACCCGCTGACCCGGCTGGAGACCTACCTGCGCGGCAGGGGCCTGCTGGACGACGAGGGCGTGGCCGCCGCCGCGCGGGCCGCCGACGAGTACGCCGCCCGCGTCCGCGAGCGCATGAACGCCGACCCGGAGACCGACCCGTTCGAGCTGTTCGACCACGTCTTCGCCGAGCCCACCCCGCAGCTGCGCGAGCAGCGCGAGCTGCTGCGGGCCGAGCTGACCGCCACGGAGGAGTGACATGACCGCCATGTCCGTATCCGCGCCCGCGCCCGTTTCCGCGCGGAAGCCGACCACGATGGCGCAGGCGCTGAACGCCGCGCTGCGCGACGCGATGCGCGAGGACGAGCGGGTGCTCGTCTTCGGCGAGGACGTCGGCCCGCTCGGCGGCGTGTTCCGCATCACCGACGGGCTGACCAGGGAGTTCGGCGAGGAGCGCTGCTTCGACACCCCGCTCGCCGAGTCCGGCATCGTCGGCCTGGCCGTCGGCATGGCGATGGGCGGCTTCCGCCCGGTCGTCGAGATGCAGTTCGACGCCTTCGCCTACCCGGCGTTCGAGCAGATCGCCTCCCACGTGGCCAAGACCCGCAACCGCACCCGGGGCCGGGTGTCGCTGCCGATGGTGATCCGCATCCCGTTCGCCGGGGGCATCGGCGGGGTCGAGCACCACTGCGACTCCAGCGAGGCGTACTACGCCCACACCCCCGGGCTGAAGGTCGTCACGCCCGCCACCGCCGAGGACGCGTACTGGCTGCTGCGCGACGCCATCGCCGACCCCGACCCGGTGATCTTCATGGAGCCCAAGCGGCTGTACTGGGCCAAGGAGGACTTCTCGCCCGCGGAGCGGCGCGCCCCCGGCTTCGGCCGGGCCGTGGTGCGGCGCGAGGGGCACGACGCCACGCTCGTCGCGTACGGGCCGGGCGTGCCCGTCGCGCTCCAGGCAGCGGAGGCGGCCGCCGCGGAGGGCCGCTCGCTGGAGGTGGTGGACCTGCGGACCATCGTGCCGTTCGACGACGAGACCGTGGTGGCGTCGGTCCGTAAGACCGGGCGGTGCGTGGTGATCCAGGAGGCGCAGGGCTTCGCCGGGGTCGGCGCGGAGATCGCCGCCCGTGTCCAGGAGCGCTGCTTCCACTCGCTGGCCGCGCCCGTGCTGCGCGTCACCGGCTTCGACATCCCGTACCCGCCGCCCAAGCTGGAGCACACCCACCTGCCCGACGCGGACCGGGTGCTCGACGCAGTGGACCGGCTCCAGTTCGACGACCAGCCCGACCTGCTGCACCTGAGCAGGGAGGCGTCATGACGGCCACCGGCACGCGCCAGGTGTTCCGGCTGCCCGACCTGGGCGAGGGACTGACCGAGGCCGAGGTGCTCGACTGGAAGGTCGCGGTCGGCGACACCGTCGAGGTGGACCAGATCGTGGTGGAGGTCGAGACGGCCAAGGCGGCGGTGGAGGTGCCGGTGCCGTACGCGGGCACCGTGCTCGCGCTGCACGCCGCGCCCGGCGCGGTCCTGTCGGTGGGGGAGCCGCTCATCGAGATCGGGTCCGAGGATCCCGCGGCCGCGCAGTACCGGGAGGAGGAGCGGGCGGGCAGCGGCAACGTCCTCATCGGCTACGGCACCGGCCACCGCCCGTCCTCCCGCCGCCGTCGCCGCGCCACCGCCGCGCCGTCCGCGGCCGGCACGTCACCCTTGACCGGCCCGCGCCCGCTCCGGCAGGCCACGCCGGAGGATGCCGCGAAGCCACGAGCGGCGCAGGCGCGCCCTGCCGGGGAGGGTGAGGCGCGCCCGCTCCGGCGGGCCGTCCCGGATGAGACCCGGCGGCAGGCGCCGCGCGTGATCTCGCCGCTGGTGCGCAGGATCGCCCGCGAGCACGGCATCGACCTCGCCGGCATCACCCCCACCGGTCCTCGCGAGGTGATCCTGCGGCGCGACGTCGAGCAGGCCATCGAGCGGGCGAGAACGGCCACGAGCGAGCAGGCCGCCGGGCCGGTGCCGCAGGAGGCCAGGACGGAGACGCGGGAGGCCCGGCCGGCGTCCGCGGAGGTCGAGCGCATCCCGCTGCGCGGCGTGCGCAGGGCCGTGGCCGAGAAGCTGAGCCGCAGCCGCGCCGAGATCCCCGACGCCACGACCTGGGTGGACATGGACGCCACCGACCTCGTGGCCGCCCGCGACGCGCTCCGCCGCACCCGCCCGCAGCTCGGCATCGGGCTGCTGGCGCTGCTCGCCCGCATCTGCGTGGACGGCCTGCGCCGCTTCCCCGAGCTGAACTCGACGGTGGACACGGGCCGCTCCGAAATCGTCAGGTACGGCCGCATCCACCTCGGCTTCGCCGCCCAGACCGACCGGGGCCTGGTCGTGCCCGTGGTCCGCGACGCGCACCTGATGACGACGGCCCAGCTCGCCGCCGAGCTGAAGCGGCTCACCGGCCTGGCCAGGGCGGGCAAGCTGCCGCCCGAGTCGCTGACCGGCGGCACGTTCACGCTCAACAACTACGGCGTCTTCGGCGTGGACGGCTCCACCCCGATCATCAACCACCCGGAGGCGGCGCTGCTCGGCGTCGGCCGCGTCATCGAGCGTCCGTGGGTGCACGACGGCGCCGTCGTCCCCCGCAAGATCGCCCAGCTCTCGCTGACGTTCGACCACCGGGTCTGCGACGGGGGAGCGGCGGGCGGCTTCCTGCGGCACGTGGCCGACTGCGTGGAGAACCCGGCGATCCTGCTCGCCGATCTCTGACCACCAGGCCGCCCCCGGCCTGCGCGCCTACGCCGTGCGCACGGCCGCGTCCGGCACGAGGGCGAGGTCGAGGGCGGCCTCCACATGAATGCGGGTGGAGTCGAACACCGGGACGGGGCTGTCGTCCTGGCCCACCAGCAGGGTGATCTCGGTGCAGCCGAGGATGACGCCCTGCGCGCCGCGCCCGGCGAGATCGGCGATGACCCGCCGGTACGCCTCCCGCGACGCCGGTTCCACGCGTCCCAGGGTGAGCTCCTGGTAGATGACGTCGTGCACGAGCGTGCGGTCCGGCTCGCCGGGCACCAGCACGTCGATGCCGTGGCCGCGCATCCGCTCGCGGTAGAAGCCCATCTCCATCGTGAAGCGGGTGCCGAGCAGGCCCACCGTGGTGAGCCCGGCCGCCGCGATCCGGCGCGCGGTGGCGTCCACGAGGTGCACGAACGGCACGTTCACCGCGCCTTCGATGGCGTCCGCGACCTGGTGCATGGTGTTGGTGCACAGCACGATCAGGTCCGCGCCCGCCCGCTCCAGGCTCCCGGCGGCCCGCGCGAGCAGCTCGCCCGCCCGGTCCCACGCGCCGTCGCGCTGCATCGCCTCGATCTCGGCGAAGTCGACGGTCAGCATGATGCTCTTCGCACAGTGGTGCCCGCCGAGACGGCGGCGGGTCTCCTCGTTCAGCATCCGGTAGTACTCGGCGGAGGACTCCCAGCTCATGCCGCCGATCAGTCCGATGGTGCGCATCACGGACTCCACCCTGCCCGGTTTCTCCGCACTTGGGAAATCCTGCCGGGCCCGTCCGGCGGCCATGACCCATCGGCAGCGGCGCGCCCGGCGCAGGTGGGGTTCGTGCGGCGGTGGCCGTGGCGTCGGAGCGCGGGGTGATGCGCGCCGCGCGATAGCGTGGAGAGCCCTGCGGTGTGCTCCTCGGGGAGCGGAGGCATCACGATGACGAACCGCGTCTGCACGATCGGCCACTCCAACCGCGCGTTCGGCGAGGTGCTGGAGATGCTGCGCGCCCACGACGTCACGTGCCTGGTGGACGTCCGGTCGTTCCCGTCGTCGCGCACGTTCCCGCAGTGGAACCAGCCGGCCGTCATCGACGCGCTGCCTCCCGGCATCGGCTACCGGTGGATCCGCGAGCTGGGCGGGCGGCGGCACACCCCGGAGGGCGTCCAGAGCCCCAACGGCGCGTGGGAGGTCAAGGCGTTCCGCGACTACGCCGACCACATGGCCACCGACGAGTTCCGGCGCGGCCTGGACGAGCTGCTCAAGCTGGCGGAACAGGAGCGCCCGGCGATCATGTGCAGCGAGGCCGTGCCGTGGCGCTGCCACCGCCGCCTGATCACCGACGCGCTGATCGTGGCAGGCGTCGAGGTCGTGCACATCATGTCGGCGACCTCGGCGCCGCCCGCGGAGCTCCACGAGCACGCGCGGGTCGTCGACGGGCATCTCGTCTATCCGCCGCCCGAAGGCGGCACGTGACGCCGGCCCACGCGGACGCCGCGGTCGCGCCGGCTCCCTCTGCGGAATCGGCCTCGACCGCTGTGCCACTCACCGTGCCCTCGCCCGTGCCCTCGCCCGTGCTGCGCGAGCGCGGCGAGCGGCGCGCGGACGCGTGGGGGAGCGGCGCCCGATACGTCATGATGTTCCCGCCACGGCAGCAGCACGCCGCCGGAGTGCTGGAGAAAGGAGTGCCGCCATGGACGCGGACGTCATCATCGTGGGCGCGGGCCTGTCCGGGCTCGTCGCGGCCCAGGAGCTGACCAGCAGGGGACGCAAGGTGGCGCTGGTCGACCAGGAGAGCGCGGCCAACCTGGGCGGGCAGGCGTACTGGTCGTTCGGCGGGCTGTTCCTCGTCGACTCGCCCGAGCAGCGCCGCCTGCGCGTGAAGGACTCCTTCGAGCTGGCCTGGAACGACTGGCAGGGCAGCGCCCGCTTCGACCGCCTCGACGACGAGGACCTGTGGGCCGAGCGGTGGGCCCGCGCGTACGTCGAGTGGGCCGCGAGCGAGAAACGCTCCTGGATCGAGGCCCAGGGCATCAAGCTGACCCCCGTCGTCGGCTGGGCCGAACGCGGTGGCCTGCGCGCCGACGGTCACGGCAACTCCGTGCCCCGCTTCCACATCGCCTGGGGCACCGGCACCGGCGTGGTGGCGCCGTTCGTACGCGCCGCGAGAAGGGCCGCCGACGCCGGGCTGCTCCGCTTCCATCACCGCCACCGGGTGGACGAGCTGATCGTCCAGAACGGCGCGGTCACCGGCGTGCGCGGCAGCGTGCTGGCGGGTGACGACTCGCCGCGCGGTGTCGCCTCCAACCGCGACGTGACCGCCTCGTTCGAGCTGACCGCGCAGGCCGTCATCGTGGCGAGCGGCGGCATCGGCGGCGACCTCGACCTCGTCCGCGAGTCCTGGCCGCGGCGGCTCGGCACCCCGCCGCAGAACATGATCATCGGCGTGCCCGCGTACGTGGACGGGCGCATGCTCGGCATCAGCGCCGCCGCCGGCGCCCGCATGGTCAACCGCGACCGCATGTGGCACTACACCGAGGGCGTGCAGAACTGGAACCCCATCTGGCCGGGTCACGGCATCCGCATCCTGCCGGGGCCGTCGTCGCTGTGGTTCGACGCGCTCGGCCGCCGCCTGCCCGACCCCTGCCTGCCCGGCTACGACACCCTCGCCACGCTGAAGTACCTGCGCACCACGCCCGACATCGCCGAGTACGACCACTCCTGGTTCATCCTCAACCAGCGGATCATCGAGAAGGAGTTCGCGCTCTCCGGCTCCGAGCAGAACCCCGACATCACCAGCGGCGACCGCAAGGCCGTGCTGCGCAGCCGGCTCTTCGGCAAGGGCGCGCCCGCGCCGGTCGAGGCGTTCAAACGGAACGGCGCCGACTTCGTCGTGGCCCGCACGCTGGACGAGCTCGTCGCCAAGATGAACGACCTCACCGACAAGCCGCTGCTCGACGCCGCCGAGCTGCGCCGCCAGATCGAGGCCCGCGACCTGCAGATCGCCAACCCCTACAGCAAGGACGCGCAGGTGCAGGGCATCCACAACTCCCGCCGTTTCCTCGGCGACCGGCTCACCCGCACCGCCGCGCCCCACCGCATCCTCGACCCGCAGGCGGGCCCGCTCATCGGCGTCAAGCTGCACATCCTCACCCGCAAGACCCTCGGCGGCATCCAGACCGACCTCGACTCGCGGGCGCTCGGCGCCGATGGCGCGCCCGTCCCCGGCCTGTACGCGGTGGGCGAGGCGGCCGGGTTCGGCGGCGGCGGCGTCCACGGCTACAGCGCCCTGGAGGGCACCTTCCTCGGCGGCTGCCTGTTCTCCGGCCGCAGCGCGGGCCGCGCCGCCGCCGACGCGGTCGCGTGACGCGGCCGGTCGGCGGCGCGCCGCTCTAACTGGCGGTGGGCGCGGGGCCTGCGGGCTCGGCGGGCTCCCCCGAGGAGCCCGCACCGACGGGACCGGCGGGTTCGCTCGACGGGGGCGCGCCGGCCGGATCGTCGGGCCCGCCGGTGCGGCCCGCGCCGACCGGCCCGGGAGCCGCGGACCGGTTCGCGGGGAGGATGCCGGCCTCGCTGAGCAGGCGGCGGGCCGCGGCGATGGCCTCGGGCGTGGAGGCGAAGACCCGCCCCGCCTCGTCCAGCCGGGCGATCACCCCGAGCGCCCGCAGCGGCTTGTGGTGGCCGTCGCGGATGCCGGAGACCAGCACCGTGACGCCGCGCCGTTCCAGCCGGGTGATCGCGTCACCGAGCACCAGCGCGCCGCTGGCGTCGATCGTGGTGACCCGCGACATGCGCAGGATGACCACGGACACGTCGGACACCTCCGACAGCTCCAGCAGGAAGCGGTGCGCGGCGGCGAAGAACAGCGGGCCGTCCAGCCGGTAGGCCACGATGTGCTCGGCGAGCAGCGCACGCTCCTCCTCCTCGTCGTGGTCGCCGGGCAGATCGCGGTGCAGCGGCACGTCCTCCAGCCGGACGTTGCGGGCGATGGCCCGCAGCGCGAGCGCACCGGACACGATCAGACCGATGATGACGGCCGCCACCAGGTCGAGCGCGAGCGTGGCGATCGCGGTCAGCGCCAGCACGAGGGCGTCGGAACGGGTGGAGCGCAGCATCGCGCGTACCGAGCCGACTTCGACCATGCGCACCGCCGTGGCGAGCAGCACGCCCGCCAGCGCCGCGAGCGGGATCCTGCCCACCAGGTCGGCGGCGGTGAACACGATCACGCCCAGGATCGCGGCGTGCGCGAGCGAGGCCAGCCGGGACGTGGCGCCCGCCCGCACGTTGACCGCCGTACGCGCGATCGCGCCCGTGGCCGGCACGCCGCCGAACAGCGGCGCGAACAGGTTGGCCAGGCCCTGGCCGAACAGCTCCTTGTCGGGGTCGTGCTTGTGGTTGACGCTCATGCCGTCCGCGACGGCCGCCGACAGCAGCGACTCCAGCGCGGCCAGCGCGGCGACCGCGATCGCGGGGGCGATCAGCGAGCCGAGCGCGGAGACGTCCAGGAACGCGAGCGACGGGGCGGGCAGCCCGGCGGGCAGCTCGCCGATGCGGTCGACCGGCAGCTCCACCAGCTCGGCGACGATCGTCGCGGCGGCCACCGCCAGCAGCGAGAACGGCACGGTCGGCCGCCACCGCGCGCCTGCCAGCATGACCGCGGCGACCGCGCCGGCCATCGCGAGCGCGGCCCAGTTGGGACGGGCGGCGAAGTCGAGCACCGCCTGCCAGGCCACCGCCGGGACCTTGTCGCCCTCCGGAGTCGGCACGCCGAGCGCGGCGGGCACCTGCTGCAGGCCGATCACGCAGGCGATGCCCAGCGTGAAGCCCTCCACCACCGGGGCCGGCACCAGGGTCATGAACCGTCCCGCCCGTGCCAGCGACAGGCCGAGCAGGATGACCCCGGCCATCACCCCGACGGTCAGCACGCCGGTGGGTCCGTACGCGTGCGTGATCGGCACCAGCACCACCGTCATCGCGCCGGTCGGCCCCGACACCTGCAGCGCGGAGCCGCCGAACACGGCCGCCAGCGCGCCCGCCACCACGGCCGTGGCCAGGCCCGCCTCGGCGCCGAGACCGCTGGAGATGCCGAAGCCGAGCGCGAGCGGCAGCGCCACGATCGCCACCGTCAGCCCGGCCAGCAGGTCGCGGCGCGGGTGGCGGCCGAAGGCGGCCAGGTCGGCGCGGGCGGGCAGGACCGAGCGCAGGCGGGCCCAGCCCGCCAGGAGCAGGTCGTTCACCGCTCGCCGGCCTCCGCTTCGAGGAGCTCGTTCAGCAGCTCGTGCCGGCCGGAGAGCTTGGCCTGGAGCAGGTGGCGGGCCGCGCGCAGCAGCTCGGCCACGTCGCCGCCGGACATCGCGTACACCACGGTGGAGCCGTCACGCCGCGCGGTGACCAGCTCGGAGCGGCGCAGTACGGCCAGGTGCTGCGACAGCCCGGTCGGCTCCACCTCGATCTCCGCCAGCAGGTCGCGCACCGGCTTGGGGCCGTCCTGCAGCAGTTCGAGCACCCGGATGCGCACGGGGTGCCCCAGCAGGCGGAACAGCTCGGCTTTCGCCTCGTACAAGGGCACCGACATCTCGACGTGCGTCCTTTCCATGCTTTCTTGGGGTGCTCGGATCATGGGATGACCCGGGTTAGTTTCCAATGAATTGCGAAAAATCGCAATTTCGCTTCTTCGACTTTCGCGAGACGGTCCGTCACGGCCGGTCGGCGGGGTGTTCGGACGGTCTTCCTGGCGTGTCCCGGTTGGGATGCGGCGTCCGATGGTTACCGTGTTGCTACGGGTCATAGCTCTACGTAATCAGGGTCGGCTCCTCTGACAGATATCCGAACGGCGACAAGGAGCTGTGTGCATGGACACGGTGACGGCGCGGACCGGCTACGTACGCGAGCTGGTCGACCGCCACTTGGAGCGCCTGCTCGAACGGCAGCTCGGCCGGCTCGCGTTCCTGGACGACGAAGACGCCGGGCTGGTGCGCGAGCACCTCGTCGCCTTCGTGCTCGGAGGCGGCAAGCGGCTGCGGCCGGAGTTCGTCTACTGGGGCTACCGCGCCGGGGGCGGAGAGCGGCCTGAGGAGGTGCTGCCCGCGGCGTGCGCCGTCGAGCTGGTGCACGCGGCGGCGCTGCTGCTCGACGACATCATGGACGAAGCGGGCGCGCGACGCGGCCGCCCGCCCGCCCACGTCGCGCTCGCCGGCCTGCACCGCGCGAAAGGCCTGCGCGGCGATCCCGAACGCTTCGGCGAGTCGGTGGCGACGCTGCTCGCGCTGCTCGCCTTGACCTGGGCCGACGCGGCCATCCTGGAGACCGGCGCCCATCTGCCCGCCGCCCTCGACCACCTGAACCGGCTCCGCGTGGAGGCCATCGGCGGCCAGTACCTCGACCTCACCCGCACCTTCACCGCCGGCACTCCCGCCGAGCGCCCTTCGTCCGGCGCCCGGCCCTCTACCGGTACGCGAGCCGACGATGAGGCGGGAGACACCGCACCAGGGAGCGGCGGGGAGGCCGCCGGGCAGACCCCTGCCGACGGGAAGGCTGCGGAGCAGGGCCCTGCCGGTGGACGAGAGGCCGGGGAGAGCGGCGGGACGGCGGAAGAGGAGCAGGCCCGGCTGATCTCGCTATACAAGTCCGGCAAGTACACCGTCGAGCGGCCGCTCCTCCTCGGGCACGCCGTCGCGGGCGGGTCCGCGCCGACGCGCCGCCTGCTCAGGGCGTACGCGCTGCCGCTGGGCGAGGCGTTCCAGCTCAGGGACGACATCAACGGCGTGTTCGGCGACCCCGCCGTGACCGGCAAGCCCGCTGGGGCCGACCTGCTCCAGGGCAAGGCCACGTACCTGCTCGCCGAGGCCCGCAGGCTGACCGGCGGCGCGCCCGCGCTCGACGCGATCACCGGCCCTGAAGGCGTGACCGAGGCCCGCCGGCTGATCGCCGGGTGCGGTGCCCTGGAAGCGGCGGAGCGCCGCATCGCCGGCCTGGTCGCCGAGGCGGTCGCGGCCCTCGACCAACCGCCCGGCCTCCCGCCCGACGTCCGGCGCGCCCTGACCGACCTGGCCGCCGCGGCCACCCGATCGCCCGGCGCCGCGGCGCCCCAGGCGCAGCCCACCGCCACCGGCGGACGCGCCACGCCGGCACAGGAGGGCGGTGAGGCCGCGAAGTCCCCCGCCACGCCGGTACAAGGGGACAGGAAGGCCACAAAGCCCCCCACTCAGGACCCAGGCACGGATGCGCCTTCCGGCCCGGCCGCCGAAGGCGGCTCGGCCGTGGCGTTCGGCCTGCCCACCGGAACCCGCCCGACCTGGGCCGGCTCGGCCGCCCAGGTCGGCTCGGCGGCTGGAGCGCCGGCGAGGGCAGGTGGCGGGGCGGGCTCACTTCCCGCGGGCGGAATCGGGGACTCGGAGTCCGGCGGCGATGCCGAGGCGTTCACGGACCGTCCCGGGGCGTGGGCCGAAGGGCGGGGCGATGAGTGACGTGGTGGTCGTCGGGGCGGGGCTCGGCGGGCTGGCGGCGGCGGTGTGCCTGGCGGGGGCCGGGCGGCAGGTCACACTGGTCGAGGCCACGGCCGAGCCCGGAGGGTGCTGCGGCACCGCGCGGGTCGGACCGTACCGGTTCGACGCGGGGCCGTCCGTGCTGACCATGCCGGACGTGCTGGCCGAGGTGTTCGGAGCGGCCGGTGAGGAGCTGCGCCACTGGGTGCCGCTGCGCCGCCTCGACCCGTCGTACCGGATGGTGTTCGACGACGGGTCCAGGCTGGACGTGCGGCCCGACCGGGAGGCGATGATCGACCAGGTCCGTACGCTGTGCGGCCCCGCCGAGGCCGCCCGCTACGAGCGCTACCGCGCGCTGCTGGAGGAGATGTTCCGCGTCGAGTGGCCGGCGTTCATCGACGCCGACATGACCCGGCTGCGCGCGCTCGCCAGGCCGGCCGCGCTGCTGCGCCTGGCGGCGCTGGGCGGCTTCCGCCGGCTGGACCGCCTGGCGGCCCGCCACCTCACCGACCCGAGGCTGATCAAGGCGCACACCTTCCAGGCCCTGTACGTGGGCCTGCCGCCGCAGCGCGCCCTCGGCGTCTACGCCGTCATCGCCCACATGGACACGGTCGGCGGCGTCTACTTCCCCGAGCACGGCGGCATGTACGCGATCCCGCTCGCGCTCGCCGCGCTGCTGGAGAAGCTGGGCGCGACCACCAGGTACGGCGTGCGCGCCCTGGAGATCCTGACCGACGGCGACGGCGTCACGGGCGTGCTGCTCGACGACGGCGAACGGCTGACCGCCCGCCACGTGGTGGTGGCCTGCGACCGGCTGGCGGCCCGCAGGATGCTGCCCGCCCTGGCCGGCGACTGGCGGCTGCGCCGCCCCCGGCACTCGCCGAGCTGCCTGGTGCTGCACGCCGGTCTCGACCACGTCCCTGACGGGCAGGCGCACCACACGCTGCACTTCGGGCGCACCTGGCGGCAGACGTTCAAGGCGCTTGATCGGGGCCGGCCCCAGCCGGACCCGAGCCTGCTCGTCACCTGCCCGCGCCCCGACGGCGAGTCGGCGCCGCCGGGCCACGCCACGCTGAGCGTCCTCGAACCCGCACCCAACCTGCGCCGCGCCGACTGGCGGCGGCTGCGCCCCCTGCTGGAGTCGCGGCTGCTCGATCGCCTGGCCGCGCTCGGCTACGGCGACCTCGCGGACGCGCCCCGGCTGGTGCTCGACCCGCCCGCATGGGCGGCACGCGGGCACAGCGCGGGCACCCCGTTCGCGCTGGACCACCGCCTCACCCAGACGGCCTGGCTGCGCCCGTCGGCCGTCGCCCGCCGGGTGCCGGGGCTGCACTTCGCCGGCATGTACACCGCGCCAGGGGTCGGCGTGCCGCCGGTGCTCATCTCGGGCCGGCTCGCCGCCCAGCGCATCCTGAAGGAGCACCGTTGACGCTCACCGCCAGCTACGAGCGCTGCCGGCGGTTGCACGCCCGCTACGGCCGCTCCTACTACCTGGCCACCCGGCTGCTGCCCCGCTGGAAAAGGCGGCACGTGCACGCCCTGTACGGGTTCGCCCGCTACGCCGACGAGATCGTGGACTCGTTCACGGTGACCGGTGACCGCGCACGCGCGCTGGACCGGCTGGCCGCCCGGGTCGAGGACGGGCTGGCGGGAAAGCCGGTCGACGGAGACCCGGTGCTGCCCGCGTTCCTGCACACCGTGCGCTCGTTCGGCATCGACCACGGCGACGTCGCCGCGTTCCTCGCCTCGATGCGCGCCGACCTGTCGGTCACCCGGTACGCCACCTACGACGACCTGCTCGGCTACATGGCGGGCTCGGCCGCCGCGATCGGCACGATGATGCTGCCGGTGCTGGAGCCCGAACCGGGCCGCGCCGAGGCGGCACGCGAGCCCGCCAGGCAGCTCGGCCTGGCCTTCCAGCTCACGAACTTCCTGCGCGACGTCCGCGAGGACCACGCCCGCGGCCGGATCTACCTGCCGATGGCCGATCTGGACACGTTCGGGGTGCACCCGGACGAGCTGGGCGGCCGCCGTGCCCGGCCGGCCGTGCGGGAGCTGCTCGCCTTCGAAGCGGAGCGGGCCCGCGCGCACTACCGGGCCGCCGCCGGTGGCATCGGCCTGCTCACGGCGTCGTCCCGGCCGTGCGTGCGGGCCGCCGTGGAGCTGTACGGCGGGATCCTCGACGAGATCGAGCGGCGGTCGTTCGAGGTGCTCGCCGGCCGGGTGCGCGTGCCGCGCCGCCGCAAGGCCGCCGTCTTCGCCCGCCACCTGCTCGGCTCGGCCCAGGCGGGCAGGGCCGAACTCCGCGTCCGGGTGGAGCTGCCGTGACGGCCCCGTCACCGGGGGAGCCGCCCGTGGTGCTGGACGCGATGGGCGGCGATCACGCGCCGGCCGCGACGGTCGCCGGGGCGGTGCTCGCCCGCCGCGCGCACGGCGTGAACGTCGTGCTGGTCGGCGCGCGGACCGTCGTGGAGGCGGAGCTGCGCAGGCACGACGCGCTCGGCGAGGTGGCGGTCGTGCACGCCGACGAGGTGGTGCCGATGGCGGAGAGCGGCGCGGGGGCCGCCGCGCTCACCCGGTCCAGCCTCGCGGTGGGCTGCGCGCTGGTCGGCGGCGGAGAGGGCGGCGCGTTCGTGTCGGCGGGCTCGACCGGGGCGGCCGTCTCCTGCGCGGTACGCGGCATCGGCCGCGCACCCGGCGTGCTGCGCCCCGCGCTGGCGGTGGTGCTGCCCGCGCTGCGCGGCGGCGGGAGCGTGCTGGTGGACGCGGGCGCGACCGCCGACCCGAGCCCGGCCATGATGGCGCAGTTCGCCGTGCTCGGCGCGGGGTACGCGCGGGCGGTCCTGGGCCGTCCCGACCCGCTGGTGGGGCTGCTGTCGATCGGCGCGGAGCCGGGCAAGGGCAACCGGCTGTGCCGCCGGGCCGGGGAGCTGCTGGCCGCGCTGCCGCTGCGCTTCCACGGCAACATCGAGGGGCACGACGTGCTGGCGGGCACCGTGGATGTGATCGTCACCGACGGGTTCACCGGCAACGTGCTGCTGAAGAACGTCGAAGGGTGCGTACGCACGACGCTGGCCATGGTGGCCGAGGCCGGGATCGCCTCCCCGGAACGGCTCGCCGAGGTGGCCCGCCGCTACGACCCCGAGACCCACGGCGGCGCGGCCCTGCTGGGGCTGCGCGGCACGGTCGTCATCGCCCACGGCTCCTCGCCCGCCGCCACCATCGCCCGCGCCTGCGCCGTCGCCCGCGACCTGGCCGGGCAGGGCGCGGTGCACGGCATCGACGCCACCACGGCGGAGCCCGTCACATGACGCGGGGGTCAGCGGAGCGGGTCGGCACCGTCCCAGGTGCCTTCGCTGGCGTACGGGACGAACCTGGCGAACAGCTCCTCGGCGTACCAGTCGTCGGCGCGTACCCGCTCGATGACCTGCCGGTGCGCAGCACCCCGGTAGGCGAAGGCGCGCACCGCCGCCGCGTCCCGCCACAGCGAGAACGTCGCCTGCCTGGCCACCGGCCACTCGCCCATGCCGATCGAGGCCAGGCAGCCGTCCTGCCGCCGCAGCAGCTCCTCGACGGAGGGCACCGAACGGTAGAACGCGACCAGCCGCCTGGCCCTGATCGACGCCCGGGTCAGCACGGCGACCGGCCCGCCGCCGCGTGCGGGACCGGCCCCGCCCTCCTGCACGGCCAGGGGGCCGCCGCCCCGCACGGTCAGAGCGCCGCGCCGGTCGCCGTGCTGACCGGGCTGGTCGCCGCCCTGGCGGGGCCGCTCGCCCTGCTCGCCGGGCCCGCCCCCGATCGGCTCGCCGATCCGGGACGCGACCCGCTCGCCGGCGAACGGGTCGCGTCCCGACCAGGTGCCGCGCGAGGCCAGCGGAGCCAGCCGCACCTGCCACCGCTCGCGCGCCTCGGCCCGCCACCGCGCGGCGATCGGCGAGGTACGCAGGAACGCCTCCAGATCGTCCTCGCACCGCCAGACCGCGAACAGCGCCCACCGCCGCAGGTCGGCCCCGAGCGACATGGCCCGCCCGCGTCCCGTGCCGAGCAGCCGCCAGAACCGCAGCCCCGGGGTGCCGCGCAGCAGCGGCCGGTCGAAGGCCATGTGGCTCATCGCCCCGAGATCGTCGTACCTGACGAGGTGGAACGACGCGATGGCTGAGGCAGGGATCGTGCCGGTCGCGCTCATCGCCGGTTACCTGCTCGGCTCGGTGCCGGTCGCGGTGCTGGCGGCGCGCAGGCACGGCGTCGATCCGCGCGAGGCGGGCGACCGCAACCCCGGGTACTGGAACGTCAAGGAGCAGCTCGGAGCCAGGGCGGCGATCCCGGTGTTCGCGGGCGACACGGCGAAGGGCACGCTGGCCGCGCTGCTGGCGCTGGTGCTCAGCGGCGCGCACGTCACCGGGCTCGGCACGGTCACGGGGGCCAGCGTGCTGCCGGTGTACGCGGCGACGGGCGCGGCGATGATCGGGCACGCGTGGCCGGTGTTCGCCGGGTTCCGCGGCGGGCGGTCGATTCTCACCTTCGCGGGTGGGGTGGCGGTCATCTGCCCTGCGGCCTTCCTGCTCGGGGTGGTGGTGCTGGCGGTGACGGCGTGGGTGACGCGGTCGTTCGCGGTGGGGGCGCGGGTGGCGGTGTTCGGGATTCCGGTGCTGCAGCTGCTGTTCGCGCCCGTGGCGCAGGTGGCCGCGACCGGCGTGCTCATGTGCCTCATCGGGCTGCGCTTCGCCCAGGCCGCGCTCGCCGGGCGCCGGCGGTGACCCGCGGGTACGTGCGGCCCCGCCACGTACGCACCGGGCGCAGCGTCGCCAGCGTGAGCCGGAGCGCGGCGGCCGGGTCGAGCAGCGGCGACAGCGCAAGTCCCGGGCCGGGATCGCGGTAGCTGCCGCGCAGCGCGCACGCCAGCAGCAGCCGCATCGCCAGCAGACCCGCGTCCAGGCCGGTGGGCCGCCCGGCGGCCAGGCGCAGCGCGGGCAGCGCGCAGGTCAGCCAGATCACCGCCAGGTCGGCCGCCTGCCATCCGGGGCCGGTCACGTCGCGCAGCGGCAGCGAACGTCCCCACTCCCGCCACAGCTCGGCCACCGAGTCGTGCATGTCCACCTCGAGCAGCGCCCCCGCGTCGAGGAACCCCACCGACCAGCCGCGCCCCGCCAGGCAGCGGGCCAGCGCCACGTCGTCCGTCATGCGGTCGCGTACGAGCGCGAACCCGTCCGCGCGGGTGAGCTGCTCGCGCCGGAACGCCATGCACTGGCCGTTGGCGACGACCCGGTGCGCAGGCGGCGGCGTCAGCGGGCCCGCCGGGCCGAACCGGTAGACCAGCGTCGCCAGCATCGAGGCGTGCAGCGCCTGCTCGAGCGGGCCGTCGCAGGCGAACCTCGGGGCGGCGCTCACCAGGTCGTAGCGTTCGAGCGCGCACGCCAGCGCGCCGAACAGCCCGGGTTCCGGCCGCGCGTCGGCGTCCAGCGTGACCACGATCTCGCCGGTGGCGGCGCGGACGCCCTGCCGGAGCGCCCACTGCTTGCCCACCCAGCCGTCCGGCAGCGGCGCGCCGGTGATCACCTTCGCGCCCAGCGCGGCGGCCACGCTCGCGGTGCCGTCCTGCGACCCGTCGTCCACGACGATCACCTCGGTGACGGCCGGGGCGGCGAGCGCGCCCCGCAGGCACGGCCCGATGCGCGCCGCCTCGTCCCGCGCGGGGACGACGACGGAGATCGTCGTACGGGCCGTCGTGCGCGACGCGAGCGCCGGCAACCGCCGCCGCCCCCGCGCCAGCCGCGCCGCCGCGACGACCCCGGCGGCGAGCTGCGCGACGTCGAGCGCCCTCACGACGCCTTCACCGTGCCCCGCCGCGCCCGGCGCCCGCGTGCGGGAAGTCGCGCGCCACCATCCCCGCCACGATCTTCGCGCCCATCGTCACCATCGGCAGCCCGCCGCCCGGATGCACGGAGCCGCCGACCAGGTACAGCCCCCGCCTGGGCCCCCGGTTGCCGGGCCGGAGGAAGGGCGAGAACCGCCCCCGATGGGCGCCGCCGTAGATGGCGCCGCCCCAGGAGCCGTAACGGTCGCGCAGGTCCGCCGGTGTGAACACGTCGGCGAAGCGCAGCCGCCCCGACAGGTCGTGGCCGCGCTCGGCCAGCCGCTCCAGCACCAGATCCCGGTACGACTCGACCCGCGTCGGCCACCGCGCCGGATCGCGGGCGGGCACGTTGACGAGCAGCGTCCAGTTCTCCGCCCCCTGCGGCGCCTGGGAGTCGTCGTCCACCGCCGAGCAGCCGACGTAGATGGTCGGATCGCGGGGCGGCACCCGGCGGCGGAAGATGTCGTCGAACTCCCGCTCGTAGGAGGCGGAGAACAGCACCGAGTGGTGCGGCAGACCCGGCGTGCGGCCCTCCACCCCGGCCAGCACGAGCAGCGCCGACGACGAGGGGCCGAGCCTGGCGATCCTGCGCAGCCGCCGCCGGTCCGGCAGCAGCCGGCCGTACAGGGCGGCGGCGTCGATGCCCGCGACCACGACGTCCGCCCGCACCCGCCGACCGCTCGCCAGCCGCACCCCGGTGACGCGGGAGCCGTCCGCTTCGACCGCGGCGACCGGCTCCGACAGGAACACCTGCGCGCCCGCCGCCTTGAGCAGCAGCGCCAGGTCGTCGGCCAGCCTGGCGAGGCCGCCCGGCGCGTACCAGACGCCCTGCCCGTGCTCCAGCGCGGGCACGCAGCCGAGCGCGGCGGGCGCGTCGTACGGGCTCGACCCGGCGTAGGTGGCGTAGCGGCCGACGTACTGCCGCAGGCGCGGGTCGCGGAAGAAGCGGCGGGCCAGCCCGTCCAGCGTGCGGCCCGGCGCGACCGCGAGCAGGTCGGACGGCCGCGCCCCGTCCGGCGGCCGGATCAGCGGCCCGGCGAACGCGGTACGTCCGGCCGCCCGCAGGCAGCCCCTGGCCCACTCGTAGAAGGCCCGCCAGGCCCGCCCCTCGCCGGGCGCGAGCCGTTCCACGGCGGCGGCCATCAGCTCCGGGTCCCGCCGGGCGTCGAGCACGCCGCCGCCGGCGAAGCGGTAGCGGCACAGCGGCTCAGGCTCGATCAGCTCGCGGCGCAGGCCCAGCTCGCGGAAGAGGCCGGGCATGGTGAGCAGCGAGGGGCCGAGCGAGAAGGTGAAACCGTCCCTGTGGTGCTCGGCCAGCTTGCCGCCGAGCCGTTCGCGCTGCTCGTACAGGCGGACCTCGTGGCCCTGCCTGGCCAGCAGCAGCGCGCACACCATGCCGCCCACCCCGCCGCCGATGACCGTCACCTCTGCCATGCCCGCCTCCGTGCCCGCCCCTGTGCCCGCCTTTGTGCCCGCCCCTGAGCCCGCCTTTGTGTCCGCCCCTGAGCCCGCTTCTGTGCCCACCTCTGCGCCCGCCCCTGGGCCCGCCCGCAGGCCCGCCTCCACGACGCCACGGCGAACCCGCCCATCGCCAGCCCGCCGGCCGCCGCCACCAGCGGATCCGGCGGCACGAACACCGCCGCGAACGCGACCGTCTCCATCACCGCCATGACCGTGTAGAGCACGAGCAGCCCGCTCGCCGGGCCGGGCTCCCGGGCGGCACGCCCGATGACGAGCATGACCAGCGCCGACACCAGCAGCCACCCGGCGAAGTTGCTCAGCGGAATGCCCCGGTAGAAGCCGTCATCAGCCCACCTCCACAGCCCGAGCCCGACCATCTGCGGGTCGAGGAACAGATCCCACGCCGTCAGCGCGCACGCCCCCGCGAACACCCGCCCCCAGCCGGTCGCAAGCGCCGCGCCCACCGCGTACGCCGCCAGCCCCATGCCGCCCCAGGCCAGCGTCACCACCACGGGCACGCCGCCCGCCTGCGGCCACAGCACGCCGGTATAGGAGTAGGACCCGAAAGGAAACCCGGTCAGCACCCCCGCCAGCTCGGCCGCGTACCCCGTGAGCACCGCCGCGCAGAACGCGCCGACCGCCCTGCGCGGCCCCCAGGCGTCCGCGGCGAAGGCGACCGCGCTCGCCGCGAGCAGCGCCACGATCGCGGTGACGTACCGCTCGGGCCGCACGTCCAGCCCCGACGCCACCTGCACCGCCGTCATGGCGAGCAGCGACAGCACGCCGAGCGCGCGGGCCGGCCCGATGGCCGCGCCTGCCGTCCGTTCGCCCGGCGTCCGCTTCACACTCCGTCTTCTCTGTTCGAGGTCTTCTCTGTTCGAGGTCTTCTCTGCTCGAGGGCGCTATGAGTCCGGGACGAACGTGCCCGGCCGCCCCCCAAGAGATCGTCTGGAACGAGGCAAAGATCGCCCTTTTCGCTGGTCGGCGGGGTTCATTACCGAACGCGGAGGTTCATCGGGGCACGCCCAGAGGTTGCCCCGGGAAGCCCTCGGGTAGCCGGGCACACACGTTTGCTCACTCGAACCAGCGCGAAGGAGCGCACGCACATGACCTTCAACCCACTCCAGGAGCGGGGCATCCCGCTGGACAAGCAACTGCGCAACTGGCGGGAGCTGAACGTCGCGCCGATCGATCCCGACCACGCCGATCCGTACACGCGGTGTCGCATCATCACGATGAACGGCATCGAGGTCGAGGCCGTCATGTTCAGCCACCACCTGGCCCGGCACTGCCCCGACATCGAGATCAAGCAGCAGCTCGCCAGGGTCCGCTACATCGAGGCGCAGCAGCAGAAGGCGGTCAACTGGCTGCTGCCCGGCCTCGCCTCGGTGCTGGAGACGACGATCGCCTACGAGCAGGTCGCGGTGGACCTCACCGCCTGGGTCGCCCGCATGGAGCCGGACCCGTACCTGCAGCAGGCGTACCAGTTCGGCGTGCTGGAGGACTTCGACCACCTCTACCGGTACGCCAACCTCTACGAGATGATCGAGCACCGCAAGGCGGAGAAGATCGTCGACAATCTCACCGAGGTCATGCCGGGCCGCCCGACGTTCATGCACCACCGCAACCCGATCGACAACGTGCGCGAGCCGTACGACCGGTCCACCGCCGCCCCGATCTCCAAGCTGCACGCGCTGACCATCATGTCGACCGAGCAGCAGACCATGAACTTCTACATGAACGTCGGCCCCACCTACATGGAGCCGATCGCCCGCCAGCTCTACCAGGAGATCGGCCTCATCGAGGAAGAGCACGTCACCCACTACGAGTCGCTCGTCGACCCCGGCGAGAGCTGGTGGGAGATGCTGCTCAACCACGAGTACAACGAGTGCTACCTGTACCACTCGTTCATGGAGACCGAGTCCGACCCCAAGGTGAAGAACATCTGGGAGCTCCACCTGAACATGGAGCTCGAGCACCTCCGCCTGGCCGCCGAGCTGTTCAAGCGCTTCGACGGCCGCGAGCCCGAGGAGGTGTGCGCGCCCGAGCTGCCCGTGCCGGTCACGTTCGAGCCGAACAAGGGCTACCTGCGCGAGCTGCTGTCCACCCAGATCGACTACACGACCCTGGGCACCGGCTACGTCCAGGACGCCCACGAGCGCTTCGAGAAGATGCAGGAAGCCCTCATGGGCGGCGAGAAGGCGCCGTCCGAGCGCGTCATCGACGACAACCGCGCCACCTCCGGTCACGAGTACCGGCTGCAGACCGAGGGCGAGCACCCGGTCCACAGCCTCGCCGCCAACCGCTGACCGCCCGCTCCGGGCCCGCACCACGGCGGGCCCTGGAAGCGTTTCGAGATCCAAGGCGGGGCGCCGAGGTCCGGCTCCACGACGCGGACCCGGCCCGGGACGCGGCGGCGATTCAGGGGGTCAGGCGCCGCTCGCGTGCGGGTCGGTGCTGTTCAAGATCGCCACGACCTGGTCGTACTCGCCGCGGACCTCGGCGTAGCGGAGGAACTTCACCCGCTCCACCTGGATCTCCTTGGCGTCAGGCCGGCTCTCCAGCAGCTCCATGACCTCCGCGATGTACTCCTCCAGCGGCATCGCGTGCTCGTTCGTCTCCTGTCCGGGCATCAGCGTCGTGCGTACGGACGGCGGCACGAGCTCGAGCACCCGCACGCTCGTGCCCTCGAGCTGCAGCCGCAGCGACTCGCTGAGCATGTGGATCGCCGCCTTGGAGGCGTTGTAGCTGGGCGTCACCTTCAGCGGGGTGAACGCCAGGCCCGACGAGACGGTGACGATGGTGGCGTCCGGCCGGGTCTGCAGGTGCTCGATGAACGCGGCGATGAGCCGGATCGGCCCGAGCACGTTCGTGGTCACGACCTCCTCGGCGGAGGCGAGGAACGACTCCGGCTTGCGCCAGTCCTCGGCCTTCATGATGCCGGCCATCGCGATGAGCACGTTCAGGTCGGGATGCCGGGCGATGACCTGCCCGGCGGCGGCCTGGATGCTCGCCGGGTCGGTCGTGTCGATGATGACGGTGCCGATGCCGGGGTTCTCGGCGGCGATCCGCTCGAGCAGCCCGGTACGGCGGCCGCCGATGATCACGGTGTTGCCCTTGTCGCGCAGGGCCAGGGCGAGCGCGAGCCCGATGCCGCTCGTGCCGCCGGGGATGAAGATGGTGTTCCCTGAGATCTGCATGCTTCGAGCCTGGCCGGGCGGCGCGCGCGGGGGCAGAGACCGTTCATCGGGGGATCGGCGGTCCCTGGTTGGCGCATCGCCCGTACACATAATGGGCTTTATGGATCGCGCAGCTCTGGCGGACTTCCTGCGCCGCCGCCGCGAAGCACTGCAGCCCGAGGACGTCGGGCTCCCGCCCGGCGCCCGCCGCCGGGCTCCCGGGCTGCGGCGCGAGGAGGTGGCCTCGCTCGCGGTGATGTCCACCGACTACTACACCCGGCTCGAGCAGCAGCGCGGCCCGCAGCCGAGCGCGCAGATGCTCGCCTCGCTGGCGCGGGCGCTGCGCCTGACGGACGACGAGCGCCGCTACCTGTTCCAGATCTGCGGCCACAACGCCCCCGCGACGCTGTCGGCCGTGACACACGTCGCCCCCGCCCTGCTGCGCGTCATGGACCGCCTGAGCGACACGCCCGCGCTCATCCTGTCGGACCTCGGGGAGACGCTGGTGCAGAACCGTCCGGCCGAGGCGCTGTTCGGCGACGTCTCCGGCTACACGGGGCTGGCCCGCTACGAGATCTACCGCTGGTTCACCATCCCCGCCGTGCGGCGCCGCTACCCCGAGCACGACCACGCCAGGCAGAGCCGTTCCCTGGTCGCCAACCTGCGCGCCGCCCACGGCGCGCGCGGCCCCGGCTCGCAGGCGGGCGAGCTGGTCAGGGCGCTGCAGAAGGAGAGCCCCGAGTTCGCCGAGCTGTGGGAGCGGCACGAGGTGGCCAAGCGGTTCGAGGACCACAAGGTGCTCATCCATCCCGAGCTCGGCGAGATCGAGGTGGACTGCCAGGTGCTGTTCACCGAGGACCAGGCCCAGGCGCTGCTGGTGCTCACCGCACCGCCGCGCAGCGAGGGCGACGAGAAGCTGCGGCTGCTCAACGTGGTGGGGCAGCAGCGGTTCACCACGGCCTGAACGCGCTCACGCGGGGATCTTCTCCCGCTCCAGCAGGCCGAAGCCGAGCTGGCAGTACGGCTCCAGCTGGTCGTAGTACTCGCGGTGCGAGCAGATCTTGCCGTCCTTGACGAACGCGGTGCAGCTCGCCCGCACCGTGATCCGGCGGCCCGTCGGCGCGATCTCCCGCCCGTTCGGCAGGAGCAGGATCCCGGCGTTCGTACCGGTGTAGGTCCACTCGGTGATGACCGGGTTGTCGCAGTCGCCCAGCTCGAACCAGGCCGTCGCGTGCCAGTCGGGGAAGGCGCGGAACGTCTGCTGGTACATCCACTCGATCTGGTCGAGTCCCTCCGCCACGCCGCACGGCGTGACGTAGACGGCGTCCTTGCTGTAGCAGTCGAGAACGAGCGGCAGGTCGTGGTCGTTGACCGCCTCGTTCAGCCGATGCTTGAGATCCCAGAACATGGACACGGCTTACCCCCAAGCCTTGTCACCGGGCGCGCCACCGGCGGTGGTGCGCCCCCTCCAGTGTCGGCGCGATCCGCGGCACGGCGCTCCCAAGCACCCGCCAAAATCGCCATCCGTGGCGGCCCTGCGCCTCAGCGCCCGGTAAACGCGGGGTTCCGCCGCGCCGTCCCCGGCTGGTCCGGCGCTTTCTGGGTAGGCGTACCGCCTCGAACCTGAGGGAGAGGAGCGCTGCCGTGCATGCCTATCAGGAGCTGATCGATCAGGTGCGGTCCGGGATGAAGGTCGTGACCAGTGACGGCAAAGAGCTGGGAACGGTGGAGTTCGTCAAGCTCGGCGACCCGCAGGCCGCCACCACGGAGGGGCAGGAATCCGACCCGCGAGCCGGGGGCGTGCCGATCCTTGCCGACGTGTTCACCGACCCCGAACCCGACCTGCCGCCCGCGCTCGCGGCCAGGCTCGTGCGCACGGGCTTCGTCAAGGTGGACGCCAAAGGCTGGTTCTCGCGCGACCTGTACGTGACCCCCGACCAGGTGGCCAGGGTCGAGGGGAACGTCGTGCACCTCAGCGCCGACTGCGGCGCGCTCGCGACGGAGAGCTGACCGGCCCGGCCGGCCGATGACCGCCGAGGGCGCTCAGGCGGCTCGGGCTCGTTCGCAGGAGGGCCATGGCGGCTCGGGCGCCGGAGGCCGCAGGCCGCTGATGGCCGCCCGTCCAGGCCGGGCGGCGTTTCCCGCCCGGCCTTGAGGGCAACCGCCTTTCATGATGCGAGCACTCATGAAGGGCGCCGTCTGCGGCGCCGTCGCCACCGCCGCGATGAGCGGGGTCATGCTGGCCGGCAGCAGGATGGGCCTCATGCCCGACCAGCCGCCCAAACGCATCGCCCGCGCGCTGATGCCCGGCCACAGCCACCGGCCCAAGCAGGGCGAGGGGGTCGCGGGCGCCCTGGCGCACTTCGGCTTCGGCACCGCCGCCGGCTCGCTGTACGGCCTGCTGGCCCGCGGCCACCGCACCCCTTCCATCGCCGGCGTCGGCTACGCCCTGGCCATCTGGGCGGCCAGCTACCAGGGCTGGGTGCCCGTCCTCGGCATCCTGCCCGCCGCCACCCGCGACCTGCCCGGCCGGCCCGCCGTCATGATCTGCGGGCACGTCGTGTACGGCACGATCCTCACCAAGGCCATGAACCGGCTCAACGCCCGTTCGGCCCGGAAGGCGGCCAGGAAGCGGGCACGGGCGGAGAGCGGCGAGCACCGCGAACCGGCCTACCGTCGCGAGCCCGTCTCGACGGAGCACCACCGCCGCCACGCCCACGCCCGCATCTGACGGACGCTACGCCGCCCGGCGGCCCCTGCCCATGGGCCGCCCGCGCCGGACGGTGCTCAGACCGCGCGCGCCACCGCGATCACGGTGGAGCCGCGCTGCCCGGCCTCGTAGAACATGTACGAGACACCGCCGTCCGTGCCGAACGCAGGGGCGGCGGAGCGGCGGTTGTCGGGAGCGCCGGTGAGCGGGGTGTGGAAGACGCCCAGGTGCACCTCGCGGTCGAAAGAGTTGCCCACCTCGGTGAGGTACATGCTGCCCGAGTTGCCGTGATAGACGACGTACGTGGTGCCGTTGGCCTTGAGCACGTGCGCCCCGCTCAGGTCGGTCAGCCCGTCATCGGCCGGGTCGATCAGCGGCGAGGGGTCGAAGGACCAGGTGACCGCGTCCGCCGACCAGCCCCAGTAGATCTTGCGCCGGCCGCCGTTGTTGCCCATGAACACCATCACGTACTTCGAGCCCAGCGAGGGGATCGTGTGGTCGAACACGCGCGCGTACGACGCCTCCGAGATCCCGGGCACCATCGAGGTGTTGAGCACCACCCCGTGGTAGCTGAAGTTGATGCCGTCGGCGGACGTGGCCAGGCGGGTGGTGGTGTTCTCGCCGTGGAAGTACAGGTACCAGCGCTTGCTGGCGGCGTGCCAGAGCACGTGCGGCGAGGACACGTGGCTGACGTTGTAGTGGGAGCCCCACTGGCGGCTGATGATCGGGTTGCCGGGGTACTCGGTGAACGGCCCGGCGAGCGAGTCGCCGTAGGCGAGGCAGATGCCGCCGGGCGCGTCGTGCGGGGCGTACCAGAGGTAGTAGCGGCCGAGGCCGCCCGGCATGCGGTCGTACGTGCCGCGCACGCACGGGAAGATCAGCTCGCCGGTCGGGTTGTAGCGCAGCGCGGAGACGTTCAGCGCCTGCCCGATGTAGCTGTACGAGGGGAAGCCGCCCGGCCCGGCGGCCGCGGCGGCGGGGGAGGGGGAGAGAGCGGGGAGTGCGGGAAGTGCGGCGGCGGTGAGAGCGGCGCCCAGGACGGTTCGGCGGTTCAGGACCGGTTCGGACATGCTCTGCCCTTTCGTGTTTCACACCGGCGGAGGTCCGGTGTGATCACAGAGCATCGGTCAGGGCAAAGCCCGAGTCAACCTGATAATACGAATTACTTCAGCGAGCACTCGTGCTCGGCGGTGAACCCGAGCAGGAGGCGGGCCGGGTTCGGGCCGGTCGGAACGGTCCGTCCCGGCAGGTGACGGGCCCCGCGATCATGATCCCGGTGTGGCCGGCGTCGAATGCCGCGACGGAGGGAACCGTTCGATCGGCTCGGCGGAGCGCGTGCGAGGCATCCGTCCCGCCGGTGTGCGCGAACCCCCTGACACACGCGTCGGCCGGGCCGGTCACCGGCGGTGACCGGCCCGGCCGACGACCGCTCAGTGCCTGGCGCCCGCCCTGCCGCGGGTCAGCAGCACGCCGAGCGCGACCATGCCGACGCCCAGGATCAGGTGCAGCCAGTTGTCGGCGGTGTTGAGCGGAACGAAGTTGGCCGGGCTGTCGTGCGCCACGATCAGGCCGTACAGCCACAGCAGCAGGTAGATGACGCCGCCGGCGACCAGGAAGTTCCGCGCGCCGCTCCACGTCTTCGCCAGCAGCACGCCGGCGATGCCGAAGATCAGGTGCACGATGTTGTGCAGGATCGACACCTGGAAGAGACCGAGCAGCAGGGCGCCGGAGTGGTGCCCGGCGAACTGCAGCTGGTCGAAGTCGGTGGTCACGCCGGGAACGAACCCGAGCACGCCGACGAGCAGGAACACCACGCCGGTGATCAGGGCGGCGAGCTGCACGGGCGTGCGGCTCGTCGTGGTGCGATGAGTGATCATGGGGGGCCTCCTCTGTCGATGAACCCCCCTCCTACCCCCAGGGACGATCGCATGCGCCGCGGAGTCAGCCGATGATGACGCGCTCCTCGGGCAGCTCGTAGCGGCGGGTCCGCTGCTTCAGCGCGAGCGCAGACCCCAGCGTCAGCGGTCCGATACGGCCGACGAACATCAGCAGGCTCATCAGCACGTGCCCCGCCACCGGGATCTCGTTCGTGATGCCGGTCGACAGCCCGTTGGTGGCGAACGCCGAGATCGCCTCGAACAGCACCCGGTCGAGGTCGTGCACACTGATCATGAGCAGCAGCCAGGTCGCGAACGCCACCAGGATGACGCCCAGCAGCGTGATCGACACCGCCTGCCGCTGCGTGGACGACGGCAGCCGCCGGTGCCCGATGTTCACATGGTTCTCACCGCGCAGCTCGGCCCAGATGATGAACAGCAGGAAACCGAACGTGGTGACCTTGATGCCGCCCGCCGTGCTCGCGCTGCCGCCCCCGATGAACATCAGGACCTCGGTGACCAGCCACGACGACGGATACATCTGGCTGATGTCGAGCGTGTTGAAGCCGCCGGAACGCGGCATCACGGCCGCGAAGAACGCCGCGAGCAGCTTCCCCGAGTCGTCGAGCGGGCCCATCGTCGCCGGGTTGCGCCACTCGGTCATGAGGAACGCCAGCGTGCCCCCGACGATGAGCAGCGCGCTCACCCCGAGCGTGACCCGCGTCAGCATCGACCAGCGGCTCGGCCGCCGCCACGTGCGCAGCAGCTCGAAGACCACCGGATAGCCCAGGCCGCCGACCAGCACCGCGGCCGCGACGGTCAGGCAGATCCACGGATCGGTGACGAACCGCATCAGGTTGTCCGGCCACAGGGCGAACCCCGCGTTGTTGAACGCCGACACCCCGTGGAACACGCCCAGGTAGACCGCCCTGCCCAGCGGCTCGCCGTACCCGGTGGCGAACCGCACGGTGAGGATCGTGGCGACCACGACCTCGCACACCACCGTGAACGTCACCACCATGCGCAGCACGTGACGCAGGTCGGCCCCCACCACCGCCTTCGTCTCCAGCTGCGCCGACAGCCGCGCCCGCAGCCCGATGCGGCCCGACAGGATCACCATGACCAGCGTGGCGAGCGTCATGATCCCCAGCCCGCCCACCTGGAACAGCACGGTGATCACCACTTCGCCGAACACCGACCAGTGCGTCCCGGTGTCCACCACCGTCAGCCCCGTCAGGCACACGGCCGAGGTGGCGGTGAAGAACGCGGTGAGCCAGCTCGTCTCGCCCGACGCCGTCGCCATCGGCGTGCCGAGCAGCAGCGTGCCGATGAGCACCGCCGAGCCGAACCCGGCCGCGATCACCACCGCCGGATGCCGCCACCTGCCCGGCACCGCCGGCCGCCGCCCGTTCACGTGCCCACCTCGCCGCGCGGGCCACGGCCGGACCTGTCGTGGTCGTCGTCCATGGAGGCGCCTCCGTCGGGCTCGCACGTGCCGGAGACCTCCCCACCGACCAGGCGTTCCGGCACTTCAACGCCCTACGCTAGCGCAGCCGGCCCGGCGCGCGGCGGCACGCCCGCCGCACGGGGCGGCGGCGCCGCGCACAGGGTGCCGGCGAGCCGCGGCACCGGCGGAGAACCTGCCGTGCATCTGACGGCCCCCACCCGCATCCGCCTTATCACGTACGCCACCGACCACCCGAACCTGGCACTTGCCGATACTTGTACGGAAAGCTTGCCATCAGTCCGCATGAGTGCATACTTTGACCGGGAAAAATCCGTACGTCATACCAGAAGGTGATCGCCATGCCCAGCGGCAGCACCACAGGCGCCGTCGGCTTCGCGCCCGAGGAGATCGACCCCACCCTCCCGACCCGATCCGCCCGCCTGAAGTGGGTGATCGTCGTCAACGGCTCCCTGCCCGCCGGCCGCGCCGCCAACGCCGCCGTCTGCGTCGCCGCCGCCACCTCACGCGCGGTCACCGGCCTCCTGGGAGACGACGCGATCGACGCCGGCGGCGCCGCACACCCCGGCCTGCCCTGGGCCGGCTGCTCGGTCCTGGCCGCCGACGCCGCCACCCTGCACACGATCAGAACCAAGGCCGCCGCCTCCGGCACCTGCCACGTCGCCGACATGCCCGCCGCCGCCCAGCACACCCGCGTCTACGCCGACTACCTCGCCACCGTGAAGGAAACGCAGGCGGAGGACATCGAGTACTACGCCGTCAGCCTCGTCGGCCCCCGCAACCGCATCGACAAGATCGTCGGCCGCCTCCCTCTGCTCGCCTGAGCCGTACGCTTCGAGGCGAGGCGCGGTCCCCGAGCTTCGTCCCGGTCCGACGGCGAAAGGCGTGTACAGGAAGGCGCGGAGGGGCGACGGCGGCGGCGTTATGCGCGGTGGTGCCGACGGCGTGCGGTTCCGCGGACGACGCCATTCCCCGTTACGCGGACGTCGAGCGCTTCGGGTACGTCATGGCCAACGCCTTCCGCGCCTCCCATCCCGAGTACGTCGTGACATCCGGTGACCATGCCGCCGAGCGGGAGCCGGACGAGATGGCCATCGACCTCTTCGCTCGGCGGCGACCGCGAACCCGTGCCCGGGAAAGAGGCCGTACACCGACGGGACTCACCCGGCTCGCGGGCGCTGACCGCCGCGCTGAGCCGAGTCGGGCGAGCGGGCGGGCCGGCCAGAGAGGAGGCCGACGCCGTGTTAGGGCGAGCGGGCCGCGCCAAGGAGGTCACCGCGGTGGTGGTGTGCACCCGGCCGCTGACCATGGACGAGATCCGCGGCCGCAAGCACCTGGCGGTCGACGACGTGCTCTTCTCCCCGCCGCACGGTGGAGCGCCGATCTCCTGGGACGGCAGGCCGGGGACGTTCTGCCACGGGTGCGGCGGTGACGGAGACGCCATCACCGAGGGACTTCCGGCGCTGGGTGGCTCCCTGGAGCCGTCCGACGAGCCCGCACTCCGCCACTCCGGCCTGAGCCTCGCTCGCCTGAAGGGCGCCGCACAAGCCGGGAGGATCCCCGCGTACGTGCAGGTCGCCGAGAAGCCCGTACTGCTCCGCAAGCTCCTCAAGCACGATCCCATCAAGGCGATGCACATCATGCGCGTCGCCGACCACTGCGCCGGCGACGCCTCCGACGATTGCACCTGGCCGGAGGACGAGCACCTCTTCGGCTGAGCCGGCGCGACATGCGTGAGGCGGTGGGCCCGGCTTGGCCACCTCCACGCGCGGATCAGCGTCCACCCGGGCCCGCTCGGCCACCTCACCAGCGCCCCCGCGAACGCCGCGACGGGCTGGGCGATGCGGTGCGCCGGAGGAGTGCGGAGGAGAAGGGATAGGACGGGGGCGGTTGTGGGATGTGATCGGATATCTGCTCAATCCGGAGGTGGAAGACCTTACGAAAGAAGCAGAGGTCTCAGTTGGCGGACGAACTCGACCACGTCCGCCTTATGGTCCCGTCCAGGTTTGCCAGAAACTATCCGTATAACGAGTACCTTGCTGACGTCTTTCGTCCAGGCTCGCGCTTGTGCGCCGATGACGTTTCCGCCTGTATCGAAAATGGGGGCGCTATAGCCGGGCCCCGCATGGGAGGGAAGATCCGTACCTTTGTCTCCGGCTTTCGTGTTCTCCAGGGCGTCCAGGGTCGAATCGAATGGGCTGTGCAGCTCGATGGTCATCAGCGCCTTGTCTTCCGGCGCCGGGCTCTTGCTGATGACGCAGTGTGAGAAGTGAGCGGCCGACTCAGAGCCGCTCGCATAGAAGTCGTCTACACCCAAGGCCCGAGCGATGGCTTGGTGAGCGAGGACCGCGCACTCCGCCTCTGTGGGAGGAGCCGTCACGGCACCCAGCGGACGACGATCCGCGGGAGGCGGCGGAGGCGACGATGAGCATGACGTCGCAGTGAACAGGGCGACCAGCAACGGCATCGTGCAGTACGGTCTTCTCACGTTTTCCCTGTTTCCTGGGGAAGTGGCGGAGGCTTGAAGCCTTCGGAGACGGCGTCCGCCGTGTCCTTGAAAATGCTGGAGGCGGTCGAATACTGGATTCCTCACCATCGCCGGCATCGGCTCAGTCCGTGGTCGTTTCGGGAGCCGGGGTGGCGGCAGGAATCAGTTTCGGCGCGATCAGCTTCATCAAGGCGGCCGCGTCTGACGCATTATCTCGCCCCTCAACGCCACGCATCAGGTCCACGATCAGTTCGTTGGAGCCGTGAACGAGAATCGCGGCTGCCTGTGGGGCATCGGCTCCGTCGATCCGACCATAATGACCGACCGCTCCGGGGATGATCTCCGGAAGAGGCTTGGCTCCTTGTGCGATCTCCCACTCCACTTCTTCTTTCGATCCGGCGGGGGAGAGGGAGATCTGTAATACCTTCAGCTTGTCCCCTGTGGGCTGATACACCAGGCACGAGCCGGTGCCATAGTCCTTCCCGTCCAGCTCCTGGCCCGCCGTGAGGTCGAAGTCGCCTTCGGCATGTGGGTTTCGTATGCCGGTCATCAGCCGGACAGCGCCGAGCGGGATGTAGCCGCAAAGGTATGGTGGGGCAGCGATCGACGGGAGCGGCGTCATGTCCGTGGAAGGGCTTGCTTGGTCCTGGCAGCCTGTCAGCAGGAGCGCTGCGACGATGATCGCTATGGGGGAGGCTAGGCGGCCCTTCATGGTCAACTGAACTCCGCGGCGCCGGCGTCGGCGCCGCGGTCCATTCCTTTTTCTATTTTCGTCCACTGGTCTCCGGCAAACCCTTCACTCTGCCGTCTTTGGTGGGCATCCCTGCGGAGGTTCGTGTCCCCCGGTAGGGAGCCATCTCCTGTGAAGTCACCAGCGACTTCCCGCCGTCCTTCAAGAAATTCCTAGGTGACTTTCGGCGGTCTTCTCCTTCGCTGAGGCCTTCCAGCTCCGTGGATGTGTGGGGTCGGGAGGGTGGCTCTTGCCGAACAGCCCGTGCCTGAGCATCGCGTCGATCGCGAGCTGTTCGGCTCCTGATGTGTTGGTGCGGTCGCCCAGGGGGTCGCTTGCGGGATGCCCAGTACCGTATGTGTCGCCGCAAAGGCCGGGGCCGGGGATGGAGTTATGGCGGACGTGTCGGTACGTGCGGGAGGAGTGGTTTCGGTACGTGCGGGAGGATCGGCCGGCCGCTCAGGCGACGGCTGCGGAATTGGTGTCGGCGGGGTCGTCACGACATGCCTCCAGCACGTATGCGGACGACTGGATTGTCTCCCCGGCACCCACCCCCGCGAGGGCCGTATAACGTACCAGCATGATCACTCCCCCGGGACCGATGTGAACGGTCGCCAGGACGTACGTGAAAGCGTTGTCTTGGGTTCGCTCTGAGCACGAGGATGGGCGGAGATGTGGAGTGTCGTCGTCAGGTTGATGCGGCTGTCACGTGCGTGATGCCGTGAAGGGCAAGATGCGAGCCGAGGGCAGCGGTGCTCACCTGCGCAAGACACTTTGTGGAGCAGCTGCGCAGCCAGCGGCACTTCCCAGAGAACCCTGCGGTCTTCGGCAGTCGTGACTTAGAGTACGCGTTCAGGATCGTCCGCCATATGTCTCCAGGATTCTGGCGTACGGCTGCATAGGACTGCACTCGGCCGCCTCCGATGGGCCGGAGAAGCGAAACATCTGCGGTTGTGAAACCTCAGATCGGTGGCGGAAACGCTGCTCGAGACGAGTGCCCTGGCAGAATTCGAATCTGCGGCACATCTCGACGACCTTGCCTGCGATCAGACTGCACGAAACAGTCCAAACTGCCCTATCAAAGGTCGGCTGTGTGATGCCCTCGTTCAAGCCCTGAAGATACGGGGTGATTGACGGTGTCCGCGAAAGAGCAGTTGATTCGGGAGGGGGCCGAGAAGGAGGCGCTCGCCGCCACGTTCACCCGCTATGCGAAGATTCTCGCTGAAGTCCTCGACGGTATCCCGTCGGCTGTAGAAGGAGGTGAAACCCGCTGGAAGGGGTCGGCTGTGGAACGCTATCTGATCAACGCAGGCAGGCTGGTTACGCCAGCGCAGCGAAGCGATCATTTGGCGCGGAAGAACCAGCTCGGCCTCGAACGCCACAGACGGCCTATGGACACGCATCAGCCAGTGCATCCTCGCCCTCAACGCCGTCATCTGGAACAACCGGAACATAGGACGTGCCGGCGAAGCGATCCCTGATCGCCGACGACCACTAACCCGACTTTCACTTCGGCTACTTAGCGGTGTCGAATTCGTATGCCGCCAGCCGCCGCACCGCCGGCCGTAGGGCCACCCTGAGAGCTTGGGGGAGCCAGTCGATGATGAACGTCAAGGTCCGAGCATGCTCTTCTAGGTTGAGATACTCGGCGTTCCACTCAGGCGTGAAACAAATGGCTCCACGAATGATTGACGGCGCATTCCCTTGGCTGGTCGACTCGGGAAGCTGGGGGACCATCGGACTGCCCCCACTCCTCGGGTGCACCCGGACGTTGTGTTCAGCGAGGTTGGCATGCACGCATGAGCGGAACGTCATGTACTCCTCCCGATCCATGGGGACGAGCAAGATCAGCCGCTCGGGAGGCAGCGTACGGAAAGCCTCGCGTAGCTCCCACATGGTGCCTTCACCAGGACCCAGCGAAAGCACGACCATTCGTGCCCTACGCATGAGCTCTCGTACCGGAGCTTGCCAGTCGTTCAAAGGCAGATACAGACGTGTGGCTCCGACATAGGGCAGCGTCTCGCCTGGCTGTCCCACAGCCACCAGCGGGCTCACCCGCCGTTTCAGCGCGGCGGCGATCCTCTCTTCTTCGGTGCGTCCGGTGACGAGGAGTCTGGCCAAGGGCATGAGCCCTCGCCAGGGAACCCGTTGTGGGGAATTCTGCAGGGCGTCGCTCGCGAACGGACGCAAGTAGAGGACAAAGGATTCTCCGTTCAGTTGGTCCGTATCTCGGATGATCTTCGTGAGGTGGCGCCTAGAGAAACGGAGAACATCCTGCCCGGCGTGGTAGACCTGGCCTGCTAGGAATAGCCCGAGAGGGGCGTATATGCGGTATATCCACCAGCCTGGCGCGAGCTCCTTGACGAAGAGGAGAAGGAAACAGGAAGCCCAGAGAGACAGGGCCAAGATGCAGCCGGCTGTCCCGATGCATCGCAGGCCTATGCCGATGAAAGTGGATGCGGGTGACTTCACGCTTTTACTCTTACGTGAGTAGTCGCACAGCCATAGACCGATCAGCGTCATGAGCAACAGGTGGGGGAGCGCTTCGCCGCCGATGGGCTGTGGCATGTGATAAAGGCCAAGGGAGCCGAGCCAGAATCTGCCGGCGATGATCGCTGAGAGGATGAACACCAGGAAGCGGACGGAGGGCGAGGAGATCTTCTCGGCTGTCCTGAACGTGGACAACGGATTGAGCATCCGCAGTCTGTCCCTGCGTGGCGCCATTCCCGCTAGGTACAGCCGGCGCGCGTTCATCAGTATCTTGCAGGAAGCGAGGATGGCGCCGATCAGGAAGATGAGGAGTGGGATGCGCCACCATGAAGGGGTCGCATTGACGTCTGGCTTGCTGTGCTCAAGAAGAAGTTCCTGCACCTGCTGCGCAGTCACCGTCGAGGTCGCCACGAGGGTGATCAGGCCGAACAACCCCCAGAAGACGGCTGGGACGCGCATATGTTCGCTGATCCAGAGCAGGAAGCGGTCTGATCGCTTGGCAGAGAGCCCCATGTAGAGAAACACGACCGCCACTGGGACCTCGAGTACGGTCAACGCAAGGTTGAGGTGCTGAACGACATCTTCCGAGTCGACACTTGCCATGAATGTTGGCGAGAGTGACATGAGGGCCACGCTATGGAATGCAGGCGTTCGTTCGCCGGGTTTTCGCGAGATCGCGGGGAAGTGATGAGGCCCGCTTCTCCGCAGCGTAGGAGCCTTCGTTTCGGTATAAGGCGGTCATATCCGGTTTAATGCACGTAAAGCGGTTCAGAAATACCTATAAATCAGCCCTCCAGCGCCCACGATCCCATCGCCGCTACGGCGCACGCGGGTCGGCGTGGGTGGCCTCCGTCATGCGTACGGCCAGGTCGCGACGGGGGGCCGTCTCCGTGGCGGGTGTGGCCCAGCCGATGGGGAGCACGCGCATCATGGCGCCGTTGGTGGCGCCGCCGTCGGCCGTTGTTGCTCCGGTGGCTGCGAAGCGTTCCACGGCTCTGCGGGTGGTAGGCCGGCGCCGCGCATGGTGGGCAGGGCCATGGCCAGGGCTTGGAGGAAGGCCGTCTCTGAGCCGCCGGTGTCGATGAGGTTGCGGGCGAGCAGGATGAGCTGCTCGGTGTCGTCGGACGTACTGCCGAGCGGCCAGTCGTCCCGGGTGGGGAGCGTGTCGGTGAGGTGGATGTCCTGCGGTGGTCTGCCTTCGTAGGGGACGCCGAGGGCGTCTCCGCAGCAGAAACCGATCAGGCCGTTGAGGATGCGGTGTGCGGGTGGGGTCATCTGGTCCGGGAAGAGCTGGGTGAGGACGCCGAAGCCGCCCCAGGCGATGGCGCGGCGTCCGCGGTCGGCGTACTGGATGCGTTTACGGCCCGGTGGGGCGAGGCGGGCCAGGGAGAGGCAGGCGGAGGCGACGTCGTACGGGGTGCCGTGGTGCTCGAACTCTCGCAATGCCTTCACGGTCAGGCCCCACGCGCCGGTGTGGTCGCTCTCGGCGCGGCGGATGCCGGCTTCGCTGTGGGTGACTTTGGCGGCCAGGAGGCCGTCGCCGAGGTCGCGGGCCATGCGGCCGGCTTCGGCGAGGGCGTGTGCGGCTCGCCCGGCCTGACCGCCGGTAGAGCTCGATTTCGGCGAGGCGGAACAGGAAGCCTTCGCGGGCGTCGTCGCTGGTGAGGGCGAGTGCTGCTTGGGCGAGGTGTTCGGCGTGGTCGAAGTCGCCGCGGCAGAAGGCCACTTCGGCGCGGACGAGGACGGCGTGGGCGGAGCTGAAGGGCAGGCCGTCGTCGAGGGCTTCGGCTTGGGCCCAGTTGCCGAGGCCGAGGTGGGCGCGGGCGACCCGGTACAGGCAGCGGCCTTTGTCCTCGTCGCTGTCGATGCGCAGGTCGCTGAGGAGGGTGGCCAGGGCACGGCAGCGGTCGAAGCGGCCGGTGGCCAGGCTGCGGTCCATCAGCGCGACCCAGGCCGCGACTCCTTCGCTGGAGTCGAGGTGGCTGAGGTGGTAGGCGGCTTCCAGCTCGGCGGTGAACTCCTCGCGCTCGCCGTAGTGCCGGGCCAGGACCTCGTGGGCTTTGCGGATCTCGTCCGGGCGGACGCGTTGCAGGGAGCGACGCGCCGGTGCCGCTGGCCGTCCACCCCTGATCGGTGAGATGAAGGAGTATGCCGTGAGCTCGGCGAAAGCGCTGCGGTCGCAGGGCAGGCTGTCGGCGTCACCGATGGCCTCGCCGTAGAACGCCTCGTGGGTGTCGAAGAGCAGCACGATCCGGGCGCGGCCGGCAGTGAGCTCGTTCAGGTCCTGGGCGAACAGGCGCGGCAGCTCGTGCAGCAGGTGCGGTTCGGGGACGAGACTGAGGATGTGGTCGGCGTCTTCGTGGAGAGGCGGCGGCGGGTGAAGGTCTCGTCCAGGCGCGAGTTGAGCAGCTGCAGCAGGTGGTGGCCGACACGCAGTGGGAGGGTGAGGATGGCGTCGGCGATGTCGGAACGGGCTGCGCCGTCTGGGAAGATCGGCATGGGTCAGCCCTGTGCGGTTGTGAGTGGCAATGTGGTGTCCCGTCCCGGGTGGACGAGTGACTCGACAGCAGTTGAGCGATGAGAACTTCTCCCGTTCGTTCCGTGGCGCTGCTGCGATTGTTTTTACACCGAGCGATGGCGTACTGCCACTTGGTTGATGGTCCTGCTCTCTATCGGGCTGGTTCGTTGCCGGTCAGCAGTTGTTTTGTGTCCCGCGTTGTTCAGCTTTGGGGTGCATTGTTAGATGAGCCGCTGATCGTGGTTGGCATGTAGTCGGATACTCTATGGCCTCCTGGCAACGCCCTCGTCTAGATAATCGTGATATCGCCGAGCTCGGCTGTGTACAGGTAGGTATGGGAAATCACCTCACTGTGATACCGAATTTGGTCAAGGAGGTGATCTGTTCAGGAGGAAGAGGTATCGTCCGGGCGTGTGCTTAAGCGGGTGGCTTCCTCGCGTCGTTGCCGTTCCGGCTTGTTTCGCCTTGGTGACGGCGTGCACGTCCGAGCCTGACACGACCGAAGCTGAGAAGCCGACGCTGGCTGAGGCTGCTCAGCAGCTGGTCAAGGATGGCGATGCTCTCCTGACTTCCCTGGCTGAGAGCCAGACGGGTACGGCGAGCGCTACAGAGCGCGCCGACCAGGACAAGGGCGAAGGATGCTTGCCCGATGAGGTGCAACGGTTCTTCCGTGCTGGGGGCAACTTGGCGAGGCGGCATGCGGCGTTCAATATCGCAGGGCTGATGCAGACCCACCTCAGGGCTTTGGGTTACGAAGACCTCGTCGATGATCTCGACATCAGGGATCAGAAACTGTCCGTGGTGGCCGGCCGTGATCCGAAGACCGACATCACGTACGTTGTGGCTGTTCAGCTTGAGCAGAAGCCGAACATCCGGATCGTTGGAAAGACGGCCTGCTACAAGCAGGCGGGGTGAAAGCTTCTCACCAGGCGTCGGGGCTTTGGGCTGCCGCTGCGCGTAGTTGCTCGGCCTTTCGGCGCAGGTTCCGTGCGGCGGTGGCGCAGATCTGCTTCAGGTCGTTGATCTCGGCGGCGGGATTGGTGGGGATACCGGTGCACACAGCAGTCCCGACCAACAGGTGGGAGGCCGGGAGCTCATTCAGCTCATGATGAACGAGTTGACGTTGCCGGCTTCATCTCGCGGATGGAAGAGACGCAGCCGGTAATGAGCGTGTTCGTTGCTAGGAACGGCTCTCACCGTCGGACCGAGCAGTGGCCGTTGGCTTCCTGGTTTTCTGCCCGGTGGTGACAAAGGGAACTCGTGACACGCCAGGTCGGCGTCAGTGCAGCGTTGGACGCCTCGCAGAGCGGGTTTCATCGCCCGGTCCATCACCTCGTCCAGAAGGCCTGAGCCGCGTCCGCGTGGGTCAGGCGTTGTAGCCGCCGTGGGCGTCCAGCACGGCGCCCGTGACGTACGACGCGGCAGGGCTCGCCAGGAAGGCGATCGCCGCGGCGATCTCGTCGGGATGCCCCAGGCGCTGCAGGGACAGGGAGCCGAGCAGGAGCTTCAAGGTTTCGGCGTCCGGCGCTGCCATGCCGCCCGTCATCAGCCCGGCTTCCACCACGTTGGCGGTGATGGCCCTCGGGCCGAGGTCGCGGGCGATGCCCTTGGTGTACTGCGTGACTCCCGCCTTGGTCGCCGCGTAGTCGGCCAGGCCGGGGACACCCGCTCTGGTGCCCAGCCCGGAGGACACCGTGATGATGCGGCCGCCGTCGCGCATGACCCGGGAAGCGGCCCGGGTGATGGCGATCACCCCGAGGTAGTTGGTCGTGTGCATCCGGTCGAGCGCGGCGAAGTCGGCGTCCGGGTCGTCCACCGTGGCGTTGACCGAGATCGCGGCGTTGTTGACGAGGATGTCCAGGCCGCCGAAGCGCTCCACCACGCCGTCGATCAACGCGGGCGCCCGGCTCGTGTCCGCCTGGTCGGACTGGAACGCCGCGACCTCCGCTCCCGTGCCGCGCACCTCGTCGACGACGGCCTGCGCCTGCTCGCCGGAGCCGGCGTAGGTGAAGGCGACGTCGGCGCCCTGCTTTGCGAGCAGCCGTACGGTCGCGGCGCCCAGCCCTCGGGATCCTCCGGTGACCAGGGCGACCTTGCCCGTCAGCGGCTTGTCCATGCTTCTCACCTCGATGGTCGTCACATCAGCTGTCGTAACGATATTTGTTACGACGTTCTGATTGCAACCATACCGGTTACGACAAGGCTGTCGTAACATCGGGAGTTGCAACAGGGAGGGACGACGTTCATGAGCGCCAACAGCAGGCTGACCATCGCCGCCCACTCGCTGGCCTGGATCGGCCTCTACCAGCGCCGGGGCAATGAGGTCGCCACCTCCGAGCAGATTGCCTCCAGCGTCAACACCAACCCGGTGGTCATCCGGCGGCTGCTCGGCGACCTGCGCAAGGCCGGGATCGTGGAGTCACGTCGCGGGCAGGGCGCGGGCTGGTCGCTGGCGCGCGACTTGCGGTCGATCACGCTGCTCGACGTGTACGAGGCGGTGGAACCCGGCCCGCTGTTCGCCATGCACCGCACCGCCCCCGACCCGGAATGCGTGGTCGGCCACGGCATCCAGCCGGCGATGCGGCGCGTCTACGACGGCATCGAGGAGACCCTCCGGCGCGAACTGGCCCGCGTCACGCTGCAGGACGTCCTCGAGGACGTCCTGGCGGCCGCTCGGTAGCGCCCGGCGCAACGCGCGGATCACCGAGGACCGTCCGGGGAGTCCTCCTGCGGTGGTGGCCGGCCTGATCGCCTGCCCGCGCAGAGGGTCTTCCTGGATCCGTTCCGCCGTGTCGAGGCCCTTTGGATCGCGCACGCACGGGGAGGGGGCCCGGCGTCGGCTCGCCGGGAACGGGCGGACGATCAGGCCGCGGCATCCATCTTCGACCAGGGCATGGTCGTGGTGCGGGCGCCGAGGGGAGATCCGCGTCAACGGCGAGAACGCGCTGTCGTTCCGCGTGCGGGCCATCACCGGCCGGGGGGCCATCGTCCGCCACGCGCCGGCCCGCCGGTCGGCGGAAACGGCCCAGGAAAGGAACCAGGAAAGGAACCAGGGAAGGAACCAGGGAAGGAACCAGGGAAGGAACCAGGGAAGGAAACAGCCAGGAAACAGGCCGGCCGATTGGATCGCCTCACGCATGGCAGCCCCTGCCGTGCGCACCACAGCGTACGTGAGGAGATCCCGCATGCCCCCGAGCACGTCCGCCCCACCGAAAGAGCTGCGGCCCGGAGGTGAACTCGATCGGTTCATCGCGGCGCGGGCCGAGCAGGACGAGTTCTCCGGCACCGTCCTGCTGACCTGGCGTGGCAGAACCGTGCTGGAACGTTCGTACGGCCTGGCGGACAAAGCCAGAGACATCCCCAACCGGGCGGAGACGCGCTTCGACGTCGCGTCCATCACCAAGTCGTTCACCGCCGTGGCACTCGCCCAGCTCGTCGAGAAGGGCGAGGTCGCGCTGCACGAGACCCTCGGTACCTACCTGGACGGCTTCCCGCCCGGCCTGGCCGGCACCGTCACCGTGCACCACCTGCTCACGCACACCGCGGGCGTCGATCGCACCACGGCCGCTCCTCCGAGCGGGGACACCATCGAGGAGACGTGGCAGGCGAACCTGGAGGCCGTACGTGCCACGAAGGCGCCGTTCCCGCCCGGCTCGCGCTTCCAGTACAGCAACGGCGGCTACTTCACGCTCGGCGCGATCGTGGCCGCGGTCGCCGGCGACTTCTACGACTACGTACGGACGAACATCATCAAGCGGGCGAAGCTGCGCCACACCTCCTTCCCCACCAGGGACGAGGTCCGTGCCTCCCGCGAGTTCGCGCACCGCTACGCCACCGACAGGCAGACCGGCGAGCGGTACGACCTGACCATGAGCGAGAACATGGGCCTGATCGGCATGCCCGATCACGGCCTGTACTCCACCGTCGGCGACCTGCTGCGCTTCCACGCCGCCACGCTGGACGGGACGCTGCTCGAACGGTCCTTCGCCGAGCTGTTCACCGGCTCCAAGACGGCGCTGGGGCCGGACGTGAAACCCACGCTCGACCGCCAGGCGATGGCCTACTGCTACGGCTTCTTCCGCACCGTGCTGAACGGCCGGGAGGTGCTGTGGCACTCCGGCAGCGGACCCGGCATGGCGAACATGCTCGACAGCCATCCCGGTACCGGCTGGAGCATGGCGATCCTCGGTAACTACGACGACAGCGTCGACCCCATCGTCAACCGCGCCCGGCAGCTCATCACCCGCGCCTAGCGGACCTCCGCCTCAGCCGAAAGGAAGACTCTTCATGTCGTCAGCGCATCCGTCCGCCTTCCGCCCCTCACGGAGGTCGGTACTCGGGATGATGGGCGCCGTGTCCATCGCCGCCGCCGTGACGCCGGGCAGGACGGCGGCCGCGTACGCCAGGCCGGACATGCGCCCCGGCGGCGAGTTCGACCGCTACGTCGCCGAACTGGCGAAGAACGATCAGTTCTCCGGCACCGTCATGGTGGCGCACCAGGGCAAGCCGGTGCTGGCCAGGGCGTACGGCATGGCCGACAAGGCCAGGAAGATCCCCAACCGGATCGACACGCAGTTCAACCTGGCCTCCGCCTCGAAGCCGTTCACGGCGCTCGCCGTCCTGCAGCTCGTGGAGCAGGGCAGGATCGACCTGCACGCGACGGTCGGCACGTACCTCGAGGGCTTCCCGCCCGGCATCGCCGGCACCGTCACCGTGCACCAGCTGCTCACCCACACCGGCGGATTCGCCGACTTCCGGACCGACCAGGTCTACAAGGACAACACCGAGCACAACTGGAACTCGGAGCGGAAGATGATGGACGGCATCATGTCCATCATCCGCCGGGAGGCTCTGCTGTTCACGCCCGGCACGCAGGTGCAGTACAGCAGCTCGGGCATGGCCGCGCTCGGCGCGATCGTCGAGGCGGCCGGGGGCGGGAGCTTCTACGACCACGTGCGCGAGCACATCTTCGCCGCAGCCGGCATGACCGGCGCGGGGTTCACGACCCGGCCCGACTGGCTGGAGAACCCGAAGGTCGCGCACCCGTACTGGCGCGACCAGGACACCGGCCAGTGGATCGACGGCCTCGCCCGCCGCCCGCCCTCTCTGCCCACCGGCCACGGGGGCACGACCCCCTACGTCGGCAACGGCGGCGGAGGCGCCTTCGCCACGGCGGAGGACCTGGTCGCCTTCGACCGCGCGCTGCGCGCGGGCAGGCTGCTGGGCGCCCCCTACGTCGACATGTTCCTCACCCTGAAGGTCCCGGCGGCACCCGCCGGCGACAACGTCCAGGTCTCCGGCATGGGGTACGGCCTCACCACGACCATGTACAACCGCCACTGGCTGGCCCAGCACGGCGGCGGCCTGCTCGCGGGAGGCTCGACCAACTGGACCATCTACCGCGACCTCGAATGGACCACCGTCATCCTGTCGAACTACGCGGGGATCGATCTCCAGAACACGATCCTGGCCAAGGAACGGGCCATCATCGCGGGCGCCTGACCAGAAGACCGTGCGACCATCCGGTCACCGGGGCGGCGGTCATCCGGTGCGCCGGGAGCGGCCCAGCTGCTCAGCAGCCGCAGCGCGTCGGCGGTGGGGGAGCCGGGCTCGACGTTGTGGACGCACAGCATCTGGCCGGCGTCGCCGGGCGGCAGGAAGCTCTCGTACGAGAAGCGCAGCTCGCCCACCTCGGGGGACGGCGACCCGGCGCGGCCCTGCTCCAGGCGGGTGTAGTACCCGGTGCTGACGCCGGCCGGCCTGGCCACCTCGTCCCGGCGCAACCCCGGCACGCGGCGTGCCCGGCCGTCATCCGGCAGGCCCACCCCGTCGGGGCTGAGGCGGGCGCGCCGGGAACGGAGGGTCACCGGTGGTGTGCTCGGAGTGCGTAGCAAAGCCGGTCCCGTTCGCGTTCGTTCTCCCCCTGAGGGGTACTCGATGTCCATGACGTCCACGACTTCCGGCCCGCGCACCTACCGCGCCGCCCAGGTCGGCACCGCCGGCGGCCCGTTCGGCATCGTCGAGCGCGAGCTCGCCGAGCCGCAGCCCGGGCACGTCCGCGTCGCCGTCGAGGCGTGCGGGGTGTGCCGGTCCGACTCCGGCTTCGTCAACGCCGGCTTCCCTGACGTGCCGTTCCCGCTCGTCACCGGTCACGAGATCGCCGGGCGCATCGACGTGGTCGGCGACGGCGTCGAGGACTGGAACGCCGGTGACCGCGTGGCGATCGGCTGGTTCGGTGGCAACTGCGGCACCTGCGGGCCCTGCCGTGCGGGCGACTTCATCCACTGCACCCGCATGCAGGTGCCCGGCTGGGCCTACCCCGGCGGGTACGCCGAGTACACCACCGTGCCCGCGTCCGCGCTGGCCCGCATCCCCGACGAGCTGAGCGCCGTCGAGGCCGCGCCCATGGGCTGCGCCGGCGTCACCACGTTCAACTCGCTGCGGCACAGCGCCGCGCGGCCCGGCGACCTGGTCGCCGTCCTCGGCATCGGCGGGCTCGGGCATCTGGGCGTGCAGTTCGCGAACAAGCTCGGCTTCGAGACGGTCGCGGTCGCGCGCGGCGCGGACAAGGCCGGCACCGCCGAACGGCTCGGCGCCCACCACTACATCGACTCCAGCGCCGGTGACGTGGCGGCCGAGCTCCAGGCGCTGGGCGGGGCGAAGGTCGTGCTGGCCACCGCCGCCAGCTCCGAGGCGATGACCGCGGCCATCGACGGGCTCGGCAACGGCGGCGAGCTGATCGTGCTCGGGGCCACCCCGGAGCCCATCCAGGTCAGCCCGTTCCAGCTCATCGCGAACAGCAGGACCGTGCACGGCCACCCGTCGGGCACGGCGAGCGAGGTCGAGGAGACGATGCGGTTCGCCGCGCTGACCGGCGTGCGGGCGCTCACCGAGACCCGGCCGCTGGAGGACGTGGCCGCGGCCTACGACCGCATGATGTCCGGACAGGCCCGCTACCGCATGGTCCTCACCACCGGCCGCTGACGCGACCGATCCGCCGAAAGCCGGCGCCCGCCCCCCGGAGCGGGACCGGTGGGCGGGCGCCGCGCGTGCCTGCGGCGGCACTACGCTGATCGCGTTGAAGATCGCCGGATCGGACGGGGGACCGTCGTGACCGCCTGCCGTGCTCCGGACACGTGCTCGGCACGGGGCCGGCGGGCGAGCCGGCTTCGGCATCGCCAGGGCGTTCGACACCCGCACCGGCAGCGGCCTGGTGGCGGGCACGCCGTCGTACATGCCGCCAGAGCACAGCCCGGGTGAGCGGCTGGCGCTGGTGCTGTCGGAGGCGACGGTCACCGCGTACGCCGAGCATCAGGGCACGTTCCGGCGGCTGCACACCGCGCCCGGCAACGGCCTGCTCACCACCGACCAGGAGAGGCGGAGCCACCGGTACGGCTTCGGCCTGCGCGCCACCAGGGGCACGGTCCGATCAGCCGTCTGGAGGGCCGCAGCGTCGAGGGCTGAGCACCGGTACGCCTGCCTGGAGCTCCAGGTGGATGGCCGAAGTGGTGGTGACATTGGGATAGGTTGTCCGATGGATCATGAACGATCTGCGTCACCCCAGAAGGAAGATGAGCGTGACCAATCGTCTGGCGCGTCTGGTGGCCGGGATCCTGGTGTCGCCGGTCATCGTCTCCTGTTCCGCGCCGGTCACCGACCCGCTGCTGAAAGACCCGGCCCAGTGGCCGCTGATGACGTTGCGAGGACTGCCCGACCACGGAGAGCTGCCCGAGCAGGCCGAGCACCCGCTGGCGCAGATCAAGGTCGGCTCCTACGACATGATCGCCTGGGTCAACTCCGAAGGCCATTGCGGGCTGTCCGGTTCCGACTGGACCCTTGACCTCGACCTCACCGCCAGCCAGGGCCATCCGGCCCGGCAGCAGGGCTTCTCCGGGCCCATGGAGGCGGCGGTCAGCGGTTCGCGGGAGAGCGAGGCCAGCCTGTTCTGCACCCGTACCAGGATGCTCATCAGGGTCGAGGGGCAGACGAGCGACCCGTTCGTCTCCGGCGACGCGGTGGCGCAGATCGTGGACGGCGGGCTCAACGCCGTCGTCGGCCCGCAGGAGGCGCAGCGGGAGTCGCTCCCGCGCGCCGCCATCACGGTGGCGGGTCCCGGCGTCAACCCGCTGGTCTGAGCACCGGCTTCAGCGCGCCGACGGCAGCCGCGGCCCGTGGCGGACCGGTTCCGGCCGCTCGTGGAAGCCGCCGTCGGGGGTGCGGACGATGACGCCGCTCTCCACGCCGTGCTCGGCGGCCTCGCGCTCCGCCTGCAGCAGCGCCAGGCACATCCACCGGGTGACGGTGAAGGCGACGGCGGGGCCGATGAACACCGCGTACCTGAAGAAGCTCGTCACCGCCTCGATGGTCAGGTGGAAGTGGTGCGCGAGCTGGTCGTTGGCCGCCGCCGCCCACAGCAGGCCGTAGCAGGCGACGCCGGCGACGGCGAGCGCGGTCTTGACGGGCTGCTCGCGCGGCCGGTCGAGCAGGCCGGGCGGGGGCAGCGGCCGTCCGCGCCGCGCCGCCACCATGCGTTCGATCATCGGGTACGCGGCCAGCGCGCCGAAGAACGCGCCCGGCACCACCACGGTCGGTACCAGCACCGCGAGGCTGAGCGTGTAGCCGCCGACGGTCAGCTCCCAGCCCGGCATGATCCGCAGCGCGCCGTCCAGGAACCCCATGTACCAGTCGGGCACCGCGCCCGCCGAGATCTGCGTCGGCCTGGCCGGCCCGTACAGCCAGATGGGGGCGATCTGGAAGCCGAACCCCAGGATGACGAGCATGCCCGCCGTGGCGGCGGCCATCAGCGGGCGGCCGCCGCGCCGCACCGGCAGCGCGGCGACGAAGCGCGTGTAGCGCCGACCAGTGATGCGTCTGGCGGATGAGCAGGCCGCCGCGCACCTCCAGGCTGACCTGCATGGCCGAGTCGAACGCCCGGCTGACCAGCGCCCCGCGCAGCGGCCCGTACGAGCCGTCATAGGCGACCTGCGTCATGGCGGGGTCGTAGAACACCATCAGCACGGCCCCGGTCACGGCCAGGACGGCGAACGACCACAGGGCGATCTCGGCGAACATGAACGACCAGTGCGAGAGCCTGACCGGCGATGACCGCATGCGGGCCTCCCCTTCGAGGTGGTTACACCCTGGAGACGCGGCTTCGCGAACAGGTTCGAGGACTTCGTCGACACGCTGACGTTCTCCGTCATGGCCAAGCTCGTGCCGCTGGCCTTCGCCTCCGTCGTGCTGTGGCAGTACCACCCGCTGCTGGTGGTCGTGCTCATCGGCCTGCTGATCGTCACCGGGTTCGTCGTCGCGCCGCTCATCCGCCGCCGCCAGAAGCTGGTGGACGCGCGCGAGGCCGCACGCGTGCACGTCTCGGGCCACGTCGCCGACGTGCTGTCCAACATGGACACCGTGCGCGCCTTCGCCGCCGAGCGCCGCGAGGCCGCCGAGCACCGCGTCAAGCTCGCCGAGCAGTACCGGCTCACCCTGCGCTCGTGGGACTACAGCAACCTGCGGGTCGACACCGTCGTGGCCCCGCTGTCGGTCCTCGGCAGCACGCTCGGCCTGCTGCTCGCCGTGGGGCTGCGGGGCGGGCTGGGCGTCGAGGCGATCGTGGTGACGTTCACGTACTACACGAACGCCATCGGCCTCATGTTCGAGTTCAACCAGATCTACCGGCGCATGGAGAGCATCATCACCGAGGCGGCGCAGTTCACCGAGCTGCTGCTCACGCCGCCCACGGTGACCGACCCGCCCGAGCCGCTGCCGCTGCGGCCCGCCGACGCCTCGGTGCGCTTCGAACGGGTGACGTTCTCGTACACGAGCGGCAGCCCGCTGTTCCAGGAGCTCGATCTCGACATCCCCGCCGGGGCCAAGATCGGGCTCGTCGGGCAGTCGGGCGGCGGCAAGACCACGCTCACCCGGCTGCTGCTGCGCCTCATGGACATCGACTCGGGCCGCATCCTCATCGGCGGCCAGGACATCTCCCGGCTGCGCCAGGCCGACCTGCGCAGCCTCATCGCGTACGTGCCGCAGGAGCCCGCCATGTTCCACCGCACCGTACGCGACAACATCGCCTTCGCCCGGCCGGGCGCCACCGACGCCGAGATCAAGGCCGCGGCCGAGGCGGCGCACGTCATGGAGTTCGCCGACGCGCTGCCCGACGGCCTCGACACGCTGGTCGGCGAGCGCGGCGTCAAGCTCTCCGGCGGCCAGCGGCAGCGCATCGCGCTGGCCCGCGCCATCCTGCGCGACGCGCCGATCCTGCTGCTCGACGAGGCCACCAGCGCGCTCGACTCGGAAAGCGAGATCCTCGTCCAGGACGCGCTGTGGCGGCTCATGCAGGAGCGCACCGCCATCGTGGTCGCGCACCGGCTCAGCACGGTCGTCCGCATGGACCGCCTGGTCGTGCTCAACAAGGGCGCCATCGTCGAGCAGGGCACGCACGCCGAGCTGCTGGAGGCCGACGGCGCGTACGCCCGGCTGTGGCGGCATCAGTCCGGCGGCTTCCTGGTGGACGACGACGCAGCCGGCGCGCTTTCCCGCTGATCGCCGCCCGGCCTGCCTTCCCCGCCGACCGCCGTCCGGCGCGTTTCACCGCTGACGGCCGCCGGTCAGCTCGTGCGGCCGTGGGCGCGCAGGGCGGCGCGGGCGCGGGCGGCCATCGCCTCGTCCACCATCTCGCCCTCGAACACGATCGCGCCCGCGCCGCGCGCCTGCGCCTCCTCAACGGCGGCGACCAGCCGGGCGTAGCGATCCAGCTCCTCGGGGCCGGGAGAGAAGACCTCGTTGATCACCGGTACGTGCGAGGGGTGGATGGCCAGCATGCCCTCGTACCCGAGCGAGCGGTTCTGCTCGGCGAAGGCGCGCAGCCCGTCGAGGTCGCCGATCGCGGTCCACAGCCCGGCGACCGGGCACGGCACGCCGGCCGCCCGGACGTCCAGCAGCACGCGCGAGCGCAGCTCCAGGGTCTCGGCCCCGGACGGGCTCCAACGGTAGCCGACCGCGCGTTCCACGTCGCCGCCCTTGCCGGTGACCGCCCCCAGGTAGGCGACGCGCGGCGCGGCCCGCCCGATCTCGTACGCGCCGCGCAGCGCGGCGGCGCTCTCCAGCAGCGGCACCAGCGCGATCCGCCCCCCGGGCATGCCGTGCTCCCGCTCGCACCAGGTCAGCATGCGGTCGGCGAGCACCACGTCCTCAGGACCGCGGGTCTTGGGCAGCATCACGCCCGCCAGGCCGGGGCGGGCCACGGCGCGCAGGTCCTCGGCGGCCGCCCAGCCGTCGAACGGGTTGATCCGCACGAAGAGCGCCATCGTGCCGGATGCGTTCGCGACGGCCTCGGCCACCCGTTCCCTGGCCTCCGCCTTCCCGCTCTCCGGGACGGCGTCCTCGAGGTCGAGCACGGCGGCGTCGGCCCCGGCGGCCTCCGCCTTGGCCAGCCACCCGGTCCTGTTCCCCGGGACGAAGAGCAGCGAGCGCAGCGTGGGACGGTCAGATGACACCGCGCTTCTCCAGGTCGTCGATCTCCCGGCCGTCGATGCCGAGCCACTCGCGGTAGACGAGGTCGTTGTCCTGCCCGAGCGCCGGGCCGGTGCGCCAGACGTTGCCCGGCGCGCGGTGGAAGTGCGGCAGCGCCGCCTGCATGCGCACGGGGCCCAGGTCGGGGTCGTCCACGGTGACGATGTCGCCGCGCTCGGCGTAGATCGGGTCGGCGGCGATGTCCGCGATCGTGAACACCCGCGAGGCGACCACCTCGGCCTCGGCGAACGCCCGCAGGCACTCCTCGGTGCCGCGCGCGGCCACCCACGCCCGCAGCTCGCGATCCAGCCGCTCCCGGCCGGCGAGCTGCTGCTCGGTGGTGGCGTACTCGTCCTCGGGCAGCCCGAGCAGGCGGACGACGTTCAGCACCGAGCGGCGCGTCGCCGACGTCACCGTGATCCAGTCGCCGTCGCCCGACAGGTACGTGTTGATCACCGCCGCAGGGGCGACCGCGAGCTGGTTGCCCGACCTGCCGGGCACCGCGCCGAGCTGGTCGTGGGCGATGACCTGCCACTCGACCAGCCGGAACAGCGGCTCGAACAGCGCGAGGTCGATCCACTCGCCGTCGAAGTCCGGGTCGCAGGCGCGCCGGTGCAGGGCGGCGAGCACCGCGTACGCGCCCATCAGCCCCGTCACCGCATCGCCGTGGGAGAACCCGGTGTGCACGGGCGGCCCGTCAGGGAACCCGGTCAGGTGCACGACGCCGCTGCGCGCCTCACCGACCTTGCCGAAGCCGGGCGCGTCCGCCTGCGACGACGTCGCGCCGAACCCGGAGATCTGCAGCAGCACCGCCTTCGGGTTGATCCGGTGCACCGCCTCCCAGTCCAGCTCCCAGGCCCGCAGCCGGGACGCGCGCAGCGTCACGATCACCACGTCGGCCCAGGCGACGAGCCGGTGCGCGACCCGCCGGCCGTCCGGATCGTGCAGGTCGAGCGTCACGGAACGCTTGTTGCGCCCGGCGACCTTGAACCACAGCGGCACGCCGTCCTTAACGGGCCCCATGGCGCGGGCGGCGTCGCCGCCTCCCGGCGGCTCGACGTGGACCACGTCCGCCCCCTGGTCGGCCAGCATGGACCCGGCCAGCGGCCCGGCGACCACGTGAGCGAACTCCACCACCTTCAGTCCACGCAGTTGCCCGCGCTGTTCAGAGGCCACGCATGAGCTCCTTCGTCCGGTACGGCTGGCTTCATGCTGCCCATCCGGAGATATGCGAGTCCAGCACGAAATTTCGATAAATTCATGCGCTTATCGCATGGGCAGGTGTGCCCGAAGGCAGGGCGGGTCAGCGGGTGATCCAGGAGGCGCCGGGCGGGACGTCGCGGCCCTCGGTGCGCGCCTCCTGCAGCAGGTCGAGGAAGGCCGCGGCGGCGGGCGGCAGCGTGCGGCGGGCCCGGACGACGACGTCCAGCCGCCGCTCGACCACGGGCGCGACCAGCTCCCTGTGCACCACCCGGCCGGGCCCGAGCAGCGGCAGCACCAGTGCGGGCAGCGCCGACACGCCGAGCCCGGCCGCGACCAGGCCGCCCACCGTGGCCACGTTGCTCGCCTCCGCCGCCGGCGCCGCCCCGGCGCCCACCTGCGCGAACGCCGCGTCGGTGAGCCGCCGGACGCTGGACTCGGGCCCCACCGCGAGGAACGGCTCGGTGGCCAGGTCCTCCCAGGTCAGCTCGTCACGTTCGGCCAGCGGATGGCCCTCGGGCAGGACGGCGCGGAACCGGTCGCGGATCAGCGGGCGGTGTTCGAGCCGGTCGGACGCGGCTCCCACGGTGGTCACCGCGAAGTCGGCGTCCCCGGAGAGCACCCGGCCGAGCACGGCCCGTTCGAGCCCGTCCATGATCCGCACGCTCACCTCGGGCCGCTCCCGCCGGAACGCGGAGATCAGGCCGGGCAGCAGCACGGCGGCCACGGACGGCAGCGTGGCCATGGCCACCACGCCCGACTCGCCGAGCAGGTAGCGCCGCAGCTCCTTCATGCCGGAGCGGTGGGCGTCCACGATCTGCTCGGCCACCCTCAGCGTCTCCACCCCGGCGGCGGTGAGCTGCACGTTCCTGGTGTCGCGCTCCAGCAGCCGGACGCCGAGCACGCGTTCGAGGTCGGCGACGGCCCGGCTCAACGTGGACTGCGAGAGGTGAAGCTGCGCGGCAGCGGCGGTGAAGCCGGCCGACTTGGCGACGGCGACGTACGCGGCGAGCTGCCGCAGAGTGGCATCCACGTCCGTAACTGTTGCGCAGGTCGCATGGATAAATCCAGTTTTGATGGTGGACGTGAAACGCGGGGTGCTCGGACACTTTCCGGTAATCTCCCGGACCCGGAAAGGACCCCGATGATCGCGCTCCTGGGTTTTCTCACCATCGGCCTGTTCCTGGCGCTCACCATGACCAAGCGCGTCTCGGTCCTCACCGCCCTGGTGCTGGTGCCGGTCGCGGCGGCGCTGATCGGCGGGTTCGCGTCCGACCTGGGTCCGATGATCCTCGAAGGCCTCGGCAAGGTGGCGCCCACCGGCATCATGATCGCCTTCGCGGTCCTGTACTTCAGCCTGATGATCGACACCGGCCTGTTCGACCCGCTGATCCGCGGCATCCTGCGCCTGGCCAAGGACGATCCGCTGCGCATCGCGGTCGGCACCGCCGTCATCACGATGTGCGTGGCGCTCGACGGCGACGGGGCCTCCACGTTCCTCATCACCGTCTCGGCGCTGCTGCCCGTCTACCGGCGGCTCGGCATGAGCCCGCTCGTGCTCACCGGCGTCGTCTGCCTGGGCGCGGGCGTCATGAACATGCTGCCGTGGGGCGGCCCGACGGCCCGCGCCATGGCGGTGCTGAAGCTCGACGGCTCGCAGGTGTTCACGCCCGTGCTGCCCGCGATGGCGGCCGGGATCGCGTGGGTGCTGGTGGCGTCGTTCCTCATCGGGCTGCGGGAACGCCGCCGCCTCGGGACGGTGGCGCTGCCCGCCGGCGCGCAGGCCGTCCCCGCCGAGGCGCGGGCCGTGGGCGACGGTCCCGGCACGCCGCTCGCCCCGGCCCGCACGGGGCGGCTGCGGACCGCGTTCAACCTGGTGCTGACCCTCGCCCTGCTGGTGTGCCTGGTGCTGCAGGTGATGCCGCTGCCGGTGCTGTTCGTGGTCGGCTTCTCCATCGCGGCCGTGGTCAACCTGCCCACCTGGGACAAGCAGCAGGAGCTGCTCGAACGGCACGGCAAGAGCGTCGTCCTGGTCACCACCATGGTCTTCGCCGCGGGCGTGTTCACCGGCGTGCTGACCGGCACCAAGATGATCGACGAGATGGCGGCGGCGTTCGTCGGCATCATCCCCGAGTCGTTCGGCGGGCACCTGCCGGTGCTCGTGGCGCTCACCGGCATGCCGCTCAGCCTCGTCTTCACCCCCGACGCGTACTACTTCGGCGTGCTGCCCGTCCTGGCGCAGACCGCGACCGGTTTCGGCATCGACTCCGCCGAGATCGCCAGGGCGGCCATCCTCGGCCAGATGACCACCGGCTTCCCCCTGAGCCCGCTCACCGCCGCCACGTTCATCCTCGTCGGCATGAGCGGCGTGCAGCTCGGCCGGCACCAGCGCTTCATCTTCGGCTGGGCGTTCGCCACCACGGCCGTCATGACCGTGGTCGCGCTCGCCACCACCGCCATCTCACTGTGAGGAGCCGCCCCGCCACCTGCGCCGTCCGCGACGCCCCTCCGGCCGGGCAGGACGGACGCGCTGGACGTCACCACCTGGCCAGATTCAGGCCGAGGGCTCGGGCGTGGCGCTGAGCGCGGCCAGGTCGGCGGGGTCGAGCCGGAGGCCGGCGGCGGCCACGTTCTCGGCGAGGTGGTCGAGCGAGCCGGTGCCGGGGATGGGCAGCGTCACCGGCGAGACGGCGAGCAGCCAGGCCAGGGCGACCTGCGCCGGAGTCGCGCCGTGCCGCGCCGCGACCTCCGCCAGGCGGGCCCGGTCGATCGACGGCCGCCCGCCGCCCAGCGGGAAGTACGGCACGTACGCGATCCCCGCCCGCTCGCATTCCGCGAGCACCGCGCGGTCGCCCTGGTCGTGGACGCTGAACGCGTTCTGCACGGCCGCCACCGGCGCGATCGCCCTGGCCTCGGCGAGCTGGGCCGCGCTGACGTGGCTGAGCCCGAGATGCCGGATCAGTCCCTCGCTCCGCAGCTCCGCGAGGGCCGCGAACCGCTCGCCGATCGGCTCGTCGCTCACCGGCCCCAGCCCGCCGGTCCGCAGGTAGACGAGGTCGAGCCGGTCCACCCCGAGCCGGCGCAGGTCGTCCGTGACCAGGGCGCGGAGCTGGTCCGCGCGCGCCTCGCCGGCCGGGGCGAGGTTCGCGCCGAGCAGCGGGCCGACCTTGGTGGCGATCACCAGGTCTTCCGGGTACGGCGCCAGCGCCCGCCTGATCAGCTCGTGCGCCCGCAGGTCGCCGAAGCCGTAGAAGCCGGCCGTGTCGATATGGTTCACGCCCAGCTCCACGGCGCGGCGCAGCACCGCGACGCCCGCCTCGGCGCCGCGCGCGGACCGCCCGAGCGCGAGCCGCATCGCACCGAAGCCGATCCGGTTCACCGGCGTCTCGCCGGCCAGCGCGAAGGTCGTCATCGGGCGCCTCACTTCCCGTAGCAGGCCGCGACGGCGGCGAACGCCGGCTTCGGATCCCACCGCAGGCCCGGGTAGGTGTCGCCGTCGCGGTCCGCGTACACCTTGACGATGCCGAGGCTGGCCAGGTCGAGGTCGTCGCGCGGGTCGCCGTCCGGGCGGTGCGGCAGCGCCGGGAGCGCGAACGTGTGCACGAACGCCGAGTCCACACCCTCGGCCTCGAAGATCTCCAGGAGCTCTCGCAGGTAGGTGGCCTGGCCCTCCTCGTCGCGCTCGTACGTGCCGGTCAGGCGCGCGGGCAGGCCGGTGTCCTCGTCGTATTCGATGATCTCCATGCTGCGGGGCGCCACGTCGGCGGCGCCGCGCCAGGTCGCCGTCCCGAACCCGGTGATCGCCACCGGCCTGCCCTGGGCGACGAGGGCGCGCACGCCCTCCTGGAAGCGGTCGGCGACCTCGGCCGAGCGGATCAGCTCGACCGTGACGAAGTCGAACAGCGACCAGTCCACCGGTTCGAAGGGGATCGCCGCGTACGTGACCTTGCCGCCGAAGCGCTCGCGGACCACGGCCGCGGCCTCGGCGAGGAACGCGGCGACCCGCTTGCCCGCCTCGGCGGCCAGTTCGCGGCGACCGAGCAGGGCGTCGAGCCGTTCCTTGAGGGTGTCGCCGGGCAGGAAGCCGCGGTCCATGACGGTCAGCTCGCTGCCCGCCACGAACACGACCTCCGCGCCGGAGCGCCGGATCCGCTCCGCCCGCTCGGCGCAGTCGGCGAACAGCGCCAGCATCTCCTCGGCGGTCATCTCCAGCGGGTACGGCGAGAACCACACCTCGAGGCCCAGCTCGGCGGCGCAGGCGGCGGCCCGCTCCAGGCGTTCGGGGTCGCCGCCGACGAGCTGGACGGCGGTGCAGTGCAGGTCGTCGCGGATGATCTCCAGCTCGCGCCGGACCACGTCGAGGTCGAAGCGCTCCACGGTGCCCGTCCCGCCCGGAACGAAGCCCGTGTCGTAGCTGATGCCTTTGGCTCGCATGGATCGCGTCCTTTCGTGTGTTCGAGCGGCCTCAGCGTACGGACGAAAATTGCGTGCGCGCAAGTTTGCGCATGCGCATGTTTTCTGGCAGGGTGGTGGCGTGATGGCGAGGCGTACGGGGTTGCGCGAGCAGAAGAAGCAGGCCACCCGGAAGGCGCTGCGCGAGGCCGCGCTGCGGCTGGCGCTCGAACGCGGGCCCGACAACGTCCGCGTGGACGACATCGCCGAGGCCGCAGGCGTCTCGCCGCGGACGTACAACAACTACTTCGCCAGCCGCGAGCAGGCGATCGTCGCCGCCGTCACCGCCGAGCGCGAGAGCCGCGTCGCGGAGGCCGTGGCCGCGAGGCCGCCGTCCGTGCGCCTGGCCGACGCCGTCATCGACGCGATCGTCGAGCAGTACACCGACCCCGGTGAGGAGCACGCGGCCGCGCTGCTGATGATCACCACCCGCCCCGCGCTCCGCGAGGCCTTCGTCCACGCCCCCGCCTCGATGGAGCTCCCCCTCGCCGCCGCCATCGCCTCCCGCCTCGCCACCCGCCGGAGGGCCGGGGAGACCGCCGACACGGCCGGCGCCTCCGCCGCCGCAGGCGCTCCCGCCGCTGACGGCGCTCTCGCTGCCGCGGGCGCTTCCGCCCGCGACGGCGGCGCTGCCCCCGTGCAGGACGGTGCCCGTGAGGGCGGGGGAGCCGGCGAGAGCGAGGGGCGTGCGGGCGGCCGCGGGCACGATGCTGATGCCGTTCGCGGCGCTGATGCCGATCGCAACGGTGATGCCGTTCGCGGCGCTGATGCCGATCGCGACGGTGATGCCGCCCGCGACGACACGGCGCGTGTCCTGGCGGCCGCCGTGGCCGCGGCGGTCCGGGTCGCGATCGACCGCTGGGTGGGGCGGCCGGGCGCGGCCTCGGCCTCCGGGCTGGTCGTGCCGTCCGGCTCGCTGCCCGACCTGCTCCGCGCCGCCCTCGCACCCCTCGTCCCGGCTCTGGACGCGGCCGAACGCTGACCACGCGCGGCCCCCGGCGCGGGTGGCGGCGGGTCGTGCCGAATCCCCTGCGTGGCCGCGCGATCGGCGATCCCTATCGTCCCGTCTCTCCGCACACTGTCCTATGGGAGGCGGTTAGAAAGCCTTGACATGACATGTCATAGGGAAACAGACTCTCCGCTAACCATTTAGCACTTCGCGTGAAACCGGAGATGTCCCCCGAGTGTCGAGGAAGGGTACGGATCGCCCCGCGCCGATCATCCGGTGAGCGGCGAGGAGACACCATGGCCACCCCCACCAAGCCGGCGGCGACCGGCAGCACCCCCGAACCGCAACGCGACGACACGCGATTGGCGCTGCTGTTCATCCTCCCCGCGCTGATCGGCTTCCTGGTCTTCCTGCTCTGGCCGACGCTGCGCGGCATCTACCTCAGCTTCACCAAGTTCAACCTGCTCACCCCCGCCCGCTGGACCGGGCTGGACAACTACGTGCGCATGGTCGAAGACCCGGTGTTCTGGAACGCGCTGGGCGTGACCGTCTACTACGTGGTGGTCAACATCGGGATCCAGACGATCCTGGCGCTGATCATCGCGGTGCTGATGCAGCGGCTGACCAGAAAGACGTGGCTGCGCGGGCTGGTGCTGACGCCGTACCTCGTCTCGAACGTGGTCGCGGCGCTGATCTTCCTGTGGATCCTCGACTACCAGCTCGGCATCGGCAACAAGGTCCTCGAGCTGCTGGGGCTCGACCGGATCGCGTTCCTCGCCGACTCGGCCTGGGTCATCCCGACCGTGGCGCTCATCAACGTCTGGCGGCACGTCGGCTACACCGCGCTGCTGATCTTCGCGGGCCTGCAGACGATCCCCGCGACCGTGTACGAGGCCGGCCGTGTGGACGGCGCCTCCGAGCTGCGCCTGTTCAAGAGCATCACGCTGCCGCTGCTGCGGCCCATCACGGCGGTCGTGCTGATCATCAGCGTCGTGGGCTCGTTCCAGGTGTTCGACACCATCGCGATCGCGACCAAGGGCGGCCCGGTCAACTCCTCGAAGGTGCTCCAGTACTACATCTACGAGGCCGCGTTCAGCCGCTTCCAGTTCGGTTACGCCTCGGCGATGTCCGTGGCGCTGCTGATCGTCCTGATGCTCATCACGTTCCTGCAGTACCGGCTGACCCGGGCCGGCAGCTCCGATCTGGCCTAGGAAGAGTGTGACATGGCAACCGTCATGGTCCCCGCCCCGAGCGACGCCTCCGCCGCCGGTCACGAGCCGCCGCCCAAGCCCCGGCCCGGCATCGGCAGGATCCTCGCCTGGGCGTTCATGGTTCTGGTGATCTTCGCCAGCCTGTTCCCGTTCTACTGGGTGCTCAGGACCGCGCTATCCGACAACAACGCCCTCTACGCCGGCAGCGACAGCCTGCTGCCGGTGCAGTTCTCCTGGGGCGGCTTCGAGCGCGTCTTCGGCCTGCAGACCGGGCAGGAGGCCATCGACGCCGGCGGTTCTGGACAGCCGTTCGACTTCTGGCGCTACCTGCTCAACTCGGTGCTCGTCGCGACCATGGTCACGGCCGGGCAGGTCTTCTTCTCCTCGATGGCCGCCTACGCCTTCGCCCGGCTGCGCTGGCGCTACCGCAACCAGGTGTTCGCGGTCTTCCTGGCCGGCCTGATGGTCCCGGCGATCTTCACGCTGCTGCCGAACTTCGTGCTCATCAAGGAGCTCGGCCTCATCGACACCGTGCTCGGCATCGCGCTGCCGACGATGCTGATGACGCCGTTCGCGGTGTTCTTCCTGCGCCAGTTCTTCCTCGGCATCTCCCGCGAGGTGGAGGAGGCGGCGATGGTGGAGGGCGCCTCGAAGGTGCGCGTCTTCTTCAGGATCATCCTGCCGATGTCGGCCGCGCCCATCTCGACGCTGTCGATCCTCACGTACATCACCTCCTGGAACGAGTACTTCTGGCCGCTCATGGTCAGCTACACCGACAAGTCGCGCGTGCTCACCGTGGCGCTCGGCGTGTTCAAGTCGCAGAAGCCCCAGGCGGGCCCCGACTGGGCGGGACTGATGGCGGCCACGCTGGTGGCGGCGCTGCCGATGCTGCTGCTGTTCTTCATCTTCGCCCGCCGTATCGTCAACTCCATCGGCTTCAGCGGGATCAAGTGATGCTCAGAAGAATCCTCCTGTCCGCGCTCCTGCTGACCACCACCGCGGCCTGCGGCACCGGCGGGAGCGGCGGGGCGAACGGCACCATCGAGTACTGGCTGTGGGACTCCGCGCAGCAGCCGGGCTACCAGAAGTGCGCCGACGCCTTCGAAAAGCAGAACCCCGGCCTGCGCATCAACATCTCGCAGTACAACTGGGACGACTACTGGTCCAAGCTGACCGCCAGCTTCATCGCCGGCACCGCACCCGACGTCTTCACCGACCACCTGACGAAGTTCCCCCAGTTCGTCGACCTTCAGGTGCTGCGCCCCCTCGACGACCTCGGCCCGACCAGCGACATCAAGGACTCCGACTACCAGGCGGGCCTGGCCGAGCTGTGGAAGGGCAAGGACGGCAAGCGATACGGCACCCCGAAGGACTGGGACACGATCGCGATGTTCTACAACGCCGACGCGCTCAAAGAGGCCGGAATCGACCCGGAGACGCTCGACGAGCTGACCTGGAACCCGCACGACGGCGGCACGTTCGAGAAGACCATCGCGCACCTGACCATCGACGCCAACGGTAAGCGCGGCGACGAGCCCGGCTTCGACAAGACCAAGGTCAAAAGGTACGGCCTCGCGTCCAACGGCGCCGGCGGCGACAACTGGGGACAGACGCAGTGGTCGTCCTTCACCGGCAGCATCGGCTGGCAGCCCACCGACCGGAACCCCTGGGGGACCCGCTTCAACCTGGACGACCCGGCGCTCCACGAGACCCTGGAGTGGTACTTCGGGCTCGCGAAGAAGGGGTACATGGCGAGCTACGAGGCCATCGGCGGCACCAACTCGATCACCGCCGACAAGCAGATCCAGGCCGGCATCGCCGCGATGGGCCTGGACGGCTCGTGGACGATCTCGTCGTTCACCAAGCTCACCGACGCCGACGGCAAGAAGCTGAACATCGGCGTCGCGCCCACCCCGATCGGGCCGCAGGGCAAGCGGGCCTCGATGTTCAACGGGCTCGCCGACTCCATCACGACGTTCTCCGAGCAGCCGGAGAACGCCGCCAAGTGGGTCAAGTTCCTCGCCGGCGAGGAGTGCCAGAACATCATCGGCCAGTCCGGCGTGGTCTTCCCCGCCCGGCCGTCCGGGACGGAGCTGGCCATCGAGTACAACAAGAAGGAGCGCGGGCTCGACGTGTCGGCCTTCACCGACCACATCGAGAACGGCACCACGTTCCCGCTGCCGGTGACCTCCAACGCGGCCGACATCGCGGCGCTGTCGAAGCCCGCGTTCGACGCCGTGTACATCGGTGACGAACCGGCCGGCTCGCTCTCCGAACTCAACGACCAGCTGAACGAGCTGTTCGAGGTGGCCGGCTGACCTGAGTGTCGGCCGCTCCCGGGCGCGGCACGCTCCATCACCCCGGGTACGCCCGCGCGTTCTGCATGGCTCGGCGGATGCGTGGGAAGTGGACCTGCTGCCACCGCCCTGACCAGGGCGAACGTCACCCTGCCTGAGCAGGGTCCGCCGGGAGCAGAAAAGGATGGCGATGCCGCATGAGAGCCGCCGTACTGCACGATCACGGGACGCCGCCGCGCTGCGAGGAGTTCGACGACCCGCGTCCCTCCGACGACACCGCCGTCGTCGAGGTCGAGGCGGCCGGGCTCAGCCACCTCGACGTCGCCAAGGCGTCCGGCACCTTCTACACCGGGCCGCCGCCCCTGCCGTCGGTCGCCGGCAGCGACGGCGTCGGCCGGCTCCCGGACGGGCGGCGGGTGTTCTTCGACACGGTCGTGCCGCCGTACGGGTCGCTGGCCGAACGCGTCCTGGTGCCGTCCCGGGCGCTGTTCGACGTCGCCGAGGGGATCGACAGCAAGATGGCGGCGGCGCTCGGCAACAGCGGCCTGGCCGCCTGGCTGGCGCTGGAGTGGCGGGCCAGGCTGCGGCCGGGGGAGACCGTCCTCGTCCTGGGCGCGACCGGCGCCATGGGGACGGCGGCCGTGCAGATCGCCCGCGCGCTCGGCGCGGGCCGGGTCGTCGCGGCGGCCCGGCCGAGCGAGCGCCTGCGCCGGCTGGACGCCGACGCCGTCGTCGAGCTCGACGGCGAGGACGGCACCGATGGTCCCGGTCGTGATCTCGCGGCCGCGATGCGGGAGGCGGCGGGCGGCGGGGCGGATGTCGTCATCGACCCGCTGTGGGGCCCGCCCGCGCTGGCGGCCATGGGGGCGGCCCGCCACGGCGCCCGGCACATCCAGCTCGGCCAGCAGGCCGCCATGCGGATAGATTTGCCCGCACCGCTCGTACGCTCGGCCGCGCTCGACATCCGCGGCTTCGCGATCTTCCACGCGCCCATCGAGGTGCGCCGCGACGCCTACCTGCGGATGACCCGGCTCGCCGCGTCCGGCGGGCTCAAGCTCGACCTGGAGGTCATTCCGCTCGCCGACATCACCGGCGCCTGGGAACGCCAGCGCTGCGGCCCCGGCACCAAGCTCGTCGTCGCCTGCCACTGACGCGGGGGGAGCGGGCCGCGTCAGCGTTCGTGATGGCGGACCCGGTCGTGAGAGCTGAGGCAGCGCCTGCCGCGGACGGGGGCGCCCGTCTTGCGCGCGCGGATGACCCGGGCGGCCACGACGGCGCCGCAGGCTCCGGCGAGCAGCGCGGCCACCACCGCGGGCGCGGGCGCACGCCGTCCCGCCACACGGCTCGCCACGCCGCCCGCCAGGCTTCCGGCACGGCCGCCCGCGACGCTGCCCGTCACGACGGCGGCGGTCTCGGCGGCCGCCTCCTGATCGAGCCGCCGTGCGTACGCCGTGTCGTGCTCGTCCCGCACCGGCTCCCCATGGTGCACCCGCATCACCACTACCTCCTTCGATACGTGCTCGGCAGCCCGCCATACCCGGAAAACGTCCCGGGAACCGGCGCGTTAACGGGTGCCGCCCGCCGGGTAGCCGAAGGGTCTGCAACGGGAGGCGACGATGACGTCACAGGTGGCGGAGATGCTCTCCGCGTATCCACAGGACCTCGGCCGGGTGGACCAGGACCGCCTCATCAGATGCATCGAGCAGTGCATGAGCTGCGCCCAGGCGTGTACGGCGTGCGCCGACGCCTGCCTGAGCGAGCCCGAGGTCACGGAGCTGGCCACGTGCGTGCGGGGCGACCTCGACTGCGCCGACCTGTGCGAGGCGACGGCACGGGTGCTGTCGCGCCACACGGGCTACGACGCGAACCTCACCAGGGCCGTGCTGGAGGCGTGCGCGCTGGCGTGCAAGACGTGCGGGGAGGAGTGCGCGCAGCACACCGGCCACCCGCACTGCATGACGTGCGCTCAGGCCTGCCGCGACTGCGAGCAGGCGTGCCGCGAGCTGATGGCCGCGCTGGGCTGAGCAGCGCGTGCGGGGGTCAGGCGTCGTCGGGCCTGAACCTCATGAACAGTTCGAGCCGCGACCGGCCGTCGGGGTGATCGAGCGCCACGCGGTCGCAGACACGCTGGATGACGAAGAGGCCGAGGCCGCGGCGCGGCGGCCAGGGCGGGATGCGCCGGAGGTGTTCGTGGGTCAGCGCGCCGCGCTCGTCCTCGACGTGGACGGTGATGCCGTCGGGGTCGCTGCGGGCGCTCACCGTGCCCGGGGCCTGGGCGTGTTCGAGCACGTTGCTCGCCGCCTCGCTGACGGCCAGGACGAGCGCCTCCGTACGCTGCCTGCTCAAGCCGGCCTCTAACGCGAACGCGCCCACCAAGCCGCGGAGGAGGGCGAGATCGTCGTCGATCGGTACGCGCAGGCCGTAGGACTCGTCCATGGTCACCGCCTGATCCATCCCGTCGGCCGCTTCGTGTGCTCATCCCGTCGCCCAGAATCCTAAGCGCCGCCGTACGGCGCGCGTCCGGACATCGACGGAAAGGTTTCCGGTGAGCGGCCCGATCCTGAGCCGCCGGACAGGATGCGCTCCTCGCCGACCTTCCGTACGCGGGTGGTGGCGGTGTCCAGAACGCTGCCGTCGGCGCCCACCGGCGTGACCTCGGGCACGGGGACGCCGTTGTCGTCCACGAGGATCGAGTGGGGCTCGCCCGGCTCGAAGGCGTGCCGCTCGCCCCACTGGCGCAGGGTGACGATGACGGGGAACAGGTCGCGCCCGGCGTCGGTGAGCACGTACTCCTGGCGGCGGCCCGACGGCGCGGCCCGCCGGGCGAGCAGTCCGTGAGCGGTCAGCTTGCGCAGGCGGTCGGTGAGGATGTTGCGGGCGATGCCGGTGCGCCGCTGGAACTCGGTGAACGACCTCGCGCCGTCCATCGCGTCCCTGATGACGAGCAGGCTCCACCGGTCGCCGACCAGGTCGAGCGCGCGGGCGACCGGGCAGTGGGGGTCGGTCCAGTCGAGCTCGGGGACGCGCTCCGCGGTCGTCACCATCACACCCTCCGATCGGTTGCAGTTTGAAACCATTATGCCCTACGGTCGGGAATGGTTTCGAATTGCTACTGATGAGGGATGGGGTGCGATCGATGGGAAGCAGGGGCCGATCGAGGAGGGCCGCCGCGCGATCAGCGGGCGGTGGCGCTCGACCGGTGGGCGGCGGTGCTCATCGGGCGGGCGGCGGTGCTCCGCCGATGGGTGATGCTATACGGCCGGCGGGCGGTGGGGTGCGGTGAACGCGTGGCGGCGAGTGCTGCTCGCGGTGGTGTGCGGCGTCGCGGTGGCGAGCGTCTACGCCGCCCAGCCGGTCCTGGAGCCGATGGGGCGCGAGCTCGGTGTGCCCGCGGATCGCGCCGGGTGGCTGATCGCGACCGGCCAGCTCGGCTACCTCGCCGGGCTGGCGCTGCTCGTGCCGCTCGGCGACGTGCTCGACAGGCGCCGGCTCATCGCCGCGCACCTGGCGCTCACCGGCGCGGGCACCACGCTGACGGCGTCGGCGCCCGCCGGATGGGCGGCGTTCGCCGGGCTCGCGGTGGCCGGGGTGTTCGCGGTCGTGGTCCAGACGACGGTGGCCTACGCCGCCTCGGTCTCGTCACCGGCCGAACGCGGACGCGGCATCGGCATCGTGACCTCGGGCGTCGTGGCCGGCATCCTCGGCGCCCGCGTCGTCACCGGCACGCTGGCCGATGCGTGGGGATGGCGGAGCGTCTACGCCGTGCTTGCGCTGCTGTCGTACGGGCTCGCGGCTCTGGTGCTCGCGGTCCTGCCCGGTGAGGGGCGTCGCACTCGGGGGAAGGCGCTCGGGGGTGCGGTCCGGGCGGCCTCCGCCGTACCGGAGCGGGAGGGCGGCTCTCCGCGGGCGGGCGCCTCGCTGCGCGGGCTGTTCCGGCGGCGGCTCTTCGTGACGCGGGGGCTCATCGCGTTCTTCCTGTTCGCCTCGTTCGGAACGCTGTGGAGCGGGCTCTCCCCGGCCCTGGCCGGCGCCCCGTGGCGGCTGACCGAGAGCCAGATCGGGTTGTTCGGCGTCGCGGGACTCGCCGGAGCGCTCGGGGCGGCCCGCGCGGGACGGTGGGCGGACGCCGGACGCGCCGCCCCCGCCACCGGTCTGGCGCTGGCCCTGCTCGTCTGCTCGTGGGCGGCCATCGCGCGGCTTCCGGGGTCGCTGTGGGCGCTCGTCGGCGGGATCGTGCTGCTCGACTTCGCCGTCCAGGTCGTGCACGTGAGCAACCAGCACCTGCTGACCGCCGCCCGCCCCGATCGCACCAGCGGCGTCGTCGGCGGCTACATGATCTTCTACTCGCTGGGCTCCGCGCTCGGCGCGGCCACGACCACCGCCGCCTTCGCCGCGTCCGGCTGGACGGGCTCCAGCCTCCTCGGCGCCGGTTTCGCCGCCTGCGCGCTGGCCGTCTGGGCGATCGACCGCCGCCTGCCTGGCGTACGCGCGAAGCCCCGGTCGCGGCCCGCCGGAGCGATCCCGGCGGCGTCGGTGACGGGGCGCCATGCCCGGAGGTGACGGCCACCTGGCGCCCGCCGCCTCGGTGACGCCTGCTCAGGCGCTCTCGGGTACGGAGGGCTCCGGGGCGGGGACGGCGAGCACGGCCACGGCCGCCAGCGCGGCGGCCACCGCGCCCGCCAGGTACGGCAGCGCCGTCCCCGCATCGAACAGCAGGCCCGCGAGCGCCGGCCCGACGACCCTGGCCGCCGCGGCGGCGGACTGGCCGGTGCCCAGGCGGGCGCCCCGGCGTTCCGCGGGGCCGCAGGCGGCCAGCAGGCTGGAGACGGTCGGGGTGAGCAGGCCGTGCCCGGCGGCCAGCAGGCAGACGGCGGTAAGGCCCTGCCACCAGGCGCCGGAGACGGCCACCGCGACCATGCACACGGTCATCGTCACCGCACCGGCCGCCGCGACCCGGGAGTCGCCCCAGCGACGGGCCAGCCACGGCACGAGCCCGGCCTGCGCGGCCGCCATCGCCACACCCGCCGCCGCCAGCGCCAGGCCGATCGAGGTCGCGTCCCAGCCGTAGCGGTCGCGGCCGAGGAACGCGAGCGTGGTCTCCATCCCCACGAACGCGGCCATCGCCAGGAACCCGGTGGCCGCGAGCAACGCCACCGGCGCCCGGCCGCCGCTCCGCGCCGTCACGGCGGGCGCCGCACCGTCCGGCCTCGCCCGGCTTTCGTCCGCGTCCGGCCTCGGCCGGTCATCGTCCGCGTCCGGCTTCGCCCGGCTTTCGGCCGCCTGTGCGGCCGCCCCTGCCTCGGCGCCGGCGGGGACGGCCTCGGGCCGGACCGGCCGGCCGGATCCTCCGGGCTCGTGACCGCCGAGAGGGCCGGGCGCGTCGGCTTCCAGCGTGAGGGCGGGGGCCTGCGGGTGGCCAGGCGTGCCGATGGCGGCGGCCCGGATGCGCGGCGGCTCGGGAAGCCCGATCAAGGCGGCGGCGAAGTTGAGCGCCGCCAGGGCCGCCGCCGCGTACGCGCACGCCGCGAACCCCAGCGGCGCCAGCAGCCCGCCCAGCGCGGGCCCCAGCACGAAGGCCATCCCGATGGACGCCCCCATCTGCGCCATCGCCCCCGTGCGCCGCTCCTCGGGCACCACGTCGGCCAGGTACGCCTGCGCCACGGAGATGCTTCCGCCGCTCAACCCCGCGACGAGACGGCAGGCGAGCAGCGCGGGCAGGGAGGTGGACAGCCCGGTCAGCGCCATGGACACGGCGGTGCCGGCAAGCGCCAGCAGGACCAGCGGGCGGCGTCCGTACCGGTCGGACAGCCGGCCGAGCAGCGGCGCGGCCACGAGCTGCGCCACGGAGTACGCGCTCACCAGCGCCCCGAACCACAGCCCGGTCGCGCCCAGCTCGGTGGCGTAGAACGGCAGCGCGGGCAGGATCAGGGTGAAGCCGAGCAGGTCGACGAAGACCGTCGCCGAAATGATCAGCTGCGCCGGGCGCCGCATCGATGTCCCCTTCCCGCGGGTGCGTCACCGCTGTGTTACGGCGTGCCAGGCTACAGCCTGTAGTGGCCGCCTCTTTCACAGGCGGGGTCCCGGCCGCGGGCGCCACCATCTCCGGAAGCCGGCGGAGCGGCGGGGGTGCGGCATGCTCATCACCCCGGTCGCCGGCGACCTCAGCCCGCCGGCCGCCCTGGCCAGGCGCGGCGGGTGTCCACGGCGGAGGCGAGGAAGGCGGCGCAGGCGACGAACGCGAGCACCACCAGCATCGCCGGCCGCAGCCCCCAGTGATCGCCGAGGAAGCCGAGGCCGGGCGGGCCGACGAGGAAGGCCACGTACCCGATGGTGGCGACGAGGCCGACCCGGGCGGTCTCGTCCGGCCCGGTCTCGCCCGCCGCGGACAGCGCGACGGGGAAGCCGAGCGACGCGCCCAGGCCCCAGAAGAGCACGGCGGCCCCGGCGAGCACCGCGCTGTCGGAGAAGATCACCAGGAGCAGGCCGATCGCGCCCGAGACGGCGCCGGCGCGGACGACGAGCGTGCGGCCGAACCGTGCGAGCGCGTACGTGCCGCCGAACCGGCCGAGCGTCATCGCCGCCGCGAACGCCGTGTAGACCAGCGACCCGGAGGCGGCGTCCACGCCGTGCCCGTCCACCATGAGCAGCGGCAGCCAGTCGTTGGCCGCGCCCTCGGCCAGCGCCATCGCCAGCACGATCGCGCCGATCATGAGGAGCCGGGGTTCCCTCAAGAGCGCCGACGTCCGTCCGTGCGCCCGGCCGGCCTTCTCCAGCCTGCCGGTGCCCGCGGGGATGGCGCGGACGGCGTACAGGAAGAGCACGAGAGAGAACGCGGTGACGGCGGCGAGGTGCCAGTGCGCGGGAAACCGGGCGGCGGTGGCCGCGATGCCGACCCCGGCCCCGGCCACCGTGCCCAGGCTGAAGCAGCCGTGCAGCGCGGGCATCGTGGTCTTGCCGGTGACGCGCTCGACGTCGGTGGCGTCCACGTTGACCGCCACGTCGCCGGCGCCCACCCCCGCCCCGAACCCGAACAGCCCCGCCACCACCAGCGGCACCGACGACAGCAGGGCGCCGGTGCTCAGCACGGCCAGGCTCGCGACGAGCACGGCGGTGCCGCCGGCGATGACCGGGCGGGTGCCGAAGCGGGAGGTGAGCCGCCCCGAGCAGAGGATGCCGGCCATCGAGCCGAGCGACAGCCCGAACAGGATCCAGCCCATCTCGCCGGTGGACGCCTCCAGCCGGTCACGGATGTCGGGGGTGCGGGTCACCCACGACGACAGGGCGATGCCCGGGAGGAGGAAGAGCAGGAACAGTGCCTGCCGGCGCCGTCGGGTGGCGAGGTCCATGCAGCGGGTCTCCGGGCTCGGGGCGGCCGAACGTACCCCTGCATGCTATGGGTGATCTCTATCCACAATTCGGGCAGGGTGCCCCGAAACGGTCAGCTCGCCGCCGGTGCGGACGCCGGGTCCGCCGGCGGCGTCTCGAGGCCGGTCGGCGCGGGGCCGGTCGATGCCGGAGCGGGGCCGGTCGCGCGGGAGCGCAGCAGGTCCGCCACGTCCCCGAGCCCGACCTCGATGCGCCCGTGGACGCGCGGATTGAGCAGGGTCGTGCCGTCGAAGTCGCCGGACGAGGCGAACACCGCCACCGGCACGGTCAGCGCCTGGAAGAAGCCGAACAGCGGCCGCATCGCGTGCTCCAGCACCAGCGCGTGGTGCTCGCCCCCGCCCGTCGCGGCCAGCAGCACCGGCTTGTTCGCCAGCGCGTACTGCTCCACGAGGTCGAAGAAATGCTTGAACATGCCCGGGTACGAGCCCCTGAACACCGGCGCCGCGGCCACCAGCAGATCGGCCCGCTCGGCCAGCCGCAGCGCGGCCTCCACCTCCGGCGGCACGTCGTCGCGCTCGATCGCCCCGGCGAAGCCCGGCCCCAGCCGGTAGACGTCCACGCGGGACACCTCGATCGGCATCATGCGCCCGAGCGTGCCGAGCATGACGTCCACGAGCCCCATCGTCTTGGACGGCTCGCCGGGGCTGCCGTTCACGACGACGACCCGCAAGGTCGCGCCCGTCATGCCGCGCTCCTCTCCCGCCGCGCCACCTCGTCGCGCACGATGGGCGCCACCTCGGTGCCGAGGCGCTCGATGGCCGCCAGGTGCTCCTTCTGCGGCATGCCGCCGAAGCCCATCTGGACGATGGCGCGCGTCACGCCGTACAGCTCGTGGTAGGCGAGCAGCTTGTCGGCGACCTCCTGCGGGCTGCCGACCAGCAGCCCGGCGGCGGGCGTGGCCTGCGCGTCGAACACCGGCCTGGACAGCGGGTAGCCGGCGCCGCGCTGGTGGTTGTTGTCCATCATGCCCTTGGCGAAGTAGGGGTACATGGTGTCGCGGGCGTCCCGGCTGGTGCGGCCGACGTACCCGTGGGCGTTGATGCTGACCCGCAGCGCCGGCGCGTCGTGCCCGGCCTGCGCGGCGGCGGCCCGATACAGCCTGACCGTCTCCTGGTGCAGGGTCATCGGCCCGAGCAGCAGCGCCAGCGCCATCGGCAGGCCCAGCCTGCCGGTGCTGATCGCCGAGGCGGGTGAGCCGCCGACGCCCACCCAGATCGGGATCGTCTCGCCGTCGGCGCGCGGTGCGATGTCGGCGTCGACCAGCGGCGGGCGGAAGCGGCCCCGCCAGGTCAGCGGGTTGCGCTCGCGGATGGCGAGCAGCAGGTCGAGCTTCTCGCGGAACAGGTCCGCGTAGTCCCTGAGGTCGTAGCCGAACAGCGGGAACGACTCGGTGTACGAGCCGCGCCCGGCGATGATCTCGGCCCGTCCCTTGGACAGCAGGTCGATGGTGGCGAACTGCTCCCACACGCGTACCGGATCCTCCGAGCCGAGCACGGTGACCGAGCTGGTCAGCCTGATGCGCTCGGTGCGCTCGGCCGCGGCGGCCAGCAGGATGGCCGGGGCCGAGCCGACGAAGTCGGACCTGTGGTGCTCGCCGACGCCGAAGACGTCCAGGCCCACCTGGTCGGCGACCTGCGCCTGCTCGATGGTGTCGCGGACGCGCTGCCTGGGGGAGGGGTGGCGCCCGGTCAGGGGGTCCTCCGTCAGCTCGCCGAACGTCATGATGCCGATCTCGAACGGCATGGTCGTCTCCTCTCCACATGCGCCCGGTCACTCCCCGGCCGCCGGTCACCATGCTTTAATCTGCTTGCGCAGGCAAATATTCCGGGGGATTTCGCTGGTGCGAGGCGGGGTGGTGTTCGAGGCGGCTTTCATGAGCTGTGCTGTGCGGGCAGGCGCATCCGGCTGGCGCGCCCGTATGCGTGCCGATACGGTGCTGGCCATGGCGACGGAAAGGCTGGACGAGCTCGAGGACGCGGCCTGGCGGGGGTTCCTGGTCACCCATGACCGCATCTGGCGGGAGATCGAGGCGGGGCTCGCGCCGCTCGGCGTGAGCATGGCCGAATACAGCGTGCTGGCACTGCTGGGGGAGGCGGGCCGCACGGGCATGCGCATGTCGGAGCTGGCGCAGCGGCGGCTGATGTCCAGCGGCGGCTTCACCCGCCTCGCCGACCGGCTGGAGCGCCGCGGGCTCATCGAACGGCGGCGGTCGGCCGACGACGGGCGCGGCTTCGAGGTCCACCTCACCAAGGAGGGCCGCGCGCTGCTGCGCAAGGCGTGGCGCCGCCAGCACGCGGACCTGCGCAGGCTCTTCTTCGACCGGCTCGACCGCGACCACCTGCGCAGCCTCGCCGAGATCTGGGCCAGGCTCACCCCTGACGGCGACGCCAAGGCGTCACTCGAACGCCCCTCCTGACGGCGCCGGCCCCGCCCATGGTGCCCGGCCTGTCGTGCGGGACCGGCGCGCCAGGGCCCGGCCTGTCGTGCGGGACCGGCGCGCCAGGGCCCGGCTTGTCATGCGGGACCGGCGCGCCAGGGCCCGGCTCGTCGCAGGCGCCGCGAGCCCGGCCTGGGAACATTTCTGCAATACGCCGCACCCGCCGCCCGGCACAGTGGCGGGCATGACCGTTCACGAAGACGGGCCGCGCGTGCTGGGCGGCCCCACCGAGAGCCGCACCCTGCGCCTGGACGACGGAGACCTCCACGTCCGCCAGGACGGCCCACGCGACGCCCCCGCGCTCCTGCTCATCCACGGCTCCGCAAGCTCGCTGCGCTCGTGGGACGCGCTCGTCCCGCCGCTCGCGGAGACGTACCACGTCATACGGATCGACCTGCTCGGACACGGCAGGTCGGGCAAGCCGGACGACCGGAGCTACGCGACGGAGGACCAGGCGCGCCGCGCCGGAGAGGCGCTGGACCGGCTCGGGATCGAACGCGCCACCGTGGCCGGGCACTCCAGCGGCGGCGTGGTGGCGACCGCGCTCGCCGAGCAGCGGCCCGGCCTGGTGGACGCGCTCGTGCTCATCAACACCGGGCCGAGCCTGGAGGCGTTCATCCCGCAGGAGCCGCTGCCGCTCTCACCGGACCGCTGGGCGCCGGACGACGAGCAGATCCGCAGGTTCGGCGGCACCGGCTTCAGCCGTCCCGGCTTCGAGGTCCCCCAGGTGCTCCTGGACGAGGTGCGCCTGATGACCTTCCACTCGCTCACCACGACGATGCGGGAGACCACCGAGTACCTGCGGCGGCGGGCGCTCCCCGACCGGCTGGCCGGGCTCGGCAAGCCGCTGCTGGTGGTGTTCGGCGCGGACGACCGCAGGTGGCGCTCGTCGTCCGCCGCCGAGTATCGCGCCGTGCCCGGGGCCAGGGTCGAGCTGCTGCCCGGGATCGGGCACACCCCGATCCTGGAGGACCCGCCGGGCACGGCCGCACTCCTGCTGGACTTCCTCGAACGCTGACGGCCGCGCTCACTTGAGCGGGTCGTGACCCCAGTTCATCAGCGAGTAGCGCCACTTGGTGTTCCTGACGTCCCCTGAGGGCCGCTGCGCGAGGTGCCGGTGAATGTAGCCGAGCACCTTGCGCATGTGGGCGTAGTCGTCGTCGGTCAGCTCGGACTTCTTGGCCCGCAGAAGCCGTACGATCCTGCGCCCCGACTCGTGGCCGGTGGACTCGCCGCCGCCGTCCTTCTGGCCGACCGCCTTGGACTCGTCGGTCTCCAGCCACTCCTCCAGCTCCCCGGCGGTCATGTTCACCGCCTCGCCGAACTCCTTCGCGATCGCCGCGCGGTCCTCGCTCACCGCGACCATCGGCTCACCCCTCGTCCTCGTGCAGCGCCGACGGCTTGTGCACGGCCTTCTTGCCGCTCTTGTCGCTGCGCACGACGTACTGGGGCTCCTCGGGCGAGGCGGCGACCGTGCGGCCGGCCTCCTCCTGCCTGCCGGTGAGCTTCTTCTCGACCTTGCCATGGGCGGTGGAGCCGTGGCTCTTCCAGGTGACCTCGTCACCCACGGACGGCACCTGCTTCCGCTTCTTCGTCATGATCTCCGCCCTACCCGCGCAGCCTTGCGGCGTCGTCGGCGGCGGGCACGGATACCCCCAAGCGATGGTCAAGATCAACCTGCGGGAGCGGCCAGGCGGTAGCGGATCGGGAGGCGCTTCAGGCCGCCGACGAACGTCGTCGCCGTCCACGCCGGCTCCCCGTCCGGCTCGATGGCCTCCAGGCGGGGCAGCAGCGCGGCGAACAGCGCCTCCACCTCCATCCTGGCCAGCGCCGCCCCCAGGCAGTAGTGCACGCCGGTCCCGAACGCGAGGTGCCGGTTCGGCTCGCGGCCGACGTCGAAGCGGAACGGCTCGTCGAAGACGTCCTCGTCGCGGTTGGCCGACGGGTACGACAGCAGCACCGACTCGCCCGCCGCGATCGGCACCCCGCGGACCTCGGTGTCGGCGGCGGCCGTGCGCATGAAGGACTTGACCGGGCTGACCCAGCGGATCATCTCCTCGACGGCCGACGGCAGCAGGCCGGGATCGCGGCGCAGCCGGTCGAGCTGGTCCGGGTGGCGGAGCAGCGCCTCCAGGCCGCCCGCCACCGTGGAGCTGGTCGTGTCGTGCCCGGCGGTGGCGATGAGGATGTAGTACGAGGCGATCTCGTTGTCGGTGAGCAGCCGCCCGTCGATGCGGGCATGCGCGATGTGGGAGGCCAGGTCGCCGGTGGGGCGGGCGCGGCGCTCGGCGATGAGGTCGTGGAAGTAGACGAACAGGTCCTCGAGGGCGGTCGTGTAGCCCGCGCGGCTGCCGGCGTCGCGCCCCTTGTCGCGGTCGTCGTGGCCGAACAGCTCCTGCGTGAGCCGCAGCATGAGCGGATAGTCGGACTCGGGCAGCCCGAGCAGTGCGAGGATCGCATACAGCGGGTACGGCGCGGCGATCTGCCGCGCGAAGTCGCAGGACGGGCCGAGTTCGGCCATGAGGTCGACGTGACGGCGGGCCAGCGCGCGCACCCGCTCGCCCATGTCGCGCATGGCCTTCGGGCGGAACCAGTCGGCGGCGATACCCCGCAGCTTCCGGTGCTCGGGGTCGTCGAGGTGCACGAGGCTCGCCAGCGCCCTGCCTCTGGCGCGGCGGGCGGCCAGCTCGGCGTCGAGCACGGCGGTGCGCAGCACCGGGCGGGGCGCGTTCAGCCAGAGCGTGTGGTCGCGCTCGATGGCGTTGACGTCCTCGTGCCGGGTGATCGCCCAGAACGGGTTGTAGCCGGGCGCCCGCACGTGGTGCACGGGGGCCTCGCGGCGCAGCAGCGCGAGCGCGGCGTGCAGGCGGTGCTCGTCGGTGTAGGCGGCGGGGGTGGCCAGCGCCACTCCGGCCTCCTCGATCGTCATGGCGGGGGCGGGGCGCGGCATGGAAGGCGACATGGCGGGCTCCTGGTCGGCGGGCGTGCGTACGGGTGGTGCGCCGCCTGCTGGGGAGGAGGGCTCCCGAGCTGCGGTGAAGCAGGCGGAGCCCGTCCTTGGCAGGACCGGCCCCGCCTGCATTATGCCGCCGGAGACGCCGGCGCGCCGGAGCCCGGCGGACTCCGGCGCGCGCTGTTCACGGGACCTCGCCCTCACGGAGGCCCGGTATTTCGGGGTACGTCAGTGGCGGGCCGAGTTGTCCACCTCCGCGATGAACCTGGCCAGTTCCACCCGGTCCACGTTCGGCCCGGGCCCGTCGGCGTTGCCGAGGACGAGCCCGCCCTGCCGGGTGGTCAGCGTCAGCGGCGTGGCCTGCGACCAGAAGCCGTCCCAGGCGTAGTTGTGCCGGAACACGCCGCGCACCGTCGCGCCGCCCTCCTCGGTGATGTCGAGGTAGCGGCTGATCACGTCCGTGTTGTACGGGTGCCCGGTGTTCCTGTCGGCGTTGGCGTAGTGGACGACCAGCACGTACTCGCCGGGCCCGAACCCGCTCGGCCGGTCGAAGGCGAGCGTGTTGCCGGGGCCTCCGCCCAGGTCGCCGACGTACGCGCCGCGCGAGGCGTCCGACGCGCTGGTGGGCGGGACGGTCACCACCGTGGCGGTGCCGGAGAGCCGGGCCTGCTCGGCCTCCACCGCGTGCACGGTCTCATCCGACTCCGCGGCCCTGGCCGTGGTCAGCGTGCGCAGCTCGAGCCCGGCGGGGCCGCCGACCTCGACCTTGCTGATCCCGGCCGGCAGGTAGATCCGCGCCCGCGACGCGCCCTCGCCGGGCCGGGTGACGCGCAGGCCGGGGACCTGCCGCCCGTCCACCGAGACCCGCAGGTCGCCGCGCACGGCGGCGTGGTAGGCGAAGGTCAGGTCGTGGTAGCCGTCCTCGCGCGCGGCGACGAAGTACGTGGCCCGCGCCGTGCCGCCGAGCACCACGGCAGGCCCCTTGCCGCCACGGGTGATCTTCGCCCCGCCGGACAGCCGCGCCTCGTCGGCCCCGTGCACCGCCCGGTGCGGCCCGGTCACCTCGGTCAGGTCGAACTTGTCGAGCGTCACGTCGCTGCCCGGCAGCCGCGTGCCGTCACCGGCGCCGGTGCGCAGCGACAGCTCGTGCGTGCCGGCGCTCAGCTCGATCTCGACGTCGGTACGGCCACGGTAGGTCCAGCCGAGGTCGGCCGGGTACTGCACGATCCGGTCGAGCCTGCCGTCCACGAAGAGCGCGTGCCGGCCGGGCGCCTTGTTCGTGCCCTGGAAGATCCCCAGGCGGTAGCGGCCGTCGCGGGGCACGGTGACGCTGAACGTCACGGCCGAGTCGTCCTGGTCCATGCCGCCGACGTCGCGCTTGCCGGAGGTGGCGTAGAGCTGCGGGTCGGCGGTCGTGTCCTGGTCGAAGACACGGGCGGAGGTGAGCGTCGCCGACTCGGCCTCCACCGACACCGACCAGGGCGCGTTCGCGGCGGGCGCCGGGCCGCTCGCGGGGACGACGGTCACCCGGTAGGCCGCCATCGCGTCGCCGCCCGGCACGTCCACCCGCAGCCGGCCGCCGGACACCTTGGCCCGGATGGCGGCCACGACCGGCGGCTCCACGGCGTCGCCCTCGTAGCCGGTCCACGTCGTCTTCGACACCACGACGTCCACCCGGTCGCCGAAGACGCGGCGGTCGAGGCCGGACAGGTCGAGCCTGACGGGCGCGGCGCCGCCGCCGACGAGGATCGTGCCGCGCCGCGCGGACTCGTCGATCGCCGCCACCGCCTGCACGGTGTCGGCCTCGTTCAGCCTCGGCGGGGTCGTCTTGACCGTCTGCCCGGTCAGGTCGGCGTACCACTTGAGCAGCCACCAGCCGCCGTTCGCCTGCCGGGTGCGCACCGCGTGGTCGCCGAGGTTGCCGGCGTACGTCCAGTACGCCATGTCCGCGTCCACCTTGGTGTCCTCGAACAGCGAGATCCACTGGATCATCTGGCCGGGCACCGACATGTCGCGGCGGTTGCCGTACTCGTCGATGTTGATGGGCAGCGGGCCGATGCCCAGCTCCCGCTCCATCGCCCGGTAGTGCTCGTAGTGCCCGCGGTATTCGGCGAGCCGCTCGCGCTGCAGCTCGTGCCAGGCCATGATGTCCGGCAGGCAGTTGTCCTGCCCGGCGCAGGGCGTGTCCTTGGCCCAGGTGAGGAAGTCGCGCAGCCGCTCGGGACGGTAGAACGCCTCGTTCGGGCCGACGATGCGGGCCTTCGGGTCGATGGAGCGGATGAGCTCGTACACCGCCTTCCAGTCGGCGAAGAACCGCTCCTTCTCGGTGGCCCAGTCCTCGTACCAGATGTAGTCGGGCTCGTTGAACGGCACCCACACGAACCGGTCCTTGTCCTTCGGCCGCTCCTCGACGACCTTGCGGACCATCGTCTCGACCTTGCCGAGGTAGTCCTCGATGCCGAGCTCCTCGTACGGCCACCGGCTGTAGACGTCCTGCATGTAGATCACGACCTCTTCGCCGCCCGCCGCGAAGAAGCCGTCGGCGACCGCCAGCGCGTCGCCGTTGGGATGCTGCTCGCCGTCCGGGGCCTTCTGCGCGACCGTGCGCGGCCGGGCGCCGGCCAGCAGGCTGTCGCCGGGCACGCCGGGGTCGGACAGGGCGTACAGGCCGCCGGTCGCGCCGCCGTACACGGGGCCGGTGCGCTGCGAGAAGTCCACGGCGACCACATCGGGCGCCGCGGCGGAGGCCGAGGCGGCGGTGGCCGGGGCGAGCGCCGCCAGCGTCGCGACGGACAGTGCGGACGCCAGGGCATGCCGCGCTAACCGGTGTCTGGACATGGAGGAACCTCCTGATAGGGGGTGCGACTGGGGACGTGGCTCTACTTGACGGCGCCGCCGGTGATGCCGGAGATGATCTTGCGTTGCGCGACGGCGAAGACGACCAGCAGCGGCAGGCTCATGAGGATGATGTAGGCGAAGATCAGGTGCCAGTTGTCGAGGTACAGCCCGGCGTTGGCCACCTGGAACAGGTTCAGCGGCAGCGTGTCCAACCGGCCGCCGATGACGAAGAAGGCGTAGAAGACGTCGTTCCAGACGTACAGGCAGATGAGGATGGTCGCGGTGGCCAGCACCGGCCGCAGCAGCGGCAGGATCACTGAGAAGAACACCCGCAGCGGGCCCGCGCCGTCCATGCGGGCGGCCTCCTCCAGCGACAGCGGCACCGTACGCACGAAGCCCGTCACGAAGAAGATCACCGTGGACATGTAGATGCCGACGTACACGCCGATCATGCCGACCGGGCTGCCCGCCAGGCCGAGCAGGCGCAGCAGCAGCACGATCGTCACCACAGCGGGCGGCAGCACGATGCCGCTGATCGCCAACGCGTACAGCACGGCGGTGAAGCGCGAGGCGCGGCGGGCCAGGATCCACGACGCCATCGACCCCAGCGCCAGCACCAGCACCACCGACGGCGCCACCACCAGCACGCTGCCGATGAACGCCTTCGGCACCTCGCCCTGCTCCCAGACCTGGGCCAGGTTCTCCCACAGATGCCACTGCGACGGCAGCGACAGGTCGGGGGAGAGCGCCTCCGCCTGCGACTTGCCCGCCGTGACGACGACCAGCCACAGCGGCACGCCCATGACGAGCAGGACCAGCAGGACCACCGCGACCGGCCGCAGCCGCGCCGCAAGCCCCCGCGAGATCGGCGGGCCCGCGGCACGCCGCCGCCCGGCACCGCCGAAGACAGGCGCCGTCACAGGATCTCCTCCCTCTTGCGCAGGATCCGGATCACCGGGAACGCCAGCAGCGCCACCATGAGGAACAAGACCAGGCTCATGGTCGTGGCCTGCGCGAACAGGCCCTGCCCGAACGTCCGGTAGATGAAGATGTTGAGGATCTCGGTGCTGCGCGCCGGGCCGCCGCCGGTGAGCGCCTGCACGATGTCGAAGCCGTTCATCGAGCCGAGCAGCGCGGTCGCGACGTTGAACGTCACCGCCGGCGCGAGCAGCGGGAACCGCACCGCCCAGAACGCCTGCCAGGGCGAGGCCCCGTCGATGCGCGCCGCCTCCGAGACGTCCTCGGGCACCGACTTCAGCCCCGCCAGGTAGATCAGCATCGACAGCCCCATCCACTTCCAGGCGTGGATGACGGCCGCCAGCACCAGCGTCCACGTGGTGCTGCCCAGCCAGGCGATCTCCACCTGCGTGCCGGTCAGCGCCGACAGCAGCGCGTTCAGGCTGCCGTCGGGCTTGAGCAGCGCCTGGAAGACGTACCCCACGGCCAGCGCGGACATCAGCACCGGGATGACGAACACCAGCCTGGCCGCCCTGTTCAGCCAGGTGTCCCGCTCCAGCAGCACCGCCAGGCCGAAACCGAACAGGTTCTGAAACAGCGCCACCAGCGCCGCGTAGATCACGGTGATGCGCAGCGACCCGAACAGGGTGCCGTCCGACAGCAGCGTGCGGAAGTTCTCCAGGCCCACCGGCCTGATCTCGCTCTTGAAGCTCGACCAGTCGGTGAACGCGTAGATGAAGTTGAACAGCGTCGGCAGGAAGAAGAAGACGAACAGGATCGCGAAGGCCGGGACGAGGAACCACAACGGATGGGTGCGGCCCCGCCCCGCCCCGGCGCGCGGGCGGCGGCGCGTCTCCTGGCCGGACGGCACGGTCTGCTCCTTGGTGAGAGACACGGGTACGGGGTCAGAAGCCGGGCGCGCCCGCGGCCTTGGCGAGCTGCGCGAACTGCTTCTGGGTCGCGGCGGCCACCTGCTCGGGCGACAGGCTGCCGGTGATCATGTCGGCCAGGTTCAGATACAGGTCGGGGTTCGCGACCGCGAGCGACTGCATCGACCCGACCGACTCGCCCAGCGAGGCGTGCACGTCCTTCAGCGCCTGCGGCACCCCGTCGGGCGTCGGCACGTCGGGCCGCAGCGAGACCGTCTTGCGGTCGTTCACGAACGTCTGGTAGCCCGGCCCCATCCAGTACGCCAGGAGCTGCCGCGCCGCCGCCTCCCGCTTGGCGTCACCGGTGCGGAAGGCCACCAGCGCGTTCGACTGGTCGGGGATCGACGTGGCGACGTTGCCCGACGGCGAGATCGGGAAGAAGCCGATCTTCTCGTCCAGCTCGGCGGTGTCCGCCATCGCCTGAAGCTGGCCGAAGAACGAGTTGACCTGCACGACCATGGCGGCCTTGCCGGACAGCAGCGCCTCGCCCTGGTCCTCGAACGTCGCCGTCTTGATGTCGTCGTTGAACAAGCCCTCGTCGATCAGACCCTTGTACGTCTTGATCGCATCGAGGATCGTCTTGTCCTCGAACGTCTCCTTGCCGCTGTTGATCCGGTCCCACAGCCCGTTCTTGGCGGCGTCGGCGAGCTGCACCTGCACCCACCACTGGGTGGCCCACTTGTCGCCGGCCATCTCGAAGAACGGGGTGACGCCCTTGGCCTTGAGCTTGCGGCCCAGCTCCACCATCTCGCCGAACGACTTCGGCGTCTCCTTGATCCCGTTGGCCTCGAAGACCTTCTTGTTGTAGTAGACGCCCTCGACGGCCGGGCTGGTGATGAGCGCCGCGTAACGGGTGTCGTCCAGGATCCCGGTGATGTCGCGCAGCTCGGGTGAGAGCTTGTCGATCCAGGGCGCGCCGTCCAGCGGCTGCAGGTTGGCGCGGGCGTTCAGCGCGGTCAGCATCGACGCCGTCGGCTGCCAGAACGCGAGGTCCGGCTTGTCGCCGGTGGCCACCTTGGTCTGCACGCCCTGCTCGTACGGGTCGGGCACGGTGACGACCTCCACCGTGGCCCCGGTGGCCTTCGAGAAGGCGTCGGTCACCGCCTTGGGGGTGGTGGTGCTGTTCTGGGCGGCCCAGATCGTCAGCGTCACCCCGTCCAGGCGGGCGGTGGGCTCCGGCCAGGCCGCCGGGGCCGACTCGGTGGTCGCCGCCGGCCCGGCGGCGGGGTCGCTGCAGGCGGTGAGCGCCAGGAGCGCGCTCGCCGCGACCATGATCGCGGTACGGGGGGCTCTACGCACGGTTACGTCGTCCTTCGGTCTCATAGCGCCGGTTCGGCGTGCTCAACGGGGGCGGAGGTGCAGGATGCGGGCGGTGGGCGGCGGGACGTCCGCCGTGACGGTCAGCTCGGCGGCCTTCGCGTCCCAGCCGAGGCGCCAGCCGCCGGCCCGCTCGGGGTAGGCGACGGCGGCCTCCAGGTCGCGGCCGCGCAGGTGGGGGAGCGAGAGCACGGTGCGGTCCGGCGCGCCTGGCCGCCTCCAGACCGTCACGTACGTCTCGCCGCTCGCGCCGGGATGCTCGCGCGGGCCGCTGTCGTCGCGGAGGGCAAAGGCCAGCCACGGGTCGTCCCAGCCGGGCAGGCCGAGCGGCCAGCACGCGGTGGTGCGCGGCAGCACCGGGCGCAGCCGCCGATGCACCGCCACGCCCTCCCTGACCAGGGCGAGCCTGGGCGCGTCCATGCGGTGCAGGTTGCCCGACAGGTAGAGGCGGCCCAGTATGCCGGTGCACATCGTGAACGCCACCTCCTCCTCCGTCATCTCCGGCTGCGGGTAGGCCCAGTTGGCGGCCTGCTCGGGCAGCAGCGACAGGGGAGCGGCGGCCGCGATCGGCGGATAGCGCAGGAAGTCCTGCTGGTCGCTGGTCGACTGCAGCTGCAGGCGGGAGAGCATCGCGTAGTCCATGCGCATCGCGCCCGAGCCGCAGTTCTCCAGCACCAGGTGCGGGTGGCGGTCGAGCACCGACTCCAGCCAGGCCAGGTGGGCCCGGTTGTGGCCGAGCAGCCCGGCGCCCGCGCTGGGGGCGTCCACGTCGGTGCCCGCGCCCGGGTTGATGTTGTAGTCGAGCTTGAAGTAACCGACGCCCAGCTCCGTGACCAGCCGGTCGATCACCTGGTCCACGTGCGCCACCGCTGCGGGATGGCGCAGGTCGAGGTGGTAGCGGCCGTGCTCGGCGACCCGTACGCCGCCGCGCTGCAGGAACGCCTCGTCCGGCAGCTTGCCCGCCATCGGGCTGCGCACCCCGATCACTTCGGGCTCCAGCCACAGTCCGGGCGTCATGCCGCGCCCGGCGATGCGGGCCAGCACCTCCTCGATGCCGCCGGGGAACCGGGTGCTCGACGGCCGCCACTCGCCGACGCTGTCCCACCAGTCGCCGCCGTCGTCGTACCAGCCGGCGTCCACGCAGAACACCTCCGCGCCCGCCTCGGCCGCCGCGTCGATGAGCGGCAGCAGCTTCTCCGTGGTCGGGTCGCCCATCAGCGTGTTCATGTAGTCGTTGAAGACGACCGGCAGCCTGCCCCGGTCGGGGTGAGGGCGCAGCGACGCGCGGCGGTGCGCGGTCAGCGCCGCCGCCGCGTCCTCCAGGCCGTCGCCGGTGACCGCCACCGACACCGGCACCGTGGTGAACGACTCGCCCGGGGCGAGCGGCTGGCTCCACTGGTGGTCCAGATCCGTCGGGCCGGACAGCGCGACGTACACGCCGTCCAGCCGGTCGCCGGCCTCCCACCGCCACGGACCGTTGTGCTCGATCTGCCACAGCCACGTCCGGCCCGAGCCGCGCTCGGCCAGCCCGCCCATCGGGACGTACCGGCCGCTCGACCACGTGCCCGAGCTGGTCAGCGCGTACGCGCCCCGCCCGTGGCCGTGCCCCTCCAGGCCCAGGTCGGCCAGGTGATCGGCGAGCGGCCGCCGGGTCCAGCGGCTCTCGCCGAGCCAGGCGCTGTCGGCGTACAGGACGTCCAGCTCGGCCGCCTCCAGGCCGTGGAAGCCCGCCGCGAACGAGGTCACCGCCAGCAGCAGCACCGGCTCGGTGCCCAGGTTCGTCACCCGGACCGACGACCGCACCGCCGGCACGCCCTCGTACGACTCGAGCAGCAGCTCCGCGCCCAGCCCCGACGTCTCGTCACGCAGCCGCACCCGCAGCTCGTGCCGGCCGTCCTTCGCTGAGCGGTCCGCGCCCGCGTACCGCAGCCGCAGGCCCACCGCCGTCTCCGACAGCCGCTGCGAGGCCCGCGCCCGGCCCTCGCCGGGCACCAGCACCTCCACGACCGGCTGGGACGTCCGCATGGGAGCCACCGCCCCGCCCGGCGACAGCTCGCGCAGCGTCACCGGGCGATCCGGATGGATCTCCAGGGTGACCGCGAGACCCGAATGGCCCCAGCGGAGGGTCTCCACGACATCAGCAGGCATCAAGCTCTCTCTTTCGGCGTTCACGGAAACCGGCCACGGCAGGGGCACACGCGATGCCCGTGAAACGGGTGGCGCGCCCAGCTCATGTGACCGGTCACACGCCGCCAGTGTGAACGGTCACACGGCTCGCGCGGAACCCTCCTTTGCCGATTCGTTACGCGCAGGTTTCGCGGCGGCGGGGTCTGGAGCGGGGCCGTCCTGGGTGCCGACCGGCAGCGTCACCCGCGCTTCCGGGCCGCCGACGCCGCCGGAGCCCGGGATCGCCGCCTGCCGCAATCTCGACGGCCGAGAATGTCAGAGGCGCCCGGGAGATTCCCCTCGCCGGGCGGCCCGGCTCGCGATACGGGCCGGCGAGCGCCATCCGCGCGCACCATGGCCGGCCGGGGCCGGGGCCGGGGGCGCTCGCAGGGAGAGCGTGCGGTCGCGTGCCGGATGCGCAGCTGCTGATGAACGGCTTCCGGTGAAGACCTGGGCCGTGAACAAAGTGATCGGCTTCAGGCGAAGCCGCTGCCGTGAGACGCGTGAGGCGCTGAGAATCACTCTCAGCGCCTCACGTCGGCGAGTGGCCTACGGAACGGCCAGGGTGACGCACGATGTCGAGCCTGGCCTGACGATTCCGCCCGTCATGAGCGCTCCGCCTGGCGCGTTCTTCGCGGCTCGGGTGAGCGCGTCATGCCGGCGTCGCGGTGGTCAGCAGGTGCGGGCGATCGCGTCGACCAACGTGCCGAAGTTGGTGTCGTACGCCTTGGCGTAGTGGCCGGGCCTGACGCTTCGCCGTTGACGGCTGTTGGTGTCGATGAAGCAGCCTGAGGCGTTGGCGTAGAAGGAGAAGACGTGGTTGCGCATGTTGGACGGCACCGTGCGGTAGCCGTCGCCGGGGCTCCACTTCCACGGGACGCCGCTGAAGTTCCGGTTTCGCCACAGGCAGATGTTGCCGGTGGGGCAGCCCGCTGCCGCCCGCGCCAGGCTCGGCTGGGCGGAGAGGGCGGGCGAGGCCGCCTGGGCCGGGGCCGCCATCGTGCCGGCGAGGACCAGGCCGATGATCGCCGTCGCCGTACGTCCCACGGTCGCTGGCTTCACGCTGTGTGCTCCTTCGTGACTCTCGGTTGACATTGCCTTCGGCATTGTTACCACGATCTGAAGTTCTTACACCACTCTCTGTAACTCTCTGTCGTCGGCGGTCGGCACGCGAGGCGGTGCGGAACGCCGGATCCGGCCTTCGGCTTGCCGGCCGGTCACCTGGAAAGGCGCGAGGCGAGCTGGTGAAGCAGGCGTCACGAAGAGCCGGCCTGCTCAGCGGGCCGGTTCAGAATCGCGGACCGGCGCTGGGCGGGCCGGCCTGCTCTGTGCGTGGCCGAGCGGTGTCGCGCCGAGGTGCGCGGTGCCGCTGAGCGGGACGCCACGCCCTGTGCGATGGCGTCCCGCGCTGGGGCGTGCGAAGCGAGGAGTCTCCGCAGAGCCGGGCCCGGCGTGCGCACCTTCGCCGGCGATGCCGCCTACGGCGGTGGCCAGGTGAGGCGGTCAGCGGGCCCGAGGCGAGGGCGGCCGGCGCGGGACGGCAGGCCGCAAGCGGGCACGGCCGCCGCACGGTGGCGCCGGTCGGCGAGCCGGGAGAGCCGACGAGCCGGGAGAGGGGAGGGCTGTGGGTCTGTGGCGGGGTGGGGTGGAGGCGGTGGGTGTGGCGTCGGTCGGTGGGCCGGGAGAGGGGAGGGCTGTGGGTCTGTGGCGGGGTGGGGCGGAGGCGGCGGGCCCGAGCCGTCGGCGAGCCGGGGGCTCGGCGTGGAGCGAGGCGAACGGCGGGACGGGTCAGTGGGCGGTCGGGGGTGGCGGGGCGGTGGATTCGCGGATCATCAGGGCCGGGGGGACCAGGCGCGGGACCGGCTGCGGGAGACCGGAGAGTTCGGCCATGGCGGCGTCGAAACAGGCGCGGCCGAGGCCGGGGAAGTCCATGCGTACGGTGGTCAGCGCGGGCGTCCAGTAGGCCGCCCCCGGGATGTCGTCGAAGCCGACGATGCTCACGTGGCCGGGCACGTCCTTGCCCGCGTCGTACAGCGCCCGCCGCACGCCCTGCGCGATGTCGTCGTTGCCGCACAGGATGGCCGTGACCTGCGGGTCGGCGGCCAGGCGGCGGCCGGCCTCGTACGCGGAGGCGATGTCCCACCCGCACCCCAGCACCTCGGGCACGGCCGCCCCGGCGGCGGTCAGCGCGTCGCGCCAGCCCGCGAGCCGGCCGCCCGGTCCGACCTCGGACGGGATCGCCACGTGGTGCACCGTGCGGTGGCCGAGATCGAGCAGGTGCCGGGTGGCGTCGGCGGCGGCGCCGCGCTCGTCCAGCGCGATCGCCACCCTGCCCCGGTCGGGGGCGGCGGGCTCGGCCACCGCGACGGCCGGCACGTGGGCGGGCAGCGCCTCCAGCACGGCGACGCCGATCGCGTCGAAGGCGATCACCACCACCGCGCCGGCGCTGGCGTCGCTGACGTACTCGACGGCCTGCCGCACCTCCGCGGGCTCTGCCGACTCCACGACCCTGACGCCCACGGACATGCCGGCCGCGCGGGCCGCCTCCTCGATGCCCTGGAGGGTGGCGGCGTAGCCGTACAGGACGGTGTCGGAGGTGACCACGGTGATGCCCCTGGCCCTGCCGAGGCTGAGCGCGCGGGCCGCCCGGCTGGGCCGGAAGCCGAGCCGCTCGATGGCGGCGAGCACCGTGGCACGCGTTTCGGGGCGCACCTTGGGGGAGTCGTTGAGCACGCGCGAGACCGTCTGGTACGACACTCCGGCCTCGGCGGCGACGTCCCTGATGCTGGGCACGGCCGCCTCGCGGGCTGCCGTGCGAGACGTGCGCGGGGGAGTCGGAGTCACCTCCACATCGTATGACCTGATCATCCGCGCCCACGCCGGAGCGCCGCCCTGGAGGCCGCGCCCCCGGTCGTCACCGGCCCAGCGCTTTTTCAGGCCGGCTTGTGCCGCTGGTAGTGGCGGGCGACGCGGACCCGGTTGCCGCAGCGGGCGGCGGCGCACCAGCGGCGGCGCGGATGGACGGGCAGGAACAGCGTCACGCAGTCGTCCGCCTCGCACTTGCGGATCGTGGTCACGGCGGGGTTCGCGAGGAGGTCGGCGGCCGCATCGGCGAGCCAGGCCGCCAGCCGATCGGCCGTGGACCCGTCGCGCCGGCGGGTGGCGGTCACCGCGCCGCCGTCCCAGGCCAGCTCGGTGACGGCGGGTGCGGCGCGCTGGGCGCGGTTGATCGCGTCGAGGGCGTCCTGGGGTGGCCGCTCGCCGCGCCGTACGCGCTCCAGAACCCGTGCCGTGTGGTCGCGCAGCTCGTGTACGGCCGCCAGCTCGGGCTCGCCCAGGCCGGCGGCGGCGAGGTCGCGCGCCTCGGGGAACCGGCCGGCCTCCAGGCCGAGCCAGGCGCGCAGGTCCTCCGGCGTGGCCAGGTGCTCGCCGTCGGCGTTGCGGGTGTTGATCAGGTCGAGCGCCAGGGGCTCGCCCACCAGGGGGCCGGGCTTGCTCATACCTCTAATGCTACCTGACCCGTTTGACACATTAGGAATCGTGCCGATAGACCTAATGCGTCAGTCGCACAGAGAGGCATTAGTGATGGCCGCATCTGCCCGCACCGCACACCGCTACCTGGACGTCGAAGGAGTCCGCGTCTTCTACCGCGAGTCCCTGCCCGACCGCGCCGGCGCACCCGTGCTGCTCCTGCTGCACGGCTTCCCGTCCGCCTCGCACCAGTACCGCGCGCTGTTCGACCGGCTCGGCTCCCGCTACCGGCTCATCGCGCCCGACCACCCGGGCTCAGGGCACACCGAGGCGCCCGCCGGCTACACCTACTCGTTCGACCGGCTCGCCGACCTCACCGAGGGCTTCGTCCGCGCACTCGGCCTGACCCGCTTCGCCCTGTACGTCTTCGACTTCGGCGCCCCGATCGGCCTCCGCGTCGCCGAGCGGAACCCCGGCTGGATCGCCGGCCTGATCGTCCAGAACGGCAACGCCTACGCGGACGGCCTGTCGCAGGCCGCCCGCGACCTGATCGCACAGCATCCGGACACGCCCGGCGGCCCGGAACGGATGCACGCCGAGCTGACCCTGGAGGCGGTACGCGCCCAGTACCTCACCGGCGTCCCCGACCCGAGCCTGGTCGCGCCCGACAACTGGACGCTCGACCACCACTTCCTCGGTCTGCCCGGACACCGGGAGGCCCAGGCGGCGCTGCTGTTCGACTACCACACCAACGTCAAGAGCTACGACCGCTGGCAGGCGTGGCTGCGCAAGCACACCCCGCCCGCCCTCATCGTGTGGGGCGAGAACGACCCCTTCTTCACCGAGGCGGGGGCCCGCTCCTACCAGCGCGACCTGCCGGACGCCGAGCTGCACCTCTTCGACACCGGGCACTTCGCGCTGGAGACGCACGCCGACGAGATCGCCCCGCTGGTCGCGGGCTTCCTCGACCGGCTCACCGAAGAGTGGCGGTGAAGCTGCGGCCGTACGCGTGCCGGGTCGTCGCCTGCACCAGGGTGCCGCCCGGCACGCGCCGTACGGTGACGCCCTCGCCGGCCTCCGCCACCCGCAGCGGGCGGCCCGGCACCACCACGGAGACCCGGTCGCGCTTCATCGTCGGGTCGGACAGCGCGACGGACGTACGCCCGCCCGACTCCCGCACGATGACCGAGGCCGGGCCGTCCACGAGCAGCCGCCCGGCCAGGCGCGGGCCCGTGGAGAAGACGTTGCACGCGACGATGCCGAGCTTGAGGTGCCGCACCGCCTGGACGTGGCGGTTGTTCGCCAGCACGCTCACCGGGCCGCGCGCGTAGCGGCGCAGCGCGTCCTCGGTGGCGTTCGGCACCAGCGCGTACGCCAGCTCGCCCTCGCCCGCGATGGTGGCGGTGAAGACGTTCTTGGTGACGGCGGTGTCGGGGTTGCCGGTCCGCACCACCCTGCGGCTGCGGGTGACGGTCTCCAGCCCGGCCGCGACCGGCCGCCGGTCGAGGAAGACGTAGCCGATGGAGGTACGGCGGGTGCCGTTGGCGTAGCGCAGCCAGCGCAGGGGCGTGGCCGCGCCGCCCGGCCGCCAGCCGCGCCCGTCCCAGCGCTCGCCGGTGAGCGTGACCGCGTCGCCGGGCGCGGCGATGCGGCTGTCGACGGTCGTCACCACGTCGCGGCCGCCCTGACCTGCGACGTCCGCCGCCAGCACCACGATCTCGTCGTCGAACATGAACCACGACTTGGTGGCGCGGGCGTTGCGGTAGGCCACGAAGTCGTCGGGCAGCAGGCCCTGCTGCTTGGCGGTGTAGGCGACGTCGTCCGACTGCACCATGCCCGCCACGCCGTACGCGCCGAGCGTGGCGCCGCCGGAGAAGGCGTTCTCGCCGCGCGGGAAGTACACGTAGGTGTTCTGCGACTCCGACGACGAGGTGAATTCGAGCGGGTGGTCCGGGTTCTCGTACCACAGCTCCCCGTACAGCTCGGGGACCGTCCGGCGCTCCTCCACCGGCGCGGTCACCCCGGCCAGCCGGTACGGCGACACGGTCGTGTAGTAGTCCACCCCGTACACCTGCCCCTGGTCCTCGCCCGACAGGTAGAGGTAGTAGGCGCCGTCGCCCTGGAACCAGGGCATGAGGTTCTCGCCGCTCATGTACTCGTACTTGCTGATCCGTTCCGAGCTGCGGGCCAGCGCGAACGCGTAGCCGGGGCGGCGGTGCACGGTGCGGTCCATCGCGTTGAACGCCACCGACCGCGCGGGCGGGTTGAGGTCGGCCGCCGGGATGGACGCGTCGGCGCGGATCGCGGCGTAGCGGGCGATGCCGCCCGGCGAGACGAACGCGGTGGTGTCGGCGGCCGGCAGGAACTTCAGGTACTTCTTCAGCGGCAGCGCGTCCTCGACGTGCTCGGCCAGGTCGGCGATGGCCTCCACGACCACGGTGAGATCGGTGTAGCCGCTCGCGGTACGCGAGACCGCCCGCCCCTTGACGATCTCCATCATCCAGCCCTCGAAGATCAGCGGGGCGAAGCCGTCGGCGATCCACCGGTACACCACGGACGGCAGGTCGCCGGGGCCGGTCGTGACCCCCTGCAGCATGTTGAGCGTCTGCACGACGCGAGTCAGCAGGGCCCGGCCGTACGAGCCGGTGTAGGCGACCGAGTGGTGCTGGATGAAGGAGCCGTCGGCGTAGTAGCCGTCGGTGTTGCCGTGCTGCAGGTTGTACGGGTCGATCGTGGCGAACACCGTGGACTGGTCGGCGATCGCCTTGGTGACGCGGGCGTCGTCGCCGGTGAGCGCGCCCTGCAGGATCCGGTTGGCGGTGATGTCCGCCAGGTTCGCGCCGGTGTGGAAGCGGGAGTCGAGATCGACGTCGCCGTCCTTGCCGTTGCGCAGGTAGGCGTCCATCGAGGCGATGTACGGCCGCGTCAGGTCGCCGCGCAGCTCCTCGGGCAGCAGCGCGAGGGTCCTGCTGACGTGCGTGGGGATGCCGATCTCCCAGGTGTGCCAGTTGCCGTAGTAGCCGGCCGACTGGTCGCCGAAGTAGCGCTCGTGCAGCCAGGCCAGGCCATCGGCCACCCGCCGCGCGGCGGTGGCGTCGCCCTCCAGCGCGCTGCCGGGGGCGCGGGTGGCCAGCGCGATCTCGTACAGGTACTGGTAGGCCAGGCGGAGGTTGACGTCGTCGCCGCCGAGCGGCAGACCGGCGAACAGCTCGCCCTCGCCCGCCTGGTCCATGGCGGCCAGCCGCCGCCCGGCGGTGTCGACGATGGCGGCGAGCTTGCCCGCCACCTCGGGGCGGGCGTTGACCTCGGGGGTGCCGGCGAGGATGGCGACGGTGTTGGCGAGCAGCCGGGCGTGGTCGATGGCCTGCGCGGCAGCGGTGCCGATCGTGACGGGGCCTGACGTGGCGGCGCGGGCGGGGGAGGCAGCCGCCGGCAGGCCGGCGGCGGGGATGAGGGTGAGCACTTGGCGGCGGGACAGGTGCGGCACTGCGAACTCCAGGCCGTTGGGGGGATGACGGCTGGGCTCACCGTACATGATCGCCGACGCGCTTCACAGGGCGCGAGCGGCCCCCGTCAGGATCTGTGTGGAGGCTCCGTGGAGGGCGCTCGCCGCCGCGCGCCGCCGACGATCGCGATCACCGCCCCAGGGGCTGTCCACGCTCTGTGTCTCAGCGTTGGCCGGCTCACGATCTTCTTAAAAGGGCTGAAATCGGGACGGGATAGTGGCTAAGCTCCGAAGCCGCTTTGATCACAAACGAAAGGGCGTCTCCGTGCGTAAGAAGACCCTCGCACTGGCCACCATGGTGGTAGCCGGTACGGTGCTCATCCATCCGGCTCCCGCCAACGCCGGCACCTACTCGCCGGAGACGGCCTGTTCCAAGGAGTCGGGCCGCGGCGGCTGGGTCCACGTGCCCGACAACAAGCGGGCGGTCAAGACCTCCAGCGGTAAAACCTGGGGTTACGTCTACCTGATGTGGAACAGGAGCCTGCAGAAGAACTGCGTCGCCATGATCAAGACGGCCTACGCGGGTACGGCGACGTACACCCAGGCCGTGCTGAAGTTCAAGGACGGCGCGCAGTACCGCGACCCGGGCAGCCTGACCGCCAAGAAGTTCAAGTACTACGCCGCCGCCATCGGCTACGGCAAGGGCAAGTGCGCCGCGTTCGAGGGGTACACCACCGACACGCGCCGCGACTACACCCTCGCGAGCGGCAAGCGCACGAAGTACGCCAACTGCGGCTGACGCGCGGTCCCGGGTGGGGGTCCCGCGCGGACCCCCACCGGAGGCGGGCCAGGGCGGCACCTCGCGGCCGGTGAAGGGACCGGCGCCCGCTTGCCCGCCCCGTCAAGGGCCGGCCTCGGCGCGGTGCGGCGAAGCGCCGGTGGACCCGCCCTCCCACCGCCTCATCCCGCTGTTCGACGGCGCCCGGATCACGGCGCCGTCCGGCGGCCTCAGGCACGATCGACCGGCTCGCCCGCCGGGTACCGAGCCGGCTTACGGCACAGAGGACCTGCCGCTCCGCACCCGGGCGTGCCGGACCGGGCCGGGCATCAGGCGATGGAGCGGGCGTCGCCGTCGGCGGGGCCGAGGTGGGCGCGATGGAGCGGGCGCCGCCGTCGGCGGGGCCGAGGTGGGCGAGGAGCCGGAAGGCGGCGTCCTTGCCGAAGGCGGCGATGGCCGCCTCGCCCAGCCGGTCGAGCCCGGGCGCGGGCGGGCTGCCCGGCTCGAACGTCGTCTCGTCGCGGATCAGCGCCTCGATCTCGCCGAGCAGGCTCAGCTGCTCGGCGGTCAGGTCGGCGTGTGCGGCGCGGAAGCGGACGAGCTGCTCCAGCCAGAGCCCGCTGCGCACCTCCGCCGGCAGGTCCTGGTAGAGCTCGCGCCTGCGGCTCGCGGGGTGGGCGATGAACTCGTCGTACGTCGCGGAACGCCGTGCGTCGTCCATGGGCACCTGCCGGGTCGAGACGGGTGGACTCTCCCCCTGGGGGAGACCTCATGCTACTCCCAGCACGATCAGTCCTGAGGAGAAGCGACGTATGACCATCGTGACCGGCGTCGAGCCCCGCGGCCTGCACCACTGTGAGACCACGGCGCTCGGTGTGCTGCTCCGCCACGAAGGACTCGACCTGCCGGAGCCGCTGATGTTCGGGCTCGGCTCCGGCCTGTCCTTCGTCTACTGGGACGCCAAGGCGATGCCGGTGCCGTTCCTGGGCGGCCGGGTCAAGCCGTTCGAGCTGACCAGGAGCCTGGCCGGCAGGCTGAGGCTGACGCTGGCCGTCCAGGAGACCACCTCACGCCGCCGGGCCTGGGAGAACGTGGCGGCGGTCATCGACGGCGGCCGCCCGGCCGGCCTGCAGCTCGACTGCTACCACCTCGACTACTTCACCTCGAAGGTGCACTTCGGCGGCCACGTGGTCGCCATGTACGGCTACGACGACCGCGACGCCTACCTCGTGGACACCGCGCAGCAGGGCGGCGCGGTGCGCACGAGTCTCGGTTCGCTCGCCGCCGCCAGGGCCGAGCGCGGCCCGATGACGGCGCGGAACCGCTCGTTCACCATCACGCTGCCGCCGCACCCCGTCGCCTGGCAGGAGCGGCTCGTCCCCGCGATCAGGGAGACCGCCGCCGCGTTCCTCTCCCCGCCCATCGCGAACCTCGGCCACCGCGGCATCGCCAAGGCCGCGGCGAAGGTGCCCGGCTGGTGGGAGCGCGCGCAGGACCCGCGCCGCGACCTGACCCAGGCCGCCCTCCTCATGGAGCAGGGCGGCACCGGCGGCGGCCTGTTCCGCGCGCTGTACCGGGACTTCCTCGCCGCGTGCGCCGAGCTGCTCGGCGGCGAGGAGCTGCGTACGGGGCACCGGCTGTACGCCGAGGCGGCGGGCCTGTGGACCGACGTGGCGGCGCTGATCGGCAAGGCCGGCGAGAGCGGCGACCCGGGTCATCTGGAGGAGGCCGGGAGGATCCTGCGCGACCTGGCCCGCATCGAGCGCGAGGCCATGGAGGCGCTGGTCCGCCTGTGACGTTCTTTCCTAGGAGCCCTAGGTATAACCTAGGCGGGCAAGCGGAGAACCTAGGAAGGGTCGGTGAGCTATGGCGCGTGCCGGGCTGACCGTGGACCGCGTGACGCTCGCCGCCGCCGAACTGGCCGACGAGGTCGGGCTCGACCACGTCACGATGTCGGCGGTGGCGCGCCGGCTCGGCGTCAAGGACGCCAGCCTGTACGCCCACGTACGCAACCTGGAGGACCTGCGCGGCCGCATCGCGCTGCTCGGCGCGGACGAGAAGACCATCCGCATCGCCGAGGCCACCGCGGGGCGGGCGGGCAAGGACGCGCTCGTCGCCTACGCCGACGCCTGGCGGTCCTACGCCCACGACCACCCGGGCAGGTACACCGCGACCCAGGTCCCGATCCCCATCGACCCCGAGCTGGCCGCAAAGGCGGCGGGGCCGCGCCGGGCGGTCGAGCTGACCTACAGCATGCTGCGCGCGTACCGGCTGGAGGAGCCCGACCTCACCGACGCGGTCCGCCTCATCCGCAGCGCGCTGCACGGCTTCGTCAGCATCGAGGCCGCGGGCGGGTTCGCGCACGCGCGACCGGCCGATGACTCCTGGGTCCGCTGCGTGGAAGCCCTGCACAACGCCCTCGAGCACTGGCCCTCCCGTACCGGAGGAGACCCCTGATGATGACGGCTGCGCGTCGACGGCGCCACCCTGCACTACGAGGTACGCGGCAGCGGGGCTGTCGCCGGACGCGCCCGTCCGCGTGGCCGGGTGCAGCTCCGGCGCGATCACCGCGCTCCACCTGCTCACCGCCCATCCGGAGCGGGCCGAACGGGTGCTCGCGCACGAGCCGCCGGTGGTCGAGGTGCTGCCGGGCGCTGATCGCCCGCGTCCAGGACACCCTGCGCAGGGAGGACCTGATGCCCGCGGCGGCCGTCTTCGCGGCCGGCCTCCGAGCGCCCGCCCCGGCTCGGCCACGCGGGGAAGCGGCCGCCCCCGCGCTTGCGCCGCACGATGGCCGACGACGGCCGTACTTCCTCGGCCGCATCGTGCCGGGCTTCATGGCGTACGTCCCCGACCTCGGCCGCCTGCGTGAGCTGTCGGACCGGCTGGTGCTCGCGGCTCCAGGGGTCTTGTGGTCAGTGAGCGGCGAGCAGGTCGGCGAAGCGGCGGCTGTCGACGTTCCCGCCCGAGGCGATGAGCCCGATCCGGCGCGGTGTGCCCTCCACGCGGCCGGACAGCACGGCGGCGAGCGCCGTCGCGCCGCTGGGCTCAAGGACGATCTTCAGGTACTCGAACGCGAACCGCATCGCCTCCACGATCTCCGCGTCGCTCACCAGGACGACCCCGTCGGCGAGCCGCCGGTTGATGCCGAACGTCAGCTCGCCCGGCGTCGGCAGCGCCTGACCGTCGGCGATCGTCCTGGGGACGGGGATGGTGACGCGCTCGCCGCGTTCGAGCGACCGCTTGGTGTCGTCGCCGGCCTCCGGCTCGACGCCGATGACCCGGGTGGCGGGCCGCAGCGCCTTGGCCGCGATGGCGGTGCCCGCGAGCAGCCCGCCACCGCCGACGGGCGCGAGCAGCGCGTCCAGCTCGCCGACCTCGTCCAGCAGTTCCAGGGTGGCGGTGCCCTGGCCGGCGATGACGTCGGGGTGGTCGAAGGGCGGGATGAGGGTCATGCCGCGCTCGTCGGCGAGGGCGCGGGAGAGCGCGATGCGGTCCTCCTTGTAACGGTCGTAGGTGACGATCTCCGCGCCGTAGCCGGCGGTGGCCTCGCGCTTGGGACGCGGTGCGTCCTCGGGCATCAGGACGACGGCCGAGGTGCCCAGCTCGCGAGCGGCCAGGGCGATGGCCTGGGCGTGGTTGCCCGACGAGTGGGCGACGACGCCGCGCGCCCGCTGCTCGGGGGAGAGCAGGGCGACCGCGTTGTAGGCGCCGCGGAACTTGAAGGCGCCCACGCGCTGCAGGTTCTCGCACTTGATGAACACCTCGGCGCCGGCGCGGGCGTTCAGGATGCGCGAGGTGAGCACGGGCGTGCGGTGGGCGATGTCGTCGAGCCTGACGGCTGCTGCGCGGACGTCGTCGAAGGTCACGGACGTGGCGGTGGCCATGGTGTCACCTCAGGGGCGGCCGGGGCCGGTCGGGGGTGGGGACCGGCCGGCATGATCAGTTGATCTTCCGATCCTAGGCCGCGGCGGGCGCGATGGCGGCGCTGTGCCGGACGAATCCGGTGATCTGCAGCACCCAGATGAGCGCGCCGGTCGCGGTCATGGCGGCCCACAGCCCGGCCAGCCCCCAGGTGCCGGACACCGGGATCACGGCCAGGGCGAGCAGGCCGTAGCCGGTGCCGACCGCGGCGAGTTGCCAGGTCGAGCGTTTTTGTCCGACCAGCCCGTACGCGGTGACGATCGCGCAGCCGTTCGCCAGCGCGAACCCCACGAGCAGCGGCGACAGCCCCGAGGCCAGGGCGAGCACGGCCGCGTCCCGCGTGAACAGCCGCAGCACCGCCTCGCCCGCGACGAGCAGCGCCGCCCCGCCCGCGAGCACCCCGGCCGCGCCGACCGTGACGGCCGCCACGACGAGCCGCCTGGCCTCGCGGGCCGACGTCGCCCGCGCCACCTCGGGCGTCACCGCCCGCGCGGCGGACGCCGCCGCGAGCCCCAGGAAGCCGTCGAGCGAGAGCAGGATCGCGTGAGCGGCGGCCTGCTGCACGCCGGTGCGCGCGGCGGCGTACGCGACACCGCCCATCACCGTGAACTTGACGATCAGCGTGGCCGACAGCGGCAGCCCCACCCCGGCCATCCGCACGATCCGCCGCACGCGCGGCCGCCCCGGCCACCACGACTGCCCCGCCAGCTCCGGCAGCCGCCGCAGCAGCAGGTTGGAGACCGCGACCTGCACGGCGGTGGCGGCCACCATCGCCACGCCGGTGCCCGGCACGCCGTACGGAGGCACGAGCGCGAGCAGCAGGACGACCTGCGCCGCCGTGCCCGCCAGCCCGGACCACAGCACCTTCCCGCTGTGCCGCAGCGCGACCAGCATGCCTGCCGCGCCGCCGCCCGCCGCCGACAGCAGCACCTGCGCCGCCAGCAGCGCGGGCAGCGCGCCCAGCCCGGCGACCGCCGCCTCAGGCGCACCCCCGGCCCGCGCGATGAGGGGGACGGCGAGCATCACGCAGGCACCCGCGGACCCGAGAGCGAGCGCGAGCCAGCGCGCGTCCTTCAGCACCGCCACCGCCTCGGCGGGACGCTCCCGGCAGGCGGCGGCGAACGGCGACAGACCGCGCAGCCCGCCCGCCACCGCGGCGTTCACCGGGTTGAGCACGGCGCTCGCCAGCGCGAACGCCGCCAAGTCCGCGGTCGCGTGGCGGCCGAGCAGAGAGGTGCCGAGAAGCTGCGCGACGATGCCGGCGCTCAAGGACAGCAGCAGCGGCACGGCCGCGCCCAGCACGATGCGGAAAGAAGAAGAAGGCATGAAACGGAGAATCCCGGGCGGCGGACCGCTCGGGACATGATCATTCTACCGCATACGCGCCTCAGACGACATGGTTACGCAGGCACAGCTCCTCCGGATAGGGCTCGAAGTACGTCTGCTCCGCCACGTACGTGGTCGCCGCGCCCCTGGCGTGGTGGCGCAGCAGCGCGAGCGGCACGCTGAGCGCCACCCGGCGCGCCTGGTAGGAGGCGATGACCTCGGCCGCATCCGCCCGGCGCACCGGATCGAGCCCATCGCCGATCATGCCGAGGCAGTGCTGCAGCACGTTCACGTGCCGCCCGACCGTCACGGGCACCGCGAGGGCCGCGCGGAACGCCGTGCTGTAGGCCGCCGCCACCTCCTTGCGCGGCCGGACGCCCGCCTGCGCCGCGATCCTGCCGGTCTCCCGGTAGCCCTCGGTGCTGTGGGCGAGCAGCTGCATCTTGTGCCTGGCCTGGAACGCCATCAGATCGCGCGGCCGCCACGGCCCTCCCAGCAGCTCGCGCAGCCGGGCGTGCGCGAAGATCCGCTCGGTGAACGCCTCCCGCCGCACCGGGTCGTTCAGCCGCCCGTCGTCCTCGACCGGCAGCAGCGGGTGTGCCTCGATCACCACGCCGGCGAACAGGCCGCGCTGCTGCCGGGTCACCGCCGCATCGCCCGCGTAGAGCGGGATGCCGTGGATGCCGCAGCTCGGGCTCTTGGCCTTGAACACGTAACCGTCGGCGGTCAACCCCGCCGAACGCTCGGCCGCCAGCTCCGCCATGGCCGGGGTCAGGTCGCGGCGGCTGCGCCTGGTCATCAACCGGGGGCCGGAGGGCGAGCGCTCCAGGCGCAGCGCCTCGCGGGGCGCGCCGAGGCCGATCGCCACCTCCGGGCAGAGCGGCACCCAGTCGACGAACGGCGCCAGCTCGTCGGTGAGGTAGCGGCTGCGGCTGTGGCCGCCGTTGTGGCGCACCGGCTCGCCGAGCAGGCAGCTCGACACCGCCACCCGCGGTCTGCCCCAGACCTGACCGTCCCCCATGCTGGTCAGCTGCCCACAACAGGGGGGCGCACGCGCGGCCCGGCCATTCCCGTGTAACCGTTAAGAGCCTTTTTCCGGGTTACACTGTGCGGGTGCCAGCCGTTCCCGTGCTCGACGTGAGCCACGTGGTCGCGTTCGTCAACGAGTACGCCGACCCGCCGCGCGAGGCCGCGGGCGAGCAGGAGACACCGTATCCCGACCCGGCACCCCTGCTGGCCTGGCCCGGCGACCTGCCGCTGCCCGCCGGCGGCGACCTGGTCAAGGCGGCCAACGCCGTCTTCCCCGTCTTCGCCGCCGCGCGCGAAGGCCGGGCGTTCGACGAGCTGAACGCCCTGCTGCGTGCCGTTCGTCCGCTGCCCGTCGCCGCGCCCGGCGGCCTGCGCTGGACCATCGGCGACCCCGCCGACGTGCTGCCCGCCGCGCTGGCCACCTGCCTGCTCGCCTGGCTCATGACCCACGAGCAGGCCCGGCTCGGCACCTGTCACGCGGCCAGATGCGTCGACGTCTACACCGACTCGTCCCCGGCCGGGCAGCGCCGCTTCTGCTCCGCCACCTGCCTCAACCGGCACAAGGTCGCCGCCTACCGCAGGCGGGCCTCGGCCCGCAAGGGCGGCTGACGAGCGGGCTCAGCCGCCCTTGCGCGCCGGACGCGGGGGCTCAGTTGCCCTTGAGCGCCGACCGGCCCGCGTAGCGGGCCTCCGTGCCGAGCTCCTCCTCGATGCGGATGAGCTGGTTGTACTTGGCGGTCCGTTCGGAGCGGGACAGCGAGCCGGTCTTGATCTGGCCGCAGCCGGTGGCCACGGCGAGGTCGGCGATCGTGGTGTCCTCGGTCTCGCCGGAACGGTGCGACATCACGACCCCGTACCCGGCCCGCCCGGCCGTCCGCACGGTGTCCAGCATCTCGGTGAGCGTGCCGATCTGGTTGACCTTGACCAGGATGGAGTTCGCGATGCCGGCGTCGATGCCCGCGCGCAGCAGCGCCGCGTTGGTGCAGAAGACGTCGTCGCCGACGAGCCGGCAGGTCGCGCCCAGCTCGCGGGTGACCAGCCGCCAGCCCTCGGTGTCGTCCTGGGCCATGGGATCCTCGATGGACACGATCGGGTAGGCGGCGACGAGGCCCGACAGGTAGGCGGCGTGCTCCTCGACCGAGCGCCGCACCCCCTCGCCCGCGTAGTGGTAGGCGCCGTCCCGGTAGAACTCCGACGCGGCCGGGTCGAGCATGACGGCGATGTGCGTGCCGGGGGAGTAGCCGGCGTCGGATATCGCGGTGACGATGAGGTCCAGCGCCTCCTCGGCGGTGCGCAGGTCGGGGGCGAAGCCGCCCTCGTCGCCGACGCCGGTGTGGTGTCCGGCCTTCTTGAGCGTGGCGCGCAGGGTGTGGAAGACCTCAGAGCCCATCCGTACGGCGTCGGCGAACGTCGTCGCGCCCACCGGCGCGATCATGAACTCCTGGAAGTCGAGCGGATTGTCGGCGTGGGCGCCGCCGTTGATGATGTTCATCATCGGCAGCGGCAGCAGCGCGGCGTCCGGGTCGAGGTAGCGGTAGAGCGGCAGCCGGTGCGAGGCCGCGGCGGCCTTCGCCGTGGCCAGTGAGACGCCGAGCAGCGCGTTCGCGCCCAGCCTCGACTTGCCCGGGGTGCCGTCGAGCGCGATCATCGCCTCGTCCACGGACGCCTGGTCCTCGGCGTCCATCCCGGTGACGGCCGCGGCGATCTCCCCGGTGACGGCCTCGATCGCGCGGCGCACGCCCTTGCCGTGGAAGCGGCGCGGGTCGCCGTCGCGCCGCTCCACCGCTTCGTTCGTGCCCGTCGACGCGCCGGACGGGACGGCCGCGCGGCCCAGCGAGCCGTCTTCCAGGATGACGTCCACTTCCACGGTCGGATTGCCCCGGCTGTCGAGGATCTCCCGGCCCGCCACCTGGACGATTGTCGTCATGTCTGCCTACCCCCTGCGTCAGAGGTCCCGTCTGCGTGGATTTCAGATCGGAACCCACTCAGTTCCAGGAAGGAACTTACACTTGATCCGGGCGCGGGCGCCATTCCGTACCCCAGGAGGACGGGCGAGGAGGCGAGCTGGTGGCACGGGAACTGCGGGAACAGGACGCCGGATGCGCGATCGCGCAGGCCGCGGCGGTGGTGGGGGAGTGGTGGAGCCTGCTCATCGTGCGCGAGGTCACCCGCGGCCGCCACCGCTTCGACGACCTGCACACCGAGCTGGGCATCTCGCGCCGGGTGCTCGCCGAACGGCTGAAGCACCTGCTCGACAACGGGGTGCTCGAACGCCGGCCGTACCAGCAGCGGCCCACCCGCTACGAGTACCGCCTGACGGCGGCCGGGCGGGCGCTCGCCCCGGTGCTGGCCGGGCTGCAGGACTGGGGCGAACGCTTCGTCCTCGGCGACGGCACCCCGGCCGCCGACGCCACGCCCACGGAGATCGACCGCATGCACGGCCTGGTAGGCACCGCCGTTCCGCACCCGCTGGCGCTGCCGGTGATCAGGGGCGGCGCGGCGGACACGGCGGCACCCAGGGGCGATGGGCCGGGCGTTGCCGTGCCCAGGGGCGACGGGCCGGGGGTTGCGGTGCCCAGGAGTGGCGCACTGGGCGTTGCTGGGCCCGGGGATGGCGCGCTGGGCGTTGCCGTGTCCGGGATTGGCGGGCCGGGCCAGACGGTGGCCGGGGATGGCGGGATGGACGTGGTGGCCTCCGACGCCCGCGTCACCGTTCTCCTCACCTGTCCCGGTGAGGCGCTGGCCCGATTCCTGGGTGCGCTGAGCGAGTCGGCCACCGCGTTCACCGAGGCCGGGGTGGCCGTGCGGGCCGTCACCACGCAGGAACCCCGCGAGCTGCGGCGCACGGACACGTCGCGAACCGACGTGCCCGGTGCGGCGGCGCCGGACGCAGCGCGACCGAACACGGAACCGCCCGACCCTGAGGGGCCTGGCCCTGAGGAGAGGGCGGCCGCGGGGGCGCCTGATGCGGTGCGGCCGGAGGCGGAGCCGCCTGGTCCTGAGGGGTCGGGCGCGGGGGCGCCTGATGCGAAGGGGCCGGCTGCGGGATGGGCGTTTCCGGTGCTGTCGGACGCCGAGCTGGTGCTGTGCGCCGCGCTGCGGCTGCCGACGTTCCGCACCGGTCACACGCTGCACCTCAAGCCCGCCGTCATCGTCGCCGACGCCCGCCGGACGATCCGCCACGTGCTCTACCCGATCACCGACGCCGACGCCGCGATCAAAGACGCCCTCCGCCTGGCCACCGGCGTGACCGCTCGCTTCGTCCGCTGACCGCGCCGTGCGGAACGCCGCCGCCCGGCGACGCGGCGTCCGCACGCCCACGCTCGCAAGCCGCGGCCCGCCCGGCACCCCGACCACCTCGGCCGGCACCCCGACCGCCTGCCGGCGACCCACGCCCTTCCTCACGCATGCCCGCCGCGCCGCGCCCGCATGCAAGCGTGCTCGCGGAGCGGCACCCGCTGTCTGGCACGCGCTCACCGCGTCGCGCCCGCTTCCCCGCGCGCCCTCATCGCGCCGAGGCCGCCACATGAAAGTTGACTAAGAAATCCACCGGAAGTCACCCGGATGCTTCACAGAAATCCTTGAACCCTCAATAATCGCGGGAAGTCAGCATCGTCCGTCACAAATGCCGAGGAGGCATGATGAAGACGATCCGCCGTGCCACGAAGGCCGCATTAGCCCTGCTGGCCGGGCTGCTGCTCGCCCTGTCCATCACCGCGCCGGCGTCGGCGGCGACGTGGACGTTGAGGGAGCTCCCGCAGCGGCTGTGCATCTCGCCGAACGGCCACCCGATGACGTACTTCGTGGCCCCGGTCATCGGCACCTGGTCCACCAACCTGTGGACCCACCTGCGCAACCTCCCGCCGAACGCGACCTACCAGAGCTCGGTGATCGGCCCCGGCAGCAGCTACCCGGACCCCGAGACCGGCGCGGTCTCGCTGAACGCCTGGGTCTTCGTCGAGTTCGGCCCGGCCCCCGAAGGGACGTACCACCCGCTGTTCGAGGTCGAGGACGGCGTGGAGTCCCAGTCGTTCCCCATCACGATCGAGGTGCGCAAGGACTGCTAGCGGCTTCGCCCGGCCGGATCGTTCACGGCGGTCCGGCCGGAGCCCGAGGGGGCGTCAGGCGTTCCTGGGCGCGGGAGGACTCTGCCGCGGTCGTTGTCCCCCGTGCGAGCTACCCGCGAATGTCCTCCCTACGGTGACGATCGGCGACTCCCCGATCTCTAGCGTTCTTCCCGAGGCCGCTAGGGGCCGATCGGATCTCGTCTGGGAGTTGTCATGCGATTGTCGAAGCAACTCGTGGCCGTCGCGGCGGCCTCCTTCGTGGGCAGCGCCATCGCGGGGACGGCGCCGGGGAACGCGCTCCGCACGATCCTGGGGGTGGGTTCGCCGATCGGCCTGACGACCCCTGCGTACCTGCCGTGAGCGGGGCGATGCGGGTCCGCTCGGTGCGGCTCGAAGCGGGATCCGCCGTGGTCTGCCTGCTGCTGGCCGGCATGTGGGGGATCAGGGGATGGCTGCGCCCGCGCCGGGCCCCCGCCGCACCTCGCACTGAACCCGCCCCTGAACGCCCTCCCGAGCCCGCGCCGTCCACCGAGCGCCGTTCTGACAGCGCTCTCGCCGCCGCGCACCCTGAAGCCGCCGCTCATGATCGTCCAGAAAGCGCCTTGACCATCGAACACCGCCTGGAGAACACCGAAGCCGGACCCGCCGCCTCCCGCACCGAGGACGTACGGGCGGACGACGCCGCATCCGCCTGGGACGCCGAACGCCACCGGATCGTCCGCGACCTCCACGACGTCGTGACCCACCAGGTGGCGGCGATGATCGTGCAGGCGGAGGCGGCCCGCTACCTGACCGGCGCCCCGGAACGCCTCGACGCCGCCCTGACCGCCGTCACCGACACCGGCCGCCGCGCCATCGCCGACCTGCGCTACATGCTCGGCCTGCTCCCCTACGGCCCCGGCCCGGTCGGAGCCTCGGCCGGCGACACCACGACACTCGCCAACGCCCCTCAGAACCGGAACCTCACCAACCCAGGCCGGAACCAGGAGATGAGTGAGCCAGGCCGGGACCGGAAGGTCCCCGGCTCAGGCCGTAATCAGGAGATCACCGAGGCGGGCCGGAATCAGAACAACGCCGCCGAGAACCAGAGCGCGGAGGCCGCCCTCATCCCACCCCAACCGACCGCCCCGGACATCATGCGGGCACCACGCGCCGCTGGTCCGGCCGGCGCCGGGACCCCGCAAGCGGCCACGCCGGAAGCGACCGTCCCGCGGATGGACACCGGCGGGGCGCCACGGCCCGTCGGCCTGGGCGCCGCCGGGGCAGCACAGCCGCGCGGTTCCGCTGCTGCCGAGGTGTCGGGGCCTGTCGATGCGGGTGTTGCCGGGCTGTCTCAGTCCGGTGGTTCGGGCATGGCCGGTGTGGCACGGCCACGCGGTTTCGGCGCTGCCGGGGTGCTGCAGTCTGTCGGCTTGGACGCGGCCGGCGTCTCCCCGGGCCGGGGCGGGGGGCTTGAGATCGGGGCGCCGGGTGATGGCGACCTGCACGCGCTGGTCGAGGAGATGCGCCTGGCCGGGCAGCCGGTGGAGTTCGCCGAGGCGGGGCGGGCGGCGCCGTCCTCCCGTGCCGCCGAACTCGTCGCCTACCGGGTCGTCCAGGCGGCGCTGGTCGATGCGCTGCGTTACGCGCCCGGCAGCCGTACGTCGGTCGAGGTGCGGCACGGCGTACGGGAGGTCACGCTGCGGGTGCGCACCGACGGTGTGGTCTTCCACGCGGCGGCCGGGCGGGACCTGGCGGGGGTGCGGGCGCGGGTGGAAGCGCTGGGCGGCGAGTTCCACCAGGAGCGCCGCTCGGATGGCGCCTTCGTGATCAGGGCCGTGATCCCGGCGACGCTCCCGGAGTGACGCTGTCCGTACGGTGGCGCACCGTCCGCGACATCCGAGCCGCCAGGCCGGGGACCGGCCGTGGCTTGGGGCTCTCCCCGGCCGGCCGGTCCCCGGCCTCCGGCCAGTGGGCTCTCAGGGTCGCTCAAGGGCGGGGGAGGGTGAGGGCGTCAGGGCCGCTCAGAGGCGGGCGAGTGCGCAGGGAGTCAGGGCCGGGTGAGCGTACAAAAACGTCAGGGGCGGGCGAGCGTGAAGAACGTCAGGGGCGGGCGAGCGTAGAGAACGTCAGGGGCGGGCGAGCGCGAACGACACCAGCGTCTTGCCGCGCTTGATCCGCATGCTCGCCGTGATCTCACCGACCTCGGACGAGTCGCGCGGGTGCAGCCCGCCGCAGGCCACGGTGTCGCCGGCGCAGTGCCACGAGCGCATGCCGGGCCCGCGCTCCTCATCGGCCCTGGTGACGATCGGATGGCCTTGGGCGGTGTGCGCGTTGGCCGCCTTGACCGCGCGTTCGAGCTCGTCGGGGCCGAAGCGGTCGGCGAAGGCGTAGTGGCACTCGCCGCCGGTCTCCGACAGCGGCGCGCGTACGGGGTGGGGGAGGGGCGCGCCGATCTCCCGTTCCAGCGCCACGTGCAGGAAGTGCGCGGCCGAGTGCAGCCGCATCTGGTGGTAGCGGAACGGCCAGTCCAGCTCCTGGCGGGCCGGGCCGGGCGCGGGCGGCTCGTGTCCGGCGGCGAGGTAGTGGCGGATCTCGTCCTCGGCCTTGCGGGTGTCGACGACGTCGAGCACCGGGCCGCCGGCGAGGTGCAGCCGCCCGCGGTCGCCCTTCTGGCCGCCGCCTTGCGGGTAGAAGAGCGGCTCGGCGAGCACGGCGTACGGGCCGCGGCCGTCCGTGCCGGACCGCACCACGGAGGTGTCGGCCTCGGTGCGGTACGGGTCGTCGAAGTACAACATCATCCGCATCCTAGGGAGGCGCCCGGCGGTCAGCCAGTGCTTTGAGCGCCCGGGTCCGGCAGGTCGTGTTCGGCGAACATGTCGATGAGCAGCCGCACCGGCAGGCCGGCCTCCGTCGGGTGGCGGAAGTGGCCGTCGGGGTTGAGCCTGTACTGGTTGCGCCGGCCGACGCGCTCGATCGTGACGTACCCGGCCTGGTGCAGATCCGAGACGATGCCCTGGACGGCGCGCTCGGTGATGCCGATGCTCACCGCGATGTCGCGCACCCTGGACTGGGGGTGGCGGGCGATCTCCAGCAGCACCCGGGCGTGGTTCGTCAGGAAGGTCCAGCCGTTGCGGCGGCCGGCGGATGTGCTCACGCGCTGTACTCCTTCTGCCGGTCGGCCGGCTCGGCGCGGCGTGGCCGAGAGCCTTCACACAACGATCATACGAAGTATACTTCCGGTATTGTATTTCGGGCAATATACTTCCGAGTAGGAGAAGCGAACCAGCCCCGATCCATGCCCCCCCCCTGAGGACGTCATGCGCGTGCCCATCGCTTGCCCGCCCGGCGGCGGACGGCCGTCCGCCGCATCACCCCTGACCTTGGGATGCCACACGATGGATGACGGCGTACTGATCACACTGAGCGGCGAGGTGGACATCACCAACGCCACCCGCCTGGAGACCTACCTGCGCCGCCGGATGCTTCCCGGCAAGCCGGTGGTACTCGACCTGACCCTTCTGACGTTCATGGACAGCAACGGCCTGCGCGTCATCGAACGCCTGCACACCTCCTGCGCGAAGGAGGGCTCGGCGCTGCACCTCGCGGGCGTGCGCGGCGTGCCGGCGCGGCTGCTGCAGATCACCGGCCTGTGGGACCTGCTCAACGTCCACGACAGCGCCGCCGGCGCCGTACGCGCCGCACGCTCCGGGGCGCCGGCCGCGCGGCCCTGTGCCTCCTCCGCCGCCTGATCCTCCGCGCCCCCGCTCGGTGCACCGTCTTCCCGACATCGCCCGGCTCGGAATCGCCCGTTCGGCGCCGTTCCTTCAGACTGGCCGCCGGAACGCGGATGCGTCGGGCACGCGCGCGACGTTACGGTGAATGCCGCGGCATCGAGGGACCCGCAGCACACGGGTGCCGCGGAGGAGGAGACGACGATGACGAGCGCGACCAAGCCGGCCACCCTGGCCACCGTGGCCGCCGCCGCGGGCGTGTCCGTGGCCACGGTGTCGAAGGTGCTCAACGACCGCGGCGACGTCGCCCCCGCCACCCGCGCACTGGTACGGCGCCTGCTGGCCGAGCACGGCTACGTACAGCGCCAGTCCCGCGCCAAACGAGGCACCACGGTGGAGCTCCAGCTCGACGGCCGGCTGTGCGGACACTCCGCCGAGATCGTCATGGGCGCGATGCAGGAGGCGGCCACGTCCGGTGCCGCCCTCGTCGTGACCAGTGCCGACCACATGTCCGACGGCGTGTCGTGGGCCCGCGGCCTGGTCGACTCCGGTCGGCACGCGGTGATCACCCTCGTCGCCGAGCCCAGCCAGGCCCAGCTCGACGTGCTGCTGCAGGCGAACCTGCCGGTCGTCGTCATCGACCCGCTCAACGTGCCCGCGAGCCCCGTCACGAGCGTCGGCCCGACCAACTTCGCCGGCGGCATGGCCGCCACCCAGCACCTGCTCTCGCTCGGCCACCGCCGCATCGCCTACCTCGGCGGCCCCGCCCACGCCGCCTCCAACCAGGCCCGCATGCACGGCTACCGCGCCGCCATGGAGGCCGCCGAGGTGCCCGTGCGCCCCGAGTACGTCCGCACGCCCGGCTACTGCTTCGAGGACGGGGTGCGCGAGGGCGCCGTCCTGTTCGACCTGCCCGAGCCGCCCACCGCCGTCTTCGCCGCCAGCGACGAGAGCGCGCTCGGCGCCATCCAGGTCGCCCGCGGCAAGGGGCTGCGCATCCCCGAGGACATCAGCGTGGTCGGCTTCGACGACACCCAGATCGCCGCCATGCACGCCCCGGCGCTGACCACCGTACGCCAGCCGCTGCGCGAGATGGGCGCGGTGGCGCTGCGCACGGCCCTGCGCCTGGCGGCCGGCGAGCGCATCGACTCCCGCCACCTGGAGCTCGCCACCGAACTGATCGTCCGCGACTCCACCCGGGCCGTGTGACCCGGGCTCAGCCGGCCTTGACCGAGCAGGCCGCCGTGGTGATCACGCGGGCGACCTCCTCCGGGTGCGAGACGAGGGTCAGGTGGGAGCCGCCCGAGAACGTCGTCACCTTCGACCCGGCCCGCTTGGCCATGGCGAGCTGCGACTGCGGGGTGATGATGCGGTCGCCGGTGCTGGCGAAGTACCAGGACGGGATCTTCTTCCACGCCGCCTGTTTCGACGGCGTCTGGAAGGCGTTGGAGGAGGCGGCCCGCTGGGTGGCCCAGAGCCGGATCGCGGTGTCCGGGGGCAGGTCGGAGGCGAACGAGCGCACGAACACGTCCCGCTTCAGGTACAGGTCCTGGGCGCCCTGGGGAGCGTCCGGGTAGCCGGCCGTGTCGTAGAGCGACCGGGGCGAGGCTTCGAGCGCCGAGCCCGAGCCGCTGAGCTGGGCGGTGGTCTCTCCGACGTCGGGCACGGCCGCGTCCACGTACACCAGGGCCTTGACGTTGGGCGCCGACGCGGCGGCGTTCGTGATGACCGAGCCGCCGTAGGAGTGGCCCACCAGCACCACCGGGCCGGAGACCGTCTTCAGGAAGCCGGCGACGGTGGCGGCGTCGCCGTCGAGGCCGCGCAGGGGGTTGGCGATCGCGCGGGCGGTCAGCCCGGCCCTGCGCAGCGCGTCCACCTCGCCGCTCCAGCTCGACGTGTCGGCCCACGCTCCGTGCACCAGGACGACCGTCGGCCTGGGGCCGTTCTGCGCCGGGCATGGCGCGGGGCCGCCCGCCTGCGCCGGTGCGGGATGGAGCGCGGCCGCGGTCAGCGCCGCCAGAACCGTGATCCGGGTGCCGTTCACCATGCGTGCCCCTATCGTGCCGGTGGGGGAGCCTCAACCAGCTACCTCCGCAGCGCCGCCGCTAACCTCGCCGCCCGCCACGGCCTACCGCGTGCAGACCTCGTCCGACGGATCCACCTGGACCGACGTCTACTCGACCACCACCGGCGACGGCGGCACCGACGACCTCACGGTCAGCGGCACCGGCCGCTACGTCCGCGTCTACGGCACCCAGCGCGGCACCCCGTGGGGCTACTCCCTGTGGGAGCTGGAGGTCTACGGCACGCCCACCGGCGACGGCGGCGGCGCGGACACCCCGGTCGAGGCGAACGGCCGGCTGAGGGTCTGCGGCATCAAGCTTTGCAACGAGCACGGCAAGCAGATCCAGCTGCGCGGCATGAGCAGCCACGGCATCCAGTGGTACTCGCAGTGCCTCACCGACGCCTCGCTCGACGCCCTGGCCGGCGACTGGAAGGCCGACGTGCTGCGCATCTCGATGTACATCCAGGAGGACGGGTACGAGACCGACCCCCGCCTGTTCACCGACCGGGTGCACGACCTGATCGAGATGGCCACCGCCCGCGGCATGTACGCGATCGTCGACTGGCACATGCTCGACCCCGGCGACCCGATGTACAACCTCGGCAGGGCCAAGACCTTCTTCACGGAGATCGCCCAGCGCCACAACGGCAAGAAGAACGTCCTTTACGAGATCGCCAACGAGCCGAACGGCGACTCCGTCACCTGGGCCGTCATCCGCGACTACGCGCACCAGCTCATCCCGGTGATCCGGCGGTACGACCCCGACGCGCCGATCCTGGTCGGCACCCGCGCCTGGTCGTCGCTCGGCGTCTCGGACGGCTCCGACGAGACCGAGATCGTCGACAACCCGGTCGACGCCGAGTTCGGCACGCAGAGCGCCTCCGGCGACGGGGCGAACGACTTCACCAGGTCGCAGCAGTACCTCGACCTGCTGGCGGATCCGCACCCCGACGACTTCTGAGCCGTATGTGACCTGAGGCCCTGTCCTCGCGGCCGGTCTTGAGGTGCGATGGGAGGTGAGCGAAGGAGGTCGAGCATGATCATCGTTGGTGTGGACGGTTCCGACGCCGCTCGCGCGGCCGTGGAGTGGGCCGCGGACGACGCCTTCCGCAGGGGCTCGGCGCTGCGGCTGGTGCACGCGGCCGACACCTCGTGGTACCTGGTCGGCGCCCGCCCCGACGCCACGCTCTCGGAGCGGGTGCTGCGCGAGGGGCGGCGGGTGCTGGACGAGGCCGAGGCGCTGGTCCGCGAGCGGCGGCCGTCCGTCGAGGTGGTCACGCGCGAGGTGGAGGGCAGGCCACCCGCCGTCCTGCGCGAGCAGGCCGAGGAGGACGCCGCCGAGGCGCTGGTCGTCGGCGGGCGCGGGCTCGGCGGGTTCACCGGCGCGCTGCTCGGCTCGGTCAGCGCGAGCCTGGCCGGCCAGGTCCGCTGCCCCCTCGTGGTGGTACGCGAGGGACCGCGGCGGGAAGGCGGTGAGGTCGTGGCCGGAGTGGACGACTCGCCCGAGTGCGAGGCGGCCCTGGCCTACGCCTTCGAGCAGGCCGCGGCGCGCGGCGTCACGCTCAGAGCCGTGCACGCCTGGCAGCTGCCCGCCCTCTACACGCCCGAGGCCCCGTTCACCATGGACGAGGTCCGCACCGCGCAGCAGCAGGTCGTCGAGGATCGGCTCAAGCGGCTCAAGGACGCGCACCCGCAGGTGACGGTCGTCGAGGACGTGCAGCGGGCGCATCCCGTCGATGCGCTCGTCGCCGCGTCACAGGAGGCGGAGCTGCTGGTCGTCGGCTCGCAGGGCCGGGGCGCGCTCGGCTCGGCCCTGCTCGGCTCGGTCAGCAGGAACGTGCTGCATCACGTGTCCTGCCCGGTGGCCGTCGTCCGTCCTTAGAACAGAACGCGTCCTTCTGGGACGCTCATGAAGACGTGCCGAGCACGTCGCGCAGGGGGCGCAGGCCGTCCTCGACGTAGGCGGCGATGGGCTGGTCGCCGCCGTTCAGATACCACTGTTCGAGCGCGGCGAAGTAGCCGAACGCGAGGGCGTTGGCGATCACTCTCGCCTGCGTCTCGTTCACCTTGCCCGTCTCGGCGATCAGCGGGGTGATGCGCCGTCCGGCCTGGTCGAGGGTGGCGCAGACGGCCATGCGCACCGAGGGCGTGGCGAAGAAGTAGCGGACCCGCCGCCACGGTCCCTTGCCGGCCTGCCGTTCCTCGCGCGGAGTCTCGTACGCGCGGACGGCCTGCACGAGGCTGCCCACCGGGTCGGCCGGGTCGAAGATCGCGGCCAGCGCCTCGGGGCTCATGGCGTCGAACTCGATGTCGGTGACGACGATGCCCTCTTTGGTGCCGAAGATCCGATAGACCGTCGAGGGCGAGACCTCGGCGGCGGCCGCGATCTCCTCGATGGTGACGGAGTCGAATCCGCGCTCGTCGAACAGGTCGAGCGCGTGTTCCTGAATGGCGCGCATGGCTTTGAGCCGCCAGCGCTCGCGAAGCCCGCTCATGGCGCCCGACTCTATCAGCAAGTCACTGTCTGAAGCATGCTGCTGTCTCCAGAAATTGACTCTCTGGATCCCTCCTGCATACAGTCACTTGCTCCAGACAGTCACTTTCTGAAAGGAGCTCTGCCATGACCACGCCACGCGGCCGGGTCGTACCGGTACTGCTGTACGTGGGCGCGGCGCTCACCGTGCTCGCCGCCCTGCTGCCGTTCCTCGGCAAGGAGGTGATCGCCGACCACGTCAGGGCCAGCTACCCCGCCTACACGCCCGGCGAGATCGACGCCGCCGTCAACGCGTACCTGATCATCCTCGGCGTCATCGGCTTCCTGGGGCTGCTGGGCTGGCTCGGCACGGTCTGGGCCGTCCGCGCCGGCCAGGGCTGGGCGGTCTGGATGGCCTCCGGGCTGCTGGTGATCGCGCTGCTCATCGCCGTCGCCGGGCTGACCGTCAAGGACAACTCCGGCGATGTCGGGCTGGCGCCGGTGTTCGGCTGGCTGCTCGTCCTGCCGTGCCTCCCCGGGCTCGCCGCGGTCGCGCTGTGGAGAAAGGCGCGATGACGGGAGAGGCCACACGAGACGGGGGCGGTCCCGGCGACGTGGGGAGCCGGGCCGGTTCCGGAGGCGTGACCGGTGTCGTGGCGCGTGCGGCGGGGGCGCTCAAGCGGGCGATGTACCGGGGCGGTCGCCCGAACGCGTTCATGCGGCTGGTGAACAGGCTCGACGCGCTCACGTACGGGGCCGGATGGCTGACGCCGCGCCAGGCCGCCGTGCTCAAGGTGGTGGGGCGGCGCAGCGGGGCCGTCACCTCGGTGCCGGTCGCGGTCGCCCGCCACGGCGGCGGCGAGTACCTGGTCTCGATGCTCGGGCCGACGGCGAGCTGGGTGCTGAACGTGAAGGCGGCCGGCGGCGAGGCCGTCCTGCGCCGCCGGGGCCGCGACCGGCCGATCATGCTGCGCGAGGTCCCCGTCGGGCAGCGCGCGGAGATCCTGCGCCGGTACGTCGCCATCGCTCCCGGCGCCCGCCCCCACGTGGGGCTCGGCCCGGACGCGCCGCTCGCGGAGTTCCGCCGCATCGAAGACCGCCACCCGGTCTACCGCATTCACGAGCGCTCCTGAGAGGAAGCCGGTCCCCGCCTGCGGCGCCGGAGCGCGCCTCACGGAGGCGAGCCTCCCGGCACACCCCGGCTCCCGGGCCGCCGCCGGCGGCGGGGACCGGCGCACCCTCGCCGAGCCCGTCCTCACGATCCGCCTGCCCGTCCTGCTGGACGGCAGATCCGGCGCTCACTCGCATACCCCTGCAACGTCTGGCATACCGCCCGAAAGGGCATGAAGGTCTCTGTGGATGATCCCCTGAGGCCCCGGCGGCTCGCTCGCACCGGCCGTCTCCTGCCCGCCCCTCCGGTTCCCGCGGCATGACCCCCGCACCTCCGGATGCGAGCACCCCGGCGGCGACGAGCGCGGCCGAACGGACCACAATTGACGACGTAGGGCGGTGATGAGCGATGCACCTGTCGGACCGGGAACGCCGGATCCTCGCCGAGATCGAGATGGCGCTGCGCAGGACCGATCGTGCCTTCGCCCGCCGCATCGACGCGCTCAACGCCGCCGCCGGCCGCAGGAGGGCGCCCCGCTTCGGCCACGGGATCAGCCGCAAGGAGATCGCGGGCCTGCTGGCGGCGGTCGCCGTCCTGACCTCGTTGATGGTGTTCCTGGTCGTCTACGCCGGGCACGCCTCCTCGCCCGCGCCGTCCCGCCCGGCGCCCGGCCCCTCGCAGCCCGTCACGGTGCGGGCGCCATTGAACGAGGCGGGAGGCGGCTGACGGCGCCCTGAGCCGGCAGTGGTCCGCTAATACGAATTATTACTGGGTCATCACCTCTTGACGGCGTGCCCGGTGAGGTTCCACACTCATTGGCTAATGCGCATTAGCGAGGAGACCCAACCGTGGCAAGACGCCTGACCCAGCAGGACATCGCCCGCATGGCGGGAGTGAGCCAGACCACCGTGTCGCTGGTGCTCAACAATCGCGCCGACGGCGAGGTGCGCATCTCGCCGGAGACCCGGCAACGGGTGCTGCGGGTGATCAGGGAGACCGGCTACATCGCCGACCCCGCGGCCCGCAGGCTCGCCGAGGGACGCAACCGCATCCTCGGCGTCTTCACCTACGAGGCGGTCTTCCCCGCCACCAGCGCCGACTTCTACCACCCGTTCCTGGTCGGCATCGAGGAGTGCGCCGAGCAGGTCGGCTGCGACCTGCTGCTGTTCACCAGCGCGCGGGCCTCGGGCGGCGGTCGGCGGCGCATCTTCAACGAAGACAGCCGGGTACGGCTCGCCGACGGATGCGTGCTGCTCGGCCGCATGGTCGACCGCGACGACCTGGCCAGGCTGATCGCCGACCAGATCCCGTTCGTGTCCGTCGGCCGCCGCGACGACGCGGGCGGGCCCGTCCCGTACGTCGGCGCCGACTACCCCACCGCCACCCGCGCGCTGGTGGAGCGGGCGGTGCGGCTCGGGCACCGCAGGCTCGTCTACGTCGGCACCGGGGGAGGGGCCGAGTCCACGGCCGACCGGTACGCCGGCTTCCGCACCGCCGTCGCGGAGCTCGACGTGGAGGGGCTCCGCCTCGCTCCGGACACGCCGGACCTCCTCGACGCCGTACGCGGCACCGGCGCCACCGCCGCCTTCTTCGAGGAGCAGGCCGACGCGGTCCTGTTCGTCCAGGCGGCGGCCGGGCGCGGCCTCGCGATCCCCGATGACCTGTCCCTGGTCACGCTGGGCTCGGCGACCCGCCCCGTGCACACCGACATCGACTTCACCGGCTTCCTCATCCCCCGCCGCGAGATGGGCCGCAGGGCCGTCGAGCTGCTGACCGGGGTGATCGAGTCCGGCGGCACACCTCAGGAACTCCTGCCCTGCGAGCTGATCGAGGGCTCCACACTGATCGGAAGGTGACCCCTCACGTGGTCGAGATGAAAGCGGACGCGGTCGTGGTCGGCGGCGGGCTGGGCGGCGTGGCGGCCGCGCTGGCGCTGCTGCGGGCCGGCCGCACGGTGCTCCTGTCGGAGGAGTACGCCTGGCTGGGCGGCCAGCTCACCAGCCAGGCCGTGCCTCCGGACGAGCACTCGTGGGTGGAGCGCTTCGGCGTCACCGCCAGCTACCGGGCGCTGCGCGACGGCATCCGCCAGTACTACCGCGACCATTACCCGCTCACGCCGGCGGCCAGGGCCAAGCGGGACCTCAACCCGGGCGGCGGTCACGTGAGCCGGCTCTGTCACGAGCCGCGCGTCGCGGTCGCCGTCATCGAGGCCATGCTCGCGCCCTACCGGGGCTCGGGGCGGCTACGGGTGCTGCAGCCGTACAAGCCGGTCGCCGCCTCCTACGACGGCGACCGGGTGAGCGCGGTGCTGCTCAGCGGCGAGGGCCGCGAGGTGTGGGCGAGCGCCCCGTACATCATCGACGCCACCGAGACCGGCGAGCTGCTGCCGCTGACCGGCACCGAGTACGTCACCGGTTTCGAGTCCCAGGCCGACACCGGCGAGCCCAGCGCCCCCGCCGAGGCGCAGCCGCTCAACATGCAGGCCATCTCGGTGTGCTTCGCCATCGACCACGTGGACGGCGACCACACGATCGACAAGCCGGAGTCGTACGACTTCTGGCGCGAGTACCAGCCGCCGTTCTGGGGCGACAAGCTGCTGTCGTGGCGCTGCCCCCACCCGCGCACGCTGGAGATCGTCGAGCGCGCCTTCACCCCCAACCCCGACGACGACCCGCTGCTCGTCGAGGCGGACCAGCGGGTCAACCCGGGCGATGCCAACCTGTGGACGTTCCGGCGGATCGCCGCGCGCAAGACGTTCGTCGAAGGCGCCTACGAAAGCGACATCACGCTGGTCAACTGGCCGATGATCGACTACCTGGAGGGCCCGGTCATCGACGTGCCGGACGCCGACCGGCACCTGAAGGCCGCCCGCGAGCTGTCGCTGTCGGTGCTGTACTGGATGCAGACCGAGGCCGGCTTCCCCGGGCTGCGGCTGCGCGGCGACATCACCGGCGGCGCCGACGGCCTCGCCCAGGCGCCCTACATCCGCGAGTCGCGCCGCATCAAGGCCCTCTACACGGTGGTCGAGCAGGACCTGTCGTACGCGGTGCGCGGCGACAGGGGCGCGGTCAGCTACCCCGACTCGGTCGGCGTCGGCATGTACCGCATCGACCTGCACCCGTCGACCGGCGGCGACAACTACATCGACGTGGCGAGCTGCCCGTTCGAGATCCCGCTCGGGGCGCTGATCCCGCAGCGCATGACGAACCTGCTGCCCGCCTCCAAGAACATCGGCACCACCCACATCACCAACGGCGCCTACCGGCTGCACCCGGTCGAGTGGAACATCGGCGAGGCCGCGGGCGCCCTGGCGGCGTTCTGCCTCGACCACGGCACCACGCCGCACGCCGTACGAGAGAGCGAGTCCCTGCTCGCCGACTTCCAGCACAGGCTCACCCGGGACGGCGTCGAGCTGCGCTGGCCCGCTGTCACCGCGTATTAGGGAGACCCCGCCATGAGGGCATTGATCCCCGCCGTCGCCCTGCTCACCCTGGCCGCTGCCTGCGGAAGCGGCGCGGAGCAGACCGCGCAGTCCGGTCCCGTGACGCTGCGCATGTCGATCTGGACGGCCAACGAGGACCACCTCAAGCTGTTCAACGAGATCGCCGCCGGCTACACCAAGGCCAAGGTGACGTTCGAGTCGATCCCGATCGACAGCTACACCACCACGCTCACCACGCAGATCGCCGGCGGCAAGGCGCCCGACCTGGCCTGGATCCTGGAGGGCTCGGCACCCGACTTCGTCGAGTCCGGCGCGCTCGCGCCGCTGTCGAGCAAGATCCAGAACGCCGCCGAGCTGGCGCCCGCCGCGACCCGGCTCTGGCAGAAGGACGGCGAGCTGTACGCCTACCCGTTCTCCACCTCGCCGTTCGGCGTGTTCGTCAACACCGATCTGCTGCGCGAGGCCGGCAAGAAGGTCCCGGAGAAGGGCTGGACCTGGCAGGAGGCCATGGACGCGGCCGCCGCCGTGGCCAAGAAGGGCAAGGCCGGGCTGATCGTCGGCGACTGGGACTACAAGAACTGGACCAACCTCGCCACCCTGTGGGAGGGCTGGGGCGCCAAGGCGTGGAGCGAGGACGGCGCGACCTGCGGCTTCAACCAGCAGCCCATGGTCGAGGCCATGACGTTCCTGCACAAGTCGATCTTCACGGACAAGGCGCTGCCCGGCCCCGGCGAGACCGTCGACTTCTACTCCGGCGACGCCGCCATGATCGTCACCCAGATCTCGCGGGCGAGCCTGCTCAAGGACGCGACGTTCGACTGGACGCTGCTGCCGCTGCCGCACGGCCCCGCAGGGGAGTACTCCGTGATCGGGCAGGCCGGCATCGGCGTCATCAAGAAGTCGCCCAACGCCGAGCCGGCCGCCGACTTCCTCGGCTACTTCACCAACGCCGAGAACTCCGCCAAGCTCGCCCAGTACTTCCCGCCCGCCCGTACCTCGCAGCTCAACGTCGAGACGCTGGCCAAGTCGAACCCGCTGCTCAAGCCCGAGCAGCTGCAGGCCGTCGTCATCGACGGCATCCCCAACGGCGTGGTCAAGCCCAGCCACAAGGGTCAGGAAGAGCTCATCCAGACCGCCCGCGCCGCGCTCGACCCGCTCTGGCAGCCCGGCGCCGACGTCAAGGCGGTGCTCGACGGCGTGTGCGCGAAGATCCAGCCGCTGCTGGGATCGTGACGATGGCCGTGCTCACCGCAGGGAAGGCCGGCAGCCGCAGCGCGAGCCGCTTCTGGACCGTGCGGCGCCGCGACAACCTCGTCGGCTACCTGCTCATCGCCCCGCAGCTCGCCGGCAGCGTGCTGTTCGTGCTGCTGCCGCTGGCGCTGGTCGGCTGGTTCAGCCTCAACGAGTGGAACGTCCTGGCCGGCACGTTCGAGTACGTCGGCCTGGACAACTACGCCAAGCTGGCCGCCGACCCGCAGCTGCGCGACTCGCTGACCGCGACCGCGATCTTCTCCGCCGGGCTCGTCACGCTCAACCTGACGCTGGCCCTGCTGCTCGCGGTGCTGCTCAACCAGAAGCTGCGCGGCACCGTGGTCTTCCGTGCGCTGTTCTTCTCGCCGGTGCTGGTGTCGCTGGTGGCCTGGACGATCGTCTGGCAGTTCCTGCTGCAGCCGGACGGCGGCATCAACGCCGTCTTCGGGGGCGGCCCCAACTGGCTGCGCGGCTCCGGCACCGCGATGCTGTCCGTCATCGTCGTCCAGGTGATCAAGAACGTCGGCCTCAACATGGTGCTCTTCCTGGCCGCGCTCCAGGGCGTGCCCAAGCAGCTCTACGAGGCCGCCCAGCTCGACGGGGCCGGCGCGTGGACCAGGTTCCGCCGCATCACGGTGCCGCTCATCAGCCCGACGATCCTGCTCACCTCGATCATCACGGTGGTCGGCTCGCTCCAGGTGTTCGCCCAGATCGCCGTGCTCACCCAGGGCGGCCCCGGCACCTCGACCACCGTCCTCGTCTACTACCTCTACCAGCAGGCCTTCCCGTTCCACCATTTCGGGTACGGCGCGACGATCTCCGTGCTGCTGTTCCTCATCGTCGGTGCCCTGACGCTCGTGCAGTGGCGGATGCGGAGGAAGTGGGTCCACCTTGAGACTTAAGCTCGTCCTGTACGCGGTGCTGTGCGTGCTCTGCGTGCCGTTCGTCTTCCCGACCTGGTGGATGATCACCACGTCGATGAAGCCCATCAGCGAGGTCTTCGACTTCTCCCTCATCCCCCAGGTGTGGGACCTGTCCAGCTACGCCCGCGTCTTCGAGATGCAGCCGTTCGGGCAGCAGTACCTCAACAGCCTCTACATCGCCGTCGTGGTCACGATCGGCACCATGGCGGTGGCCGCGATGGCCGGGTACGCCTTCGCCCGCATCCGCTTCCCCGGCCAGAACGTGCTCTTCGTCGTCGTGCTCGTGGGCCTGCTCATCCCGAGCGAGGTCACGATCGTGCCGCTGTTCCAGATGTTCAACCGGCTCGGCCTGATCAACACCCACTGGCCGCTGATCGTCGTGCCGATCCTGGGCGCGCCGAGCGTACTGGCCACGTTCATCATGCGGCAGTTCTTCCTCACGCTGCCCGGCGAGCTGGAGGAGGCGGCCAGGGTGGACGGCCTGGGCCGCTTCGGCACCTTCTACCGGGTCGCGCTGCCGCTGGCCAGGCCGGCGCTCGGCGCGGTGGCGATCTTCACGTTCCTGCATTCGTGGAACCTGTACCTGGAGCCGATCGTGTACCTGTCGACGCCCGACATGTTCACGCTGCCCCAGGCGCTCACCCAGTTCGTCGACGCCTACGGCGGACCGCTCTGGAACGTCCAGCTCGCCGCCGCCTCGATGACCGCCGTGCCGATCCTGGTCGTCTTCGTCCTCGCCCAGCGCCACTTCATCGAGGGCCTCGCCCACACCGGGCTCAAGGGCTGACCGCGGACCCGCCCCCGGCGTCCCGCCGAGCGCCGGGAAGACGCCGTCCGGGTCGTGGCGGCGCCAGAGCCGCCCGACGCGGTCGCCGGTCGGGCCGGGGCGGACGCGTTCGAAGGCGCTCTTGCCGGGGCGGCTCTCGACGTTCAGGTACGCGCCGTCTCCGTACGGCTCCTGCGCCGACGCCACCCGCGCCCACCGAGCCTGGCCTCGATCCGGACCAGCCGCGCCTCCCGGTCGAGCACCTCGATCCGGTTCATCGCCGACCGATCGACGACGACGCCGCCGTCGTTCGACGACCGCCCCGACAGGCCGTGCCCGCCGCTGCGCACCGACAGCGGTACATTCCTGCTCGCGCGCGCAGCGCAGCGCGGCGGCCACCTCCCCGGTGCTCTCGGGCAGCAGCACCGCGGCGGGGCTCGACACGGCGGTGAACGTGGAGCGCAGCAGCGCGTACCGCCCGTCGCCGGGCGTGACCCGCTCCTCGGGGAACAGCGGTAAGGCCACGTCTCCACCTCCGTCATGAGTGAACGCGCCGGCATGACGAACGCTCACTCCCACGCGAGGCGCTGCTCGAGGAGCGCCTGCTGGGCGGGGTTGGCGGTCATGCGCAGGGCGCGTTCGCCGGCCTCGCGGGCCTCGTCGCGGCGGCCCGCCTCGCGCAGCAGCTCGGCGCGCGTGCCGTGGAAGTGAGGGTAGCGGTCGAGCGCGCCGCCCAGGCCGTCCAGCTCCTCGAGCGCCGCCCGTACGCCGTGGACGTGGCGCACCGCCACCGCCCGGTGCAGCCGCGTGACCGGCGACGGCGCCAGGCGCAGCAGCAGGTCGTAGAGCACGAGGATCTGCGCCCAGTCGGTCTCGGCGAAGCTCTTCGCCTCGGCGTGACAGGCCACGATCGCCGCCTGCACCTGGTACGGCCCAGGCCGCCGGTGCGCGCGAGCCGTACGCGTCAAGAGGGCGGTCGCCTCGGCGATGGCCGGGTGATCCCACAGCGCACGGTCCTGGTCGGCCAGCAGCACCAGGTCCCCCCGCGTGTCGAAGCGGGCCGCGCCGCGCGCCCGATGCAGCCGGATCAGCGCCAGCAGCCCCGCCGCCTCAGGCTCGTCCGGCAACGGTCGTCGCGCGGCGCGGGGTCCGGCCAGGTGAGCGCGGCCAGCTTGGCACGGTAGTTCGACTCGCGGCGCAGCACGTCGAGGCCGCGCCGCCGGGCCACGGTGAACAGCCAGGCCTCCGGCCGCTCCGGCACTCCCTCGTCGGGCCAGTGGCGCAGCGCCGCCTCCACCGCGTCTGCACCAGGTCCTCGGCGGCGGAGAAGTCACCGCGCAGCGACACCAGGGACGCGGCGAGCCGGCCGGCATGCTCACGCACGACGGCGGCCAGCGCCTGCCTGCCTCGCCGGTCGCCGCCTGACCGCCCAGCCCCGTGGGCGGCGCCGCGCCCGTGGACGGCCCAGTGCGGTGGGGGCCGGCCGGCATCCGCAGGCCGGGCCCGGCGGCCGGGGCCGGGCGGCTCGGGTCTGCAGGGGAGGTCATGCGAGCGGCCGCACCTCCACGATCGGGCAGGCCGGCCACGAGCGGGCCAGCTCCAGTGCCTCGTCCAGGTCGGCCACCTCGACCTCGGCGTACCCGCTCACCACCTCCTTGCCCTCCACGAACGGCCCGTCGGTCACCACGGGCTCGCGCCCGCCCGGGGCGCGCGACTGGACGCGCTGCGGGCGGGCCCGGCACTCCGGTCGTGGGGGAGCGCCTGAGCGCTGCGGTCGATGCGGTGGCCGCGGTCCACCGCGGTCGGCATCGGCGTCTCCGGGGTGCCGCTGCTCGTCCCCGGCCCGCCGCCACCGCTGAGGGGGCTCGGCCACCGCGTGATCGCACTGCCCGCGCACCGGCTCGGCCGCCGGTGAGCGGCGTGAGGGCCGCCGCGCGGGCGGCCCCCGCGAGGGCGTCAGGAGGCGTAGGTCTCGTACTCGGCGACCCTGGGGGTGCCGCTGGCGCCGGTGATCCTGAACGTGATCTTCTTCAGGGACGTCGGGGTGAAGCTGATCGTGCCCGCCCCCGTGCCGGACTTCAGCACGGCCCCGCTGCCGGCGTCGATGAGCTGCCACGATCCGATCACGCCCGTCGCGCCGGACGCCTCCCGGATCACGACCCTGCCGACCGTCGTGGCCGAGCCCCACTTGATCGAGATGTCACCGGTCGAGCCGTTCGGTGACCAGTACGTGCTCATGTCCCCGTCGCGCACGTTGCCGTAGCTCGTGCCGCTCGCCTTGCTCGACCCGTCGGAGCCCGCGCCGATGCTGAGGTTCGTGCCGGTGGGCGGGTCCGTGGGGTCGGCCGGCGGATCGGTGGGATCGGTGGGCGGATCGGTCGGGTCGGTCGGGGTGCAGTCGCCGTCCGACACCTGCAGGCCCTTGCCGGCGCCCGCCGTCCTGCTCACGATGTCCGGCACGCAGCTCGCGCTGTCGAGGGTGTAGGAGTAGGGGACGCTGACGCTGGTGTTGGACTGCGGGTCGGGGCCGGCCGGGTTGTGCTCGTCGTCGCGGCCGCCCCAGGTCACGTTGTCGAAGATGTTGCCGCTGACCTGCCAGTAGCCGGCCTCGTCGGTGTAGAAGGTGCCGAGGACGTCCTTGGAGTCCTCGAAGTAGTTGTTGTCCACCTTCGCCCGGCCGCCCGCCCGGGAGTTGATGCCGGACTCGTTGATGTTCAGGTAGTGGTTGTTGTACATGTGGGCGATCCCGCCCCGCAGCAGCGGCGTCCTGGAGTCGATGTTCTGATACAGGTTGTGGTGGAACGTCACGTTGCCGTTGGAGCGGTCGCTCTCGCTGGAGCCGATGAGCCCGCCACGGCCGGAGTTGCGCAGGATGCTGTACGACAGCGTCACGTACTGCGTGTTGTTCTTCAGGTCGAACAGGCCGTCGAAGCCCTCCGGCTCGCCGCCCGACGCCTCCAGCGTGACGTGGTCCACCCAGACGTTGCGGACGTCCTTCTCCATGCCGATGGCGTCGCCGCCGTTGGAGGTGGGCGAGCCCGACTTCTTGACGTTCCTGACCGTCACGTTCTGGATGATGATGTTGCTGGCCTCGCGGATGTGAATGCCGATCTGGTCGAAGACGGCGCCGCTGCCGACTCCGATGATCGTGACGTTGCTGATCTGCTTGAGCTCGATCACGCCGTCCGCGGTGTTGCAGCTGCCGCCGGACACCTTGCTGGTGTTGCCGTGGTTGATCGTGCCCTCGACCTGGATGGTGATCGGGGTGCTGCTGCCGGCCCGGCTGCACAGGGCCTGGTGGATCGCGGTGCCTGTGGTGGCGCGCACGGTCTGCCCGCCCGCCCCGCCGGTGGTGCCGCCGTTGGCGGAGGCGAAGCCGGTGGCGCTGCCGGCCGCGGCCGACGCCTGCATCGTCGTCACGGCCGTACCGGCCGCCGCGGTCAAGACCGCCGCGGCGAGTGCCGCGCCGGCGCGTAACACGACTGCTCGTCTCATGCTCGTCCCATCTCGTCGTCCGATGCCCGGCTGCTGCCGCAGCCGGGTTCCTGCTGGTCCGGGCACGACGGGATGGCCCGCCGGCCGGGGTCCCCCCAGCGAGTGCGCACCGCTCACATGAGTGAACACGTCCGTGTTGGTGGAAGTAGCGTCACCGTAGGAAAGCGCTTTCCGCCTGTCAATGCGCGATGAAACTTTCACCCGGCGAGTACGGCCGGGCCGGCGGCGCCCTCAAATCGGATATTTCGTCAAATTTCCGGCAGTCCTCAGCCTGAATTGCTTAGCCCGCCCGGCAACCGGGGAACCGGCGGCTACGCTGAAGAAACCGAGGACCTGCGAAGCACCGGCCCCCGCGCCGGCGCCGCCCCCGGAGTGACCCCGCCCACGTCCAGCCCGTCCGAGGGGGTGTTCTCATGAGGGTCATCGACACCGCCCCGCTCGGCGTCGCGGGCAGCCGCAACCCGACCGTCCTGCGCATCTACGGAGACATCGACCTCTACACCAGCGTGACCCTGCGCGAAGAGCTGCTCAGCGCGCTGAGCTACAGCAACAGCATGCTCGTCCTCGACCTGTCGGAGGTGACGTTCTGCGACGCCGCCGGCCTCGCCGTGCTGGTCGACGTCCAGCAGCGCGCCCGCCCGATGGGCATCACGCTCGCGCTGGCCGAACCCCGCCCGTTCATGACCCGCCTGCTGCGCATCACCGGCCTCGACCGGGCGCTGCCGACGATGAGCCGCGTCCCGCCGAGCGCCGCCTGACCCGGCATCCCCTCAGCGGGCACCCACCGTGATCATGCCCGCCCTGTGCAGGCTGGTGAGCAACGCCCAGTCGTCGGCCGGATCGAGCCAAACCTGCAACTCCTGCGGTCCCGACGGCCGCGGCAACGTCCCCTCGGGCTCATAGAAGGACGTCACCAGGACCAGCGGCACCGGCGCCGTCCATTCCTCGGGAGCCGGTGGCTCGTGCCGCCCGCCCAGCAGCACCGCACGTTCACCCGCATCGCACGCGCCCAGCCGCCCCGCCGCGAGCCGCGCCTGCAACCGCACCTGAACGTCGAGCGCGAGCCTGAGCCGCGCCGCCGCCCGCTCGGCGCCCTCGCCCATCTCGCCGTAGCCGGGGATGAGCATCCCGACCAGCTCGGCCGGCTCGTCCGCGTAACCCCGCAGCGTCCCGTCGGCGTGGATCATCTCGTAGCGGTACGGCCGGCCGTCCGCCCTGCGCGGCGCGGGCGGCGGATCCTGCGCGGCGGAGACGTTCCGCACGATCACGGCCATGGGCGCACTCCTCCGGTCAGGCGTCCGGTCACCATCCAACCGGGCTCCAGCGCGTGATCGCGTACAGGGCGGTGAGCTGCTCCTTGTCGGAGGCCCGCCAGAACAGCTCGTCCATCAGCCGGCGGAAGGAGATGCTGCCGGACTCGGTGAGGTCCGGCGCGGAGCCGAAGGCGCGCAGCCCGGCGTGGCTGCCCACGCGCTCCTGCCGTCCCGCGTTGGGCGGCATGCCCAAGGGCGCGGTACGCAAGGCCGCCTCGACCAGGGCGAGCGACACCTTCACCTGCGCCTGGATGATGGCGGGGTCGAGCGAGCCGTCCCACATGCGCAGCTCGATGTGGTCTCGCCTGGATCCGTTCACGGAGGACAGGTTCAACGCCATGTGATGCTCGTGTGTTTGGCGCACCAGCTCGATCGAGTCGTATCCCTCGGCCGGCGGCACGGCCGGGAGGCAGAACGCCAGCCCTCGATGGTCCTCATGCTCAGGGTTGTGCCCGAGCCGGTAGAGCGTGTCGCCGTGGTGGTAGACGTAATCGGCCACGCTGACGAAGTTCGCCACCAGGTGATCGTAGTCTCCCGCGCTCACGTGCACATGCCCGCCGGTCTTCTCGGTCGCCAGGCCGCCGTAGCCGCGGATGATCTCACAGGCCCGGCGGAGGTTCTCCCACGTCTCGGGCTCGTCGTACAGGATCGGCGAGACCAGCTCGCCCGAGACGGTGCTGTCCTTCTCCAGCCGCCACAGACCGCGCCCGCCGTCCCGGCCGGTGCGGTAGCCGATCTCGGCCGACGTGTGGTACTCGTGCACGTCGGGGTCGCCGGTCAGACCTTCCGCGTGCAGGGCCGCGGCGACCTCGTGCAGAGAGACACCGGGCGGCAGCACGAATTCGATCTCCAGGCCGAACCCGCGCCCGCCGTCCCTGGCGCCCAGGCCCGCGGTGGCGTCCTCGTACATGTACGGGATCACCGGCGCGCCGCTCTCCGCGCGCCGCGCCGCCGCCTCGTAAGCCCGCAGGTAGGCGGAGAAGTCGTGGGTGAACGACACCTCGGGAGCCTCCGGCAGGCGCTGCCACGCCTTGACACGGGCCTGCAGCGACTCGAGGTAGAGCTCGTCCATCCCCGCGTCAGGGGACCACCACGCGGGAGAGCCCGGCCGCAGGAAACGGCGCAGCCGGGAGCCCCCGCGCGGCTGCTTGCGCGCCTGTTCGTACTCGGCCTCCGCGGCATTCCTGGCCTCCTGGATCGCCGAAGGCGACAGGTCGTGCAGGCCGGGAGCGGGCGTGACCGGGGACCGCACGGCACCTTGCTTCGGGTGTCTCAGCGCGTCGATCACATGCTCGCGGTCCACCGGGTCGAACAGGTTGAAGCCGTTGCGCACCGCCTCGGTCACGCGGTTCGTCAGCGCGGCCACGTCGTAGCCGTACCCGGCGAGGTCGGCCAGCCGCCGCAGCGGATGGAACGTCCAGATCGGCCGCGCCGGTTCGGGGCCCGCGAGCTCCGACAGGCGGGCCAGCACGCGCACGGCGTCGTCGTCCACCAGCGTCAGGCCGTGTTCGGTCGTGAGCCGCAGGCCGTCCCACAGGTAAGGGTCGCGCGTCTTATGCACGATCAGCGTGTCGGCCAGCTCGCGGGGCGTCGTCGCGGCCGCCGGGTTCGCGCCGTGCTCCTGCGCGTCCCTGGCCAGGCGTAACACATGCGCGACCGAACCCGCCAGACCGACCTCGCGGGCCAGCGTCTCCAGCGGCAGCGGTGCGGACGGCCAGGCGGCTCGGGGCGGGAGGAGCCTGATCATGGAGCCCAGCAGCCGGATGCCGGTGTCGTCGAGATCGCGCAGGCCGTACGTCTCCTGACCGCGCAGGCCCTCCAACCACACCGGGTCTTCTTGGTAGAAGCGGCGGAACGCGTCGTGGAACGCCTCCGGCCCGTCCGCCCGCGACGGCAGGAGACCCCGTGCGTGCATCTCCTGCACGATCGGGAACAGCTCCCTGACGTCGTGGAGCCCATAGGCGAGCAGCACGGGAGTGATGAACGCCTGGTAGGCGCTCTCGTCGTCCGGAGTCACCATGATCCCCGCCAGGATCGGGTCGAGGGTGATGCGCGGCTCGGACGCGTCGTCGTCGGTCTCGCCGCCGAGCAACCGGCGGCTGATAGAGGAGAAGTCTTCACCGGCGCGGTCGGGGTCGCCGGAGTGCGGGCGGGGACCTGCCCGGTCCTCGGCCTCGGGCCGCTCGCCGAGGCCGGGCCGGGCGTCGGGGCCGGGGTGGCTGCCGCGGTCGGGTTGCGCGCCGGGGGCACGGCGGCCGTCGGCGGCGGGGTGGCTGCCGGAACCGGGCGTCCAGCGGTGGACGATCGCCGCCGCCTCGGCGGGATTGCGCGTGTGCGGCGCGGCGATCGGCGAGTAGCCTTCGCTGAGCGCCGTGTTCCCGGCCTCGCCGGGCGGCATGGACGTGCGGTGCCGAGGCCCGGTGGTTCCGGGAACGGCGGGTGCGTGGCTTCGAGCCGGACCGCCCGCCTCCCCGCCGGGCAGGGAGGCGGCCTGGCCCGCGGCGACCGGGCTCTGGGCGGGCGGGTTGCCGTGGTGAGGGCCGGTGGGCGGCTGCGGCTGCCCCTGCCCGGGCGGACCGGCGGGCTCGCCTGCCGTCACCGCGAACTCCGCGCTGGTGGTGTGCCCCGCCAGGGGGCCGGCCGGTGTGCCGTCGGTGGCCGCACTCCCGGTCCCGGTGGTGGGCGATGCATCACCCGTGTGCGGTGCGGGCGTTGTGCCCGGGGGCGGCTCCGGCGCCGTCCCCGGCTGCTGGGGTCCGGGATCCGGGTGCTGGGGTCCGGGATCCGGGTGCTGGGGTCCGGGATCCGGATGCTGAGGTCCGGGATCCGGATGCTGAGGTCCGGGATCCGGATGCTGAGGTCCGGGGCCGCTCGGCTGCGGCGGGGCGTGCAGGTCGGCCCGAGGCGAGCGGCCTGGGCTCGCCGGGTCCTGACCGGTGAAGCCCTGACCGGTAGAGCCCTGGCCGGTGGGACCGTGGCCGGAGGCGGGCGGGGGAGTGGCGGGAGTGCCGGAGGCGGGCGGCGGGGGCGGGGTGTGGCGGCGCGGGGAGGAGTCGGCGTGGGGCACGTCGGCGCCCATGCGGGCGGTCGTGGTGGACGAGCCCGCCGCAGAGGTGCGGGAGGTCGTGCCGGACGACGAGCCGGCCGTGGGCGACGACGAACCGGCCGTGGACGCCGTGCTGGACGAACCCGCCATGGCCTGCACCGTGACCAGGTCCGGCGTGCGGACGTTCACGGTGGCGTGGGACGGGGTGGGTTCAGGGCCGGTCGGCGCACCGGCAGAAGGGGTTCCGATCGCGGTGGCCCAGGTGGCGGCGTGGGCGGCGTCGGTCCGGTTCGCGGCGGCGTACGCGGAGGCCAGCGTGGTCACCGGATCCGCCAGCGCCAGGGCCACGTCCGGGTTGAACGGGCTGATCGTCCCGGTACGCCCCACACCGCCCATGAAGGCGCCCACCATGGATTCGGCGGTGAACGGGTTCGGCCACTGCCCGTACACCACGCCATTGGCCACGAAACCGCCGACCGGCGACGCGATCACGTTCGTCGCGCCCGTCGTCAACGCCCGCCCGGCGAACCCCGGCAGGACCTGCGTGACCCGCGAGACCGGCCCCGCCACCATCGAGCCCACCGCCGCGCCGGTCCCGCCGCCCAGCCCGGCCGCGGTCAGCTGCTGCCAGTCGAAGCCGTCCCGGGTGCCCTTCTGCTGCTGTATGTACTGGGCGGCGAACTCGATGAAGAACTCCTCGCCGACCTCCTCCATCAGCTCCTTGCCGAACGGCGATGCCAGCAGCCGCACCAGCAGCGCCTTCCCGGTCGGGCCGCTCAACGCCGTCACCTTCGCCAGCTGGACCGCGGTGGCCTTCTGCCCGGCGGCCGCCACCAGCTTGGCCAGGATCCGGCTGATCGCCGCGCGCGCCGCCGCCGCGTACGGGCCGATGAGCGGCGTGGTGGCGCCCGCGCTGAAGAACGCCGCCAGCAGTGTGATGGCGATCGCGGTCACCGTCACCCAGAAGGCCACGTTGATCGTCAGCTTCGAGTACTGCGTCTGCACCGCGAAGTTGCTCGCCTGCACCGCGTACACGTGCGCGTTGTTGCCGACTCCCGAGATGCCGCCCTTGTCGCCGTAGAGCTCGCGCGCCCGGCCCGCGAATCGCGCGGTCGCGGGCGCCGCCCACCCGGACACGATCGTCCGCACCGCCAGGCCCGCCGGCTCGGCGGACGACATCGAGCCGTCCGACAGCGCCGCGTACCGGCGCGCCAGCTCCGACATCCCCGCCTCGCTGGCCTCCGGCCACTTCTGGCCGGCCGACAGCATCGGAATCAGCCAGTGGTTCACCCAATCCGGCAGCGACTCGCTCTCCCAGGCGGGCTGAACGTCGCTGTCGATCCGGACGACCTGGTCCCCGGCGAAGTGCCCGCCGGGGGTCTGGATGTTGTGGGCCCCCGAGTGCGCCGCCATGAACCGCCGTTCAGACTTCCCGCGCCATCCGGGTCAGGCCGTGCCTGATGTCGGCGTCCGTCTGCAGCGTGATGTCGATCGCGGCGCGCAACCGGTCACCGGCGTCCAGCGTTTCCGCCGTTCGCCGTGGCAGGCTCGGGCCGGCCTCCTCACCGGTCGCGGGCCGGGCCGACATCCGTCGCTCCACCGCCGGTCCGGCGATGGCGCCCTGCCGCTCCTTCGTCACCGGCACCTCCCATGTCCTGCACAAGCCGGGCCATCACGATCGCGCGCCGTCCGATCATGTGTCTCGAACGGATCGGCGCCCTCGGCGCTTCGGAAACTTCTATCACTCGGACCGCAGAAAACGCTGGGAGTATGTCGCGAAATGACGGTTTTGCCGCGTAACTCTGCCGAATTGTGACGCGTTACTCTCCGGGTGTCGTGCCGTGAGCATGCCCGAATCGGCTCGCCTCAGGAGCCGTGCCGGTACGGCGACAGCCCGGTATCAGCGTGATCGGCGACCGTTGAGCCGCCGCCGGACCGGCCGCCGCGCCCCACGCCCTCGCTGTTTGCGTCCCCCCGCCGCAGTTCGTGCCCGGCTCGGCACGCCGCCCGTCCGCCTGGCCACTCCGCCACGGGGCGTGTGAGGGGGCGTCCCGCCTGTGGGGGCGCCGGGCTGTGAGTGGTCGGGCCGGCGGAACGGGCTGTTGGTGTTCGGCCTGAGGGTGACCGAGCTGGCGATCGCGGGCCGGGCAGTGACCGGGCAAGGGCACGTCGTACCCTCACCCGGACAGACCGGCGGCCCGCCGGGAACTCATCGGAGCTACTGCAGTCCCGACCGCACCGACGTGATGCGCTGGGTGTTGAAGCCGAGCCAGTGCATGCGCCCGACGTAGCGGGCGTGCTCGACCTTCAGGCACCTGTCCATGATCACGGGCAGGCCGGCGTCCTCGGCGATCCGCGCGCCCTCCTCGTTGATCACCCCGAACTGGCACCACAGCGCTCCGGCCTTGACCTCGACGGCCTCGCGGGCGATGGCGGGCAGGGCGTCGGGGGCGCGGAAGACGTCGACGAGGTCGATCGGCACCGGGACGTCGGACAGGCTCGGGTAGCTGGTCTCGCCGAGGATCTCCTTCTCGCGCGGGTTGACCGGGATGACCTGGTAGCCGTGGCGCTTGAGGTAGTAGCCGACGAAGTTGCTGGGCCGCAGCTCGTTGCCGGACAGGCCGACGATCGCGATCGTGCGGGTGGCGTGGAGCACCCGCTGGATCGTCAGCGGGTCCTGGTAGCGCGCGAGGTCGGTCATGCCGTCTCCTCCTTGCCGATCGTCGCGGCGACGCGGGCGAAGCCCTGCTCGAGATCCCAGATGAGGTCGGCGACCGACTCGGTGCCGACCGACAGCCGGACCGTGCCGGGACCGACGCCGGCGGCGCTCAGCTCGTCGTCGCTGAGCTGGCGGTGTGTCGTGCTCGCGGGGTGGATGACCAGGCTCTTGGCGTCGCCGACGTTGGCGAGGTGGGACCAGAGCGTCAGGCCGCTGATGAGGCCCTGCCCGCCGGCCCTGCCGCCCGCGCAGTCGAAGGAGAACACCGCGCCCGCGCCGCGCGGCAGGTACTTGTCGACCAGCGGCTTGTACGGGCTGCTCGGCAGGCCGGGGTAGGTGACCTTGGAGGCCAGCTCGTGCCCGTCGAGGAACTCGGCGACCGCGAGCGCGTTCTCGACGTGGCGCTCCATCCGCAGCGACAGCGTCTCCAGGCCCTGCAGGAACAGGAACGCGTTGAACGGCGACATCGCCGCGCCCAGGTCGCGCAGGGTCTCGGCGCGCAGCTTCATCAGGTAGCCGTACATGCCGAACGTCTCGTGGAAGCGCAGCCCGTGGTAGGCGGGCGACGGGTCGGCGACGACGGGGAAGCGGCCGTTGGACCAGTTGAAGGTGCCGGCCTCGACGACGATGCCGCCGATGCTGGTGCCGTGGCCGCCGATGAACTTGGTCGCCGAGTGGACCACGATGTCGGCGCCCCACTCGATGGGCCGGCACAGGTACGGCGTGGCGAACGTGTTGTCCACGATCAGCGGCAGCTCGTGCTCGTGGGCGATGGCCGCCACGGTCTCGATGTCGAGGACGTTGCCCGCCGGGTTGCCGATCGTCTCGGCGAAGAACGCCTTGGTGTTGGGCCGCACCGCCTTGCGCCAGGCGTCGGGGTCGTCGGGATCGACCCAGCTCAGCTCGACGTTCATCTTGCGCAGCAGGTGCTTGAGCTGGTTGACGGTGCCGCCGTACAGGGCGGATGAGGACACCACGTGGTCGCCCGGCTGCAGCAGCGTGAACAGCGCGGCCGCCTGGGCGGCGATGCCGCTGGCGAAGGCCACGGCGCCGCTGCCGCCCTCCAGGTTGGCCACCCGCTCCTCGAGCACGGCGACCGTGGGGTTCATGATCCGGGAGTAGGTGTTGCCGTACTCCTGGAGGTTGAAGTACGCCGCGGCGGACTCGGGGTCCTCGAAGACGTAGCTGGTGGTCTGGAATATCGGTACGGCGCGCGCCCCGGTGTTGGGGTCGGGCCGCTGCCCGGCGTGCAGCTGCCGGGTCTCGAACCCGAACGCGCGGGCCTGCTCTTGACGGGGGTGTTGCTCGGTCACCAGGGCCTCTTCCTCAGACGTTCACCCGGCCCCGCCACGGGCAAGGAACCGGCGGATGATGGGCGTCTGTCGCGCTTCTTCCAGCAGGAAGCAATCGTGGCCGTACGGCGCGTCGATCACTTCGAACTCTACCGGTTTGCCCAGGGAGCGCAGCGCCTGCTCGATGTCCTGGGACGCCGACGGCGGGTAGAGCCAGTCGGAGCTGAAGGCGATCAGCAGCGTCCGTGCGCGCACGTTCGCGAGCGCGCGTTCCAGAGAGCCGCCGCCGTGCTGCCGCGCGAGGTCGAAGTACGTCAGCGCGCGCGAGATGTAGAGGTAGGTGTTGGCGTCGAAGCGCTTGACGAAGGAGTCGGCCTGGTGGCGGAGGTAGCTTTCGACCTCGAACTCGGGCTCGGTGATCGTGTAGCGCAGGTCGTCGGAGAACTGCAGGCGCCGGCCGAACTTGTCCTCGAGCGCGGGCCCGGACAGGTAGGTGATGTGGCCGACCATGCGTCCGACGCCCATGCCGGCGTCGGGGGCGCGGCCGGTGCCGTAGTAGTGGCCGCCCTGCCAGGCCGGGTCGCGCATGATCGACTCGCGGGCGATGGCGTTCCATGCGACGCCCTGCGGGTGGAGCGCGTGGGTGCTGGCGATGACCACGATGGAGTCGACCTGGTCGGGGTAGCTGACCGCCCATTCGAGCGCCTGCATGCCGCCGAGCGAGCCGCCGGCCACCGCGGCGAGGCGTTCGACGCCGAGCGCGTCGAGGAAGGCCCGCTGGGTGCGGACCATGTCGCCGACCGTGATGACGGGGAAGTCCGAGCCGTACGGGCGGCCGGTGGCCGGGTCGATGGAGGACGGGCCGGTGGTGCCGCGGCAGCCGCCGAGCAGGTTGGTGGAGACCACGAAGTAGCGGTCGGTGTCGAACGCCTTGCCGGGGCCGATCATGCCGTCCCACCAGCCGAGTGCCTTGGCGCTCGCGCCGTCGCGCTCCTCGGCGCCGAAGCCGTCGCGGGTGCCGGCCTCGGGCGGGGCCTTGGCGATGCCGGCCGCGTGGGCGTCGCCGCTCAGCGCGTGGCAGACCAGGATGACGTTGTCACGCTCGGGGGAGAGCGTTCCATAGGTCTCGTAGGCCACGCGTACGTGGTGCAGCTCTCTGCCGCAGTCGAGCCGTACGGGGTCCGGCAGGTCGAGATAGTGGGTCTCGACGACGCCCACGGAGCCGGGTTCGCCGGTCGCGGGCGTTCTTGCTGGCTGCGACATGACGCTTATGCTAGCCGCCACGCCAGGTATATGGTCAAATACCTACCGGAAAACCGGTGAACTTCTGAAGGGCGAAGGTATGACCACGGTCAGCAACGGTGTCAACGTGCAGGCACTCCTCGAGGCGCGCGACGCGTTGAAGGGTGCGCCCGAGGCCGCCCAGTTCGTCTGGAAGGCCACCTCCAAGTGGCAGAACGGCGTGCACAGCACGATCACGGTCAAGGAGTTCTACGGTCTCGGCGAGGAGCGGGCCCACCGCAAGGAGTCCGTGTTCGACGCCGACCACCCCGAGGTCTTCGCGGCCGAGGACAACGGCATCACCCCGATCGAGTACCTCCTCGTCGGCCTGGCGAGCTGCCTGACGGCCGGCGTCGCCTCCGTCGCGCAGAACCGCGGCATCCAGCTCCGCTCGGTCGAGGCCAGGCTGGAGGGCACCCACGACATCCGCGGCATCCTCGGCGCCGACAGCGACGTGCGCAACGGCTTCAACGACATCAAGGTGACCTTCGACATCGACGCCGACGCCTCCCGCGAGGACATCGAGGCCCTGGTCGCCCAGTCGCAGAAGCGCTCGGCCGTGTTCGACGCCCTCACCAACCCGACGAACGTCACCGTCGAAGTCGCCTGAGGGAGCCGGCCATCATCGAACGGGTCACGACGGTCGTCATCGGCGCGGGGCACGCCGGCCTCGCCGCCTCCCACTTCCTGAGCGCGCGCTCGATCGACCACGTGGTCATCGAGCGCGGCGAGGTCGCCAACTCCTGGCGGCGCGAGCGATGGGACTCCTTCCGGCTGCTCACCCCCAACTGGCAGAGCCGCCTGCCGGGCCTGGCCTACGACGGGCCCGACCCCGACGGCTACATGACCACGAAGGAAGTGACGCAGTTCATCGAGCGCTTCGCCGAGCTGGCGGGGGCGCCCGTGCGCACCGGGACGACCGTCACCTCCGTACGTCGTGCAGACGACGGCTACCGCGTGACCACGGACCGCGGGGAGATCGCCTGCCGCACGGTGGTGATCGCCAGCGGTGCCTGCAACCTGCCGTCGGTGCCGTCCTTCAGCGAGGCGGTGCCGGCGGGGGTGCGCCAGATCACCCCGTACGAGTACCGCGAACCCGGCCGGCTGCCCGACGGGGGCGTGCTCGTCGTGGGCGCCTCGGCGACCGGCGTGCAGCTGGCCGCCGAGGTCCGCGCCTCCGGCAGGCCGGTGACGCTCTCGGTGGGCGAGCACGTCCGGCTGCCCCGCACCTACCGCGGGCGCGACGTGCTGTGGTGGATGGACGCCTCCGGCGTGTGGGACCAGCGCCACGACGAGCTGGACGACCTGACCAGGGCGCGGCGGCTGCCCTCCCCGCAGCTCGTGGGCACGCCCGAGCGGGCCACGCTCGACCTCAACGCGCTCACCGGCATGGGGGTCGAGCTCGTCGGCCGCTGGGCCGCCGTGCGCGACGGCAAGGCGCTGTTCTCCGGCGGTCTGCGCAACGTGTTCTCGCTCGCCGACCTGAAGATGAACCGGCTGCTCGGCACGTTCGACGAGTGGGCGCGCGAGAGCGGGCGCGACGGCGAGGTGGGGCCGGTCGAGCGGTTCGAGCCGACCCGGGTGCCCGCGTCGGCGCGCTGGCAGATCGACCTCAACAGCGGCGAGTTCAGCACGATCATCTGGGCGACCGGGTTCCGGCCCGACTACCGGTGGCTCGACGTGCCGGTGCTCGACGAGAAGGGGCATCTGCGTCACGACGGCGGGGTGGTGGACAGCCCCGGGATGTACGCGCTCGGGCTGCCGGTGCTGCGGCGGCGCAGGTCCACGTTCATCAACGGGATCGAGGACGACGCCCGCGAGGTGATCGCCCACCTCGCCGGGCACCTGTCCGGGCGGTCGTGACCGGGCGGTGCCACGGTCGCCGGGTCGGCCAGACCGGGTCGCGGTGGCCGTGCCGCCTGACCGGGCCGCCTGACCGGGCCGCCTGACCGGGCCGCGTGACCGGCGAGGACACCGGTGCCGGGTCGCCCGCCCTCACACCCGCTAAATCCCGATTTTTACGCATTGCCACTGATATGGGTGATCTGTAAATAATGCGGGATGGCAGAACGTGATCTACGAACCGGCGACCTCGAGCTCGACCGGGTCATGGCGGAGTTCCGCGCGAACTCCCGGGAGTTCTCCGACGTCATGGCCCAGGTCGGCGACGTCACCGGCGAGGCGGCGAGCCGCGACGGCAAGATCAGTGTGCGCGTCACCGCGACAGGCCAGCTGACCGGCCTGCGCATCGACCCGCGCGCGATGCGGATGGGCTCGCAGGAGCTGGCCGAGGCGATCCTGGAGGCGTCGCGGCGGGCGACGGAGGACGCGGCCCGCCGCCTCATGGAGGTGACCCGCCCCTACCTGTGACCCGCCGTCACCGGTGACGCGGGCCTCGCGCCGGGGGGTGCGGAACCCGTGCCGGGTGATGCGGAACCCGCGCCAGGGGTGCGGGTCCCGCGCTGGGTGGCGCGGAGTCCGCGTCTGGGTGGCGTAGGCCCATGATCCGGGGTATGCGGGACCCGCGCCCGGTGATGAGGCCGGCGTCCCGGCCTCGAGGTGCGGGAGGCCGGCGTCACAGGCGCGGGATGAAGCTGCGGGTGCCGTGCACGATGTACTTCTGGTACATCTCCTCTTCGGTCAGCCCGTGCTCGGTGCCCGGCAGCGGGTTGTCGCCGTGCTGGAGGTCCAGCGTCATCGTGTACGCGGTCGAGGCCGCCATGCGGGGCACGAAGCTGCCGGTGTTGAGCGTCACGCCGTTCGGGAACTCCGCGTTGGTGGCGAGGGTGCGCAGACCGGGCACCTTGGTCATCAGCGCGGTGCCGCCGTCCACGACGCTGTCGAAGACCATGTTCGCCACGAAGTTCTCGCGGAACGTCTTCAGGTTGTGGTCCAGCGACTGCACCTCGTTGCCCGACATGTCGGTCTTGATGCCGCCGAGCTTGTTGGCGGCATACGGCAGCAGCACCTCGCCCGACGCGTAGAGCGCGCTGTCGGCCACCCAGTACGCGAACGTCGGCAGCAGCATGGTGACGAACCGCTTCGCCGTGAACGTCAGCAGCAGCGCCTGCCGCTTCATGATGGCCTGGAAGAGCTTCCACGTGAAGACCTGGTAGCCGATGGTGTACATCATGTCCACGGTGAGGATCGTGCACAGCACCTCGAGCGCGTGGTTGATCTTCTCGATGACGTCGGCGTAGGCCCGGCAGGCGCCGGCGACGCTGCGGTACTTGAGCGAGACGGCCATGACGGCCGGGCCGAACTCCTCGTTCCAGAACCTCTTGAACGCCTCGGTGCCGGGGCCTTCGTTCCCCTGCCACACCTTGGCGGCCTCTTTGTGCGCGTCCTGGAACTGCTTGTCGACGGCGTCGGCGATCTCGTCGAGGATGTCGGCGGCCTTGTTGATCTTCTCGGGGTCGCCCGACAGAAAGGAGACGCCGAACAGGAACTCCGGGGCCAGCATGCCGGCGGCGCCGGCGCCCGCCATGCCGCCGAGGACGACCTTGCTCGCGAGCCCGATGGACACGTCCCGCTCCTCACTCCAGCTCGACGTTGGTGGACGGCACGGGGATGTCGCCGTCGCCACGGCGGGCGAACTCGATCAGGTTCCGCAGGTAGGCGTTCTTGTCGATCATGCTGGCCCACTCGGCGGCCTTGACGTTCGTGCTCATCGCCACGACGCCCTGCCCGATCGCCTTGTACGACTCCACCAGGTTGCGCAGCGCCTTGTCCAGATCCTCCAAGGCGTCGTCGAACCCGGGGTGGCCCTCCGTGCCATGGCGGAAGATGCGCGCGGCCTCGTCGCTCTCGGGGTCGCCGAAGTGGGGGAGCAGCGGTTCGAGGTCTCCCCGGATGCGGCCGGCGGCCATGCCGAACTGGATCGCGCTGTCGTGGATCGACGCTCCACTGTTCCGCATGATCGAGTGATCGATTTCCACGTGACTCCTCCCGCGCAACGCTCGGGTGGCCAGTCTCTGCACCGTTCATTTCCGTCAGATGACCATTCGGTTGCCTTTCGGTTGGGGGAGACGGCGCCATAGGGACGAATGTGGATATTTCGGTCTTGTGGGAGCCGGGAGCCGGGGAGCCGGGAGCGGTGGAGGGACGGGCCGTGGTGCCCGCCCCTCGCGCCGCGTCAGGCGCTGGGGTCCACGATCACCTTGCCGACCGCGCCCATCTGGACGGCGTCCTGGGCCGCGCCCGTCTCGGCCAGCGGGAAGCGGTGGACGGGCAGACCGTGCTCCTCGCCCACGCCGAACGCGCCGTCCCGCAGCGCCGCCGTGACGTCGTCGGCCGCGGCGGCCATCCGGTCGAAGTCGGTGAAGAGGATGAGGAACTGGTAGCGGACGTCGAGCCGGAGGTTGGTGAGGATGTCCAGCTCGACCGTGGGCCGGTCGTCGGCGTAGACGGCGATCGTGGCGCCGTTCCTGATGACCGCGAGGTCGAGGTCGTTGTTGCGGGCGATGGCGACCTCGGCGACGATGTCCACGCCGCCGGGGGCGGCCGACCTGATCTCGGCCGCCGGGTCGCCCTCGCGGTAGTTGACCACGTGGTGCGCGCCGGCGGCGGTGGCCAGCGCCGCCTTCTCGGGGCCGCTGACGGTGCTGATCACGGTGGCCCCGGCCCAGCGGGCGAGCTGGATCGCCGCGTTCCCGACCGCGCCCGCGCCGCCCGCCACCAGCACGGTGCGGCCGTCCAGCGCCTTCGGTGCCAGGCGGCGAGGCCCGTTCTCGGCGACGGTGAGCGCCCGGTGCGCGGTGAGCGCGGGCACCCCCAGCGCCGCGCCCAGCTCGTACGGGGCGCCGTCCGGCAGCGGCCGCACCTTCCAGACGGGCAGCACGGTGTACTCCTGCGCGGTCCCGGTGAGGCGCCCGAAGCGCGCCGCCATCACCCACACCCGGTCGCCGGGAGCGAACGTCTCGGCGCCGGGGCCGACCGCGTCGATCACGCCGGCGCCGTCGTGGTGGGGGATGACCTCGGGGTACTGCATCGGCCAGCCGGGGGTGGAGCGCGAGCGCCAGTCGGTGGGGTTGACGCCGGAGGCGAGCACGCGTACCCGGACCTCGCCGGGCCCCGGCTCGGGCACGTCTCGCTCGATGAGCTGCAGCACGGACGGGTCGCCGATCTCGCGGTACAGGACGGCTCTCATCTGTCTCTCCTTGGACAGCCGGCGCGGGTCAGGAGCCCGCGGGGTCGATGGGGAAGTTGTCGCGGAACAGGCCGGTCGGGTCCCAGCGGCGCTTGAGCTCGCGCAGCCGCCGCAGGTGGCCGGGCGGGAAGGCGCGGGCCAGGACCTCCGGCCCGGTGCCGGTCTCGAAGCTCAGGTACGCGCCGTCGAACAGCGGCAGCAGCCGCTCCCACCGGACGGCGAGGTCGCGCGAGGCGCCGCCGAGCGTCGCGACCAGGAAGTTCGCCTCGCGCCACGCGTAGGCGGTGGCGTCGGCGGGCACACCGGCACCGCCGGCGGAGCGGATCGTGAGGATGAAGCGGTCGCGGGCGGCCATCAGATCGGCGAGGCGCGCCGCGACCTCGGGGGTCAGGTGCCGGACGAGCCCGGAGTGCGCGACGGGCCGCCCGTGGCCGTGCTGCACCTCCTCACCGGGAGGCACGGCGAGCAGCGCGCTGTACGGTGTGAGCCGTACCGACTGCCCGGCCGGCGGCGCCGGCCCGGCCAGCGGCGTGAGCCGCTCGACGACCGTGTCGGGGTCGGCGGAGTCCACCATGATGAGGGCCTGCACGGCGGCCGGGTATCCGGCGGGGGCCGGGCTCATCATGAGCGAGCCGGACACGCTGGGGTGGGCGCTCTCGAGCGCGGCGCCCCACTCGTGCAGGAACCGCGCGAGATCGTCCGGTACGTACGCCAGCATCGCGAACCCCACCCGTTCGCTGACCGGATGGGCATCGAACTCGAACGCCACCGCGACGCCGAAGTTCGACCCGGCGCCGCGCATCGCCCAGAACAGGTCGGGGTTCTCCGCGCCGTCGGCCCTGACCAGCTCGCCGCCGGCCGTGACGAGCTCGACCGCGCGCAGGTGGTCGATGGTCAGCCCGCGCTGCCGGGCGAACCAGCCGATCCCGCCCGCCGTCGCCAGCCCGCCCGCGCCGCAAGCCGCGCGGGTACGGGCTCACCCCCGAACGCGACGACCCGGCCGCTGGTGTCCCCCGGCACGGGGACGCCGTCTCGCGCGCGGGGCTCGGATAAGGAGCCGCCGTCATCTGAGCGGGCCTGGGCCGGGGAGCCGCCGCCGGGAGCCACGCCCCGGCCGTCCCCCTTTCCCGCGCGGGACTCGGCGACGCGTTCGCGGATCTCGGGGGCGGTCTCGCGGGCGAACCGGCGCAGCTCGGACGGATCGTCGGTGGCGACGATGAACACGCTCACCCCGTCGTCGGCGGCCAGCCTGGCGAGGTCCTCGGCCTTGTCGCCGGGGGTGACGTTGAGCAGGCGGGTGACGGCAACGCGCGGGTCGCGGCCGGCCTGGACGGCGGCCTCGTCGATGACGCGGTTGCCGCGGGCGAGGTCGCCCGGCCCCAGCCGGGGCAGGCTGGGCAGCCACCCGTCGCCTTTGCGGCCGATGACGCGCTGCATGCGCGGCTTGAACGCGCCCAGCCAGACGGGCACGTCGTGCGCCGGCGACGGCCCGCGCGGCATGCCGTCGATCCGGTAGTGGGCGCCGTCCACGCGCAGCGGTCCGGGGTCGTCGCCCGCCCAGACGCCGCGGATGACGTCGAGCGCCTCGTCCAGCGCGCTCACCGCCTGGGCCGGGGTCCTTCGCGGCCCGCCCATCGCGGCGATGGCGTCCCAGAAGGCGCCGGTGCCGAGCCCGAGCGCCGCCCGGCCGCCGCTGAGCAGGTCGAGGGCGGCCACGGAACGGGCGAGCACGGCGGGCGGGCGCAGGGGAAGGTTCGTGACGTTCGCGGCGACGTGGATCGCCGTCGTGCGTGCGGCCGCCCAGGTGAGCACGGTCCAGGCGTCGAGGAGGCGGCCCTGGTACGGGTGGTCCTGCACGGTGACCAGGTCCAGGCCCTCGTCCTCGCTGAGCAAGGCCAGGTCGGCCACGTGCTGCGGCCGGTCGGCTGTGGGTGTGACGAAGCTGCCGAAGCGCAGCTCGTGACCGTAGTCGGGCATGGCTCAAGGCTTGCCGCCGCCGCGCGAGCGCACAAACACCCGGTAACCGACTTACGAAAAGTAAGTGCTCGTATCTGCAAGAACCGACTTACACTGGGTAAGTGACCATCCCGAGAACGCACGCGCCGCGCACCCCGCGCACCCTGTGGGACCACAGCGACGAGGCCGAGTGCCGCCGCGCCGGTCGCGCGCTCGAGGTCGTCGGGCAGCGCTGGGCCCCCGGCGTGCTGCTCGCGCTGGCCAGGGGCGCCGAGCGGTTCACCGAGATCGCCGCGTCGGTCGACGGCATCTCCGCGCGCATGCTGACCGTCCGGCTCAAGCAGCTCGAAAGCGCCGAGCTGGTCGAGCGCACGGTCATCCCCACGACCCCGGTCTCGGTGCGCTACCGGCTCACGCCGCGCGGCGCCGACCTGCTCGCCGCGATCCGCCCCATCGCGGACTACCTCACGCGCTGGCCGGACGTCGGCACGGACCCACCGGAGTAACGGCCCGGACTCGGGCAGGGCGGGGCTCAGAACCGCCGCACTGAGCGCCGGTAGCACCGGGTGCGAGCGCGGGCCCGCCGAGTGAGCGCCGGTCGCACCGGGGCAGAGCGCGGGCCCGCTGAGTGGGAACCGGTCGCGTCCGGCGGGTGAGAGCCGGACGCACCGGGGGCGAGAGCCGGGCGCGGTGGGGCGAGAGCCGGGCGCGGTGGGGCGAGAGCCGGGCGCGGTGGGGCGAGAGCCGGGCGCGCCGGGGCGAGAGCGTGCACCCGCCTGGGCAGGTCCACGCGCCCCACCGGCGCGCGAGGTCAGATCATCTCGCTCTTGTAGAAGATGCTGGCCAGCCGGGCTCCCGACTCGCCCGATGCGAGGCCCAGGCACAGCCGCGGCTGCCCGTTCGCGATCTGGATGCCCATGCCTTCGGGCTCGCGGAAGTCGAGCGACCGGCCGGCCTCGGTGCGGGCCCGCTGCACCTGCTCGCCGGTGCGCAGGTCGAGGCAGGTGATGAAGCTGTTGCCGGGCGGGGGGTTGTCGCTGCTGTAGGCATTGCCGGTCAGGAAGTAGACGAAGTTGCCGTACGCGGCGTACCCCTGGAAGGTGCCGAGCCCGGACGGCTGGGGGATGTGGAAGATCGGGTCGTACCTGCCCGCCTTGACGTCCGCCAGGTTGTAGGCCGCGTAATGGAAGATGCTGCCGTCGTGGTAGCGCATCACCAGCCGGTCGGTGGACGGGTCGATCGTGCAGGTGGTATTGCGCACGCCGGAGATCGGCGTGTGCTTGGTGAGCGCGGACGACGACGTGGTGAGGGTCTGCCCGTTGACGAACTTGAACCGCGCCAGCCTGGTGCCGCGCGAGCTGTCGTCGTCGCTGATGCCGTCGGTCTCCGTCCACATGTACGCGCTGGAGCCCGACGGCTCGACGCCGAACTGCACGCCGTGGCCGAAGCCCATGAGGTACATGTGGCCGAGGATCGAGCCGGACAGGCTGAGCTTGGTGAGGCAGAGGTCGCCGGCGGCGTTGGAGCCTTTGCCGTTCTTCACTTGCAGCGTGTAGATGTGGCCGTTGCGGTTGTCGAAGGCGAAGGACTGCATGACGGTCTGGTCGTGCAGCGGCTTCTTCCATAGCAGCGAGGTCGAGGGGGCGGTGAGCTGGAACCGGCCTTCGGCGGCCGCGGCCGGCTCCGTCGCGAGGGCGGCGGCCGCGACCGCACCTGCGCCGATGGTGAACAGGTGCCTGCGGGAAACGTTTACAGAATGCATGCGTGACGGTCACCTTCCTCGCAGCCCAGCCTGGGCGCGCGTCCGGGGGTAAGGCGCGCCGTCAGGTTAACACCGGGATGTCAGATGAGCGAGGGTCCGGTGTTATCTCTGTAACATCAGCGACATACTCCGCCGTACCGGGTGAGCCGGATCTGTTCTTTGCCTGGCGGCTGGCGTGTCATCGTCCGCATAGATGCCGTTCGCGGCGATCATGCTTGCTGTGGTGAGCAGGAGATCCTTCCTGGCGGCCGGCCTCGCCTGGGGCCTGCCGTCCCTGGTGCCGTCGGCCGGCTTCGGCGAGCCGTTCACGCTCGGCATCGCCAGCGGCGACCCCGACCCCGGCGGGTTCGTGCTGTGGACCAGGCTCGCGCCGGAGCCGCTGGCCGAGGACGGATACGGCGGCATGCCGGACACGCCGGTGCCGGTCCACTGGCAGGTCTTCGCCGACCCGGCGGGCAAGCGCGTCGTCCGCAGCGGCACTCAGCTTGCCGTACGCGAATGGGTCCACAGCGTGCACGTCACCGTGACCGGCCTGCGGCCCGGCCGCCCGTACTGGTACCGCTTCAAGGCGGGGCCGTACGTCTCGCCCATCGGCCGCGCGCTCACCGCGCCCGCGCCCGGCACGACCGGCACCCCGCTGCGCATGGCGGTCTGCTCCTGCGCCAACTACCAGCACGGCTACTTCACCGCGTACGCGGCGCTGGCCGCCGAGCGTCCCGACCTCGTGGTGAACCTCGGCGACTACATCTACGAGCAGGGCAGCGACCACCTGCTGGGACCCGGCGGCAACATCCGCGACCACGGCGGCCCCGAGGCCATGACGCTGACCGACTACCGGCGCCGCCACGCCCTCTACAAGACCGACCCCGACCTGCGCGCCGCACACGCCGCCGCCCCGTGGGTGGCCGTCATGGACGACCACGAGGTGGTCAACAACTGGACCAACCTCATCCCCGCCGTGCGCCGCGCGGCGGCGTTCCGCGCCTACTACGAGCACATGCCGCTCCGGCCCGCCGCCCGCCCCGGCGGCACCGCCATGCAGCTTTTCCGCCGCCTGCGCTGGGGCGGCCTGGCCACCCTGCACGTGCTCGACACCCGCCAGCACCGCGACCCGCACCTGTGCGGCGCCGGCTTCCACGACTGCCCGCAGCCCGACGGGCCCAGCAGGACGATGCTCGGCCTGGACCAGGAGCGGTGGCTGCTGGACGGTTTCCACCGCTCGCGCGCCCGCTGGGACCTGGTCTGCCAGCAGGTCTTCTTCGGCCAGCGCGACCGCGACCCGGGCCCCGGCCGCCTGGTGCGCCAGGACGCCTGGGACGGCTACACCGCCGCCCGGCTGCGGGTCAGCGAGGGCTGGTTGCAGGCGGGCGCCCGCAACGTCGCCGTGCTGACCGGGGACGTGCACGCGCACTGGGCGGGCGACATCGTGCTCGACTACGACGACCCGGCGGCGCGCCCGATCGGCGCCGAGCTCGCCGTCACCTCGATCACCAGCGGCGGCGACGGCGTCGACATCGACCCGGCCGCCGATCCGCTGCTGGCCGGAAACCCGCACTTGAAGCTGCACCTGAGCCGCCGCGGCTACCTCATGGTGGACGTCACCATGAGCACGCTGACCGCCACCTTCAAGATCCTGCGGTACGTCAGCCGTCCGGGCGCGACCGCCGAGACCGCGGCCGTGCTCGCCCTGCAGGACCGCATCCCCGGCCTGGTCGAGGCTAGGGCGTGAGGAGCACCTTGACGGCGCGGCGCTCGTTCATCGCCCGGTAGCCCTCGGCGGCCTCATCGAGCGGCAGCGTCATGTCGAAGACCCGGCCGGGGTCGATCTCGCGGTTCCAGATGAGGTCGATCAGGTGCGGCAGGTACTGGCGTACGGGAGCCGGCCCGCCGTGCAGGTGCACCAGCGAGAAGAACAGCTCGTCGCCGGGCAGCGCCACGTCGTGGGCGTACCCGATGAAGCCGACGTGGCCGCCCGGCCGGGTGGAGCGGATCGCCTGCAGCATCGACTCCTGCGTGCCGACCGCCTCGATGGCGCTGTGCGCGCCGAGCCCGTTCGTCAGTTCCATGATCCGGGCCACGCCCTCGTCGCCGCGCTCGGCCACGATGTCGGTCGCGCCGAAGGCGCGGGCGAGCTCCTGGCGGGGCGCGTGCCGGGTCATCGCGACGATCCGCTCCGCGCCGAGCCGCCCGGCCGCCAGCACCGCGCACAGCCCGACCGCGCCGTCACCGACGACCACCACGGTCTTGCCCGGCTCCACGGCGGCGGCGACCGCGCCGAACCAGCCGGTGCCCAGCACGTCGGAGGCGGCGAGCAGGCTCGGCACGATGTCGGGATCGGGGGTGCCAGGGGTGGCCACCAGCGTGCCGTCCGCGTGCGGGATGCGCGCGAGCTGCGCCTGCGTGCCGATCGAGCCCATCAGGACGCGGTTGACGCAGCCGCTCTGGTAGCCGGCGCGGCAGATCTCGCAGGTGTTGTCCGACGCCCAGAACGAGCCGACCACGAACTGGCCCGGCCTGACCCTGGTCACCTCGGGACCGACCTCCTCGACGACGCCCACGTACTCGTGGCCCATGGGCGCCGCCTCGGCGGTCTCCTCCAGGCCGCGGTAGGACCACAGGTCGGAACCGCAGATGCAGGTCGCGGTCAACCGGATGATCGCGTCGGTGGGCTCGACGATCTCCGGGTCGCGGCGCTCTTCCACACGGACGTCGCCGGGTCCGTGCAGGACCGCTCCGCGCATCGCAGGTCTCCTTCCGGCGCTCTCCTCCGTACCTCCTCGTTTGTTTCCTGGTACGGGCCCGCGCCGGCGCCCCGCCCGGAACTTTGGCCCGTTCCAGGGGTTTCGCGGACTCGCGCATGACGATCGGGGTGCCGCTATGATCACCGCCCATTGCCGTCTGTGAGGAGTGAGTGATCGATATGGACCGCCGTCGTTTCCTGGCGCTCGCCGGCGCCGCCGCGGGTGCGGGCATCGCCGCGCCCGCCTACGCCGCGAGCTACCCCGGTTACGACGGCGGCGTGCCGGCGGAGATGCACGACAAGCTCGCCGGGCTGGCCCCGTACGGCATCACGGCCCTGGCCTTCACACCGTCGGGCGGATGGGTGATCGTCACCAGGGACGGCCGCTACTTCGCCCGCGGCATCCCCGACGCGTGCTTCACCGAGCTCGGCTCGCTGGTGCAGGCCGGCCGGCAGATCACCTGCGTGGCGTTCCCGCCCGAGGGCGGCGACCGCTGGGTGATCACCACGGACAAGGGCGTGTCGGCGCGCGGCGTGCCCGCCGAGTGCCGAGAGCGCATCGAGGCGTACTACGACGCGGGGCAGCAGGTCGTGTCCGTCGCCTTCCCGCCCGCCGGCGGCGACCGCTGGGTCGTGGCCGCCTCCGGCGGCTTCTACGCGCGGGGCATCGACGACGAGTGCTTCCAGATGATGCGCAACCTGACGCAGGGCGGCCGCCGCATCACGCACGTCGCCTTCCCCAAGGACAAGGGCTGGGTGGTCGTCGCGCAGGACACCTACTTCGCCCGGAGCATCCCCGACGCCTGCTACTCCCGCATGGGCACCCTCCACAACGGCGGCTGGCAGGTGCACGCGCTGGCCTTCAGCCCGTCCGGCGGCTGGGCGCTCAGCACGCGCGGCACGCTGCCGTCCCTGCCCGCCGACAAGGTGCGCAAGGTCGAGAACTCCGTGGGCGGCGGCACCATCTGGCAGCGGATGAACGCCTACAAGACGCCCGGCGTGGCGGTCGCTGTGGTCACCGGCAACAAGATCGCCTGGTCCACCGGTTACGGCTGGCTGGAGGCCGGCAGCGGCGCGGCGGCGCACCCCGAGACCGCGTTCCAGGCCGCCTCCATCAGCAAGGCGGTCGCCACGGTCGGCGTGCTGCGGCTGCTGCAGACCCGCGAGATCGCCCTCAGCGCGGACGTGCGCCCCCACCTCGGCTGGACGCTCGGTCGCCGCTCCTGCGTCACCTCCAGCGCCGTGCCCACCATCGACCGGCTGCTCACCCACCGCGCCGGCGTCATCGGCCGGGGCTCCACCTCACCGGCCGGCGTCTGCTCCGGTTTCGACGCGGGCGGCGGCGGCTTCGCCGGGTACGGCCCGAACGCCACCGTGCCGTCGCTGCTGCAGGTCATGAACGGTGAGGGCAACTCGCCGAAGATCGAGCTGACCACCGCGCCCGGGGCCGAGTACCACTACTCGGGCGCCGGGTTCGTCCTGTTGCAGCGCATGATCGAGCAGGAGACCGGGCGGTCCTTCGCGGCGTACATGGCCGACGAGGTGTTCGCGCCGCTCGGCATGAAGTCCAGCTCGTACGCCCTGTCGCCCGGCTTCGAGCTGGCCGCCGGCCACACCTCGGCCGGCGCCGTCATCCCCGGCAAGCGCAACCGCTACCCCGAGTCGGCCGCCGCCGGCCTCTACACCACGGTCCTCGACCTGTGCCGCCTCATCTCCTCCCTCAACCGCGCCTACACCGCATCCGGCACCATCGACGGCCCGCTGACCAGGGCCTCGGTGCACACCATGCTCTCCACCGGGCCGCAGCCGACCATGGGGCGCGGCGTGTTCCTCGCGGGCGTCGGCACCGACCGCTTCTCGTACCTGCACGACGGCTCCAACTACGGCTTCAGATCGCTGTTCGAGGGCTTTCCGAAGCTGGGCGGCGGGTACGCGGTGCTGGCGAACGGCAACGAGACGGGGCTGGTGACCGAGATCGGCGCGGCCATCAAGAAGGTGTACGGCTGGGCGTGACGATCGTGCATGGCGTCACCGGGGCCTGAGCCGTCGTCACCGCCGTCCCCGCCTTGCGGCTGAGTACGTCCCGGTCACCGCCCTGCGCGCGGGGCGGGCGCGACGACCGGGTTCCACGGTTACGGGTCCGAAGTCTCGCATCACCGATGATCACCGACTGGTCACAGAATGTCAGCATGATTACCCTCAGTCACGGGCATAACGCTCACCGTCCCGCCAAGGGGCTACCTAGTCGGATATATGGGGGAATCGGAGGCGTCGGCGATGCGGAACGGCGGCACCCTACTCATCAGCACCTGCGCGGCGGTGCTGCTCGGCACCGCCGCCTGCGCACCGGCCGGTGACTCCGGCCCGCCGCCGGAGCAGCCGCGCCGGGCCCCGCTCCCGCCGCCCACGCTGTCGATCACGCCGGCCCATGGCGCGAAACGGGTGCCGCCGGACGCCGGGATCGGCCTCAAGGTCACCGGCGGCAAGATCACCTCGGTGTCCGTCACCGACGCCAAGGGCCGCGAGGTGCCCGGACGCCTGGGCGCCGACGGGACGTGGCGCCCGGCCTGGCCGTTCACGCCGTCGACCGCCTACACCGTACGGGCCCAGGCCGCCGCGCCCGACGGCGGAAAGACGGTCACCGAGCGGGCCGCGTTCACCACGCTGAAGCCCAAGCGCGTGCTGGAGACCGGCATGTCGCCGCTCGACGGCGAGAAGGTCGGCGTCGGCATGCCCATCCAGGTCCTGCTGTCGAAGCCGGTCACCGCGCAGAAGGACCGCGCGGCCGTCGAGCGGTCGCTCACGGTCCACATGTCCAAGCCGGTCGAGGGCGCGTGGAGCTGGGTGAGCGACCGGGAGGTGCAGTACCGGCCCCGCGAGTACTGGCCGGTGGGGGAGAAGGTGACCGTGGTCGCCCACATGGCCGGGCTGCGGATCGGACGCGACGTCTGGGGCACCAAGGATCGCACCGTGCACTTCACCGTCGGGCCCCGCCACATCACCACGATCAACAACAGGACGCACCGGGCGGTCGTCCGCAGCAACGGCAAGGTCGTCAAGACCATCCCGGTCAGCCTGGGCAAGCCCGGCTACGAGAGCTGGTCCGGCACCATGATCGCCCAGGAGAAGGCGCCGGACTTCCTCATGGACTCCGCCACCATCGGCATCCCGGGCGAGTACCTGCACCACACCAAGTGGAACGTCCGGCTCACCTACAGCGGCATGTTCTTCCACGCCGCGCCCTGGTCGGTCGGAGACCAGGGCCGCCGCAACGTCAGCCACGGCTGCGTCAACGCCAGCACCGCCAACGCCCACTGGTTCTACAACTTCACTCAGCGCGGCGACATCATCAAGATCACGGGTACCTCGCGCAAGCTCCGCTTCGGCAACGGCCCCACGCCCTGGACCAAGACGTGGGAGGAGTGGCTGGCCGGCAGCGCGCTCAAAACCTCGGCCGCCACCCCACCCGGCGCCGCCTCAACGGACGCCTGACCCGCTCGGCCTTTGACGGACGCCCGGCCCGCCGGGCCTTTGACGGACGCCTGACCCGCTCGGACTTTGACAGGCGCCCTGCCCGCCGGTTACCCGCCGGGCAGGGCCGCCGACCGCACGCCTGACCTTCTGGATGGAGCACTCCCATGAACCTCGCCGCCACAACGACGGCCACCGGACTCACCGCCCTGACCTGCCTGCTCGCCTCGGCCCCGGCCCCGGCGTGGAGCGCCGCGCCCGGGGGCAACGCCCCGATGTGCGTCGCCGTCTGGCAGACCACGGGCCGGTTCACCAAGACCGGCTACGCCCGCAACGACTGCAACACCCGCCTGCGCCTGAAACTCCTGTGGGGACGCGGGAGGGACGGCGACTGCCAGACCGTCGACCCCGGCAAGACCATCTCCTCGCAGGTCTTCCGAGGCGTCCGCGCCTTCGACGGCGCCAGCACCTGCTGAGCCGGCCGGCAGACCCCGGCGCTTGGACGCCGGCCGGTGTGCCGTGCCGGGTGGCGGCCGGCGTCAGAGCCGTGGCCCGGTGGGCCGCGGGTGGCGGTGGCGGGCCGTCGCTCCGGGGCGGTCCGCCACCACGGTGGGCCGTCGCTCAGGGGCGGTCCGCCACCGCCGTGCGGGGCGTTATCGGCGAGCCTCGTGCAGGATGTCCTCCAGGCGCTGTTCGACCGCGGCCAGCCGGTCAGCGAGCGGGCGGCTGTGCAGCAGGTCGGCGAGCTGGTCGGCCTCCAGCTGGTCGAGCTCCAGGGTGACCGCCGGGGTGTCGGGGTTCTGCCGGTCGTACAGGATGAGCGTGCGCTGCCCGCCGGCGCTGACGATGACGGCGAGGTGGTCGCCTCGCCGGGTGTCGCAGTGATGGACGGTGCCATCGCCTGGGACGTGGGTGTGCGTGATGTTCACCGGTGGGTGTCTCCTTCCGTGAGGGGCACTGCTGCCGCGGGGGCGGGGACGGGGCGGCGCGGGAGCTCCGCTCGCCGGACGCGGGCGATCAGCTCTCCCCTGAGCGGGAGCCGGACATCGGTGACGGAGAGCAGGGTGACGCGTACGCCCCACCGCCGCGCCGCCCGGCTGACCCGCTCGGCGAGGTCGGGTCCGGCGTGCGTGACCAGGCCGGGAAGGTCGGCCAGGTCCCGGTTGCCGACCTCCCTGCGCAGCTCCGCCTCGGCGGCGATCGTGGTGGCGGTGAGCGGGCCGTCGGCGGCGATCGCGTACCGTACGGGGTCGTCGACGGCCGCCACGGCGGTGGCCTTGACCTGCACGGTCACGCCGTCGCGGGTGACCAGCTCCTTGGCGAACAGGTCCAGGTACGTCAGGCGCAGCGACACCCGTACCGCGCGCTCCACGAACGGCCACACGATGACGAGCCCGGGACCGCGCAGCCCGGCCGCGCGCCCGAGCCGGTGCACCACGAGCCGCTCGTCCTCCCCGACCACGCGCAGTGTCCGGGCGGCGAGCGCGGCGAGCGGCAGCAGGGCCACGAGCAGCCACATCGGCGGCTCCGCCATCGTGAACGCCTGATAGAGGGAGGTCGCCCGGTCGTTCGTCATGCCCTCGCCCCCTCACCGTTCGTTCCGTTCGCCGGGAATCGGGTCCGTCTGGTTACCAGCTTGGCCGCTGCCTGGTGCCGCCACCATCGGGCCCAGCACCCATCTCCGCGGGTGGAGACCATGCAGACGCGTTCCGGTGAGGGCCGACGCCGGGGCGGGAGGCGTGTCGCGGCCGGGCACCGTGTGCGGCGGCGGGTGCCCGGCTCTGCTGCGGCTGCGGTGGGCGGCAGGGGCGAGGGCGACCGGGGGCCGGGGGTGATCAGCCGGCCTCCGGTCGCCGTCGGTCAGGGCGGCGGTGGCGGACGGGGCGCGTGACGGGCCGTACCGGGATCGGACACGTCCCCCTCGGTGAGAACGCCCCTCCGTCAGGGGCTCGGCGGGTGTCGCGGCCGCGGCCGGTCAGCGGACGCGGATGAAGACCGGGTTCGGGCAGAACCACAGGTCTTCCCACGGGCTCTCCTCGCCGTCCGCCTGCGGCTCCATCTCGTCGGTGCCGGTGCCGCGCACCCGCAGGTGGCTGTCATGGCCGACGTCGCGCAGCGTGTGGCGGATGACGCGGTCCTGGCCCTGGCGGCGCCAGTCGTTCGGGCCGAAGCGGGCCACGACCGCCGGCCCGCCACATGCGGCCCTGGTTGCCGCCGCGGCCGAACGTGCGCTCGTCGTCGGCCTGCGCGGGGTGCCGCCTGCGAGGGGCGCCGCGGCGGCGAGCGTCGCGCCGATGCCCGCGTACGTGACCAGCCGGCGGCGGGGAAGCCCGGAGCGCTCGGTCTCCTCCGCCTCCTTGTTCTTCACGATGCTGCCTTTCCTGCAACAAAGAGGGTGACAGCCGACAAATTCCTAAGAGCTGCATGAACGCCTTATGAAGCCGCGCCGGCGTCCAACAGTGCACGCCAGGTGGCCACGGCGGGGCGATAACCGTTTGAGGGGGCCGGAGAGCGCTGGTCAGCCTGCCGTTCATGACTTCGCTCGTACGGCACCGCCTGACCCCCGATCAGGCCGGCCCGGCGCTGCGCGCGCTGAGTGAGTGGACCCCCGAAGACGTTCCCGCGGGCGGCGTGCACCCCGGCGACATCGGGTGGTATCTCCGGTTCGACGACGCGGTCGTTCACCTCTGGACCGCCGATGGCACGCCGGTGGCTGCCGGGTTCCTCGACGGCAAGGCGCTGCGCGTGACGACCGCGCCGGGCGCCGGCGTCGAGGCGATCGCGGCGGACGCCGAGGAGCTGCTCGCACCGGACGAGCGCCGTACGGACGGCCTGCCGATGCCCGGGTTCCGGCGCGAGCTGGAGGACCCCTGGGCGGTCCTGTCGTGGACCCCGCGCCCGGTGGCCGCCACCCGCGCCGAGTTCGTCGACGCGGGCTCCGCCGCCGACCGGGTGCTCGTGCAGCGCTCCGCCTTCCCCGGTTCCACGTTCACGGTCGAGCGCTGGCACGCCATGAAGCGCTCACCGGCGGGCGACCTCGCGGTGGAGACGCTCGTACGCACTCCTGAAGGCGCGCCCGCCGCCGCCGTGACGGGCTGGTTCGCGGGCGAGGGCAGGTGCGCGCTGCTCGAACCCGTCGGCACCCACCCCGACCACCGCGGCCACGGTTACGGCCGCGAGGCGGTGCTGGCCGCGTGCGCGGCGCTGGCCGAGCGCGGGGCGAGCGCGGTCGCCGTCGTCACGCCGAAGTCGCTCACGCTGGCGGTGGCGCTCTACCGCTCGGCCGGGTTCACCCTCGTACGCGAGAATCACGACTGGGTGGCCGCCTGACCCGGGCGGCCGGGAATGCGGGCGGCGAGCCCGTTGTTGATCTCTCTCATGGCTGACCAGAACGTCGAGCTGAGCCCCACCGAATGGGTGCGGGAGCAGACGAAGAAGATCCTGGAGACCGGCACCACCGAAGGCGTGCAGGTCCAGGGCCGGCCCGTGGTGCTGCTGACCGTGCGCGGCGCGAAGACCGGCAAGCTGCGCTACACGCCGGTCATGCGGGTGGAGCACGAGGGTAGTTACGCGGTCGTGGCGTCCAAGGGCGGTGCTCCCGAGCACCCGACGTGGTACCACAACATCAAGGCGCACCCCGAGGTCCGGCTTCAGGACGGCACCGTGACCCGCACGTACGTCGCCCGCGAGGTCGACGGCGAGGAGCGGACCGCCTGGTGGGAGCGGGCGGTCGCGGCCTTCCCGCCGTACGCCGATTACCAGGTGAAGACCGAGCGCCGCATTCCGGTGTTCGTGCTCGACCCGAAGTGACGAGCGCGCCGCGGTCGCCCGTCCGGCACAGAACGTGACGAGCCCGCCGCCGCCCGTCCGGCGCACAACGCCGAAGTGATGAGCCCGCCGCCGTCGCCCGTCCGGCACAAGAGGCGACGGCGGCGGAGTCCATGGTGCCAGGATCCGGCGGTCAGGGGGCCGGCATCCGCAGAGGATCTACGCTCAGGAGTCCGCGGCCAGGTCGCCGGCCGTCACGCGCCACTCGCGCAGCCGCCGGTCCTTGGTGACGCCGAGCCGCGTGTAGGGGTCCCGCTCGACGAGCGCCTGCGCGGCCTTCTCGTCCTCCGCGCGCAGCACGATCATGCCTTCGGTCAGGTCCGTGTACGGCCCGGCGGCGACGAGGCTGCCCTCCTCGTGCAGCGTCTTCAGATGGGCGAGGTGGTCGTCGCGGCGCTCGGCGCGCAGCGGGGTGTCGTGGTAGCCGTAGGTCAGGACGAACAGTGGCATGGCGGGCTGATTCCTTCCATACGTGTCATACGAGTCAACTTGTGAGCCCGTACACCCGGCGTGCGGTGCCGGCGAAGACCGCCTCCTGGTCGGCGGGCGGGAGGTGGGCCAGCGCGTCCTTCCACGCGCCGACCAGCGGGGGCATGGCGGTCCACAGCTTCTCGACGGGAAAGTTGGTGCCGAACATCGCACGGTCCGCGCCGAACCGGGCGATCACCTCGTCGGTGACCATGGAGATCAGCTCCGGGTCCACCCGATGCACGAACGTGCCCTGCCCGGTGAGCTTGACGACGACGTTCGGCAGCCCGGCCAGCGCGGCCATGCCCGAGCGCCACGACTCGGCCTCCTCCTCGCCGATCAGCATTCCGGCGTGCACCAGCACGAACGTGACGCCGGGGAAGCCGGCCACCAGGTCGGCGGCGTCGGCCATCTGATCGGGGAAGACCTGCAGCTCGAACAGCCAGCCGAGATCGGCGAGCGCGCCGACGTTCTTCCTGAACACCGGGTCCTTCATGCGGTCGGGCCCGCCGGCGAAGCGGAACTCCGGCCGCTCGTGCCAGTGCAGCTGCTGCCGCACGCCGCGCACCAGCGGGGTGATCGCGGCCTGCCGCCGCATGACCTGCGGCGCGTCCTCGTCGAACATGTCGGCCGCCGCCACGACGGCCATCGGCCAGCCGCTCTGCTCGTGCACCTCGCGCAGCCAGCGCACCTCGTCCTCGACCCGGTCGAGCGGCCAGTTGGTCTGCACGTAGATGGAAGCGGTGATGCCGCAGGCGGTGGCCTCGGCGACGTACTCGTCGATCAGGTAGTCGCGGCGGATCGCCTCGTACGGGCCGAAGATGCGCGGCACCATCGGCCCCGACAGCCATGGCAGGTCCGCCTTGCGCCAGATGTGGTGGTGAGCGTCGACGATGGGGCCCGTGTACATGACGATCACTTCCTACCGAGGGTCTGGAGCTGCTCGTACGCCGTGCGCAGGTCACGAACGCCCGCCAGCCCGTCCAGGTGGCCGAGCACGGCCGACATGCCGCGCGTGACCGGCCGGTACGCCGGATCGCAGGCCAGCGGCGTCCACCACAGCAGCCGGTGGCCGAGCAGCGACATCCGGCGTACCGCCGCCCGCATGGGTTCGCAGTCGCCGCGCTCCAGGCCGTCCGACAGCACGATGATCAGCGCGCCGCGCGCCATCGTGACGTAGCGCGGGTTGCCCAGGAACGCCTGGAGCGAGGCGCCGATCCTGGTGCCGCCATCGGCGTCCAGGACGACCTCGCTCAAAGCGGCGACGGCCGTGTCCACGTCCCGCGCCCGCAGCGCCGCGGTCACCCGGGTCAGCCGGGTGCCGAACGTGAACACCTCGGCCCGCTCGAGCCGTGCCGTCACGGCGTGCGCGAAACGCAGGTAGGCGGCGCTGTGCTGCTTCATCGACCCGGAGACGTCGATGAGCAGCAGCACCTTGCGCGGCCGCCGGGGCCGGTCGCGCCTGCGCAGCGTCACGATCTCGCCGTGGGTGCGCCAGGATTCGCGGCAGATCCTGCCGAGGTCGATCCACGGGCCGCGCCGTGCGGGCCGGCGGCGGCGCGATCGCACGGCGGGCACCGCGCGGCGCAGGTCGCGCCGCAGCAGCGTGAGCACCGCCCGCTCGTCCTCGCTCGCCGGCCCGAACGCCGGCCGCCGCTCGTGCTCGGCCTGCCCTGCCTCGCGGCCCGCCCGGCCGCCGAGCGCCGCCGCGAAGGGAGCGTCGTCCCCTCCGCCGCGCGGCGCGGGCGTCTCGTCGTCGGGGGACTCCTCACAGGGTGCGGGCCGCGCCCGCGCCGTGCCGAACCAGCGCTCGAACACCGGCGTGTAGATCTCCAGGTCCTCGGGGGACGCGGTGAGCGTGCTCGCTCCGATCCAGTACAGGTGCGTGAGGTCGCGCGGGCCCGCGGCCTCGATCGCCCGCAGGAAGACCAGCCGCCGGGGCACCGGCACCCGCAGCCCCTGCTCGTGCAGGTCGCGCAGGAAGCCGTGCACGTGCCCGGCGACGCGCCCGGCGAGAGCGGGGTCAGTCACCGAACACCTCCGCCGCGTGCCGTTCGACCAGCGCCAGGTCCTCCTCGTGCTTGACGAGCAGCCCGGCCGACCTGCGCATCGCCTCCGGCCAGCTCGCCCCCTCTCCGGCCAGCGTGCGCACGCCGCGCGCCCACGACGCCGACTCGGCGATGCCCGGCCGTTTCAGCAGCTCAAGCGCGCGGATGCGGTGCACGGCGGCCACCAGCCGGGCCGCGCTCCGCTCGTCCAGGCCGGGCTCGCGCGCCTGGATGATCGCCCGCTCCCGCTCGGCGTCGGGGAAGGGGATCCAGTGGTAGAGGCAGCGCCGTTTGAGCGCGTCGTGCAGCTCGCGCGTCCTGTTGGAGGTGAGCACGACGAACGGCCTGCTCGCCGCCCGCACCGTGCCCAGCTCGGGGATCGTGATCTGGAAGTCGCCGAGGAACTCCAGCAGGAACGCCTCGAACTCGCTGTCGGCCCGGTCGATCTCGTCGATCAGCAGCACCGCGCCGCGCTCGGCCCGCAGGGCGCGCAGCAGCGGCCGCTGCAGCAGGAACTCCTCCCGGTACAGCGCGCCGACGCCCCGCCCTTCCACCTCGGCGGCCCGCAGCGCCAGCAGCTGCTTCGGGTGGTCCCACTCGTACAGGGCCTGGGAGGCGTCCAGGCCCTCGTAGCACTGCAGCCTGATCAGCTCGCGGCCGAGCACCCTGGCCAGCACGTTCGCGATCTCGGTCTTGCCGACGCCCGGCTCGCCCTCCAGCAGCAGCGGCAGCCCGAGCACCCCGGCCAGGTGCACGGCGGTCAGCAGGCCCTCGCCCGCCAGGTAGCCCTCCGCGCCGAGCCGCCGGCCCAGCTCGTCCTGGTCGGCGAGCACTGAGTCGCCGGGCACTGAGTCGGCGAGCACAGAGTCGGCGAGCACCGGGTCGGCCGGCTCCTCAGCCCGCACGGCCGGCCCGCAGCTCGTCGAGGCCGCGCAGCACCTTCTCCGGCGTGAACGGCATGCTCGTCAGCCGCACGCCGACCGCGTCGTACACGGCGTTCGCGATCGCGGGGATCGGCGCGTTCGCGGTCATCTCGCCGATGCCCTTCGCCCCGAACGGCCCGTTGTCCGCAGGGCGCTCGAGTAACACGCTGGTCTGCACCGGGAGGTCGGCGGGGCCCGGCATCAGGTACTCGGTGAAGTCGAGCGGGCCGTGCTCGCGCGAGTGCGGATAGTACGGCTCCGTCGACTCGAACAGCGCGTGCGACAGCCCCATCCAGGCGCCGCCCTCCACCTGCTGCGTCGCGATGGCGGGATTGAGCGCCCTGCCCACCTCGTAGGTGTTGTACAGCCGTAGCACCTCGATGACGCCCGTCTCGTCGTCCACCTCGACCTCGGCCACCGTGCACGCGTGCGCCTGGCAGGAGTCGGGGTCCATCTCCCCGGTCTCCGGCACCACCGTGCTCGGCTCCTTCAGGAACATGCCGCGGCCGGAGATCGTGCGGCCCTGGCGGAAGTGCGCGGCCAGCGCCACCTCGCTGACGTGGATCCTCTTCTCCGGCGCGCCCTTCACCCGGATGTGGCCGGTGCCGTCGGTCTCCAGGTCACCCGCGTCCACCTCCAGCTCGTCGGCCGCCACCTGCAGCATGACCTCCCTGGCCTCGCGCGCCGCCATGATCACCGCGTTGCCGACGCGGTGCGTGCCGCGGCTGGCGAACGTCCCCATGCAGTGCGGCCCGGTGTCGGTGTCGGCGGTGTCGACGATGACGTTCTCGATCGGGACGCCCAGCGTCTCGGCCGCGCACTGCGCGACGACCGTGCGCAGCCCCTGGCCGAGGTCCACCGAGGAGAGCGTCACCACGAACCCGCCCATGGTGGTGGCGTGCACCAGGGCCTGCGACGGGTCGCCGCCCAGGTTCATCCCCGTCGGGTAGTTGACCGCCGCGTACCCGCGCCCGCGCCGCAACGCCATCGCTCAGCCCTCCGCCCGTTCGCTCGACGACATCGCCCGGTACTCGTCCGGCAGCTCGTGCCCCACCAGGTCGGCGGCGCGCTGGATCACCTCGACCAGCGCCGTCCCCGACGCGATCTTGCGGTGCGCCTTCATGTCGCCGTCGCGGTAGGCGTTGAGCAGCCGCAGCCGCAGCGGGTCCATGCCCAGCTCCCTGGCCACGCGGTCCATGTGCGACTCCAGCGCGAAGTCGCCGATCGTCACGCCGAAGCCGCGCATGGCGCTGGACGGCGTCCGGTTCGTGTAGACGCAGTAGCAGTCCACGTGCACGTTCGGGATCGTGTACGGGCCCGGCATGTGCGCCGCCGCCTTCGTCACCCCGTACGGGCTGTGCCGCGAGTACGCGCCCGCGTCCACGTACAGGGTGACCTGGCGGGCGATGATGCGGCCGTCGTTCATCACGCCGTCCTTGATGTAGATGCGCTCGGCCGCCCGCGTGGACGACACCTGCATCTCCTCGGCGCGGCTGTAGACGTACTTGGCGGGCCGGCCGGTCAGCATGGCCGCCAGGCAGGCCAGCGGCTCCACGATCACGTCCACCTTCCCGCCGAAGCCGCCGCCCACCGTGCCGCCGACCACCCGCAGGTCCGTGGGCGGGACGCCGAGGATGAGCGCGGTGTTGTCGAGCGTGAAGAACGCCGCCTGCGTGTCGCTGTGGATGCGCAGCCGCCCGTCGCCCTGCGGCACGACGATGCAGCCGGTCGGCTCGACCGGGGCGTGCTCGATGGGGGAGGAGTCGTAGCGGCCCTCGATGATGCGGTCGGCCTCGGCGAAGGCCCGCTCCACGTCGCCGAAGCGCACCCTGCGGCAGTGGTGCCCCTCGTAGACGAAGTGGTTGGTGCCGGCCTGCTTGATGATCGGCGCGCCCTCGGCCAGCGCCTCCTCCACGTCGAGCACGGCGGGCAGGTCCGTGTACTCGACCTTGACCCGGGCGGCGCCCTCGCGGGCGGCCTCCTCGGTCTCGCCGACCACGGCGACGATCGGCTCGCCCCGGTAGAGCACCCGGTCCTCGGCCAGCACCGGCTCGTCGTCGGGCCCCACCCCGATGAGGCGGAGCACGACGTACCAGTTGTTCGGCACGTCCTTGTACGTGATGACGCGCAGCACGCCCGGCACCCGCAGCGCGCCGGAGACGTCCACGCTGTCGATGAGGGCGTGGTGCCGGGTGGAGCGGTGGATCTTGACGTGGACCAGGCCCGGCGGCGTCATGTCCTCGAAGAACGCCGTGCGGCCGGTGACGTGGGAGCGGGCGTCGGAGCGCTGGACGGGGGAGCCGATGACGGAGAAGCCGCCCTCGCCCCGCTCCCGGGCGAAGTACGCGGTGTCGATCGGGGTGAGGCGCGGGCTCATCGCTCGGCCCCCGCGGGCGCGCGCTCGGACGTCGCCTTGCGGCGGCGTTGTGCCGCGTCGAGCACGGCGTTGATGATCGGCTCGTAGCCGGTGCAGCGGCAGACGTTCCCGCAGATCGCCTCCACGACGTCCTGCCGGGTCGGCTCCGGGTTGCGATCGAGCAGCGCCGTGGCCGACATGATCATCCCGGGGGTGCAGAAGCCGCACTGCGTGGCGAACCCGTCCACGAAGGCCTGCTGCACGTCGCTGAGCCGCTCGCCGTCCGCCTGGCCCTCGATCGTCTCCACCGACGAGCCGTCCACCGTCACCACGGGGACCAGGCACGACACCACGGGCCGGCCGTCCAGCAGGACCGTGCAGCTGCCACAGCCTCCCTGGGCGCAGCCGCGCTTGGCGCCCATCAGCCCGAACGTCTCGCGCAGGGCGGTCAGCAACGTCATCGAAGGGCGGGCGATCAGCTCCCGCTCCGCACCGTTCAGCGTGAGCGTGACGATCCGTGCCGGCATGCGATCCCCTTTCAGGCCCCGAGCAGGGCGCGACGCAGGTGGACGGGGTAGACCCTGGCGCGGTACCACGCGGAGGCGTACGCGTCGTCGAACGGCTCGAAGGCGTCCGCTCCGGCCGCACGGGCGATGACCTCGGGGGTGAGCGGCGCGCCGAGCAGCACCCGCTCGGCGCCGGCGGCCCGTACCAGGCGGCGCGCCATGCCGCCGACGGCCAGCCGCACATCGGCCACCACGCCGTCCTCGGCCGCGATCCGTGCCGCGATCGTGACGATGGAGCCCGAGTTGAGCCGCCGCCTGGCCGCCTTGTGGAAGCGGAACGTCCCCTGCTCAGGGGCGGTGAACCGGATGCGCGTCACCAGCTCGCCCGCGGGCAGGCCGTCCGCGGCGATCCGCTCCAGGGGCTCGGCGCGGACGCCGTCCGCGCCGAGCACGTCCACCTCGGCGTCCAGGGCGAGCAGCGCCGCCGCGAGGTCGCCGTACGGCTGCGGCACGAAGAGGTTGCCCGCCACCGTGGCGAGGTTGCGCACCGGCGGGGAGGCGATCGAGCGCACGCAGGGGGAGAGGTAGGGGAGCCGGGGGTCGTCCTCGACGTCGGCGAGCGTGGTGGCCGCGCCGATCACCACCCGGCCGTCGTGGACGTCGATGCCGCGCAGCCCGGCCTTGCGCAGGCTGACCAGCCGTACGTCGGTGCCGGCCGCGTCGTTCAGCCGGGGCATCAGGTGGGTGCCACCGCCCAGGGGGAGGGCTCCGTCCCGGAGGTGAGTCCTGGCCGCGTCCGCGCTGTCCGGCATCTCGATCGATATCAGCATCTGCGCTCCAATTATCGATATCGATAATTTGAAGCTAGATGAGAGGATTTAAGAGTCAAGAGGGAGTTTTCGAGGGAGGTCTGGTGGCGGAACCCCCGGTCCACTCGTCGAGAGCGCCGCGCTCCGCCCGGCCCACCCTGAGCCGGCAGATCCGCGACGGCCTCCTGCGGCGGATCGTCACCGGCGAGCTGGGCGAGGGGGAGCGGCTGATCGAGACGAGGATCGCCGCCGAGTACGGCACCAGCCAGGCCCCCGTGCGCGAGGCGCTGCGCCAGCTCGAAGGCCTCGGGCTCATCGAGAGCCGGCCCCGGCACGGCAGCCGGGTGCTGCCCTTCGCCGAGCAGACGATCCGCGAGGCGTACATCATGCGGGCGGCGCTGGAGGAGACCGCGACCCGGCTCGCCATGCTCGCCGGGTCGCTGCCGCTCGACCGGCTCGAGGAGGCGGTGGCCGACATGGACGCCTGCGCCCGCGCCTCCGACGTCGCCGGCATCGGCCTGGCCAGCGCCCGCTTCCACCGCCACGTCGTCCAGGCGGGCGGCAACGGCCTGCTCACCCGTGCCTGGGAGGCGCTGCAGATCGAGGCCCGCACCGCCATCGCCCTCATGGTCACCAGGCCCGCGCTGGAGCGGGTCGCCGACGAGCACCGCGAGCTGCTGGAGGTCATGCGCACGGGGGACGTGGAGGCGGCCTGCCGGCATGCCCGCGACCACCAGTGGGCGTACGCCGACACGCCGCACGACGCGTACGGGACGCCGAGGCGGCCGGCGTCCTGACCCTGGGCCGGCCGGGGCATGGCGGCGTGATGCCGGCTATGCGACGTTAGCGGCCGGTGAATTTCTGTGACTTTTCGTGATGCTCACGACCTTCCGGCTAAGGTGCTGAAGATCAAAGTAGTGACACGGGGGACTTCATGCCGCAGGCCGAACCGCTCTGGGAGGAAGATCCGCCCGCCGTGGGGCCCTACCGGCTGCTCGGCCGGCTGGGCTCGGGCGGGCAGGGCGTCGTCTACTTGGGGCGGCTTCCCGGCTCCGCACCGGTCGCGATCAAGGTGTTCCGCGACGGGAGCGGCGGGGAGCGGTTCGCCCGGGAGGTCGAGGCGGCGCGGCGGGTCGAGCCGTTCTGCATCGCGCAGGTGCTCGACGCCTCCTTCGGCGAGCGGCCGTACATCGTCACCGAGTACGTCGAAGGGCCCTCGCTCCAGCAGGCCGGCCGCCACCACGGCGCCGACCTGCAACGGCTCGCGGTCGCCACCGCCACCGCGCTGGCCGCCATCCACCAGGCCGGCATCGTGCACCGCGACTTCAAGCCCGCCAACGTGCTGCTCGGCCCCGGCGGGCCGCGCGTCATCGACTTCGGCATCGCCCGTTCGGCGGCGGCCGGGCCGTCCGGGGTCAGCGGCGTCATGGGGACGCCCGCGTACATGGCGCCCGAGCAGCTCGCGGGAGCGCCGGTCGGGCCCGCCACGGACGTGTTCGCATGGGGCTCGGTGATGGTGTTCGCGGCCACCGGCAGCCCGCCGTTCGGCGAGGACACGCTGCCCGCCGTGATCAACCGCATCCTGCACAACGAGCCGCGCCTCGGCGACCTGGCCGAGCCGCTGCGCACGATCGTCCTGCACTGCCTGGCCAAGGACCCCGCGCGCCGCCCGACCATGCAGGACGTGCTGCTCCGCCTGCTCGGCGGTGGCCCCCACCGGTTCGGTGGCCCCGCCGTGCACACGTCATCGGCCCCCGGCGCCGCCGTGCCCTCCGCCGCCCGGCGGATGTGGCTGGTCGCGGGCGCCGCCAGCGCCGTGACGCTGGTGGTCGCGGGCGGCGTCACCTGGGGTGTCCGGAACGTCTGGGCCGACCGGCAGCCGCCCGCCGCGCAGGCCCTCGCCTCGACCACGACCCCCGCGCCCCCGACCGCCGGCGCCGGCGAGCCCCCGAAACGGACCCGCACCTCCTCCCCGAGCCCGCGCCGGCGGCGGACCACCTCGCCGACGGCGCGGCCTACGACCGGACCTCCGGCGCCGACGCCGACGCGCACGCAGCCCACCCGCACCGCCGCGACCCGCACCGCGAAACCTCCGGCGAAGCCCGCCACGACGGCCCCGGCGTCGGGCGGCGGCACCCTCCGCATCGCCAGGGTGTGGGCCTCCGGCAACACCCACGCCGACACCCCAGGCTGCCTGTTCGGCAGTGTCAACGTCTTCGGCCTGGTCGAGGGCAGCAAGCTGTACACCCACTTCTCGTACGAATGGCTTCTCGACGGCAAGGTCGTCCGCCGTTACAGCGACGGCATCTCCAGCGTCCACACCCGGCAGGTCACCGGCCCCCTGGTCGAGGCGGAGGGAACCCACCAGGTCGTGCTCCGCCTGACCTCGCCCCAGAAGGTCTCCAAGGCGCTCACCTTCCGCATCTGCTCCGACGAGGACGGGTGATGGGCGCGCTGCGGCCCGAGGACCCGGCCGCCATCGGCCCGTACCGGCTGCTGGGCAGGCTCGGCGAGGGCGGCCAGGGCGTGGTGTACCTGGGGGAGGACCCGGGCGGGCAGCGGGTGGCCGTCAAGGTGCTCCAGGACGGCTACGCCGGCGACCACCGCTTCGCCAAGGAGGTCGAGACGGCCCGGCAGGTGGAGCCGTTCTGCATCGCGCAGGTGCTCGACGCGTCGATGGGCGGACGGCCGTACATCGTCACCGAGTACGTCGACGGGCCGCCGCTCAGCCAGGCGGGCCGGCACACCGGGGCCGACCTGCAGCGCCTGGCGGTCGCGACGGCGACGGCGCTGGCCGCGATCCACCGGGCCGGGGTCGTGCACCGCGACTTCAAGCCCGCCAACGTGCTGCTGGGCCGCGACGGGCCGCGCGTCATCGACTTCGGCATCGCCCGCGCCCCCGGGCACTCGCTCACCGTGACCAGCAGCATCGTCGGCACGCCCGCGTACATGGCTCCCGAGCAGCTCGCGGGCGAGCCCGTCGGCCCGGCCACCGACGTGTTCGCGTGGGCCGGGGTGATGGTGTTCGCCGCGACGGGGACGCCGCCGTTCGGCAACGACTCGCTGCCCGCGGTGATCCGCCGCATCCTGCACGACGAGCCGTACCTCGGCGACGTGCCCGCCCCGCTGCGCCCGATCCTGCTCGCCTGCCTGGCCAAGAACCCCGCCGCCCGGCCGAGCATGCAGGACGTGCTGCTCTGGCTGCTCGGCTCCCGCCCGGCCCCGCCGATGCCCCCGGCACCCCCGATCTCCCAGGTGCCGCCCACCGGGCCCGCCATGTCGTCGCCGTCGGGGGCGCCGCGCAGGCGCGGCAAGGGGACGGCGGTGCTGATGGGCGCCGGTGCGGTGGTGGTGGCCGGAGCTCTGGTGGCGGGCGCGGTCGCGTTCCTGCCGCCGGGCAGGAGCGGCGCGGCCGCGCCCCCCGTACCGTCGCCCGCCTCTGAACGGACGGGGCAGAGCGCCTCGGCGACCGGCAGCCCCGGGACGAGCGCCTCACCCGCCGAACGGACCACGCCCCGCCGCAGCGGCACCCCCGAGCAGACCCCCGAGCAGACCCCGTCACGGACCACCCGCTCCACGCCGCGCCCGGCCACGCCGAAGACCACCGCTGCCGCGCCGAAGACCTCCGCCCCGAAGGCCACGAAGACCGGCACCTCATCCGGCGGCACCGTCCGGCTGGTGTCGGTGACGCTCGACGGCGTGAAGATGGGCGGCTGCTACAGCCCCAGCACGTTCCCGGTCGCCACGCTGGCCGGGCCGGCGGGCAAGCAGATCCCGTACGGCTACCGCTGGATCGTGGACGGCGAGGACGAGGGCTGGCTGACCGGATACCTCACCAACGGCTCCGACGTGCTGCGGCGCAGTCCGTTCAGCGCGTTCTCCGCCGGGCGGCACACGGTCGTCTTCCGCCTGCTCACCCACGCCAAGGCGTCGAGGACGCTGACGTTCACGATCTGCAAAATCTGACCCGGCCGCCGGATGGGGCAGGCTCGCGCGAAACCCGCGCTGTCCACGGGGAAACCGCGCCGCGGACAAGATCGGCGAAGGCGGGTGCGCCGAAATCGGACCGTACTCAGTTCCGTGGAGGGATGCCCTTTTTCGTACGGTCTGGGCTATGGTCGGGCTTATGGCGGGACCGTGGGGCACCACGACACCACGAGGCTCCCTCGCGCTCTGCGGCGTGATGGGCCTGCTCCTGCTGTCCCTGCTCGCGGCCGGCCTGATGGCCGGTGCGCCCTCGGGCTGGAACGGCCCCGACCTGGTGACCCGTTCCGCCCTGGCCCCGAGCTCGACCGGCGACGAACACGCCGGCGACGACGGCTTGGCCAGCCTGCCACCGCAGGCCGCCGGCGTCCGCGAACACCCCGCGCTGACGTTGTGGCCGCCCGTGCGCGGCACGCACGACGAGGCCGCCCACCTCGCGCTGCTGCCCGGCCCGCGCCCCGACGCGGACCTGACCGGCGATCCCCAGCAGGTCGCACACCGCACGATGGGCTCGCGCAGCCCGCCTCTGATCTGACGCCACCTCCGTCTTCACGATCACCATCACTCCAGCGCAGCGCTGGAGACCCCCGCATCCGACGCGGACGCGCCGTCATCCCTTTTCGCGTACAGCGAGGAGCAGATCAGCGTCATGGCCGACGACAGATCAGTCCACACCCACCTGCAGCACTACACCGAGCACCTGAACCGGCTCGAGGAGCTGCGCGAGCTGCTCGACGAGCGGCTCGCCGCCACCGACCCCGTGCTCGACCACGCCGCCGCCCGCCGCATCAGCGACGCCCTGGACCGCATGGACCGCGGGCTCTACGGCATCTGCGAGTGCTGCGGCATCTTCATCCCCTTCGACCAGTTGCTGCAGGCTCCTGACCGTACGGCCTGCGCGAGCTGCTCGCACGTACGCCGCGAGGAGGCCGCCGCCTGATCGAACGCCGCCTGATCGAACGCCGCCTGATCGAACACGGCCTGATCGAACACCGCCTGATAGAAGCTCCCCGGGGTGGCCGTCGCCCGCACCAGCGACCACCCCGGGGACCCGCCCTCAGGTGCGCGGTAGTCCGCGCAGGCCGGTCCGGCCGCGGCAATCGTCAGAGCGTCAGAGGTGGCGCGCGAGGAAGCCGAGCAGCGTACGGGCCGGCGTCACCCGCTGATCCGACAGCGCGTGGTCCGTGGGCAGGACGATGTGGTCCAGGCGCTCGACGGGATGCTTCTCGTACGCCGCGTTCGAGAAAGGACCGCATGCGCGACGTGCTCGATCTGTGGCGACAGCCCCTCGGCCGGGTGCCCGGCGAGGTCTGGGAGCGTACGGGGCTGGAGGTGCTGATCCTCGCCGAGACCGGGCTCACGGAGCTCCCGCCCGAGATCGGACGGCTGCGCCGGCTGGTCACCCTGGACCTGGGACACAACGAGCTGACCTATCTGCCCGACGAGCTGGGCGGGCTGGCCGGCCTGAGCGGCTGCCTCTACCTGCACGGCAACCGCCTGCGCGAGCTGCCGGACGCGCTGGGACGGCTGGCCAGGGTGCGCTACCTCAACGTGGGGGAGAACGAGCTGACCGCCCTGCCGGAGTCCATCGGCGACATGGCCGCGCTCACCGAGTTGCGGGCCCAGCACAACCGGCTGGCCGCGCTGCCCGCCGGCATCGGGCGGCTCTCCCGGCTGCGCGAGCTGTGGCTGCGCGGCAACCGCATCGAGCACCTGCCGCCCGCGGTGGCCGGCCTGCGCGAGCTGCGCCACCTGGAACTGCGCGACAACCGGCTCGCGGAGGTGCCGGAGCCGATCGCCGGGCTGCCGCTGCTGCGCCAGGTGGACCTGCGGAGCAACCGCATCACCCGGCTGCCCGGCTGGATCGCCCGCATGCCCGCCCTGGAGAAGCTGGACCTGCGCTGGAACCCCTGCGACCCCGACCCCTCCCTGCTGGCCGAGCTGGAGGATCGCGGCTGCGTCGTTCTCACCTGACGCGCGCGCCAGACCTCCCCGCAGGCGCGCGCCGATGCTGCCCGGCGTGCGCGCTGGAGGCGCCCTGCCACTGATGGGTTCCGCCCACCTTGGCCCCCGGGCAGGAGGCCACCCCGCCAAGGATGGATTCCGCCCCCTCGGTCCCGGGCGGAGGCTCCCCGCCACTGATGGATCCGCCACCTCGGTCCCGGCCGGAGTCCGCCTCGCCACTGATGGTTCTGCCGCCCCGGTCCCCGGGCGGAGGCCGCCGAGGCCGCTGATGCCCCGTACTCGCCCCGCCCGATACCGTCGAGCAGTATTTCATGTATAGCCTGTAGGAAATATTGACTTTGGGAGAGCGTGATCGTACCTTCGAGTGCATGAGCCAGGGCCTTCTCCTGACCCGGCGCCCGCACGTGGACCACGGCCACGTCTCCAGCGCGCAGTGTCGCTGATCACGGATCCTCCTCGCCCCGTGCCCGCCTCGGGGGCGGGCACGGGGGAGGACACCCCTCTTTTCCCCGGGCACCCGGGCATCGGCGCGCCCGCCGCCTGACCACCGCCGAGCGCCGCTTTCCACCTGGAGGACCACGTGACGAGAAAACTGCACCTCAACGCCTTCCTCATGGGCGTCGGCCACCACGAGGCGGCCTGGCGCCACCCCCGCAGCGAACCGGGCAGGATCACCGACGTCCGCCACTACCAGGAGCTGGCGAAGATCGCCGAGCGTGGCACGCTGGACTCGGTGTTCCTCGCCGACGGGCTCGCGCTGCGCGGCAAGGTACGCCACAACGCCCTCGGCGGCCTCGAACCGCTCACCCTGCTGACGGCCCTGGCCACCGTCACCGAGCACATCGGGCTCATCGCCACCGTCTCGACCACGTACAACGAGCCCTTCCACGTGGCGCGCAAGTTCGCCTCCCTCGACCACATCAGCGGCGGCCGGGCCGGCTGGAACATCGTCACCTCGGCGAGCGAGGCCGAGGCCGCCAACTTCGGCATCGAGCGCCCCGCGCACGCCGCCCGCTACGCGCGGGCCGCCGAGTTCCTCGACGTCGTCACCAAGCTCTGGGACAGCTGGGAGGACGACGCGATCCGCGCCGACCGGGCGGCCGGCCTGTACGCCGACACCGGCAAGATCCACGCCATCGACCACGTCGGCGAGCACTTCTCCGTCAAGGGCCCGCTGAACACCTCGCGCACCCCGCAGGGCCGCCCGCTGCTCGTCCAGGCCGGCTCGTCGGAGGACGGCAAGGAGTTCGCCGCCCGCCACGCCGAGGCCGTCTTCACCGCGCAGCAGACCCTGCAGGACGGCCAGGAGTTCTACTCCGACCTCAAGCGCCGTCTGGCCGACTACGGGCGGCACCACGACGACCTGCTCGTCCTGCCCGGTATCTCACCGATCATCGGCTCGACCGAGGAGGAGGCACGCGCCCTGGAGCGGGAGCTCGACGAGCTCATCATCCCCGCGTACGGGCTGGCGCAGCTGTCCTACCTGACCGGTATCGAGCTGACCGAGGAGCACCTGGACGGCCCGCTGCCCGACGTGCCCATCGAGACCGAGGGCGCGCAGAGCCGCCGCAAGCTCGTCGTCGAGCTGGCAAGGCGCGAACGCCTCACCGTCAGGCAGCTGCTGTCGCGCCTCGCGGGCGGGCGCGGGCACCGCGTGGTCACCGGCACGCCCGAGCAGATCGCCGACCAGCTCCAGGAGTGGTTCTTCAACGGCGCCGCGGACGGCTTCAACATCATGCCGCCGCTGCTGCCCAGCGGCTTGGAGGTGTTCGTGGACCACGTCGTGCCGGAGCTGCGGGCGCGCGGGCTCTTCCGTCACGAATACGACACCCACACCCTGCGCGCCCACTACGGCCTGCCCCGGCCGCCCTCCCGCTACGCCGCCCGCCGCGAACCCGTCGCGGTCTGACCAGAGCAGGGGAGAGGGGGCGCCCGGCCGGCTCCGGGCGCCCGCCGCGCAGGGGGAAGCGCGCGGGGCCGGTCACGCAGGCGCGCAGCCGGGCCAGGGAACGGGGCCGGTCAGGCGGGCGCGGGCGGCCGTAGCCGGTGGCGCGGGGCCGGGTCAGGTGGCCCGGACGGTGCTCAGGCTCGGCGGCGGCGGAGGCTCGGGGAGCAGGGACTGCAGCTCGATGTTGATGGCGCGCAGCCGTTCCCGCTCGCCGGCGTCCAGGGCGCGTTCGCCGTCACGGATGAGGCGGTCCGCCGTGGCCTTGTGACGCATCCGGCCCCGCAGCCGCGCCAGGTCCTGGAACACCAGCGGCTGCAGCACTCCGGCGCGGTCCAGCACCCGCAGGGCGTGGTCGCGGAGCTGGTCGGTGCGCTGGCGCAGCAGGTCGGCGTCGCGCGACTCGATGGCCGCGGCGATCTCCCGTTCGAGCAGCGGCAGGTCGTCGCGGTCCGACGGGCTGCCGTGTGCGGCGACCAGGTCGCGCACCTCGGTCATCATGGACTCGGCCGCGCGCACCAGCTCGGGCCAGGCCAGCTCGTCCTCGACGGCGTCAAGGGCGAGCCGCAGGTCGAGCAGGGCCTTGGCGGCGTGGCCCGTCTCCTCGGGGCTGTGCCGGGCGGCCTGGACGGCACGGTCGAGCTCGTCCAGCAGACCCTCGTCGTCCACCCGCTCCAGCAGCAGGGCGGCCACCGTGTTGCCCGCCGAGCGGCAGCGTTCGCGCAGCGCCGCGTGCCGCGCCTTCTCCGCGTCGGCGGTCAGCACCAGCTCGGCGTGGTCGGACGCGGGCTCGCTGAGCAGGTTGACGGTGGTCTCGAACACCTCGTCCAGCAGCGGGACGAACGCGCTGACCTTCACCAGGCGCGAGGCGTCGATGTCGATCGTCAGCCGCACCTCGCTGCCGGCGGGGACGGTCCGCGCCACCTGGTCGGCGGTCACCTCGATGCGGCCGATGATCCGGTTGCGGTCGGCCCTGGGCCGCTCGCCCTCCAGCACGGGGATGCGGATGAGGCCGCCGCTGTCGCCCTTCTGCACGGTGACGGTGGTCCGCAGCGGGGCGGAGCGCCGCACCGGCAGGCGCGCGCCGCGCTCGACCAGCTCGCGCACCTGGTTGTCGGCGAGGCCGACGCCGATGGCGTGGGTGAGCATGGGCTCGGTCTCCACCGCGCCGACGGTGTAGGTGAGCTGGTCCGGTGTGAGGTCGCGGCGCGTCCCCCTGGCGTCGCTCAGCAGGACCGTGAACGTGTTCAGCCGGCCCGGCTCGGCCCGCAGGACGCTGCTGAACTCGCCGCGGCCGGAGAGCGCGATCCGCCCGCTGCGCCACGGCGGGTCCGACCGGTCGTTGACGATCTCGACGGACATTCCGGCGGCGGGCGCGCCGTCGGGCCCGGTCACCCTGCCGATCACCACAGGGTCCACATCCGGGCTGATCCGCGGATACTCGCAGCGCAGCGTGTAGACGCCGGGCTCCGGCGCGGCCGCCGTCCAGTCGTCGGGGAGCGGCTGGCCGCCGGCGAAGATCGCGGCCCCGCGCGCCACGACGGTCATCGGGTCCTGGCCGAAGTCCAGCGGGATGCCCAGCCCCTGGCGCGGGTCGGCGAGGCGTTCACGCAGGTAGGGCATGGCGGTCTGGCCGCCCACCATGATCACCTTTTCGATGTCGTCCCGCTCGGCGCCCAGCTCGCCGAGTGCCGTCCGGCACAGGTTCACCGACCTTGTGACGAGGGGTTCGGCTAGTCGCTCCACGTCCGCGCGGCTCAGCTCATAGTCGAACTCGAACCTGCGGCCCGTGTCGTCGGCGAGCTCGACGAACACGTCGGCCGTCGCCGACCTGGACAGCCGGATCTTCGCCAGCTCCGCCGCCTGCTTCAGCGTGGCGACGGCGGCGCGCCAGCGCGGATTGCCCCGCGCCAGGCCTGCGAGCTGCCGGATCTGCCGCTCGGCCGCCGGTATCAGCAGGTCCTCGACGATGCGCCAGTCGAGGAGCTTGCCGCCCAGGTAGTTGTCGCCGCAGTGCCCGATGACCGAGAACTCCCCGTCGCGCAGCCGGATAACGGCGGCGTCGAACGTGCCGCCGCCGAAGTCGTACACCAGCCACGTCGCGTTCTCCTCGGTGGCCTGGAAGCCGTAGGCGTGCGCGGCGGCGGCCGGCTCCTGGATCAGCCGGGTGTGCTCGAACCCCGCCAGGGCGGCCGCGCGGCGCGTGGCCTCGCACGCGCTCAGGTCGAACGCGGCGGGCACCGTGATGACGGCCGCGCGGACCTCCTCCTCCAGCCGGGCGGTGACGTCGGCGCGCAGCGACGACAGCACCTCAGCCGACATCTGCTCGGGCGACATCGTGCGGCCCGACGCGGGGAAGTGCTTGTCCTGGCCCGCGTGGCCCATACGGAGCTTGAACTCGACGCAGGTGTTCTCCGGGTCCCGCTCGCTGCGCTCCTTGGCCGCCCGGCCCACGAAGAGCCGGTCGCGGCGGTCGATCCAGATCGCCGACGGCGTCGTGTCGTCGCCGTCGTTGTTCTTGATCACCTCGGTCTGCACGCCGCGCAGCAGGGCGACCGCGCTGTTGGTCGTACCGAGGTCGATGCCGACGTCTATGGTGCTCCTGCTCACCCTTCCTCGCTCCCCTTCCCGGCGGGGCAGCCCGGCTCGTCCTCCTGAGGCACCCCGACGATGACCTCGCCCAGCGTGATGGGGACTCCGTGCAGGTGCACCGCGGGCCGTACGGTCTCCACCACCTCGTCGCGCTCCAGGCCGGCCATCGGCTGGTACGCCAGCACCCGCAATCGCAGCCCCGGGTCGAACACGGTGCCCTCGTACGAGCGCGTCGTGACCCCGCACTCGGACAGGGCGTCCACGACGGCCTGCAGGTGCCGGTGCACGGCAGCGGGCAGGCCCGGGGTGGACTCGATCTTGTTGCGCAGCCGCCAGACGGCCGTGGCGAGCTCGGCCAGCGAGACTGCCTCCATCGTGACGGGAGCGCTGCGGGAGCCTGTCCCGGGAACCTCGCCCCCGGTCCAGAGCGGCCTGGACGGCATCGTGTCACCATCGCTTTCACTCTTATGGCCAGATGGCCGCTAGGAAGGCACCAATGCCGAAGATCACGGCGAGCACATACATCTCGTTTTTCCAATACACCGCAGCCAAGATCCCCAGCGCTATCGTGCCGACCCACCAACCGACGAGCGAGCCCCACCCCTGGCGCGGTTCGTCCGGCTGCCGGGGTGCGGGGCGCTGCGGGGGCGTTGCGGACCACGGCGGGGGCGTGAGGGCGGGGATCTGCTGTGCGGGTCGCGCGCGGTCGCCCAGGAGTTCCAGCGCACGGGAGAGCGTGGTGATGTTCTCCATGATCACGGCCTGGCCTTCACTGCTGGCCACGACCGCCAGTGCCTTGCGGTAACCCTGGAGGGTCTGCTCCATGTTCTGGGTCGCGTCGAAGTAGTCGTTGAGCAGGCGGCATGCGGTGAGGGCGACGCTGTCGTGAAGCTGCTCCGTCTCGGCGCCGTCAGGCCGTAACACGCGCACCTCGCGCAGGCGGTCCTCGGTGGTTTTGAGCAGCCGGACCGCCTCCGCATGGCCGCTCTCAGGCGCCGCGTTCACCCGTTTCAGCGCCTTGTCGCAGGCGAGCAGGAGATCGTTGCCCAGCAGGGTGACGAGGTTGTCCGCGATCATGGCGCGCACGTGCCTGCCGGCCGCGAGCCGGCGCGCCGCCCGCAGATGCGCCGCGGCCTTGGCGAGCATGCCGGAGGCGTCCTGCCCATCGAGCACCAGGCCGTTGGCGCAGGCCACCGCGCAGCCGCTGACCGCGGTCGCCAGCGCGTCGGCCGCGCCGCACCACACGGGATGCGCCTTGCCGAGCACGGCACGCAGCACCCTCAGGTCGGGCTCCGAGCCGGTCAGCAGTGACGCGGCGGCCCGCTCCAGTACCGCCGGCTCGTCGCGGGGATCGGCGGCCGTCTCGGCGCGGTGCCTGAGGGCGGCGACCGTCGGCGCGGTGGCCCGGCGCAGTACGGCGTCGAGCAGCTCCTCGTCCGCCGCGAAGTCGCGCATCAGCGACACGTGGCCGCTCGCCGCCTTCTCGCCTCCCCAGCGCCGCGCGTCCTGCACCGCGACGCCGGCGTGGGCCTCCACCAGCGCGGCCGGCAGCGCCTCGCGGAATGCGCCGCTGGACACCGCGCGTAACCGGGGATCGTCGAGCGCGCGGATGCGCTCGTCCAGCCACCGCCAGCAGCCCTCGTCGTCCAGCACCATGCGCCACTGCCGGTAGGCCTGCCGCCATAACGCGTGGCGGACCGTGATGCTCTGGTGGGACTCCGCCTCCACCGCCTTCGCATGGCCGGCGACGGCGAGATTGTGCAGGGCGATGCTCCGCGCGGCCGAGTCCTCCGCGCCGGCCTCCGGGTCCTGCTCGGCCAGCCGCTTCCACGTCTGCTTGGCCCTGTCCAGCCCGATCCCGTCGGTCTCCGCCAGCGGCCAGAACCAGAAGAACTCGTCCACGACCCGCCGCACCGGGTCCTCAAGCCGCCGCAGCGCCTCGCGGACGGCGTCGTGATCGGGTGCGGGCTTGAGCGGCAGCCACCGCGCCTCGGGCGCCGCGGGAGGTCCGGCCCGCCCTGCCCCTAGTGACTCGGCCGCCCGCACCTGGGTCGCCCGCCGCCGCACCTCGCGCGAGGTCGCCGTCACCGGCAGGCCGCTGATCCTGAAAGCGTTGTCGCGGTAGAGGTCCGTGGTCGTGGCCGGGCGCAGCCACGTGGGCACCTCCACCGCGTTCACTCCATTCCCCGGCGGCCGTCCGTCCCGATGCCTCCCGACCGTAACGCCGATGGCCCGGGACCCTTCCCGAGCGCACGGCTGCGTCCCCTCCCACGGAGAGGTGCGGCCGTGCGAAGTCCATCTTGCACGATGTATCCGCTCTCCAACAGACTGTGACGAAAAATGATCGCATTCCCGGTACCGGAGAGGTGATGAGCGCCTTCCGTACCGGCCGGCCAGGATTGACGTTGACTTCATGCCGCGGGGACGGAAAAGATCACGGTATGGCGCGCACCGAACGTCGGCCGCGCAGCAAGGTGCACCTGCTGCCGACGTCCCAGGGAGACGACATCGCCGGGTTGCCGCCCGACGTGCCCGGCACCCTGTACGTCCGCGGCGGCCGCGGCGGGATCAGGGTCGCGCCCGATGCGGGGTTCGAGGTGGTGTTCGGCCGTTCTGAGCCGGACGTGCACGTCTGCGTGGGCCCCGACGACCCGTACGTCAGCCGCCGCCACGGCTCCATCGTCCGCGAGGGCGGGCAGTGGGTGCTGTGCAACCTCGGCAACCTGCCGATCCGCCTGCCGGGCGGCCGCCTGGTGCTCACCGGGCACAGGACACCGCTGACGGCCGCGTACACGCCGCTGTTCATCGTCGCCCCCGAGCAGGAGCACCTGCTCGAAGTGCGGATCGTCAGAGCCGCCCCGGCAAGGGGCGCGGGCGCGGAGACGCACGCCCGCCTGGAGGCCGAGACCCGCGAGCCGAACGGCTGGGCGCTCAGCGAGGTCGAGCGGCTGGTCCTGGTCTGCCTCGGCCAGCGTTACCTGCGGCCCGAGCCGTGGCCGCAGCCGCTCACCTGGTCGCAGGTCGCCGACGAGCTGAGCCGGCTGCGCCCCGGCGAGCAGTGGACCGCCAAGCGCGCGGCCCACATCGTCACCCAGACGCGCAAGCGGCTGAGCAAGAAGGTGCCGGGCCTGCTGGAGGAGGAGATCCCGCCGCCGCTGGGCAACGCGCTCAACCACAACCTCATTACCGCCCTGCTGGTCAGCGCCACCATCGGCCCCGCCGACCTCCGCCTCCTCGACGAGCCTGACGACCCGGCCACCTGACCGCCCTCACCTGCGGTCCGGCCGCGGACACGGCTTCCGTGCCGTTGCGCAGGCGGCCGGGACCTGACCGCGCCGCGCAAGGCCCCGTACGCGGATCGCCGGCCGGAACGGTCAGGCGGCGGGGAGGCGTTCGAAGCGGGGGAGGCGGGTCAGGCCGCAGGCGACGGTGATGCGGGCGGGCCCCTCGGCTACCGTGCCGTCGTCGGCGCGCCAGCGGCCCTCCGGCAGCGCGACCTCCCGCTCGACGGCGCCCTGCGCGAGCACCGGCGCCACGACGAGATCCGGGCCGAGGAAGAACTGGTCGGTCACGTCGTCGAGCCCCGGCGCGTGGTACGCCATCGGCCGCACGATCGGCTCGCCGGTGGCGGCGGCGTGGTCCACCAGGCCGAGGATGCGGGGGAGCAGCGCCTCCCGGACGGCCAGCGCCTCGCGGACGGCGGCCAGGTGCTTCTCGCCGAGCACGCGGGTGGGCAGCACCGAGAACTGCATGATGGGGGCGAGCGCGGCGACCTGGGCGTACCGGACGAAGAACTCCTGGTCGGTGGCCTCCTGCGCGGACACCGACCCGATCTCGCCGCCGCCGATCATGTCGGGGCAGACGAACGCGTGCCCGATCAGCCCTTGGGCGAGCATCTCCGGGATCAGTGACCCGATCCCGTCGGGACCCCACAGCGCCGGCTTGTCCTGCAGCCGCTGGACGAGCGGCCGGCCGCCCATCCGCCAGCAGGCGCGGAACTCGTTGTACGGATACCGCAGCCCCACCCGCGCCCACGCCTCGCACAGATCGACCGGCTCGGCCGGGCGGGCGGTGCGGTCGTCGGCCCGGTAGTCGCGGACGTCGCCGGCGTCGAACTTGAACCCGTCCACCCCGATCTCCTCGACGAGCGCGTCGAGCCGGGAGGTGATCCACTCGACGGCGCCGGGGTGGGTGAGGTCGAGGGTGGCGCTGAAGCCGTTCCACCACCGCCGGATCGCGGTCTCGCCGGAGGCGTCCCGCAGCAGCAGCCCGCGCCCTTCCAGCTCGCGGAACGCGGCCGAGTCCGGGCTGACGAACGGCACCACCCAGAGCATCACCGAGCAGCCCCACTCGTGCAGCCGCGCGACCATCGCGGCCGGGTCGGGGAAGCGGGCGCGGTCGAAGCGCCAGGTGCCGTAGTCCTCCGCCCACAGGTCGTCGATCAGCACCGCGCCCGGCGGCAGACCGGCCTCCAGCAGGTCGCGGGCGAAGCGCAGCACGCCCTCCTGGGTCGGCGTGTACGGGTGCTCGATCCACGTGCTGTACTGCGGCCCGGAGAACAGCCGCCGGGCGGGCGCCCGCCCGGACGGCGGGAAGAAGCGCCGGGACGCCGACAGGAACGCCTCGCGCAACGTGCCGCCCGCCCTGCTCACCTCGATGCCGCGCCCCGACAGCCGCAGCACGCCGTCGCCGAACGCGAACGCGAACGGCCGCTCCGACCACACCACCCGCCCGCGGGTGGACAGCAGCACGGGAGCGCTCTGGTTCGACGGCCCCGCCGGCTCGCGCGGCCCGGCGAGATCGCGGGCGAAGGGCCGCCTGCCGTACGGCATCGACAGCCCGTCGTCCACCGAGCCGCCCCACCACCGCTCGCCCGCCTCGACCGGCAGCTCCAGCTCGTCACCGGCGAGCAGCGGTTCGACGGCGGGGCGGGGAGAAAGCGTCATCGGTGATCCCTCGCGGGTAGGCGCGCGAATTTCGGATCGACGCTAAAGGAGCGGCCCGGCCGCCGCAATCCCGTTCTACCAGTTGAACATCGTGCCGTCCTCCAGGCGGCTGACCGGCAGGTACGCCCGCTTGTACGGATACCGCTCGGCCAGGTCGTCCCGGTAGTCCACGCCCAGGCCGGGCGCGTCGCCGGGGTGCAGGTAGCCGTCGGAGAACGTGTAGGCGTGCGGGAACACCTCGTCGGTCTCCGGCGTGTGCCGCATGTACTCCTGGATGCCGAAGTTCGGGATCGACAGGTCGAAGTGCAGCGCCGCGGCCATGGTGACGGGCGACAGGTCCGTGGCGCCGTGGCAGCCGGTCCGTACCTGGTGCACCGCCGCGTACGCCGCCGCCGTGCGCAGATGGGTGATGCCGCCGCCGTGCACGACGGTCATGCGCAGGTAGTCGATGAGGTTCTCGCGCAGCAGCAGGGTCGCGTCGTGGACGGTGGTGAAGATCTCGCCGACGGCCAGTGGCGTGGTGGTGTGCTGCCGCACGATCCTGAACGCCTCCTGCTGCTCGGCCGGCACCGCGTCCTCCAGCCAGAACAGCGAGTACGGCTCCAGCTCACGCCCGAGCCGGCCCGCCTCGATCGGGGTGAGCCGGTGGTGCGCGTCGTGCAGCAGGTGCACGTCCCTGCCGTACTCCTCGCGCACCCTGGCGAACAGCTCGGGCACGGTGGCCAGGTACTTCTCCGTGCTCCAGACGTCCTCGGCGGGCAGGCCCTCACCGGCGGGCTCGTAGAACAGGTCGCCCCTGCCCACGCCGTACGTGGCCGCCAGCCCCGGCACGCCGGCCTGCACGCGCACGGCCTTGTACCCCATGTCGAGGTAGCGGCCGACCGCCTCCACCGCCTCGCCGACGCTCTGGCCGTTGGCGTGGCCGTACACCATGACGCCGGTGCGGCAGGCGCCGCCGAGCAGCTCGTACACGGGGACGTTGAGCGCCTTGCCCTTGATGTCCCACAGCGCCATGTCCACCGCGCCGATCGCGGTCATCGTGACGGGGCCGCGCCGCCAGTACGCGCCGCGGTACAGGTACTGCCAGATGTCCTCGATCTGGAACGGGTTGCGGCCGATCAGGCAAGGGGCGACGTGGTCGCGCAGGTAGGAGGCGACGGCGAGCTCGCGGCCGTTGAGCGTGGCGTCGCCGAGCCCGTACACGCCTTCGTCGGTGCGGATGCGGATCGTCACGAAGTTGCGTCCCGGGCTGGTGACGAGCACTTCGACGTCGGTGATCTTCAACAGGTCTCCTTAGGTACGCGCGCGCATCCCGGACAGGGGGCTGTTCCACGACGCTAACCGGGACGGTCACGCAGGCGCGCGCGGTGGGGCCGCGCCGGATGCCGTCCACCGGCTGCTCGGGGAGCTGCGCGCCGCGCACCCCGGCGTGACCGCCCCGCCCTCGCCGCTTCTCCCCGAGCGGTCGGCTGTGGTGTACGTCGGGGCTGGCGGCGCCGTCGGCATCACGGCGTGACCGCGCGTATAGCGGATTTGTGGTGCTGATGTGGCGGATGTTCCTAGGCTGGCGCACGCCATCGAGGACCTCGCGGAAAGGGGACCCTGGCGAACCCACCGTGACGGCGTGCCGGGCCCGCGCCGCCGCGCCCCGCCGGACATCGGGACGCGGACGCGTGAGCCTGCGCACCCTGCGCTCTCCTCGAAAGGCGCGGCTGGCCGGCCCACCCCTCCACGGCCGGCCGCGCCGGCTCCTTCCCGGCACCTCCCCCTTGACCGGCCAGGCGCCCGCCGGACTCCGCCCTGGCCGGACACCTTCCCGCCGGGAAAGCGCGCGGGCGCCCCGCAGCGGCGCCCGCGCCCCATTTCGCACCAGCCGTTCCACACCAGGCCCGCGCGGGTTCTCTCACGCTCGCGCGGCTTGCGCGCTCGCGTTCGCGTTCGCGCGGCTTTCGTACGCCCGTGCCCGTGCCCGCGCTTCGTGCGCACACACCCCCTGTCCGCGCCCGCCTTCTCCAACGAGAGCCGGTGGTGAGGCGACAGCGCTCGGGATGCCGCGCCGCGGTCCTGACCGTCAGGCGATCTTGCGGTGGTAGGTGACCATGGCCAGGGCGTACGTCGCGACGAGCAGGCCCGCGCACCAGCCGAGGGCGGTCCACACCTCGGCACCCGCCGGGTGCCCGGCCAGCAGGTCGCGGATGGCGTTGACGATCGCCGTCACCGGCTGGTTCTCGGCGAAGGCGCGTACCGGGCCCGGCATCGTCGCGGTGGGCACGAAGGCCGAGCTGACGAACGGCAGGAAGATGAGCGGATAGGAGAACGCGCTCGCGCCGTCGGCGCTCCTGGCCGTGAGCCCGGGGATGACCGCGAGCCAGGTGAGCGCGAGCGTGAACAGCACGAGCAGCCCCGCCACGGCGAGCCAGGCGGGCACGCCCGCCGATGAGCGGAAGCCCATCAGCACGGCGACCAGCACGACCACCGCCAGCGAGATCAGGTTCGCGACGAGCGAGGTCAGCACGTGGGCCCACAGCACCGACGACCGGGCGACCGGCATCGACTGGAACCGCTCGAAGATCCCGCTCTGCATGTCGAGGAACAGCCGGAACGCCGTGTAGGCGATGCCGGAGGCGACCGTGATGAGCAGGATGCCGGGCAGCAGGTAGTCCACGTACGCGACGGGCCCGGTGTCGATCGCGCCGCCGAAGACGTACACGAACAGCAGCATCATGGCGATCGGCATGAGCGTCGTGGTGATGATCGTGTCGGGGCTGCGCGCGATGTGCCGCAGCGAGCGGCCCAGCATCACGGTGGTGTCACCGAGGAAGTGCCGGGTCATGGGGCCTCCTTGGAGCCGGTGCCGACGAGGGCGAGGAAGATGTCTTCGAGGGCCGGCTGCTTCTCGACGTACTCGACCTCCGTGGGCGGCAGGAGCCGCCGGAGCTCGTCGAGCGTGCCGTTCACGATGATCCGGCCCTGGTGGAGGATGGCGATGCGGTCGGCGAGCTGCTCGGCCTCGTCCAGGTACTGCGTGGTGAGCAGGATCGTGGTGCCGCGGCCGGCGAGCTCCCTGACCGCCCGCCACACCTCGATGCGCGCCTGGGGGTCGAGCCCGGTGGTGGGCTCGTCGAGGAAGATGACCGGCGGGTCGCCGATCAGGCTCATCGCGATGTCGAGGCGGCGGCGCATGCCACCGGAGTAGGCCGCCACCCTGCGCCCGCCGGCGTCGGTGAGCGAGAACCTGGCGAGCAGGTCGTCGGCCACCTCGCCGGGCCGCTTCAGGTGGCGCAGCCTGGCGACCATCACGAGGTTCTCCCGGCCGGTGAGCATCTCGTCCACGGCCGCGAACTGGCCGGTGAGGCTGATGGACGCCCGCACATCGTTGGCCTGGGTGACGACGTCGAAGCCGTTGACGGCGGCGCTGCCGGCGTCCGGCTTGAGCAGCGTGGACAGGATGCGCACGGTCGTGGTCTTGCCGGCTCCGTTCGAGCCGAGTAGCGCGAAGACGCTGCCGCGCGCCACCTCGAAGTCCACGCCGCGCAGCACGTGCAGGTTCTTGTACGACTTCTCCAGCCCGCGCACGCTGATGGCGGGCCCCTGCCGGGTGGTCATGTCGTGTCCGTTCTGTCGGGTCACGTCTGCCGGGTCACGGCCGCTCGTCGGCGACGCGGTCGATGGCGTCGGCCAGCCGCTTGCGCTCGCGGCTCAGCCACTGGCCTTCGGGGTAGTTGCGCAGGAACGTCTCGGCGAACTCGACCGGGTCGTCCCCGACGATCTCGCGGACCGGCGTCCCGCTCGCCGCGCTCTGCTCGAAGAGGTCGGCGAGGTCCTCCAGCATCGTCAGCAGGCTCTCGCCCGTGCCGGGGCCGAAGTAGATCATGTACCGCTGCAGCGCTTCGACGGCCGTGCGGTGGCTCGCGGGGAGCCGTTCGACCCGCGCTTTGTAGGCGCGGTAGCGCTTCTTGTGCTCCAACGATCCGGTGAGCACTTCCACGTAGTGCCGCAGGCCCTTCCTGGGCTCGCCTTCCGTGGTCATGACAGGTGGCCTCCTTCGCGGAGCTGGTCGAGGCGTTCGGCGAGGAAGCTCCAGGTCCTCCAGAACTCGTCGAGGGCTTCGCGGCCCTGCGCGTTGAGCGTGTACACCTTGCGGGGCGGACCCTTCTCCGACGGGACCTTCTCCACGTCGACGAATCCGCGCTGCTCGATGCGCACGAGCAGCGCGTAGACGGTGCCCTCGGCGATCTCGGAGAAGCCCTGGTCGCGCAGCCACGCGGTGATCTCGTAGCCGTACGCGGGGCGGCCGGACAGGATCGCGAGCACGATCCCCTCCAGCGTGCCCTTCAGCATCTCCGTCAGCTGCCTGCCCATGGACGCCCTTCATCAGCTACTCAGCAACGTTAGGTACTGGTACATAGTAATGCTGAATAGCCATGGCGGCGCAAGTGCCTTTGGGTCGCCCCTTCGCCGTGTGCGGGCCGGCGGGCCGGCTCTGGCCGCCGCCCGGGAAGGTCTGTGCGGGTGGGTGGGGCCCTATCGCTGGGCGGCGGGTTGCGCAGGCCAGGGGCCGTTCCATCGCGCTGAGCGGGCTGTGCGGGGACGTTGCGCCGGTGCGGCGGGCGAAAATTTTCAGTGGTGGCAGTGTGGCTGGAAAAAATTGTGAGCAGAACGAGCAGAAGTCTGGACCTCCGGCTTGCCGCAGGTGACGATGCGATCACCGTCGTGATCGTCTCCTCACCCCCGTAAGCGAGACCCCGCGAGGGTCTCGTACGCACGGCGCGCCGGGCGCCGCACCCCCGCCCGGTCGGCGTCCCGAAGCACTGGAGAGCCCTCATGGATCTGCCGGACGAGTTAGACCTGCCCGACTCCCGATGGAACGGCCTGCGCCAGAGGCCACCGGATGGCACCGACGGCACCGACACCCCGGATCGGTCCTGGAACCGGTTCGCGACGGCGGAGGACAAGCCGCCCTCGCGCTGGCCCCGCAGATTGGCCTCTTTCCTCTCCGTGGTCCTGATGGTGGACATGGTCTTCGCCATGCCCGCCCAGGCCGAACGCCGTTCGGCCCCCGCCGTCCAGCGGGAGAAGCCGGTGACCGGCACCAAGGTCCCGGTCAAGTCGCCGCTTCCCGACCCCGCCGCCGAACAGGCGTGGAAGGCCGCGCCCGCCGTCAGCTGGCCCAAGCCGCAGAAGGCAGAGCTGGGCGGCGCCGCCGCCAAGACGGTCGCGTCGGACTTCCCGGTCCGGCTGGCACCGAGCGCCGACAAGTCCGGCAAGTCGGCCAAGGCCGGGGAGAGCGGCGCGAAGGACGCCACCCCCATCACCGTCGAGCTGCTCGACACCGACCTGCTCGGCCTGGCCATGCGCATCACGCCGGGACAGGGCGCCGCGACCGCCAAGGCGGCGGAGAAGACCCGCGTCGAGGTCGACTACTCCGGTTTCCGCTACGCCTTCGGCGGCGACTACGGCTCCCGCCTGCGCCTGGTGAAGCTGGAAGAGTGCGCGCTCACCGGCGCGGCGAACTGCGCCCCGCCGGAGCCGGTCAAGAGCGACAACAACGCCACCGCCGGCACGGTCACCGCCGAGGTCGAGACCGGCGGCCTGTACGCGCTGACCGCCGCGCCGTCGGGCCCGTCCGGCGACCACTCCGCCACGTCGCTGTCGCCCGCATCCGACTGGAGCGTCGGCACCCAGTCGGGCGACTTCAGCTGGACCTACGACATGCGCGTGCCGCCTGCGCTCGGCGGAGAGGAGCCGGAGATCACGCTCGGCTACTCCTCGCAGAGCGTGGACGGCCGTACCGTCTCCACCAACAACCAGACGTCCTGGGTCGGCGAGGGCTTCGAGCTGAACCCCAGCGGGTTCATCGAGCGCCGCTACAAGGCCTGCATGCTCGACGGCAAGAAGACCGGCGACCTGTGCTGGGACCAGGACAACGCCACGATGTCGCTCGGCAACTCGTCGGTCGAGCTGATCAAGGACGCCACCACCAAGCAGTGGCGCCCCAAGCGCGACGACGGCACCAGGATCGAGCTGCTCACCGGCGCCACCAACGGCGACGACAACGGTGAGTACTGGCGCGTCACCACGCCGGACGGCATGCAGTACACCTTCGGCATGAACCGGCTGCCCGGCTGGAGCAGCGGCAAGCCGGAGACCAAGTCCGTGCAGACCGTGCCCGTGTTCGGCAACAACAGCGGAGAGCCCTGCCACAGCAGCACCCCGGCCAACGCCTGGTGCCAGCAGGCCTACCGCTGGAACCTCGACTTCGAGGTGGACCCGCACGGCAACGCCACCACGTACTGGTACGAGCGCGAGACCAACCACTACGGCCGCAACATGAAGCCCGAGCAGGGCACCCAGTACGTGCGCGCCGCCTACCTCACCCGCATCGACTACGGCTACCTGAGCAGCGAGCTGTTCACCAAGCAGCCCGCCGCTCGCGTGGTGTTCGACGTGGCCGAGCGCTGCCTGCCCAGCGGCTCGATCACCTGCGCGCCCGACCAGCTCAAGAAGGACACCGCGAGCCACTGGCCGGACGTGCCGTTCGACCAGATCTGCGACAGCGGCGCCAAGTGCACCGACCGGCTGGCGCCGACGTTCTTCACCCGCAAGCGGCTCGCCAAGGTCACCACCCAGGTGCGCGACGCCTCGGGCCAGTTCACCGCGGTGGACTCCTGGACGCTGACGCACAGCTTCCCCGCAACGGGCGACGGCATGAGCCCGGCGCTGTGGCTGGCCTCCCTCCAGCAGACCGGGCACGTGGGCGGCACGATCACGCTGCCGCCGGTGACGTTCACCGGCGTGCAGCTGCCCAACAGGGTGGACTCGAACGAGGGCCGCGCCCCGCTGGTCAAGTGGCGGGTGCAGGCCATCGACAACGAGTACGGAGGTGAGCTGCGCATCAATTACTCGGCGGCCGACTGCGAGCCGGGCGACGTGCCCGCCGCGGCCGACAAGAACACCAGGCGCTGCTTCCCGCAGCGCTGGGCGCCGCCGGACGAGCCGGAGGTCACCGACTGGTTCCACAAGTACGTGGTCACCCAGACCATCGAGGTGGACCGGGTGGGCGGCTCGCCGGACGTGGTCACCGACTACGAGTACCTCGACGGCGCCGCCTGGCACTACGCCGACAACATCCTGGTCAAGCCCGAGCACCGCACGTGGGCCGACTTCCGCGGCTTCGGCCGGGTCCGCGTCCGCCGGGGCGACGGCCAGGACGGCAAGCGCACGCTGACGGAGTTCCGCTACTTCCGCGGCATGCACGGCGACCGCCTGGCCGACGGCTCCAAGCGCAGCGTCCAGGTGGAGGACTCCGAGGGCGGCAAGAAGGACGACCTCGACCAGCTCGCCGGGTTCGAGCGTGAGGAGATCCTGTACGACGGCGACGGCGGCGCGGTGCTGACCGCGACCGTCCAGGACGCCTGGTCGGCCAAGACCGCCGAGTCCACGCAGGGAGGCGTCACCAAGACCGCGCACATGGTGCAGCCGAGCTCGATGGTCACCCGCACCGCGATCGCGGGCGGTAAGTGGCGGCGTACCGGCGAGGACCGCACGTACGACACCAACGGCCTGCTGCTGCAGGTCGAGGAGAAGGGCGACCTCGCCACCGGCGAGGACGACCAGTGCATCCGCTACACCTACGCCCGCAACGACACGAGCTGGATGCTCGACTTCCCGAGCAGGGTGCAGAAGGTGGCGGCCCCCTGCGAGACCGGGCCGGCCAAGCTGTCCGCCGACGAGATCGTCTCCGACGAGAGGATCCAGTACGACGGTCAGTCGAACGGCCAGGCCCCGACCAAGGGTGACGTGACGGCCGTGCAGGAGCTCGTCTCGCCCGACGGTGAGACGATGACCGGCAGCACCCGCACGTACGACGTGTACGGCCGCGAGCTGACCGAGACCGACCCGGTCGGCACCAAGTCGGTCACCACCTACAGCCCGGCGACGGGCGCGCTGCCGACGGAGACGACCGAGACCAACCAGCTCGGTCACACCGAGCGCACGCTGCTCCAGCCGGCCTGGGGCGAGCCGATCGCGGAGATCGACGCGGCCGGGCGGCGCGTGGACACGGAGTACGACGCGCTCGGCCGGCTGATCAAGGTCTGGCAGCCTGACCGCAGCAGGGCCGCGGGCCAGTCGCCCAGCACCGAGTACTCCTACCTGGTGCGCAACGACGGCCCGAGCGTCATCACCACCAAGACGCTCAACGCCGACGGCACCTACACCACCAGCCACGAGCTGTTCGACGGCCTGATGCGCGAGCGCCAGACCCAGGAACCCGCGCCCGTCGACGAGACGGCGTCCGACCCGTCGCTGCGCGAGGGCCGCACGATCACCGACACCTTCTACAACTCGCAGGGCGAGGAGTCCAAGGCCAACACCGGCTACTTCGCCACCGGCAGCCCCTCGACCGAGCTGCTCGGCGTGGCGGACACCGCCGTGCCCTCCCAGGTCGTCAAGCTCTACGACGGCGCGGGCGAGGCGAACGCCGAGGTCTTCAAGGTCAAGGGCGTGGAGAGGTACCGCGTCTCGATCAAGGACGAGGGCGACAGGATCCACATCACCCCGCTGCCCGGCGACACCGCCACGACCAGGATCGGCGACGCCCACGACCGGCTCATCGAGCTGCGCCAGTACAAGGGCTCCACGCCGACCGGGGAGTACGACTCCACCAAGTACACCTACGACCGCGCCGGCCGGCTCGCGTCGGTGACCGACCCGGCGGGCAACGTCTGGCGGTACCACTACGACATGCGCGGCCGCCAGATCAAGACCGAGGACCCCGACAAGGGCGTCACGACCACCACGTACAACGACGCCGACGAGGTCGTCACCACCACCGACGCCCGCGGCAGGACCCTCTGGTACGGCTACGACGCGCTGGGCCGCAAGACCCAGATGCGCGAGGGCTCGGAGAACGGCACGCTCCTCGCGGAGTGGAAGTACGACGGGCTCGCCAAGGGGCACATGCACGCCTCCATCCGGTACGTGGACGGGCAGGCGTACAAGGCCGAGATCAACGCGATCGACGCCGACTACCGCACGCTGCGCCAGACCATCACCATCCCGGAACGGGAGGGCAGGCTGGCCGGCTCCTACCAGCTCAACACCCGCTACACGCTCGACGACCAGGTGCAGTCGATCAGCTTCCCCGCCGGCGGCGGCCTGGAGGCGGAGCAGGTCGTCTACACCTATGACGACCTCAACCAGCCGGTCAAGGTCACGGGCCTGTCGGCGTACGTGACCGCGGCCCGCTACAGCAAGCTGGGCGAGACCCTGCAGTACGAGCTGGGCCAGGGCGGCAAGAAGACCTGGCTGACCTACACCTACGACGAGGGCACCCGCAGGCTCACCGGCATGCGGCTGGACCGGGCCGAGGCGTCCAAGAGCGACCTCGACCTGGTCTACTCCTACGACGCGGTCGGCAACATCACCAAGATCGCCGACCGGGCCGACCAGGACACGCAGTGCTTCACCCACGACCATCTGCGCCGGCTCACCGCCGCGTGGACGGCCACCGACGACTGCGCGAGCGGCGCGCCGCAGGACGGCAAGATCGGCGGCGTGGCGCCGTACGCGGTCAGCTACGAGTACGACGTCACCGGCAACCGTACGAAGGAGGTCAAGCACGGCTGGGGCGGCACCTCCGACAAGGTCCGCGCCTTCACCTACCCGAAGGCGGGCGAGAAGCAGCCGCACGCGCTGCAGAGCGCAGGCTCCGACGTGTTCGCCTATGACGAGGCGGGCAACACGATCAGGCGCAAGGTCGGCAACGCCGACCAGACCCTGGTCTGGGACGCCGAGGGCAACCTGGAGTCGGTGACCGAGGGCGGCAAGACGACGTCGTTCATCTACGACGCCGACGGCGACCGGCTGCTGCGCAAGACGCCGACCGACGCCACCCTCTACATCGACGACATGGAGCTGCGGTTCGACTACGCCAAGGACACCGTGGAGCAGACCCGGTACTACACGATCGGCAACGAGGCCATCGCGGTCCGCACGCCGGATGACCAGGTCTACTTCATCGGCAACGACCACCAGGGCACGGCGCAGGCGATGGTGAACGCCGGCACCGGTGAGCCGGCCATCCGCAGGCAGACCCCGTTCGGCGAGGATCGCGGGACACCGCCACCATGGTGGCCGGGTGAACGCGGCTTCGTCGGCGGCACCAAGGACGCCACCACCGGGCTGGTGCACCTCGGCGCCCGCGAGTACGACCCCGCCAACGGCCGCTTCCTGTCGGTGGACCCGATCATCGACGTGGCGGATCCGCAGCAGCTCAACGGGTACGCCTACGCCAACAACAGCCCGGTGTCGATGAGCGACCCCGACGGGCAGATCGTCTGGATCGTGGCCGGCATCGCCGCGCGGGTGGCCGCGCGGTGGGCGATCAAGAAGGCGCTGCAGGCCGCGGCCCGGCGTGCGGCAGCGGCGGCGGCGCGGCGTGCGGCGCTCGCGGCGGCCCGGCGCAGGGCCGCGGCCCTGGCCAGGAAGCGTGCTCTCGAGGCGGCCCGGCGGCGCGCCGCGGAGGCGGCCAGGAAGCGGGCGGCGGCCGAGGCGAGGAAGCGCGCCATCGAGGCGGCCAAGCGGCGGGCGGCCGCCATCGCCAGGCGGAAGGCGGCGCTGGCCCGGCAGCGGGCGGCAGCGGCGGCGGCCCGGCGGCGGGCGGCGGCAGCGGCACGCCGTGCCGCGGCGGCCCGGCGGCGCGCGGCGGCCGCGCGCAGGGCGGTGACCAGGCGGGCGGCCAAGCCCAGGGTGACTCACCGGCAGCGTCCGGCGGTCCGGCCGAGCAGCCGCAAGGCCGTGCAGCGGCAGACGCCGCCGAAGGCGCAGCGGACGCCGGCGAGCAACTCCCAGCCGCGCGGGCTGAGCGAGGCGCAGAAGCGCTCGATCGACCAGCAGCTCGGCCGGGTGCACCCCACCGGGTCGTTCACCAGGGCGGCCCCGAGGGAGGCGGACACCATCGCGCACCAGGGCACCGGCTGGGGCCCGGCGTCGAAGCCGTACACGTCGGAGACGCCGCGCTCGGGCTGGAAGGGCTGGACGGTCCTCTACCGGCTGTGGGAGATCTTCAGGCCGCCGGCCGTGCCTCCGTCCTGATCGATCACCTAGGCGATCGGATCCGAGACAAAGGACGCACCGAGCCCCCGCTTCCGGACGCGACCCGTCCGGGGCGGGGGCTCCCCGCGTCCGCGGCCCGTCAGGAGTGCCGGGCCTCGCGGGGCCCACGGCCGTTACGGCCTCGCGAGGGTGCACGGCCGTTACGGCACGGCGGCGCCGCGGCGGGGACCGGCGTTCATCCGGCGGCCGGAGCCCGCCGGCGCTCGGCGAGCAGCATCGCCACCAGCAGCGCGAACAGCACCGCCAGCTCCGCGAGCCCCGCCCACAGTCCGGCCAGGGCGGCGGCCGGGGCGGCGACCGCGACCACGCCCTTGACCCGCGCCCACGGCAGCCTCAGCACCCGGCGGAACCAGTAGTCGCCCGCCAGGTACAGGGTCACGCCCGCGGCGAGCACGAGTGCCGCCGACGGCTTGAGCGGGTCGGCGGGATGCCCGATCACCTTCTTGATCCCGGCCGACACCGCCACCACGCCGAGCAGCATCGGGATGTGGCCGTAGAAGTAGGCGCCGAGGATCATCCTGGTCCGCCGTACCGGCTCGGTGGCGGCCAGGGTGCGCTCGGCGGCCTGCTCGTCCTCGCCCGCGAAGTACGCCCACCACAGGCACGCGGCCAGGCACAGCGCGAGCACCCCGGCCGCGCACAGGCCGAGGTCGACCGGCAGGTCCTTGGCGCCGATGCCGAGCGCCAGCATCGACTCGCCGAGCACCACGATGACCAGCAGCCCGTGCCGCTCCACCACGTGCGCGGCGCGCAGCGTGAACCCGCGCTGGCCGATGACGTACGGGCTGCCCCACAGCAGGAGCAGCGCGGCCGTCCACGGCAGGTACGACCAGGGCGTCTCCAGGAACCCGGCGACGCCGACCAGCGCCGCCGCGGCGAGGTTGAACGGCAGCACGCGCACGATCGCGCTGGTGGCCTGCGCGTAGAGCGCGCCGTGCACGAGGATCAGCAGCAGGTAGCCGGCGGCGAACGCCACCCCGCCGCCGTGGAACGCGCTCGGGATGGCCAGCGCCATGAGCAGGAAACCGGCCATGCCGAGCAGCACCAGGATCCGCCGCGCAGGACGGGCGGGCGGCACCGCGTTGAGCAGCCAGACGTAACCGGCGTACATCCACCACAGCACGCCGAAGACCAGCAGCGCCCGCAGCGCGCTCTCACCGACGCCCACCGCGGGATGCCCCGGGCGGGGCTCCTCCATGCCGGTCGTCAGCAGCGCGGTGAGCTGGGTGACGGTGAAGACGAAGACCAGGTCGAAGAAGAGCTCCAGGGTGGAGACGCGCAGGTCGGGCTCGTCGGCGGCGTCGCCGGGCCACTCGCTGAACCAGTGAGGGAGCCGCATGCCGGGCCTTCCAGGGGGTTTGTAATCAAGTAATCGAGCGTTGCGGGCATCGTAAAGGATCGGCCCGCACAGGTCATTATCCGGACGAAGGCCGCGAAGATGCCGCCGTCCTGCGGCCGCTCCCGTTCCGGCGGCGACCGCCGCCAGGACGCCCGCGCGCTGCTCCTCGACGCGGGCGTGCCGGGCGGCTCATCGACGCGCGCGCCGGGCGAGGCGCACCGCGACATGAGGGACCTGCCGGCCGCGCTCGAGGCCTGGCGGAAGACACCGGAGGTATTGCGCGCGACGGGCGCCGGAGGTCGCGAAGGTCGCCGCCCTGCTGGAGCCGCACACCGCTCAACAGCACAAAGAAAGCGGGGGCCACGAGCCCTCCGCCACTTTCACTGTATAGCAGATCGCCGGGCCTCATGAGGAACCGGAATGTGGTCCATACTTGCGCGTTGCCAATCGCCCCGACGAACGAGGGAGCAAGAAACGTGCGGTATGTGCTGGGTTTCGACCAGGCCGGCGCGACGGACGCGGCCCGCACCGGCGGGAAGGGAGCGAACCTGGCCGAGCTCTCCCGCGCCGGCGGCGTACGCGTGCCCGGCGGCTTCTGCGTGACCACCGACGCCTACCAGCGGGTCGTGGCCGGCGCGATCGGGCCGCTGCTCGACCGGCTCGACGGCGCGGGCCCCGGCGACCGCGCCGCGATCGCCGCGCTCAGCGCGGAGGTACGGGAGGCCGTCGAAGGCCTCGAGATCCCCGATGACGTCGCCGCCGAGATCGCCGCCGCGCTCGCCCGGCTCGGCGAGACGGCCCCCTGCGCGGTGCGGTCCAGCGCCACCGCCGAGGACCTGCCCACCGCCTCCTTCGCCGGCCAGCAGGACTCCTACCTCAACGTCGCGGGCCTGCCGGAGATCCTGCGGCACGTCCTGCGCTGCTGGGCCTCGCTGTTCACCGAACGCGCGATCACCTACCGCGTACGCAACGGCTTCGGCCACCGCCAGGTGCGCATGGCCGTGGTCGTGCAGCGCATGATCTTCCCCGACGCGGCCGGCGTGCTGTTCACCGCCGACCCCGTCACCTCCAACCGCAAGGTCGCACAGGTGGAGGCCGTGTGGGGGCTCGGCGACGCCCTCGTCTCCGGCCAGGTCACCGCCGACGTCTACACCGTCGGCGACGACCGCGTGCTCTCCTCCGAGATCGCCGCCAAGACCAGCGCCGTCCAGGCGTCACCGGACGGCGGCATCGAGCACGTGCCGATCGAGCCGGAGCGGCGGAACCTGCCGGTGCTCACCGACGAGCAGGCCGTTCGCCTGGCGCGCCTTGGCCGCCGCATCGAGGCGCACTTCGGCCGCCCCCAGGACATCGAGTGGTGCCTGACCGGCGACGAGCTGTACGTCGTGCAGAGCCGGCCCATCACCACCCTCTTCCCCATCCCCGAGGCCGGCGACGACGGCCACCACGTCTACCTGTCCGTCGGGCACCAGCAGATGATGACCGACGCGATGCGCCCGCTCGGCCTGTCGTTCTGGCAGCTCACCACGCCACGGCCGATGACGGAGGCGGGCGGGCGGCTCTTCGTGGACTGCACGCCGCTGCTGTCCACCCGCTCGGGCCGTGCCGCGCTGCTCAACGCCATGCGGACGGCCGACCCGCTGTTCCGCGACGCCCTCGAAACCGTGCTCGAACGCGATTTCGTCCCGCTGAAGGAGGACGACGGCGCACCGCTGCCGCAGCACCTCGCCCCACGCGGCGAGCCCCTTCCGGCCGACCCGGCCATCGTCACCGAGCTCATCCGGCGCAACGCCGGATCCGTCGCGAAGCTGCGGCGCGAGATCGCCGGGCTGTCGGGCACCGCGCTGATCGACTTCATCCAGGACGACCTCGCCGAGCTGCGCCGCCTGCTGTTCGACCCGCGCAGCGGCCAGGTCATCGCGGCGGGCATGGACGCGGCCGTCTGGCTCAACGAGCACCTCGGCGAGTGGCTCGGCGAGAAGAACGCGGCCAACGTGCTCAGCCAGTCCGTGCCGCACAACGTCACCTCGGAGATGGGGCTCGCGCTCCTCGACGTCGCCGACACCATCCGCCCGCACGCCGAGGTCGTCGCGTTCCTCGACCGGGTGGCGGCCGAGGGCCGGCGCGGCGCCGGTTTCCTGGACGAGCTGGCCGGCCTGCCCGGCGGCACCGAGGCCCGCGACGCCATCCGCGGCTACCTCGACGCGTACGGCATGCGCTGCGCAGGAGAGATCGACATCACCAGGACCCGCTGGGGCGAGAACCCCGCCGAGCTGCTGCCCACCCTCCTCGGCAACGTCAGGAACTTCCCGCCCGGCGCGGGCAAGCAGCGCTTCGAGCGGGGCCTGGAGGAGGCACGGCGCAAGGAGCGGGACGTGCTGGCCCGCCTGCGCGCCCTGCCCGGCGGCGAGCGCAAGGCCGAGGAGACCAAGCAGATGATCGACCGCGTCCGCACCTTCACCGGCTACCGCGAATACCCCAAGTTCGGCATGATCAGCCGCTACTTCGTCTACAAGCAGGCGCTGCTCGGCGAGGCCGAGCGCCTCGTCGCCGCCGGCGCGCTGCGCGAGCCGTCCGACGTGTACTACCTGCGCTTCGACGAGCTGCGCGAGGTCGTCGCCACCGGCCGCGCCGACGCCGCGCTCATCGCCGGGCGGCGCGAGGAGTTCCGCGCCTGCCAGGCGCTCACCCCGCCCCGCGTCATCACCTCCGACGGCGAGACCCTCACCGGCCGCTACCGCCGCGCCGACCTCCCGCCGGGCGCGCTGCCCGGCATGCCGGTCTCCGCCGGCACCGTCGAAGGCCGCGCCCGCGTCGTCACCGACATGGCCGAGGCCCGCCTGGAGACCGGCGACATCCTGGTCACCGCCTACACCGACCCGAGCTGGACCCCGCTGTTCGTGGCCGCCGCCGGGCTGGTGACCGAGGTCGGCGGGCTCATGACGCACGGCGCGGTGGTCGCCCGCGAGTACGGGCTGCCCGCGGTCGTCGCCGTGGACCGCGCCACCCGGCTGATCCGCGACGGCCGGCGCATCCGCGTCCACGGCAGCGACGGCTACGTCGAACTCCTCGACTGATCGCGGAATGCGGGGTGCGGGTCCGGGCCACAGTATGATCAACCGTTTCATGCGCTCCGCAACGTTTTCGCGGGAGGACAAGCGAAATGGTCGATGACTTAAACGCCGGTGCAGAGCAGAACGCGCTGGGCCGCACACCGAGCCGGACCCTCCGTACCAGGATCGCCGCAGGAGCCTGCGGCCTCGTGACGGCCTCGATCCTGACGGCGTCGATCGGGGCCGTGCCGGCGCAGGCGAGGCCGGAGCCCGCAGCCCGCCCTGTCGTGACCGCCGCCGCCGAGCGGCCGATCGAGAAGGTGTGGCCGAAGGCCGTGCACAAGGTGCCGGGCCGCCTGCCCGGCGGCGGGCACGCGCGGCCCGTGGCCATGCTGGGCGCCGGCCGGCTCCTGCTGACCTCCGAGTCCCGTGCCGAACGGGCGAACGCCCTGTACGTCCGCCACCTCCGCGGCGGCAAGACGGTGAAGCTCGCCGGCATCCCCCTGCCCAAGGGCACCACGCTCTTCCCGTCCGGCTTCACCGCGGGCCACGGGAAGATCGCCTGGTGGACGGCGCGCGGCACCAAGGCCAGGACCGCCGACATCTGGACCGTGCCGGAGGGCGGCGGCAAGGCGCGCAAGGTCGCCTCGGTCCCGCTGCCGCCGCCCTCGCCCGCCGGGGACATCACCGGCCTGGCCGTCACGCGGAAGGGCTTCGCCTGGTCGGTGGGCGACCGGGGCGTCTACACCGTCACCGCAGCCGGTGGCAAGCCCAGGCGCGTCGCGGGGACGAAGGGCCTGCACCTGATGCGCTGGCCGTGGGCGGGCTCGCCGGGCCCCCGCGACCCGAGGACGGCTCCGTACCAGTCGATCAGGAACGTCGAGACCGGCGAGACCCGCGCCGCCCCCGCCGGCACCGCCGTGGCCTGCGGCGTCTCCCGCTGCGTCACGCGGTCCGGCGGCTCGTCCACCGGACGCGTGCTGGGCCGCGACGGCCGCCCGCAGGGCACGGTGAACGTGGACGGGATACGTCCGCAGCCGCTGCTGCGCGACCGGTTCGCGGTGGCGCAGACCCCCGGCCGGGCACTGATCCACGACCTGCGGTCGAAGACCACCGTCGTCATCAAGGGCATCGACACGCGCGTCGGCCACGTCACCGCTCCCGCCGACGACTTCGTGCGCTTCGCCCGTCCCGGCGGCGCCTACCTCATCGTCGACCTCGCCTCCGTGCGGTGAGGCCGGGCCGGGCTCGCGCGCTCCTTCTCGCGCGGTAGGCGCGGCTCATCCTTGCGAAGGAGGTCACGGCATACCCCTCGGGGGCATGGTGGAAGGGGCGAAGAACACGACCCGGCCTACGAGGAAAGAGGCGCACGGATGCTGCTCATCGACGTATACGTCCCCAAGGGAGCCTTCACCGAGGAGGAGCGGCAGGCGCTGGGACGCCGGCTCATCGACACGTTCCTGGCCGAGGACGACGGCGGCCACGCCCAGGAGGTGCTCGACGCCCAGCGCACGATCACCCAGGTGCTGGTGCACGAGCCCGCCACCTGGATGCTCGGCGACCGGCCGCCCGCCGACCCCGCCGATCCGCCCCGCTACCTCGTCCGCATCACCGTGCCCGCCTCGTGGCGCAAGGAGATGTGCGAGCCCGTCCCCGGCCTCGTCATGAAGGCGCTCGCGGCGACCGAACGGGCGGCCGGGCGCGACCCCGGCCGCCTGGAGCGCGAGCCCCACGCGGTCATCCTGCTCGAGGGCATCACCGAGGGCGGCATCGGCGTCTTCGGCAGGTCGATGAGCAGCATGGACCTCATGGAGTACGTCTCCCGCCCGTACCGGGACAGCGCCAAGGAGGAGCCGGAGACCACGATCGATCCGATCTGCGGGATGGTCGTGTCACTCGACGGCACCGCACTCACTCTGGAGCACGACGGCGTCCGGTACGGCTTCTGCAGCGGCCTGTGCCGCCGCGCCTACGCCGACGAGCACGGCCTGTCCCTGGCCCGCGAGCGGAGCTGACCGCCAGCCGTGCGGGAGTCCGGGAGCGGGCCGCGGCGGGCCCTGCCGGAACCGGCCTCGCGGGTCCCTCCGTCGCAGGTGAGCGCGGCGGTCCCGGCACGGCCGGGGCATGCGCGGGCGCAGCGTCCACGGCTATCCACCGGAGCGCGTGACCCGCCACGGTCCCGTCGAGCGAGTCAGCCGTCTCCAGCACGCCCCCGGCCTCCCGGCCGCCGGGTGGCTCCGCCCTGATCTCGCCGTGTGGATCTGCCGCCCCCGCCGTCCGTGGTGGCGACGTAAGCGCCGGGGTTCGCGGAGCGGCGAGGTGCGGGGCGGGTGAGTCCGGCTGCCGTGACACTCATCAGATGACATTGCAGGACCCTGATCGCATCGAGCCGGTTCCTGCATGGCTTTGACGTGTGATTTCTCGGTGAGATCGCCGATCGAGCGCCGTTCGGTGTCCGCTGTCCGTTGTGGACATATCTGATATGTGCGAAAGTCCTCATCGGGAAAGGGCCGAGCAGCGGCAGGGGACACGATGGGCGACACGAAGGACGGCGGCAAAGAGCCCAACGGCGAGTCGCGCACCGCGAACGTGGTGCGCCGCCTGGAGGCGCTCATCTTCGACGGCGACCTGCAGCCCGGCCAGCTGCTCCCCTCGGAGGGCGAGCTGGCCGCCGAGATGGGCGTCAGCCGGCTCACCGTACGCGAGGGCGTCCGCACCCTGGAGGCCCGCGGCCTGCTCGAAGTGCGGCGCGGCCGCAGGCCCGCCGTCGCCCACCCCAACGCGGCACCGCTGAGCGGCTTCTTCGCCGCCTCCCTGCGCCGCGACCCCCGCAACCTGCTCGAACTCATCGAGGTGCGGCTCGCGCTGGAGGTCCACGCCGCCACGCTCGCCGCCCGGCACGCCACCCGCACCGCGCTGACCTCGCTTGAGCTGGCCTTCGACACGATGCGCCAGGCCACCGACGAGGAGTCGTTCAACCAGGCGGACGTGCGCTTCCACGCCATGCTCGCCGCCGCGAGCGGCAACCAGATGATCAGCTTCCTCATCGAGGCGATGGACGAGCCCATGCACGAGAGCCGGCTGCGCAGCCTGCGCGGTCACCTCGCGAGGGGCCGTTCGATGGCCGACCTCATGGACGAGCACGCCCGCATCCTGACCGCCGTACGCGAGCGCGACGCCCGCTCCGCCGCCGAGGCCATGCGCGAGCACCTCGTCCAGACCCGCATGGACCTGCGCGCCTTCCTCGCCCTGCCCGCCGCCGCCGGCCGACGCTGACCCGAGCCTCAGTACCGCTGGAGAAAGAGTGAAGATCACCGAAGTCGGCACCGCCGTCGCCGGCACCCCGCGGCGCGAGCTGACCGTCGTCGAGCTCACCACCGGCGACGGGCTCCGCGGCCTCGGCGAGCGCACCCCCGCCTGCGCCAACGGCCGGTACCAGGGCGAGCGCGACCCCGGCAGCACCGCCGAGCAGGCCGCGGGCGTGGTGACGAAGGGCTACCGCGGGCTGAAGACCGACCCGTTCGGCGCGGCCACCGCCGAGCCGCCCGCCGCGCAGCCGCCCAGAACCTGCGACATCCTCACCGCCGTACGCGCGGCCGCCGGCTCCGACATGGAGCCGGCGGCCGGCTGCTTCGCGCCGCCCGCCGAGCCGGGGCGCGGCGTCACACTCGACAGGCAGGCGTGCACCCGGCATCCGCGTACGAACGCGCACTTCACCCTCGTACGCGACGGCTGGGAACGCCGCGACGGCCACAACATGACGGAGGTGGGAGCATGAGCGGCGTCGGCGTCGGCGACGGTGGAGGTGCGGTTGTGAGTGGTACTGAGGGTGGAGGTGCGGTTGTGAGTGGTACTGACGGTGGAGGTGCGGTTGTGAGCGGCGCCGGCGGCGGCATGCCGCGTCCGGCCGAGCTGCTGGCCTCGCTCGGGCTGCCCGCGGGCGACCTCCACGACCTGCCCGCTTCCGCCAAGCGCTTCCCCGACGGGGCGCAGTACCGCGTGGAGATCCCCAGTGTCGAGGGACCCGAGTGCCTGGCCGCGGTGCTGGAGACGGCCCGCACGCTGGGCGTGCCGGTCGCCCGCGTCTCCCAGGGCACGGGCGTCGGCCTGCTCACCGGCGACGAGCTGGCGGAGATGGCCTCGCTCGCCGCCTCGGCCGGGGTCGAGGTCAGCCTGTTCGCCCGGCCCTGCGCGGGCTGGGACGCCTCCGCGATGGCGCGCAGCGCCGCCGGCTCCATCCTCGCGCCGGCCGCGCGCGGCCAGGACCAGGTCGCGGCCGTCATCGACGAGATCCTCCGTGCCGCCGAGTACGGCTTCCGCAGCGTGCTCATCGCCGACATCGGCGTCCTGTCGATCTTCGGCAGGCTCCGGTCGGCCGGGCACCTGCCGTCCGATATGCAGGCCAAGGTCTCCGTCATGCTGCCCGCCGCCAACCCCGAGTCGGCGCGCATCCTCGAGGACCTGGGCGCCGACAGCCTCAACCTGCCCACGGACCTGACGCTCGCCCAGATCGCCGCGATCCGCGCCGCCGTGGACATCCCGCTCGACGTGTACGTCGAGGCGCCCGACAATGTCGGCGGCTTCGTCCGCCACTACGAGCTGCCCACGCTGGTGGAGGTCGCCGCGCCCGTTCACGTGAAGTTCGGCCTGCGCAACGCCCCCGACGTCTACCCTGCGGGCACCCACCTGCTGCCCACCACGGTGGCGCTGTCGCGCGAGCGGGTCCGCCGCGCCCGCCTCGGCCTCGACCTCCTCGCCCGGCACCGCCCCGACGCACGAGGCACCGCCCCCGGCGACGAAACCGCCCACCTCCGCATCCCGGTCCCCACCGCCCACCCCTGACACCCCGCCGATCCGCCTGGCGGGGCGGGCGGCCCGCCGACAACGCACCGAGCCGCTCCGACGGCTCGCGGCGCCGCCCCGCCACCCTGCCGCCACGCGACGCCCGCCGACCCATCAGGACGGCCCGCCTTGGGCCGCCCCGACTCGGGCCGCCTCGCCTCAGGTCACCTGCCGCCGTGGCCGGCAGCCAGTGCTTGTGAGCCGGTGTCGTAAGCCGCGCCTGGCGGGGGCGTGCGCGTGGCCACCGCCTTCGGGGCGCCCTGGCCGCGCTCACAGCGTCGGCCGTGGCTGCGCCCAGAGCGTCGGCCGCCGCTCGTCTCCGGGCGACGGCCGACGCTGCGTTCTGAGGTCTGCGCTCTAAGGTGGGTCGTCGCCGCGGTCAGCGGGCCGCTGCAGCGGCGGCCTTCTTGATGGTTTCCGCAACCTCGTCCGGGGAGACCTGCCAGGGGGCACCGTGGCCGGGCAGGACCCAGGACGCCTTCAGGCCGGCGAGCCGTTCGAGGGAGGACAGCGCCATGGCCGGGTCGTCGGTGAACGGTGCGGGCTGGGGGCCGACGCGGCCGGTGAGGACGTGCCGCGTGGTGAGGTCGTCACCGACGAAGACCGCGTCGGCGATCTCGACGTGGACCGCCACGCTGCCCGGCGAGTGCCCCGGCAGGCCGATGATCTTCGGGCTGCCGGGCAGGTCGAGGACGTCACCGTCGTTGATCTCGGTGACCTCGCGGATGTACTTGGCGCGCAGGCCGTTCTTGCGCAGGCCGTAGGCGAAGAATTGGATCGTCGGGCCGATCCGCAGGGGCGGCGTGGAGACCTTGGGCTTCTCGCCGGTTCGGGCCCGCACGGCGTCACCGGAGTGCACGAACACCGGTACGCCGTGGGTGCTGCGCAGGCGTTCGGCGAAACCGATGTGGTCGGAGTCGCCGTGCGTCAGGATGAGCCCGCGGATGTCGGCCTCGGTCTTGCCGATGGCGCGGAGCTCCTGCTGCAGGTCCTGCCAGTGGCCGGGCAGGCCCGCGTCGATCAGCGTGATGCCCTCGGGCGTGTCGATCAGGTAGCACGCCACGATGTCATTGCCGAGCCGGTGCAGATGAGGTGCGAGTCGCATGGGGGCCTTCTCTTTCGAGCCCTGATCGGGCTAGCTTGATGGCTAAGGTAATTAGCCATCATGGCTAACGTCAATAGCCATCAGAAGGGTTGTATACGGGTGCCCACCCCGGAGAAGACCTCGCTGACCAAGATCGTAGCCGCCGGGCGCGAGCTGCTGGAGGAGGTCGGCCGCCAGGGACTGACCATGCAGAGCGTGGCAGAACGAGTGGGTGTGCGGGCCCCATCCCTGTACAAGCACGTCGGCAACCGCGCCGACCTGCTGCGGGCCGTCGCCGAGGCCATCATCGACGACCTGGCCGCCCAGGGCGAGGCGACCGGCGGATCGCTGGAGGAGCTGCTGCGCTCCTACCGGCGCTTCGCCCGCGCCCGTCCCGAGGGATTCCGGCTGATGTTCGCGCCTGAGGCGCCGCCCGACGCGCTCGTCCGGCTGATCACACCGGTGGTGGAGGCGTCCGGGCGGCTGGCGGGGGAGGAGCACGCCCTGGAGGCCGCGCGTACGGTGACGGCCTGGGCCACCGGCTTCATCGGCATGGAGCTGAACGGCCTGTTCCGGATGGGCGGCGACGTGGACCGCGCCTTCGAGTACGGCCTGGCCGCCATCCTTCGCGCGCTCCGGGACGACCGCGGGCCGGCGGAAGCGGATAGTTGCCCGCCGCCTGGGGAAATGGGCAGGTGAAGGCCGTGCGCGACGCCCGCCATGGCCGGGCCGTCCAGCCGGCGGCAGAGAACGCGCCGGCGCCCGGCGTACGTACCGGACGGTGACGCGCAGAGACGCGGGCGTGCGGGACGCCGCGCACGCACCGCCTCGGGGGAGGAGGCGCAAGATGCCCGCATCGACCGTCGTCGGCTTCGACGGCTCGCGTACGGCGTGGTCTGCGCTGCGCTGGGCGGCCGAGGACGCCGCCCGCCGGGAACTGGGCCTGCGGATCGTCCACGTACGCGAACCCTGGTGCGCCGAACACCCGATGGACGCCTCCGCCGAGACCGACACCCTGACCGCGCGCTGCGAGAAGATGCTCGCCGACGCCGCCGCGCGCGCCCGCGAGGTGGCGCCGCGGACGCCGGTCTCGACGGCGCTGATCACGGGCGCGGTGACGGAACGCCTCGTGACCGAGTCGGAGTCGGCCGACACCGTGGTGGTGGGCAGCAGGGGGCTGGGCGGGTTCGCCGGCCTGGTGCTGGGCTCGGTCGGGCTCGGCCTGGCCGGGCACGCGGCATGCCCGGTGGTCGTGGTCAGGAGGATGCCGCGCGCTCCGGGCGGCGACGTCGTCGTGGGCTACGACGGCTCACCGGCGGCGGAGCGGGCCCTGGAGTACGCCGCCAAGCAGGCCGTCGCCCGCCGGAGCCGCCTGCTCGCGCTGCACGGCCTGCGCTGCCCGCCCGCCGCCCCGCACCCCGCCGGGTTCGGCCCGCTGATGACGGTGGACGACGGCGACGAGATCGCCCGGCGGCTGGGGGAGTGGCGGGACACGCACCCCGGCGTGGAGGCGTCGGTGTCGCTGAGCTTCGAGCACCCGATCGCGGCCCTGTCGGCGGCCTCGCGCACGGCCGAGCTCGTGGTCGTGGGCGCGGTGGGGCTCACCGGGCTGCCTCCGGGGCGGCTCGGCTCGGTGGTGCACAGCGTCCTGCACCGCGCGCACTGCCCGGTGGCGGTGGTCAACGGCCCGAGCCCGTCCGCCTGACCCCGCCATCGCCTTCCCGTCAGGTCGTGTGCAAGCTCATGCGGGAAGGTCACGCCGAACGCGGGCGTACCACCGCGACCGGGCACACCGCGTGGTGCAGCAGGCCATGGCTCACCGAGCCCAGGACGGCGGTGGCGAAGCCGCCCCGCCCCCGCGAGCCGACGACGACGAGCTCGGCCGAGCCGGAGGCGTCGGCGAGCGCGGCGACCGGGTGCGCCCGCACCTGCGACCCCTCGAACCGCACGTCGGGGTATTCACCGGACCAGACGTCCAGGCGCTCCCGCGCGGCGTCGCGGTCCTCGGCGAAGGTGTCGGTGAACAGGTCGGCGAACTGCGGGCCGTAGGTGGCCAGGATCGGCTGCGACCAGGCGTACACGACCAGCACGGTCGCGTCGCGGGCGCGGGCCTGCTCGACGGCGTAGCGCAGGGCCTCGCGGGCGGTGTCGGAGCCGTCGTCGCCGACCACGATCTTGCCGTGCCCCGCGGCGGTCTCGGCGCCCGCGCGTACGACGACGACGGGCCCTTCGGCGTGCCCGGCGACGGCGAGGCTGACCGAGCCGAGCGCGAGCCCCGCGAACCCGCCGACGCCCCGGCTGCCCAGCACCACGCTGTCACCGGTCACCGCCTGGCCGAGCAGCGTCTCCACCACGTTGCCCTCGAGCAGCTCGGTGACCACCTCCTGCGCGCCCGCCGCGCGCGCCCGGTCGGCGGCGGCCTGCAGCGTGCCCTCGCAGTACTTCAGGCCCTCGGCGCTGCCCCGCCGCTGCTCGCACACGTGCACGAGGCGCAGCGGCAGGCGCCTGCGCCGGGCGTCGGCGGCCGCCCATTCCACGGCCGCGTGGGACGGCGTCGAGCCGTCCACGCCCACTACGATCGGTCGGCTCACTCCACTCCTCCTCGCGTGCCCGGTCGAGAAAACGGCTGCCCAGGTACGCGGTCGCGAGCCTCACGGGAGGGTAAAGGCTCGGCCCCGCCATGCTTGCCCCGCGCCGGGTTTGCCGGGACGGCCGCCGGTCAGAGGGTGTCCATGGGGGGACTCGTCATCGCAGGCACCGACGGCTCCGCTCCCGCCACCGCGGCGGTGGAGTGGGCGGCGGACGACGCCCGGCGCAAGGGCGCCGAGCTCCGCATCGTGCACGTGCTGGACCGCGGGCCGTACGCCATCGATGGGGTGGCCGTCCCCATCGAGCCCGAGGACATCCTGATGCGGGCCGCGGAGAAGGTGCTGAAGCAGGCGGAGACGGCCGCGCGCGCCCGGGGGCCCGAGGTGCGGATCACTACGAAGGTCATCGAGGGGGTGCCCGGCGCCGTCCTGCTCGACCAGGCGCGCGAGGCGGACCAGCTCGTCATCGGCGACCGCGGGCTCGGCGGCTTCGCCCGTGCCCTGCTCGGTTCGGTGAGCACCCGATTGGCGGCGCACGCCCCGTGCACGGTGGTCGTGGTGCGCAGCGAGCCGGGCGAGCCGTCGGGCGAGATCGCCGTCGGCGTCGACGACTCCGAGTGCAGCGAGCCGGCGATCGCGTACGCCTTCGAGCAGGCCGCGCTGCGGAGCGCGACCCTTCACCTGGTCCACGCCTGGCAGGTCCCGGTGCACGCCTTCGCGCCCGAGATCTCGTACGAGGCCGACACGGTGCGCGAGAGCGTGCGGGAGATGGTCCGCTCCCGCACCGCCCACTGGCAGGCCGAGCACCCCGAGGTGCGGACCGTGACGGACACTCCGTGCGCGCACCCCGTGGACGCCCTCACCGGTGCCGACTACGACCTGGTGGTCGTCGGCACCCACGGCAGGGGACCGATCGGCGCGTTGCTGCTCGGCTCGGTCAGCAGGGGCGTGCTCCACCACGCGCGCCGCGCCGTCGCAGTGGTGCGCCGCGCCAAGGAGGGGCCGTGAACGTCGAGTCGATGACCGCCGCGCACGCCATGAGCCGGATCCTGGTGGTCGTCTCCCCCGACGAGTCGCCGCTGATGGCCTGGGAGCTGATGCGCCGGGCCGACGTGCACCACCTGCCCGTCGTGGAGGACGGTCACGTGCTGGGCATCCTGACCCGCGAGCGGCTCGCGGCCTCCTGGACGTGCGAGCCGGACCGGCAGTCCGCCCGCCCCGTGCGCTCGCTGCTGGAGCGCGTGCCGCTGCCCCGGGTGCGCGCCGACACGCCGCTGACCAGGATCGCCGCCCTCATGGTCGACACCTGCTGCGACGCGGTGCCGGTGCTGTCGGACGGCGGGCTGATCGGCATGGTCACGGCGCGCGACGTGCTGTCTGCGGTCGCCGGGCGCGTCCGCGACGCCGGGGAACCCGGCGAGCTCATCACCGGGATGTTCCGCCTCGAACCCCTGCTGCCCGGCCGGAATCGTTAGGGGTGCGGGACCTTCGTCCCTTCGACCGGGGTCGTTCGCCGCTCACGGGGCAGGCGAGGACGAGGGAACGTAGGACGTGGAAGCGAGGTGGACGTCATGTCGATCCTGGTCAAGGACGTCATGGGCCGGGTGGCCATCGCCGTGCTCCCCGACGCGACGTTCGCGGAGATCGTGGCCGCGATGCGGCGTTACGCGGTGGGCGCGGTCACCGTGATCGACGAGGAGCGGCGCCCGATCGGCGTGGTGTCGGAGGCCGATCTGCTGCTCAAGGAGATCGACCCGGGGCGGCACGGCGTGTCGATGTTCGAGTCGCGGACGCAGCGCCGCGAGCACGACAAGGCCGCCGGGGTGACGGCGGGCGAGCTGATGAGCGCACCGCCGATCACCGTCACCCCCGAGACCAGGGTGCGGGACGCGGCGGGGCTCATGCACGCCAAGGGCGTCAAGCAGCTCCCGGTCGTCGATCCGCAGACCGGGCGCATCGTCGGCACCTTGCACCAGCGCGACGTGCTGCGCGTCTTCACCCGCCCGGCCGCCGAACTGGAGAGGGAGGTGCGGGCCGTGCTGCCGGAGGACGGCCGGTTCACCGTCAGGATCGACGGGGGCGTGGTGTGGCTGGGCGGCCGGGTGCGCCGCAAATCGCAGGCCATCGCGGCCGCCGAGGCCGTACGCGGCGTCGAAGGCGTGGTGGACGTGGTCTGCGAGGTCAGCTACGACGACGACGACCTCATGGCCATGCCGCCGCTGCTGTAGCGACTCCGGGGAGAAGCCGATGAGAACCCGATCGCCGAAGCAGGCGCTGGAGGCCGCGGTGGACGCGGCCCGCTGGGCGCCGTCCGTGCACAACACCCAGCCCTGGACGTTCGCCGTTTCCGGCGAGGAGATCGCGCTGCGCGCCGACACCGCCAGGCGGCTGACCGCCGAGGACGCCTCCGGCAGGGAGCTGGCGATCAGCTGCGGCGCCGCGCTGTTCACGATCCGCACGGTGCTGCGCTGCGAGGGCTACGAGCCCGTCGTGCGGATCCTGCCCGACCCCGACCGCCCGGCCCTGCTGGCCACGATCGCGCTGGGCGGGGAGATCGAGGTGGACGAGCACACCCGGATGCTCTGCGGCGAGATCGAGCGCCGCCGCACCCACCGGGCCGGCTTCGCCGCCATGCCGGTGCCTGACCGGCTGATGGACGCGCTGGCCAGGAGCGCCGCGGAGGAGGGCGCGCGGCTGACGCCCGTACGCGACCCCGAGGCGATCCGCGTCATCGCCGGGCTCACCCAGGCGGCCCAGGGCGTGCAGCGGCGGGAGCAGCGCTTCGACCTGGAGGTCATCGCGTGGGCACGCCCGCCGGGCAGCAGCCGCCCCGACGGCGTGCCCGCCACCGCCTACCCGCGCGAACCCGCCCGCACCGAGCCCGAGTTCCCGCAGCGCCACTACGCCTGGCGGCACGGCTGGGGCGCGGAGGGCGGGCACACCGAGACGGAGACGGGCGTGGTGGCGGTGCTCACCACCCGGGCCGACGGCCGAGCCGACTGGCTCGCCGCAGGCCAGGCGCTGCAGCACGTCCTGCTGCACGCCTCCGCGTACGGGGTGAGTGCCGCCTTCCACACGCAGGCGCTGGAGATGGACCCGCTGCGGGACTTCCTCCGCGACGAGCTGCTGTCGGGGGAGCACCCGCAGATGATCATGAGGCTCGGTGTCACCTTCGACGACGTCGGGGAGATGCCGCGCCGCCCGCTCTCCGACGTATTGACATGACCCCGCCGGCGAGACGACCCGCGCGGCGCCGCGGAGGAGGTGCGTGATGGCCGGACACGTCGTGCTGGGCTACGACGGCTCGGACTTCTCCATGCAGGCCCTGGACTGGGCACTCGACGAGGCCGAGCTGCGCAAGCTGCCGCTGCTGGTCGTGCACGCCTGGCAGTGGCCGTACGGCGAGGCGGACGAGGAGGCCAAGTCCCACCTGGGCAAGGCGGCGGAGCACGTGATGTGGCACGGCGCGGAGTGCGCCAGGCAGACCAGCCAGGGCCTGCAGGTCGACACCGACCTGTACGAGGGGCCGGCCGCCGAGCGCCTGGTCGAGCTCTCCGAGGGCGCCGAGCTGATCGTGGTCGGCTCGCGCGGGCTCGGCGCGCTGCCCCGCGCGGTCGTCGGGTCGGTCGCCGACTACACCGCCGCGCACGCCGCCTGCCCCGTCATCGTCGTACGCGGGCCGGGCCCGCTGCCGCTGCCGCAGAACCCCGGGCCGATCGAGGTCACCGACCCCGACCCGAGCCCCGCCGTCCTGGAGTTCGCCTACCGCGAGGCGCAGCTGCGCCAGGTCGGCCTCGCCGCCCGGACCGACCTCACGGAGTGGGCCCGCAGCCATCCCGGCGTGCGGATCGAGACCGCCGCCGACCACCCGCCCGCCACGCTCATGGTGGTCGGCCGCGCCCCGGCCGGCCGGCCCGGCATCGCCCGCCACCTGCTCCAGAGCGCGCCCTGCCCGGTCGCCGTCGTGGGCACCGCGGATCAGGCCCCGGATCAGGATCCGGATCAGGAAGACTGAGCCGGTCGCCGGACGACGACGATCGCGACGGCCAGCGCGCAGACCGCGAACGCGCTCGCCGCCCCGAACGAGGTCGCGATGACGCCCGCCAGACCCGCGGGTGAGCCGGGGGCGGCGTCGCGGGCTGCCGCGCCGAACACCGTGACGAGGACGGCCAGCCCGAGCGAGCTGCCCGCCTGCTGCATGGTCTGCACGGTCGCGGCGGCCGCGCCCGTCTGGTGCGGGCGCAGCCCGGCGAGGATGAAGGAGTTCAGCGGCACGAAGGTCACGCCGATGCCGATGCCGACGAGGATCAGCGGGCCGAGGACGCCGGTGGCGTACCCGGACGTCGCCGAGAGCCGGGTGAGCCAGAGCAGGCCCGCCGCGATCGCCACCGTGCCCGACGCCGTGACGGCCTTGGGACCCAGCCGAAGCAGCAGCCACGGCACCGCACGTGCGGTGACCAGCGCGGTGAGCGCCAGCGGCAGGAACGCGATCCCGGTCGCCAGCGGGGTGAAGCCTTTGACGGTCTGCAGGTACTGGGTGAGGAAGAAGAACATCCCCAGCATGGTCGCCGCGATCAGCAGCATGTTGAGGTACGCGGCGGCGCGGTTGCGGTCGCGGAACAGCCCGAGCGGCAGCAGCGGGTGCGCCGCGCGCGCCTCGGCGAGCAGGAAGAGGGCCAGCGCGGCGAGCGCGGCGGCGAGCGCGGCCGGCGCGGTCCGATCGCCCCACCCCGCCTCGCCGGTGCGGACGAGGCCATAGACCATCGCCGTCATGCCGGCCGTGCCGAGGACCGCACCGGCCACGTCGAGCCCGGTCCGGTGCTTCGGGACGGGGCGTACGTACCGGAGCGCGAGCGCCACGATCACCACGCCGACCGGCACGTTGACGAACATGACCCAGCGCCAGGACGCCAGCGAGGTGAGCAGCCCGCCGAGGATCAGCCCGGCCGACAGGCTCAGGCCGGACACCGACGAGTAGACCGCGAGCGCCCGGGTCCGTGGCGCGCCCTCCGCGAAGTTCGCCGCGATCAGCGCCATCATGTTCGGCGCGGCGAGCGCCGCCCCCACTCCCTGCACGGCCCGTGCGGCGAGGAGCACGCCGGGCGCCGTCGCCAGCCCGCCGGCCAGCGACGCGACGGTGAACAGGGCGACGCCGCCGATGAAGACCTCGCGCCGGCCGAGCGCGTCGCTGATCCTGCCGCCGAGCAGCAGCAGGCCGCCGAAGGCGAGGGTGTAGGCGCTCACCACCCATGACTGGGCGATCGCGGACATCCCGAGCGCGAGCCTGATCTCCGGCAGCGCCACGTTCACCACGGTGATGTCCAGGCCGATCATGAGCTGGCAGGTCACGATCGCCGCCAGTGTGAACCCCAGGTGCCTGTCGCCTGCCGTCTCGGCCGCGGGCGCCTGCCCGGTTTGACGGACGTGTTCTGGCATGTCGCTTCCTCGCATTGCTGTCGAGTAACCGGAGGGGTGCTCCGATTGGCGAGCATATGGAGGCCCCCTCCGATTCGCAAGGGTGGAGGAGCGGCGGCCCGCGGTCTCGGCACGCGAAGGAGCGGGCCGCTCGTACGTCAGGCGGGAGGGTGCGGGCCGCTCGCGCGTCAGGCGGGAAGGCGCAGGCCGCTCATGAGGAGGTCGAGCATGCGGTCGGCATCGTCGGCGGCGCGCGGCGACCGCTCGGTGGCGAGCGCGATCGCGTTGGCGAAGCGCAGCAGGTCGCTGACGGTCACGGTGTCGCGGACGACACCGTGGACGCGGGCGTGCGTGAGCAGGTCGTCCGCGGTCCTGCGCAGGCCCGCGCAGGAGTCGGCGAGATCGGGGCTCATGCCGTCGAGACTCGCCGCGACCGAGGCCCCGAGGCCGCGGAAGCTGGTCAGCTCGGAGACGACCAGGCGCAGCCAGTCGAGCAGCGCGGCCTCAGGTGAGCGCGTCTCCAGCAGCTCGGCGCCCTTCGCGCTGAGCCGGTCGAACCGCTCGCGCAGCACCGCGTCGATCAGTGCCTCGCGGGTGGGGAAGTGCCGGTACAGCGTGCCGATGCCGACGCCGGCGCGCCTTGCGACCTCGGTGAGCGAGGCGTTGACGCCCTGCCTGGCGAAGGCGTCCTGGGCCACGTGCAGGAGCCGCTCGTAGTTGCGGCGCGCGTCGCTGCGCATGGCGGGCGTTCCCGGGGCGGAATCGTTCATCACGGAGCCTCAGCCGTTCTTGCGGGCGTCGATGCGGCGCTTCATGCACTCCCACGCCGACGGTTCGGAGATGCCCAGCCGGCGTCCGATCTGCTCCAGGCCGGCTCCTGCGGCCTGGGCGAGACGCATGGCGATCCAGCGCTGGGCGGTGAGCATGCCCATGAGGTCGGCGTTGGCCCGCAGCGCCTCCAGCGGGCTGATCTCCGGCAGCTCGGTGAGCCGCGCCTCCAGCCGAGCCGCCTCGTCACTCCGCCCTGCCGCACGCGCGCTCTCCAGGGCGTCCTTGACCTGGATCCGCTCCGGGAACGCTGACCGTTTCTCCCACAACCCGGTGCCGCAATCGGTGTTGGCGCTCACGCCCGTCACCTTAGCCGAGCGGGAACGCCGCTGACGGACGTCAGGTTGACCGGCCGATGGCGTCAGGTCAACCTGACGGCGATGAAAGCCATGAGCACCGAGCGGTCACCGCTCCACGTCATCGTGGCCGGCGGCGGGATCGCCGGCCTCTGCCTCGCCCAGGGCCTGCGCGCCCCGGGCATCGACGTCCAGATCCACGAACGCGACGGCTCCCCGGCGGCCCGCGCCCAGGGGACCGGTTGAGGATCAAGGGGACCGGAGCGCGGGCCCTGCGCGCGTACCTGCCCGGGCGACCTCTACCGGTGGTGCCGCGCCACCGCGCTCGAACGCTGCGAACCGGCCCCTGACGGCCGGGTCCGCGCCCTGTTCTCGGAGTTCTCGGACGGTTCTGAGGCCCGTCGGCGACCTGCTGGCCGGCGCCGACGGCACGGGTTCGGCGGTACGGCGGCAGCTCGTCCCGCCTGACCGGCATCCCCGGCTACCTCTCCTGGACCGTCACCCCACCTGCCGGCGGCCCGCGCCCGTCCACGCCCCGCGAGCTGCACCGGCCGGCCGCCCGTACGGTCAAGCCCTGGCATCCGGCGATCGGCGAGATGGTCGCCGCCGCCGACGTGCCCGCACGTTCGGCGTCCCCATCACCTCGGCCCGCCCCGTGCGGGCCTGGACGGAGCCCGCCGTCACCCTGCTCGGCGATGCGATCCACACCATGTCGCCCGGCCGGGGCGACGGCGCCAACGTCGCGCTCGGGCACGCGGCCCTGCTGCCGAGCCTGCTCGGCGCGCGCTCCAGCCTGGCCGAGGCCGAGCTCGCGTACGAGAGGCGCACGCTGCGCGACGGCTTCGCCGCCGTCGAACGCTCCCGCGAGGGCCCCCTTCGCGCCCGGGCCCGGCGGCGGGCCCTGAGCCTCGGCCGCACGCCCCGGCCGTGGCGGGCGGCAGGGTCGGTGGCAGGGTCGGCGGCCCGGACGTGCTCACCGCCGAGGACGCGTCCGCGCCCCGGACACCGGCCACCTCCAGGGCGCGCGCGTCTCACCCCCTGAACATCACTCGGGCGCCGACGACGGCCCGAACGGGCGGTCGCCCCGCAGCGTGATGCGGTGCATGACCCGGCGGGCGGTGCCGTAGTCGCGGTTGGCGTAGTGGATCGTGCTGCGGTTGTCCCACATGGCGACGTCGCCGAGGCTCCAGCGGTGGCGGACGATGTGCTCGGGCTTGGTCAGGTGGGCGTAGAACAGGTCGAGGAGGTACCGGCTCTCGGCCTCGGAGACGCCGACGATGTGCGAGGTGAAGCCGGGGTTGACGAACAGCCCCTTGCGCCCGGTCTCCGGATGCACGCGGACGACCGGGTGCTCCACCGGGTCCAGCCGGGTCACGACCTCGCCGTCCCACTCGTTGCCCTTGCCGCCGCGCCGCTGGGCCAGGTAGTAGCCGAACGCGCGGTTGCCGTCGTGCACGGCGGTGAGCCGGTCGGCCAGCCGCTGGACGGGCGCGGACAGCGAGTCGTAGGCGAGCTGGCTGTCGGCCCAGCTCGTGTCGCCGCCGGTGGGCGGCAGGACCACGGCCCGCAGGATCGAGCCGAGCGGCGGCCTGGGCATGAACGTGACGTCGGTGTGCCAGACGTCGGCGAAGCCGTCGTCGGCGCTGTCGAGCGCGTAGATCTCCGGGTGCGCCTCGTCCACGCCGCCGACCACCGGGTGCGAGGCGGTCAGCTCGCCGAGCCGGCGGCCGAGCGCGACCTGGGCGTCCTCGTCGAGGTTCTGGCCGGAGAAGAAGAGCACCTTGCGCTCCACGAGCGCGGCGCGTACGGCGGCCAGCTCCTCGTCGGAGGCGGTCGCCAGGTCGAGTCCTTCGACGCGGGCGCCGAAGTGCGGCCCGAGAGGCAGCAGGTTCAGCTTGACGTCGGTGCCGGTCGGAGTGGTCATGGGGCGCTCCTGTTCTGTGACGGTCGTCCGGCGGCTTCCCGGACGGTGTGGCTGACGGCGTGGCTCGAGGCGATGAGGATGCGCGGCAGGCCGACGCCCAGGTGCTCGATGAGCGGGCCGCCGCCGGGTGGAGGGCTCGGGTCCGCCGCCGGGGACCGTCGTCCGCGGCGGCGCCGCCGTGGTCACCACGCCGGACGCCTGGTCGGAGGCTTCATGACCGCGAAGCTACGGCGGCCTCCGAGCAAAGTCAACAATTCCTACTAGGTTTATAGGTTATACTCCGGATACCGGGTGCTGAAGCCCGCTCAGGACTCGACCGAGGCTCACGGGCGCGGGCCGGCGATCGATGCGCCTGCGGCCGCCGACCACCCTCCGGCGGTTCTTTCGAACGCGTGCGGCCGCGACGAACCGCCACCTTCTCCATCAAACCTACGGAAATAATCGGAAAAGCCTGCGAAATGTGTTCTATGTGTGCCAGAGTCCGGTCATGAGCCTGGACGAGCTGCGACCCATGAGTGCTCGTGCCCACTCTCCGATGACGGCCGCCCTCTCCACGGCGCGCTGGATCAGATCCGCCGCCGTGGACGACGAGGACGGCAGGCACTGGCGGGCCAACCCCGACCGGCACGGCAGGTCGGCGGTGCCCCCGCGACCGCGATCCCTGTACTCGGGAGCTGCCGGGATCGTGCTGTTCTTCCTGGAACTGGCCGCCGCCACCGGCAGCGACTCCTACCTGGAGGACGCCCGGCGCGGCGCGCAGTGGCTCGCGGCCACCTGGCGGCGCGACGACGACCTGACCCTGCACCACGGGCGCACCGGCATCATGGTCGCGCTCATGGAGGCCGGATGGGCGCTCGGCGACGAACGCCTCGACGCCGAGGCGGCGGCCATCGCCGAGACGATCGCCGCCGGCCGGCGCACCCGCGTGGACGGCCCCGGCTGGACGTTCGACCCCGCGCTGAGCGGTGACGGCGGCATCGTGCTCGGCCTGCTGCGCGCCGCCGCCCGGTTCGGCGAGCCCGCGTACGAGGCCGCCGCCGTCGAGGCCGGCCTGCGCATCGCCGGACTGCCGGTCCCGGCGAGCCGGCACGGCGGCCTCGACGGCCTGCCCTCCGACGCGATCTCCCCCGGCTTCCTCACCGGATCCGCCGGGATCGCCTTCCTCCTCGCCCGCCTGTACGGCGTGAGCGGCGACGAGCGCTTCCTGCGCGCCGCCCGCAGCGGCGCCGCCTTCATCCGCGAGGTGAGCGTCACCGGCGAGGGGCGGGCGCTGGTCCCGCACCACGTGCCGAGGACGGGGGAGCTGTTCTACGCCGGGTTCTGCTCCGGCGCGGCCGGCGTGGCCAGGATGTTCTACGAGCTGCACCGGGTGACCGGCGACCTCGACGACCTCGACTGGATGGAACGGCTCGCGCTCGGCGTCGTCGACAGCGCCGCCCCGCCGCGCCGCACCCCCGGCTACTGGAACTCGGCCTGCCAGTGCTGCGGCACGGCGGGCCTGATCGAGCTGTTCGTGGGGCTCTGGGCGGTCACCGGGCGCGCCTCCTGCCTGGAGTTCGCCCGTACGCTCGCCGCCGACCTGGTGGCCAGGGCCGACGACCACGACGGGGGCGGCTACCGCTGGTACCAGGCCTACCGCCGGGTGCGTCCCGGCGAGGTGAGCGCGGACACCGGCTACATGGTCGGCGCGGCCGGCATCGGCGCCGCCCTGCTCCACCTCGACGCGGCCGGCCAGCCCGACCAGGCTCGCCGGGTGCTCCTCCTGCCCGACAACCCGTTCCCGGTCCTGGCGTTCCCGAGCGTCGCCGCCGGCCACGCCTGACCGGGCCAGGGAGCCCGCGCCTTCGCACGCGTGACCGGCGGGTGATGGCCTGCCGTGGGGACCATCACCCGCCGGAGCTCATGGGCGGGCGGGTCAGAACAGGCCGTTGACCGGCGGCTGCTCGCCCGTGAGGTGGTAGGCGCCGACCACGGCCGCCTTCCAGGCGCGCGGGTTGTGATTGGTGACCGTCCTGGCGTTGCGCCAGTGCCGGTCGAGGTTGTGCTTGCGCGCGACCGCCGAGCCGCCGCCCACGTCGAACACCAGCTCGGACGCCTTCAGCGCCGACTCCGCCGCGATGAACTGCGCCTGAGCGACCTGCACGGCCGCGTCGGTGAGCAGATCGGCGTCCAGCCCGCCCGCCCACGCCCGGTCGATCGCGGACGCCGCGTGCAGGACCGCGGACTCGGCGGCGTAGGCGCGGGCGGAGATCTCGCCGACGGTGTGCCGCACGTACGGATCGTCCACCGACCGGGAGACGCCGCTGTGCTGGATCGGCCGGGCCCGCTCGCGGGTGAAGGCGACGGCGTCGGCCAGCGCGCCCCTCGCGATCCCGGCCAGCACACCGGCCAGGTAGAGCTGCATGAACGCGCTGACGGGGGAGCGGCCTCCGCCGCCGGCGGGACGCGCGGCGATCTCCTCGGGCGCCACCTTGACGCCGTTCAGCAGGGTCGTGCCGCTGGCCGTGAGCCGCTGCCCGATCCCGTCGAAGTCGTCGAGCAGCTCGAGCCCCTCGCGGTCGCGCGGCACCGTGAAGAACACCCGCTCGCCCGCGTCGTCCACCGCCGACGCGCTGATCCAGTCGGAGTACAGCGCTCCCGTGCTGTAGTACTTGCTGCCGTTGACGACGCCGTCGCCGTCGATGCGGGTGCGCACCTCGCCGTTGGCGCCGCCGATCTCCCAGCCCGCGTTGCCGAACACGTCCCCGGCCAGGAAGCGCGGGAACCAGCGCTCGCGGTCGGCCTCCGAGGCGGCGAGCAGGTGCTCGACCCGGCCGTAGCTGGGGCGCAGCGCCTGGGCGATGTTGGAGTCGGCGGCGGCCAGCGCGATGAGGAAGCCGAACACCTCGGCCACACTCGCGCCGCCACCGCCGTACGCGGCGGGGATGCGGAAGGTGAGCAGGCCGGCATCGGCCAGCGCGCGGATCTCCCGGTGCGGCAGCTCGCGCTCCAGCTCCCGCCGCGCGGCACCCGCCGCCAGCTCGGGAAGCAGCTCATCCGCCCGCTTGCGCAGCTCGGACAGCGTCCCCTCGCCCGGCGCGCCCGCGCCCGAGGGGCTCGGGGCCGGCGCGTTCTCGGGAGGCGTGCCCGTAGGCGGCGCGCCCGCGTCCGATGCGCTCCCGGCCGTCGCGCCCTGTGCCGGCGTGTCCTGTCCTGTCACGTTCTGTGCTGTCGCACTCATTGCGCCCCCGCCGTGGCGAACGGGACCGAGACGGGCTCGGCGCTCCCGGGCTCTGCCGGATGCCGCCACAGGCCGCGCTCGCGCAGGATCGGCAGCACGCCCTCGCCGAACCAGTACGCCTCCTCCAGGTGCGGGTACCCCGACAGCACGAACTCGGTCAGACCGAGCCGGTGATACTCCTCGATGCGGTCGGCGACCTCGGTGTGGCTGCCGACCAGCGCCGTGCCCGCGCCGCCGCGCACCAGCCCGACGCCCGCCCACAGGTTCGGATAGATCTCCAGGCGGTCTCGCTTGCCGCCGTGCAGGGCGAGCATGCGCTTCTGCCCCTCGGACTCGCTGCGGTGCAGGCCCGCCTGCACCTTCTCCACGGTCGCCTCGTCGATGCCGTCGAGCAGCCTGCGGGCCTGCGCCCACGCCTGCTCGCTGGTGTCGCGGGTGATCACGTGCAGGCGGATGCCGTGCCGGACCGTACGGCCTTCCGCGGCGGCCAGCCCGTTGATCCAGGCGATCTTCTCGGCGACCGCGTCCGGCGGCTCACCCCAGGTGAGGTACGCGTCCACGTGCCGCGCCGCCACCCGGCCCGCGGCGGGGGACGAGCCGCCGAAGTACACCTGCGGCACGGGGTCGGGCAGGCGTGCCAGCCGCGCGTCCTCCACCCGCAGGTGCTCGCCGGTGAAGGTGACGCTCTCGCCCCGCCACAACGCCCGCACGATGTGCAGGAACTCGTCGGTACGGGCATAGCGGGAGTCCTTGTCGAGGAAGTCGCCGTAGGCGCGCTGCTCGTGCGCTTCACCGCCGGTCACCACGTTGAGCAGGAGCCGCCCGCCCGACTGCCACTGGAACGTGGCCGACATCTGTGCGGCGAGCGTGGGGGAGACCAGCCCGGGGCGGAAGGCCACCAGGAACTTCAGCCGCTCGGTGGTGCCGGCCAGCATCGCGGTGGTCAGCCAGGCGTCCTCGCACCAGGCGCCGGTGGGCGTCAGCGCGCCGGTGAAGCCGGTCTGCTCGGCGGCCGCCACGATCTGGCGCAGGTACGACAGGGTCGCGGGCCGGGCGCCCGAGGCCGCGCCCGCGGGAAGCCCGTGACCGCCGCCCACGATGTCACGGCTGTCGCCGTAGGTGGGCAGGAACCAGTGGAACGTCAAAGTCATCGTCTCTCCTCCGCGAGCACCTCGGTGCCGACGGCGATCACGTGGGTCATGTTGTTTCGCCCGTTCTGCGTGTTACGTTAGGGTTCACCGTAATCCCTGCAATGCAGGTAGGCAATGCATGTTTAAGGACTTTCATGCTCACCCGCTCCACAACGCTCCTCGTCACAGCCCTGGCCATGGCGGTATTGGCCGGTTGCGGCGCCGGCGCCACCCCGGCACCGGCGGCCGCCGGCTCGGGCCCGAAGCCCGGAGGCACGCTCGTGCTCGCGGAGAACGCCGACGAACCCTCCTGTCTGGACCCCCACCAGCTGTCCACCACGAACACCACGGTCGTCAGCCGCCCGATCTTCGACTCGCTGCTGTGGCAGGACGCGGAGGGGAACATCAAGCCCTGGCTGGCCGAGAGCTGGAAGGTGTCCGGCGACGGCCTGACCTACACCTTCACGCTCCGCCAGGGCGTGACGTTCCACGACGGGTCGGCATGGAACGCCGAGGCCCTGAAGCTCAACCTGGAGCACATGCGGGACCCGGCGACCAAGTCGCCGCTCGCCGCCTCGTACATCGCGCCCTACAAGGACGCGAAGGTCCTCGACGAGCACACGCTCGAAGTGCGGCTCGGCTCGCCGTACTCGGCGCTGCCGAACGTGCTCGCGCAGTCGTACCTGGCCATGCTCTCCCCCAAGCAGCTCAAGGAGGCCCCGGAGAGCACCTGCGAGCACCCGATCGGCTCAGGTCCCTTCGTCTTCGACAAGTGGACCAGGGGCCAGAGCATCACCTACACGAAGAACCCCGCCTACGCCTGGGGGCCGACCGGCCGCACCGGGCCCGCGTACCTCGACCGGCTGGAGATCCGCTTCCTCGCCGAGGACGCCACCCGCTACAACGCGCTGCTCTCCGGCGAGGTGGACGTGATCGACAACACCCCGCCGGCCAACGTCGAGGACGTCAAGGCCGACCCCGACCTGACCTTCATCACCGTCGACCGGCCGGGACACCCGTTCTCGGTCTGGCTCAACACCGGCCGCGCCCCGTTCGGCGACCGCAGGGTGCGCCAGGCGCTCACGCTGGCCGTGGACCGCAAGGCCATCATCGACAGCGTCTCCTTCGGCCAGTGGAACGTGGCCACGAGCTTCGTCACCGCCGCGACCCCCGACCACGCCGAGGGCCGGATCGGCTACGACCCGGCCCGCGCCAACGCCCTGCTCGACGAGGCCGGCTGGACCGCCAGGGACCAGGACGGCATCCGCGTCAAGGACGGCAAGCGGCTGAGCGCCGTCGCCATCGACACCGGCGTGAACCCGCAGAACACGCAGATCCTCGTGCAGACCCAGGCCGCCGCCGCCAAGGCCGGCATCGAAATCGAGATCCAGAACGTCACCGCGCAGGAGTCGCAGGACCGCACCGGCAAGGGCGACTTCGACGTCTCCGTCGGCATCTGGACCACCAACACCGCCGACGTGCTGTGGATCCAGTACTCCTCCAAGAACATCACCACGCCGCAGCGGCGCGGCCAGAACATCACCAGGCTCAAGGACGCCGAGCTCGACAAGCTGCTCGAGCAGGCAAGAGCCGCCGAGGACCCGACCGAGCTGTACGCCGAGGCGCAGGCCAGGCTGCTCGATCTGGCGCCCGCCATCCCGCTGTACGACCGGCCCAGCCTCGTCTCGGCGCGGTCCCGGGTGCACGGCCTGACCTGGGACTACGCCTACGGCGCTGTCATCTTCCACGACGCATGGGTGAGCTGACATGACCAAGACCCCCCTCGCCGCGCTCGCGCTCGCGCTGCTGCTCGCCGGTTGCGGCAGCGCGGCCGGGACCTCCGGCGGCACGAACGACGACCCCGGCACCCCCAAGTCCGGCGGCACCCTGATCCTGGGCGAGAACGGCCAGGAGCCGCCCTGCCTCGACCCGCACGGCAACGCCAGCTCCGACGGCCCGGTGACCACGGTCCCGGTGTCCGACTCGCTGGTGTGGTTCGACGCCGACGGGACGATCCAGCCGTGGCTGGCCGAAAGCTGGGAGGTCTCCGACGACGGCCTGACTTACACCTTCAAGCTCCGCAAAGGCGTGAAATTTCATGACGGAGCGGCCTGGAACGCCGAAGCGCTGAAGATCAACTTCGAGCACATGCGGGACCCGGCGACCAAGTCGCCGCTGGCCGCCTCCTACATCGCGCCCTACAAGGACGCGAAGGTGCTGGACGAGTACACGCTCCAGGTGAGGCTCCGCTCGCCGTACCGGCCGTTCCTGGACATCCTCGCCCAGGGCTACCTCGGCATGATCTCGCCCAAGCAGATCAAGGAGGCGCCGGAGAGCATCTGCACGCACCCCATCGGCTCGGGCCCGTTCATCTTCGAGAAGTGGACCAAGGGCCAGAGCATCACGTACCGGAGGAACCCCGACTACAACTGGGGCCCGAAGAGCGCCAAGCACACCGGCCCCGCCTACCTCGACCGGCTGGAGATCCGCTTCCTCGCCGAGGACGGCACCCGCTACAACGCGCTCGCCTCCGGCGAGGTGCACGCCATCGACTTCACCCCGCCGCAGAACGTCGAGGACGTCAAGGCCAACCCCGACCTCGGCTTCCTCACCGCGATCCGGCCGGGACACCCCATGTCGTTCTGGCTCAACACCTCGCGCCCGCCCTTCGACGACGTCCGCGTGCGCCGCGCGCTGCTCGCCGCCGTGGACCGCGAGGCCATCATCAAGGGCATCTCCTTCGGCCAGTACCAGGTGGCGCAGGGCTTCGTCACCACCTCGACGCCCGGCTACGCGCAAGGGCTGAGCGGCAGCATCAAGCACGACGAGGCGCTGGCGAACAAGCTGCTCGACGAGGCCGGCTGGACCCGGCGCGACAAGGACGGCATCCGGCTCAAGGACGGCAAGCGGCTGACCGCGTACTTCCCGATCGCCGCGAACTTCCCCGCCCAGCGCATGCAGATCGCCGTGCAGACGCAGGCCGCCGCGCGGAAGATCGGCCTGGACATCCAGATCCAGACGCCGCCCGAGCAGGAGCTCACCGACCGCTCCATCAAGGGCGACTACGACCTCAGCTCCGGCCTGTGGGCGACGAACACGGCCGACGTGCTGTGGATCCAGTACTCCTCTGAGAACATCACCACCCCCGAGCGGCGCGGCCAGAACGTCGCCAGGGTCAAGGACGCCGAGCTCGACGAGCTGCTGGAGAAGGCGAGGGCGGCCGAGGACCCGGCAGAGCTGTACAACAAGGCGCAGGCCAGGCTCCTGGAGCTGGTCCCCGCCATCCCCTTCTACGACGACCCGCGCCCGGTCGCCTACCAGAAGAAGGTCCGCGACCTCGCCTTCACGCCCGCCTACCCGTCGCCGTACTTCTACGACACCTGGCTGGACGGATGAAGACGCTGACGTTCATCGGATGGCGCCTGCTGGCCGGGCTCGGCGTGCTGTGGGGCGCGGCCACCCTGACCTTCCTCGTGGTGCACTTCACCCCCGGCGACCCGGCCGAGGCCGTCGTCGGGGGCGAGGGCGCCGCGCCCACCCCTGAGGTGCTCGCCCAGGTCAGAGCCGAGTACGGCCTCGACCGCCCCTGGTACGAGCAGTACCTGTCCCACCTGTGGCGCATCGCGCACGGCGACTTCGGCACCTCCTACCGCCTGCACACCCCGGTCACCCAGGCCATCGGCGAGCAGGCCGCCGCCACCGTCGAGCTGGCCGTGGCGGCCGCCGTCACCGGGCTGTTCCTGGCCATCGCCATCGCCCTGGTCACCGCGGGCCGCCGCCGCTGGCGCGGCCTGGCCTCGGTGGTGGAGCTGGTGGCGGCCTCGACGCCGACGTTCTGGCTCGGCATCGTGCTGCTCACCGTCTTCTCGTTCGGGCTGCGGCTGCTGCCCTCCACCGGCGGCCAGGGCTTCGCCTCCCTGGTGCTGCCCGCGCTCTGCCTGGCGCTGCCCATCGCGGGCGTGCTCGGCCACGTGCTGCGCGAGGCCCTGGAGGAGGTGCTGGAGGAGCCGTTCATCGTCAGCGCCCGCGCCCGCGGGCTCAGCGACACCGTCGTACGCCTGCGCCACGCGCTCAGGCACGCTCTCACCCCGCTGGTCACGATGACCGGCTTCTGGGTGGGCGCGCTGCTCGGCGGCGCCGTGGTCACCGAGACGCTGTTCACCCGGCAGGGCATCGGCCGCCTGCTCGTCTCGGCGGTCAACGCCAAGGACCTGCCGCTCGTGCTCGGCGTGGTGCTGCTGTCGGCGCTGGTCTACGTCCTGGTCAACCTCCTGGTCGACCTGCTCTACCTGGTCATCGACCCCCGGCTGAAGGAGGCGGCGTGAACCGGATCGGCGTGTGGCTCGCCGCGGCGGTCCTGACCGTGCTCGTGCTGGCGGCGCTCGTGCCCGGCCTGTTCACCGGGCAGGACCCGCTCGCCGTGGACAGCGGCGCCACCCTGCAGCCGCCCAGCGCCGCGCACCTGCTCGGCACCGACGAGAACGGCCGCGACGTGTTCGCCCGCATCGTGCACGGCACCCGCGCCTCGCTGCTGCTCGGCTTCGGCGCGATCGCCGTCGCCCTGGTCTTCGGCGGGCTGCTCGGCCTGGCCGCAGGGCTCGGCAACCGGATCGTCGAGAACGTCATCATGCGCCTGTCGGACGTCGGCATGGCCTTTCCCGAGCTGCTGCTCGCCCTGGTCGTCATCACGGTGGCGGGCGGCGGCACCGGCAACGCCATCCTCGCCATCGGCGTGGCCAACATCCCGTCGTACGCCAGGCTCGTCCGCGCCCAGACGCTGGCGATCCGCCGGGCGGGCTACGTCGAGGCGGCGTACGCGCTGGGCCTGCCCGGTCCGCGCGTGATCTTCCGGCACGTGCTGCCGAACGCCGTCAAACCGGTGCTCATCCTGGCCACCATCGGCGTCGGCACCGCCCTCGTGGCCGGCTCCGCGCTGAGCTTCCTCGGCCTCGGCACGCCGCCGCCGGAGCCCGAATGGGGCTCCATGCTGTCCACCGCCCGCAACTTCATCTCGCGGGCCTGGTGGTACGGCGTCTTCCCCGGCCTGGCCATCACGCTGACCGTGATCAGCGTGACCGTGGTCGGCAGGGCGCTCAGATTGCGATCGGAAGGGAGGACCGGATGAGCCTGGTCACGGTGGACGACCTGCGCGTCGCCTTCGGCGGGACACCCGTCGTGCACGGTGTGTCGTTCGAGATCGGGGCGGGGGAGTGCCTGGCCCTGGTGGGGGAGTCCGGCTCCGGCAAGAGCGTCACCGCCCGCACGCTGGTCGGGCTCACCGGCGCGGGCTCCCGCGTCACCGCCGCCGAGCTGACCTTCGGTGGCCAGGACCTGACCCGGCTGCGCGAGCGCGGCTGGCGGAGACTGCGCGGCGGCCGCATCGGCTTCGTCCTCCAGGACGCCCTGGTCTCGCTCGACCCGCTGCGCAAGGTCGGCAAGGAGATCGAGGAGGTGCTGGCCGCACACACCGACCTGTCCGGCCCGGCGCGCAAGGCCAGGGTGGTGGAGCTGCTCGCGTCCGTGGGCGTGCCCGAGCCCGAGCTGCGCGCCGGGCAGCTCCCGCACGAGCTGTCGGGCGGCCTGCGCCAGCGGGCGCTGATCGCCACCGCCCTGGCCGCCGGCCCCGAGCTGATCATCGCCGACGAGCCCACCACCGCCCTGGACGTCACGATCCAGGCGCAGGTGCTCGACCTGCTCGCCGGGATCAAGGCCGAGGGCAGGTCGCTGCTGGTGATCAGCCACGATCTCGCGGTAGTGGCCCGGCTGGCCGACCGGGTGGCCGTCATGAAGGACGGCGTGATCGTCGAGCAGGGGCCGAGCGGCGAGGTGCTCACCCGGCCCGAGCACGAGTACACCAAGAAGCTGCTGCGGGCCATCCCCGCCGAGCACACCAAGGGCACCCGCCTGTCCGGCACCGCCCCGCGCGCGGCCGGGCCGCGGCGGCCCCGCGACGAGGTCGTGCTGCGCGCCAGGGACATCGGCAAGTCCTTCGGCGACCGGGTGGCCGTGAACGGGGTGTCGTTCGAGCTGCGCGCCGCCGAGACGCTCGGCATCGTCGGCGAGTCCGGCTCGGGCAAGACCACCACGGCCAGGATCGCGCTCGGCCTGACGCCGCCCGACACCGGCACGGTCGAGGTGCACGGCCGGCCGTGGACGCGGGGCGACCGCGCCCAGCGCCGCGACGTCCAGGTCGTCTACCAGGACACCTTGGCCTCCTTCGACCCCCGCCACACGGTGGCGAAGATCCTCGCCGAGGCGCTGGACGTGGCCGGCGTGCCGCGCGAGCGGCGCCGCGCCCGCTCGATCGAGCTGCTGGAGCTCGTGGGGCTCGGCGAGGAGCACCTGGCGCGGCGGCCGCTGAAGCTGTCCGGCGGGCAGCGGCAGCGGGTGGCCATCGCGCGGGCCCTGGCGCCGTCCCCCTCGGTGATCGTGTGCGACGAGCCGGTCTCCGCGCTCGACGTGTCGGTCCAGGCGCAGGTCCTCGACCTGCTGGAGGACGTGCAGCGGGAGACCGGCGTGGCCTACCTGTTCATCTCCCACGACCTGGGCGTGGTCCACCACCTGTGCGACCGGGTGCTGGTCATGAAGGACGGGAGCGTGGTCGAGGAGGGGCCGGTGGAGACGGTCTTCCGCGAGCCCGCGCACCCGTACACGAAGGAGCTGGTGGCGGCGATTCCACGACTGACGACGGCGGTGTGACATGGCACATGTAATCAAGACCGATGACGAGGCGATCGCGATCGCCCGCGAGCTGGCGGCGACCTTCGCCGAGGGAGCGGCACGGCGCGACGCCGAACGCATCCTGCCCGTGGCCGAGCTGGAGGCGCTGTCCGACAGCGGCCTGCTCGGCATCACCGTCCCGGCCGAGCACGGCGGGCCCGGAGTGCGCACCGCCACGCTGGGCGCGGTCATCAGGGAGCTGTCGGCGGCCGATGCCAGCATCGGGCAGATCCCGCAGAACCACTTCTGGTACCTCGACTCGCTGCGCGAGCACGGCAGCCCCGAGCAGCAGGCGTTCTTCTACGCCGAAGCTCTGGCCGGACGCCGCTTCGGCAACGCCGCCGTGGACGCCCGCGGCCCCGGCGGCGAGCGCGAGCGCGCCACCCTGCGCCCGCACGAGGACGGCTACCTCATCTCCGGCCGCAAGATCTACTCGACCGGCGCGCTGTTCGCCCACTGGATCCCGGTCACCGCGCTGGAGGAGGACTCCCACCGCGTGGCGTTCGTCCCGAGCGACGCGCCGGGCGTCACCGTCGTCGACGACTGGGACGGCTTCGGCCAGCGCACCACGGCCAGCGGCACCGTCCTGCTCGACGACGTCTTCGTGCCCGCCGAGCACGTGATGCAGGTCAAGCGGTCCGAGGTCAGCACGTTCCGCACCTTCGGCCTGCTCATCCACGCGGCCATCGACACCGGCATCGCCGAAGGCGCGCTCGCCGACGCCGCCGCCTTCCTGCGCGGCTACAGAAGGGGCGGCCGGCCCGGCGTGCAGCCGGAGAAGGTGGTCGAGGATCCGGTCGTCATCCAGCTCTTCGGCGAGCTGGCGGTGCTCACCAGGGCCGCACGCGCGCTGCTGGAGAGCGCCGGCGACGCCGTGGACCGGGCCAGATCGGCGCCGCCCGAGGACTTCCCCGAGCTCGCGGCGGAGGCGGCCGTCGCCATGGCCGCCGCCCGCGCGCAGGCCGATCGCGCCGCCAACCGGGTGAGCGCCGAGTGGTTCGAGCTGGCCGGCGCCTCCGCCGTACGCGAGCCGCTCGGCCTGAGCCGGCACTGGCGCAACGCGCGCACCCACACCGTGCACGACCCGCGCCGGGCCAAGGTGCACGACGTCGGCAACTACCACCTCAACGGCATCGCCCCCAGGAGCTATCCCCGATGAGCCGCATCATCCACTTCAACCTCTTCGAGATGAACTGCGTCGGGCACATCCAGCACGGACTGTGGACCCACCCCGACAACAACCGCCACCGCTACACCGACCTGGAGTACTGGACGGACCTGGCGAAGCTGCTGGAACGCGGCCTGTTCGACGCCGTGTTCCTGGCCGACGTGGTCGGCGTCTACGACCGCTACCGCGGCGGTCCCGAGACCGCCATCCGCGAGGCGGTGCAGATCCCCGCCAACGACCCGCTGCTCGTCGTGCCCGCCATGGCCGCGGTGACGAAGCATCTGGGGTTCGCGGTGACGTTCTCCACCACGTACGAGCCGCCGTTCGCGCACGCCCGCCGCATGTCCACCCTCGACCACCTGACCAAGGGGCGCGTCGCCTGGAACATCGTCACCTCCTACCTGCGCAACGCCGCGCGCAACTTCGGCCTGGACGACGAGATCGAGCACGACCTGCGTTACGAGATCGCCGAGGAGTACCTGGAGGTGCTCTACAAGCTGTGGGAGGGCAGCTGGGAGGACGGCGCGGTGCTGCGCGACCGGGAGCGGCACATCTATACAGACCCGTCCAAGGTGCACGCCATCGACCACGTCGGCAAGCACTTCAGGGTGGCCGGCCCGCACCTGTCGGAGCCGTCGCCGCAGCGCACGCCCGTGCTCTACCAGGCGGGCAACTCCGACCGGGGCAAGGAGTTCGCGGCCAGGCACGCCGAGGCCGTCTTCACCGGCGCGGCGTCCCTGGAGGCGCTGCGCGAGGACATCGCCGACACCCGCCGCCGCGCCGCCGCCTACGGCCGCGACCCGAACCACATCACGTTCTTCCCCAGCGCCTCGGTCATCGTCGGGCGCACGCAGGCCGAGGTGGACGCCAAGGTCGCCGACCTGCAGCGGCACATCCGGGTCGAGGGCTTCCTCGCGCAGCGCGGCAGCGGCATCGACCTCGCCGCCTACGACCCGGAGGAGTTCATCGACGACATCGTGGCGCGCGGCGGCGACTTCACCGAGCGCGCCGTGCGGCAGCTCGTGGGGCGCGGCCTGCGGGTGCGCGACGTGCTGGAGTCCATCGGCCGCATCGGGCGCGGCCCGTTCTTCGTCGCCGGCACCCCGGAACGGGTCGCCGACGAGATCGAGCGCTGGGCCGACGAGACCGGCGCGACCGGGTTCAACCTCATGCAGTACCTGTCGCCGGGCACCGCGGAGGACTTCATCGAGCTGGTCGTGCCCGAGCTGCAGCGCCGGGGCCGCTACCGCACCTCGTACGAGGACTCGACGCTGCGCGAACGCCTGCTCGGCCCCGGCATCCACCGGCTTCCCGACAGCCATCCGGGAGCCGCCTATCGAAACCTAGTAAATCAGTAGGTTTTGTAGGTAGTATGCGGTGCATGCGCAATCGGCCCTCACGGTTGTTCCTGAATGTCATGGGCGTGCTCGTCCTTCTGATCGGCCTGGCGGCCTGTGGCGGCGAGCCGTCGCAGGCCGCGGGCCGCGACGAGCCGCTACGGGTCGGCTACCAGCGGTTCGGCGCCCTCACCCTGGTCAAGGCCAGGGGCGTGGCGCCGGATGTGTCGTGGTCGCTCTTCGAAAGCGGCCCGGCGGCGACCGAGGCTCTCAAAGCCGGCTCGATCGACCTCGCCTACACCGGCGAAGCGCCGCCCATCTTCGCTGCGGCGGGCAGGATCGACTTCAAGATCATCAGTACGTCGGAGGAAGTGCCGCAGGGCGAGGCCGTCCTGGTCAAGGAGAACAGCGGCATCGACGGCTTCGATGACCTCAAGGGCAAGTCGATAGCGCTGAACAAGGGCTCCAACGTCCACTGGCTGCTCGTCCGGCTCCTCGAAAAGCACGGCATGTCGATCGACGACGTCAACGTGAAGTACCTCAAGCCGGCCGAGGGCCGCCCCGCCTTCGACAGCGGGCAGGTCGACGCGTGGATCATCTGGGACCCGTACTTCGCGCTCGCCGAACAGCCCGGCGTCAAGGTGCTCGCCGACGCGACCGGGCTGGCCGGCAACCGCGAGTACCTGCTCGCCTCGCCCAAGGCGCTGGAGACCAAGTCCGCGCAGATCGAGAAGCTGCTCAAGCAGCTCCGCGAGACCACCGACTGGGGCATCGCCCATCCCAAGGAGCGGGCCCAGGCGATGGCGCCCGAGCTGAAGATCCCCGAAGACGTCGCCGAGCGCGCCCTGGCCCGCAGCGCCAGGCCCATCGCCCCCGTCAACGCCGGCATCGGGGCGGAGCTGCAGCGCATCGCCGACGGCTTCACCGCGCTGAAGCTCATCCCCGGAAAGGTGGACATCGCCGGGCGGGTGGACGACAGGTTCAGCGAGGTGCTCACATGACGGCCACATCCGTACGGGCCCCGCGCACGCAAGGCGAGCGCGCCCGCGTGCAACGCATCAGGAAAGCGCCGCGCGCCGCCCGCTGGCGGCGGGCCGTCACCCCGGTGCTCCTCGTCGTGATCTGGGAGGCGTGCTCGCGGGCCGGGATCCTGCCGCCGGACAAGCTGTCGGCCCCCAGCGACGTGCTGGCCGCGGGCTGGCGGCTGGCCGCCGAGGGGACGCTGTGGACCAACCTGTTCGACTCGCTGCTCAGGGCCGTCATCGGCCTGGCCGTCGGCGGCGGGCTCGGGCTCGCGCTCGGCGCGATCGCCGGGCTGCTGCGCATCGGCGACGACCTCGTGGACCCGCCGGTGCAGATGGCCCGCATGCTGCCCCATCTCGGCCTAGTCCCGCTGCTGCTCATCTGGGTCGGCATCGGCGAGCCGCTGAAGATCACGCTGGTCGCGCTCGGTGCGTTCTTCCCCGTCTACCTCAACACCTACAGCGGCATCAGGGGCATCGACGAGCGGCTGGTGGAGGCGGCGCGGACCTGCGGGCTGAACGCGGCCGCCCGGCTGCGCCACGTCGTGCTGCCCGGCGCGCTGCCGTCGCTCTTCCTCGGCCTGCGGCTGGCGTTCGGCGCGGGCTGGCTCAGCCTGGTGGTCGGCGAGCAGGTCAACGCCGACAGCGGGCTCGGCTTCATGATGATGGAGGCCCGCGAGTTCGCCCAGACCGAGGTGGTCGTGCTGGGGCTGCTCATCTACGCCCTGCTCGGCCTGCTGTCCGATCTGGCTCTGCGCACGTTGGAAGGGAGGGCGCTGGCATGGCGGCGCGGTCTGGAGGCGAGCTGAGCACGGCCGCACCCGCGGCGGACACCGTGGGCGAGACGGCGGCGGACACCGTGAGCGACACGGCGGCGGACACTGTGAGCGACACGGCGGCGGACACCGTGGGCGACACGGCGGTGGTCGACGCGCGGGGCATCACCCGCGCCTACGGCGACAGGCTGATCCTCGACGGCATCGACCTGCGCATCGGCAAGGGCGAGGTGGTCGCGCTGCTCGGCGCGAGCGGCTCGGGCAAGAGCACGCTGCTGCGCATCATCGCGGGCCTCGACGCGGGCGCCGACGGCGAGGTGCACACCAGCGGCCACATCGCCGTGGTGTTCCAGGAGCACCGGCTGCTGCCGTGGAAACGGGTCGCTGACAACATCGCGCTCGGGCTGCGCGGACCCGACCTGGACCGGCGCACGGCCGCCGCACTGGCCGAGGTCGGGCTGGCCGACCGCGGGAGGGCCTGGCCCGCGGAGCTGTCGGGCGGGCAGGCGCAGCGGGTGGCCCACGCCCGAGCGCTGGTCCGCGAGCCCGACCTGCTGCTGCTCGACGAGCCGTTCGCGGCCCTGGACGCGCTCAACCGGCTCAGGATGCAGGCGCTGTTCTTCCGGCTGCGCGACGAGCACGACTTCGCCGCCCTCCTGGTGACGCACGACGTGAACGAGGCGCTGCTGCTCGCCGACCGCCTGCTCGTCCTGGAGGACGGGCGCATCGCCGAGGACACCGCCGTGACGCTCCCGCACCCGCGCGCCCAGGACGACCCGGCCTTCGGCGCGCTGCGCCGCCACCTGCTCACCCGCCTGCGCGTGCCCCTGCTCCCCGACCAGTCCTGACCTGGGGGATCACCGGTAGGAGAGGTGGAAGACCAGCGCGTCCACGTCGCCGATGTTCCTGATGCTCCGCACGCTGCCGCTCGCCACCCGCAACGCGTCTCCTTGCCGCAGCACGACCCTGGAGGACGAATGCACGACGCGGACGAACCCCGCACCGACGAGCAGCATGCCGCGATCGTGACCGGGCGGCGCGGACGGGGTGGCCGAGCCGCGCGGCGGGATCGCCATGCTCGTCATCCTGACGCCGCGCTGCGCGTCGTCCACCAGGACACCGGGCGAGTCCGCCTCGCGCGGCCGGTGCACGTGGATCTCCGCCGGGGTCGTGCCGCGCAGCAGCTGGTCGAGCGGGAGGCCGGTCTTCTCCGACAGCTCCAGCACGCTCTCCAGGGACAGCGCGTGCTGGCCGCGCTCGGCCTGCGAGATGGCCGAGCCCGACACCCCGATGAGGGTGCCGACCTGCGCCTGGCTCCAGTTGCGGTCCTTGCGCAGGGCGCGGATCCCCCGGCCCAGCAGGGACGCGGCGGTGGCGGAGCCGACGTGCAGCAGCCCGTCCGCGTCGATGTGGAACGGCAGCAGCACGCCCTGGACGGAGCCGGGGCGGGCGTCGGCCCGGTCGACGCGCAGGTGGTCCTTCTCCACCGAGATCACGCACTGGGCCAGGCCGTCGCTCGGGTCGCCGGGGCCGGAGACGAACCAATGGGCGACCGCCTGCCCCTTGAAGACCTGCCCGGCCACGTCCCTGACCAGGCTCCTCATGTCGTCGCCCGCCGCGCCTGACAGGTCGATGAGGTGGACCGCCCGCCGTGTGGGCTCCAGCTCGCCTTCCCGCGCGATCAGGCGCCCGCCGTCGCAGCCGAGGACGCGCACGTCGTCGTTGGCGGCGCGCGCCGCCTGCACCACCGCCGAGACGAAGGCGGAGTCGGGGCCGTCCGCCAGCGTCCAGACGATGTTCTCGCCCCAGACCAGCCCGTGGAACAGGTCGTCGAGCCGGCCGATGCCGAACTGGGCTGAACTCACCTGGCCAACCTTCGCCGTCATGGATCGTCCGGACGGCAGCCGCCCGGGCTCGTCGTGCAGGCTATCAAGCACCGGGGCCGGGCATATCCGACGATTGGAGCACCGTGAACGGCATAGACTCCCGGCTCCGCACCGAGCTCGGCGCCAAGCTGACCGACGCGCTGCGCGTCCAGCCGGTCACCCGCCCCTGGACCACGGTCACCACCTGGGACGACGGCTTCCACACCGTCACCACCGCCAGGGGGCACCGGGTCGACACCGACGAGACCGCCGACCTCGGCGCGGCCGACAGCGCGCCGACCGCGTACGAGCACGTGCTCGCCGCCTTGGGCTCCTGTATCGCCGCCGGCATGGTGCTGCAGGTCACGCTGCGCGGCATCGTGCTGCGCCACCTCAGCGTCGAGGTGTCGGGCGGCTTCGACAACCTGCTGCAGCCGGGCGAGCCCGCGGGGGAGGCCCCGGCCGGGTACACGGCGCTGCGCGTGGTCGGGTCGATCAGCGCGGAGGCGGACGACGAGGTGCTCAGGGACCTGTGGGACCGCGTGGTCAGCGGCTCGCCCGTCGCCAACACCATCCGGCGGCCCACGCCGGTGGTCGCCGGCCTGCGCATCATCGATCACGGGCAGGAGCCCCGGCAGGCCGTGCGGTGAGCGCGCGCCGCCGCCTGACGCCCACGATGACGATCACCGCCAGCGTGGCGAGATAGGGCGCCGCGTCCGACAGCTGCACGGGGAAGCCGTACGTCTGCAGCCGCAGCCCCACGGCGTCGGCCAGCGCGAACACCGCGAGCACGCCCACCAGCGGCCAGATCCGCCCGCCCGTCAGCAGCAGCGCCAGCACCACCACCCAGCCGCGCCCGGCGGACATGTTCTCGGTGAACAGCGCCACCGACCCGAGCGAGAGCTGCGCCCCCGACCAGCCGCCCAGCACGCCCGCGAGCACGATCACCCAGAACCGGTAGCGGCGCGGATCGACGCCCAGCGACTCGGCGGCCTCGGCGTCCAGCCCGACGCCGCGCAGCCGCAGTCCCCACACCGTGCGTTCGAGGAAGACGTGCGTGGCGGGCAGCCCCGCGATCGCGAGCAGGCCGAGCACGCTGAGCGTGCCCAGCGCGGGACCGACGACCGGCAGCTCCGCCACGAACCCTCCGGCGAGCCGGGGCAGCGGTGCGATCTGCGGGCTCTGGAACGTGCCCCGCACCCCGAACACCGCCCACAGCGCGTACGCCGTCAGCCCCGACACCAGCAGGTTCACCGCGATGCCGAGCACCATGGGGTCGCCGCGCCGCCGGATGACCCCGTACGCGAAGGCCGTGGCCACCAGCCCGCCGCCCGCGCCCGCCGCGAGCACGCCGAGGTACGGCTGTCCGGTGAGGGCGCTGCCCGCGACCGCGGCGAAGGCGCCCATCAGCATGAACCCTTCGAGCGCGATGTTGAACACGCCCACCCGGTGGCAGAGCAGGCCGCTCAGGCCGAGCAGCAGCAGCGGGACCAGCGCCCGCACCAGCGACGCCGCCGTCCCCTCGGACAGCAGCGCGGTCAGGACGTCCACCGGGCACTCCGAGCACGTGTCGGACGCAGGGTCACCAGGAAGATCACCAGGGCTTGAATGATGATCGACAGGTGGGACGACAGGCCGTACTCGCGCTCCATCGCCTGCCCGCCCACCGTCAGGGCGCTGAAGAAGAAGCCCGCGACCACGACGCCCCAGGGTCCGCTGCGGCCCAGCAGGACGACCAGCAGGGCCGTGACGGCGTAACCGGTGCCGTCGAGACCGCCGTCGATGAAGCGGTAGTGGCTGCTCAGCACCACGCACGTGCCCACGACGCCGGCGATCGCGCCGCCGATCACCATGTGCGAGCGGATCACCCGCGCGACGTTCACGCCGGTGTGCCGGGCGAGCAGCGGGTTCAGCCCGAGGATGCGGGCCTCCAGGCCGACCGGCAGCCGGGCCCCGGCGAACAGCGTGAGCGCCAGCACGGCGGCCACCACGACCAGCGACCAGCTCAGGCCTGAGGTGATGAGGGCGGGAGCGCTGTCGGGGCCGAACAGCCCGGCGACGGTGCGGCCGGGACCGGACCCGGCGGGGATCAGCGGCCCGATCCTGCGGCTCTCCGCCACGCGCCGGGTGGCCATCAGCGAGCTGGCCGGATCCTTCAGCCAGGTCTTCACCGCATACGACGTCAGCGCGATGGCGGGGTAGTTCAGCAGCAGGCTCGTGACGAAGATGGGCGCGTCCAGCCGCTCCTGCAGCAGCGGCGGTACGGCCGCCCACGCCGCGGCGACCAGCGCGGCCACCGCCATGGCGGCGACGATCACCACGATGCCAGGACCGGGCAGGGCGAGCGCGGCGACCGTGCCGGCGCAGCCGCCCAGCACGAACTGGCCCTCACCGCCCAGGTTGAACACCCCGGCGCGGAAGGAGAAGCACAGCGCGAGCGCCAGGCCGATGACGGGGACCGCCTGCTGCAGCGTGGTGACCAGGCCGGCTCCGGTGAGCGAGCCCTCGACCATGGTCGCGTAGACCTGGAGCGGGTCGTACCCGGTCGCGAGCAGCAGGACGGCGACGAGCACCGCGGTCAGCGCGACGGCGGCGACCGTGCCCTCGGACAGCACGGCCGCCACGACGCCTCCGGCGCGGCGGACCGGCCGCGCGCTCACGACGGCGCTCCGCGCCGCTCGGCGGAGCGCGGCTCCGGCGGCGGGGACGGCGGCCGGGCCGGAACCGGGGGAGGCGACAGGGAGGGCGGCGAGGGCGGCGGGGACGGCGGCGGCGTCACGGCGGCGTCCAGGGCGGCGGGCAGGGCGGCGTCCAGGGCGGCGGGCAGCGGCCGGCCCGCCATGAGCAGCCCGAGGTCGGCGTCGCCCAGCGCGTCCACGGGAACGTCGGCCATGACGCGCCCCTCGAACATCACCACGACCCGGTCGCACAGGTTGCGGATCTCCGACAGCTCGCTGGAGACGAGCAGGACGCCGCCGCCGCGCCGCCGGTAGGCGTCGAGCTCGTCGTGGATCGCCTCGATCGCGCCGATGTCCACGCCGCGCGTGGGCTGCTCGGCCAGCAGGAACCCGGTGGGGCGGGCCAGCTCGCGGGCCACCACGAGCTTCTGCGCGTTGCCGCCGGACAGCGTCCCCGCGAGGGTCGAGGGGCCGGCGGCTCTGACGCCGAAGCGGGCCATGAGACGTTCGGCGTGCGCCCGCAGCTCCCGGGGGCGCAGCAGGCCCGACCGCCGCAGCGGCGGCAGCCGGTGGTGGCCGATGGCGAGGTTGGCGACGATGTCGCCCTGCGCGGCGGTCCCCGTCCTGTCGCGGTCCTCGGGGATGTGGCGCAGCCCGGCGGCCCGCCGCTCCGCGTTGCCCGCATGGGTGACGTCCCGGCCGAGCAGCTCGACGCGGCCGCCGGTCACGGGCGTGTGCCCGGCCAGGGCGGCGGCCAGCACGTCCTGGCCGTTGCCCGCCACCCCGGCGACGCCCACGATCTCCCCGGCGCGCACCCGGAACGAGACGCCGCCGAGCAGGGTCCTGTCCCGCGACGTCACCCGCAGGTCCGACACCGCCAGCACCACCTCGCCGGGGTCGCGCTCTGCGCGCCGCCGCCTCAGCTCGACCTGCCGCCCCGTCATCTGGGCGGAGATCTCCCGCTCGGACGTGGCGGCCACATCGTGCGTGGCGATCACCCGGCCGTCGCGCAGCACGGTCACCCGGTCGGCGACCGCCATCACCTCGTCCAGCTTGTGCGTGATGAAGATGACGGACTTGCCGGCATCGGCCAGCGTCCGCAGCACCGCGAAAAGCGCCTGCGCCTCCTGGGGCGTCAGCACCGCGGTCGGCTCGTCGAGGATCAGCACCTCGGCCCGGCGGTAGAGGGCCTTGACGATCTCCACGCGCTGCAGCACGCCGACCGGCAGATCGTCCACCCGGGCATCGAGCGGCAGGTCGAACCCGAACGTCCGGCTGATCTCGCCGACCTCGCGGCGGGCCCGGCGCAGGTCCAGGAACCAGCCGCGCCGCGGCTCCGCCCCGTAGATCACGTTCTCCAGCACCGTGTGCTCGGGGAAGAGCTTGAACGACTGGAACACCATGCCGAGACCCGCGCGGATGGCGTCCTGCGAGGAGGAGAACGAGCGCGGCACGCCGTCCAGCAGCACCTGCCCCGAGTCCGGGCGGACGAGCCCGAACAGGATGGACATCAGCGTCGACTTGCCCGCGCCGTTCTCGCCGATGAGCGCGTGCACCTGCCCGGCGGGCACGCTCAGCGAGATCCGGTCGTTCGCGAGCACCCCGGGGAACCGCTTGGTGATGTCCCGCACGTCGAGAGCGACCATGCTCAGCCGGCCTTCACCGGGTCGGGCACGACGATCTCCCCGCTCGCGATCTTGTCGCGGGCCTCGCGGACCTTCTCCAGCACGTCCGGATGCTTCATGACCACGCACTGGCCGTTCTCGGCGCCCTCGGTCAGGCTCGTCACCGTCGAGCCGTTCTCGGCCAGCCCGTACGCGACGCTCGTCCCGCCCGGCCGGCCCTGCACCACGGCGGAGAGCAGGTCCTTGATCGCGACGTCGACCCGCTTGATCGCGTTGTCCACGACGGTGCCCGGCGCCTGACCGCACTGGTCGACGTCCACGCCGTACGCCAGCGCGCCGCTCTCCCCGGCCGCCTCGAACACGCCGCCGTTGCCGCCGCCGGTGACGGCGAAGACCTGGTCGGCGCCCGCCTGTGTGATGGTCAGCGCCAGCTCCTTGGCCCGCGCGGGATCGCCCACCGGGTTGTCGCCGCCGACGAAGAGCTGCTGGTCCTTCACCTCGGGGCGCACGCTCGCCGCGCCCAGCGCGAAGGAGTCCGACCAGCGGTGGAAGAACGGGATGTCGCGCGCGGCGACCGTCCCGATCCGGCCGCTCCTCGTCAGCAGCCCGGCCTCCACGCCCAGCAGGTACGCCGCCTCGTGCTCCTTGAACACCCCGCAGCGCAGGTTGGCCGGGATGCGGCCGTCCGGGCACGAGTCGATGAGCACGAACTGCTGGTCGGGGTGGGCTTGCGCGTACTCGACCGACAGGTCGTCGAACTCGTACGTGATGAGCACGATGGCCTTCGGCCTGGCCGCCACGGCCGCCTCGATGTTGGCCCGGCGCGTCTGGTCGGTGTCGTCGCTCTCGAACGTCCTGGCGGTGCCGCCGAGCGCCTTGGCGGCGGCCTCGGTGCCGGTCTTGCCCAGCTCCAGGAACTGGTTGACGCCGATGAGCGCGTCGGTGATGTAGATGAAATCGGGGCCGGCCGCGCCCTGCGGGGCCTTCGTCGTGCCGCCGCAGCCGCAGAGCACGAGGGCCAGCGCGAGCACCACCGCCGGCATGCGGTTCCTCATGAGGGTTCCTCGTCGCGGGAGTTCAGGAAGCCACCCGGCAGGGCGCCGTTGACGGCGTACTGGCCGATGAGGGCGGCCTTGTAGATGGCGGGGTTGTGGGAGGAGACCGTACGGGCGTTGCGCCAGTGCCGGTCCAGGGCGAGCGAGCTCTTCAGCGCCGACGCGCTGGCCGCGTCGAAGAAGATCCACGATGCCTCGCCCGCCAGCCGCGTGTTGAGCACCTGGGCCGAGGCGGAGTGCAACACCGCCGTCTCCAGCAGCGCGGGATCGCGCTCGGCCGCGTCCGCCCAGGCGCCGAGCGCGTCGGCCACCGACAGCACGGCGGCGCGCGCGGCGAAGGCGTGGCTGTGCACCTGTCCCACCACGGCCAGCACCTGCGGGTCCGAGCGGGGGGACGGCACCGGCGCCAGCGGATAGCTGCGCACCCGCCCGCGCACCAGCGCGGCCAGGTCTTCGGCGAGCCGCCGGATGATGCCGGCCTGGGTCGCCGAGTGCACGAACTGGTAGAAGGCGTCCAGGTAGTCGTTGGCGGCGGCGTCCTCGTGCGGGAACAGCAGCTCGGGATCCACCGGTACGCGGGTGAAGACCGCCGTGCCGCTGGCGGTCAGCCGCTGGCCGAAACCGTCCCAGTCGTCGATGATCTCCACGCCGGGGGCGTGCCGGGGGACGACCGCCGAGGCGTACCCGTTGCGGTAGGGGACGAGCACGTTGAGCCGGTCGGCGAACAGGCTGCCGGTGGTGTAGTACTTCTCGCCGTGCAGGTAGAGGGCGTCTCCCTCGCCCGCCAGGTAGGCCGACAGCGAGCGCAGGTCCCTGCCCGTGCGCTCGGCGCCCGCCGGGCCGAAGAACTCGCCCGCGGCGGCGGCGCGCAGCAGCCGGTCCCGCCCAGCGCCTGCGGGCCGCAGCCGCAGCGCCTCCACCAGCCCGAGGTGCCCGCGCAGGATCTGGCTGAGGTTGGAGTCGGCGGCGGCCAGGTCGATGAGGACCTCGGCCAGCGCACGGACGCCGAGCCCCGGCCCGCCGTACGCCTGCGGCACCCGCAGCGCCCCGGCTCCGGCCTTGATCAGCTCGCGCACCGCCTCGGCGGGCGACTCGCGCTCGTTCTCCCGCCGTACGGCGCCGTCGTAGAGGTCGCGGATCACCGCGTCGATCGCGTCGAGGTGCACGCCGGCCGCTTGCTCAGTTGAGCGGGTTGCGGGGCGGGCGGACGTCGTTGAGGAGGAAGTTGCCAAGGTGGTACTCCTTCCAGCGGACCGGATCGTGCAGGGTGTGCGTCCTGGCGTTGCGCCAGTGCCTGTCGAGCCCGTGCGCGGCGTCGGTGGCCCGGGTGCCGGCCAGCTCGAAGACGTCGCTGGAGGTGTCCACGGCCACCCGCGCGGCCTGCACCTTGAGCGCGGCGACCTGCGCCGACAGCGACGCCGTGTTGGCGTCGTCAGGCCCCGCGGCGACGACCTCGTCCAGCAGCCGGGCCGCGCGCTGCAGAGCCAGCTCCGTGACGATCACCTGCCCGGCGATCTGCCCGAACCGCACCAGCACGCTCTGCTCGTCGGTGACGCGCTCGACGTCCGACTCGAACCAGGGCCGGCTGTGCGTGCGGACGAACGCGCCGCCCGCCTCCAGCGCCGCGCGGGCGATGCCGGTGTCGATCGCGATGTGCAGGAGCTGGTCGAACGCGCCACCGACGGTCGGCCCCGCGAACGCCCGATGCAGCGGCACGACGTGGGATGCGGGGACGCGCACGCCGTCCAGCACGGCGCTGCCGCTGACCGTGGCGCGCTGACCGAACGACGTCCAATCGCCGGTCAGCTCCAGCCCCTTGGCATCGCGCGGCACGAACACCGAGACCAGGCGGTCCTGCTCGTCCTTGGCCAGCACCGACACCCAGCGGGAGCTGAGCGCGCCGGTCGCGTAGTACTTGCGCCCGTTGACCACCACGTCGCCGCCGTCGGGCGTCACGGTCGTGCGCGGGTCCCAGGCGTGCTTGGTGCCGCGTTCCGAGGTCGCGTTGCCGATCAGCGCGCCGCCGAGCACGTCCCGCACGACCTGGGCGCGCAGCTCCTCCTCGGCGAGCCCGGTCACCGCCCCGATGAGCACGAAGTGCGGCAGCAGGGTCTGCGCCACGGAGGAGTCGGCGACCGCGAGGATCCTGAGGATCTCGACCACGTCGGCGTTCGGCAGCCCCGAGCCGCCGAGCTCGCGCGGGATCGAGACGCCCAGCAGGCCGCGCCGCGCGATGAGCGCGAGCGCCTCGGCCGGCGGCTCGGCCCGCCTGTCCCGCTCCGCCGCGCCGGGAGCCAGCTCGGCGGCCACCGCGCGGGCGGCCTCGAGGGCCTCCTCTGTGGAGGCGAGCACGGGTACGGAAGCCCCGTTGATCTTTACCATGCCGTTCTCCTGTCATAAAGTACAGCTTTAGATAGTGCGGCATTGGTAGCGATCAGACAAGTGCAACTTTAGGGAGAGGCATGTCAGGGGAGCGGCGCACGGTGAAAGAGCTGCTTGAACGGAGATTCGGAACGCCCGGGGACGTCGACGTCAGTCTCGGCAACGGCGTGGTGGAGCTGCTGCTCGACCATCGGACGGTGCGCACGTTCCGGCCCGAGCCCATCGACGAGCGGGTGGTGCGGCTCATCGTCGCCGCCGCCCAGTCGGCATCGACCTCGGCGAACTTCCAGTTCACCAGCGTGATCAGCATCAGGGACCCGGCACGGCGCGACCGCCTGGCCCACTACGCGGGCGACCAGCAGCTCGTCCGCGACGCCGGCGCGTTCCTCGTGTGGGTCGCCGACTGGTCGCGCTCGGTGTCGATCGCGCGTGAGCACGGGCTGCCGACCCGTGGCGCGAACTACCTCGACTCCACGATCTCCAGCGTCGTGGACGTGGCGCTCGCCGCGCAGAACGCCGCCGTCGCCGCGGAATCACTCGGGTACGGCATCACCTTCGTCGGCGCGCTGCGCAACCGCGTGGACGAGGTCTGCGCCGAGCTGGAGCTGCCCGAGTGGACGTTCCCGCTCTTCGGCCTGGCGATCGGCGTGCCCGCGCCGGACGACCCCGCCGACGTCAAGCCGCGGCTCGGGCAGGACGTCGTGCTGCACCAGGAGACCTACCGGCGGCCCGACCCCGCCGCGATCGCCGACTACCGCGAGCGGATCGGGCGCTACTACACCGAGCAGGAGAAGCCCGCCGACTGGGTGCTCGACCGCCTCGCCTGGCGCATCGCGGACAAGACGGGACTGCACGGCCGCCACACCATCCGCCAGTCGTTCCACCGCCAGGGCTTCCCGCTCGCCTGAAGCCATGTCCCCGGGCCCACCCCACGGGGCGCCCCAGGGGCTTCCCCTCGCCCGAAGCCGCCTGAGACGCCGCGCCGGCGCCCGCCTGAGGCCGGGCGCCGGGTCGCCCGGCCCCAACACCTGACGGGCGCTCGCACCCCCTCGGCGCGAGCCTTCCGGCCGGTCGGATCCAGGCGCGCCCGCGCCCGCCTCTGGACGCGCCCGCGCCTGCCTCTGGGCGCGCCTGTCTCTGGGCGCGCCTGTCTCTGGGCGCGCCTGTCTCTGGACGTGGGCGCGCCGGCTCGTCAGATACTCGCGGTGATCTTCTCCAGCAGGTGCGGGCCGCGCTCCGCACCCTCGCGGTCCCGCTTGGCCACCTCCTCCCTGATGATCGGAATGACGTACCGGCCGAAGTCGATGGCGTCGCCGAGCAGGTCGTAGCCGCGCGCGGAGATGATGTCCACGCCCAGGTCGTAGTAGTCGAGCAGCGCCTTGGCCACGGTCTCGGGTGTGCCGACCAGCGCGTTGGAGTTGCCCTCGCCGCCGGTCGCGGCGGACGTGGGCGTCCACAACGCCCGGTCGAAGCGCTCACCCCTGGCGGCGATCGCGATCAGCCGCTGCGCGCCGGTGTTCTCCGGCCCCTCGGGCGCGTGGCCGCGCGGCGGCTTCCTCGTGGCCCGCCGTGCCTTGATGGCCTCGACCGTGCGGTGCGCCTTCTCCCAGGCCAGCTCCTCGGTGGGGGCGATGATCGGCCGGAAGGCGGCCTGGATGCGCGGCCGGTCCGTACGGCCGGCCGCCCGCGCCGCCGCCCACACCGACTCGATCTGCTGGGCGGTGTCGGCCAGCGGCTCGCCCCACAGGCAGTAGATGTCGGCCTCCGCGCCGCCGGCGGCGTACGCGGCTGGAGATGAGCCGCCGAAGGAGACGCCGGGGTGCGGCTGCTGCACGGGGAAGATGTCGCTGACGTAGTCGTAGAAGCGGTAGTGCTCCCCCTCGTGGTCGAACGGTTCCTTGCTGGTCCACACCTTCTTGACGATCTGGATGTACTCCTCGGTCCGGCTGTAGCGCTCGTCCTTGGTGAGCGTGTCGCCCTCGCGGCGCTGCTCGTGGTCGTTGCCGCCGGTGATGAAGTGGATCGTCAGCCGCCCGTCGCTGATGTGGTCGAGCGTCGCGAACGAGCGCGCCGCGTAGGTCGGGTAGGACACGTTCGGCCGGTGCGCGAGCAGGATCTGCAGCCGCTCCACCTTCGACGCCAGCCAGGCCGCGGCCGGCGTGGGGATCGGCGTGTCGGACCCGTAGGCGAACAGGACCCGGTCCCACCCGTGGTCCTCGTGGGCGCGGGCGAGCTTGAGCGTGTAGTCCTTGTCGAACGACGGGCCGGAGCGGGCGGTGGTCTCCGAGGAGTTGTTGGTGTAGGCGATGCCGAGGAACTCAACGGGCATGGGTGCGTCCTTGTCGGAGAGCGGATCGATGGCGGGCGTACGCGGCCGCGAGCTCGCCGCCGACCTCGGCCGTGCTGATGAGCACCGCCATGTTGGCCTGCGAGGTCCGCCCACCGGTGACCTCGTCGACGGCTCGCATGAGATAGCGGGTGATGGCGTTGCCGGTGACGCCGTCGCGCTCCGCGGCGGCCAGCGCCTCGCGCACGGCGGCCTCGGCCACGGCGGAGTCCACGGCGTCCTCCGGACGGGGCGGGGTGGTGATGACGACGGACCCGCGGGCGCCGGTCGCCCAGTGGGTGTCGACGACGCGGGCGAGCAGGACGGGGTCGTCGATGCGGTGCGGGCTGCGCAGCCCGCTGGAGGCGCAGTAGAAGGCGGGGAAGTCGTCCGACCGGTACGACACCAGCGGCACGCCCTGCGTCTCCAGGTACTCCAGCGTCAGCCGGAGGTCGAGGATGTTCTTGGCCCCCGCGCAGACCACCGCGACCTTGGAGCGGGTGAACTGGATGAGGTCGGCGGAGACGTCCATCGTCTTCTCCGCGCCCCTGTGCACCCCGCCGATGCCCGCGGAGGCGAAGAACGGGATGCCCGCCAGCTCGGCGGCGACCAGCGAGGAGGCCACGGTGGTGGCGCCGAGCCCGCCGCGCGCCAGCACCACGGGCAGGTCCCGGGTGCTGGCCTTCGGGATGCCGGGGGTGGCGGCGAAGCGCTCGATGTCCGCCTCGCCCATGCCGATGAGCAGCCGCCCCGAGTCGATGCCGATGGTCGCCGGGACCGCGCCGCCGGCCCGCACCGCGGACTCCACCTTCACGGCGGTGGCGGCGTTGTCGGGGTAGGGCAGGCCGTGGGTGATGACGTTCGACTCCAGCGCGACCACCGCCCGCCCTTCGGCCAGGGCGTCGGCCACCTCCTCGGCCACCACCAGGGGGATGCCGCTCACGTGCGGTACTCCGGAGCCTTGATCAGCGTCTCCGGGCGGCCGGCGATCAGCGGCTCGTAGACGGTGGCCGTCCAGTCGCCGGGATCGACCGGTTCGAGCGCGATGGACACGGCTCCCGCGTAGGTCCCGAACTCCTTGACGATCGTCTCGGTCAGCGCGGAGGCAAGGCGCCGCCTCGCCTCCTCATCGAGATCGGCGGGGAAGTGCCGGATGGTGACGTGCGGCATCACGACTCCTTCGCGTTCGTGCGGATGACGTGGGCGAGCTCGGCGACGCCGGGCTCGCGCAGCGCGCCGTAGTGGTCGGTGACCAGCTCGAACACCTTCCCGTCGACGTTCGGCTGCGCGTCGCCCGCGGCCCTGATCACGGTCACCGGCGCGGCGAGCCCTTCGAACGCGTACGGGAAGGCGTAGGTCCTGGCCACCAGGCGCGCGATCCGGCGGATGAGCGGCCGGTCCAGCTCGGGCAGCAGCTCGTGCACGAAGCCGGTGAAGCTCTCCTCGTCCCCGGCCTGCCGCAGGCAGCGCTCCAGATCGGGGCCCGAGGTCGCGCCGGTGAAGACGGAGTAGAGGATCGTCACGTACTCGGGGTTGGCGAAGGACGCCTCGCGCGGCCTGCGTCCCGCCCCCACCCGGGGGTTGCCGGGGCAGATCAGCACGACCTGCGCCACGCGCTCGCCGTCCGTCTCGAGCTGCTTGGCCGCCTCGAAGGCGACCCGCGCGCCGAAGGAGTACCCCCACAGCGTGTACGGCCCCTCCGGTTGCACGCGTCTGATCTCGGCCACGTCCGCCGCGGCCATCTCCTGGATCGACGGGTAGGGCTCCTCGCCCGGGTTCAGCCCGTACGCCTGCACGCCGTGGAACGGCCGGTCGGGCGCGGCGTGGCGGGCCAGCAGGCGCAGGTTCATCGGATACCCGCCGAGCCCCGGCCAGCAGAACACCGGCCTGCCCCCGGCGACGCTCCCGAGCGGCACCAGCCGCGACGACGGCGCCGCCTGCCCCGCGTCCACCCGGGCCGCCAGCTCCGCCAGCCGGGGCGACTCGAACAGCGCCTGGAACGGCAGCCGCGTGCCGAACCGCCGGTTGATGCGGTTGATCAGCGCCACCGCGGTCAGCGAGTCACCGCCGCAGGCGAAGAAGTCGTCCGCCGCCGAGACCTCGTCGTACTTCAGCACCCGGCCCCACTCGGCGGCCAGCCACCGCTCCGTCGCGGTCGCGGGCGGCACGTGCGGGGTGGCCGGTCGCGGCCTGGCCAGGGCGCGCAGCGCTTCGGCGTCCACCTTGCCGTTGGCCGTCAGCGGCAGCCGGTCCACGATCAGCACGCGGTTGGGCAGCATGTAGTCGGGCAGCAGCCGGGCCAGCTCGTCCTTGATCAGTTCGGCGGGGCCCTTCATGTGGACCGTGTCCTCGCGCATGTCCTCGCCGGCGATCTGCTCGGCGCTCACCCGGCCGCCCAGGGCGAAGTACATCGCCTGCGGGGCCGGCAGGCCCGCGCCCGCGAGGATCTCCTCCACCCGCAGCGCCGCGGGCGTCGGGTGGCCGCTCTTGGAGCTGTAGCCCGACGACATCAGGCCGAGGCCCAGGCCGTTGCGCTGCAGGCGGTGCAGCCGGGCGCCCAGCTTCACGTACGCCAGCCACGGCCGGGCGTCCCTGGCCAGCAGGGCGACGCCGAAGGACGCGCGGTCGTGCACCTGCTGGTTGATCGCCACCACGTGCCTGCGCAGGACCAGCCGGTCGGACACCCGCTCTAAAGCGCCGTCGCGGTACCGGTACCACCCCTCGGGCAGGCCCTCCACCCGATCGGGGTGCGCCTGGACGAAGACCTCGATCTCCGCGTCGCGCGGCGCGCCCTCGTACGGGCCGATCTCGAACGTGCCGATGTAGTGGTCGTCGGGGTCCACGCCGAGCCGGATCGGCACCGAGGCGATGCGGTCCACCGGGCGGATGTCCAGCCCGTACGCGGGCAGCACGTCCTCGAACACGCCCACCATGTGACCGGCCTCGAACTCCAGCACCTCGTGCAGGTTCTCCCGGTAGACCGGCTCGATCGCCGCCCGCCGGCCCGACAGGTGCACCCGCAGCCCGCCGTGCCGGGGCAGCCGGTGCCCGCCGATGCGCACCAGGGCGTGCTCGGCCGGGTCGTAGTAGTACAGGCCGGGCGCGAGGCCGGCCACGCCCGAGGTCTCCAGGTAGAGCTGGGTCGCGTACAGGGCGCCCGGCGAGGCGTAGGCGTACTTGGGCAGCAGCCGCTGCTCGCTGCGGAACCGGCCGAACCAGCGCAGGATCCGGCCGAGGTCACCGAAGCCGAGGTCGCTCACCTGACGGGCGCGCGCCGGGACCGGCTCGGACGACAGCAGGGCCCGCAGGTCCGCGCGCGTGACCGGTCCGCCCTCATAGAACCGGTAGGTCTTGCGGGCGAAGACCGCACGCCGCAGCTCGGCGGGCTCGTCGCGGTGCGGCAGCTGCACCGCGGGCAGGCCGGCCAGGTCCCGCCTGAGCCCGGCGTCGGAGAGCTGCGCCCGCACCTGCAGCCGGTCGGCCTTGGAGCGGTGGTGCGCCGCATGGTGGCTCTGATCCATGAGGGCCGCCTCCGCGGGGTCCAGCTCCGCGCACACGACCAGGTGCGGCGCGCGGGTCCGCTCGTCGGTGACGACGACCGCCGCCGCCTTGCGCACCCAGGTGTGCCGTTCGGCGGCGCGCGCCACCTCGCCGAGCTCGATCCGGTGCCCGCGCAGCTTGACCTGGTCGTCCGCGCGCCCGGCGAACTGCAGCGTCCCGTCGGGGTTCCAGTACGCCAGGTCGCCCGTGCGATACAGCCGCTGCGTCGGGACGAACGGCGAGGGGACGAACCGCTCGCGGGTCTGCTCGGGCCGGTTGAGGTAGCCGCGGGCGAGCTGGGCGCCGCCGATGTACAGCTCGCCCGTCTCCCCGATGTCCACCGGGGCCAGGTTCGCGTCGAGGACGAAGCAGTGCGTGTTGTCCACCGGCACGCCGATCGGGAGCGTTCCATCCCCGTCGGCGGCCTGCCAGGGATCGACGACGTGGGCGGTGGCGTTGATCGTGCACTCGGTGGGGCCGTACAAATTGATCAGCGACACACCGGGCAGCGCGGCGAGCACGTCCCTGGCCAGGCGCTTGGTCAGGGCCTCACCGCCGGAGAAGATCCGGGTCAGCGAGGTGCAGCGGCCCAGCCGCCCTGTGTCCACCAGCGCCTCCAGCAGGGTCGGCACACCCTGCAGCGTCGTCACGTCGTAGGCGGTCATGGTGTCGATGAGCGCCTCGGGATCGCGATGGCCGCCCTGCGGCGCCGTCACCACCCGGCTGCCGAAGGCCGGCGCGAGGATCTCCCACTGGGCGGCGTCGAAGCTCGCCGGCGTCTTCTGCAGCACCGTGGTGTGCGGCCCGATGTGGCCGCACGTGTGCAGCCAGCGCAGCTGGGAGGCGATACTGCGGTGCTCGATCATCACGCCCTTGGGCCGGCCCGTGCTGCCGGAGGTGTAGATGACGTACGCGAGGGCGTCGGGCCGCCAGGCCGCCTCGCCCGGCCACGGATCTTCGTCGTCGCCGTCACCCAGGACGACGATGCGGGTGCCCGGCGGCGCCAGCTCCGACACCGCACGCACGAGGTGCGGCTGGACGACCACCACGGTGGTGCCGCTGTCCTCGATCATGAAGCGGAGGCGGTCGGGCGGATAGCCGGGGGAGAGCGGCAGGTACGCGGCCCCCGCCATGAGGATGCCCCAGACGCCGGTCAGCAGGCCCGCCGACGGCTCGGCGTACAGGCCGACGCACTGGTCGGGGCCGGTGGACAGGCGGCGCAGGAGCGCCGCGAGCCGGGCGGCGTCGCGTACCAGCTCGGCGAAGGTGAGGCCGCCGCCGGCGCCGGTGACCGCCACGGCGTCCGGACGCAGCTCGGCCTGCTGGAGCAGCAGGTCCGGCAGGCACGCGCCGACGCCGACGGACGTCCGAGGCCCTGCGGGCCGCGAAGACGGAATGGTGATCATGATGCCCCCGAGTCGGTGGTACCGAAGTAGCGGTCGCCGAAGTCGCCGATGCCCGGGACCATGTAGGCGCGCTCGTTCAGCCGCTCCTCGATCGAGGAGACGACGAGCTTCACGTGCGGATGCGCCTCGGAGACGGCGCGGATGCCCTCGGGTGCGGCGATGAAGTCGATCAGAACGATGCGCTCCTCCCGCACACCGGCCTTGAGCAGCACGTCGATGGCGGCGTTGGCGGAGCCGCCGGTGGCCAGCATGGGCTCGAGGAGGAGGACGTGGCTGCGTGCGATGCCGGGCGGCAGGTGCGAGTAGTACAGATGCGGCAGCGCGGTCTGCCTGTCCCGCTGGATGAGGATCTTGCCGATGCGGATGCCGGGCTGGATGTCGCGTAACTCGGCCTCCATGCTCTCCCCGGCCCTGACCACGGCCACGGCGCACACGTCGCCCGCGAGCCGCAGCCCCCGGTAGGTCGCGCCCACCGGCGTGGTCACCTCATGCTCGGTGAACGGCAGCAGGTCGAGCCCGGCCTCCAGCAGCAGCCGGATGATCCGGCGGGAGTGCAGGACGAAGGCGTCGAGCGCGGCGTCGCGGTCGCGGACGACCGTGTGCAGCGCGCGCAGCTGGCGCGTCTGCGGAAGCAGATGCACGTTCGGCGGGGTCGGCATGGCGGTCACTCGGCCGGCGGCTCGTCGAACGAGGGCGGCAGCTCCGGCGTTGCGGTGAACTGCCCGGCGGCCACCCGGTAGATCGAGCGGCGGCCGCTGCGCTCCCACACCCGCTGCAGCACGTACACGAGCTTGGGGTTGTGCTCCTCTTCCTCCAGCACCGCCCGGCCCACGATCGTGTCCCAGTCGGCGGCGCCCTCGTCCACCGCATCGGAGAAGATCCGGTGCAGTGCGGTGAGCTTGGCGCGGTGCGGGAACTCGCCGCCGGAGAAGACCGTGCCGAGCATCCCGATCCAGAAGCACACGACGGCCCTGCGCCGCTCCTCGGCGGGCAGGCGCTCGGCGATGCGCTCCACCGCGTACAGGGAGGTGATCATGTGCAGCAGCACGAAGTCGCCGGGACGCGACAGGTAGAGCAGGGTGACCGCGTAGTACAGCGGCTCCCATGCGTCGTCGTCGTGCGTCCACGCCGGCGTGTCGTAGAACAGCGGATGGCCCTCGATCAGCGTGCGCGCGATCCGGAACTGCAGGCCGGAGCGGAGCAGCTCGGGGTGGATGCGGCCGTCGTCGACGGGGGAGGTGTCGGCGAGCACGCCGCTGACCCAGTGGGTGAGCTCGTCGCGGTGCTCGTCCCACACGCCGGCCAGCCGCAGCAGCGAGTCCACGGGCGCGCCGTCGTCCCGCGGCGGGCGGGCGCGCTCCGGATGGCAGGTCGCGTACGAGTACGCCAGGTAGGCGAGCCCCTCGATCGCCATCCACCGGTGGCCGGCGTCGAGCGCCCAGCCCAGGTGGATGGTGGCGTGCGTGAACGAGCCGGTCCAGCCGGGCAGCAGCTCGGGCACGTAGCGGCGCAGCACCTCCGGCAGGCCCAGCTCCCGCTCCTTCCGGTCGAAGAAGTCGCAGTAGGACCAGAAGCTGGTGCGCTGCCCCAGGTGATCGCGCCAGTTCTCCTCGGTGATGACGTACCGGTCCGGCTTGGGCGGCTCCAGGCCGAAGCCGTACGAGGTCAGCTTCGCGTACGCCTCGTAGTACGCCTTGATGTCGTCGGCGGGCACGCCCAGCCCGGCCAGGGCCACCACGGCGTGCTTGGCGTGGTTGGTGAGATGGCCGTTGAACTCGATGTGGTACGTGCGGTCATCGAGCAGGGCGTCGATCACCGCTTGTCCGTCGGGCTTTGTGGCGGGCGTTCTGTCGGGCTGTCTGTCGGGCTTTCTGTCGGGCACGGATGGATCTCCTTCTTGCGGAGACGGGAGGACAATCCGGGCAGGGTGAGGCCCAGGAGCACGAGCACCACGCCGGCCAGCCTGATCGGCGCCGGCAGCGCGCCCTGCTGTAGGCAGTCGATGACCACGGCGGACAGCACCTGCCCGCTGATCACCAGCACGGAGGCGCTCATCGCGCCGAGCCGGGGGAAGACGTAGCTGTTGACCGCGACGAACAACGCGCCGAACACGCCGCCCGCGTACGCGGCGATCGGCGTGTCCGTGACGTCCGGCCAGGTGCGCAGCACGAGCAGCACCGCGCTGAGGAAGACGAAGCCGACCACGTGGTTCCAGACGGACGCGCGGAACGCGCCCTTGCGGGTGCTGAGCCGGCCGTTGATCGTGCGGCTGGTGCCGATGAGGACGCCGTTGAACAGCGCCAGGGCGACGAGGAAGAGCATGGTCACGCCCCTCCCGCGACGATGAGGACGCTGCCCGCGAGCACGCAGGCGGCCACCGCCAGGTCCATGAGCGTGATCCGGCGCTGCGGCGTGTGCAGCAGGCCGAACCGGTCGGAGACCGTGCCGAAGATGATCTGGCCGGTGAGCATCAGCGCGACGGTGCCCGCCAGGGCCAGCTCGCTGTTGACCGCGATGGCCGACAGGATGACGACGACAGCTCCGGGGATGCCGCCCAGGTAGTACCAGAGCGGCGCGCGGGCTCCGTGGTCGTCGGCTGGGTCAGGAGCCGGTGCACGGCGAGCGAGCGCCAGCACCAGCAGCGCGGCCACCACCGCCCCGAGCCCGTGCGCGGCCCACGAGGCGTAAAGGGCGTCGGTGTACCCCGCGAGCACGGCGTTCGCCTGCGTCATCAGCGTGAGCAGCACCCCGCCGGCGATCGCGAGCGCCCAGTCGAGCGCGCGTCCCCCGCTCATCGGCCCTCCTCCCCGGCACCCCGCGGCGACCCGACGGCCTGAGGGGTCTCCTCGCTGACCGCTTCCCCGCCTGCCAGGTCGGCCTCGATCAGGGCGACGACCTCGCCGAAGGTGGCGGCGAACCGGGTCGGAGCGGCGGCGGCCAGCTCGTCGGTGCTGTGGACGCCGTACGTGACCGCGATGGAGCGCATGCCCGCGGCGCTCGCCATGTGGATGTCGTGCGAGGTGTCGCCCACCATCACGGCACGCCGCGCGGGCACGCCGAGCGTGCGCAGGACCAGCAGCCCGGACTCGGGATCGGGTTTCGGTCTGGTGACCTGGTCCGCGCCCACCACGAGCGCGAACTCCTCCCGCAGCCTGGACGCCCGCAGCAGCGCCTCGGCGCTGGCGGAGACCTTGCTGGTGGCCACGGCCAGGACGCTGCCGCGGGCGCGCAGCTCCGCCAGCCCCTCGGCCACGCCCGGGAAGACCAGCTCGCGGGCGCGCGGCAGCACGGTCTCCTTGAACAGGCGCTGATAGTGCCGGATGGCCTCGGTCACCAGATCACCGTCGGGGTCCGCGCCGAGGAGGCCGCCGAAGGCGCGCTGGAGCGGGAGCCCGATGGTGGCGCGGATGGCCGCGGGGGCGGGGGCGGGCGCGTTGAGCGCGCCGAACGCGGCGGTGAAGGTCTCGACGATGGCGCGTGGCGTGTCGACGAGCGTCCCGTCGAGATCGAACACGGTCACGTGAGGCATGGCATCCTCTCCGGCTGCTGGAGCTTCAACGTAAGAAGGAATTCTCGATAAATCAAGTGGGTTATGCATGGAATCAAAATCCCTCATAACAAGTAGACCTTGACGGATTTTCGCAGCCCGTGTTGAGCTGAGCGCGGATCATGGAGGTGAAGGAAAGCCATGCACGGCAGGACCACGGGAACCGGGGCGACGGCCGACCGGACCGAAGCCGAGGCGACGGTCCGCCGGCTGGGCCACCACTCGGACGGAAAGCCGAGACAACGGCCTGCCGGCTGGGGCGCCGCTTGGTCGGAAAGCCGAGACAACGGCCTGCCGGCTGGGGTGCCGCTTGGTCGGAAAGCGCGGCGACGGCCTGTCTGCTGGGGGACCGCCCGGACGGATGGAGCAGGGCCGACAGCCGCAACCGGGGTGGCGGCGGTCGGTCGGCCGGGGGCGGGCGGCGGTCGGCCGCTTGGGGCCGAGTGCTTGTCGGTCCGGCTCGGGGCGAGGTGGCGGGGGGTTGCTGGGGCGTGATGGATGGCGTGATGGATAAGGTCGGGGCATGACCGCATCGATCTCCTGCGCCGCCCACGGTGACGCCCTCGATGCTGCTGTCGCGGAGGCGCTGGACGACCCGGTACGCGCCGCCCTGCTCGGGCCGCAGGCGCGCTTCGCCGAACGGCGCGGCCGGGTGCTGCGCTACGGGTTCGACGTCTCGCCGTTCGTGTCCCTGCCGCCCGAGCCCGGCCCGGCCGACTGGCAGGACGCGGCGGCGCTGGCGAGCGCGGACGGCACCCTCTTGCTGACCGGCCCGATGCCGGCACCGCCCGACGGCCTGGCCGAGCTGACCGACATCGCCGGCTACCAGCTCACCGGCGAGGACGTCGCGGGGCAGCACGACGACGAGGCGGTGCGGCTGGGGCCGGCCGACGTGCCGGAGATGCTCGACCTCGTCCGCCGCACCCAGCCGGGGCCGTTCCTGCCGCGCACCGTCGAGCTGGGTGCCTACCTCGGCATCCGCCGGGGCGGCGCGCTGGTCGCGATGGCCGGCGAGCGGATGCGCCCGCCGGGCTGGACCGAGATCAGCGCCGTCTGCACCGACCCCGCCCACCAGGGCCAGGGGCTGGCCGGACGGCTGATCCGCGCCGTGGTCGCGGGCGTCAGGGAGCGCGGTGAGCGGCCGTTCCTGCACGTCGCCGACGGCAACCCCGCGATCCACCTGTACGAGCGGCTGGGCTTCCGGATCCGCCGGCCCGTCACCTTCCGCATCGCCCGCCTGACGGCGCCCGCCAGGGTCGAGCCCGGCTCGTAGCCTCCGGAGCCTCAGGCGGGAGCGTTTGATCGGTGCCGGGTTCCTGAGCGGGAGCCGGATTCTCTCGTGGGCACGCGTCTCATGGACGCCGACGCCCAGGCCCTCACTTGCAGCCACTTGCAGCGCGCGTGATGAGCGCCGAGGGCTCAGGAAGGGGCGTGCGGGCGGAACGCGGGGGCCTCAGGCGGAGGCGTGTGAGTGGCACGCCGCGGCCTCAGGTGGAGGTGTGCGTGATCGACGCGAGCAGCGCCAGCTTCTCGGCGCTGCCGGTGCCCGGGTCGGGGTGCATGATGACGAGCGTCAGGCCCGGCGCGCCCTGGACGCCCAGCCGCTCCCGGTTCAGCCGCAGCTCGCCGACCTGGGGATGGTCGAGCCGCTTGGTCGTGCCCTCGCAGGTGCCGACGTCGTGCCGCGCCCACAGCCGGGCGAAGCGCGGGCTGGCCAGCGACAGCTCCCCGACCAGCTCGATGAGGCGGGGATCGTCGATGTCGGTGCCCACGGACGCGCGGAACCCGGCGACCATGCCCGGCGCGGCGTCCTCCCAGCCGGGGTGCAGGGCCTGCTCGGCGGGGTCGAGGAACATGTCGCGCAGCCGGTTGCGGCCCGCCGCGAGCCGCGGCGACAGGGCCGTCGCCAGGGCGTTGGCGGCCCGCACGTCGAGGTGGCGGCCCTCCACGTACGCGGGCAGCTCCAGCGCGGCGAGCAGCTTGGCGACGCCCTCGGGGACGGTCTCCCCGCGCGATCGGCGCCGTCGCCTGCGCGGCCGCTGCGCGCCGAGGCGGAGCAGGTAGGCCGTCGCGTCGTCGTCGAGCTGCAGCGCCCGCGCGAGGGCTTCGAGCACCTGCGGTGAGGGGTTGCGGTCGCGTCCCTGCTCCAGGCGCAGGTAGTAGTCGGCGCTGATGCCGGCGAGCAGCGCCACCTCCTCACGGCGCAGCCCGCGCACCCGCCGCACGCCCGATGCGGGGATGCCCGCCTGCTCGGGGGTGACGAGCTCCCGCCGCGCGCGCACGTAGTCGCCGAGAAGGTTGGCTCCGTCGCTCATGCGGCCCACGGTACGCCGTGCCCCGGGAACGTGCCTGGTCCTGCCGCCCCCAGGATCGCGGGGGCGCTGGCCCGGCCACCGCGGGCCGGGAAGCCTCGTGTCCCGCACGGACACCGTTCTCACACGAGGTTGGAGCGTCATCATGCCGACGTACGTTTTGATCCACGGGGCCTGGCACGGCGGGCGATGCTGGGACCGGGTGGTCCCCCTGCTGGAAGAGGCCGGGCACCGGGTGCTCACGCCCTCGCTGACCGGCTGCGGCGACCGGGCTCACCTGCTCGGCCCGCACGTGGGGCTGGACACCCACGTCGCCGACGTCGCGGGGCTGCTCGCCGAGGAGGACCTCACCGGCGTGATCCTCGTCGGCCACAGCTACGCCGGGCTGGTCATCACGGGGGCGGCGGGCCGGGTGCCGGGGCGCGTCGGCCGGCTCGTCTACCTGGACGCGATGGTCCCCGAGGACGGCGAGTGCGCGGTGGACGTCCAGCCCATGACCCAGGCGCTGCTCGACGCCGCGGCCGCGTCCGGGGAGGGCTGGCGGGTGCCGCCGATGCCCGAGCTGCCGCCGCCCGCCGGCCTGTTCGGGGTCACCGACCCGGCCGACACGGCGTGGCTGCGGGGGATGCTGTCGGACATGCCGCTGCGCTGCTTCCAGCAGCCGGTCAGCCTGGGCGACCCGGCCGCGCGCGACATCCCGCGCACGCACATCCACTGCGTGGCCGGCGTGCCCGAGGGCATCGTGCGGCGGCCCGTTCCCGAGGATCGTCCCGGCGGGAGCCCCGCGCAGGTGTGGGAGCTCCCGACGGGCCACGACTGCATGATCACCATGCCGGACGAGCTGGCCGGGCTGCTGCTCAAGCTCGCCTGACCCCAGCGGACGAGCTCGCCTGAGCGGGGTCAGCGGTCAGGCTCGCCTGAGCAGCGCCCCGCGGGTCAGCCGGCTCTGGCGGCCAGCAGCGCGGAGAGGCGGCCGACGGTGACGTCCGCCAGCTCCATCACCACCGCGCCGTGACCGTCACCCGTCGTGCTGCCTTCGGGAACGGCCACGACCAGGCAGCCCGCGGCCACCGCCGCCGCGATGCCCGGTGGCGAGTCCTCCAGCGCCACGCAGCGACGCGGATCGACGCCCAGCCGCCGGGCCGCCGTCAGGTACGCCTCGGGATCCGGCTTGGGCCGGCTCACCTCGTCGCCGCACACCACGGTGTCGAACGTGCCGGGCTCGAGCTGGGCCAGCACCTCGTCCACCAGGACGCGGTGGCTCGACGTCACCAGCGCGGTGGGAACGCCGCTGCGGCGTACCGAGGCCACCACCTCCTGGGCGCCGGGCCGCCACGGCACCCCGAGCGCGAACAGCTCCCTGGTACGTTCCAGCAGCCACGCCGCCGACGCCTCGGCGTCGGCCACGACGCCGAGGTCGTCCTGCACGAGCTGGGCGGAGTCGCGCAGGTTGCAGCCGACCACCCGGCGGCGGATCTCGGGGCGCAGCCTGCCGCCGAGCTTCTCCGCCAGGTCGGCGAGGCTGACATCCCAGAGCGGCTCGCTGTCGAACAGGGTGCCGTCCATGTCGAACAGCACCGCCGCCATGAGCGGGCGGCCCTCAGGACGAGGCCCGCCGCCCGCCGGATGAGGGCCGCCGTCCGGGCTTACCATCAACCCAGCTCCTCGGCGAGCCAGCGCCGCACCGTGCGCGGGTCGTCGCCGGTCGTGCCGTCCACGCCCAGCTCGATCCAGTGGCGCAGGTCGTCCTGGGTCCGGGTGGGCCAGCCGTGCACGGGGACGCCCTCCTCGTGCAGCCGCTCGACGATCTCGGCGGTCAGGCCCTCGCCGCCGCTGTGGATCCGGCTCGACCCGGTGTCCTTGAGGAGCTGAAGGTAGCCGCCCGGGTGCTTCTCGGCGTCGGTCCACTTGGAGACGATGATGCCGCGGGGGATGTGCGGCAGCTTCTGCGCCACCGTCGCCATCGCCTCGACCGAGAACCCGGTGAGGATCGTCCGCTCGGCGTAGTCCGCGTGCCGGTGGAAGAAGTCCGTCAGGGCCTCGATGGCGGCCAGGTCCTTGATCTCGAGCTGCACGAACCTGGTCGTCGCCCGATACATCTGCTCCAGCGTGGGGACCCGCTCGCCGCCGCCCACGTCCACCGCGCTGATCTGCGACCAGGGCAGCCGCGCGACCGGCCCGAGGTCCTTGCCGGCCGCGTCGGCCGCGGTCCTGTCCAGCGTCGCGTCGTGCAGCATGAACAGCTGCCCGTCGGAGCTGATGCGGACGTCGGTCTCCAGCTCGTCGACGCCGACCTCCTCGGCCACGCGGTAGGACGCGATGGTGTTCTCGGGTGCCTCGGCCATGGCGCCTCGGTGCCCGACGATGGCAAATGCCACGATCTTCCTTTCTCAGTGGTGTGTGTGGTGTCCATGACGTCCCGTGTGGGGGTGGCCGGGGAGCGGCGGCACGAGAGGTCCAGGTCAGGGTGCGACCAGCCGGTGGTACTTCGGCAGCACGCGCTGGACGGCCGGGTCGAGGTTCCTGACCGCTTCGCGCAGCGTCTCGCCCGGATCGGCGTTGGCCGAGTACACCTTCTGCAGCACGATCAGCATCTCGGAGATCAGCTCGTTGACGTACCGGCGCATGACGTCCGGCGGACGCGCCAGGCTGAGCTGGTCTTGGGCGACCTGGTACTGCGGGTTCTTGGCGTTGCGTTCCTGGATCTTCGGCGAGTTGAGCGCGCTGGTGGTCACCGGCAGATAGCCGGTGTTGAGGCTCCACTCGGGCGCGCCCGTCTGGGCCAGGTACTTGACCAGCTCCCAGGTCGCCTGCTTGCGGGTCTTCGACGCGTTGCGCATGATCGCCAGCCCGCTGCCGCCGGTCGGCACGCCCGGCTGCACCTCTTCGGGCAGGAAGGCCGCGCCGATCTCGAACTTGGCGGCCTTGAGCAGGGAGGTGAGCGCGCCGGTCGAGGTGCACATGCTGGCCGCCACGCCGGCCGCGAAGTCACCGTTCACGTCGGAGGCCAGGTAGGCCATCTGGTCGTCGTGGATGAACGCCCGGTCGAACTCCAGGGCCGCGATGGTCTCCTCGGAGGCCAGCTTCGAGGTCATGCCGTCGGAGTAGGAGCCGCCGAAGGCCCAGGCCGAGCCCTGGAAGTACCAGTCGTCCTTGCCGTTGTAGGCGCGCATCTTCACCGGCGAGCCGTTGTGCTTGTAGCCCTTGAGCTGCCGGCCCCACTCACGCAGCTCGGTGAACGTCTTCGGCCCCCGGTCGGGCAGCCCCGCCCCGGCGAAGATCTCCTTGTTGTAGTAGAACAGCGGCGTCGAGCGGGCCCAGGGCAGCCAGTAGATCTCGTTCCTGATGGTGCCTTCCTTCAGGAACGTCGGGTGGTAGAAGTCCGGGCGGAAACTCGCGTCGAAGTAGCCGCTCAGCGGCTCCAGCGCCTCGGCGAGGAAGTAGCGGTTCCAGTTCACGTCGCTGAGCGTGACGAGGTCGGGAACCTGCGACACCACGAAGCTGGCGGCCAGCTTCGAGTCCAGCGCGTTGTACCCGGGGAACAGCTGGATCTCGCAGTAGATGTCGCTCTGCGAGGCGTTGAACCCGTCGACGATGGTCTGCAGCACCTCGGCGTTGTGCGAGGTGAACGCGCTCCACAGCACCACCCGCTGGCGGCGGGCGAACTTGTCCGGCACCTCGCCGCTCACCTGGGCGTAGTCGCCGAGGCTGCGGCCCGCGCAGGCGTTCAGTGCCAAGCCGGCCGCGGCCGCGGTGGCGGCGGTCAGGAGCCGGCGCCGGCTGAAACTCGTCCCCGTCACGCTGGTTCCTTTCTGATCGAGCCGGATCGCGAATACGTGGTCGTCATCGGCGTAGCGCGCTCCCGGCCAGGCCGGCGACGATGTAGCGCTGCGCCAGCAGGAAGACGATGGTCACGGGCAGGATGACGATGAGGGTCCCGGCCATCAGGGCGCCCCAGTCGTTGATGCCGTCGTTCTCCTTGAGGTAGAGCAGCCCGATCGGCAGCGTCCGCATGTTGACCGAGTTGGTCACGATCAGCGGCCAGACGAAGTTGTTCCACTCGTCGATCACGGCGATCAGCCCGACCGTGATGATCGCCGGCCGGGACATCGGCAGGATGAACGACCAGATCGTCCGCAGGTGCCCGGCACCATCGATCTGCGCCGCCTCCAGCACCGCGTACGGCAGCGAGCGGAAGAACTGGTGGAGCAGGAACGTGCCGAACGCCGATGCCACGCCCGGCAGGATGAGACCGGCGTAGGTGTTCAGCAGGCTGAGCTTGCCGATGGTGATGTAGTTCACCAGCAGCGTCACGTGGCCGGGCACCATCAGCGCGCCCAGCATGAAGATGAACAGCCAGCGCTTGCCGGGGAACGGCAGGAAGGCGAAGGCGTACGCGGTGAAGACCGCCAGGACGACCTTGATCACCGTACCGATCGCCGCCACCACGACCGAGTTGACCAGGAACTGCCCGAACGGGGCCAGCTCCCAGGCGGTGGCGAAGTTCTCCAGAGTCAGCGACTCCGGGATGAGGTGCATCGGCCAGCTGTTGATGTCGGTGTTCGTCTTGAACGCCGTGGTGACGAACAGGTAGATCGGAATGAAGAAGATCAGGGCGGCGGCCACCAGGCCGAGCACGCCCCACCAGGGCGTCCGCCGGGAGCTCTGCGGCTTGGGCGGGGCGGGCTCGGTCGCGGCCGCGGTCGGCATGACCGTCATCAGTAGTGAACCCTCCGCTCGACGAATCGGAACTGCAGGACGGTGATCGCCATCAGCACCACGAACATGATCATCGAGGCCGCGCTGGAGCCGCCGACGTTGCTGCGGTTGAACGCTTCGTCGTAGATGTACCAGCTCAGCGTCGTGGTGGAGCGGGCGGGACCGCCGCCGGTCATCATGGCGATCACGTCGAACGCCTGGAAGGCCGAGATCGTCTGCGTGATGACCAGGAAGAACGTGGTGGGCGAGAGCAGCGGGAAGATGATCCGCGCGAACTGCGTCCACCGGGTCGCGCCGTCGATCCTGGCCGCTTCCAGCACCTCCGAGGGGATCTGCTGGATGCCCACCAGGTAGACGATCGCGACGAAGCCGAGGCCCTTCCAGATCGAGACGATGATGAGCGCCCACAAAGCCCAGGCGTCATCGGTGATCCAGTTCGGCGAGCTGGATCCGAACGCCTCGAACACCAGCCGGCTGAGGCCGTGGTTGGGGTCGAAGACGAACAGCCAGATCGTCGCGATCGCCGCCCCGGACAGGACGTGCGGGGCGAAGGCCAGCGTCTGGACCGCGTTGGTGCCTCGTATGCGCTGGGCGAACAGCATCGCCAGCGCGAGGCCGAGCACCAGCGTCACGACCACCACGACGACGACCCACACCAGGGTGCGCAGCAGCACCGAGGGGAACGTCCAGTTGCTGAAGAGCGCCTGGTAGTTGAGGAGGCCGGACCACTCGGCCGTGGGTGAGATGAAGTCCCACGTGGTGAAGCTCAGGTAGACGTTCTGGATGATCGGCCAGTACGCGAAGATCGCGATCAACGCCAGGTTGGGAAACGCGAACGCGGCGAACAGCAGATAGCCGCGCCGGCGCCGTCGTGCCGCACTGAGCGATCCGGAAGTCTCCTTCGCGGTGCCGGTCGGCCGGCCGGCGCTGACGGAGCGTGCCGATCCCACTTCGAGATCGCTGACTCCACTGCTCACGGGCTACCACCCATCCGCGTCGGGAACGAACGTGTGCCGACTAGAACGGCGGTTTTGTTCTCGGATCTGGTCATTTGGTGGCGAATCTGTGACCATTGCGCGAACGTTTCATTCAGATGTGCAAGGGTGTCCGCGAGATGTCAAGCATGTTTCAAGGCCGTGCCTTCGATCGCCAGCAGCGGATCCTCGCCTACGTACGCAGTGAGGGGCGCGCGGTCGTCTCCGAGATCGCCGACATGTTCGCGATCTCGCCCGCCACGCTGCGCAGGGACCTGCGGGCGCTGGAGTCGCAGCGGCTGATCGCCCGCTCGTACGGTGTCTTCTATCCCACCGACAGCGGCCGCTACGAGACGCCGCTCGAGCACCGGCACAAGGCCAAGACCGCCGAGCGCCTGGCGATCGCCGAGGCCGCCGTCGCCATGATCGCCGAGGTCGGCACCGTGCTCATCGACGAGGGGGCGCTGCTCGAGGACCTGATCGGGCCCATGCGCCGGCTGAGCAGGATGACCGTGGTGACCCGGTCGCTGACCGTCGCCGCCGAGCTCGGCCGGCACACCGACCACGATGTCATCATCGTCGGCGGCCGGCTGCGCCCGACCACCATGGGCACCGTCGACCGGTGGGCCACGTCGATGCTCAGCGAGGTGAACGTCGACCTCACGGTCATGGGCACCAACGGCGTCTCGCTCGAGCGCGGGCTGACCACGCCCGACCCGGCCGTGGCGCAGGCCAAGACGGCGGCGCTGGAGGCGGCCAGGCAGTGCGTGCTGGTGTGCGAGCACACTAAGTTCGGCGTGGCCAGCTTCGCCAAGTTCGCCGACCTCAAGCAGGTGACCTGGATCGTCACCGGCAAGCAGCTCCCCAGGGCGGCCGCCCAGCGCTACAGCGAGGCCGGCCCCAAGATCCTGCGCGTCTGACGGCCTCAGCGGCACGAACCCGGGTGACGCCGAGCTCGGCCTGAGGCGGGCGGAGCGCGGCAGACGCCCACCAGGCCGAGGACCTGCTGCAGAGCGTGCTGTCCAAGGTCGTGAGACATTGGGGCAAGCCGGCCAGGGACGGCAACCCCGAGGCGTACATCCGCAAGTCGCTGGTCAACCAGTACACGTCCTGGCGGCGCCGGTCGCGCCCCGAGCAGCCGAGCGCCGCGCCGACCGATCACGGTGCCTCCCATGACGACGCCACGCTCGACCGCATCGTGCTGCGCCAGGCGCTCGCCAGGCTCGGCCCCAGGCAGCGCGCGGTGATCGTGCTGCGCTTCTGCGAGGACCTGACCGAGGCGCAGACGGCCGAAGCGCTCGGCTGCTCCGTCGGCATCGTCAAGAGCCAGACCCATCACGCGCTGAACCGCGGCGGCGGCCACCGGCGTGGTCATGACGGCGCCCTGGCGGGCGGTCACCCAGCCGGCCGTGCAGGCCGTGGAGCCTGCCGGGCCGGATGAGGAGCACAGCGTACGGGGAGAGGGCCGGGCCGACGGGGCGCCCGACCTGCCGGACGGGCCGGTGGGCAGGCTGAGTCACGCGTACCGGACCCTCTGCGAGCAGCGCTGCGAGGAAGAGGGGTGGCGGGTGGTGACCACCGCCGGCACGACCTACCGCCTGCGGCAGGCCGTCGCCAGAACCGCCAAGGGAAGGAGCGTGCCCATCGCGATCAGCAGGAACGGGGCGTGCTCGCCTGCTACAGCCGCAAGGAGCAGGCGTACGTCGTCCGCGACATGGAGACCGGCGTCGAGGAGGTCTCACCGGTCAAGGTGCCGGAGAAGAAGATCCCGGTCGGCGCCCCGCTCCTGGTCTCCGACGACGGCCGGTACCTCGTCGTCGACGATCCGATGGAGTTCGACGACCACCCCGGCGCGATCATCGACATGCGGACCGGCGAGCGTACGCCGCTGCGCGGCGACTTCGAGCCGGTCATTCTCAAGGACGGCGTGCTCCAGCTCGTCAGGTACATCAAGACCGACCTGTGGCTGATGCCCGTGACCGGCGGGGGCGAGCCGGTGCGCTTCGCCGGCAGGTTGATCGCGTTCAGCGAAGTCGCGCCGGACGGCCGGACGGTGGTGGCCATGGACAAGACACCGGAAGATGCGCCGGTGCTCACCGTGCTCGACGCCAAGACCGGAGAGATCGTGCGGCGGCTGCCCACCCCCACCACGTCCGGAGGGCCCGAGCCGCTCTGGTGGCTCGACGACAGGGAGGCCGTCGTCAAGGAACACGTCAAGAGCGACAAGCTGTTCGCGCTGGACATCACGACCGGCGACCTGCGGCCGCTGAGCGAATACCGCGAGGTCCACGGCCTGACGCTGCCCGGCCGCGCGGCCAAGTAGGCGACCAGGCCGGACGGGGGCCCGGCCGGCCTGGTCACCTGAGGAGCCGTCCCCGGGGGCCGTTGTGAAGCCGTCCCCGGGGCCGTTCTTGGGACGTCCTTCCGAAGCCGTCACGCCGCCGCCGGGCCGTCCGCGGCACCGGGCGTCCAGGCGACGGGAACGCTCACCGGCCCCGCGATGACCTGGCCGGGCTTGCGCTGGATCTCCTCCGCGGGGACCGCGAGCCGTAGCGCCGGCAGCTCGCGCAGCAGCAGGCGCACGGCCGCCACCACCTCGGCGTGCCTGAGATGCCTGCCGATGCAGTGGTGGGCGCCGTGGCCGAACGACAGGTGGCGGTTCGGCGTGCGGCCGAAGTCCATCCGGCGCGGTTCGGGGAACGCCCGCGGATCGTAATTGGCGGTGACGTGCGACGGGATGACGAGATCGCCCTCCCGTAAACGCGCCCCGCTCGGCAGCGTGGTGTCGCGAACGGCGCGGCGCGGCAGCGCGTCCGCCGCGGCCGTGGTGAACATGCGTTCCAATTCCGTGACCGCGCTCTCCACATTCTCCGGATGATCGACCAGATACGCGTAAGCGGTCGGGTAATCGCCGTACGGATGGGAGAGCAGCACCTGAGTGAATGTGCCGATGCTGCTCGCGGTCGTTTCCCAGCCGCCCACGAGCAGGGCCAGCGGCAATTTGATCAATCGGTCGGGAGGAATGCCATCGCCGCGCGCGGCGATCGTGGACAGAAGATCGTCACCCGGTTCCGCGCGCCGTTTCTCGATCAGGCCCGCCAGATATCCGACCATCGCCACGTGGGCCTCGGCGGCCTCCGCCCGGCTGAGCGTGCTGGTGGCCAGGAACGCCTCGCCCCAGGCGCGGAACGGCTCCCTGTCCTGCGGCGGCAGGTCGAACAGGTCGCTGATGACGTTCAGCGCGAGCGGCAGCGCGAACGCCTCCATCAGGTCGGCCGGCTCGCCGGCCTGCAGCATGTGCTCGAGCTGCGCCTTCGCGCGGGTCTCGATCCGCCCGGCGAGCCTCCCCACCGCGCGCGGCGTGAAATGATCGGCCACCACGCCGCGCACCGCGGCGTGCTCGGCCTTGTCGAGGCTGAGAATCGTGCCCTCGAGATCGATGTCGTCGTCGCCGAGCGCCCGCTGCCTGGAAAAAGCGTCCTGGTCGCGGAAAACGGTGACCACGTCGTCGTATCGGGTCACCAGATGAGCGGGGGAGCCGTTCGGCCGGACGACTTCGTGCACGCCGGTCCCGGCCGCGCACAGCTCGTGGTAAAGCGGATTGATGTAAAGGCCTGGCCGGTTCACCCCGTCGTCGCCGAGATCCAGCGGATGGATGATCGGGCAGGAAGGAGCGTTCTCTGCGGTCATCGCGAAAGTCCCCTGTTCTCCGAGATGGCCGCTATGGCGAGGTTTCTCGGCTGCGGCCAAACCTCTGAGCGTCCGGCCCAGAATAAGAAAGTGATCGCGAAGACGCATGTGTCGTCACGGATGTATCACGTGCACCTGGTTTCCGCGCCGCCCCGAAAAGCCGCGGAAAATCGCGTACCGAAACCGGCGGTTCCCGCAAGTGTTAGGCTCGGCCGCGTGAGTCCCGACCCCGAGCCACGCCCGCACACCGGACGGCGGCGCAACCCGGCCGTCCGCCAGGCCATCCTCGACCACGCCGCGGACCTGCTGATCGCCAACGACTACGCGGCCGTCCCGATCGACGCCATCGCCAAGGCCGCAGGGGTCAGCAAGCACACCATCTACCGCTGGTGGCCGTCCAAGGGCGCGGTCCTGCTCGAGGCCATGGCCGAACGCGCCAGGCAGCAGACGCCCGGCCTCGACACCGGCGTGTTCGCCGACGACCTGGAGACCTTCCTCGCGGCCACCTTCGCCACCGCCGAGAAGGTCTCCGGGCTGCTGCGCGGCATCATGGCCGAGGCCCAGCGCGACCCGGTGGCCGCCGAAGGCCTGCGCCGCTTCGTCTCCGGCCGCAGGGACGAGCTGCGCGCCCTGCTCGCCCGCGGCGTCGAGCAGGGCGACCTGCCCTCGGACACCGACCTCGACCTGCTGGTCGACCAGCTCCTCGGCCTGATGTGGTACCGCCTGCTCATCGGCCACGCCCCGATGAACGCCGAGGTCGCCATCCGGCTGGCCCGCACCCTGACCGGCCGCAAGGACGGCTGATCTCCGCGCCGCCCTTCAGCGCGCCGCGGACGCGCTCCAGGCCGGCCCGAGCGGTCCTGGTCAGGGCCTGCTCAGGCCCCATCACGTCGTCGAACCGCGCGGCCACCCGTGCCCAGGCCGTCCGTCCCGCATGACCGGTGCGGCATCGTCGTCCTTCCCTGGCGCCGTGATGAGGTGGGGAGACGGCGTGCTCGACCCCGAGTGTGGCATTCAGGCGACGGCCTGTCGCCAGGGAGGAGCCTGCCTCACGTGAGCAGCTTGTCCACGGTGATCGGGAGGGCGCGGACGCGGATGCCGGTGGCGTTGTAGACGGCGTTGGCGAAGGCGGCGGCGGCGCCGACCGTGCCCAGCTCGCCGATGCCGCGCGCGCCCGTCCCGCCGAGCCCGGTGTCGGGACGGTCGAGGAAGTGCACGTCGATGTCCACGGCGTCGGCGTTGACCGGCAGCAGGTAGTCGGCCAGGTTGGCGTTCGCGATCCGGCCGGTGGCGGGCTCGACCCTGCCCGCCTCGCACAGGGCCGCCGCCAGCCCGAACAGCACGCCGCCGGTGATCTGGTTGCGGGCGGTCGTGGCGTTCAGGATCGTCCCGGCGTCCACCACGGTGGTGAAGCGTGACAGGCGGGGCTCGCGGGTCCACCGGTCGACTCTCACCTCGCAGAAGTGGGCGGCGTACGAGGCGTGCGCGTGACCGTCGTCCGCGGCCGTGCTGGTGCCGTCCGCGCCGATCTCGCCCGCCCCGGTCAGCGCCAGCAGCTCGCCGAAGTCCACGGACGTGCCACCGCCGAGGAGCCGGCCCTGGTCGTAGCGGATGTCGCCCGCCCCGCGCAGCGGCGAGCCCTCGGCGGTGGCGGCATGCCTGATCAACGTGTCGATCGCCTCCTGGGCGGCGGCGAGTACCCCGCCCGACACGGTCGCCGCGGCGGCCGAGCCGATGGCGCCGTAGACGTCCTCGCTGCCGGCGACCGGCAGCCGGGAGTCGCCGAGCAGGGGCGTGATCCGGTCGGCGGGCAGGCCCAGCGCTCGGGCGGCCGTCATCGCCATCGCCGTCGCCATGCCGGTGCCGGGATCGGAGGTCGCGCAGCCCACCGTGACCGTGCCGTCGAGGCGGAAGGCCACCCGCGCGGTGGTGGCGGCCCGGCCCGCGTCCAGAATGGCGGTGGCCATGCCCATGCCGACCAGGTCGTCGCCGTCGGTCACCGCGCCCGGCCTGGGGCTGCGGCGCGCCCAGCCGAACCGCTCGGCGCCCACCCGGTAGCACTCCTCCAGGTGCTTGCCCGCGTACGGGACGCCGCCGATCAGCGTGCTCGTCAGGTAGTTCTTCAGCCGCAGCTCGACGGGGTCCATGCCGAGCCGGTCGGCCAGCTCGTCCATGGCGCTCTCGAGAGCGAAGCTGCCGGCCTCGTCACCGGGGGCGCGCATGATCGTGGCGGGCGGCAGGTTCATGCCGGGGGTGATGGAGAGCCGGATGTGCGCGTTCGGGGTGGCGTAGTACTTCTGGGTGGCGCGGTAGCCGGGGTCCTCCACCAGGCTCTCGCTGACCGTGTGGTGCTTGATCGCGTACAGCCGCCCGTCCCGGTGCGCGCCGAGCCCGATCGTCTGCGACGTCGCCGCCCGATGGCCGGTCACCGTGAACAGCTGCTCCCTGGCGGTCACCAGCTTGACCGGGCGGCCGAGCGCGCGGGCGGCGGCCGCGACCAGCATGATCGGCGTCCAGGTGAACGCCTTCCCGCCGAACGCGCCCCCCACGTACGGGCTGACGACGTGCACGTCCGAGGGCGGGACCCCGAGCACGGTGGCCAGCTCGATCGCGTGCGCCGCCGGGCCCTGCGTGCCGCTGTGGATCGTCAGCCGGCCGTCCTCCCAGAAGGCGACGGCCGCGTGCGGCTCCATCATCATGTGGTGCCGGGGCGGAACGTCGTAGGTCTCCTCCACCCTGACCTCGCTCGCGGCCAGCGCGGCCTCGATGTCCACGCCCGCCGGCTTCTCGATCACCTGGCCGAGCGGGAGGTCGAGGACCGGGGGCGGCGGCACGGCGTGCTCCTTGGCCCGATCGAAGTCGGCGTTCGGCGGCCGCGTCTCGTAGGTGACCTCGACCAGCGCCGCGGCGTCGCGGGCCTGCTCCAGGGTCTCGGCGACGACCATGGCGACGATCTGGCCGTGGTGGCGGATGTCGTGATCGGACAGCGGGTGGCGGGGGTCGGCGAAGAAGCCCCCGATCCCGGGCAGCGTCGCGGCGAAGGGCAGCGGGTCGTCCGGGGTGAAGATCTCGACCACGCCGCCGGCCTTGACCGCCGCGTCGAGGTTCATCGAGGTGATCCGGCCCGCGCCGATCGTGCTGGTCACCAGGTGCGCGTACGCCATGCCGTCGAGGTGGTGGTCGGCGGCGTACGCGGCCTCCCCGGTGACCTTGGCCAGGGCGTCGATCCTGCTCATCGAAGGTGGTGTCATGTCAGCCTGCCAGGTGGACGAGGGCGCGGACGATGGTGCGGCGCAGCAGCGCCGCCTTGAAGGCGTTGCCGTGCAGCGGCCTGGCGCCGTCGGCGGCGCGGGCGGCGGCCGCCTCGAACGTCTCCACCTCCGGCGGCCCGCCCTTCAGCGCCTCCTCGACGGCGGGCAGCCGCCACGGCCGGGTGCCGACGCCGCCCGCCGCGACCCGGGCGTCCCTGATGACGCCGCCGCTCACGTCCAGGGCCACGGCGGCGGAGACCAGCGCGAACTCGTACGACCGCCGGTCGCGCACCTTCACGTACACCGACCTGCGCGCCCACGGCAGCTCGGGCACCGTCACCCGGGTGATCAGCTCGTCCCGCCGCAGCTCGTTCTCCAGGTGCGGCGTGCCGCCCGGCAGCCGGTAGAAGCCGGCCAGCGGCAGCGTGCGGGTGCCGGAGCGGCCGAGCAGCGACAGCCGGGCGCCCAGTGCGACGAGCGCGACGGCCAGGTCGCTGGGGTGGGCGGCCACGCAGGCGTCGCTGGTGCCGAGGATGGCGTGGGAGCGGTTGTCCCCCTCGACGGCGGGGCAGCCGGAGCCGGGCTCCCGTTTGTTGCACGGCGTCGCCGGGTCGCGGAAGTAGCCGCAGCGGGTGCACTGCAGCAGGTTGCCGCCGATGGTGGCCATGTTCCTGATCTGCGGGGACGCGCTCGCCAGCAGCGCCTGGGCCAGCATCGGGTACGCCTGCGCGACCAGCTCGTGCTCCGCCACGTCGCTCATGCGTTCCATGGCGCCGATGTGCAGGCCCTCGCGGTCGGCGTGCACGCCCGTCAGCGGCACCGCGCCGATGTCCACGACCCGGTGCGGCGTCATGACCTCCAGCTTCATCAGGTCCACCAGCGTCGTGCCGCCCGCCAGGTAGGCCGCGCCGGGGCCCGACCGCTCCAGCGCCTCGGCGGCCGTGCGGACCGCGGTGTACGCGTAGGGTCGCATCACATCTCTTCCTTCGCCATCCGTACGGCCGCCACGATCTGCTGATATGCACCGCAGCGACAGATATTTCCGGACATGTGGTCGCGGATCTCGGCGTCCGAGCCCGCATGCCCCTCCTCGATCAGCCCCACCGCCGACATGATCTGGCCCGGCGTGCAGAACCCGCACTGCATCCCGTCGCACGCCACGAACGCCCGCTGCACCGGATGCGGCCGCTCGCCGCCGCCCAGCCCCTCGATCGTCGTCACGGACCTCCCTTGCACGGCGACGGCCGGTATGAGGCACGACAGCACGCGACGCCCGTCCACATGCACGGTGCAGGCACCACACTGTCCCCGGTCGCAGCCCTTCTTGGTGCCGGTGAGCCGCAGCCGCTCGCGCAGGGCGTCCAGCAGCGTGACGCGCGGGTCCAGGCGGAGCACCCGTGGCCGCCCGTTCACCTCGAACTCCACCTCGGCCTCCGCGGCCGCCGTGATCTGGTGATCGCTCATGTCGCCTCCTGGCGAAGAGTGGTGACGCCGCGGGGCGGCAGCCCCGCGGCCCGGTAGACGTCGTCGAGCAGGCCCGCCGTGACGACCGCGTCCGCGGCGCCGGTGAGCGGGGGCGTGCCGGTCGTGACCGCCGCGTGGAAGGCCCGGAGCTGGGCGGTGTAGGTGGGCTCCCCGTCCACCCGCTCCACCCGCGCACCGCCGGGGCCGCGCACCTTCAGGCGGTGCCACACGTGCGGGACGAGGAAGTTCGCCACGCTGACCGCGCCGCGCTCGCCCGTCACGTGGGCGGAGATCGACAGCGGCGGGCGCCCCCACAGCGACACCCGGATCTCGCCGCGCGCGCCGCCGGGGAAGACCAGCTCGGCCCGCATGGCCCGGTCGATCAGGGGTCGCGAGCGCAGCACGCGGGCCCGCGCCGCCGCCACCCGCGGCGAATCGCCGCCCAGCAGGCGGGCCAGGTGGACGGCGTAGCAGCCGAGGTCCATGGTGGCGCCGCCGCCGAGCTCGTAGGAGTAGCGGATGTCGGCGGAGGGCGGCAGCGGAACGCCCAGCGTCACGCGTAACCGGCGGACCGGGCCGATCTCCTCGCGCACCACGGCGCGCAGGCGCTCGGCCAGCGGGTGGTGCCGGTAGTGCAGGGCCTCCATGACCACCCGGTCGCCGGCCGCCGCCGCGACCTGCCGGGCCTCGTCCCGGTTGGCCGCCAGCGGCTTCTCGCACAGCACGTGCTTGCCCGCATCCAGCGCGCGCAGCGTCCACGGCGCGTGCAGGGCGTTGGGCAGCGCGATGTAGACGGCGTCGATGGCGGGGTCGGCGAGCAGGTCGTCGTAGGAGCCGTACGCCGTGCCGACCCCGTGCCGGGCCGCGAACCGCTCGGCCCGTGCCCTGTCCCTGGCCGCGACCGCCGTCACCGTGACGCCCGGCACCTGTCTGGCGGGCCTGATGAGCGCGGCCGGCGCGATGGCCGCCGCGCCCAGCACGCCGATTCTCAGCACCCCGTCCTCCTTGGACTCGATACCGTTTGGTACTTAGTACCATAAGGCATCGAGTTCCATTGCGATAGACTTCTCGCCATGTCGGCCGAATCGCTCCAGGAACGCAAGCGGCAGAAGGCGCGCAACGCGATCATCACGGCCGCGTACGAGCTGTTCGGCGAGCGCGGGTTCGACGACGTCACGGTCACCGAGATCGCCGAGCGCGCGGAGGTCGGGCGCACGACGTTCTTCCGCTACTTCGGCGACAAGCAGGAGGTCGTCTTCGCCGACGACGAGCGCACGCTCGCCACCCTCATCGACGCGCTCACCAGGGAGGCCGCCAAGCGCCGGCCGATCGGCGACTCGCTGGCCACGGCGCTGGCGGTGGTCAAGACGGCCACGGTGGAGGGCATGTCGCGGTGGACCGCCGCGCCCGAGCGGTCGGCGGTGCACGCCCGGCTGCTGCGCGACCACCCCGACCTCATGGCGCGCATGCTCCTCAAGCAGCAGCAAGAGGCCGCCATGATCGCAGACGTCCTGCTCGCGCACGACGCCACGCCCATGGCGGCCACGCTCGCCACACAGGTGTCGCTGGCCTGCCTCCATGCCGCCATGCGGCTCGCGGAGGACCCGGCCGACCTGCCCGCGCAGGTGGAGGCCGCTTTCCGTCGCTTCGACGGTCTCGCCTGACGGGCGCGACCCCGGCGATCTCGCCCCGCCGTCAGGCGCCGGGGTGCGCGGTGGCCCAGCCGTGTCCGAGCAAGCCGAAGATCGCGTCGGCGGCCCGCTCGGGGTCCGGGTGGGCGTGGACGAGATGCGCCGCTTCGAGGGTGAAGCGGGCGAACGCGGCGCAGGTGACGTCGTCGTGGCCGGCGCCGACCTCATCGGCGATGGCCCGGGCGAGCGCGGTCTCGTGGCGTACCACATGCGGCGCGCGTGGTCGCGCAGGGCCGGGGTGCTCTCCACCGGCCGGGCGAGCGATGCGGCTTCGGGGGAGGCCGCGACGGCGGCCCGCGTGAGGATGTGATCGCGCAGGGCGACCTCATGCCGCCCTTCGGCATCGGCGCCGACCTCGCCCCGTTCGACGGCAGCGACCTGGCCGCCGCCATCGCCACGCGGTCCGGCCTCGACCAGGCGGTCTCCGCCTACGAAGCGAAGATGCCGCCCAGGGCGGAGGTCGCCGCCCGCGTCTGCGCCGAGCTCGTGGAAGGACTGGCCGGGGAGGCCGCCGTCGACGCCGGCGGCGTCCGCGGCGCGCACAACGACGGCATGCGCAGGGCCGGATGATGCGGCGGCCCCGGCCGCCCGGCCATCGGCGGCCGGGGCCGCACCGGTCAGGCGACGGTGAAGCCGCCGTCCACCGGCAGGACCTTGCCGGTCACGTACGTCGCCCCGATCAGGTAGCGGATGGCGCCGGCCACGTCCTCGGCCGTGCCCACCCGGCGGGCGGGGATCGTCTGCGCGGCCGCCTCGAACTGGGCCCGCCGCTGCTCCTCCGGCAGGAACGACCACCAGTTGGTGTCCACGACGCCCGGGGAGACGGCGTTGACCCGGACCGGGGCCAGCTCGGCCGCGAGCGGCGAGACCATCCGCTCGATCGCGCCGTTCACCGCGGCGAAGGTGAACGTGCCGGGCAGGCCGGCGCGGGCGCTGGCCGCCGACACCATGGTCACCGAGCCGGTCACCTGCGCCTGCTTGATCGCGTACAGGTAGGGGAAGAGCTTGCCGTCGAACGCCGCCCTGACGTGGGCCAGGTCGGTCTCCGCCAGCGTCCCTGCGCCGACCGGGCCGGGGCTGAAGGCGAGCACCAGGTGGTCGAACGTCCCGACCCGCTCAAGAAAGGCGGCCACCTCGGGCTCGGACGTCCCGTCCACCTGCTCGGCCCCCGCCAGCCCGCTCGGCACCGCGTTCTTGGCCGCGGCCAGCCGCTCGGGGTCGCGTCCCGTGACGATCACCTCGGCGCCCTCGCCCGCCAGAAGCGCGGCGGTCGCCAGCCCGATGCCCGACGTGCCGCCCATGATCACTACGCGCACTGTCGTCTCCTTTTCTAGACGTTTCGTCTCGTTTCTATTCGAGACGTCGCGTCTTGTAAAGTCGGTTCCATGACAGGCGAGCGACGGCTGGGACGCCCACGCAGCCAGGCCACGCGGGCGGCGATCCTCGCCGCTGCGCTGGCCGAGCTGGACGAACGCGGTTACGCCGCGCTGACGGTCGACGGCATCGCACGGCGCGCGGGATGCGGGAAACAGACCATCTACCGCTGGTGGTCGTCGAAGGCCGATGTGGTCCTGGAATCGCTGCTGGAGCGCGCCGAGACGGCGATCAGGATCCCGGACGAGGGGTCGCTGCCCGACGACCTCATGGCGTTCCTCAAGGCCACGTTCGCGCAGCGCGGGCAGCGGCCCACGCTGATCGGGCTCCTGGCGCACGCGCTGCTCGACCCCGCGTTCGCGGCCGAGTTCAAGAACAAGTTCCTGTTCAAGCGGCGCGATGCGCTGCGGGTGCTGTTCGACCGGGCGGTGGCGCGCGGCGAGATCGCCGCGGACGCCGACGTCGAGCTGCTCATCGACATCGTGTACGGCGTCCTGTGGTACCGGTTCATCCTGGAACACGCGCCTGTGGACGACGAGCTGGGCGAGCGGCTCACGACTCTGCTGATCAAGGTGACCGCTGACCCTCACGACGGCTCGCAAAGCGGCCACGACACCGCGATCGCCCGGTCACAGCAGCGAAAGCAGCACGGAGACCGGGACGAGGTTCGTCAGCGCGTGGATGAAGACGATCACCCAGATGTTGCGGTAACGCGACCACAGATAGCCGAGCATCAGGCCGAACACGCCCTGGAAGGCCACGATCGTGCACAGACCGGTGAGCAGGGAGCCCGCGCTCAGGCGGGATGAGTGCATGAGCGCGAACAGCAGGGCCTGCACGACGATCGCCGGCCACCTGCCGTACAGGGCCTCCAGCCTGGTCTGCAGCCAGGCCCGGTAGAACACCTCCTCCAGGACGCTCGCCGTGAGCAGCGTCGCCAGCGAGCCGGCGATCAGCGTCACCGGGTCGGGCGGCTCCTGCGTGAACGGCATCGTGAACGGCCCCACCTGCGTCAGCACGACCCAGACGAGCACCGCGGGCAGCGGCGCAAGCCAGGCGGCCGGGGCCGGGATCGCCCTGGCCCTGGCCTCCCGCCCGCTGATCAGCCGGAAGGCGGCCAGCGGGACGATCAGCAGGAAGAGCACCTTGGCCAGCAGATAGAGCAGGCCGCCGGCCACGGGCAGCACCGCCGCGAGCAGCACCGCCGCGCCGGCCAGCGTCCACGCCTCCCTCAGCAGCCTGTCCCTGGACGGCCCGGCTGGCGGCTGGGGCGCCGGCCGCCGCGGCGCGACCAGGGCGGCGAGCACGAGCGCGGCCAGCGGCGGGACCGCGGCCGCCCACAGGGAGACCCGCGGCGCGCCGGGATCGCGCGACGGGACGATCTCGGTGGTCCCCGTCGCCAGAAGGCAGCCGTACGCGAGCACGAAGATCGCGATGCCCGCGCCCACGATGAGGCGACGGGTGACGGCCGGGGCAAGCAGCGACTCCGTGGTCACGACGAGCACCCGCGGGTCCGGGAACGCTGCGTCGCCCAGGTCCGGGGCGGCACCCGGCTCAGCAGCGGAGGGGGAAGCTCTTCGTCGTGATCGGCCACGGCTTCGACGCTAGTCGCGGCGGCCCGGCCGGCGCATCGGCCGCGAGACGGATATGCAGGTCCGGCGATGGAGGGAGCGCCGCGATGCGCCGCGGGTGCCGTTCGACCGCGCGGTGGCGCGCGGCTCACGACTTCGCCGATCAAGGAGAGCCGCTGAGCGAAGCCCGATAGCATACCGGCGCGAACGATCCCGTTCTGGGGGAGGTTGTGGTGCGCAGCGCTCTGGTGGCGGCATCTCTCGCCGTCGTGGCAACGATCACCGGATGCGCCCCATCCGAGCAGGCCCCGCCCGACGCCGAGCGGACGACCACCGCGCCCTCGGCGCCGCCGACACCCCCGACGCCCGCGGTCCCGGCGCAGACGTTCTCCCGTACGGGAGAGGTCGGCACGGCGGCCCCGGTGGACCTCACGGTCAACGCCGTCGAACGGCACCGCCACCTGACCGCGCTGAAGCTCGAGCTGTCGGTCCCCACGGCCGACTACCAGACGCCGACCTTCGGCTACGGCACGCTGAACAGCGACTTCGCCCGCTTCTGGCTGCTGGACCCGGTCGGCAGAAAGGTGTACTTCACCCTCCGCGAGCAGGACGGCGAGACCGCCTACGGCACCAGGAAGCACAACCCCACGGAGTCCTTCAGAAAGGGCACCCGCTACCCGGTCGAGGTCTACTTCCCGCCACTGCCCGCCGGCGTGCGCCAGGTCACCGTGCTCGCCGGCGGGCTCGGCGAGCTGACCGGCATCCCGGTCACCGACGGCGCGCCCGAGCCCTCCGCCGAGCCCGGCGACGACGGCAAACCCGAGCCCGGCTCGGTGTACCGGTGGCCGGTCACGCCGCCCCCGTCCGATGCCTGGTCGTACGTCGCCGACGTGCGAGAGTACGTGGAGACGCCCGAGAAGTCCCGCACCCAGGAGGGCGCCGACGAGACCGTCGCCCTGCGGACCGACGTGCTCTTCGCCTTCGACAAGGCGACCCTGTCGGACAAGGCCGCGGCCGTGCTCGACGACGTGGCCCGCGAGACCCGCGAGCGCGCCGACCCGGCCAGGCCGCCGATCCTCATCGAGGGCCACACCGACAGCAAGGGCTCCGACGCCTACAACCAGAAGCTGTCAGAACGCCGCGCCCAGGCGGTCCTCGACCACCTCCGGCGCCTGCTCGGCACCGAGTACGAGTACCGCGCCGCGGGCAAGGGCGAGAGCGAGCCCATCGCCCCCAACACCAAGAAGGACGGCAGCGACAACCCCGAGGGCCGCGCCCGCAACCGCCGCGTCGAGATCTCCTACAAGCTGAAGACCCAGACGCCGGACGTCACCCGGACGACGACGGCGAGCCCGGGCACGGCGCGCGCCGCGGGACCCGCGCCCTTCCGCCCCGATCTCGGGCCGGAGGCCGGCACACTGACCCGCGACAAGTTGAAGCTGCACGTCCACCCGCTCTACCGGGACGGCGCCTTCCTCGTCGCCCCCTTCGAGATCGAGAACACCGACACCGATGGCATCGCGGTGCCCGTGCCGCAGCCGTTCAGGGCCGACACTCCGCACGAGTTCGTCACCGGTGCCGCCTACAGCGGCATCACGCTCGTGGACGAGTCGAGCAAGGCCCGCTACTACGGCACCAGGGCGGGGAAGGGGTTCTACGTCCAGAACGCCGTGACGACGATCCGCCCGGGCGGCGTCCAGCGCGGCTACATCTACTTCCCCGCGCCGCCGCCCGACGTCACCGCGATGACGTTCGAGGTGGACGGCCTCGGCAAGGTCCAGAACGTGCCGATCGCGCGCTGAAGGCCCCCCTGGGGAGACTCGCGCCCCCGTCCTCTCGCGAGCCTCCCCGCCCGTGCCGCCGAGCGGCCGCGAGCTCAGGCGCCGGCGGTGTCGAGGCGCTTGAGCTGGTCGTCGGTGAGCTTGACGTCGAGGGCCGGCAGCGCCGCCTCGTACTGCTGCAGGGTGCGCGGCCCGATCAGCGGCACGATCGCCGGCGAGGTCTGGTGCATCAGCCAGGCGAGCACCAGGGCGTTCGGGGTGACGCCGACCTCCTCGGCCACCTCGGTGAGCACGGCGATCCTGGCCTCGGCGTCCGGCCCCTCGTACGGGATCATCGCGCCGTGCCCGCGCCGCTTCTCCGGGTCGTCGTAGATGCCCTTGAGGATGGGGGAGTAGGCCACGAGCGTCAGGTCGTCGTGCGTCTCCAGGTAGTCGAGCTGCTCGTCGTCCACGATCGAGATGTGCCGGACCCCGGCGCGGCGCCGCAGGTAGGAGTGCTGCTGCTGGAGCGCGACGGGCGCCGGCCAGCCGTAGCGGTCGCAGAGCCGGCGGATCCGCTCCAGCCGCCAGGTCCGCACGTTCGACCAGCCGATGTAGCGGGCCTTGCCCGCCTGGACGATGCCGGCCAGCGCTTCGAGCGTCTCCTCCAGCGGCGTGGCACGGTCGTCGACGTGCACGTAGTAGAGGTCCACGTGGTCGGTGCCGAGCCGCCGCAGGCTGCCGTCGATCGCGTCGCGCAACGTATCGGCCCCCGCGCCGACGAACGTGCGGTAGGCGGCGTCCCAGTCCGCCTTCCCGTCCTTCCATACGGCGTCGAGATCGCGTACGACGGCGCTGCCCTTGGTGGCGAGGAACACCTTGTCACGCTTGCCCGACCTCTTCAGCCAGCGGCCGAGCAGCTCCTCGCTCTCCCCGCCGTAACTTCCAGGACGCTCCCACCAGCAGTAGCAGTCGGCGGTGTCGAGGAAGTTGCCGCCCGCGTCCACGTACCGGTCGAGCATCGTGACGGCTTCGTCCTCCGGAGTGACGGTCCCCATGATCATGCAGCCCAGGGCGAGCTGGCTGACCTGCTCGCCGGTACGGCCCAGCTGTACGGTCTTCATGCGGCATCTCCCGTAGGGGATGAGGGGTCGAATGATCCGTCCGACCAGAACGAGGCGTCGGCGGTGAGACCGAGGCTAGGAGCTGGAGCGCGCTCCAGGTCAAGGTGAGATCGGGGCCCCTGACCTGGAGCGCACTCCGGGTCAGGACTCGGAGGCCGGACGGAGCTGCTGCCGCCTGGTGTTCTGGAACGACGCGAAGCGCCACCCCTGCGGGGTGCGGACGGCGGTGAAGGAGACCGTCGAGGTGCGCAGCTCGCCGTTCAGCGTGGTGCCGCCCGTGGAGATCACCAGGACGGCGCCGTCGGCCAGCCTCTTGAACCGGGTGTCGGCGGGGGCGGCCATGGTGGAGCCCTTGAGCGGTCCCTCGAACAGCCACCGATGCGAGGACTCGATGGCGTCGCGGCCCTGCGTGAGGTTGCCGTCGAAGGTGATGTAGTCGGCGTCCTCGGTGAAGAGGGCGGCGTAGGCGGTCGCGTCGCCCGCGTTCCACGCCTCGGCCAGCCGGGTGAGGAGGGCGGCGATCTCGGCGTACTCGCCGGTCGATGAGGCGTCCTGGCCGGAGGACGGGGTCTGGGCGGACGCGGCGTGCTGGGTCCTGAGCATGTCGGACATCGCGTAACTCCTTAGAGCGACCTTCACTAGTGCAATCTGCACTATAGTCTGCTTCCATACTTATAGTGCAAACAGCCATATAGGAAGGTGCAACTCCATGAAGATCCTGGTCATCGGCGCGACCGGCCGTACCGGCAAGCACGTCCTGACCCAAGGCGTCCAGCGCGGGCACGAGATCACCGCGTTCGCCCGCCGCCCCGAACTGCTCACCGACCGCGGCGCCCTCGCGGCGGTGCACCAGGGCGACGCGCACGACCTGGACGCCGTACGCGCGGCGGTCCAGGGACAGGACGCCGTCATCTCAGCCGTCGGCGGCAGCGGCATCGCGCGTACGCTCATCACCGCCATGCGCGAGGCCGGCGTGCGCAGGGTGGTGATGACGAGCAGCCGCTCGGTCCCCGCCACCCGCCCCCGGCTCCCGGTCACGCTGGCGTGGCTGTTCTTCCGCCAGGCGTACGTGGACCTGGCCCGCGCCGAGGGCATGCTGCAGGTCAGCGACCTCGACTGGACCATCGCCCGAGCGACCATGCTGAACGACAAGCCGCCCGCGGGCCGGGTGCACATCGACTTCGAGGACAACGCGACGGGTGGCGCCATGCAGCTCTCCCGTGCCGACTACGCGATGGCGCTCCTCGACGCGGCCGAAGACCCCAAGCTGATCGGCAAGGCCATGGGCATCTGCGGCCCGAAGTGAGCAGACCGCCACATCCGGCGCTCGAGGAGAGCAGGCGGACACCGGCCGGCCGCGTCCGATGCCGAGACGGCGGCGAGCCGGGCGGTCGCCGGTGAGCCGAGCGACCGAAGGGGAGGGGGGCGAGGCCGTTCGCCGGGTGCGGGCCGAGGCAGGGGGAGCGGGTGGTCGTCGCGGGCCGGTTGCCATAAACTGCGGCCGACCAGACTGATGAAGGCCCCCACCCGCTCCGGCGCGTGGGGGCTTTCTTCGCGTTCGCCAGGCCGGCGCGCTGCCGCGCAGGCGGTGAACACCACGACCCCGGGAAGGTGCGCCGCCGGCTCGCCCACCTGGCCCGCCGCCTGGACTGGCAGGCGCGCTACAGCAGCACGCACGCCGCCCCGGACGGCATGTCGCCGGCGGACATCGTGCCGCACCTGCTGTGGCCGATCGGCGGCCGGCGATCACCCCGCCTCCTGCACGCCGCCACCGTTTTCTGCATCCTGCTCGCGGCGGTCCTCATCGAGTTCGGTCCCTGCCACAGAGGGATCCTGGTGTTCGTGCTGAAGCTGTACGTCTACTGGAACGGGGGCTACGCCACCGCGCTGGCGCTGTGCCTCGCCGGCAGCGGCTATGTGATCTTCCGGGTGAGCGCTCGGTGGCCCACGCCCATCATCGGCTCGCGGGCGAAGAGCTCGGTCCGTGGCCTCTTCGGCAGGCTGGGCTTCGGGCTCGTGTCCGGGTTCGTCGTCTACAAAGCCGGGCTGCGGTACGTGTTCGGCGTCGCCTGCGCGGCGGCGCGCGGGCGGCTGCCGTGGCGGCCCGCGGCGTTCTGCCGGTGGGCGTGTGACGCCGGACTGCTGCGCGTCGCCGGGGCCACGTACCAGTTCCGGCACGACGAACTCCGCAGATGGCTGACCGATCCCGACCGGTCGCACCCGTGATGGCCATGGCTTCGACACCCTGAGGACGGCGGGTGGGTCAACGGGGTGCAAGGTGTCGTGAAGCCGGTGGAAAGCGCACAGTCAAGGGTGCGAATGGTGAACATTGTGTACCGATCGCTGAACGCGAACGCTTTCCTGGCGCGCACCCCTTAACCACGGCTTGTCTTACATGACCCCCTGAATCGAGGGGATATAGGGGGGTCGTTAGGGGTCGAAAAGTGATCTATCCACATATACTGCCGTCATGTCCGACACATCCCCCTTCGAGCAATCTGTCAGTAATGCCGACAGATTGTCAGGGGTGGTGTCTGAAGTGGAGGGGTGATCCGCGACGGTGACGGGGGACGTGTGGCGATACGTACGGTGACGTCGTCGAATGCCGGAGGACCAGATGCTCCGGCGAATATCGAACTTCTTGCTCGCCCTTCAGCATGACATGCTGAAGGGCGCGGTTTGCGGGGGCGCGCGCGTACGGCATGAAGACCGGCGTGCCGTCAAGGGGGCCGCGGCCATCGCGGCAGGTCTCGTGGCCGAGTTCACACTCGCGGCGGCCAGGGCAGGAGCCGCCGCTGTACCGGCGGGCAGCCCGTCGTGCCCCGCATCGCCCACGAGGGCCATAGGGCACACCATTGTCCCGAAATCAGAATCCGGGCGGCCGGATAATGACGTTCCCCCTGCGCGTCACCCTGCCCCGCAACCCTTCTCCCGGACGAAGGGCGCCGAGGGGATCACAGAAATTCAGTTGAAAAGGAAACTAAACAGGTCGAGTACGACGACCAGGGTGGCCGGCTGGAGGCATGGGCCATGCAGCTCATCGAACGTGCAGAGGCACTGGCGAACTTCCGAAACCTGATAGACAAGGCGTTGGCCGGGACCGGTGGAATCATTGTCATGACCGGGCCCGGCGCCACTGGTAAGAGTGCATTACTGCAGGCGTGCGCCGGAGAGGCCGGTGCCGCCGGATTCCTTGTGATGAAAGCCGCCGGGTCGCGTGCGGAGCGCATGTTCCCCTTGGGAACCCTCGGGCAGTTGTTTCGTTCCGCCGAGTTGCCTCAGGAGCTGGCCGACGAGGTGGAGCAGACCCTGGCGCCGGGCCCGGTCAACGGCATCTCCGGGGTGCCCGACCCGGTGGCGCTGGGGCAGAACCTCACGAACGTCGCGGCGCGGCTGTGCGGGGTCCTGGTGGAACTGGCCAAACGGCAGCCGATCCTGCTGTCCGTCGACGACGTGCACAACGTCGACGGCCCCAGCCTGCAGGCTCTGCTCTACATCCAGCGGCGGATGGCCAACGCCCCGCTGCTGCTCGCGGTGACCGCGCTGGCGCAGCGCCGGCCGGTGAACTCCCTGTTCAACGCCGAGCTCACCGGCCGCCCCAACTGTGTGCAGGTCCGGGTCAACCGCCTGTCGCCCGCGGGGGTGGAGGAGCTGCTGCGGGACAAGGTGGGCAGCGAGCCCGCCGCCCGGCTGGCCCCCGAATATCACCGGCTGAGCGGCGGCAACCCGCTGCTGCTGCACGCCATGGTGCAGGACTACTGGGACGTGGCGCACGGCGGCTGGACGCCCGAGGGCTCGCAGGTGGGCGTCGGCCGGCACCTGCACCAGGCGGTGCTGTCCTGCCTGCACCGATGGGATCCGCGGATACTCGACGCGGCCCGCGGCGTCGCGCTGCTCGGGCGCTCGGCCAGCACCGGCTCGGTGGCGCAGCTGCTCGGCGTGAAGCCCGCGTACGTGCTGCCCGCGCTGGAGGCGCTGGAAGCGGCGGGCCTGCTCAACGGCTGCCAGTTCCGCTACCCGACGATGCGCAAGGCCGTGCTCAGAGATCTCAGCCCTGACCGGCAGTCCGTCATGTACATGCGGGCGGCGCGGATCATGTACCAGCTCGGGGCCGAGCCCGGCGACATCGCCGACCACCTGCTGGCGGCCAGCCCGGCCACCCCGGCGGAGGCGGACCCGTGGATGGTGACGGTGCTGCGCGAGGCCGCCGAGGCGGCGCTCGTCCACGACGACCAGGGCCGGGCGATCAGCTGCCTGGAGCTCGGCCGGCTCATCTGCGACGACGAGGCGACGCGGGCGGCGATGCTGACCGAGCTGGCCCGGGCGAACTGGTGCCACCGCCCGGCCGCCGCGCTGCGCTTCCTCGCGCCGCTCGAGGACGCGCACGCGCGCGGCCGGCTCGCCCCCGACGACGCCCGCGCGCTCAGCCGTTACCTGCTGTGGCACGGCTGGCCCCGCCGCGCGGCCGTCGTCTACGACTGGACGGCGGCGCCGGAGCGCGGCGTGCCGCCGCGGGAGCAGATGAGGCTCTGCTTCACCAGGGAGTGGATCCGGCTCATCTTCCCCGCGATGTTCGTGAAGCGGGAGGACGGCGGGTTCGCGAAGCGGGAGGACGGCGGGTTCGCGAAACGGGAGGACGGCGGCCGGAAGACGTCGGACACCCGGGAGTTCTCGCTGAGCAACCTGCTGCTGGGCAAGTCGGAGGAGGACATCGTCGGCGCCGCCCAGGAGCTGCTGGAAAGCTGCAACCTGGCCGAGGCGGAGCTGGAGGCGGTCTTCGGCGCGCTGCTGACGCTGGGCCAGACCGGCCGCTACCAGGAGGCGGTGCGCTGGTGCGAGATGCTCGGCACCGAGGGGGCGGCGCGCGGATTCACCAGGTGGACGGCGGCGCTGGCCGGCATGCGGTCGTGGCTGGCCGTGCAGCACGGCGAGCTGGGCGAGGCCCGGCGCTACGCCCAGCAGGCGCTGAGCGGCATGTCGCGCACGGGATGGGGCGTGCTCCTCGGCCTGCCGCTGACGGTGCTGCTGCGCGCCACCGTCGCCATGGGCGACCTGGACGAGGCGGCCGAGATCATCAAGCGGGGCGTGCCCGGCGACATGCCGCAGACCATGCTGTGGCCGCTGTTCCTGCAGGCCAGGGGCGACTACTACCTCGCCACCAACCGCACCAGGGCGGCGCTCAGCGACTTCCACGAGTGCGGCGCGCTGCTGCGCGGCTGGGACCTCGACATCCCGGCGCTCGTGGACTGGCGCTACGCCATCGCCAAGACGTACCTGCACATCGGCGCGGCCGAGGAGGCCCGGCAGAAGATCACCGAGCAGCTGTCCATCCCCGGCGGCACGCACCCGCGGGTGCACGGCAGGGCGCTGCGGCTGCTCGCGTCGGTCACCGAGCTGCGGCAGCGACCGGCGCGGCTGCAGGAGGCGATGACCCTGCTGCAGCGCTCGGGCGACCTGCTGGAGCTCGGCTGGGCGTACGCGGATCTCAGCGACGCCTACCAGGAGCTCGGCGACATCACCCGGGCGCGGCTGATGGTCAGGCGGGCCAAGCAGATCGCCAAGGCGTGCGAGGCCGGGCCGCTCCTCGCGCGGTTGCAGCCACGCGAAGAGGACGGCGTCGAGGGTCTCGGCGAGGCGGCCGCACTGAGCGACGCCGAGCGGCGCGTCGCCGCGCTCGCGGCCTTCGGCTACACCAACAGGGAGATCAGCGAGCGCCTGTTCATCACGGTCAGTACCGTCGAGCAGCACCTTACGCGGGTCTATCGCAAGCTGAACGTGAAGCGCCGCGCCGACCTGCCGACCGAGCTGTCGCTCGGCACCGGGTTCGCGGAGGCGGACGTCTCTCGCATGACCCGGCGCGGCGCGGGGCACATGCGGCGCGCTGCGGGGAGATCGGCACGCTGATCACGCGCTCATCCAGGACTGCGGCGGCGACCCGGCATCGCTCAGCAGGGCGCCGACCGCACGGGGCTGCGGCTCCGGCAAGAGGGTGATCAGCAGGCTGAACTTCTTCATCATCGCGGGGGAGTATTCACGCACCGGGGTGATCTCCGCCTCTGCCAGATCCCACGGGCCGAGCAGCTCTTCCGCGCGCTGAGCGGCGAGCACGGGGTCGAGCCCGTACCAGGAGATCACCGAGGTCAGCAGGTCACGTCCGGTCCAGTGCTCCGGAACGTCCGAGTAGTCAACGAATGCGGGTGGGGCAGTGACCGACGAAAGGAGCATTTGGAACACAGGAGTCCCCCAAGAATCAACTCAACTGTTGTTCGCCGAAGATGCGGTGCCGAGTGCCTCGCGTGCCGGGCGCGAATCCCCCTCTCCCTGGTCGTCCTCGCGCCGGTCGGCCGAAGGCCGGCCCAGGAGCACGCGCAGGCCGTCGGCCAGGTCGCTCACGGACACCAGCTCGGGGTTGATCAGCCACTGGGCCATCAGTCCCTGGAGCAGGGTGAGGTAGAGCCGGCCGACCGCGCGTGTTTCCTGCTCGTCCAGCGACTCGTCCGCGCCGAGCAGCTTGGGGAGCCCGTCGGGTGCGGCGGCGGAAGCGAGCGCCTCGCCGAGCCGCTCGCGCAGGTCGGGCGCGTGCTCGGCGGCGGTGAGCGCCTCGAAGTTGGCGGCCAGCAGCGGGCGGTTGTCCTTGAAGCTGTCGACGATCTGCTGCCAGGTCTCCTCGAAGCCCACCAGCGGGTCCGTCGCGCCGGTGGGCGTCATGACCTGCCACAGGTCGGTCCAGTCCTGAACCATGTCGATGAGGGCCTCGCGGAGCAGCGCCTCTTTCGAGCCGAAGTGGTAGCCGATGGAGGCGAGGTTGGCTCCCGACGCGGCGGTGATGTGCCGGGCGGTGGTGTGGGCGTAACCGCGCTCCACGATGCACCGCTTCGCCCCCTCGAGGAGCTGCTCTCGTTGTCCCATACCGGCCACCTTACCATGATTTCAATCATACGTCCGTCCAAGACGCTTGTATGATTCGGGCATGGCGCAGACAACTCGCCCCACCGCGGGCCGACGCGAATGGCTCGGCCTCGCCGTACTGACGCTCCCCGTGATCTTGCTGTCCAACTCGATCACCATCCTTTTCCTGGCGGTCCCTTGGATCACCGCAGGGCTCCGGCCCAGCGCCACCGAGCTGCTGTGGATCATGGACATCTACACGTTCGTGCTGGCCGGGCTGCTGATACCGATGGGCGCCCTGGGCGATCGCATCGGCCGGCGCCGGGTGCTGCTCGGCGGTGCGGTGGTCTTCGGCGTGGGCTCCGCCGCCGCGGCGTACGCCACCTCGCCCGAGCTGCTGATCGCCGCGCGGGTGCTGCTCGGCATCGGCGCCGCCACGTTGATGCCGTCCACGCTGGCGCTCATCAGGACGTTGTTCGCCGACCCCGGGCAGCGCAAGATGGCGGTCGGCATCTGGACCGCCGGGTCGTCCGGCGGCGTGGTGCTCGGCCCGCCGCTCGGCGGCCTGCTGCTTGAGTACTTCTGGTGGGGCTCGGTGTTCCTGCTGAACGTGCCGTTCATGGTGCTGCTGCTGATCGCGGGACCGCTGCTGCTGCCGGAGTCGCGAGACCCCAAGAAGGGCGGCTTCGACCTGCTCGGCGTGCTGTTGTCGCTGGCCGCCGTGCTGCCGCTCATCTACGGGCTCAAGCAGGTCGCGCTGGAGGAGCCGTCGATCTGGTCGGTCGGCGCGCTCGTCGTGGGCGTCGCCTTCGGTGTGGCCTTCGTCTACCAGCAGCGCCGCAAGGCCGACCCGATGGTCGACGTCGACCTCTTCCGCCGGCCGGTCTTCACGACCGCCGTGGGCGGCTACGCGCTGGTCATGTTCGCGCTCACCGGCGGCACCTACCTCGCCTCGCCGTACCTGCAGCAGGTGCTGGGCTTCAGCCCGCTGCCCGCTGCGCTGTGGCAGATGCCCGCGGGAGTAGGGGTGATCGTCGCCGCCGTGGTCGCCGGCTACCTCGCCCAGCGCCTGCGGCCCGGCCCCATTTTCGCCGCCGGTCCCCTCATCATGGCCGCCGGCCTGCTCATCATGTCGCAGGTCCAGGTGGACGCCGGGCTGACGGCGCTGGTGCCGGGCATGATCCTGGTGGGCGCGGGCACCGGCATCGTGGCCACCGTCGCGGTGGACATCGTGCTCGGCAGCGTGCCGCCCGAACGCTCCGCGCGGGCCTCCGCGCTGTCGGAGACCAGCCTCGAGCTCGGCACCGCCCTGGGCATCGCGCTCATGGGCCTCATCAGCACCGTCGTCTACAGCCGTACGCTGCTCGACACCGCCCCGCAGGGGGTGCCGCAGGCCGAGACGGCGGCGGCGTCCGAGACCCTCGCGGCGGCGCTCGCCATCGCCGCGGACCTTCCGGGGGAGATCGGCGCGCAGCTCGCCGACGCGGCCAGGGCCGCCTTCACCCTCGGCATGCAGGTCCCGCTCTACGTGACCGCCGCGCTCATGCTGGCGCTCGGCGCCATCGCGCTGTTCGCGCTGCGCCGGGCCGAGATCAAGCCCGCCGAGGCCGTCGAGGAGCCCGGCATGTCCGAGGCGCGCTGAGCCGCCCCTCACCTGCGGCGACCCGCGTTCCCCCGGCGAACCGCCCCGGCCCCCTATGTGGTTCGGGGGCCCGGGCGAGGCCCATTAGGGGTTGATCTAGGGGGAACGTCCGCCTCTACCGTGGCCATCGTCGATCCGATCGCCGGCAAGGTGGAGGCACCATGCCCGAAGGCGCCAACCCGGCAGCCGATTACGAACTGGGGCTGCGCCTGCTCAACGCCCGCGCCACGCAGCGGGTGCTGGGCATCATGGGCGACCCGTTCGCCCTGGTGCTGCGCGGCACCGATGATCCCTACCCGCTCTACGCCGCGATCCGCGAGCGCGGCCCGATCCACCGCAGCACCACGGGAAGCTGGGTGACCGCGGACCCGGACGTGACGGCCGAGGCCCTGGCGGACCCGGTGTGGCGGATGTCGGACCGGGACGGCTCCCCGGCCGCCGAGCAGCTGCTGCCCTTCTACGGGCACGGCACGCTGGGCGGCGAGGCCGGCGAGCACGAGCGGCTGCGCCCCCACTGGCAGGCCCTGCTCGACCCGGAGCCGCTGGCCGCGCACCGCAAGACCGTCGAGCGGGAGTGCCTGGCCCGCCTCGACCGCGTCACCGGCGGCGACCTCATGACCGGCTACGCCTGGCCGGTCGCGACCGCCGCCACCGCCGCGCTGCTCGAGCTCCCGGCGGCCGGCCTGCCGCGCTACGCCCGGCTCTGCCAGGACGCCGCCGCGCTGCCCGACTCCCTGCTCGCCGCCCAGCCGCTCGCCCTCGTCCGCCGCATCGAGGACGCGGTGGCCGGGCTCGACGAGCTGTTCGGTGGCACGCCGGGGGAGGAGGACCACGACCCCGCCAGAGCCGTACGGGTGCTGCTGTCCACCGCAGCCGTCCCGGCCACCGCCCACCTCATCGGCAACGCGGTCCGCGCGCTGCTGGCGGAGCCGGACGCATGGCGGGAGCTGTCCCGCGACCCCGGCCTCGCGCCCGCCGCCGTGGCCGAGACGCTGCGCCACGACCCGCCGGTGCAGATGGAGGCGCGGGTGGCCGCCGAACCCGCCGTCCTGGCGGGCACCCGGCTGGAGCCCGGCAGCCACCTGGTGCTCATCACCGCCGCCGCCGGCCGGGACGAGACCCGCCACCCGGAGCCCGGCCGCTTCCGCCTCGACCGGCGGGGCGAGCCGGAGCCGCTCGCCTTCGCCGGCGGCCTCCACCACCTCCCCGTCGCCCCGCTGGCCCGCGCCCAGGCCGAGGTGGCGCTGCGGATCCTCGCCGAGACCCGGCCGGAGCTGCGGCCGTCCGGCGCGCCGGTGTACCGGCGGCGCGCCCCCGTGGTGCGCGGCCCCGTCGAGCTGCCCGTGCTCGGGCTTGGAGAGAGCTGATGCGTGTCCTGCTGACCTCGTTCGCCCTCGCCTCGCACTACAACTGCCTGGTGCCGCTCGGCTGGGCGCTGACCGCCGCCGGACACGAGGTCCGGGTGGCCAGCCAGCCCTCGCTGACCGACGCCATCACCGCGTCGGGGCTCACCGCCGTCCCCGTCGGCACCGACCCGGAGCTCGAGGAGGTGCGCGAGCAGCCGGGCGCGGCCATGGGACCGCCCCGGGTGCACGAGGACCGCGACGAGCCGGTCACCTGGGAGCAGGCGCTCGACTTCGACACGGTGATCGCGCCGCTGCTGCTCGCCGCCACCAACAACACCGAGATGGTGGACGAGCTGGTCGGCTTCGCCCGCGGCTGGCGGCCCGACCTGGTGATCTGGGAGCCGTTCACGCTGGCCGGCGCGATCGCGGCCGAGGCGTGCGGCGCGGTCCACGTACGGGCCCTGTGGGGCCTGGACGTGCTGGGCAGCGCCCGCCGCACCTTTCTCGACCTGCGCGCACAGCAGCCGGAGGCGCACTGGGAGGACCCGGTGGGGGAGTGGCTGACGCTGACCCTCGCCCGCTACGGCCGCTCGTTCACCGAGGAGGCCGTCACCGGGCGGCTCACCATCGACACCACGATGCCCGCGAGCCTGCGCCTCCCCGTCGGGGTGCCGATCGTGGGCATGCGGACGCTGCCGTACAACGGCCGCTCCGTGCAGCCCGAATGGCTCAGCGAGCCGCCGGACCGCCCCCGCGTGTGCTTCACGCTCGGCGGCACCGGCGCGGGCTTCCTGCACGACTGGGCGCTCGGCCCCGCCGAGCTGGTACGGGCGGCGGCCGAACTCGACATCGAGGTCGTGGCCACGCTCGACGCCGAGCAGCGCGCCGGCCTCGGCGAGGTGCCGGACAACGTCCGCATCGTCGACTTCGTCCCCATGAACCTGCTCATGCCGACCTGCGCGGCGGTCGTGCACCACGGCGGCGCCGGCACGTTCAGCGCCGCGCTGCTCAACGGCGTGCCGCAACTCATGATCGCTAACACCTGGGACACCCCGGTCAAAGCCAAGCGGCTGGCCGCCGCCGGCGCCGGCGCCTACATCCCGCCGCCCGGCCTCGACCCCCGCGGCTTCCGCGACGCGCTCGCCGCGCTCGTGCACGAGCCGGGCCCGCGCGCCGCCGCCGAACGGCTGCGGCAGGAGATGCTCACCGAGCCCACCCCCGCCGAGCTCGTCCCCCGCCTGGAACGCCTGGTCGCCGAGCACCGCGCCGGCGCGCCCGCGCCGCAGCCCGCCCTGGCCGAAGGAGCGCTGCGGTGAGCGGGACGGCCACGACGACCCGGCGGCCCTCCGCCAAGGGCACCGTGCCGTTCGGCGAGTACCGCACCTGGTACCGCGTGACCGGCGACCTGACCGGCGGCCGCCCGCCCCTGGTCGTGCTGCACGGCGGCCCCGGCAGCACCCACGACTACCTGCTGCCGCTCGCCGAGCTGAGCGACACCGGCCAGCCGGTCATCCACTACGACCAGCTCGGCAACGGCGGCTCCACCCACCTGCCCGGCAAGGGCGCCGACTTCTGGACCGTGCGGCTCTTCCTCGACGAGCTGGACAACCTGCTCAGCAGGCTCGGCGTGGCCGGCGGCTACGTGCTCTTCGGCCACTCCTGGGGCGGTATGCTCGCCGCCGCGCACGCCGCCACCCGCCCCAGCGGGCTGCGCGGGCTCGTCATCGCCAACTCGCCCGCCTCGATGGTCACCTGGCGGGCCGAGATGGAACGGCTGCGCGCCACCCTCCCGCCCGAGGTGCAGCAGACACTCGCCCGCCACGAGGCCGCCGGCACCACCGCCACCCGCGAGTACTTCGACGCCATGCGCGTCTTCTTCGCCCGATACGTCTGCCTGCTCGACCCGTGGCCGCGCGAGTACCAGGCGTCCTTCATGGAGATGCACAACAACCCGACCGTCTACTACACGATGAACGGGCCGACCGAGTTCCACGTCGTCGGCACGCTGCGCGACTGGTCGGTCGAAGAGCTGCTGCCCGCCATCGAGGTGCCCACCCTGATCATCTCAGGGCGGCACGACGAGGCGACACCGGAGACCGTACGCCCGTTCGACGAGCTCATCCCGGACTCCCGCTGGGAGATCCTCGAGCACTCCAGCCACCTCCCGCACCTGGAGGAACCCGACCGGTTCAGGGACGTGCTGCTGGACTATCTCGCCACCGTCACGGGGACCCGACCGGGACCCCGCGCAAGCGACGCCGCGACAGGGAGTTGACGTGACCCGCATGTTCCCCGACCAGAACCCGGCCCGCACGGAGGGCCGCCGCCCGCGCGCCCTGGTGAGCGGCGTGGCATCGGACTCGCACACCTGGAACCTCGTCTACCTGCAGCTCGTCTGCGAAGAGGAGGGCCTGGACGTGGTCAACCTCGGCCCGTGCGTCCCCGACGAGCTGCTCGTCTCCGAGTGCGTGGACCAGCGGCCCGACCTCGTGGTGCTCAGCACCGTCAACGGCCACGGCTACCGTGAGGGCCTGAGGGTCGTCCCCAAGCTGCGCGCCAGGCCCGAGCTGGCCGGCGTCCCCATCGTCATGGGCGGCCGCCTCGGGGTCAACGGACGGCGCGAAGACGACCTCGCGAGCCGGCTCGAGGCGGCCGGCTGCGACCGCGTCTTCGACCGCGGCGGCCCCGAGGACATCGACGAGTTCAGGACGCTGGCCGCCGCGCTCACCTGGAAGACGGACGGCGCCGCCGCGCGTACCCCGGTCCGGTCCGGCTGAGGCGGCATGGCCGCTGGATTCGGCGGTTACGTGACCGCCACGGCCGCGGCCGGCGAGCTGGTGGTGCAGCCCCGCATGGGATTCGGCGACGTGGCGACCATGCGCGCCGGGCTGCTCGCCACGAAACGGGCCCGCGCGGCCACCGCCGGGACGATCACCGTGGACAGCTACACCCGGGTCGGCGACCTGGCCTCTGCCGCCGCCGCGCTCGCCTCGGGCGCCGCGCTCAACGGCTACCCCCTGGTCAGCCACGGCGTCGTCGTCAACAGGGCGCTGCTGCACGGCGTCCGCGACGACGGCTTCCCCGTGCAGGTGCGCCACGGCTCCGCCGACCCGGTGAAGGTCTTCGAGGCGCTGCTGGACGCCGGGCTGGACGCCACCGAGGGCGGCCCGGTCTCCTACTGCCTGCCCTACAGCAGGATCCCGCTCAGCCAGGCGGTCGACCACTGGGCGCGCGGCTGCGAGCTACTGGTCGCCCGCGGGCAGGAGGAGGGGCGCGAGCCGCACCTGGAGACGTTCGGCGGCTGCGTGCTCGGCCAGCTCTGCCCACCCGGCCAGCTCGTCGCGCTCAGCGTCCTCGAGGGCCTGTTCTTCCGGGCGCACGGCCTGCGCGACATCTCGCTCAGCTACGCCCAGCAGACCAGCCCGCAGCAGGACGTCGAGGCGGTGCTCGCGCTGCGCGCGCTGGCCGAGGAGTTCCTGTCCGGCGTGCGCTGGCACGTCGTCGTCTACGCGTACATGGGCGTCTACCCCGAGACGCCGCGCGGTGCCGCCGCCCTGCTGACCTCCGCGGCCGAGCTGGCCGTGCGCACGGGAGCCGAGCGGCTCATCGTCAAGACCGAGGCCGAGTCCCGGCGCATCCCCACGATCGCGGAGAACGTCGCCGCACTGGAGCTGGCGGGGCGGGCCGCCCGCGCGGCCCGCCCCGCCGCGCCGCCGCCGAGCAGCACCGACTCGCAGGTGTACGCCGAGGCGCGGCGCCTCGTCGAGGCCACCCTGGAGCTGCACGAGGACGTGGGCCGCGCGCTGCTGCGCGCGTTCAAGCTCGGCTACCTCGACATCCCCTACTGCCTGCACCCCGACAACAGGGGTGCCGCGCGCAGCCGCATCGACGCCGACGGCAGGCTGCTGTGGGCCGACGTCGGCGCGCTGCCGCTCGACGGAGTGGCAGAACGCCACCGCCCGCGCCCGGTCGGCTCCGCCGAGCTGCTGCACGCGCTCCACTATGTGCAGCGCAAATTCGACGGCGCCGCCTGAACGGCGGGGCCGCAGAATGTGGGGGCCGCGCGGATCACGAGCAGGGGTACTAGGGGTGGGGCAGGCCCGCCGTCCGCGGTTAGCGTGCCGGGGTGGACAACTCATCGAGTCACGAGATCGCCATGGTCTTCCCGGGGATGGGGCCCACCGCGTACGCCGACATCGAGCGGTTCGCCGCCGAGGTGCCGTCGGCGTGGCGGCTGTTCGCCGAGGCCGACGAAGCGCTCGGATACCCGGTGCTCGAGCGGTTCCGCGACACGGAGGGCGACTACTCCGAGTACGCCCAGGTGGCCTTCCTCGTCACCTGCCTGGCTCTGGCCGAGTGGGCCGAGCGCGAGGCGCTGCCCGCGCTCCCCGGGGTGTGCGCGGGGCCGAGCTTCGGCGGCAAGCCGGCCGCGGCGTACGCGGGGTCGCTGAGCTTCGCCGACGCGGTGTGGATGACCGCCCGGCTGGCCCGCTGCGTCGCCGACTACTTCAGCAGGGAGCACAGCGGCCTGGTCACCCACTCGTTCGTCCGCGTGCCGCCCGAGGTGGTGGAGGAGATGCTCGGCGAGCTGACCGCGCGCGGCCGCATCGCCGACGTCGCCTGCCGGGTCGACCGCGACTTCTTCATGATCACACTGTCCGCCGACGACCTGCCGGGGCTGGAGAAGGGCATCCGCGCCGCCGGCGGCCTGTCGCTCTACACGATGCGCCCGCCGATGCACTCGCCGGCCTTCTCCTGGCTGCGCGAACGCGCAGAGAAGGAGGTGCTGGACGAGCTGGACTTCACCGAGCCGCGGCTACCGGTGATCTCCGACCACGACGGCTCCCTGCTGACCACCGGCGAGCAGGTGCGGAACCTGCTCCTCGACGGCTTCGTCAAGCAGATGCACTGGCCGGGGACGGTCGAGGCGCTGCGCGCCCACGGCGTGCGCACGGTCTGCGTGGCCGGGCCGGACGCGCTCTTCAGCCGGGTGCCCGCCACCACCAAGAGCTTCACGGTGGTGCCGGTCGGCCCCAAGCGGCCGCTGCTCGCCGCACGCAACAGATGAGCCCCGCCCAGCGGTCGCTGAACGGGGCTCGGCGGCCAGGTGCGTGCGGGCTCAGGAGACCGGACGGGCCGAGCTGAGCGCCGTCCACAAAGCCCCGGGGGTGGCGAAGGTGTCAAGAACAAGTGCCTGCTCGTCGAACTGCACGGAGTAATCGGCTTCCAGCGCGCTGAGCAGTTCCACCGCGCCCATGGAATCCAAACCGAATTCCCGGAGGTTCGTGTCCGCGGTGAGCTCGTCGTCGGAAGACAGCAAGGGAAGCCGGTGCCGGAGCAACTCCTCGAACTTTTCATCCCACATGGCTCGCATTATGCCTCATATTCTCGCGCTGGGGAAAAGAAAATGGGCGAAGAAATTCAGCGGAACCTGCACGGGCGATTTCTGAACGGTCTCGCCGCCGCGCCGCAAGGAGCCGCGCTCCGCCTCGGCGGCCGCACGGTCACCTTCGAGGAGCTGCACGAGCTCGCCCTGCTGTGGGCCGGGTCGCTGCTCCACGCCGGCGTCACCGGGCCGGTCGGCGTGCTCGCCGAGAAGGGCGTCACGGCCTACGCCGGGCTGCTCGCGACCCTGTACGCCGGGACCACCGTGGTGCCGCTGCACGCCGACTTCCCGCCAGACCGGACGGCGCGGATGATGTCGGCGGCCGGCGTCACCGCCGTGATCGCCGACGAGCGCGGCGCGCGCCTGCTGCCCGAGCTGCGCGAACGCGGCTTCTACGGCTCCGTGCTGCTGCCCGAGGGCGGCGGCGAGGGCAGCGTCGCCGTCTCGGCCGCGCACACCCTGGCGGAACCGGTCGCGGCGCCGGCCGACGCGCCCGCGTACATCCTGTTCACCTCCGGCTCCACCGGCCGGCCCAAGGGCGTCACGCTCACCCACGCCAACCTGACCCACTACTTCGGGGTGCTGGACGGACGCTACGACTTCACCCCCGGCGACGCCTTCTCGCAGACCTTCGACCTGACCTTCGACTGCGCCATCTTCGACCTGTTCTGCGCCTGGGGCGCGGGCGCACCCGCCGTGCCGGTGCCGCCGCGCGGCCACGCCGACCTGCCCGCCTTCCTGGAACGCCACCAGGTCACCGTCTGGTTCTCCACCCCCAGCGGCATCAGCCTGGCCCGCCGGCTCGGCGCCCTGCGCCCCGGCGCGCTGCCCGGCCTGCGCTGGAGCTTCTTCGCCGGAGAGGCGCTGCGCTGCCAGGACGTCGAGGACTGGATCGCGGCCGCGCCGCACGCCACCGTGGAGAACCTGTACGGCCCCACCGAGCTGACCGTCACCATCGCGGGCCACCGCTGGTCCGGCGACTCGGCCAAGCTCGCGGTCAACGGCGTGGTGCCGATCGGCGCCGTGCACCCCGGGCACCGGATGCTGCTCGTCACCGAGGACGGCGAGGTGACCGACGAGGAGGAAGGCGAGCTGTGCATCGCAGGACCCCAGCTCACCCCCGGATACCTCGACCCCCGCGACGGCGAGGGCCGCTTCCTCCGGCACGGCGGCCACACCTTCTACCGCACCGGCGACCGCGTACGGCGGCTCCCCGGCGACGAGCTCGCCTACCTGGGCAGACGCGACGCCCAGGTGCAGGTGCAGGGCTGGCGGGTCGAGCTCGCCGAGATCGAGCACGCGCTGCTGGCCGGCGAGGACGGCGTCGCCGAGGCCGCCGCGGTAGGGGTCGAAGGCCCCGCGGGAACCGAGCTGGTGGTCTTCTACACCGGCCGGCCGCGGCCTCCCGTCGAGCTCGCCAACCGGCTGCGCCGGACGCTGCCGCACGGCATGGTCCCCAAGCGATATCACCACCTCGCGGAACTGCCGCTGAACGCCAACCGCAAGGTCGACAGAAAGGCGCTGGCCGAACGCGCCGGCGAACTCCTGAGCCCGCACAATTAATTGGTCTTAGGGGGCGCATAGGGGTTAGTGCGGCTCCGAACTTTTCGTAGTTTGGTGGCGGCACCGAAAGGGTCAGAACGTGCAAGCCCGGTGAGCTCAACGCTCCTCATAATCCTAGGTTGGTAATGGACAACGAAGAGAGACTTGTCAATTACCTGAAAAGAGCGACGGCGGATCTGCGGGAATCCCGGCGGCGGTTGCGCGCGGCCGAGGACCGCCTGCGCGAGCTGGGCGCCGGCCCTGACGGCGCCGTGCCGATCGCGATCGTCGGCATGGCCTGCCGCTTCCCAGGCGGGGTCACCACGCCCGAGGACCTGTGGCGGCTCATCACCGACGAGGTCGACGCCGTCACCCCCATGCCCGCCGACCGCGGCTGGGACATCGACGCCATCTACGACCCGGAGCGCGGCAAACCGGGCAAGACCTACACCCGCGAGGGCGGCTTCCTGCGCGACGTGGCCGGCTTCGAACCGGAGTTCTTCGGCATCAGCCCCAACGAGGCCACCGCCATGGACCCGCAGCAGCGGCTGCTGCTGGAGACCACCTGGGAGGCGGTCGAGCGCGCCGGCATCGACCCCACGGCACTGCGCGGCAGCCGTACCGGCGTGTTCGTCGGCGTCATGTACGGCGACTACGGCTCGCGCAGCGACCGGATACCCCGCGGCGTCCAGGGCTTCATCGCGCACGGCAGCCACCGCAGCGTGGCCTCGGGGCGCATCTCCTACCTGTACGGCTTCGAAGGACCCGCGGTCACCGTGGACACCGCCTGCTCCTCGTCGCTGGTCGCCCTCCACCTGGCGGCGCAGGCGCTGCGCGGCGGCGAGTGCGAGCTGGCCCTGGCCGGCGGCGCCACCGTGCTGTCCACCACCGAGCTGTTCGTCGACTCCGGCCGCCAGGGCGTGCTCTCGCCCGACGGCCGCTGCAAGTCCTTCGCCGCCGCGGCCGACGGGGTCGGCTGGGGCGAGGGCGTCGGACTGCTGCTGCTCGAACGCCTCTCCGACGCCCAGCGCAACGGCCACCCCGTGCTCGCCGTCATCCGCGGCTCCGCCGTCAACCAGGACGGCGCGAGCAGCGGCCTGACCGCGCCGAACGGCCCCTCCCAGGAGCGGGTGATCGGCGCCGCGCTGTCGGCGGCCGGGCTCTCGCCGTCGGACGTGGACGTCGTCGAAGGCCACGGATCCGGCACCAGGCTGGGCGACCCCATCGAGGCACAGGCGCTGCTCGCCACGTACGGGCAGGGCCGCGACCGGCCCCTGTGGCTGGGCTCGGTCAAGTCGAACATCGGCCACGCCCAGGCGGCCTCAGGCGCGGCGGGCGTCATCAAGATGGTGCTGGCCATGCGGCACGGCACGCTCCCGAAGACGCTGCACGTGGACGCCCCCAGCCACGAGGTCGACTGGACGGCCGGCAACGTGGAGCTGCTCACCGAGCCCCGGCCGTGGACCCGCGCCGGGCACCCGCGCAGGGCCGCCGTCTCCGCGTTCGGGGTCAGCGGCACCAACGCCCACGTCATCCTCGAAGAGGCCCCCGAGGAGACCGCCGAGCCTTCGGCCGCCGAGGACTCCCCGGCGCTGCCGATCGTGGTGTCGGCCAAGTCCGAGGCCGCGCTGCGCGCCCAGGCGGACCGGCTGGCCGGCTTCCTCACCGGCGACGGCGCGGACGCCGGCCTGCCCGGCGTGACCTGGACGCTGACCCGCCGCGCTGCGCTCGCTCACCGCGCCGCCCTGGTGGCCCACGACAAGGACGGCCTGATCGCCGCGCTGCGCGGCATCGCCGCGGGGGATACCCCGCCCGGCGTCACGGTCGGAGAGGCCAGGAGCGGGCGGCTCGGCCTGGTGTTCTCCGGGCAGGGCGCGCAGCGGCCCGGCATGGGCCGCGGACTGTACGAGCGCTTCGGCGTGTTCGCGCGCGCCTTCGACGAAGCCTGCGAGCTGCTGCAGGCCGAACTCGCCGGGACTGACGTGGTCGCAGAGCTGGCCGGTGGGCTGAGCGTGCGCGACATCATCCTCGGCGACCAGGCCCCTGACGGAGTGCTGGATCAGACCGTCTTCGCCCAAGCCGGGCTCTTCGCCTTCGAGACCGCGCTGTACCGGCTGCTGGAGTCGTTCGGGGTGCGTCCGGACGTTGTGGCGGGGCACTCGTTGGGCGAGATCACCGCCGCACACGTCGCCGGTGTGCTGGACCTGGCGGATGCGTGCCGTCTGGTGGCCGCGCGTGGGCGGTTGATGCAGGCGTTGCCGTCCGGTGGGGCGATGGCGGCGATCGGCTGTGGCGAGGGCGAGATCGCCTCTGTGCTGGCCGGTCACGATCAGGTGGCCATCGCCGCGGTGAACGCGCCGGGCGCCATCGTGGTCTCCGGTGCCGCCGGCCAGGTCGATGAGGTCGTGGCGTGGGCGCGGGAGCAGGGCTTCCGTACGCGGCTGCTGCGGGTGTCGCATGCGTTTCATTCGCCGTTGATGGAGCCGATGCTGGCCGAGTTCGAGCAGGTCGTCGCCGGGCTGACGCTGCGCCGCCCGCAACTGGCGCTGATCTCGAACGTCTCCGGTGACCTGGCGGGCGAGGAGGTCACCGAGCCCGGTTACTGGGTGGAGCACGTCCGCCGCCCGGTGCGCTTCGCCGACGGCGTCGAGGTGATGCGGCGGCGCGGGGTCACCCACTTCCTGGAGGCCGGCCCCGACTCCCAGCTCGCCCCCATGATCGAGCAGACCCTGGCCGAGGGCGTCTCCGTGGTGGCCCTGCAGCGCCGCGACCACGACGAGGAGGCCCGCTTCGCCGAAGCGCTCGGTGCGGCCTGGGCCGGTGGCGTGAGTGTGGACTGGAGCGCCTGGTTCGCCGGCCGCGAGACCCCGCCGCGCACCGTCACGCTGCCCACGTACCCGTTCCAGCGGCGCCGCTTCTGGCTCGAAGCTCACAAGTCGGGCGACGTGTCGGCGGCCGGCCAGTCGCCCGTCGAGCACGCGCTGCTCGCCGCCGCCGTGACCCACCCGGACGGCGCCGTCACCCTCACCGGTCAGCTGTCCCCGCGTACGCAGCCGTGGCTCGCCGACCACACGATGAACGGCACCGTGATCTTCCCCGGCACGGGCTTCGTGGAGCTGGCGCTGCGCGCCGGCGACGAGGTGGACTGCGGCAGGCTGGACGAGCTCGTCCTGGAGACCCCGCTGGCCATCCCCACGGGTGAGGACGCGGCCGGCGTGGCCGTCCAGGTCGCGGTCGCCGCCCCGGACGGCGACGGCCGCCGTACCGTGGAGATCCACTCCGCCGCCGGTGAGGGCTGGATCCGGCACGCCCAGGGCACCCTCGCCCCCGCCACGGCCGAGGGCGCCGACCTCACCGCGTGGCCGCCCCCCGAGGCCACGGCCGTGGACATCGACGGGCTGGACGACCGGCTGGCCGAGCGCGGCTACGACTACGGTCCCGCGTTCCGCGCGCTGCGCGCCGCCTGGCGCAAGGGCGAGGAGTTCTACGCCGAGGTGGCGCTGCCCGAAGGCGTGGACGCCACCGGCTACGACGCGCACCCCGCGCTGCTCGACGCCGCGCTGCGCGTGGGCCTGGTGCCCGAGGCGGACGAGAAGGCGGACGAGAGCACGCGGCCGGTGGTCCCCTTCGCCTGGCGAGGGGTCGAGCTGCACGCGACCGGCGCCGCCGCGGCACGGGTGCGCCTGCGACCCGCCGACGGCGCGGGCGCGGTGCGGCTGGACCTCGCCGATGCGACGGGCCGCCCCTTGGCCACCGTGACGTCGCTGGAATCCCGCCCGCTCGCCGACCCTCTCCCGACGGGCGGAGCGGCGGCGCCGCCCCTGTACGAGGTGGAATGGCGCCCGCTGGCCACGCAGGACGGCGAGACGCCGTCACGGGACGCCGAGGTCCACCTGGCCTGGGACGACACCGCCACCTCCGCATCCACGCCCGAGCGGGTACGCCGCACCGTGGCGGCCGCGCTGGAGCGCGTCCAGCGCTGGCTGGCCACCGACCCTTCGACCGACGACACCCTCGTGATCGTGACCAGGGGAGCGGTCGCCATCGGCGGCGCGGCCCCGGACGTGGCGCAGGCGGCGGTCTGGGGACTCGCCAGGGCCGCCAGGGAGGAGAGCCAGGGACGCATCCTGCTGGTCGACCTGGACCCCGGGCAGGACCAGGACCGCTCCGCGATCGACTCGGCCACGGCCGCCGCGCTGCGCGCGGGAGAGCCGGAGACGGCCGTACGCGCGGGAAGGCTGCACATCCCCAGACTGGCCCGCCGCGCACCGGAGCACGGCGCCGCCGCATGGCCCGCCGAGGGCGCCACGCTGATCACCGGCGGCACCGGCGGCCTGGGCGCGCTGCTGGCCAGGCACCTGGTCACCGAGCACGGCGTACGGCGCCTGGTGCTGACCGGCCGCCGCGGCCTCGACGCGCCCGGCGCGGCCGAGCTGCGCGACGAGCTGGCCGGGCTCGGCGCGGAGGTGACGGTGGCCGCCTGCGACGTGGCCGACCGCGCCGCGCTCGCGGCCCTCCTGGAGGAGACGCGGCCGCTCGCGGCGGTGGTGCACGCGGCCGGTGTGCTGGCCGACGGCACCATCCCGACCCTCGACGACGAGCGCCTGGCGCGGGTGCTGCGGCCCAAGGTGGACGGCGCGTGGCACCTCCACGAGCTGACCCGCGACCTGGACCTGCGCGCGTTCGTGCTGTTCTCCTCGACGACCGGCCTCATGGACGGCGCGGGACAGGGCAACTACGCCGCCGCCAACGCCGCCCTCGACGCGCTCGCCGCCGAGCGCGCCGCCGCCGGGCTCCCGGCCGTCTCGATCGCCTGGGGCGCGTGGGAGGCGGGGAGCGGCATGGCCGGCCGGCTGGACGACCGCCAGACCGCCCGGCTCGCCGCCTCCGGCATGCGGCCGCTCACCTCAGAGGAAGGGCTTGCCCTGTTCGACGCGGCGCTCGCCGCCGGGCACCCCGCGCCGGTCGCCTGCCGGCTCGACCTCGCCGCACTGCGCGGCCGCGACACGGAACCGCCCGCGCTGCTGCGCGCCCTCGCCGGCCGCCGTCCCGCCCGCGCCGCCGCGGCGGGACCCGGCTCGCTCGCCGACCGGCTCGGCGCGATGTCCCCCGTCGAGCGGCGCGAGCTGCTCCTGGGCGTGGTACGCGCGGAGGCCGCCGGCGTGCTCGGGTACGGCTCGCCCGACGCGGTGCCGGTGGACCGGGCCTTCCAGGAGCTGGGCTTCGACTCGCTGTCCGGCGTGGAGCTGCGCAACAGGCTGGGCCGCAGGGTCGGCATGGCGCTCCCCGCGACCCTCGTCTTCGACCACCCGACGGTGACCGCGCTGGCCGGCTTCCTGGCCGACCGGTTCGGCGGCACACCGGAGCCCGCGCAGGCACCGGCGGTGGCGGCGGCTCCGGCCGAGACCGACCCGATCGTGATCGTCGGGCTCGCCTGCCGGTACCCGGGCGGCGTGGAGACGCCGGAGGACTTCTGGCGGCTGGTGACCGAGGGCGTCGACGCGGTGGGCGACTTCCCCGCCGACCGCGGCTGGGACCTCGGCTCGCTGTTCCACCCCGACCCCGAGCACGAGGGCACCTCGTACACGCGGCAGGCCGCCTTCCTGCACGGCGCCGCCGAGTTCGACCCGGACTTCTTCGGCATCAGCCCCCGCGAGGCGGCGGAGATGGACCCGCAGGAACGGCAGTTCCTGGAGGTCAGCTGGACCGCGCTGGAGCGGGCCGGGATCGACCCGACGTCGCTGCGCGAGACCAGCGCCGGGGTGTTCGCGGGCGTGATGTACCACGACTACGTCCCGGCGGGCGCGGGCGGCGCGACGGTCTCCGGACGCGTCTCCTACACGCTCGGCCTGCGCGGTCCCGCGATCAGCGTGGACACCGCCTGCTCGTCCTCGCTGGTGGCGCTGCACCTCGCCGCGGACGCGCTGCGGCGCGGCGAGTGCGACCTGGCCCTCGCCGGCGGCGTGACCGTGATGTCCACGCCGGGGGCGTTCATCGAGTTCTCCCGGCAGCGCGGGCTGGCCGCCGACGGCCGGTGCAAGGCGTTCTCCGAGGCCGCCGACGGCGTCGGCTGGGGCGAAGGCGTCGGCGTCCTGGTGGTCGAGCGTTTGTCGGATGCTCGTCGGCGCGGGCACCGGGTGCTGGCCGTCGTGCGCGGCAGCGCGGTCAACCAGGACGGCGCCTCCAACGGCATCACCGCCCCCAACGGCCCCTCCCAGGAGCGGGTGATCGCCCAGGCGCTGGCGTCGGCCGGCATCGGCCCTGACCAGGTGGACGTGGTCGAAGGCCACGGCACCGGCACCTCCCTCGGCGACCCGATCGAGGCCCAAGCCCTGCTGGCCACCTACGGCCAGGACCGCAAGGAGCCGCTGTGGTTGGGGTCGGTGAAGTCGAACCTGGGCCACACCCAGGCCGCAGCGGGCGTGGCGGGTGTGATCAAGATGATTCTCGCGATGCGGCACGAGCTGCTGCCCAGGACGCTGCACGTGGACGCGCCGTCCTCGAAGGTGGACTGGTCGGCCGGTGCGGTGGAGCTGCTGACCGAGCCGAAGCCCTGGCCCAAGCACCCGGACCGGCCGCGCAGGGCGGGCGTGTCGTCGTTCGGCATCTCCGGCACGAACGCCCACGTCATCATCGAGGAACCGCCCGCCGAGGAAGCCCCGGCCCCGGCGGCCCCCACGGTCGTGGACGGCGACCGCGCCGTGCTGCCGGTGCTGATCTCCGCCAAGACCGAGCCCGCGCTCCGCGCCCAGGCCGACCGGCTCGCCGCCTTCATGGCCGAACACGACGAGACCGGGCTGCCGGACATCGCCGCCGAGCTGACCCGCAGGGCCGGACTGCCCAAGCGCGCCGCCGTCCTGAGCGGCTCCCGCGAGGCCGCGCTGGCCGGACTGCGCGCGCTGGCGGCAGGAGAGCAGGACCCCGGGCTCGTCCGCGGCCAGGTGCACGAGGGCGCGGACCAGCCGGTGTTCGTCTTCCCAGGGCAGGGCGGCCAGTGGCCGGGCATGGCGCTCGAACTGCTGGACTCCTCGCCCGCCTTCGCCGCCGCACTCGACCGCTGCGCCGCCGAGATCGAGCGGCTGGTGGACTGGCGGGTCCGTGACGCGCTCGGCGACGCCGGGATGCTCGAACGCGTCGACGTGGTCCAGCCGGTCCTCTGGGCGGTGATGGTCGCGCTGGCCGAGACCTGGCGCGCCGCCGGAGTCGAACCGGCCGCCGTGGTCGGCCACTCCCAGGGCGAGATCGCCGCCGCCTGCGTGGCCGGGGCGCTGTCACTCGCCGACGGCGCGCGGGTCGTGGTGCTGCGCTCCCGCGCGGTCGCCGAGCGCCTGTCCGGCCTGAACGGCGGCATGATGTCCGTGGCGCTGCCCGCGGAACGCATGCCCGAGCTGCTCGCCGAGTACGGCGACGCGATCTCCGTGGCCGTGGTGAACGGCCCAGGATCGGTCGTGCTGGCCGGCGACTCCGACGCGCTGGACGCCCTGGAGGCCCGGCTGCGCGCCGACGGCACCCGCGTCAAGCGCCTGGCCGTGGACTACGCATCCCACGGCGCGCAGGTGGAGGTGCTGCGCGAGCCGCTGCTGCGCGACCTCGCCGGGCTGCGCCCGCAGGCCGCCGCCGTGCCGTTCTACTCCACGGTGGAGGCGGCCGAGCTGGACACGACCAGGCTCGACGCCGAGTACTGGTACACGAACCTGCGCAGGACCGTACGGTTCGCCGAGACCACCCGGGCGCTGCTGGCCCGCGGACGCCGGCTCTTCCTGGAGATGAGCCCCCACCCGATGCTCACCCCGGCGATCGAGGAGACCGCCGCCGCCGACGGCGTGGACGTCGCCGCCCTGGGCACGCTGCGCCGCGACGAGGGCGGCAGGTTCACCACGGCGCTGGCCGAGGCCTGGCTGCGCGGAGCGCGGGTGGACTGGTCGAAGGTCGTGCCCGCCGCGCCGCGCGTGGACCTGCCCACCTACCCGTTCCAGCACGACAAGTACTGGAAGCCGAGCACGCTCGGCGGACCCGCCGGGCTCAGCGCCGCCGGCCTCGACGCCGCCGGCCACCCGCTGCTCGCCGCGGTGCTGGACGAGCCGGACGGCGACGGACTGGTCTTCTCCGGCCGGCTGTCCGTCGCGGGCCAGCCGTGGCTCGCCGACCACCGCGTGGCCGAGCGGATCATGGTGCCCGGCGCGGCGCTGGTCGAGATGGCGCTGCACGCCGCCGACCGCGCCGGCTGCGACGCGCTGGAAGAACTGATCCTGGAACGTCCGCTCGTCCTGCCCGACGACGGCGCCGCCCGCATCCGCGTGGTGGTCGGCGCCGCCGAGGACGGCCACCGCCCGATCTCCGTGTACGCCGCCCCGGACGCTCCGGACGCGGAGACCCCCGCGTGGACCAGGCACGCCATCGGCAGCCTGGCCAAGACGGCGGGCGAAGGCCCGGCCCCGCAGGGAACCGGCCCGGCCTGGCCGCCGGCGGACGCCCGCCCGGTGGACACCGGCGACCTGTACGAGACCATGGCCGCCGGCGGCTACGGATACGGCCCGGCCTTCCGCGGGCTGCGCCGCGCCTGGCGCGGCGGCGACGACATCTACGCCGAGATCGCCCTGCCCGAGCCGGCCGCCGGCGACGCCGACCGGTACGGCATCCACCCGGCCCTGCTCGACGCCGCCCTGCACGCCGCCGGGCTCATCGACGGCGACGGCTCCGGCACGCCCGAGCTCCCGTTCACCTGGCGCGGCGTGCGCCTGCACACCACCGGCGCCACCACGGCACGGGTACGGCTGCGCGCCGCCGGCGGCCCGGCCTCCGACCGCTACACCCTCGAGCTGGCCGACTCGGCGGGCGCCCCGCTGGCCTCGGTGGACGCCATGGTGGTGCGGCCGATCACCGACGGCGAGCTGGCCGGCGCGGCGGTGCACGTCGCGCTGCCCCGGCTCGCCTGGACGCCGCTGCCCCAGGCGGACGCCCCGCCCGCCGCGGTGGACCCGGGCGTCGAGACGTTCCACGTGCCGCGAGACTCCGCAGCGGACCCGGCAGCCGCCGCGCACGCGGCGACCGAGGCCACCCTCGCAGCGCTGCGCACGTGGCTGTCCGGCGAGCAGCGGGACGGCGTCCGCCTGGCCGTGATCGTGCGCCGCGCGGCGGCGGTCCTGCCGGGCGAGGACGCCGATCCCGCCCACGCGGCGGCCGCCGGCCTGGTGCGCGCCGCCCAGGCCGAGCACCCCGACCGCATCGTGCTCCTCGACACCGGCACCGACGGCGACAGTGAGGACGACCTGCCGTGGGCGGCGATCCGCTCGGCGATCGACGCGGGCGAGCCGGAGCTGGCCGTACGCGCGGGCACCGTGCACGTGCCGCGCCTGGTGCGCGACGGCGACGCGCTCGTCCCGCCGCCAGGGCCGTGGCGGCTGGCCACCACCGGCAAGGGCACGCTGTCCAACCTCGCGCTGCTGCCCGCCCCGGAGGCGACGCGCCCGCTGCGCCCCACCGAGGTACGGCTCGCGCCCCGCGTCGCCGGCATCAACTTCCACGACCTGGTCGTCGCCCTCGGCATGATCACCGAGGAGGACGACGGCCTCATCGGCGAGGCCGCCGGCGTGGTGCTGGAGGTCGGCTCGGCCGTCACCGACCTGCGGCCGGGCGACCGGGTGACCGGGCTGGTGGACGGCGGCGCGGGCAGCGTGGCGATCACCGACAGGCGGCTGCTCGTCCCGATGCCGCGCGGCTGGTCGTTCACGTCCGCCGCGGTGCTGCCGATCGTCAACCTCACCGCCTACTACGGCCTGGTGGACCTGGCCGGGGTGATCGCGGGCGACCGGGTGCTGGTGCACGCGGGCGCCGGCGGCGTCGGCCTGGCCGCGATCCAGCTCGCCCAGCACCTGGGCGCGGAGGTCTTCGCGACCGCCTCGCCCGCCAAGTGGCCGGTGCTGCGCAGGCTCGGCCTCGACGACGACCACCTGGCCTCCTCCAGGGACCTCGGCTTCCGCGACAAGTTCCTCGCCGTCACCGGCGGGCAGGGCATGGACGTCGTGCTCAACTCCCTCGCCAGGGAGTTCGTGGACGCCTCGCTGGAGCTGCTGCCGCGCGGCGGTCACTTCCTGGAGATGGGCAAGACCGACATCCGGCGGGCGGACGAGGTGGCCGCCGCCCACCCGGGCGTCGTCTACCAGGCGTACGACATGGTCGCCCAGTCCCGCACCGAGCACCCGGAGGGCACCCCGGAACGCGTCCAGGAGATCCTCGCCGAGGTCGTCCGCCTCTACGAGGAGGGGGTGCTGCGCTCCGCACCCGTCACCGTCTGGGACGCCCGGCGCGCCAGGGACGCCTTCCGCCACCTCCAGCAGGCCCGCCACGTCGGCAAGCTCGCCCTGGCCGTGCCGCGCGAACTCGACCCGGACGGCACCGTCCTGATCACCGGCGGCACCGGCGTCATCGCCGGGCACGTCGCCCGCCACCTGGTGACCAGGTACAGCGCCCGGCACCTGCTGCTGGTCACCCGGCGCGGCGCCGGCGCGCCCGGAGCCGCCGAGCTCCGCGACGAGCTGGCCGGGCTGGGCGCGTCCGTCCGCGTGGCGGCGTGCGACGTGTCCGACCGCGCCGCGCTCGCCGCGCTGCTCGCAGGCATCCCCGCCGAGCACCCGCTGACCGGCGTGGTGCACGCGGCCGGCGTGCTCGACGACGCCACGATCGCCTCGCTCACCCCCGAGCAGCTCGACAGGGTGCTGCGGCCCAAGGCCGACAGCGCCTGGCACCTGCACGACCTGACCAGGGACGACGACCTCGCGCTGTTCGTCATGTTCTCCTCGGCGGCCGGGCTGCTCGGCTCGCCGGGACAGGGCAACTACGCCGCGGGCAACGCGTTCATGGACGCGCTCGCCCAGCACCGGCGCCACCTCGGCCTGCCCGGCCACTCGCTGGCCTGGGGCCTGTGGGCCGAGCGCAGCGCCATGACCGCCCACGTGGGCGCCGGCGAGTCCGCCCGGCTGTCCGCGAGCGGCCTGCGCGAACTCGACACCGAGTCCGGCCTGCGCCGCTTCGACGCCGCCGTCTCCGGTGACGCCCCCGTGGTGCTCGCCGCGGACGTGGACGCCGGTGCGCTGTCCGCCGGGCCCGTACCGCCCGTGCTGCGTGAGCTGGTGACCGCGCCGTCGCGGCGCCGCGCGGCGGACAGCGCACCGGCGGCGGAGGAGTCGCTGACCGACCGGCTGTCGGGGCTGCTGCCCGCCGAGCAGCGCCGCATCCTCCTCGACCTGGTCCGCTCGCACGTCGCCGCGGTGCTCGGGCACTCCGGCGTCGAGGCGATCGGCCCTGACCGCGCCTTCGCCGAGCTGGGCTTCGACTCGCTGACCGCGGTCGAGCTGCGCAACCGGCTCGGCGCCGCCGCGGGGATGCGGCTCCCGGCGACGCTGATCTTCGACCACCCGAACCCGGAGGCGCTGGTCGAGTTCCTCCTGGAAGAGCTCGACCCGGAGCACGCCGACCCGGCGCGCGCCGTACTCGACGAGATCGAGCGGCTGGAGGCCACCATGGCCGAGCCGATCGCCGACGCCCCGCCCGAGCCCGCCGACGTGGAGGCCGTCGCGGCCCGGCTGGAGGCGCTGGCCCGCCGCTGGCGGGAGGCGCACGGCCGCGCCGCCGGCAACGGCGCCGCACCCGGCCGGGTGGCGGACCTCGCGTCGGCTTCCGACGAGGAGCTGTTCGCGGTGCTGGACAGCGAGCTGGGCGGCTCGGACGCAACGTCCTGAACGACGGGGGAGATGACTGATGTCGGGCGATGACCGCCTGCGCGACTACCTGCGCAGGGCCACCGCGGACCTCCAGGAGACCCGCAGGCGGCTGCGCGATGTGACGGAACGGGCCAGGGAGCCGATCGCGATCGTCGGCATGGCCTGCCGGTACCCGGGCGGCGTGGCCACACCGGAGGAGCTGTGGGACCTCGTGGCCGCCGGCCGGGAGGGCATCTCCGGCTTCCCGGACGACCGCGGCTGGGACGTGGACGCGCTCTACGACCCCGAGCTGGCCCGGCCCGGCACCACGTACGTGAACCGCGGCGGGTTCCTGCACGGCTCCGGCGAGTTCGACGCCGACTTCTTCGGCATGAGCCCGCGCGAGGCCACCGCCACCGACCCGCAGCAGCGGCTCGTCCTGGAGACCTCGTGGGAGGCCCTGGAGCACGCCGGCATCGACCCGACGGGGCTGCGCCGCAGCCGCACCGGCGTCTACCTCGGCGTCATGGCCCCCGACTACGCCATCGGCTACGGCCGGGACGTGCCCGAGGCCGAGGGCCTGCTCAGCACCGGGTCGCACGGCAGCGTGGTGTCCGGGCGGGTGGCGTACACGCTCGGCCTGGAAGGGCCCGCCGTCTCGGTGGACACGGCCTGCTCGTCCTCGCTGGTGGCGCTGCACCTCGCGGCGCACGCGCTGCGCGCCGGCGAGTGCGACCTCGCGCTGGTGGGCGGCGTGACCGTGATGTCCACGCCGGAGACCTTCACCGAGTTCGCCCGGCAGCGGGGCCTCGCGCCCGACGGGCGGGTGAAGGCGTTCGCCGACGGCGCGGACGGCACCGCCTGGGGCGAGGGCGTCGGCATGCTGGTCGTCGAACGGCTCTCGGACGCCCGCCGCCGCGGCCACCGCGTGCTGGCCGTGATCCGGGGGAGCGCCGTCAACCAGGACGGCGCCTCCAACGGCCTGACCGCGCCCAACGGCCCCTCCCAGGAACGGGTCATCCAGCAGGCGCTGGCCGCCGCCGGGCTCGTGGCGGCGGACGTCGACGCGGTCGAGGCCCACGGCACCGGCACCTCCCTGGGCGACCCGATCGAGGCGCAGGCGCTGCTCGCCACCTACGGGCGGGGGCGGCGCACGCCGCTGTGGCTGGGCTCGGTGAAGTCGAACCTGGGCCACACCCAGGCGGCGGCGGGCGTGGCCGGCGTGATCAAGATGGTCATGGCGATGCGGCACGAGCTGCTGCCCAAGACCCTGCACGTGGACGCGCCGTCGTCCAAGGTGGACTGGTCGTCCGGCGCGGTGGAGCTGCTGACCGAGGCGCGGTCGTGGCCCCAGGTGGAGGGGCGGTCGCGCCGGGCGGGCGTGTCGTCGTTCGGGTTCAGCGGGACCAACGCGCACGTGATCCTCGAAGAGGCGCCGGCGCTCGAGGAGGCGCCCGCCGATGCCGGATCCGGTGACTCTTCCGGGCCGGCGGTGCCCGTGGTGGTGTCGGCCAGGTCCGAGGCGGCGCTGCGGGCGCAGGCCGAGCGGCTGGCCGGCTTCGTGGAGTCCCACCCCTCGGCCGGGGTCCCGGAGGTGGCGGCCGCTTTGACCCGGCGGGCCGCTTTGGAGCATCGGGCCGTGCTGCCGGTCTCCGATCGCGACGGGCTGCTCGCCGGGCTGCGTTCACTGGCGGCCGGCGAGCCCTCGCCGGTCACCGGCCGGGTCCGCCCTGGCCGGCTGGCCGTCGTGTTCTCCGGTCAGGGAGCGCAGCGGCCGGGGATGGGGCGGGAGCTCCATGCGGCGTTCCCCGTCTTCGCGCGGGCCTTCGACGAGGCGTGTGAGCTGCTGCAGGCCGAGCTGGCCGGTGACTCTGCGGTGGCGGGGATCGCCGGTGGGCTGAGCGTCCGGGACGTCATCGTCGGCGACGCCGCGCCTGACGGGGTGCTCGATCAGACGGTGTTCGCGCAGGCCGGGCTGTTCGCCTTCGAGGTCGCGCTGTTCCGGCTGCTGGAGTCGTTCGGTGTGCGGCCCGACTTCGTGGGCGGGCACTCGCTCGGTGAGATCACGGCCGCCCACGTGGCGGGTGTGCTGGACCTGGCGGATGCCTGCCGCCTGGTGGCCGCCCGTGGGCGGCTCATGCAGGCGCTGCCGTCCGGTGGCGCGATGGCCGCGATCGGCTGCGGCGAGGACGAGATCGCCTCCGTGCTGGCCCGGTACGACCGGGTGGCCGTCGCCGCGGTGAACGCGCCCGGCGCCGTGGTGGTCTCAGGGGCCGCCGCTCAGGTCGACGAGGTGGTCGCGTGGGCGCGCGAGCAGGGCTTCCGTACGCGGCCGCTGCGGGTGTCGCATGCCTTCCACTCGCCCCTGATGGAGCCGATGCTGGACGAGTTCGCCCAGGTGGCGGCGTCGCTCACGTTCAGCCCGCCCTCGCTGGCGCTCGTCTCGGGCGTGAGCGGGCGGCCGGCCGGCTCGCAGATCACCGAGCCCGGCTACTGGGTGGAGCACGTGCACCGGCCGGTGCGGTTCGCGGACGTCGTCACCACCCTGCGCGAGAACGGCGCCGGCTGCTTCCTGGAGATCGGCCCTGACGCCCAGCTCGCCCCCATGATCGAGCAGACCCTCGCGTACCACGACGACCCCGTCGTCTCCGGCGCGGACGCGGCCCGCGCGCCCGCCGCGGTGGTCGCCCTGCTGCGGCGCGACCGGGAGGAGACCGCCCAGCTCCTCGCCGGGGTGGGCCACGCCTGGGCGTCCGGCGTCGCCGTGAACTGGATGACCTGGCCCTCGCTGGCCGCCGCCCGGCCCCGCCACCTCGACCTGCCCACCTACGCCTTCCAGCGGAGGCACTACTGGCTGCTCCCGCCGGGCGGCTCGCGATCGCGGGCCTCCGGCGTCACCAGCCGGCCCTCCACCTTCGAGATCGCCTGGCGGCGGCTCGAACCGGCCCCTGCGGCCGCCGCCGGGGGCGACCCCCTCGTCATCGACGTCACCGGCACCGAGGACGCCCACGTACTCGACCGGGTGCGGGACGCTCTGCGTACGGCGCTCACCGGCCTGCAGGGCTGGTCGGCCGAAGGGGACGCGCGGCCGGTCGTGGTGGTGACGCGGGGCGCGGTGTCCGTGGGCGATGAGGAGGCGCCGGACCCGGCGCAGGCCGCTGTCCGGGGTCTGGTACGGGCGGCGCAGGCCGAGGAGCCGGGCCGGATCACGCTCGTCGATGTCGAGGCGGCCGGTGCTGATGTGGCCGCGGCGCTGGCCTCCGGCGAGCCGGAGGTGGCGCTGCGCCAGGGAGCGTTGTGGGTGCCCCGGCTGTCCCACGTCGAGTCCGTGGAGCCTGGTGGCGAGGCCGACGACTTGTGGCCCGTTGACGGGACGACGCTGATCACGGGTGGTACGGGTGGTCTGGGTGCCGTGGTGGCGCGGCATCTGGTCGCCGAGCATGGCGTGCGCGATCTGCTGCTGGTCTCTCGCCGGGGGCTGGAGGCTCCTGGCGCCGCCGAACTCCGTGATGAGCTGGCCGGGCTCGGCGCCGAGGTGGCGGTCGCGGCCTGTGACGTGGCCGATCGCGATGCTCTTTCCGCTGTGCTGGCGGGGATTTCTGCGGAGCGGCCGTTGCGTGCGGTGGTGCATGCGGCGGGTGTCGTGGACGATGGCGTGATCTCGTCGTTGTCGGCGGAGCGTGTGGATGCGGTGCTGCGGCCGAAGGCGGATGCGTTGTGGCATCTGCACGAGCTGACGCAGGACGGTCGTGTTGCGCGCTTCGTGGTGTTCTCGTCGGTGGCCGGGGTGGTGGACGGCGCGGGTCAGGGCAATTACGCCGCCGCGAACGCGTTCGCCGATGCCGTTGCCGCGGTGCGGGCTGCTCGCGGGCTGCCGGGCGTGTCGCTGGCGTGGGGGCCGTGGGCCGAAGAGCGGGGCATGGTCGGCCGGATCGGCTCCAAGGATGAGGCGCGGATGCGCGCCGCCGGGCTGTTCGCACTGACCACCGAGGAAGGGCTCGCGCTGCTGGACGCCGGTGTGCGGTCGCAGCGGCCGTTCCTGGTCTCTGCTCGCTTCGACGCGGTGGCGCTGGGACGGCGCGGGGCCGAGCTGCCGCCCATCCTGCGCGAGCTGGCCGCCGACATCGGCAAGCCCGCCGCCGCCCCAGCGGAGCGCGGCGCGGGCGGCTCGGCGCTCGTCGCGGAGCTGATGGACTTGCCGGGAGCGCAGCGGCAGCGGCGGTTGCTGGAGGTGGTGTCCGCTCAGGCGGCGGCCACGTTGGGGCACGACAGCGCGCAGGCGATCGATGCGGATCGGCCGTTCCAGGACCTGGGCTTCGACTCGCTGACCGCGGTGGAGCTGCGTAACCGGCTGCATCAGGTGACCGGGCTGCGGCTGACGCCCACGCTGGTCTTCGACCATCCCACGCCGCGCGCCCTGGCGGCGCATCTGGAGCGGACGCTGTCCGGTACGCGCCGTGCCGCCCCCGCCGTCACCGTGAGGCGGAGGGGCGATCGCGATGATGATCTGATCGCGGTGGTCGGCATGGCCTGCCGCTTCCCCGGCCAGGTCACCAACCCCGAAGAGCTGTGGCGGCTCCTGGTCGAGGACCGCGACGGCATCACCGGCTTCCCCACCGACCGAGGCTGGAACCTGGCATCGCTGTTCCACCCCGACCCCGACCACCCGGGCACGTCGTACGTCCGTACCGGCGGATTCCTGTCCGGCGCCGCCGGCTTCGACCCGGAGTTCTTCGCGCTCAGCCCGCGCGAGGCGGTGGCGATGGATCCCCAGCAGCGGCTCATCCTGGAGGCGTCCTGGGAGGCCCTGGAGCACGCCGGCATCGACCCGTCCCGGCTGCGCGGCACTCCCACCGGGGTGTTCACCGGCGTCATGGCCAACGACTACGGCTCGGGCGCGGCCGCCTCACCCGAGGCCGAAGGCCTGGTGGCCACCGGAACGCAGGGCAGCGTGGTGTCGGGGCGGGTGGCGTACGCGCTGGGCCTTGAGGGTCCAGCGGTGTCGGTGGACACCGCGTGCTCGTCCTCGCTGGTGGCGCTGCACCTCGCCGCGCAGGCCCTGCGCAACGGCGAGTGTGATCTTGCGCTGGCCGGTGGGGTGACGGTGATGGCCACGCCGGATGCGTTCGTGGAGTTCTCCCGGCAGCGCGGGCTGGCCGCCGACGGCCGGTGCAAGGCGTTCTCCGAGGCCGCCGACGGCGTCGGCTGGGGCGAGGGCGTCGGCGTCCTGGTGGTCGAGCGTTTGTCGGATGCTCGCCGTCGCGGGCACCGGGTGCTGGCCGTCGTGCGCGGCAGCGCGGTCAATCAGGACGGCGCCTCCAACGGCCTGACCGCCCCCAACGGCCCCTCCCAGGAGCGGGTCATCGGTCAGGCGCTGGCGGCCGCCGGACTCACCCCCGGTGACGTGGACGCCGTCGAGGCGCATGGCACGGGAACGGCACTCGGCGACCCGATCGAGGCCCAAGCCCTGCTGGCCACTTACGGTCAGGATCGGGAGCAGCCGTTGTGGTTGGGGTCGGTGAAGTCGAATCTGGGCCACACGCAGGCGGCCGCCGGTGTCGCCGGCATCATCAAGATGATCCTCGCGATGCGGCACGAGCTGCTGCCTAGGACGCTGCACGTGGACGCGCCGTCCTCGAAGGTGGACTGGTCGGCCGGTGCGGTGGAGCTGCTGACCGAGCCGAAGCCCTGGCCCAAGCAGGCCG